>NZ_PJIU01000001.1:437648-1379850 GCF_002929435.1 Arthrobacter sp. 9E16 | reverse complement strand
CGGAAACAACCAGTTCAACCAATTAAAATAATTGGTATCAATAAACTTGGCACACTATTGAGTTCTCAAACAACAGATGCATCCGAAATACTCGGAAAAACAAAGAATGTTTTTCTTTTCTCTTCGCTGCAGTGTTTCTTTATTCTATTTCATCCGGACGGTATTTGGCAATTCGGGGTAATTCCCGAAGACTGCTTCATTTTGTCCGGCTGACCCCGCGCAAAAGCCCCGGCTTTCCGCTCCCGGGCCGTAAGGCGCAGGATGGATCACCAGGAAGTTTTTGGTGGGGTTTGGCCGCCATGCTCGGGATGTTTTCCAACTCCCGGCCGCGGCGACTTAGAAGACTTTACACAGGTTTTGACCCACCCGCAAATCGGCCTCAAACCGTCCCCAAGCCGCCTCCGCTCCCGCCCCAAACGGATGCCGGAGCGCGTGGGAAGAGTCCGAAAGATCCGGCTGACGCCGGAGCCCTGCAGGATAGGTAGGGGACACACTATAGATAGGGACAGTGCAAGTAAGGGACACAGTGCAGGTTGGGTACACGGTGCAGCTAAGGATAAGGGGACAGGAAGTTGTCCCCGCAACGGCTTGCTGGACCGAGGAGCAATAGGAGGAGTGCCATGCCGTCGTCCCATAAGCGGGTACTGAGCATTCCGCTCGAACTCCCTGTCCTCACAACCCCCTCTCACACTGCCGGCACCCGGGTGACGCTGCGTGCTTTCACAGCCGCCGACGTCGGACTTGTCCAATCTGCGTCCCGGGATCCCCTGATTCCCCTCATTACCTCCGTTCCCTCTACCTCCGGACCCTCCGAAGCCCTGGCATTCATAGAACGCCAGCATCAGCGGTTGAACAGCGGATCCGGCTGGTCCTTCGCCATTGCCGATGCCTCCTCCGATACTGCCGTGGGCCAGATCGGCTTGTGGCCGGGGCAATCCTCCCGCCGGACCAGCAACCCGGACACCATCGGATATTGGATCGGCCCGAACCACCGGAAACAGGGCTATGCGGGTGCCGCACTGGACCTGCTGACGGAGTGGGCCCTGACGGAGGCGAACATGCGCCAAATCCACCTGTATATAGAGCCATGGAATGAGGGGTCCTGGCGTACGGCGGAACGGGCCGGCTACAGAAGGGATGCACTGCTGCCCTCCTGGCAGAAGGTGGGGACGCAGTGGAAGGACATGTACCGCTACATACGGACGCCGCTCTGACCCTCGGATCTTCCTCCTCTGCGGCTCTCCTATATTCTGCGTGTCTCCAATACAGGGCGCGTTCAGGGGCAAACAAGGGCCCCGAAGGGCAGGCAGAACCTCTTGGAACCGCCCGCCGCATAAGCACTCGAAAAATCGGGTAGACTTGTTCGCGGCCCCTCATGTGGTGTCATCCTGTGAACTCCCCCAGGACCGGAAGGTAGCAAGGGTAAGCGGGCTCTGGCAGGTGCATGGGGGGTCTTTAATTTTTTCAGGACCAACAGGTTTTCCCCGCCCCAGGTGCCGGGATGCAAACCGTCAGTGCCAACCGATAGGGTTCTATCTGTGAGTACAGCCCTTTACCGCCGCTACCGTCCCGAGAGCTTCGCGGATGTGATCGGGCAGGAGCACGTCACTGAACCGCTGATGGCGGCGCTCTCCAAAAACCGCGTTAATCACGCCTATCTCTTCTCCGGCCCCCGAGGCTGCGGCAAAACCACGTCCGCACGCATCCTTGCGCGCTGCCTGAACTGCGCCGAGGGCCCGACGCCGGTCCCCTGCGGCAAGTGCGACAGCTGCGTTGAGCTGGCCCGCAACGGCTCCGGCAGCCTCGATGTCATCGAGATTGACGCCGCCAGCCACGGCGGTGTCGACGACGCCCGCGACCTGCGCGAACGCGCCACCTTTGCCCCGGTCCGCGACCGCTACAAGATCTTCATCATTGACGAAGCCCACATGGTGACGTCCGCCGGCTTCAACGCCCTGCTGAAGATCGTCGAAGAACCGCCGGAGCACATCAAGTTCATCTTCGCCACGACGGAGCCGGACAAGGTGATCGGCACCATCCGGTCCCGCACCCACCACTATCCGTTCCGCCTGGTTCCGCCTGAACCGCTCCTGGCCTACCTGGACAAGCTCTGCCAGCAGGAAAACGTTCCGGTTGCCCCCGGCGTCCTGTCCCTGGTGATCCGTGCCGGCGGCGGATCCGTGCGCGACTCGCTTTCGGTGCTGGACCAGCTGATGGCCGGCGCCGGAGAATCCGGATTGGACTACGAGCTGGCCGTCAACCTCCTGGGCTACACGCCCATCTCGCTGCTCGACGACGTCGTAGACGCCTTCGCGGCCGGCGACGCCGCCACCGTCTTCCGCGCCGTGGACCGCGTCATCCAGACCGGCCAGGACCCCCGCCGGTTTGTCGAGGACCTGCTGGAACGCTTCCGCGACCTGATCATTGTGCACGCCATGCCGGACAGCGCCGCCGCGGTGCTGCGCGGCATGCCCGAGGACCAGATCAGCCGGATGAGCACCCAGGCAACCCAGCTAGGCGGCGCCGAGCTCTCCCGCGCCGCGGACATCACCAACACCGCGCTGACGGAAATGACCGGCGCCACGTCCCCGCGGCTGCACCTGGAGCTGCTGTGTGCACGCATCCTGCTGCCGGCCTCGGACCAGACCGAACGCGGCACCGCCGCACGTGTAGACCGCATTGAACGGCGCCTGAGCTACGCCGGGGACAGCACCGAGGCCGTGGGCCGGGCTGCAGCTGCGTCGTCGCCGGTGGAATCCATCCCGGCGGCACGCCCGACGGCGGCACCGGAGACACCCGCCGTGGTTGCGGATGCACCGGCAGCGCCGGCTGAATCCCGACCGGATGCCGTGCCGGCAGCTGCGGCCGCTTCGAGTGCTGCCGAGACTTCGGGTTCAACAGGTGCTGCGGACAGTTCTCCCCTGGACTGGGGCGGAACGTGGGCAACTGCACCGGAACCGCAGGGCGCAACAAACACGTTCCAAGGCTCCGCGGCGGCCGCCCCGTCCGGATTTGCCGGCAACGGTGCAACGCCTCCGGCCACGGCTGCCGGTCCGGCCGCTCCTGCACCTGCACCTGCAGAACGGGATCCCCGGCAGGCACCTTCCGCGGCACAGGCACCCGCAACTCCAGCCCCTGCCGCGCAGCAGACGGGTGGTGCCGGTGATGCTTCGGGCGGCCAGATCGAAATGATCCGCCGCGCGTGGCCTGAAATCATGGATGCCCTCACGGGAATCCGCCGCGCCACATGGCTCAATGTCAGCAAGAACGCCAGCCCCAAGTCCTTCGACGGGCGAATCCTGCAGCTGGCGTTCAGTAATCAGGGCGCCGCCACAAACTTCAACCGCCCGGACCATCTGGAGAACCTCCGGAAGGCGGTCAGCCAGGTCCTTGGAGTGGATTGCCAGGTCAATGTGGTGCATGACAGTTCGGCGGGTGAGTCGGGCCCAAAAGCAGGTAGCCGGTTAACCCCGGCGCCGGCTCCCGCTCAGGTCCAGGCTCCGTCCCAGCAATCCGTCGGCCATTCGGCACAGGCTCCGGCTGTGCCGTCGGCACCGGCGGTTTCCGTAAATTCCCCCGCACGCGCCGCAGCTCCGGCTGCCCAGGTCAGTTCCGATCGCCCGGCGCCACCCAGCAGCTCGGCACCGTCCGTCAGCCCAGAACAGCCCAGCGGCTCGGCACGTCCCGACGCCTCAGGACCGTCAGCGCAGCCACAGCGCGCCCACAGCTCCTCGGCCGTTGTTTCCGGTCCCGCGGCTGCCGCTGCCCTGAACCGTCGCCGCGGGCAAAGCCCCCAGCAAGGTTCCGGCCCCCAGCAGGGTTCAGGACAACCGGGTTCAGCACAGCGGTCCTCGTCCTCTTCGCGGTTCCCGGGCCGCGGCGGCCGAAGCACTGCAGTCGAACCCGGCCCGCTGCCGGATGACTGGCAGCAGGAGCCGCCGGAGGATCCGTATGCCGGCGGTCCGGAAAGCAACGCCTGGGAGCAGGCCGAGCCGCCCGTTGACGTGTACTCGTCCGGCAATCTGTCCGACAGCGAATGGGCTGCCACTAACTGGGCCGGCACAGGTTCGTCACCGGCCCGGCAAGCGGGCGGAACACAGGCAGCCCAGGGCGCCCCGTCCACGGCGGCACAAGCAGCACCGGCTCCGGCAGGATCGGCCCAGGCATCGTCGTCGTCCGCAAGCGCGCCCGTGCAGCCGCAGGCACAGCGGTCCGCCCCTCCCGCTGCGGTGCCTCCCGCCGCCGCGCCCGGGCCGGGCAACGACGGGCGGCCGCTGAGCCGGTATCAAAAACTGCTCAATGAAGCTGCCGCGCGCAGCGGTTCGGCAAACCCCTCCGCCGGGCGCAGCACAGTAAACTTGGTGGAAGACATCCCCAGCGCGGATGACATCCGGCTTGAAGATTCCGGGCTGGTGGGCAGGAAAGCCATCGAGCGAATCTTGGGCGGCCGATTGATCGAAGAACGCAGCGTCGACGGCCGGTAACCCGCCGTTTCCGCGGTCCGACTGACAATGCACTCCCGTCGGCTTGCCGGCGGGATCGTCCGGTAACGGCAGCACCAACGCAGCCCCAACGGCGGCGCACCAATCCAGCAGAGAAGGTCACGTGTACGAAGGCGCAGTTCAGGAACTGATTGATGAGCTGGGACGGCTTCCGGGGATTGGCCCCAAGTCCGCCCAGCGCATTGCCTTCCACATTCTGGAAGCGGATCCGGAGGACATGCGGAAACTGGCGTCCTCCATCGTCACGGTCAAGGACAAGGTGAAGTTCTGCAGCATCTGCGGCAACGTCACCGAGCAGGAAACGTGTGCCATCTGCCGCGACAGCCGCCGGGACCCGACCATGATCTGCGTGGTTGAAGAGTCCAAGGACGTCATTGCGGTGGAACGCACCCGGTCCTTCCGCGGCCGGTACCACGTGCTGGGCGGTGCCATTAATCCCATTGCCGGGATCGGACCGGACCAGCTTCGCATCCGTGAGCTCCTCAGCCGGCTCTCGGACGAGCAGATCTCCGAAATCATCATCGCCACGGACCCCAACCTCGAAGGCGAAGCGACGGCCACCTACCTGTCCCGCATGCTCAAGACGCTGGGCATTAACGTCACGCGGCTGGCGTCCGGCCTGCCGGTGGGCGGGGACCTGGAATACGCCGACGAAATTACGCTGGGCCGGGCCTTCGAGGGCCGGCGCAGCATGTCCTAGCCGGTTCTCCGGGTCCCGCCTGCACCTCGGGGGCATCCGGGCAGAGCACCGGGCCTGCCCGAACGTGACATTAAGTGCATATGTCCCCTCTATTTCGGCGCGTTCAGGCCGCAACGCTAGACTTTTGATGATTGGCCACAGTATCCGTGGCCCGGCTTCCCTGGACTGCCGGGGATGACATCAGATGCACCGCGCCGAGGACGTCGCCGGGCAGCAAACCGGAAGTGATTCAGAGAGCGTGTACGCATGAGCCTGATAGTTCAGAAATTCGGCGGTTCCTCCGTGTCGGACGCCGAAGGCATCAAGCGCGTTGCCCAGCGGGTTGTGGACACTCACGCCGCCGGCAACGAGGTGGTGGTGGTGGTTTCCGCCATGGGTGACAGCACCGATGAACTGCTGGATTTGGCCGCGCAGATTACCTCCGGCGGAAACGCCCGCGAGATGGACATGCTGCTGAGCGCCGGTGAACGTATTTCCATGGCGCTGCTGGCCATGGCCATCAACGAACGCGGCGGATCCGCCCAGTCCTTCACCGGCAGCCAGGCCGGCATGATCACCGATGCCATCCACGGCAAGGCCCGCATCATTGATGTTTCGCCGCACCGGATCAAGACGGCCATCGAGAAGGGCGACGTCGCCATTGTCGCCGGGTTCCAGGGCATGAGCCGGGACAGCCACGACATCACCACGCTGGGCCGCGGCGGTTCGGACACCACCGCCGTCGCGCTGGCCGCCGCGCTGGGCGCTGACGTCTGCGAAATCTACACCGACGTGGACGGCATTTACACCGCGGATCCCCGCGTGGCACCCACCGCTCAGAAGATTGACACCATCTCCAGCGAAGAAATGCTGGAAATGGCGGCGTCCGGAGCCAAAATCCTGCACCTGCGCTGCGTGGAGTACGCCCGCCGCTTCGGCGTTCCGCTGCATGTGCGCTCCTCCTTCAGCCAGCACGAGGGAACCTGGGTCCTGCCCAGCCCCGATGACAAGATCAAGATTCAAGAGGGAGAACCCTTGGAACAGCCCATCATTTCCGGCGTCGCACATGACCGCTCCGAAGCCAAGCTCACCGTGGTGGGCGTGCCGGACATCCCCGGCAAGGCGGCAGAGATCTTCGGCATCGTGGCCGGTGCCAACACGAACATCGACATGATCGTGCAGAACGTCTCCACCCAGGGCTCGGGAAAGACGGATATCTCCTTCACCCTGCCGATCGTTGACGGCCAGGCCGCCATGTCAGCCCTGAACGCAGCCAAGGCGGAGGTGGGCTTCGACAGCATCGACTACAACGAGCAGATCGGCAAGCTGTCCCTGATCGGCGCCGGCATGCGCTCCAACCCGGGCGTCTCGCACAAGTTCTTCGAAGCACTGCATCTGGCCGGGGTGAACATCGACATGATCTCCACGTCGGAAATCCGCATCTCGGTTGTCACTGACGCCGCGCTTCTGAACACGGCTGTCCGCGCCGTCCATGCCGCATTCGGACTCGACGGCGAAGCCGAGGCCACCGTGTACGGCGGCACCGGCCGCTAGAACGGCTGTTTAGGCGTCCGGGGGCAGCGGCGGACGAAGCGAATAGTTCCGGTAGGACAGGGGCAGTCCCGGCGGCTCAGGTTCCGCCGGGTCGGTAACCCGGACGGCGTAGTGCCTGCCGTCTGCATCCGTTTCCACCCGGATGGACCGTAGCTGGTCGTCGATCTCATTTTCCAGATCGTCGTGCAGATGCCGTACGGGTTCGGTTACGCGATCGCGTTCAGCATCTCCGTAGAAGACGGAGACCAGGCGGGCCACCCGACCCGCCATCCCGGTGCCGTGGGCGAAGGGTGCAGGCCGGGGAGGGATTTCAGCGCTCATGGAAAGTTCCTTGTGCGGTTGAGGCCGGAAGTCCGTCCAGACGCAGGTGGCCTGGGTTCCGGGTTAATCAACCGTACGCGCTCACCGCGGTGGTACGGGTCGAATACGCAAACGTCGGTATCGGGTTTTCTCGGAGTTGCTACTCAGGCTTGCGGGAAACGATGTAACTGCTGCCGTCGGCGCGCGTAACCGTTTCCCAAAGAGCCTTTTCCTGGGCCTGCTGTTCCTTGAGCAGCTGCTGGTTTTCATCCGTCATGGGATGGTCCAGGGCACT
Source organism: Arthrobacter sp. 9E16 (assembly GCF_002929435.1). Classification (NCBI taxonomy): domain Bacteria; kingdom Bacillati; phylum Actinomycetota; class Actinomycetes; order Micrococcales; family Micrococcaceae; genus Arthrobacter; species Arthrobacter sp. 9E16. The sequence goes on along the minus strand of NZ_PJIU01000001.1, from coordinate 1,372,520 downwards.
GGTCTGGGCAGGACCGAAAATAAACCGGACCTTGCCGGTTGTCCGCATGAATTTTGAGGTAAAGCTCTCTTTGTCAGCCATGTCCTGCACCTTTCGCAACTTCCTTGCCTGCAGCCCATAGTACGCTAATCATTAGTGCACTAATGATTTCAAGAAGGGATGAGGACATGAGCCGGGTTGATGAGGACCTCCTGCTGGAACATCAGCTGTGCTTTGCCCTGTCCGTGGCCTCCCGAAGCGTTGTCGGCGCCTACAAACCCGTGCTGGAAAAACTCGGTCTCACCCATCCGCAGTATCTGGTCATGCTTGCCCTCTGGGAGCAGAGCCCGCGAAGCGTCCGCAGCCTCGGTGCGGCCCTGGCCATGGAGCCGGCCACCTTGTCCCCGATGCTCAAGCGGCTGGAGGCGGCCGGGCTCCTCACGCGCAACCGTGCACCGGAAGATGACCGGTCCCTGGCCGTGGAGCTGACGGAAGCCGGACGTTCCCTTCGGGGGATGGCTGCTGAGGTCCCGGGCACCATGCTGGAACGGTTGAATCTGACCCGGGACCAGGTGCAGGAACTGAATGACGCCATGCGGCGTCTGATTGAGTCCGCACAGTTGGCAGTGGCAGCGGATCAGAACTGATTCGGTCCCCGGGGGCCGCAGCAACAGCACCGGGCCCCACAACGGGGAGCGGGAGCGGGATAATGATTGCGTGACTTCTTCCGCTTTCTCCGCCGTCCTCCGAGAGGATCAGTGGCTGCCGCTGGTTCAGCAGCACCGGGAGCGCGTGCAGCCTTTCGTGGAGGGATTCCTGTCCCGCCGGTCGGCGGGGCAAAAGCACCCCGTGGAAGATTTCCTCTTTACCTACTACTCCCAGAAGCCCGGACAGCTGCTGCGCTGGCATCCGGGGGCCGGCGTCGTCCTGGCCGGGACGGCGGCCGGCGAGCGCAAAGACTGGAAGTTTTACCGCCCCCTCAGCGAGCCGGAACTTGCAGCGGCGGGACTCGGCGCCGGCACGACGGCGGTGACCGTGGACCTGCCCGCCTTTGCGGCGGCGCGGGGAGACGCCACTGCCTTCACGGCCAGGCTGCTTGCCCGCACTGCCGCACGGAAGGCAACACTGGGCTGCTTCGGCATGCATGAGTGGGCGATGGCCTACAAGTCGGACACCAACGGCATCAGGCATGAATACCTGCAGCTCCGCCTGGGTGCGCAGGGAACTGACGAGCTCGTGGAGCGCAGCAAGATCCGGTGCACCCACTTCGATGCATTCCGTTTCTACGCACCGCAGGCGGTGCCCCTGAATGAACTCCGGCCCACCCGCGAAAACCAGGTTGACCTGGAGCAGCCCGGCTGCCTGCACGCCAACATGGACCTCTACAAGTGGGCCTACAAGCTGGTGCCGCTGCTGCCGAGCGAACTGGTCATGGACTGCTTTGAACTGTCCTGGCGCATTCGGACCATGGACATGCAGGCCTCCCCCTACGACTTGCAGGATTGGGGCTACTCTCCAATCCGCGTGGAAACCCCGGGCGGCCGGAGTGAATATGCTGCCGCCCAGCGACAGTTCAGTGAAGAATCACAACTGCTGCGGGCCCGCATCCTTGGCCTGCTGGAACCCCTTCAGGAGCAGCTATGGAGCCACAACCCACCGGCAGGATCACCCGCACCGGACCGGAATCCTACGACCTGACTTTTTCCCGGTTGTTTTCGGAACCGCCGGACGCCGTCTGGTCCAGCTTCACGGATTCCGCCCAAACAGCCTCCTGGTTTGGACGCTGGCAGGGCACCCCCGCCCGGGGATCATGGCTGGATCTTCAGATGCTCTATGAGGATGGACTGCCGTGGAGCCGGCTGCAGGTTTCCGAATGCACCGCCCCTGAACTGCTTCGCCTGCTGGTGGAGGACGAGTACGGCAGCTGGGACCTGGAGATCCGTTTCCAGGGCCGCTCCGGCGGAACCCGGTTGGATTTCATTCATCATCTGGACGATCCGCTGGCTGCGGAAGGCGTGGGGCCCGGCTGGGAATACTATCTGGACCGGCTGGCGGCTGTCCGCGGAGGCGCCACGGTTCCGGAGTTCGGCGACTATTACCCCGGCCAGGGACCGTATTTCCTGGCTCAGGCGCGTGCTGCAGCGGATGCGGACGAAACCGGCGGAATTGGCTAGGCTGGGGCCACCCTACCCGGAGGTCTCGCCCATGTTCCGTTCCCTTCGAGGACTGCTGGTCCTTGGTGTTGCCGCCCTTGCCCTGTCGGCGTGCGGCGACTCCGCCGGCGCACCGTCAGCCGACTCCTCGTCTGCCGCTCCCTCTGCTTCCTCTTCTGCTTCTTCCTCTTCATCCCCCTCAGCATCCCCGTCAGCCGGCGGAACTCCGGCACCGGATGCATCATCCGCCGGGACCTCGCTTACCGTGGAGTACCGGCAAGACGGTGAGACCACCAGCGCAACCTGGACGTTGCAGTGCGACGGCGCCACCCCCGTGGGCAGCTCCGACGCACCGGATCCGGCAGCGGCCTGCGCAGGACTGGCGGACCAGGGAAGCGCGCTGTTTGCTGCCCCGGACGCGAATCTGATGTGCACGCAGATCATCAAGGGCCAGCAGCGCGCCCATGTCACCGGCACTGTGAACGGCGAAGCCGTGGACCGCACCTTTTCGCTGCGGGACGGCTGTGAAATCGGCCGGTGGGAGAGCCTTACCGCCCTGCTCGGCCCGGCGGAGGGAAACCTGTAGCGGCCGGTCCGAGCATTTGGTTAGCCAGCTACTGTCTTGTTCCGCTCCTGCTTGCGGCGGACGTAGACCTGCTTGCGCACCCGCGCCACCACACCGCCGTCGGCATCCACCACGTCCACGGAGAACCACTCCAGGACCTTGTCCCCGCCGGCAGCCAGCTTCCTCAGGCGCTCCACGTCGGCCGGAGCCAGGACAAAGCGGGCCGTGACCTCGCCGCGGCCGGGCTTGATGAAATCGATTTCCGCCGCCCGGTCCCACACCACGTGGTCCGCGCCCAGATGACGCAGCAGAAGCATCATCCAAAAGGGATCCGTCATGGCAAAAAGCGACCCGCCAAAATGCACCCCCGCTACATTGCGGTTCCACCAGTGCAACCGCAGCCGCACCTCTGCGGACAGCGAATCAGCGCCCAGATGCGTGATGTGAATGCCGGAAAAAACAAAGGGCGGCCAAAGATTGATGAACCGGCGCATCACGGCCGGCTTCACGGTTAGAGCTTTCACGCACCCACTCTAGCGGCCGTGACGCAGCTCATCTTCCATCCGCCTGCCTTCGAAGACTTGTTCCCTACCCCTTCACTACGTAAAATCATTAAGCATGCTTAGTATCCGATCCGGCCGGAGGTCTTCCGCCCGGACCATATCTGGAGGCACAAATGTCAACGCAGGCACGACCCGAAGGCGAAGCAGACCCTGCGCCTGAACCCTACGTTCCCTGGTGTACCCGGTGCGGAACGGATGACTACCTCATTATTGAATCCGTGGAACCGGCCGTTGGCGATGATGCAGCGGAGTTCCTGGAAATCAGCTACACCTGCTCGGAATGCGACAGCTTTTATGGCCATCCGGTGCGGCACTCGTCCGTGCGTGCACGGCAACTGAAGTCGGACAGCACCACCGCACAGTATCTGCACTGCGGAGAGCCGATGCAGCCCAAGGACAGCGCCATAGCGTCCATTTTTGAACCCGTCTTCACCGACCCGGACGGCACTCCCGTTCCCGAGGTCCAGCTGGACACCACAGTGCTGCGGTGCCGCTGCGGGTTCCAGATCAGCGTGCCGGCCTGACCGGGCCAGGCGGGATCTGCACGCAACGTAACAAGCTGCGTGCAGATCCCGCCGCCAGTGCGTAGTGTGTCTGCCACACCCCTAGGAGACTCATGCGCATCCACAAGACCCTCGCAGCACTCGCACTGGCCACCGGGACCCTGACGCTTGCTGCCTGCGGGTCAGGCGGGACTGATGACGCCGCCACCGCTCCCACCGGACTTGAGGCCATTCAGGAAGCCGGCACCATAGTGGTTGGCACGGAAGGCACCTACCGTCCGTTCAGCTTCCACACTGACGGTTCGGGTGACCTGACCGGATATGACATCGAAGTCACCGAGGCCGTAGCGGACAAACTCGGCCTTGACGTGAAGTTCGAAGAAACGCAGTGGGACGCCATCTTTGCCGGGCTGGAGGCCAACCGTTTTGCCATGATCGCCAATCAGGTGTCCATCAACCCCCAGCGCGAGGAATCATACGAGTTCTCCGAGCCCTACACCGTGAGCCCGGGGGTCATTGTGGTACCCGCCGGTGAATCGTCCATCAGCTCCTTTGCGGATCTGAAGGACAAGACCACCGCGCAGTCCCTCACCAGCAACTGGTACACACTGGCGCAGGAAAACGGGGCAAAAGTCGAAGCCGTGGAGGGCTGGGCCCAGGCAGTGGCACTGCTGGAGCAGGGACGCGTTGACGCGACGGTCAATGACAAGCTCACGTACCTGGACTACATGCAGCAGACCCCTGACGCCCCGCTGGAGGTCGCCGCCGAAACCGATGATCCCGCGCTTTCGGCCTTCGCCTTCGCGAAGGGCAACACTGAACTGCGCGACGCCGTGAACGAAGCACTGTCCGAACTGCGTGCTGACGGAACGCTCGCCGAGATCTCGGAGAAGTACTTCGGCGAGAACGTCTCCGAGTAGGTCCGTCCGTGGATGAGTCGACCTGGGACCTTGTCCTGCGCTCCTTCCTGCCCCTTGTGGAAGGAGCGGTGAAGGGCACCATCCCGCTGGCCCTGGTCTCGTTTGTCCTGGGTCTGGCCATTGCGCTCGGCATCGCCCTGATGCGCCTGTCGAAGGTGCGGATCCTCTCCGGCATTGCCCGCGCCTACGTGTCGGTTGTCCGGGGCACGCCGCTGCTGGTCCAGCTCTTTGTCATCTTTTACGGGCTGCCTTCCATCGGAGTGCTGGTTCCCCCGTGGCCCAGCGCCGTCATCGCGTTCTCCCTCAACGTGGGCGGTTATGCGGCCGAAGTCATCAGGGCCGCCATCCTCTCCGTCCCGCGCGGCCAGTGGGAAGCGGCGTACACCATTCGGATGCCCCCCCACGCAGACCCTCATCCGCGTGATCCTCCCCCAGGCGGCACGGGTATCGGTGCCGCCGCTCTCGAACACCTTCATCAGCTTGGTCAAGGACACTTCCCTCGCCTCGCTGATCCTCGTCACCGAGCTCTTCCGGCAGGCACAGGAAATAGCGGCCTTCAGCCGGGAGTTTATGGCCCTCTACATTGAGGCCGCCTTCATCTATTGGATGATCTGCCTCGTCCTGTCCACGGGACAATCAGCCCTTGAAAGGAGGCTGGACCGCCATGTCGCCAAATGAGAACCCGGCCGGGTCCGACGTCCTTACCGTCCGCGGCCTCCACAAACGCTTCGGCCCGGTGGAAGTGCTCAAGGGAATTGACCTGGACATCCGCCGCGGCCAAGTGGTTGCACTGATTGGTCCCAGCGGATCAGGCAAAACCACCGTCCTGCGCTGCCTCAACGGCCTGGAGGCACCTGACTCGGGGACGGTGCAGTTTGCCGAAGGGGCCGCGGTGGACTTCGGCAGCAAACCTCCGCGCCGCACGGTGTCGGGATTGCGGGAACACAGCGCCATGGTTTTCCAGCACTACAACCTGTTTCCCCACCGGACGGTGCTGGAAAACGTGATGGAGGGGCCGGTTCGGGTGCAGCGGCGCCCCCGGGAGGAAGCCTCCACAGACGCGCTGGCCCTGCTGGAACGCGTTGGGCTTGCCGACAAGAGCGACTCTTATCCCTATCAGCTCTCCGGCGGCCAGCAGCAGCGGGTGGGCATAGCCCGGGCACTCGCCCTCAAGCCGCGCCTGCTGCTTTTCGACGAGCCCACCTCCGCACTGGATCCGGAACTCGTGGGTGAGGTCCTGGAGGCCATCCGTGAACTCGCAGCCGAGGGCTGGACGATGCTCCTTGTCACGCACGAGCTTCGCTTCGCACGGGATGTGGCGGACCGCGTCATCTTCATGGACGGAGGTGTCGTAGTCGAGGAGGGGCCACCCTCGGAGGTTCTTGCGGCCCCGAAACAGGAGCGCACCCGCCAATTCGTGCAGCGGCTGCTGGACCACTAGCGGCCCGCCGGAGGGGCCGTTCCGGACCCCTGAAAGACACGAAAGGACGGGCGCGGAAAACGCCGCTAGACTGGACAGTGCAAGCTCGCGGAGCGCTGAATCAGCGTGAGACGGCAGGGTCCGCGGCCACCCATTTTCTCTCACAGGAGTTGCCCGGATGCCCCGGATCGTTGTTGACGTTATGCCCAAACCCGAAATCCTCGATCCGCAGGGCAAGGCCATCGCCGGCGCCCTCCCGCGCCTGGGCCTGACCGGATTTACCGGCGTCCGCCAGGGCAAGCGCTTCGAGCTGACCGTGGACGGCGACGTGACTGAAGAAGTCCTCGAGCAGGCACGCACGGCAGCCGCCACGCTGCTGTCCAACCCCGTTATTGAAGACGTCACCCGCGTTGAAGTAATCCCGGAGGCCTGATTTTGAGCACTCCCCTGATCGGCGACTTCTCAGTCGCCCCCGAAAACGATGCCCTGCGGGCCGTGCGGATTGGCATTGTCACCTTCCCCGGCACCCTGGACGACCGCGACGCCGCCCGTGCCGTAACGCTCGCCGGCGGCACCGCCGTCGGCCTCTGGCACAACGAAGCGAACCTGCAAAGCGTGGACGCCGTCATCATCCCCGGCGGTTTCTCCTACGGGGACTACCTCCGCGCCGGGGCCATCGCCCGCTTTGCGCCGCTGATGGACAAGGTGGTGGATGCATCCAAGGGCGGCATGCCCGTGCTGGGCATCTGCAACGGCTTCCAGATCCTCACCGAGGCACATCTGCTGCCCGGCTCCATGATCAAGAACAACCACCTCAAGTTCTCCTGCGCGGACCAGCTCCTGCGCGTGGAAAACAACACCACGGCCTGGACCGGTTCCTACGAGAAAAACTCCGGCATGGTCATTCCACTGAAAAACCAGGACGGCCAGTACGTCGCGGATGAAAAGACGCTGGACGAGCTCGAGGGTGAAGGCCGCGTGGTGTTCCGCTACGACGGCGCCAACCCCAACGGCTCGCGCCGGAACATTGCCGGCATCACCAACGCCGCCGGCAACGTCGTGGGACTCATGCCGCACCCCGAACATGCGGTAGAGGCCGGCTTCGGCCCGGATTCCTCCGCCTACGGCGAGGTCGGGCTGGGCTACGGCATCGACGGCCTGGGCATTTTCACCTCAGTTCTCACCTCGCTTGTTGCCGGAGGCAAATAAATGACAGTTTCCGCAGACTCCCCCGCCGGAGCGAAGAAATTCCGCATCGACACCGTCGAGCACGCCGCCGCCACCCCGGACACCGACCTCCCCTGGGCTGAACTCGGCCTGAAGGAAGACGAATACAACCGTGTTGTGGAGATCCTGGGCCGCCGCCCCACCGCGGCGGAACTGGCCATGTACTCGGTCATGTGGTCCGAGCACTGCTCCTACAAGTCCTCCAAGGTGCACCTGAAACAGTTCGGTGAGAAGGTCACCGAGAAGATGAAGAAGCACCTGCTGGTGGGCATCGGCGAGAACGCCGGCGTCGTGGACATCGGCGAGGGCTGGGCCGTGACCTTCAAGGTGGAATCCCACAACCACCCCTCCTTCGTGGAGCCCTACCAGGGTGCCGCGACCGGCGTCGGCGGCATTGTCCGCGACATCATTTCCATGGGCGCCCGCCCGGTGGCCGTGATGGATCCGCTGCGCTTCGGCGCCATTGACCACCCGGACACCGCCCGGCTGGTGCACGGCATCGTCTCCGGCATCGGCGGCTACGGCAACTCCCTGGGCCTGCCCAACATCGGCGGCGAAGTGGTCTTTGACTCCGTGTACCAGGGCAACCCGCTGGTCAACGCGCTGGCCGTGGGCGTCATGCGCCACGAGGACATCCGCCTGGCCAACGCCTCCGGTGTGGGCAACAAGGTGGTCCTGTTCGGTGCGCGCACCGGCGGCGACGGCATCGGCGGCGCGTCCGTGCTGGCCTCCGAGTCCTTCGACGCCACCAAACCGTCCAAGCGCCCCGCCGTGCAGGTGGGCGACCCGTTCGCGGAAAAGGTCCTCATCGAGTGCTGCCTGGAACTGTTCAAGGCTTCCGTGGTGGAGGGCATCCAGGACCTGGGCGCGGCCGGCATTTCCTGCGCGACGTCGGAACTGGCGTCCAACGGCGACGGCGGCATGCACGTGGAGCTCACCAACGTGCTGCTGCGCGATCCCACCCTGACCCCGGGCGAAATCCTGATGTCAGAGTCACAGGAACGCATGATGGCCGTGGTCACGCCGGAGAACGTTGAGGCGTTCGAGGCCATCATGGACAAGTGGAACGTGGAGTACTCCTGGCTCGGCGAGGTCACCGGCACCGGCCGGCTGATCATCGACTGGGACGGCGAAACGATCGTCGACGTCGATCCCAAGACCGTGGCGCACGAGGGCCCGGTGTACCACCGCCCCTTCCACCGCCCCGAATGGCAGGACAAGGTGCAGGCCGACGCTTTTGCCGGCACCCGCCCGTTCGGCGCCGAGGCCATCAAGGCGTCCATCCTGGAGCTGATGGCTTCCCCCAACATGTGCGACAAGTCCTGGGTCACCAACCAGTTTGACCGCTACGTCCAGGGCAACACCGCACTGGCAATGCCCGACGACGCCGGCGTCATCCGCGTGGATGAGACAACCGGTTTGGGCGTGGCCATCTCCACCGACGCCAACGGCCGTTACACCTACCTCAACCCTTACGAGGGTGCGCGTCTGGCCCTGGCCGAGTCCTACCGCAACGTGGCCACCTCCGGGGCCACCCCGCTGGCGGTCACCGACTGCCTGAACTTCGGCTCCCCCGAGGATCCCGAGGTCATGTGGCAGTTCGCCGAGGCCGTCCGCGGCCTGGCCGACGGCTGCCAGGAACTGGGCATCCCGGTCACAGGCGGCAACGTCTCCCTGTACAACCAGACCGGCGGCGTTGCCATCCACCCCACCCCCGTGGTGGGTGTGCTGGGCGTGTTCGACGACGTCGCCCGCCGCACGCCGTCGGGCTGGCGCGAAGACGGTCAGGCCATCTACCTGATGGGCGTCACGAAGGACGAGCTGGACGGCTCAGAATTCGCCAACCTGCACGGCCACCTGGGCGGACAGCCGCCCGCGGTGGACCTGAAGACGGAAAAGCTGCTCGGCGAACTGCTGGTCAACGCCTCCCGCGACGGCATGATCGACGCCGCGCATGACCTCTCCGAAGGCGGTCTCGCAGCGGCCCTGTCCGAGATGGCGCTGCGCTTCGGCGTGGGTGCCCGCATTGGGCTGGACGAGGTCTGCGAACGCGACGGCGTGGACCTGTTCACGATGCTGTTCTCCGAGTCCCAGTCCCGTGCCCTGGTGTCCGTGGCCCGCAGTGAAGAGGTCCGTTTCAAGGACATGTGCTCGGCCCGCGGCTATGCGCACATGCGTATTGGCGTGGTGGACACCGAGATTGAGGCGCTGGACTTCCAGGGCCGCTTCTCGCTGCCCCTGTCCGAGTTGAAGGAAGCCCACGAGGGAACCCTGCCGAAGCATTTCGGCTAACCTCCTCTCCGTCCGCTGAGGGCGGCAGGTGCTCGTCCCGTCCGGGGCCGCCCCTGCCGCCCTCTGTCACGATGTGGGGAAGATCTCTTTCCCTGAGTGAGGGCACGGGCCGTCTGACGTGCACAATTATGCTGTGACCCTTACCCCGGAACGTTCGGCACCCTCCACGAGTGTGCTCACCGAACGGCTGCGCCTGGAGACCATGTCTCCCGCAGAGATGGATGCCCTTATTAGCCAGTCCCGGCTGCCAGACTGGGCCGAGGACTTTCCCCAGCCCACGGACCTCGACGCCGCCCGGCAGTTTTTTGAACAGGGCCTTCACACCGCTGCCCCTGCCCTGGCGACGCGGGTTATCCGCGAGCAGAAGACGGGCGAGGTGGTGGGAACCATTGGTTTCCTGATGCTGCCTGAGGCGGGCGACGCGGAGGTGAGCTACAGCGTGGTTCCTTCCCGCCGCAATCAGGGCTACGCAACTGAGTCACTGCTTGCGCTCTCCCGGGTGGCTCTGGACGAGCCCACCGTCTCCCGGGTCATTGCCCACACGGAGGAAGAGAACACCGCCTCGCAGGAACTCCTGCTCACCGCCGGTTTTATGCCGGTGGAAATCCCGGGCCTGGGACTGACGTTCGTCCTGCTCCGTGATCAGTTGCCGGACGCGAGTTTGTAGGCTGCGGCCAGGTACCGCCAGGTGATGAAGGCCTGCACTGCGCGGTTGGCGAAGTCTCCGGCAGCTATCACCTTGTTGGCAGGGCGGCTGTAGGCAGCGATGCGGAAGATGAGCTTTCCGTCGCCGTCCAGTTCGGCGTAGAAACCCTCTTCGCCCCGTTCGGGATGCCCGCGAAGGGTTCCGTAGCCGAAGCCGGCCCGCTGCCCCGGAACCGGGGTGCCGTCATCGTCCACTGCGGGCTCATCAGCCCACAAAACCCGGCAGGGAGCGTAGTAGCGCAGCGGTCCCGCGCCGATCCCGGAGGCCATTTCCACTCCCGGCGCCGCACGCGGCGTGCCCGGCGCCACCCGCAGCCCGCTTCTCCGGTGCAAATCCCAGTTCAGAATTCCGCTGGCCAGCCGCAGGTACCCGGCCGCCGGATCCGGAATGTCAAAACTCTCCCGGCGCAGCACCAGCCGGTAGCCTTCAGGCCACCGGTCGGTCAGCGGCTGCGGATAGGGCCGGCGGGTGTAGCCGCTTTCCGCATAGCTCAGATCCCGGCTCATCCACCCGCCAGCCCTTTCCAGGCCAGCGAATCGCGGTCCCGTGCCGGCAGGGAGGCCACCACCAGATCATAGGAATCCTCCACCAAATCGCGCACCAGCCCGTCTTCCAGTCCGTCATTCAGCACCACGGAATTCCAGTGGGTCTTGTTCATGTGCCAGGCACCGTTGATTTGCGGATGCGCCGCCCGCAGCTGCCGGGCCAACTCCGGCTCGCACTTCAGGCTGATCGTCAGCGGAAGACCGGCCAGCGCACACAGGGCAAACATTTTCGCCTTGCCGCCGGTTGCCTGGACCTTGAACACGGACGATTCCGGACCAAAGGGGAAGTCCTCGTAAGCGCCCGGGAAGCCCAGGCACAACCGCCTTACCTCTGCCGCGTCCATCATCCGAGCGTAGTCCGTCGCCCCAGGCCGCGCCACAGGTGACAAAATGGAAGCCAGACCAGCATCAACCCGCCACACACCGCACGTGTGCTCACCCAACGGAGGACAGTTTTGGCTCGCACAGGACATGGGGACCGGCTCGCTTCGGCCGCGGAAAAAGCGGCGGATTCACAGGGGTTTGAGCGGGCCGCACGCATGGGATACGTCGCCAGCGGAGTGCTGCACCTGCTCATCGGCGTGATCGCCCTGCAGATTGCGTCCGGCAGCGGCGGCAGCGCGGATTCCTCCGGCGCCGTCTCTGCCCTGGCCGCCCAGCCGGGCGGACTGGTCCTGCTCTGGATCTGTTTCCTGGGCTGCCTCGCCCTCGCGCTGTTTCAGGCATCGCGCGTCTGGCTGGACGGCCGCGGGCTGCAGGGCAAAGACGCCTGGAAAGTGCGAGGCTCCGCGGCCACCCAGGCCATCACCTACGGTGCCATCGGCGTATCCTTCGGCACCGTAGCCCTGGGCGGCGGCACGGACAGCGGCGAGAGTTCCGCAGGCTGGAGCGCCAAGCTGATGGCGCAGCCGGCGGGCGCCGTCCTGCTGGGCCTGGTGGGACTTGGCATCGTCGGTGTTGGCGGCTATTTCATTTTCAAGGGCGCCACCGGACGTTTCCGCAAGGATTTGACGGCGATTCCGGCGGGCATCTGGGACCGCGCCGTCACCATTACCGGCACGCTGGGCTTTGTCGCCAAGGGAGTGTCCCTGGCTATTCTGGGCCTCCTGGTGATGGTGGCCGCTTTCACGGCCGACCCGGTGAAGTCCACCGGGCTCGACGGCGCACTCCGCGCCCTGCGCGAGCAGCCCTTCGGCGTGCTGGCGCTGGGAGCCGTGGGCGCCGGAATGATCTGTTACGGGTTGTACACCGGGATCCTGCGCGCCCGGTTCGCCAAGCTGTAACGGGTCAGAGACCGAACCGGGGAGCTTCGATGACGGGACAGGTATCCATCACCACGTCCAGCCCGGCGTCGGCCGCCCGCTGCGCCGCTGCCTCGTCGATCACGCCCAGCTGGAGCCACACCGCCTTGGCGCCTGCCTCGATGGCCTGGTCCACTATGTTCCCGACACGGGAGGAATTCACGAAGCAGTCAACGACGTCGATCTGTCCGGGGATTTCGCTGAGCTGCCGGTAGCCTTTGTTGCCGTGGACATCGTCTCCCTTCAGGCTCACCGGGATGATTTCCATTCCGAGGTGGTCCTGGATGTAACGGGAGACGCCGACGGCGGTGCGGCGCGGATTGTTGGACAGGCCCACCACCGCCCAGCGGGCGCCCTTGTTGGTCAGAAGTGCTTCGACAACTGCGGGGTTATTGACGTGTGTCATCTGCCGTCCTTCGGTGGGCTCTGGATCGGGCACCAGCTTACGCCCGGCTGCGTGCCTCAGCTCAGGAAAGATTCGATGGCATCGGCCAGGGCGGTCTCCGGCACACTGGCCGTGCTGCCTTCCAGCAGCTGGAACTCCCCTTCCTCCAGGGCATCGGCGGCCCGCCGGGCCAGATCCTGCGTTTCGTTGCCGCTGGCGCTCCCTGCCAGCACCAGCACGGGCACCTGCACACCGCCGAGTCCCTCAAGTTCCGTCTGCAGCACCAGCATCTCGTCTTCACCCTCCTCCAGGGCCAGGGTCGGCTCCAGCGCGACAACCCGCGTGATGACGGCGGACTCCTCGGCGGCGCGCAGCGCCAGGAAGGCACCCGACGCGAACCCGTAGAGGTCTGCCCTTCCGCCGGCCACCTGCACCACTGCCAGCAGGTCATCAACGTCGGACTCGGCCGTGTACTCCTCCCCCACGTCGCTTTCACCCAGTCCGCGCCGGTCATACGTGTAGACGGTGTGGTTTCCGGAGAGCAGCTGCGCCAGGGCCCGGGTACTGGAACTGTTGCGGTCAGCTGTCAGCGGATCCACGATCACCAGGGGCGGACCGTCGCCCTGCCGGGACCAGGCGATGCGGGTGCCGTCGGCGGAAAGGGCCATGCCGGTGGCGCTGGGTGAGGGTTCCATAGCCGACTCCTGCTCGCTAAAGGGTTCACTGCGCGGACCCTTCAAACGTAAGGAGGCAGTCCGTCCCCGGTCAATGGCCCCGCCCGGAACCCGCCCCGCAAACCTCCGGCCGGACGGCGGAACCCCTCAGCGTGCCGGAATCCCTGCCGGCTGAAGCCGGAAGGACGCACCGCGGTGGTTTTCGGGCAGCTTGTCACCGGCACCGAAGAGCTTGTGGCGCAGCGTCCCCGGGGTATATTCCGTCCGGTAGGCACCGCGCTTCTGCAGCTCCGGCACCACAAATTCCACCACGTCCTCGAAGGTACCCGGGGTAATGGCGTAGGCCAGGTTGAAGCCGTCCACATCGGTCTCTTCCACCCACCGGATCAGCTCCTCGGCGACGTCGGACCCCGAGCCCACCAGCCGCGGACCCAGCCCGCCGATCCCCGCGGATTCGGCGATGTCGCGCACCGTCCAGGGTTCGCCGTCGTCCTTCGCTTTTTGGAAGTTGTCCGCGGCAGACTGGATCGCATTGGACTGCACATTGCCCAGCGGCTCGTCCAGGTTGTAGGTGGACAGATCCACGCCGAGCCAGCCGGACATCAGGGCCAGGGCACCCTCGTCGCTGGCGTACCGCTGGTAGTCCACATGCTTGGCTTCGGCTTCCTCGGATGTTGCCGCGGTGATGATGGTCAGCAGCGTGTAGATCCGGATGGAGTGGCGGTCCCGGCCGGCGGCTTCGGCGGCATCACGAATCCGGGTGACCGTGGCCCTGAGCTTTTCCTTCGTGGGGGCGCCCACGAAGACGGCCTCGGCATTGCCGGCGGCAAAGGCAATGCCCCGCGGCGAGGCGCCGGCCTGGAAGATCACCGGGGTGCGCTGCGGTGACGGCTCACTGATATGGATGCCGGGAACCTTGAAGTACTTGCCCTCATGGTTGATGTCATGCACCTTCGCCGGGTCGGTGAAGATGCCGCTGTCCTTGTCCCGGACGACGGCGTCATCCTCCCAGGAGCCTTCCAGCAGCTTGTAGATCACCTCGAGGTATTCATCCGCGTGGTTGTAGCGCTCGTCGTGCTCAAGCTGGTCTTCGGCACCCATGTTGCGGGCCGCCGAGGGCAGGTAGCCGGTGACCACGTTCCAGCCGACCCGGCCGTTGGTGAGGTGGTCCAGGGTGGAGAGGCGCCGCGCGAAGGGGTAGGGGTGTTCATAGGCTGTTCCCGCGGTGATGCCGAAACCGAGGTGCTCGGTGACCAGTGCCATGGCGGAGACCAGCAGCAGCGGGTCATTCACCGGCACCTGGGTGCCCTGCCGCAGTGTGGCCTCGTTGGAGTTTCCATACACGTCATAGGTGCCCAGGACGTCTGCGATAAAGATGCCGTCAAACAATCCGCGCTCGCAGGTTTGGGCCAGGTTGGCCCAGTAGCGGAGATCCGTGTAATTCGCGGACTGGTCCTGCGGATGGCGCCACAGTCCCGGAGACTGATGGCCCACGCAGTTCATGTCAAAGGCGTTGAACCGGATCTGCCGCCGGCTGTTCTGAGGTGTTGAGGAAGATGATTCGGACACGGGGAAATCCTTCGGGACGGGACGCACCCGCTGGGGCGCCGTACTTGCCGTTCGCGGACGCGACACGGCCGGATCCTCATCTGGGGCACCCCGCTACGGAAAGAGGGTTGCCGCCCAACCAGCCAGAGCTTTGCGTTGGGACTCATGATCCTTCGCCACCAGTATTTGCACAGCGGAACAGGCAAGGAAAGAACATGACCCCGTGTGAACGGATTTATGACCCCGCATGACCACTGGTTGGCAGCATTCCCCATCCTGTCCCAGACTCCACAGATAGCCTGGCCTCCACTCCCCCGCCGGCGCCCCCGCCGGCACAGGCGGCGTCGAAATATTACGCGGGGGACTTGCCGGTTTCCGCAATCGCGCGTTTAGTTGCTCTTGACCATCCCGAGCGGCTGAGAGACCTGGATCAGTGAAGCCGCAGCAACCCTGGTTGCCGTACCTCCTCCTTGAGGGACGGCAATAGCGAGGACAACACCGCAGGAGGCCTCCCGGCCCAAGGCGTTATCCGTAGGGTGCTACTGCCAGGACCGATGGAGAGTTAACATGACCGCTCTGGCTTCACAGTCCCCTGCCGCCGCGCCGCCCCAAACGCGCGCCGCCGGTTCCGCCCTTCCCGTTGCCTTTTCCTCCCTCGGCCGCGCATTCGGCTCCGGCGGTGAAACCCACCAGGTGCTGCGGGACATCACCTTTGACGTACATGCCGGCGAAGTCCTGGCCATCCTGGGCTCCAGCGGCTGCGGAAAGTCCACGCTCCTGCGGGCCGCAGCCGGCCTGGACGCTCCAACCAGCGGGGAAGTCCGGATCAACGGAACACCCGTGCGCGGCATTGATGACCGGTGCGCCGTCGCGTTCCAGGAACCGCGGCTGCTGCCCTGGCAAACCCTGCAGGCCAACATCGCCATGGGCCTGCCCAAGGGCATCAGCGCCAAGAACGGCAAGGCCAAGGTGGCCGAACTGCTGGAGCTGGTGGAACTGGCCGCATTCGCCAAACACCGTCCCCGGGCAGTTTCCGGTGGCATGGCGCAGCGCGCTTCTCTTGCCCGGGCCCTGGCCCGCACGCCCGGCGTGCTCCTGCTGGATGAACCGTTCGGTGCACTGGATGCCCTGACCCGGCTGAAGATGCAGGACCTGCTGCTCGCGGTTCACCGGGCCACCCCCACCACGGTGCTGCTGGTAACCCACGACGTGGACGAAGCCCTCCAGCTGGCAGACCGCATCATCGTCCTGGGCAGGGAGCCCGGTGCTGCCGGAGCCACCATTACGGACACCATCACCGTGCCCGGCCCGCGCCCGCGGAACCGCGCCTCGGCCGAGCTGGCCCGAATGCGCGGCGAGCTCCTGGCCCGCCTCGGCGTCGACCGCCACTAAAACTTCTCCCGGCGTCACCCCTCTAAGGGCCGCTACCCCCGCCGTTCTGCGCCCATTTTGCGCATGAACCGCGATGCCTCGCAGCCAACTCATCAGAAAGAATCCCCATGAACAGCCGTTCCCTCAGTTCCCCCTCAGCTTCCCGCACCGCGCTCAAGACCCTGGCCGCAGCCGCCGCCGCAGCTTCCCTGCTGCTGACCGGTTGCGTGGCAGGCGAGGATTCCGATGCCGCCGCCGACGCCGGCGCGGCCGACGGAGGAACCCTCACCCTCGACTTCGCCACCTACAACCCGCTCAGCCTGATCATCAAGGACCAGGGCTGGCTGGAATCCGCCCTCGCCGACGACGGCGTCACGGTGGAGTGGGTGCAGTCGGCCGGCTCCAACAAGGCCAATGAAAACCTGCGCTCCGGGGCGATCGACGTCGGTTCCACCGCAGGGTCCGCAGCGCTGCTGCACCGCGCCAACGGATCCCCGATCAAGGCCATCGACATTTTCTCCCAGCCGGAATGGGCGGCCCTGGCGGTGGGCGCCGACTCGGACATCACCTCCGTGGCGGGCCTCAAGGGCAAGTCCGTGGCGGCCACCAAGGGCACCGACCCCTACTTCTTCCTGGTCCAGGCCCTGGACGAAGCCGGACTGAGCCTGGACGACGTCACCGTGGAACAGCTGCAGCACGCAGACGGCCGGAGCGCCCTGGAAAACGGATCAGTGGATGCCTGGGCAGGGCTGGACCCGATCATGGCGGGTGCCGAACAAAACGGTGCCCGGTTGATCCACCGCAACCTGGACTTCAACACCTACGGCATCCTTGCCGCCAACGAATCCTTCCTCAAAGAGGATCCGGAACTCGCTCAGACAGTGGTCAACGCCTATGAGAAGGCCCGCGCGTGGGCTGCTGAAAACCCGGAGGAAACGGCGCAGATCCTGGCCGATGTTGCCGGCCTGGACCTGGCGGTGGCCCAGACCGTGGTGCTGGAACGCAGCAACCTGGACGTTGACCCCGCACCGGGTGAGGCCCAGCGCAGCGTGCTTGAGAAAATCGGCCCCACACTGGTGGAAACCGGGGACGTCGCCGGCCAGGACGCCGTGGACAAGGCACTGGACGGCCTGTTCGATGACTCCTTCGTGAAGTCCGCTGATCCCGAGTCCATTTCGGATGCACAGTGAGTTCGGCCCTGAAGACCCCGGCATCCGCGAGCGCCGGTGCCGGGAATGCAGCGCCGGCCGGCACCATCCTGGCCAGCCGCTGGACCCGCGCGGGCCTGGGCCTGGTGGTTCCCGTCCTGGTACTGGCCGCCTGGCAGATCAGCACAGCCGCCGGAATCTTCAGTCCGGTCCAGCTGCCCTCGCCGTCGGCCGTCTACACTGCCGCAGCTGACCTGATCGGCCGCGGCCAGCTGGGCAACCACGTGGCCATCTCCACCCAGCGGGTGCTCATCGGTTTCGCCGCCGGCGGGCTGCTGGGCCTGGCCCTGGGCGCCGTGCTGGGGCTGTCCCGCCTGGCCGACATCCTGCTGGGTCCGATGATCGGCGCACTGCGTGCCGTGCCGTCGCTGGCCTGGGTCCCCCTGCTGATCCTGTGGCTGAAGATCGGCGAGGACTCCAAAATCACGCTGATTGCGATCGGTGCCTTCTTCCCGGTGTTCACCACCGTGTCACTGGCCCTGCGCCACGTGGACCGGAACCTGGTGGAGGCCGCCCGCGCCTTCGGACTCAACGGGCTGAAACTCCTGACCACGGTGCAGCTGCCCGCCGTCGTTCCGGCGGTATTCTCCGGGCTGCGGCTGGCGCTGGCACAGTCCTGGCTGTTCCTCGTGGCCGCGGAACTCATCGCCTCTTCCATGGGGCTGGGCTTCCTGCTGACCGATTCGCAAAACAACGGGCGCACCGACCGGCTGCTGCTGGCCATCATCCTGCTGGCGGTGATCGGCAAGATTACCGACGCCCTGCTGGGACTGGCCGAAAAGAAGGCGGTGGCCAAATGGGCCTGAGCACAACACTGCAGGAAACACTCGAAGAAGCACTGCAGGATGTGAAGAGCTCGGCGGCGGACCCAACCACCGAAACCGAGCGGATCGCCTTCTGGGAGGCGGCAGCCCGCCGGCTGCAGTGGGAGCAGCCCTGGCACACGGCGCACACGTTTACCCCGCCGCAGCGGCTCAGCGGACCGGAGACCCCGGAGCCAGAGGCCGAGTACAGCGTCCCTGCCATCGAATGGTTTGCCGGCGGAACCCTGAACGTCGCGGTGAACTGCGTGGACCGCCACGTTGCCGCCGGCCGCGGGGACAAGGTGGCCCTGCACTTTGAGGGCGAACCCGGAGACCGGCGCACCGTCACCTACGCGGATCTGCAGCGCGACGTCTGCCGCGCCGCCAACGCACTGCTGAACCTGGGCATCGGCAAAGGTGACCGCGTGGTCATCTATCTGCCGGTCATCGTGGAAACCATCGTCATCACCCTGGCCTGCGCCCGGATCGGCGCCGTCCATTCCCTGGTGTTCGGCGGCTTTTCCGCCGAGGCCCTGAAGTTCCGGGTTGAGGACACCGGCGCCAAGCTGCTGGTCACCACCGACGGCCAGTTCCGCCGCGGCGCCGCCGTGCCGGTGAAGGACAATGCCGATGCAGCCGTGTCCGGGGCCAACGCCGTCGAACACGTTCTGGTGGTCCGCCGCACGGGCTGCGACATCGCCTGGACCGAAGGCCGCGACCTCTGGTGGCACGAGACCGTGGACACCGCCTCCGACATCCACGAACCCGAGGCGTTCGACGCCGAAACACCGTTGTTCATCATGTACACGTCCGGAACCACCGGACGTCCCAAAGGCCTCGTGCACACCATGGGCGGTTACCTGACCCAGGCGTCCTGGAGCTATGAGTTCCTTTTCGCCAACCCGGACGAACGTGCACGGGAAGCGGACGTCCACTGGTGCACCGCGGATCTGGCCTGGGTCACCGCGCACACCTACGAGATCTACGGGCCGCTCTCCAACGGCGTCACCCAGGTGATCTTCGAGGGCACCCCGAACACCCCGCATCCGGGACGGCATTTCGAGATCATCGAGCGCTACAAGGTGACCAGTTATTACACCGCACCCACCCTGGTCCGGTCGCTGATGGGCTGGTTCCCCGACGGCGTCCCGGACACCTGGGACTTGTCCTCCATCCGCCTGCTCGGCACCGTGGGCGAGGCCGTGAATCCCGAGGCGTGGCGGTGGATGCGCGGGCAGCTCGGCCGCGGCGAAGTTCCCGTGATCGACACCTGGTGGCAGTCCGAAACCGGCGCCACCATCCTCTCCCCGCGTCCCACCGACACCGGCTTCAAGCCCGGCTGCGCCTCCCGTGCCCTGCCCGGGGTATCCACCCGGATTGTGGATGACGCCGGAAACCCGGTTCCCCCGCACACCCAGGGGTTCATCGTGGTGGACAAAACCGGCCCGG
This sequence comes from Arthrobacter sp. 9E16, assembly GCF_002929435.1. Lineage (NCBI taxonomy): Bacteria > Bacillati > Actinomycetota > Actinomycetes > Micrococcales > Micrococcaceae > Arthrobacter > Arthrobacter sp. 9E16. The sequence goes on along the minus strand of NZ_PJIU01000001.1, from coordinate 1,352,908 downwards.
CCATGGCCCGCACCGTCTGGGGCGATCCGCAGCGTTACTTGGCGTCCTACTGGCGGCAGTACGCACGGCAGGGCTGGTTCCTCGCCGGTGACGGCGCCAAGTACGACGACGACGGCGACACCTGGATCCTGGGCCGCACCGACGACGTCCTCAACGTCTCCGGACACCGGCTGTCCACAATCGAGATCGAGTCCGCGCTGGTGTCCCATCCCTGGGTCACCGAAGCCGGGGTCTGCCCGGTCGCGGATCCGAAGACCGGGCATGCCATTGCCGCGTTCGTCGTGCTGTCCTCCGCTGCGCCCGCCGCGGGTACCGAAGCGGGTACCGAACCGGATTCGGATTTCACCCAGCTGGTCACGGCTGAGCTCCGGGCACACGTTGCCCGGCAGATCGGGCCGATCGCCAAGCCGGCCGCCGTCGTCGTGGTTCCTGATGTTCCCAAGACGCGTTCCGGGAAGATCATGCGCCGCCTGCTGACGCAGCTGTTCGAGGGCACGCCACTGGGCGACACCACAAGCCTGCAGAATGAACCGTGCATCGCTGGCATCGCGGATGTGTGTGAAGCGCGCCGCAGCGGGGTTTCTCAGTGAACGCGGGCCAGGGTCACCCGGTCCAGCACCACCACGCCGCCCATCAGGCGGTGGATGCGCACGAATTCCGTGGGCGAAACCTCCAGCATGGTGGTGTCCGCCTTGGCCGGCAGCAGGTCAGCGTGCATGCCCTCCAGCAGTTCCAGGAACAGCCGGTTAGCCTCCACCGGCGGCATCGGATCGGTGGCGGTGACCTTGTGTGTTGCGGCGGCAACTTTGTAGCCGGTCTCGATGACAACCACGTATTGGTCCATTGGGATCTTGCCCTTCGTCGTGCCGTCCGGCTCCCCCGCCGCTGTCCGTCTCGGGTCTGCGGTTCTGCCCAGCAATGCAGTCCTGTTCCCCATTGTTCGTCCGCCGCCCTCTACTTGCAACGATCCACCCGCCGCTTTGCGGCGGCACACCAGGAAGGAGCACTCATTTCATGAGTGATCGCCAGTTTGGCTTCCGTACCCGTGCCCTGCACGCCGGCGGCACCCCCGACGCCACGCACGGTGCCCGTGCCGTGCCCATCTACCAGAGCACGTCCTTTGTCTTCAAGGACACCGACGATGCCGCGAACCTGTTCTCGCTGCAGAAGTACGGCAACATCTACTCGCGGATCGGCAACCCCACGGTCGCGGCCTTCGAGGAGCGCATCGCATCCCTGGAGGGCGGCATCGGAGCGGTGGCGACGGCGTCGGGCATGTCCGCGGAATTCGTCACCTTCGCCGCCTTGTGCGGAGCCGGTGACCACATTGTGGCCGCGGCCCAGCTGTACGGCGGCACCGTCACCCAGCTGGACGTGACCCTGCGCCGGTTCGGGATCGACACCACCTTCGTGGCCGGCACGGACCCGGCCGACTATGCCGCGGCCATTCGGGAGAACACCAAGGCCGTCTACGCCGAGGTGGTTGCCAATCCCAGCGGCGAGGTCACCGACATTGCCGGGCTGGCTCAGGTGGCGCACGACGCCGGTGTGCCGCTGATCCTGGACGCCACCCTAAGCACGCCGTACCTCGTGCGGCCGTTTGAGCACGGCGCGGACATCGTGATCCACTCCGCCACGAAGTTCCTTGGCGGGCACGGCACCACCCTGGGCGGCGTCGTCGTCGAGTCCGGAAAGTTCAACTGGGGCAATGGAAAGTTTCCCGCCATGACCGAGCCCGTGGCCAGCTACGGCAACATTTCGTGGTGGGGAAACTTCGGCGAGTACGGGTTCCTGACGAAGCTGCGCTCGGAGCAGCTGCGGGACATCGGCCCCTCGCTCAGCGCCCAGTCGGCGTTCCAGCTTCTGCAGGGCGTGGAAACCCTGCCGCAGCGACTGGACGAGCATCTGCGCAACGCCTCCGCGGTGGCGCAGTGGCTGGAAGCCGATCCGCGCGTGTCCTGGGTCAGCTATGCCGGACTGCCGTCCCATCCGCACTACGAGCGGGCCCGGAAGTACCTGCCCAAGGGACCGGGATCGGTCTTCAGCTTCGGTGTGCGCGGGGGCCGCGAGGCCGGCAAGGCGTTCATCGAGGCCCTGCAGCTGGCGTCGCATCTGGCAAACGTGGGTGACTCGCGCACCCTGGTGATCCACCCGGGCTCCACCACGCACGGTCAGCTCTCCCCCGAACAGCTTGCCGCCGCCGGAGTCGCGGAGGATCTGGTGCGGATTTCGGTTGGCCTGGAGGACCTTGAGGACATCCTCTGGGATCTGGACCAGGCTCTGGCCGTTGCAGCGTCTGCACCGCAGGCCGGATCCGAGCCAGGCGTTCCCGCCGCCGCTGCATTGTCCGGCACCGCCCCGCAGGCCGCCCGCGCCTTTGATCTTGAGGAGTCCGCCCATGTCCGCTGAAGCCGCCGCACCGCGCACCTGGGAGGGCCCGAGCGCTCCGGAACGGCTGGCGCTGCTGCGCCGGGCCAAGTCCATCGCAATTGTGGGAGCCTCGGACAAACCCTCACGGGCGTCCTATTTTGTGGCAACCTACCTGTTGTCCTCCTCGCCGTACACGGTCTATTTCGTGAACCCGGTCGCCAAGGAGATTCTGGGGCAGCCGGTCTACGCGTCGCTGGCTGACCTGCCGGAGGTGCCCGACATTGTGGATGTGTTCCGCCGCCATGATGACCTGCCCTCCGTGCTGCAGGAGAGCATCGCCGTCGGTGCGAAAACGCTCTGGCTGCAGCTGGGCTCCTGGCACGAGGAGGTGGCCCGAGATGCGGAAGCTGCCGGGCTGGATGTAGTGATGGACCGCTGCGTGAAGATTGAACACGCCCGCTTCCACGGCGGTTTGAACCTGGCGGGCTTCAATACCGGGGTCATTTCCTCCAAGCGGCAGCTGACCGCTTAGGGCTTGCCGGCTCCGCCGGGCCTCCCGGGGGAGCCCTGGCCGGGGTTACCGGGATGCTTGTCACCGGATTGCTTGTTTTCGGCCTGCTTCCCGCCGGCGCCGCCGGGCCCAACGACACGGCTGCGTCCGTTCTCCCCCGGCCCGCGATCCTGGCCTCCGCCTTCCCGGGGGCCGGGGCCGCCGGTTTCCCTCGGGGCTTCAGGAGCATTGTTTTCCCTGTCGTTACTGCGGCCTCCGTCCGGACGCACGCCGCCGTTCCGGCCGGGACCGCTGCGCTCAGGGCCGTTCCGGCCGTCGGGGCGGACGCCCGTGTCCGCCCCGGAGTCCCGGTCTGGCGTGCCGGAATCACACCCGGTCACGTCGTCGTCCTCACACTCGGGATCCACTACCTCGGGAAGCCCGGGGGCGGGATGAACTGGTGCAGCGGCAGCAGGGGGCGCTGAGACACCGCCGTCCGCACCGGATCCCGGGCCGGAGACGCCACTCGGATCCCCAGGAGAGGAGGCGTCCGCAGCCACCGGTGCGGGCAGGTCCGCGTTATCGGTGTCCTCCGGGATGACCTGGGAGGGAGCTGGAGTTTCCGCCTCTGCATCCTGGGCGGTGATTTCCTGTCCCGAAACCGTCTCACGGTCGGCTGTTATCGGTGAGCTGGCGGTCAGGCGCAGGCCGGTGCCGGTATTGGCAGCCACACCGGTTGCTCCGGCTGCCATAGCAGCGGCCAGCGTGAAACTCAGAATGAGGCCCCGGTTGCGCCGGTGCGGCCGCTTAGGCGCAGGTTCCGGCCTTTCCGCTAGCAGCTGGCCCAGCTCGCCGGTTGGAATCGGTGCGGACGCGGCGGAGTAGAACCGAAGCCTCCGCAGCCCCTCCAACAGCTCAGGGCTCTCCTCGACCCCCGATTCGGTCAGGAGCCGCCGGATCATGATGTCGTCCTGCTCAGGCGATTCGTTCATGATCGGGCACCTCCTCGTGTTCCATCCGGTCCTTCAGGGTCTTTAGGGCCCTACCCTGCAATTGTTTGACGGCACCGGCGCTGATGCCCATGATCTTGGCTGTTTCCTCGATGGAAAGGTCCGCCACGACGCGCAGCAGCAGCACTTCCTGGTGACGGCGCGTCAAGCCCTGAAGCAGTGCGCTCACCCCGGAGGCTGACCCCAGCACGGTTTCCTCAGCTGATGAGCTGAACCTGTCATCAGCTTGGGGGTCAAACTGTGCCAGCACGGGTTGGCGTTCCCGGCGCCGCACGTCATCGACCATGCGGGCGTGGGCCACGGAAAAGGCAAAAGTCCGTAACCCGCTGACCCCGCCGGTGAGGTTCCCCAGCTTGCCGAACAGGGTCAGGAAGACTTCCTGGGTGAGACCCTCGGGATCGTCGCAGCCCTTGCCGGCGAGATACGCCAAAATGGAGGGAGCCAGGAACTCATAAATATCGCGCAGTGCCCGGGGCTGTCCCTCACGAGCAGCGGAAAGGATTTCCTCAGTCGGGGTTATGGCCAAGGGGCGGTCTTTCCCTCGCGAAAGATGAGCATCCCACATGATATCCCGCGGACATAAAGAAACATCCGCACCGGGGCTCGTTGGGGGGATAAGCCTCGGTGCGGACGTTCCAAGAGAGTAATCGTTACCGGTTCCAAAAAGGTTACGCCCCGCTCGATAATTTTTTTATTCTTTCGGTTGAGCGGAGCGTCCGGCCAGAATACGAGCCCGGATTGGCTCCTATCCGGCTGAATTTATCTGGTCGTTCGCCGCAAACCGCCGGTTCTTCAGCACAGGCAGGAACTCGCGCACATCGTCTATCCGTTTCCGGGTAACTTCCGCGGTGACCACGGCCTCGGGTTCGTCGTCGAGGAATGCCTGCGGCACTCCCATGGGGTCGAGGATGGCCGAGTGCCCCACAGTGTGCCGGCTGGAGGTCCCCGCAGCAGCCACCCAGACCGTGTTTTCAATGGCACGGGCCTTAAGCAGGGTTTCCCAGTGTTCAATCTTGTGCTCGCCCTTGAACCACGCGGCGGGAACGGCCAGCAAATCGGCACCCTTGTCGGTCAGTGCACGGGCCAGTTCGGGGAAGCGGATGTCGTAACAGGTCATCAGACCCACGTTGATGCCGTTGAGTTCCACCACTTTCACGCCGCCGTCGCCGGGTTTAATCCGGGAGGACTCGGAGTAGCTGAACGCGTCGTAGAGGTGCAGTTTGCGGTAGGTGTCAGCAATCCGGCCGGTCTCATCGATGAGCACCAGGGTGTTGTAGGGACGTTCCTCCCCGCTGGACTCATAGCCACCTGCAACAACGGCCATGCCCAGTTCCGCTGCCAGCAGCGACAATTGCTGGACAAAGGTGGTCCAGCCGGCATCCACCGCAGCTGCCAGGGAACCTTCCACCTTGCCCACACTGAACATGGACTCCTCAGGAAACACGATCAGCTCGGAGCCGTCCGCCCTGGCCTTGGACGCCAGCGAGCGCATCACCTCGAGGTTCGCTCCGACGTCGCCCGTGGGACTGAACTGACCTACGCTCACCAACATTGTGCGGCACCGCCTTATCTGGGCTGAAGTTTCTCCCCCAGCCTAGACCAGGACCGCTGGGCCCGGCACGGAAACAGCGGGCGCAAAAGGCAGGCTCCGGCCGGGGTGGTGCGCCGGCGGGTGCCGCTGACCCGCCTAGACTTGGGCCGCATGAACGAACTCACGCTGCCGACGGACCTCACCACCGCCCGCGGAACCCTCAACCCGGAGGCGGTGGGCTACTCCCGCTCACCGCTGCACCGCACTCCGCTCGCCGGCAACACGGCGTCCCGGATGCGCACCAAACGCTGGGAATACTGGGGCGTGCTCACGCCGGAGCTGGCGGTCGGCATGACCATCGTGAACCTTGGCTACGCCGCGACGCTGCAAATTTACGTCCTGAACCGTGCAACCGGCGAGGAAATCAGTGTTGAACCATTGAAGATCCTGCCCGGCGCCGCGGACATCGTGCTCCCGGATACCCTGCCTCCGCTCACGGCACTGGGCACCGCGGGGGACGTGACGCTGCGTTTCCACGACGACGGCGGCGGCACCCGCCTGCGCGCCCGCTCCCCGCGGGTGTCGGTGGACTTGTACGCCCCGGCGTCGGGCGATGTGCTGGGAGTGGTGGTGCCGTGGTCGGACCGGCGGTTCCAGTACACCCTCAAGGACGTGGCGCGAAGCGTGTCCGGAACAGTGACCGTGGACGGCAAAGTCTTCACAGTGGGGGCAGATGCCTTTGCCGTGCTGGACCGCGGACGGGGCCGCTGGCCGTACCGGACCACCTGGACCTGGGGTGCCGGATCAGGAACCGTGAACGGTACCAAGCTTGGCCTGCAGATCGGCGGACAGTGGACCGCCGGAACTCCAGCCACGGAAAACGCCCTCATTGTTGACGGCCGGCTGCACCATTACGACGGCGAACTGGAGTTCGCGTACGATCTCTCGGATCCCGCCTCCACCTGGACCGTGCACGGTCCGTGGATCGACGCCGTGCTCACGCCCTTCCACCGCAGGGAGTCCGCCACCAAGCTGGGTGTCATTTCCTCGGAGATCTGGCAGGCCTTTGGCACCTGGACCGGAACGGCGCGCACCCCGGACGGCACCAGCTACTCCCTGGACGGGCTGGGCGGCTGGATCGAGGAGGCCCGGCACCGCTGGTAGGCCTTTTACTCAGGCATGGCGTTGGAGACCAGGATTCCGGCGCCGACTATGAAGAGGATCAGCGGAACAAGCGTAATGCGCAGGGTGTAGGCCACTGCATCCCATGCTCCGTGCCTGCGGGCGGAAGACTCCCGTCCCGCGGGCTTTTGCAGCACCCTGCCCACCACGAAGGGATTGTCCGCACCGAGGGCAAGCTGCAGGCGGGCAAGGTACGCCGCGCGTGCCATCCAGAGCAGCGCTGCCAGGCAAGCTCCCGCCCCCGCGGCGGCAGGTGTATCCGATTCGGAAAGCCCGGCCACCGACATCCCGGCGATGCCGAGAATCAACCCGGCCCAGGCAATCCGCCGGGTCGACAGGTATATCTTCACGCGGTTGTTCCAGTAGGCACGCCTGGCGTCCGCATCGGCATCGGGCCAGGCGGAGAAGAGCTCGGGGTACTGCCCCTGGCTCAGCAGGTGCTGGCTGGCAATGACCGGAACCGCTGTCAGGGCCAGCGCAACGGCACCGAGCTGACTGCCCCCGGACAGGGCAACCCAGAGCGCACTCACGCTCACCCATGCTTCTGCCGCTGCCGCACACTTCACAGCCCTGAGCGCCCGGGGTGATGAGCGGAGTTCTCCCCGCAAATATCCCCGCGGCAGCCGTCCTTCGAGCCGGCGGAAGGACAGGAAGAAGAACGCGGAAACCGCCGCGGTCAGCCCCAGGGCCACCAGCGCTGCAGCCGCCGGATGCGGCAGGACCAGTCCGGAAGTGACACAGAAAACCAAGCCCTGCAGCCACGGCAGGTAGAAGAGCCGCCGCAGTCCCCGGAAGGCCAGAGCACGCAGGTCTTCCGCGCTTTCATCATCAAACGGGTTGGATGCCAGCTGAGAGGACAACAGCGGTGCACGGTCGCCCACCACCCGCTCACCGCCGTCGACAATCCCGGCGGCCTGGAGCAGCACCGCACTGTTGGGGTGGGCGGCGAGGCCGGTCCGCAGCAGATCAAGTGCCTGGTCTTTGCGGCCCAGCAGGTCTGCAGCCCGGCTTCCCAGCGCAAACGCGTCCTCGAGTTCCGCTGACAAATTGATGGCGTTCAGGGCGGCCTGCAATGCAGTCCACAGGTCCGTCCCGTTCGAACGGCGGTAAAAATGGGCGGAGGCAACGGCAAGGTGCGCGGAAGGTTCCTGCGGATGTTCCGCGGCAGCTTGGAGCGCAGCTTCCACGGACTCGTCACCGCGCCTGAGCCATCCCAAAACATAGCTGAGCAGCACCAGCGCCGGAAGCATATTCGGGACCAGGTTCAAGGCCTCCCGGACGGCACGTTCGGATTCCTCCAGCTCCCCGGTGCTGGCCAGCCCGCTTCCCAGGTAGAACCAGAGCCGCTCGTCGTCCAAGTGGTGGCCAATCTGGTCCCGGAGCAGCGCCACAGCTTCCTCGTACCTGCCCGCCTGTGCATAGGCGGTGTACCGGACGGCTATCAGATCCGGGTCGAGGACGTCGCTCACAGGATGCTGCGGGAGCGCAGGTATTCGGCCAGGTCGTTGTAGCGGCCGTGGTCGTTGCTGAATTTCACCACGTTCCGGGAGGACTCCAGCCAGGCGAGGGTGGAGGGACCGATTTCCTCCAGCGCCGCATCAATGTGCGTCATGCTGATGGGGCAGATCCGGTTGGCCTGGATGGATTCCGTCATGGCCTTTTCAGCCGCGGTCACGCAGATGTGGGCCAGGTCCGCGCCGGAAAACATCTCCGTCCGGGACGCGATGCTGGTCAGGTCAATTCCGGCCAGCGGACGGTCCCTGAGGTGGTACTCCAGAATGGTGCGGCGTGCCTCAATGTCCGGCGGCGTCACCAGCAGCGTACGGTCCAGCCGTCCGGGCCGGAGCAGGGCTTCGTCCAGATCCCAGGGGTGGTTGGTGGCAGCCAGCAGGTACAGGCCGTCATTGTTGCCCGCCATGGAGTCCATCTCGATGAGCAGCTGGTTCACCATTTGCCGGATCATGGCGTGGTGGCCCAGTCCGCTGCGCTTCATTCCAATGGCGTCCACTTCATCCAAGAACAGGACGGTTGGCGAGTGGGCCCGGGCAGAGTCGAAGACGGCCTTCATGTTCTTCTCGGTCACCCCGTGGTACGGATCGAGGATGTCCGTCATGGTCACGGACATAAAGACGGCGCCCAGTTCTCCCGCCACTGCGCGGGCCAGGAACGTTTTTCCGCAGCCGGGCGGCCCGTACAGCAGCAGACCGCCGCGCAGCGACTTGCCGAAGGCCTTGGCAAGCTCTGCATTCTTCATGGGCTGCATGAAGGACTCGTCCAGCCGCTTCTTGACGGCCTCCAGACCGCCCACGTCCTTGAGGGTGACCGGCGGCGTTTCGGGTTCCAGCGGAGCCACACCCTCGCGGCCCTCTCCTGCTGCCAGCTGCGGTTCCGCCACGAAGGGCGGCGGAATGTCGGAGCCAACCTCGGTTTCTGCGCGGGTCCAGTCGAAAGCGGCGGCAGCAGGTTCTTCCGGGTCGGAGACCGGGTCCGGCTCCGTGGCGGGGTCAGCACTCGGGGCCCCGGAGGCCGCGGCGGCGGACGCTGAGGTCAGCGCTGCCACGGTGCGGCTGAGCAGCTCCAGTGCCACCTCATGGGTCGGCTCCTGCTGCAGCACGGCGTTTACCTCGCCGATGGTTTCGGTATGCCGGCCTGCTGCCAGCAGCATTTCCGCTACGTGAAGGCGAAGGCCTGTGTCCTCCGGGCTGGCTTCAACGGCCCGCCTCAGGCTGGCCAATACGTCGTCGTTCATTTCCCCGTAGTCCTTCCCCCGATATGCGTGACACCAATTACTCTGCCACGGCGGCGGTCCAATGGCGGGGAACCACGGGCCGCCTACGACGACGGCGCCGTCCCGGTGGACGACGCCGTGCGGACCAGCTGGTTGACCGCAGCTCAGACGGGAGCCGCGTTAACGGGAGCCGGGGACGATGCGGGCCCCCGCATCGTCCCCGGCTAACGGGCACCCTATTCGGAAATCAGGTCCCGCACCACGATGGTCTGGTCCCGGTCCGGGCCCACGCCGATGGCGGAGAACCGGGTGCCGGACATCTTCTCCAGGGCCAGCACGTAGTTGCGGGCGTTCTCCGGCAGGTCCTCAAGGGTCTTGGCGCCGGTGATGTCCTCGGTCCAGCCGTCAAAGTACTCGAAGATCGGCTTGGCGTGGTGGAAATCGGTCTGCGTCATCGGCATTTCGTCGAAGCGCACGCCGTCGACGTCGTAAGCCACGCACACCGGAATCTTCTCAATGCCGGTGAGCACGTCCAGCTTGGTCACGAAGTAGTCCGTGAAGCCGTTGACGCGCGAGGCATGGCGGGCCAGCACGGCGTCGTACCAGCCGCAGCGGCGCGGCCGTCCGGTGTTCACGCCAAACTCGCCGCCGGTCTTCTGCAGGTACAGACCCATGTCGTCGAAAAGCTCGGTGGGGAACGGACCGGCCCCCACGCGGGTGGTGTAGGCCTTGATGATGCCCACCGAGCGGGTGATGCGGGTGGGGCCGATGCCCGAACCCACTGACGCGCCGCCGGCGGTCGGGTTGGAAGAGGTCACAAACGGATAGGTGCCGTGGTCCACGTCCAGGAACGTTGCCTGGCCGCCTTCCATCAGGATGACCTTGCCCTCGTCCAGCGCCCGGTTCAGCTCAAAGGTTGAGTCAATGACCATGGGGCGCAGCCGGTCCGCGTAGGACAGGAAGTATTCGACGACCTCTTCAACGTCCACGTCGCGGCGGTTGTAGACCTTGACCAGCAGCTGGTTCTTCTGGCGCAGGGAGCCTTCAACCTTCTGGCGCAGGATGGACTCGTCGAAGATGTCCTGGACGCGGATGCCCAGGCGTGCCACCTTGTCCATGTAGGCCGGGCCGATGCCGCGGCCGGTGGTGCCGATGGCGCGCTTGCCCAGGAACCGTTCGGTGACCTTGTCCATGACCTGGTGGAACGGGGCCACGAGGTGGGCGTTGGCGGAGATGCGCAGCTTGGAGGTGTCAGCCCCGCGTGCTTCCAGCCCGTCAATTTCGGTGAAGAGTGCCTCGAGGTTCACCACGCAGCCGTTGCCGATCACCGGAATGGCGTTGGGGCTCAGGATGCCTGCCGGCAGAAGCTTGAGTTCGTATTTTTCACCGCCGACGACGACGGTGTGGCCGGCGTTGTTTCCGCCGTTGGGCTTGACGACGTAGTCGACACGGCCCCCGAGCAGGTCAGTGGCCTTACCTTTACCTTCGTCGCCCCACTGGGCGCCGACGATGACAATTGCGGGCATGGGATCCTCCCCCATTAGTTACGAAAGGGAGAAAAACGCCGACGGCGCGATCCGCTTCCGTGCATGAGAACGCCCCTAGACTCCCAAGCCGGACCGGAAATGGCTGTGGGCCGGGTCTGGCCGGAGTCGCGGGGCTCTTACCTGTCAAGTTTAGCCGATTGTAGGTCCTGTGCTCTTTTGGAAGCGCCATAAGATGTATTCCGCCCGGTGTTACCCGGGTAGCGTGGCCGGATGGACCGTTTTGTGGGCTACATCGCCGGCATTGGAACAGCCTCCGGCACCCGGATGGTGGTGGGCCACTGGCTGGAGTCGCCATTTGGCGCGTTCACGGATGTCATGGCGGAGAACGCCGCCGGGTCACGCCTGCTGCTGGCCCCCAGCTCCGAGGTTGCGGACTACGTGTCCGGTACCTATTCCTTTGATGCGGTGGACGTGTTCGACGTCGATGCCCGGCTCACGGCGGACAGCCTCCTGGTCAGCGCGGGACCGCTGCGGCTCAGGGCCGAGCTGGGGCCGCGCACCGCCTTCGGACAGCTGCTGGAGCGGGTTCCGCCCGCTGTGGCCGTGCATCCGCGCTGGCTGGCCGCCGTCAGCCCCCTGGCCGGGCTGCTGGTGCCCGGTGTCCGGACGTCGGGGTCTGCGGGCGGCGGGCGGCGCGAGTACTACGGGGTCCGGTCCATCCGTTCCGTCACGGGAGCACTGGCCAGTTGGGACGGCCGGGATCTGGGCGGTTTGTCACCTGTAGATCCGCCGGTTCGGTTCGGTTTCAGCTCGGTGCCGCCGAAACCGCAAATAGTGGCTGTGACGACCAGCATCCTTCCCTGACGCGCTATTGGCCCGATTTAATCTGCGTGCTGCGCAGGCATAAACGCCGGCTACCCGGGTGACAAAACTACCGTGTCCATACTCTCTTTCCTGTCACCGTCACTCGGATGACGACCCCACATGGAAAGCAGAGCCCAATGAAGAAACGCACAGCAGGACTCGCACTCGCAGCCGCAACCGGCCTCTCGGCACTAACCGCAACCCCGGCTTTCGCGGTGACGGACGGCCCTTATCCAGACTGTCCTACCGCGGAACTGGACGGCGTTTACAACATCCAAGCCGGTGACTACCGGTACCAGCCGGGTCTGGACCGTGAAGGTGACGGCATTGGTTGCGAAGATGACAGCAAACCCCTAACTCCGGTTCAAACTCTCCCAGTCGAACCAACGCAACCGCCCACGCCAACACCCTCCGGGATGCCCATGCCCGAGGGCGGAGTGGATGCCGGTGTGGCGGCGGAGAAGGGGACGGACTTCGGTTCAGTCGCCCTGGCCGGAGGATTCATGCTGGCGGCCGCCGGGGCCGGAACGTTCGTCATCCGGCGCCGCAGCGGGAACCATGCCTAGTTCCGTGCGATCAGGATCAGCCGGACTAAGGTTCCATCACTCATGAGCCGACTGACACCTGAGACCGGCGGCGGCAGGAGTCTTCGGGCAACTGCCGCCGCCGGCCTGCTCATTACAGCCAGCTTGCTGATCCCGGGATGCGGAACCAGCCCTGGCGCTGAAGCGTTGCCGCCGGAACCCTCGAAGTCGTCCTGGCAGCTGCCGCCGTCGCCCGCTCAGACCACCGGCAGCACCGTCACCTCCGAGCCAACAGAAACACCCAGCCCTGAGCCGGCCCGCGAGATCACGGCACCACCCAGAACCCTGACGCTTCCGTCCGTTGCCGCAGGTTCGGACCTGATGCAGGTGGGGCTGAGGGAAGACGGCACATTGGAAGTGCCTCCCGGCAACCCCGGAGCACCCGCTGCCTGGTACAGAGATTCACCAAAACCCGGAGACCCCGGACCGGCAGTGATTCTGGGGCACGTCAACGCCGATGACGGCGGACCGGGGGTCTTCGCGAACCTGCGCGAACTGCAGCCAAATGATGAGATTCAGGTGCAGCGTGAGGACGGTTCCACCGCGGTCTTCACAGTGATGTACGGCGAGCAGTATCCCAAGGACACCTTCCCCACCGAGAAGGTCTACGGCAACACCGACGGGCCGGAACTCCGCCTGATCACCTGCGACGGTTACGATCCCCAGACCGGAACCTTCGGTGACAACTACGTTGTCTATGCGCGGATTGCCCCCTAGAGCTTCTTCCCCGAAGCGCCCATCCCGAACATCCACAGCTCCGAAGCACGGCATAACCCGGAGAAACCGAAACCCCGGGGAGGAGCCGACTGCGGCCGGCAGGTGAAAGGGCTGATCATGGAACAACTTCCTCTGCACCCGGAACAGGAACGCGCCGCCGAATCCGTCTGGGACTACCCCCGCCCGCCGCGGCTGGAGCCGACGTCGGAGCATGTGCAGGTGTTTCTCGGCGGAAAGCTGATAGCGGACACCACGTCAGCCGTCCGGGTCCTGGAAACCAGCCACCCGCCGGTCTACTACATTCCGCTGGAGGACTTCGCGCCGGATGCGCTGGTTCCTGCCCCCGGATCCACCTGGTGTGAGTACAAGGGAAAGGCGGCGTACTTCGACGTCGTCGGGGGAAACGAGCGGGCCGCCCATGCGGCGTGGACCTATCCCGATCCCGTGACCGGCTATGCGCCGCTGGCGAGCCGGGTGGCGGTGTATCCCGGAAGGATGGACCGCTGCACTGTGGATGGAGAAGAGGTCCGTCCACAGGACGGCGACTTCTACGGCGGCTGGCTTACCGGGCGCATCACGGGACCTTTCAAGGGGGCGCCGGGCACCGGCGGCTGGTAACAGCGATAACCCGCGCGGCCCGGACAGGCCAAAGGCCGGGCACCCAACCGAAGTCGGGCACCCGGCCTCTGGCACGGATCAGCGGGGAATCAGGACTCGCGCCCTTCAATGGCGATCTTCGCCTGCGGATCCGACTCGTTCAGGAACTTGGTGATCCGGTCGACTTCCTCGGCCTCGCCAATGGCCGCTGCCGCCCGGCCCAGGGCGTACAGCGAACGCAGGAACCCCTGGTTCGGCACGTGCTCCCACGGGATGGGACCGGCACCGCGCCAGCCCGAACGCCTCAGGGCATCCAGGCCGCGGTGGTAGCCAACCCGCGCATAGGCGTAGGACTCAATGGTCCGTCCCTCATCGAAGGCCTCGTCGGCCAGAATGGCCCAAACCTGGGACGAGGTGGGGTGCTTCGCGGCCAGGTCCACGGCTTCGTCTCCGGCTTCAAGGCGCGCGACGACGTCGGACTCCTCGGGCAGGTACGTGGGCTCGGGGCCGAGCAGGTTCTTGCGGAATTCATCTGACATTAGAGGGACTTGCCTGCCGATCCTAGGTTCTGTGCTGCTTCAACTACGCGCGCGGACATCCCGGCTTCCGCCGAGGCGCCCCATACGCGCGGGTCATACTGCTTCTTGTTCCCAACTTCTCCGTCAACCTTCAGCACGCCGTCATAATTCCGGAACATGTGGTCCACCACGGGGCGGGTGTAGGCGTACTGGGTGTCGGTATCGATGTTCATCTTCACGACGCCGTAGGACACCGCGTCGGCGATTTCCTGTGCGGAGGAGCCGGAGCCGCCGTGGAAGACCAGGTCAAAGGGACGTTCCCGGCCAATCGATTCACCCACCGCGTCCTGGATGTCCTTGAGGATTTCGGGGCGCAGCTTTACGCCGCCGGGCTTGTAGACGCCGTGCACGTTGCCGAAGGTGAGAGCGGTGAGGTAGCGGCCCTTGTCGCCGGCGCCGAGTGCCTCAATGGTCTTCATACCGTCCGCAACCGTGGTGTAGAGCTTCTCGTTGATGGCGTTCTCCACGCCGTCTTCCTCGCCGCCCACGGTGCCGATCTCCACCTCGAGGATCATCTTGGCAGCGTGGGTGCGGGCCAGCAGTTCCTGGGCGATCCGCAGGTTGTCTTCCAGGGTTTCCGCCGAGCCGTCCCACATGTGGGAGTTGAAGATGGGGTCTTCGCCGCGCTTGACCGCAGCTTCGGAGGCCGCCAGGAGGGGCAGCACAAAGTCGTCCAGCTTGTCCTTGGGGCAGTGGTCCGTGTGCAGGGCAATGTTGACGTTGTAGCTCTTCGCCACTTCGCGGGCATAGGCTGCGAAGGCCAGTGAGCCGGTGACCATGTTCTTGATCTTGGCACCGGACCAGTACGCCGCACCGCCGGTGGACACCTGGACAATGCCGTCCGATCCGGCCTCGGCGAACCCTGCAAGGGCGGCGTTCAGCGTCTGGGACGAGGTGACGTTCACTGCCGGATATGCGAATCCCCCGGCCTTTGCGCGGTCGATCATCTCGGCATAAATCTCAGGGGTTGCAATAGGCATGCTGACTCCTCGTGAAAGGTCGATCTACGGCAGGGCCAGGGCCCTCATTGGCTTCCTACATCCTAGCCATAAGTATCCTTCCGGCAGTGCGCCGTGTCACGGCATAACGGACTGCGGACGGGCGCCGGGGCCTACAAGGGACCGAGCGGAGCCGGTCCCTGCTCAGTTCACCGTCTGGCCGAAGACATGCCGCCGGATCCAGCCGTGCATGGCGATGGCCGCAGCGGAGCCTGCATTGATGGACCGCGTGGATCCGAACTGGGCAATGGACAGGGTGGCGTCGGCGGCGGCGTGCACCTCGGCGCTGAGCCCGGGTCCTTCCTGGCCGAACACCAGGACACAGTTTTGCGGCAGTTCGTAGGTTTCCAGCGGCACCGAATCCGGAAAGTTATCGATTCCGATGATGCGCAGACCCTCGCTGTGCGCCCACTGCACAAAGTCCTCCACCGTGGGGTGGTGGCGCACATGCTGGTAGCGGTCGGTGACCATGGCGCCCCGGCGGTTCCAGCGGCGCCGGCCGATGATGTGCACTTCCTTGGCCATGAACGCATTGGCTGTGCGTACCACCGTGCCGATGTTGAAGTCATGCTGCCAGTTCTCAATCGCCACATGGAACGGATGCCGCTTGGTGTCCAGGTCCGCCACGATGGCGTCATGTTTCCAGTAGCGGTACTCATCCACGACGTTCCGGACATCACCGTTGGCCAGGAGCTCCGGGTCCCAGTGATCCCCTTCCGGCAGGGGGCCTTCCCACGGTCCTACGCCCACCTGGTGCGTGGGGGCGGTGTCGGGTGTTTCAACGGGCAGGTCCGGCAATTGTTCAGCGCTGTCTTTCACCCAACAAGCCTAAGGTGAAAGACTGGGACGGACGATCACGGGTCACCGGCAGCACGGCGTGCACAGCCGGACCCGCACGGCAAGAAAAGGGACAGCGTGGGCGAAAACGAGAACATTGAGTGCTGGCTGACGGACATGGACGGTGTCCTGGTTCACGAGAATAATCCCATTCCTGGTGCAGCCGAGCTCATTGACCGCTGGGTGGCGACGTCCAAGCGGTTCCTCGTCCTGACCAACAACTCGATCTACACTCCACGGGATCTCGCCGCACGGCTGCACGCGTCGGGACTGGAGGTTCCCGAAGAAAACCTGTGGACTTCCGCCCTGGCCACGGCCGAATTCCTGAAGGACCAGGTCAAGAACGCCGGGGTGCCGGGCCGCTGCTTTGTGGTGGGTGAGGCAGGGCTGACGACGGCGCTGCACGAGGCCGGAATGATCCTTACGGACACCAATCCGGATTACGTGGTGCTGGGCGAAACCCGCACCTACTCCTTCGGCACCATTACCAAGGCCATCCGGCTGATCATGGGCGGCGCACGCTTCATTGCCACCAACCCGGACGTCACCGGGCCTTCACCGGAGGGGCCCCTGCCGGCCACCGGCGCGATCGCGGCCCTGATCACGGCGGCCACCAACATGAAGCCCTATATTGTCGGCAAGCCCAACCCCATGATGTTCCGTTCCGCGATGCGCAAGATCGACGCGCATTCGGAATCGACAGCCATGATCGGGGACCGGATGGACACCGACATCATTGCGGGCATCGAAGCAGGCCTGACCACGGTCCTGGTGCTCAGCGGCATCACGCAGCGCGAGGACATCAACAGCTATCCGTTCCGGCCCACCCAGATCGTCAACTCAGTCTCGGACCTGATCAGCACCGTCTGACCCGCCGGCGGGCAGGCCGGCATGCAACCTCAAAACACCGATTTCAGGCCGCCTCCCTGTTCCGGCGGCGAGTACTGCCGGAGCACTTCGCGCACCACCCGCTGATAGACCACGGGATTCCACTGCGGGCTGGCGTGCGCCGGGCTGGCTCCTTCGGTCACCAGATCATTGGACACCAGGTTGCGCGGGAACACCGCCGCCCATTCATACTTGGCGCCGAAGTAGTTGACCGTCCTGTCATCCGGATTGCCGATGAACGCCAGCGAGGTTCCGCCCAGGGCGCCTGCGTAGCGCCGGGCGTCGTAGTGGAAGATGTAGGACGCCTCGGACTGGATCAGCGTGGTGGACGGCGCCAGCGGCGAGAGCTGCTCCAGAGTCTGATCCACGACGGTCCGCCACGTCCGCTCGTCCTTGTGCAGGACCCGCTCGCCCAGTTCGTAGCCGCCGCGGACCACGCTGGGAATCCGGTAGCCGGCGTCGTACAGGGCCACCACTCCTTCGAACATGGCACGGTCCAGGACGTCCTGCGGTCCGGCCGGGCTGGAGTCCAGGATGACAAGCTCGACGGCGACTCCGCGCTCGAGCAGCCGGGCCGCCACCTGGACGGCGAGCATGCCGCCGAAGCTGTGGCCGTAAAAGTAGATGCGCCGCAGCTGATGGTTGCGGATGTAGCGGTAGACGGCGGCCACAATGTCATCGACGTCCAGCCCCCGGTTGGAGTAGCCGACGCCGGCCAGCTGCCCGCGGGAGGCCAGCACGGGGCGCAGGGAGTTCAGGATCCAGACCGTTTCTTCCCAGCTGGTCTTGTACCCGGGAAACAGGAACCAGGAGGCCGTGGGAAACCGCCGCTCCGCGGTCTCGTCCCGGACCCGGAGGATTTCCAGATCCTCCCGGTAGCGCTGGATCCGCTGGGTGATCAACAGATCCGCGGCCAGGGTCAGCCCCAGTGCGCTTCCGGCCAAAAAACGGCGCCGGGAGAACCGCTTGAGGTCTTCGGCGGACCGCAGGAACTCTGCCGGATCCCCGCTCACGGCTGCCCGGTCCCCGTGCCCGGCACTGCGGATCCCGCCGTGGTGGCCGCGGCCTTACTCCAGGCCCAGTTCATCCTTGCCGAAGGCATACAGGTAGGGCACGCCGGCTTCGGCTTCAATGCGCTCCTTCGATCCGGTGTCCCGGTCCACGATGACGGCAACGGCAACCACGTTTCCGCCGGCACGGCGGACGCCCTCCACCGCGGTGAGCGCCGACCCGCCGGTGGTGGAGGTGTCCTCCAGGACCACCACGTTGCGTCCGGCAACGTCGGGGCCCTCAACCTGGCGGCCCATGCCGTAGGACTTCTGTGCCTTGCGCACCACGAAGGCGTCGATGGGACGGCCGGCGCGGGCTCCGGCATTCATCACCGCCGTGGCCACCGGATCAGCACCCATGGTCAGTCCGCCGGCGCTCTCAAAGGAAATGCCTGCCGCGTCGATCAGGTCCAGCATTACCTCGCCCACCAGCTGGGAGGCCTCATGGTGCAGGGTGACGCGGCGCAAATCAATGTAGTAATCAGCCTCGGCGCCTGAGGACAGCGTGACCTTTCCGCGGACCACCGCCAGCTCACCGATCAGATCCAGGAGGCGGGCACGGGCAGCAGGCGAAACGGGCGCAGTCATGGCCTCCATCCTAGCCGAGCACCCCTTTCCCGGACGCAGATGTGACGGGAGATATAGGCTGGAACACATGCGCCAACTACAAGCTGAAATCATCACGGAAATGGGCGTGCAGCCCACCATTGAACCCGCTGCTGAGATCCGCCGTCGGGTGGATTTCCTCAAGGCCTACATGGCCGCCTCACACACCGGCGGTTTTGTCCTGGGAATCAGCGGCGGCATCGACTCCACCCTCGCCGGCCGGCTGGCCCAGCTGGCCGTGGACGAACTCAACGCCGGGGGCACCGAGGCACAGTTCATCGCCCTGCGCCTGCCTTACCAGGTCCAGCATGACGAAGCTGACGCCCAGGCCGCCCTGGAATTCATCCAGCCCGCCCTCTCCTGGGTCTACAACGTGGCGCCCGCCGTGGACGGCTATGAAGACGAGTACGTCAAAATGACCGGCGAGCGGATCAGTGACTTCAACAAGGGCAACATCAAGGCCCGCGCCCGGATGACGGCGCAGTATGCGGTGGCTGGCCAGCACAACCTGCTGGTCATCGGCACGGACCACGGTGCCGAATCCGTCACCGGTTTCTTCACCAAGTACGGTGACGGCGGCGCCGATGTCCTGCCGCTGTTCGGCCTGAACAAGCGCCAGAACCGGCAGCTGCTGGCCGAGCTCGGGGCTCCGGACGCCCTGATCCGCAAGGCTCCCACCGCGGACCTGCTGGATGACGCCCCCGGCCAGACCGATGAGACCGAACTGGGTATTTCCTACGACACCATCGATGACTATCTGGAAGGCCGCGATGTTCCGGAGGAGGCTGCGGAGAAGATTGAACGCCGCTTCCTGATGACCCGGCACAAGCGCACCGTGCCCGTCAGCATTCTGGACACGTGGTGGAAGCCCTGAGGCATGCCCTGAACCGGCGCCGGATTCGGTAACGTAGCAAGGGTGAAGATTGCTACCTGGAACGTGAACTCCATCCGTGCCCGTGCAGACCGCGTTGAAGCGTGGCTGCAGCGCTCCGACGTCGACGTCCTGGCGATTCAGGAAACCAAGGCCAAGGACGAGAATTTCCCCTGGGAGATTTTTGAGAACAACGATTACGAAGTGGCGCATTTCGGTGTGAACCAGTGGAACGGCGTGGCCATCGCCTCCCGGGTGGGGCTCGACGACGTCGAGCGCACCTTCCCGGGACAGCCAGCCTTCGGCAAAACCGAAGCCACCACCGCCACCGAGGCGCGCGCCATCGGAGCAACCTGCAACGGCGTGCGGGTGTGGAGCCTGTATGTTCCCAACGGCCGGGCCGTGGGAGACCCCCACATGCCGTACAAGCTGCAGTGGCTGGACATCCTGAAGGACCAGGCCGCAGGCTGGGTGAAGGACAACCCGGACCTGCCCCTGGCGCTGATGGGCGACTGGAACATCGCCCCGCAGGATGACGATGTGTGGGACATCGACTGGTTCCGCGCCCAGAACGCCACCCACGTCACGGAGCCCGAGCGGGCAGCATTTCAGGCTTTCCTGGACGCCGGATTCACCGACGTCGTCCGGCCCTACACTCCGGGACCCGGCGTGTACACGTACTGGGATTACACCCAGCTGCGGTTCCCCAAGAAGGAAGGCATGCGCATCGACTTCGTTCTAGCCTCCCCCGCGCTTGCCGCCCGGGTCACCGGCGCATCCATTGACCGCGAGGAACGCAAGGGCAAGGGCGCATCGGACCACGCCCCCGTCATCGTGGAGCTGGACTGACCATGAGTCCGCGGCCCGGAGATCCCATGCACCACACGTTCCCCTACGTGTCGCATCTGCGTGTCTATGAGCCGCTGGACGTGTTTGACGATGACCAGCAGCTGGCCATCCTCGAGCAGCGGGCACGGGGACGCCACGAGACCGAGGTCCTGGAACGCAGCGACGCCGTGCGGCGTTTGGTCCGTGCCGTGTCGGATCCTTTTCCTCACAGTTCCACTGATCTGGTGCGGGTGCTGCACTATCCGGACCATCAGGGCTCAACGCGCCGGCTGTACTGCCCCAACCAGCTGGCGGTCCGGGCTTCGCTGGCCGCCGAGTCGCTGGGCGAGAGCATCCGCGGACCCCTGGTCGATGTCCTGGTACCGGAGGTGGCCCGCGAAGCGCACGCCGCCCGAATTGATCCCGACTCCTTTGCAGACTCTCTGGCCCGCCTGCACACCCGATCCGCCACATGGGGGGTTCCGTTCGGCTGGTTTGTGCTGCTCCACGAGGATGACCACAGCGAGGTGGTGGAAGACGACGGCAAGGTGCAGACCGTCCGGCTCGCAGCACCCGTAACCCAGTGCCTGGAGCGGGCACGCGCCGCCACTGCGTCCCTGGCGCTCGCCGCACCCGAACTGGATCTGCTCGATGAGCTGGACGAGCTGACGAACTGGCTGGAAATCTTCTCCGAGGACGCAGTGCTGGAACTGGACTACGGCTCGGTGGCGGACCTGGTGTTCCCGGACGATTCGCCCTCGGACGTCCGCCTGGGCATCGAATCCCTCGCGGACGGTGACATGACGGGAGCCGCCGCCTCTTACCGGAGGCTGGCCAACCGCTGGATTCCGATCCGCCAGCTGGCCCGCGCCAGCTAAGAGCGCCGGGTTACCTAGCGGACGCGGTCCTCGCGGTTGAAGCGCAGCTTGCGGCCCGCATCGATACTGATCAGTACCGCCGGCTCCCGGCCCAGTGCGGCGTCCAGCGCCTCCACCAGGCGCGTGGCGTCGGCGGCGATCAGGTGGGGTGCCGCACCTTGCCGGGGATTGATGCGAATCCGCAGGGCCGAGCTGCCCCGCACGTCATAGGTGCTGACGGCGGCAGCCGCCACATCGGGATCTTCCTGCAGTGCCGAGCGCAGGGCCTGCTCCGCCATCGCGCCGCTGATCGCCACCCGGCCCGGTGCGCCGTCGTCGTCGTATTCTGACACCAGGGTTCCGGTTCGGCCGCGGCCCTGCGCGGCGGCCCAGAGGACGAGAAGCACAATCGCCACGAGCATGGCTACGGCCAGCAGCACCCAGATCCAGCTCTGTGACTGCCCCGGGAGGGCGGTGTCCGCCCCGAAAGCCTGGATCCGCTCCAGCATCTTAGGCGCGAAGCGCTGCCAGCTGCCGGCGGCACCGCTGTCGAGGGTGAGCCAGAGCAGGCCGCCGCCGATCCCGATGAGGATCAGGCCGATCAGCCCCAGCAGGATGCGGTTCAGTGCCCGGGGTGTGCGGTTCACTGGCCGATCACCCCCACGGAAGACACCTGCACGCGAACCTCGGGGCGGGGCACCAGGCCGGTCAGCTCCAACTCTTCGGTCACGGCCGCGCGCACCGCCTCTTCATCGACCGGGATACCCGACGTCGGCCGGATGCGGACGTCAATACGGGTGCGGCCCACCGTCACCAGCACCTGCTCGGCAGTGACGCCGGCAGTGAGGCGGGTCCGGCGCGCCAGCGAAGAGGCCAGCACTTCAGCGTCCACCACGACGGCGGCGCGCGGGTTGGGCAATGAGTAGCGCGGACGCCTGCCCGGCAGGACCGCCTGCAGGAAGAACACCAGGCCCGCCAGCAGGATCAGCAGTCCGCTGAGTCCCAGAATGGCGGAGTCTGCGTTCTCGGGAAGGCGGGAAAGCCAGGCGCCCAGGGCGGCAGGGTCTGTGAGCCAGGCATCCTGGCCGAGGGCCTGGAGCGTTGCTTCCAGCAGGACGTATAGGCAGAAGATGATGGCTAGGATGACCAGCACTATGGAAGCGGCTGCCCGGCTGGCGTGGGTTTCACGGCGTACGATCTGCCGCGTGCGAACGTCGTTGCTGCTCACCGGACCCTGCTTCCTTCCTCGAGGTGGACCCCGGTAATGCGTATGTCCACGCGGGAAACGAGCGAGCCGGTCAGTTCGGTAACCCTGTCCCTGAGCAGGGGTTTGGCCTCATGGGCGCGGTCCCAGACGGATCCGCCGGCCCGGCTTACAAGATTCGGATCAGCCGCGATGCGGTTCAGGGGCGGAAGAGCAACCGGCAGGGCAAGAGACATGGCGAGCATGCCCTGGTCATCGGACCAGGTGACCCTGATCTGCGCCGGCGGAACCCGAAAGAACTCGGCTGCCGCGGCTTTGGCTGTGGAGGTCAGCGCCTGGGTGCTGATCCGGTTGTGTCCGGCGAGACCTGCTTGGCGTTCAGCGGCCGGAACTGCGGGCAGGACTGCGGAGCTCACGAGGAAGAACGGCGTCCGGTCAGCGCGTCACGGACAGTGCGGAAATCCACTTTGCCCTCGGCGGCGCGCCCGCACAAAGCCCCTGCTGCAATGAACAGTGCCATCAGCAGGAAGCCCCAAAAATCGAAAATCAGTGCGGTGAAGGCGAGAACGGCTCCGATCGCCATGCCTGTAACGGTTGGTTTCATTGTTCCTGCCTCATGACGGTGATCCCGAACTCTTCTTCGACCCTATAACGGATACTGCCGCAGCCCTTCCGCTAAGCGGACTCGGACCCTGAGCCCGGCTTGTCGGACCGGCCTTCGGCGGCACCCGGAATCTGGACATCATTCACGTCAACGTTCACTTCCACCACCCGCAGTCCCACCAGCGATTCCACCGCAGAATAAACGGCGGTACGGACATTGTCCGCAATCCGGGTCAGCGGGGTTCCGTAAACAGCCACGAGGGTCACGTCAACCGCAACTTCAGTCTCACCCACATCAACGTGGACCCCTTGAGTGGCGCTGGACGCACCCACTGCATCGCGGACGGCGCCCAGCGCACGCCCGGAACCGGTGCCCAGTGCGTAAACTCCTGCCACGGACCGGGCGGCAATGGCAGCAACTTTGGCCACTGCCTGCTCGCTGATGGCCGTCTTGCCGCCGACCGCGGTTGGCGGAACCGCATCGGGAACCGATGCGGGAGCCGGATTTACCGTGCGGTCCGGAGCAGGTGCGTGCACGGGGGCCCGATGGGCGGCGGCATCCGCGGATCCCTCACCGGCCAGGCCGGCCTGGGCCGCGGACATGTTCTGGTTCTGGGCATCATCCATGCTGCAAAGCGTATCCTGCAGGTCCGCACTTTGGGCAGGCAGGGCCACGGGCGGCCGTCATCGCCGCCCCACCCTGCGCCCGGTCAGGAGCCCCGGCTCAATGCCGATGAAAACATCCCGCTGACCGCCGCCCCAGGGCTCATCCATGCGGCGGCCCCAGAGTTCGGTCAGCAGGTCCGCGTCCGTGACCGGCTCGGCACGGCCGCTGAGCAGAACCGACCAGCCTTCCATGCGCCCGGAATCATGGTGGTCAATCTGGAACGATGCGTTTTGGTGCTCCGGTCCACCTCCCAGCACGCCGTCCCGCGCTGTTCGGAAATACACGCCTTGGTCGTGGACCACGTAGTTGACCGGGAACACCAGCACCCGGCCGTTGTCCTGGTAGGCAACCCGCCCGGTTCCCGTGCCCGCCAACAGCGTCCAGCACTGCGCTTCCGTCAGGTCCTCACTCTGGTGGGTTGCAGCAGTTTCCCACACAAAAGCCTGTGTATCTTCCGTCGCCATCATTGCCTCCGAAGTAGATTCGGGACCATTCAAGCGGGAACCCGCAGATTTTGGGAAGAGAAGCTCCGGGTTTTTCCGGTTATAGGGTGTGGGTTCTGTTGCGACGCCGGGGGTGCCGCAGCCGAAATCAAAGACGCCGCGGGCAGCGGCGGACAGTTAAAAGAAAAACCCCGGACTCGTAAGTCCGGGGTTTTAGCTGGTGGCTCCGACCGGCGTCGATCCGGTGACCTTTCGATTTTCAGTCGAACGCTCTACCAACTGAGCTACAGAGCCGGGCATCATCGCAACCGATGATCACCGAGATCTTCCAAATCGCTTCAGAAAATCTGAGCGACCCTGACGGGACTCGAACCCGCGACCTCCGCCGTGACAGGGCGGCGCGCTAACCAACTGCGCTACAGGGCCTTGCTTTTCACGAGTGTAAACTCTACCAGCATTTTGCCGGTCCGATTACCACTCCTGAGTACCCCCAACGGGATTCGAACCCGTGCCGCCGCCGTGAAAGGGCGGTGTCCTAGGCCGCTAGACGATGGGGGCCTTTAGAACACACAGGGAACGCTTGGAAGCGGAAGTTTCCGTTCGTTTGCGCCCCTGTGGACTCATAAAACTATAGGGCCTGTTTGGGCAAACAGCAAAACGGCCGCCGTAACCGGGCCGGAGACCGCCCCGCTAGAGTGGCTTAGGTGCCCATAGAGATGCTTCCCGAAGACTTCGAGACCGCAGTGGATGACGCCATCGATACCATCCCCGCGGACCTGGCCGCCGCCATGAACAACGTCGCGATCTTCATCGAGGACGAGTACATCCCGGGGCCCGGAGAGGACCCCGCAACCGAGCTGCTGGGCCTGTACGAAGGCACCCCCCTGACGGAACGGGATTCGTGGTGGGATGCCGGTTCCCTTCCGGACCGCATCGTCATTTTTCGCGGTCCACTGATGCGGATGTGTACCTCCAGGGATGAGTTGGTCGATGAAATCCGCATCACGGTTATCCACGAGGTCGCCCATCATTTCGGGATCGACGACGAGCGCCTGCACGAACTTGGCTGGGGGTAGTTAGCCTTAAGGCATGGGAGATCATCACGGCCACAGTCACGGACTGCCCGCAGGAACCGCCACCGGACGGCACCGCCGCAAACTGCTGATCGTTTTCCTGATCACCATCAGCGTTGTCTTCCTCCAAGTAGTGGGTGCCCTGCTCTCCGGCTCACTGGCTTTGCTTGCCGACGCCGGCCACATGCTCTCAGACGCCGCCGGCGTTTCAATCGCGCTGCTGGCAGCCTGGATTGCCACCCGGCCCGCCACCAAGCGCCGCACCTACGGTTACCAGCGCGCGGAAGTCCTGGCCGCCCTGGCCAACGCCGTGCTGCTGATCGTCATTGCCACCGTCATTTTCGTGGAGGCGATCCGCCGCTTCGGATCGGAACCCGAAGTGCACACCGGCCTCATGCTCGGTGCCGCGATTGTGGGCGGGCTGGCCAACCTCGCGTCCCTGCTGGTCCTGCAAAGCGGCCGCAAGGAGAGCCTGAACGTGCGCGGCGCCTATCTGGAGGTCCTGGGCGACCTGCTGGGGTCAGCCGCCGTGGTGGTATCCGCCGTCGTCATCATGCTCACGGGTTACCAGCAGGCGGACACCTGGGCGTCCATCCTGATTGCCCTGATGATTCTGCCGCGGGCGTGGTCGCTGCTGAAGGAAGTCATCGATGTCCTGCTCGAAGCCACTCCGCAGGGCGTGGACACCGAAATGATCCGGGACCACATTGTGCGGGTGGACGGCATCTCGGATGCGCATGACATCCACATCTGGACCATCACCTCGGGTGTTCCGGTGTTCTCTGCACACGTGGTGGTCGACGACGACCATCTCACCTCCGAGCGGATGGACCAGCTGCTGGACCGGCTGACCACTTGCCTCAGCGAGCACTTTGACACCGAGCACTGCACGTTCCAGCTGGAGCCGGCCACGCACGCCGTGCACGAGGGACAGCAGCACGCCTGACCCCGGGCATCCCGGTCCGGGCTATTCCTCCGGAAGGGAACCGAAGTTCGCCCGGTCCGCCAGCCGCGGATCCTCGTGATCGGGAACCACCATTACCGGACCCTTGGCATGATGCAGCACGCTTTGGCTGGTGGAGCCCATCAGCATGCCGGCGAACCCTCCGCGCCCGCGCGTGCCCATGACGAGCAGTTCCACGTCCGCCGTCCGGTCGATCATGATCTCGGCGGGAGGACCGTCGAGCAGCTGCACGGACATCGGCAGGTCCGGGAAGTGGCTTTGCAGCCAGGCCTGGCCTGCCCGCAGCTGCTCGGAGATTTCCTCGTGCAGGGCTTCAAGGTCCAGCGGGGCGGGAACCCAGGCAAGGGAGCCGCTGAAGGGCGGCAGTGCGCAGAGGATCTGCAGCGGCAGTCCTCGGCTCATGGCCTGCTCAGCGGCCACGAGGGACGCCGCACGCCCCTGTTCGGAGCCGTCCACGCCCACCACCACCACGTCCTCAACGGTCTGCGTAGTGGGTGATCCGGACGGCGGCCGGACCCCGGCTTCGGGGAGCCGTCCCGCCGTGCGCAGGGGAACCACCACCGTGGGGCATTTGGCATGCGCCGGCAGGGCGCTGGAGACCGACCCCAGCAGGCGCCCCACGAAGCCGCCGCGGCCCCTGGACCCCACCACCATCAGCTCCGCTTCCTCGGACAGCTCCAGCAGGACGGCGGACGCATCTCCGGTTTCGACCCGCGGAAAAACCTCAATGTTGTACCGGCTGATGCGCTCCAGGGCCTTGTCCAGGACGGACTGTGCACCCTCACGGATGATGGCGTCATCCATGGTCGAGTAGCCGGCGTCCATGGACGAGGCCGCAAAGATGGGCACGGTATATGCGGTGACGACATGCAGCGGGCTTCTGCGCCGCTGAGCCTCCTTCGCTGCCCACACGAGGGCACACAGGCTTTGGTCGGAGCCGTCCACACCCACCACGATGCCCGTCGATGCCTCCAGCCCACTGTCTTCGCTCCACATTGAACTACCCACAGTTCCGCACCCCTCTCGCTCCGCCCACGGCCGCCGGCGTCCCGGAGGAACGCCGCCAAACACCGCTTTAGTGGGTAGCCTACAGTGCCTCGCCCCGGAGAGAGACGGCTTCCGAAACACACCGAAAGAGGCACTACACGGCACCGCGAAAGGCGGATATGCTTCGGGGCATCACAACCGGAAAACCTGCCCGCATCCGTCCGGGGCGGGCATCTGCGGAACCGGAAGAGGCGCCGGACCCGCAGCCTTGATCTACGTCAGGGGGTTGCCTCGGTGGTTAGAACAGTGACCCGCACAATTAACGGCACGGCAGAAGCAGTACCCCCGGAGGCGGGAATCCACACGGAAGTGACCAGCGCCGTCGTCATTGGCAGCGGGCTGACCGGCCTGGCAGTAGTGAGTGAATTGAACCGCCGGGGTGTGGAGTCCGTTGTCCTGGACGGCCTTGCGCATGACAGCCAACCGGCCCATGTGCCGGTTACGGATTCCGCCGGCCTGCCGGGACGGGCCGAGCTGCTCCGCCTGCTGCACGGTTACGCGACGGGCCACTCCTTGGATATCCGCCGCGGCACTGCCGTCCAGGCAGTGGGCCTGCTGCGGGGTTCCAAGATTCCCGCACCGGTGACTCGGACAGCCGTCAAGTGGGCGGTCCGCACCCCCGAGGGCCTGCTGCTGGCCGATGCCGTGGTGCTGGCCGGATGCGGGCGCCCGGCAGTGCTAAAGCTGCTCCGCTCACTCGGATTCACCGCCGGAGCGGAACGGCGCAAGTCCCTGCGCAGTGCGGGCCTCTACGTTGTGGGTGCGGGGGAAGCAGTTACTTCATCCACCCGCGAACTGGTCCGTCAGGCCAAGCGCGCGGGACAGGAAGTGGCTCAGCGCAGCGCGGCTTTCGACTCTGGTTCCGGGGTTTGGACCGGCAGCGCTTAGTTCCGGCGCGGACGGACGCGATGAATCTCACGTTACGGGCCCTCCACCCTTATATGTCCTCCCGGTAATGCGACCAAAGGCGCGCGATAAGATCGAATGGCGGGATTCCCCTCACACGCCAAGACCCATTCAGAGGAAGCGTCATGCTCAAACAAGGTTCAAAGCTGGACCGGTATTTCGAGATCTCCAAACGGGGTTCGTCCGTCTCCCGCGAAGTCCGGGGTGGTTTGGCCACATTTTTCGCCATGAGCTACATCGTGGTCCTTAACCCGCTGATCCTCGGCGGCCAGGACGGCGTAGGCAACACACTGTCCGGGCCTGCTGTCGCTGCCGCCACCGCCCTCGTGGCCGGCGTGCTGACCATCATCATGGGTGCCTGGGCCAAGCATCCGTTTGCGCTCGCTACCGGGCTGGGCGTCAACGCCTTCGTCGCCGCAACGGTGGCAACCAATCCGGGCCTGACCTGGCCCGACGTCATGGGCCTGGTCCTGCTCTCCGGCGTGACCATGTTCATCCTGGTCCTGACCGGTTTCCGGACCGCGGTCTTCAGGGCCGTTCCGGCCAGCCTGAAAACGGCGATCGTCGTCGGCATCGGCATGTTCATTGCACTGTTGGGCTTTGTGAACGCGGGCTTTGTCCGCCGCATCCCCGACGCGGCCGGCACCACCGTTCCGCTGGAATTGGGGACCGGGGGCCAGCTGCTGGGCTGGCCGAGCCTGGTCTTCGTCTTTGGCCTGCTCGTGACGATCGTCCTGATGTCCCGCAACGTCAGGGGCGCCATCCTCATTGGCATCGTGTCCTCCACCGTCCTCGCCGTGATCATCGAGATGGTCGCTGCCCCCGGCTCCCAGGGCGCCGGCATCGAAACCGGCTGGTCGCTGGTCACCCCGAGCATGCCGCAGTGGGCGGCCCCGGATCTTTCCCTGCTGGGCGAAGTCAGCGTCTTTGGTTCCTTCCAGACGCTTGGTGTCGTCGCTGCGTCCCTGCTGACCTTCGTGATCCTGCTGAGCATCTTCTTTGACGCGATGGGCACCATGGTGGGCCTGGCGTCCGCCGCCGGATCCGTCGACAAAGACGGTCACATCCCGAACGTGGACCGCGTCCTCCTGGTCGATGCAGCCGGTGCAGTTGCAGGCGGTGCCGCGGGTGTTTCCTCCAATCAGATCTTCGTGGAATCCGGCTCCGGCATCGCTGAAGGCGCCCGCACCGGGCTGGCCTCCGTGGTGACCGGCCTGCTCTTCATTGTCGCCATGTTCCTGACGCCGCTGATTTATCTGGTGCCGTTTGAGGCTGTCGCCCCCGCACTGGTGGTGGTGGGTTTTCTCATGGTTTCCCAGGTTGGCAAGATCGACTGGAGCGACATTGGGTTGGCCATTCCCTCGTTCCTGACGATTGTCCTGATGCCGTTCACGTACTCCATCGCCACCGGCCTGGGTGCCGGGTTCGTGACTTTCGCCGTGATCCGCCTCTTCCAGGGCCGCGGCAAGGAAGTCCACCCGCTGATGTATGTGGTGGCCGCAGCCTTCGTGGTGTTCTTCTCCGTGGGGGCAATTTCCTCAGCCCTCGGGATCTAAGTCCCCGTTCCCGAAGCAGTCGGGTTTCGAAGGGCATGAAGAAAAAGGCCGTCCGTGGTGCACTGTGCATCACGGACGGCCTTTTTGCTGCCAGAAATCCGTCAGGACGCCTCTTCGTCCGTCAGCGGACGCGTGCCCGCGGCAAAGGCGCGTACCTGGGCGTCATCCCACAGATGGGCAGGAACGCCGCCGCCCAGCAGGGTCCGCGGCAGGGACGGGTGCCCGGCAAACGGTGCGTCACTGCCGGCAATGATCATATTGCCGTAGCGCCGGCCCTTGAGCATCGCGGGATCCGCGACGACGGCGGTGTGCGCAAACACCCGGCTCACCGCGGCGGCTTCGCGGCGTGCTCCGCGCAGATCCGGGGTGTCGCCGCAGTTGATGATGTAGAGCCCGCCGGGTGCCAGTACCCGCGCCGCCTGGGCGGTGAATTCGAGGGTGGTGAGGCGCTCCGGAGTTTTGGCACCGGCGAAGACATCACGGATCACCAGGTCGCGGCTGTCATCGTGCAGGGTTTCGGTGACCTCGCGGGCTTCCCCCACGCGCAGCCGCATCAGGGGTGCACGCGGCAGGTCAAACCAGGCACGCACCAGTTCGGCGAGGCGGCCGTCCAGTTCCACCACCACCTGGCGGGCATTGGGAAAACCGGCGGCAAAGTAGCGGGCCATGGAGCAGGCGGCGCCACCAAGGTGCAGGGCGCGCAGCTTCGCGTCGGCTTCCCAGTGTGTGTCCACAAGCGCAGCGATCCAGCGCATGTATTCAAAGTCCAGCAGGCGCGGATCGGCGACGTCGATGTGGGAGCTGTGCACTCCGTTGACCTTCAGGATCCAGCCGTGGGGGTTGAACTGGTCCGGGATCAGTTCACAGGTTCCGGTGTCCACCGGGTAGGTTCCGGCCACCGGCCCACCGGAAGGCGCTTCACCCGTTTCCGCAGAGTGAGCCGGATTCTTTCCGGGCCGCTGCCGGCCCATCAGGCAGCCATCCGGAGAACCGGAATGGTCCGGAGGCAGCCGGTCGACGCCGTTGCGCTAGGGGTATTGGTCATGCTCTCAGTTTAAGTGCCTGAGGTGCTGCCGCCCGCCGCGGGGCCCTAGGACTGCCGGCCACTGTTCCCGGTGTCCGTTCCGGGGCCGTCCGTTCCAGCCGCTCTTTGCCCTTCTAGTTGGCCGTAACGCGCTGCGGCCAGAGCCCGACCGACTGAAGGTATTCCGTGGCGTCTGCGTGCTCGCTGAATTCCAGCAAGTTTCCTACCTTTTCCATAAGCACGTCGCGCACCTCAGCTGGGCTCGCAAAGAAAAATTCTTTCCGAGCATTGGCTCGATTCAAGGCGCGGTCGGCAAAGTGCTTGTGCAGTTCGTTCTCGAGCGTTACGGCATCCTCAGAAAAGAACAGTGTGTGGATGTCAAAGCGGAACGGGACGGATGCGCCGCTAAGTTCAGCAACACGGTCAGTGGGCTCTAGGCGCCGTGTGAGACCGATCTTTACTACATCCTGCCCGAAGGCTCCTCGATTGGAGATGACATAGATGTAGCCTGCTCGGATGTTTGCTGCCCTGAAATCATTCTGTGTAATAGCCGCATCAATTATACTGAGTCTTTGCTCCAAATCTGCATCCTGATGGCCTGCGGATCGCAGAGATTGCAGTGCATTAAGAATATGGCTCCGTTCTTTGTCGAGCCTGGCACGCTCGTCGGCCAGCTCACGTTCAACGCGCCGTTCCTCGCGTAGCCGAGCCCTCTCTTCTCTTTCTGCTTCCTTCTCTTCCTGCTTTTTCATAAGCCAGTCTGCAGTCAGTTCTATCTCTTGCGTGCGCAGTCCATGGAACTCGTCGCTAATCCGCATTTCCATCAATGCGCCTAGTTTTGCAATGGCCACGCGAGATGCTTCAAGTCTCCGTTTGGCGGTAACCACATTACCAACCTTCAGGGACCTAATACTGTTATCGGCCTCAGCATTATAGGCGCGGAGCATGAGTCTCGACAAGTCATCGGACATTTTACGCCCTTTTGCCAGCGAGTTGTCGAAGGTGAAAAAATTCGACTTAATTATAGCGCCGCCCTGTTTCACCAACTCGGCGATCTTCGATTCGATTACTTCCAGTCGTTCCCGAAACTCCGTCGCATTCTCCAGGGGATGGTGATATCTGTATATTCCGACCTCTTGGAGTACGCGTGCATCATCCATCTCGACAGGGCCCGCATCCGCACTTGTGACTTCGAATAACTGTTGTCGTAACCGCGCGTTTTCAACCTGCAGGAGCTGAAGCTCGGAGGTCTCGTTCACCGCATCAGCTGCCACCTCAGAGGCGGTATCCGCAACGGTCGCAGTTGTTCCTGCACCAGGGACCGCCCCTTCCGCAGGCAACCATAGCTGCCACCCGTCGGGCGGGTCCGGCCATGTCGGGTCTGGCTGCCAACCAGCGGGGGGCCTCCAGCCCGAAGGTGGTTGAGGCCATTCAGGGGGAGGATTGAAGGTGTAGCCCGTTTTGTCAGCTGTCATGACGACCGTCGAACGCCAGAGCCATCAATCGGGACCAACCCGAGCGGATTCTTCGAGACGGTGGCACCGAGATGCTCCAGGGTTGCCGCTGGAACGACTGCAGAGAGATCCAACTCTAAAAACGATTCACGGAACGCTCCAACTGCAGCCATTGGGATATAAGTTTCTCTCCCCGTAGCCGGGTTTACGGTCTCAGTTCCAATTTCCAGAGCAATACTCTGCACGAGTCCCCGTCGATCCGCTTCGAATACTTCATGTAAGGTTCGAAGGGTCACTTGGTGAATAATCCCCAAGTATCTGTTCTTTGCATCCTTCTGAGACAAAGCAACATGGGATATTTCATCGCTGGCTTTGACATACCGATACGCCTTTACGGTAGGAATCGTGTCCGGTCCAGGGATCAAAACCCGCAGCGAGAGTTCAGCTGTATCTGGGTCGAATGAAGACTCGTGCTCGACAACAAAACCTTCGGGATAAACCGAATTTGCGAGCACAATGCCGATGTACTCCTGAACGGCATCAACCACCCCATAGCTGAGATCCGTTGTGAATTGATCAATTGAGGCGTTGTGTTCAGCAACATCCTTTTCGCGCGCTTCGCATTCCCTTTTATATCGCTCGATTTCTGTTTTAAGCGTTTGCTGCCTGATCAGCTCCTGCTGTGCATGTTCTTCCGTCTGCTGCCTGCGCTTTACCGGAAGCTGCTTCATCTCGTATTCCCATGCGGACCGCTCTTGCTCAAAAGCTGCTTTCGCTTTTTCCTCCGCCTCAGCACGCTTCCTCTTGCGGCCAAAAATTCCTGAGGGTGCGGGTGGCTCCTGGAATGCCGGTGGTTCAGGATCGGGAAGAACCGGGGGCTCGGGTATCGGGTCCCGCAGATCCTGTCGGTCAAAGGGCGGGTGGACCACGGTACGTCGCAAATCCTTGAGATCGACGTAATCGTCCACATCGAGTGTTGCTTCAAGGAGCGTGTCAACCCGATCATAATTTGCCGCGAGTCTGGCATTAAGCTCGTCCACCTGTGCCTGCTGCGCGGCCACGTGAGCAGCAGCGGCTTCCTTCTCAAGACGCTTTCGATCGGCGTCGGACGCGCGGGTGGCCGCCGCTTGAGCCCGCTGTGCTGCTTTTATCGCCTGCTCGCTGCGGCGTGTGGCGGCCGCTTGTTCCCGCGCAGCGGCGCGCTGGCGTTGCTCTGCCAGCCTGTTTTGATGCTGTATTTCAGCCAAGAAACCTCGTCGACGTGCCACAATAACCTTCCAGATCGGATGGCTAACACGTTATCAAGGGTTACGAATTGACGAATACCAAATGCCTTCGGCGGGCCAGAGATGGGACCTTTCGAAAGGCCCCCAAATTACGTCTCGTTCTCTTATCTCGGAGGCTGATTCTTGTCGAAGACGCCCGGTGCCGTCCGTTCCAGCGCCGCTTCAAGCCGCTGGACCTTGCCTTCTATTTCACCGGTGTGGCCGGGCCGGATGTCGGCTTTGAGCACCAGGGACACGCGGCTGCCGTAACGGCCCACCGCTTCCGTGGCACGGCGGATCACCTCCATCACCTCGTCCCACTCCCCCTCAAGGGTGGTGAACATGGAATCGGTGCGGTTGGGCAGGCCGGACTCGCGCACAATCCGGACTGCCGCGGCGACGGCGTCGTGCACTGACGCGTCAGCCGCCGCGGGACCCGCGGGAGTGTCCGGACCAACGCCGGACGGGGCTACTGAAAAGGCAACTAGCATGAGGCCCAGTCTGCCACCGGCGCCTCCGAAAGCAACCCCGCCGGC
Organism: Arthrobacter sp. 9E16; assembly: GCF_002929435.1. Lineage (NCBI taxonomy): Bacteria > Bacillati > Actinomycetota > Actinomycetes > Micrococcales > Micrococcaceae > Arthrobacter > Arthrobacter sp. 9E16. The sequence goes on along the minus strand of NZ_PJIU01000001.1, from coordinate 1,319,094 downwards.
CGCCGGCCCGCCCACGGGTCCAACCCGCAGGCGAGCCGGACGCGCTCAGGCCTCCGTTGCGGAAGAGTCCTGTTCGCGGGCCAGCCGGTGCGCGCGTTCATCCCGTTCCGCCTGCCGGACCTCGGCAAACTTCTCATTCATGCGCGAATTCCGCTGGCCATAGGCGAAGTACACCAGGAATCCGATGAGGAGCCAGCCGGCGAAGTAGATCCACGTTTCCACGGCCAGGTTGGCCATCAGGTACAGGCACAGCAGCGCTGAAAGCACGGGCAGCACGGGTCCAAAAGGCACCCGGAAGGAAGGCTTGAGGTCCGGGCGCTTGCGGCGCAGTACGAGGACACCGAGGCTGACCACCACAAACGCGGACAGCGTGCCGATGTTGATCATCTCTTCCAGCACATCAACCTGCGTGAAGCCGGCTACCAGTGCCACCAGGGTGCCACACAGGACCTGCAGTCGGGCCGGGGTGGCGTGCTTGTCGCTGGTGCGGGAGAGGGAGCGGGGCAGCAGGCCGTCACGGCTCATGGCCAGCACCACGCGGGCCAGGCCCATGAGGAGCACCATGATCACGGTGGTGAGGCCAATCAGTGAGCCAATGGCTATGACCTGCGCCGCCCAGGTGTTGCCCACCAGGCTGAAGGCAGTGGCGAGGTTGGGCGCTTCGGCGGCAGCGAGATCGGTGTAGGAAACCATACCGGTCAGGGCCAGGGATACGCCGATGTAGAGCAGGGTGACCACTGCCAGACCGGCGAAGATGCCCCGGGGAAGGGTTTTGCCCGGGTCCTTCACTTCTTCGGCGGACGTCGCCACGACGTCGAATCCGATAAAGGCGAAGAAAACAATGGCGGCACCGGCAAACACGCCGAGTGCACCGTACTGGGCCGGCGCCGCACCGGTCAGGAAGGAGAACAGCGACTGCTGCATAACGCTTTCGGCGCCGGTGCCTCCGGTGGGTACGGAATCCGGAATGAAGGGCGTGTAGTTCTCGGCCTTGACGTAGAAGAAGCCGGCGACGATGACAAACAGCACCACGCCGATCTTGATCAGCGTGAAGACGTTGCTGACCTGGGCGGACAGCTTGGTGCCCATCACCAGTAGTACGGTGAAGACCGCGACGATCAGGAGCGGGCCCCAGGTCAGGTCCACCGGACCGAGGTCGATGGTGGCCGGAACGTCCCAGCCGATCAGCCGGAACACCTCACTGAGGTAGATGCCCCAGTATTTGGCGATCACGGCCGCGGCAGTGAACAGTTCCAGGATCAGGTTCCAGCCGATAATCCAGGCCACAAGTTCGCCCATGGTGGCGTAGGTGAAGACGTAGGCGGAGCCGGCCACCGGAATGGCGGTGGCGAACTCGGCGTAACACATGATGGCCAGCGCACAGGTGAGCGCAGCCAGGACAAAGGACAGGGTCACCGCCGGACCGGAGAAATCGGCTGCCGCCTTGGCGCCCACCGAGAAAATCCCGGCACCCACGGCCACGGCCACCCCCATAATCATGAGATCCCAGGTGGTCAGGGAGCGTTTTAGCCGCCGTCCGGGTTCGTCGGCATCCGCTAGGGAATCCTCAATGGGTTTGGTTCGGAAGAGACTCACGGTGGTCCTTGTACTCGAGGTATTCGGTAAAACTGACCGATCAATCGTAGGCCGCAGACCGGCGCTCTCCAGTTTAATCCCACATGTTGAGACGTTACAGTCCAGCCAGGACGGGGAAACGGTACGCGGCGGGCTCCGGCGGCCTGCCTGCTAGCCACTGCCCGGTGCTTTTGGGAAGATGGAACAGTGTCGCCGGTCACACCTTGTGCGCTTCCGGTGTCAAACGCAGCGGCACGGCCCTGAAGCCCACAGATCGGACAACAACCATGGCCCGCGGAATCTATGTCAGTGCCATGACCCCGGGGTCCGGCAAGTCCCTTGTCACCCTCGGCCTTGCCGACATGCTGCTGCGCCATGCCGACCGCGTAGGGTTCTTCCGGCCAATCGTGGAAGGCTCCGAACCGGCACAGGATCCCATGGTGCGGCTGATGCAGCGCAACTTCAACCTGACCGCCGAGACAAGCCGGGGCGGGCTCACCCGCCGCGAGGTCCGCTCCCTGCTTGTGGCCGGCGAACGCGGTGAAGTGGATTCCCGGTGCCTGACGATCTACAACGAAGTTGCAGCCCACTGCGACGTGGTGATCATCGAGGGCACCGACCTGTCCGGGCACGACGTCGCCCTTGAGTTTGTCCTGAACGCCCGCCTCGCGAACAACCTGGGCGCTGTGGTGCTGGCGGTTGTCAACGCGCGGGAGATGACGGTGCCGGAAACGGCCGATGCGGTGGACGTGGCCAGGCGGGAGCTGCACGACGCACACTGTGACCTCCTCGCCATGATGGTCAACCGGGCCGAGCCGGACGCCGTGGATGAAGTCAGGGCCGCCGTACGCCCGGGAGCCTCCGGCCGGCCGGTGTACGTGATGCCCGAACTGAACGAGATTTCCCAACCCTCCATGTCCGAGGTCGCCAGGGCTCTGCACGCGCGCCAGGTGGCCGGCAGCGCATCCTTGGAACGCGACGTCGTCGGCATCAAGGTCGCTGCCATGACGGTGGGGAACTTTATTTCCCAGCTGGACCACGGCAATCTGGTCATTGCCCCCAGCGACCGGGCGGACGTCATGGTGGCTGCGCTGGCCTCCGCCGTTTCGCCCGAGTTTCCGGTTCCCAGCGGCATGGTGCTGACCGGCGGCCTGCCCATTGATGCGGGCATCCTGGCCCTGCTGTCGCAGGCACCGTTTCCCGTGTTCGCCGTCGACGACGACACGTACACGGCCGCGCGGAAAGTCAGCCGGGTGCGCGGCGAGATTGCCTCCGGCCAGCGCCGGAAAGTGGCGGCCGCCCTCGGCGTCTGGACCCGGCACGTGGACGAGCATGAGCTCCTGGAGCGACTGGAGCTGCCCCGCCCGGAGAAAACCACGCCACTGCGGTTCCTGAACCAGCTGATCGTGCGTGCCCGGGCGCAGCGCAAGCACATTGTCCTGCCGGAGGGCCTTGACGCACGGGTACTCCGCGCCGCCGAAATCCTGCAGCGCCGGGACGTGTGCGCCCTAACCATCCTGGGACCCGAAGGCCAGGTGAGGGAACTGGCTGCCAGCGAAGGCGTTGACCTCAGCGGCACCACCATCATCAACCCGGCAACCAGTGGACTGCGGGACGACTTTGCCCGCGAATACGCGGCCCTGCGGGCCAAGAAGGGCGTGACCCTGGAGGACGCCCGCGAACGTATGCTCCACGGGGCATACTTTGGCACCATGATGGTCCAGCTGGGACGGGTCGACGGGATGGTCTCCGGAGCGGCCCACACCACTGCCAACACCATCCGGCCGGCACTGGAATTCATCCGCACCAAGGAAGGGGTGGAGATCGTCTCCTCGGTCTTCCTCATGCTGCTGGAGGACCGGGTGCTGGTATATGGGGACTGCGCTGTCAACCCGGAGCCGGATGCCAAGCAGCTGGCGGACATTGCCCTGGCCTCCGCGGACACTGCCGCCCGGTTCGGCGTGACGCCCCGGGTGGCCATGCTGTCCTATTCCACCGGAGCTTCGGGACACGGTGAATCGGTTGAAATGGTCCGCGAGGCCACCGAACTGGTCCGCAGCCGCCGGCCGGACCTGCCGGTGGAAGGACCCATCCAGTACGACGCCGCAGTGGACGCCTCCACTGCCGCCTCGAAACTGCCCGGTTCCAGCGTGGCCGGGCAGGCCACCGTCTTCATTTTTCCCGACCTCAACACCGGCAACAACACCTACAAGGCGGTGCAGCAGTCGGCCGGAGCGGTGGCCGTCGGGCCAATCCTGCAGGGACTGCGGAAACCGGTCAACGACCTTTCCCGCGGCTGCACCGTTGAAGACATTGTCAACACCGTGGCCATCACCGCGGTCCAGGCCCAGGAGGGCTGATGCTGGTACTTGTCATCAATTCCGGATCCTCGTCGCTGAAATACCAGGTGCGGGACACCGCAACCGGTGAGCTCCTGGTCAAGGGCATCATCGACCGGATCGGCGAAGAGGCGGTGCCGGACCACGGCGCCGCGCTGGAGGAGCTGGCCCGCCGCCTGCCCGAAGCTCTCGGCGGCCGGGACATTGACGCCGTCGGACACCGGGTGGTGCACGGCGGCGAGCGCTTCAGCGAGCCGGTCCTGATTGACAATGAAATTGTCCGTTCCATTGAGCGCCTTAGCCCGCTGGCACCCCTGCACAATCCGGCCAGCGCCCGCGGCATCCGCGCCGTGCATGACAAATGGCCGGACACTCCCCAGGTGGCAGTTTTCGACACCGCGTTCCACCGCACCCTGCCCGAGCACGCCTGGCGCTACGCCCTCCCCAACAGCCTCTACCGCAAGTACGGCATCCGCAGGTACGGCTTCCACGGGACCAGCTACGGTTTTGTCGCTCCGGCTGCGGCACGTTTTTTGGGGATCAACCCTGAGGAGTTCGACGCCGTTATCGCCCACCTCGGCAACGGGGCCTCGGTGGCGGCCATCAAGGACGGCCGGAGCATCGACACCTCCATGGGGTTCACCCCGCTGGAGGGACTGGTGATGGGCACCCGCAGCGGTGACGTTGATCCGTCCATCCTGGTGTTCCTGCTCCGGGAAGGGTATGACGCGAAGACCCTTGATGATCTCTTGAACCGGGAGTCGGGTCTTTTGGCCCTGGGTGGAGCCTCGGATATGCGGACTCTGGAGGAGGCGGCGGCAGCCGGGAACACAACCGCCGCCACGGCCCTGGACATTGCCGCGTACCGGCTCGCCAAGTACATCGGCGCCTACCATGTGGCTGTGGGAGGCGCGCAGGCGGTGGTGTTCACTGCGGGCATCGGAGAGAACTCCTGGGACTTCCGCGAGCTGACCGTGGACAAGCTCGGCGCCCTGGGGATCGAGCTGGACCAGGATGCAAACCGGCGGCGCGAATCGGGGGCGCGGCTGATCAGCAGTGCCGCGTCTGCCATTCCTGTCCTGGTGGTGCCCACCGATGAAGAGGAAGCAATCGCCGAAGCTACAGCTGAAACCGTGGCCCGGAACAGCGCCTCGCCCGCGGGTGCAGCGCCCAGTTAGCAGGTGCCGGGCCAGTAACCACTGCCAGGGGCAGACAGACCGTCTCACGTGGGATAACGTCGGTTACCCGGTTAAGCAGACGCCGCCTAATACAAATGTGCGGAGGATTCGATGCTCAGTGAATCACGGGACCAGTCCTCAAACGGCCACGGGCTTCGGGTCCTGGTGCGAATCGATACACAGCTGCGCCTGGCCTGCTTGGAGGTCCGGGGCTGCCTTACCGCTTCCACTTACGCAACACTGGTGAACATTCTTACCCATACCGGATCCCTGGGCGCCGCGGTCCGGGTGAATCTCGCCAGGGCCGAACACGTGGAAAGGGACGCTTTGACGCAGTTGCGCGCGGGCGCTGATGCCGCCGTGGATGCCGGCATCCGGTCCGGTCCTGCGAACGGGGGGCGGCCAGGAGCGGGTTATGCGGCTGTCCAGCCGGTGGAAATCATTGTTCCGTCCGCCCTTCCAGTGTGCCGATTGGGTCCGGAATCGCCGGCATCGCATTCATTGCCCTCAGGTCGTGTACTAACCAACGAGGAAGCCCTGGAAATGGCCTTTCTCCGCCGGGACCCCCGAGTCCTCGCAACACCGGCATCCCCTCGCAAGGTCCCGCCCCGGAGCACCCCCTAGGTCTGCTGGGGCTAAGGCCCGCCGCTGATTCGAGATGCGACTGCCGATATCCGCTGCGCATAGGTGCCCCCACTTCGAGCATTGGATGCGGCGCGCCGTGGACAGTATTTTGTCAGCACCCTTACTATTTGCCACAATGGGTTCCACGCACTTTCAAAGCATCCAACGCAATCAGCAGGAGGTTTGCACATGAAGGCAGTAACTTGGCAGGGAAAGCGGAACGTCAGTGTCATCGAGGTACCGGATCCGGTGATCCAGGAACCCACCGATGCCATCATCCGCATCACGTCCACGGCCCTGTGCGGATCTGACCTGCACCTGTATGAGGTCCTGGGCCCATACATGAACCAGGGCGACATCATCGGCCACGAACCGATGGGCATCGTCGAAGAGGTCGGCCCCGGCGTCACCAACCTCAAGCGCGGTGACCGCGTGGTGATTCCCTTCCAGATTGCCTGCGGCTCCTGTTTCATGTGCCGCCGCGGCCTGCAGACCCAGTGTGAAGTCACCCAGGTCCGGGAGAAGGGATCCGGCGCTCCGCTCTTCGGCTACTCCGAGCTCTACGGCTCCGTACCCGGAGCTCAGGCCGAATACCTGCGCGTGCCGCACGCGGACTACGGCCCCATCAAGGTCGGTTCCGAACTGCCGGACGAGCGCTACCTGTTCCTGTCCGACATCCTTCCCACCGCCTGGCAGGGCGTCCAGTACGCCAATGTGCCCGACGGCGGAACGCTGGCCGTGTACGGCCTCGGCCCGGTGGGACAGTTCGCAGCCCGGATCGGCACCCACCTCGGCTACCGCGTCATCGCGGTGGAGCCGGTGGCTGAACGGCGGGCGCTGGCCGCCAAGCACGGCGCAGAGGTGCTGGACCTGACCAAGGACGTTGCCGATGAACTGCGCGAGATGACGGATGGCCGCGGACCGGACTCCGTGGTCGATGCCGTGGGCATGGAAGCCCATGGCTCGCCGGTGGGCGCCATCGCCCAAACCGCCGTCGGCTTCCTGCCCGACAAGCTGGCACAGAAGGCCATGGAAACAGCCGGAACCGACCGGCTCTCCGCCCTGCACGGCTCCATTGACGCTGTGCGCCGCGGCGGCACGGTGTCCCTGAGCGGCGTGTACGGCGGCATGGCCAGCCCGATGCCGCTGATGGAGATGTTCGACAAGCAGATCAACATGCGCATGGGCCAGGCCAACGTCAAGCGCTGGGTGGATGACCTGATTCCGCTGGTCGAAGATCCCTCCGATCCGCTGGGCGTCATGGACCTGACCACCCACCGTGCCGGACTGGAGGAAGCACCGGACCTGTACAAGAAGTTCCAGAAGAAGGATGACGGCTGCATCAAGGTCGTCTTCACGCCCGGCGCCAACTAAGCCGGCAGCAGCTAAGCCTTTCGAGGGGGAAGCCGCACCAGCTCCACGGTGACGGCTTCCCCCTCTACTGTGAGGCGCATGTAGGTGCAGAAGGGCTGGCGCCTGCGGTCCGTGGGCGACCCGGGATTCAGCAGCCGCATTCCGGCCGGGGTCACGGTGTCCCACGGAATGTGGCTGTGCCCAAAGATCAGTAGATCCGTGTCCGGAAACTGCTCATCCAGGCGTTTTTCCCGCCCTGCGGCAGGACCTGTTTCGTGGATGACGGCCAGCCGCACCTGCTCAACCGTGGCCGTGGCAACCAAAGGCAGCCGGGACGGCAGCGCACCGCCGTCGTTATTGCCGTAGCAGGCAATCAGTTTTCGCGAGCGCTGCAGCATTTCATCCAGTGCGTCTTCGCTGACCCAGTCACCGGCGTGGACCACGGCATCAGCTGCCTCAATCTCCGCCCACAGCTGCGCGGGCAGCTCCCGCGCCCGCTTGGGCAGATGGGTGTCCGACAGCACCAGCAAATTCGTTGCCATGTCCCGCTTCCTAGCCGCGCAGGCTCCAGGCCCAGCGGATCAGGGGCAGCTGCAGGGGCAGCCGGGCCAGGTGGATGGCCTTCTCCCGGTCCGATCCGCGGGGCCCGAAGGCACGCTGCAGGGCACTGAGGTGTCCGGCGATGAAGGCGATGTACATCAGCGTGGTTCCCGTGGCGGCCGCCCGGCGGGTGGCCGGCAGCAGCAGACCCGCCGCGGCGGCAAACTCCAGCACCCCGCTCAGGTGGGTCCACTGCCGGCGGGTCAGCACACCGAACTGCCCGTCAGTGTCCGTGCTGATGCTGCGGGGAACCACCGCGTTGTAGAACTTCGGGTTGCGGAAATGATTGACGGCGCTGACGGACAGCAGCGCCGCCATGGCGGCCGCTGAGGAACTTTGGCGGTTCATGTGCTTCTTTCGGTGGGGTGGAAGATAACGGAAGGTCCGGCAGGAGCATCCGTCAGCGGCGCCGCGGTGTTCAGCGCGTCCGCGGCTCGGACCAGGGCAAGGTGGGAAAAAGCCTGCGGAAAGTTTCCGGCCATCGTATTGTGCACCGGATCATATTCCTCGCTGAGCAGGCCCAGCTCGTTGGAGTATGCCACCAATTGGTCCATGAGGGCGCGTGCCTCCCCGGACCGCCCGGTGGCGGCATACTGCTCGACGAGCCAGAAACTGCAGGCCAGGAAGGGGTTCTCGCCGGGCTCCAGGCCGTCAATCCCGCTGTGCGTGGCGTAGCGCAGCAGCAGGCCGGAATCGGTGCGCAGGTCCTGCTCAAGCCGGGCCACCGTGCCCAGCATGCGTTCGTCGTCGTAGGCCAGGAAGCCCACTTGAGGAAGCTGCAGGAGAGCCGCATCCACTTCCCTGCTGCCGTAATACTGCGTGAAGGTATTCAATTCTTCGTTGAAGCCTCGGTTCAGGATCTCCTCACGCAGTCCGTCCCGCAGGGCGTCCCACAGCTCCACCGGACCGTCCAGGCCATGGGACCGGACGGCGGCGGCCGCCCGGTCAAACGCCGCCCACATCATGACCCGAGAATGGGTGAAGTGCTGGGGCTCTCCCCGCATTTCCCAGATTCCGTGGTCCTTATCCTCGAGGTGGCGTTCCAGGAAGGTCATCAGAGCCCGCTGCAGGGGCCAGGAGAAATGATCCTCCGCCACGCCCGCATCCCGAAGCTTGGCCAGGGCAACCATCACTTCACCGACGACGTCGGCCTGGTACTGGGAAACCGCCCCGTTCCCCACGCGCACCGGAACGGATCCTCCATACCCGGTGAACTGGGGCAGGATGCGTTCGGGAAGTTCACGGGCACCGTCCACCGCGTACATGATCTGCAGGTCCTCCGGGTCACCGGCCACGGCACGCAGCAGCCAGTTGCGCCAGCGCAGTGCCTCATCCGCGTAGCCGTGACCCAGCATGGCTTCGAGGGTCAGCGCCGCATCCCGGAGCCAGCAGTAGCGGTAATCCCAGTTGCGTTCCCCGCCCGCAATCTCCGGAAGCGAGGTGGTGGGAGCCGCCACAATGCCGCCGGTGGACTCATGCGTCAGCGCGCGCAGTACCAGCAGCGAGCGCTGGACGGGTCCAACATACTGCTGCGCGGGATCGCAGTGGTCCGCCCATCTTTCCCAATAGTCGGTGGTGGACGCCAGCGCGGTGTCGATGTCCGTCAGCGGAGGCACTTCATGGTGGGAGAGATGCCAGGTCAGTTCCATGTCCACGCGCTCGCCGGCACCCACAGTAAAGCGCCCAACGTGCTGGTGGTCCACCGCCCGGGGCAGGTTGTCCCCGCGCAGCACCAGTGCATTCGGTCCAGCTATCGCCAGCAGCCGCTCGCCGTGGGGATCGGGGTCACGGCGCATCCACGGCAGGACGGTTCCGTAGTTGAAGCGCACTTCCAGCTCCTGGCGCATATCCACGGTTCCGCTGATTCCCTCCACCCGGCGCACAATCGAAGCCCGGCCGTCACCCACCGGCATGAACTCAGTGACCAGCGCAGCGCCGGTGTCAGTTGCCCAGTGTGTCTGCAGGATAAAGGTGGGCCCAAGATAGCGTCGGCTCACGACGGCGGCATCTCCCTCCGGAGCCAGCAGCCACCGGCCATGGTTCTCGGTTCCCAGCAATGCGCCAAAGACCGACGGCGAGTCGAACCGCGGCAGGCACAGCCAGTCGATGCTTCCCCGCCGGGAAATCAGGGCACCGGTGTGCAGGTCTGAAACCAGCGCATAATCCTCAATCGGGGAAGCCATGAGCCCCACTCAACCACACGGCCGGCGCCGCTCCCAGCATGTCCCCGGGGACGGCGTTTGCCGACACGGTACCTTGCACAGCAGACTGATTACATTGGCTGGACGGTTCCTGCCGCGGCGTCCGACCGGCCCGCGGCACACGAACCGGCACAAGCACGAGGAGCGGTTTTGCTTTTGTCTTCGATTTCATCTTCGGTTCCCCGGCCGGGGAACCTTCGTAACGACGGAAACGGAGCGTCGGCATGAGCCTTCCGGTACTGGACGATGCCCAGCGGGCGGCAGGCCTGCGCCGAATGAAAATGGTGGCGACCGGACTGCTGGTGGTGCTCGCCGTCATCTTCGTCATCTCCTTTGCCCTGCAGGAGCGCTATCCCTGGCTGCAGTATGTTCGGGCTGCCGCCGAGGGCGGCATGGTGGGCGCCTTGGCGGACTGGTTTGCAGTCACCGCGCTTTTCAAGCACCCCATGGGCGTGAAGATTCCGCACACGGCGATCATTCCGCGCAAGAAGGATCAGATCGGCGCCTCCCTCGGCCAGTTCGTGGAGAGCAACTTCCTCTCCGAAGAGGTCATCACCCAAAAGCTGGGCTCCATGCAGCTGGCGCAGAAGGCCGGCGCCTGGCTGGAACGCCCGGAAAGCGCCGCCCGCGTAGCCACCGAGGGGTCCGCCGCCATCCGCGGAATCCTGCGGGTCCTGGACGACGACGCCGTCAAAACGGTTTTGGAGTCCATGTTCCGCCGGCACGTGGTGGATCCGCCGTGGGGCCCGCCCATGGGCCGGGTGGCGGAACGGGTCTTCGAAGAGGGGCACCATCACCAGCTCGTGAATCTGGTGGTGGACAGCATCAATGACTGGGTGGAAGCGAACCCGGATGTCATCTCCGAACTGGTGGCCCAGCGGTCCCCGTCCTGGGTGCCCTCGTTTGTGGATGACTTGGTGGGCGACCGTGTGCAGGTGGAAGTGGGACGCTTCCTGCGGGCCGTGCAGGAAGATCAGAACCATGAGATGCGCCGTGCCCTGGACAACTACCTCAAGGGACTGGCCCGGGACCTGCAGGAGGATCCCGCCGTCATGGCCAAAGCCGACGCGATCAAAGAACAGGTGCTGGATGATCCCCGGGTCCAGCAGCTCATCACACAGACGTGGGCCACTATCAAAAATGCCCTGACCACCGCCGTGGATGACCCGGACAGCGAGCTGACGCAGAACTTCAAGGCTGCAGTGCAGGACTTCGGTCACCGGCTTGCCACCGATCCCGAGCTCGCCGCAAAGGTGAATACCTGGATCGCCGATGCCGCCGGCTACCTGGTGAAGACCTACAGCAGCGACATAGCCGGCGTGATCACTGAAACGGTGGAGCACTGGGACGCGCAGGAGACATCAGAGAAGATCGAGCTCCAGGTGGGTAAGGACCTGCAGTTCATCCGGATCAACGGCACCGTGGTTGGATCCCTGGCAGGGCTGGCCATCTTCACCGTCGCGCACGCGGTCTTCGGCTAGGGCGGGCAGCGGGCGCACACGCCCGCCCGGCCTGTTTCGCTAGGGCTTCTCCGGCACCTGCCGCAGATCCTCGGCCAGTTCGCCGCTGATTGTTTCCGGTACCGGGCCAAACGCACGCCGGGCGGCCTTGATGACACCCTTGCCCATGGCGTGGTTGCCAGCTCCGCCCACCACCGCCCCGATCCCCAGGGGCAGCGCGCGGCCAAGCAGGGCCGTTCCCTGCCGGGCAATAACGCGTTTCATGAACTGCTTTCGAATGGATGATCCAACGGATCCCATCACGCCGGACGGCATTTTGCCCAGCGAGCTGGCCCAGGGTTTGGCTCCACGCCCGGCAACGGACTGCATCATGGCGGTTCCCTCTTCGCCCAGCATGATGGCCATGACCATGGTCCGCGAACGCTCCGGATCTGAGAGGTGCACCCCGTGCAGTTCGGCGACTGACTGCGCGTAGAGCGCCGTTGCCTCAAGGAAACCCACCGTTGCCGCCGCTGAGAGCCCCAAAGCTGCGGCAGTGCCGATGGCGGGCACGACGGCGGTCGCGCCCACTGCGGCTCCGCCTCCGGTCACGGTGTTCAGATAATGCTTTTCCACGATCGACACCAGTTCCGCCGGTGTCGCCCGGGGATGCTTGCGCTGCAGCCGTCTGATATTTGCGAGCACCAGGGGGCGCTGGACCTCCACGGCCCGCTCCATTGCCCGCAGCACCGAAGGTTTGGGCGTCCCGTCCTTTTCAAAGACGGTTCCCCCGGCAGCCTTCATGGCACGGTTGGATAAAAATCCCACGGCAACGCTCCTTTTCGACACATGTTCCGGTGCAGGGCACCAGCCCGTTTAAGCCTACGTGAGGCAGGTACGTAAAAAGCGGGACCGGCGGAATAATCCGCCGGTCCCGCTTTCTATCTGCAGTCTGCTGCAGAACTCTGCGCCGGAGCGCAGACTCACGAACTAGGCGCGGCTGCTCTTGCGAGTAACGAAGCCGTAGATCACGAGAACGATGATGGAGCCGATGATGGCAACAAGCCACGTCTGGATGGACCAGAAGGTGTCCAGCGGCACGTTGAACACTGCGCCGCCAATCCAGCCGCCAAGCAGGGCGCCGATGACGCCGAGGACCAGAGTAGCGATCCAGCCGCCGCCCTGGCGACCCGGAAGGATTGCCTTAGCGATAGCACCTGCGATAAGACCAAGAATAAGGAAAGCAATGAAACCCATGATGATTACTCCTTGCTGTGTGAACGAGTGATGATTTCGTTGTTTTGCCGAGCGACCTGTGGGCCGCGCTTTCCTCCACTGTACTTCATAAGCATGCTTAGGTAGTAGTTGAAAGCGATTTTGGTTCCTTGCCGATAGATGTTAGCTCCGTTTGTCTTCCCCGTCAGGGCGGGGCTGGGCCACTACATAACGCCTCAGGAAGAGACTCACGTCACGAAGCTCGTCGGCACCAATGTTGTGCCCCATCCCGGGGTATGTGCGGGCGGTCAGCGCGGTATTTTTTTCCAGCCAATCCTGCGTCCCAAGAACCGCGTCTTCATTGATCACCCAGTCATCCCGGTCCCGCCCCCAGAAGTAGGGGACCGGCTCCGGAAGCGGTTCTGCCATGGCCAGCAGTTCGTTCTCAGCCACGAACCCGGACAGTCCCACAACGGACTCAAACCTTCCGGGCCGCAGACGGAGCAGGGTGGTGGCCATCGCCATGCCCTGGGAAAAACCCAGCAGCGACACTCCGGTGAAGGATTCCCCTGCCATGGTCCGGTCCAGCCAGGTGAAAACCGCTGCCGCGGCCTCCAGCACCTCGGCGGTGTCGGACTGCAGATACGGATCCAGCAGGAACCAGCCGTGCGAGTCCCCCACTGGAAAGGTGCCTCGCAGCGCAGCAGCCGTAATGCCCGCGGGAATTGACGGAAACAACCTTGCCAAGCTGTGTTCATCCGTTCCGTAGCCATGCAGCATCACGAGGAGGTGGGTGCCGGGGCGGGCGTCGGCGGGGGCGGACCAGAGGACGTTGCGCATGCACCCACCCTATTCCGGACAGACCCGTTTGGGCTTCGGGAGACCGCTGCAAACGCCTCCCATTGCAATCGCTGGTCAACCTAAATAGCGTTGGTTCAGCACACCGGACGTGGCGTACGCCACGTCATGAGGTGGCGCAGATTGCGGGTGTCCATGCCGAAACCATCAATGATCGTCACCCTCACCGTCAATCCCAGTTTGGACCGGACCATCGAGTTGCCGGGACCGCTGGTCCGCGGGGCTGTCCAGCGCGCTGCCGCCATCAGCGGGGATCCCGGAGGCAAAGGAGTCAACGTATCCCGCGCCCTCACCGCATCCGGGCTGCAGTCAATCGCCGTCCTCCCCGGCGGCGACAATGACCCTGTGCTTTCCGCCCTGCGCAGCGCCGGCGTCAGCTACGCAAACCTGCCCATCCGATCCGCGCTCCGCAGCAACATCACCCTGACGGAACCGGATGGAACCACCACCAAGATCAACGTCCCGGGCCCTGCACTGGACCCTTCGGACCAGGAAGCCCTCATCAGCCTGCTGGTGGACACCTGTGCTGCCGGCGGGAACGGCGTTGCTGCGTCGTGGCTGGTGCTTGCCGGGTCGTTGCCTCCCGGGGCGTCCCCGGACCTGTATGCACTGGTGGCACATGCCGTCCGCAGGCAGTTCGGCGACGCCGCTCCGCGCATCGCCGTTGATTCCTCAGGCCCTCCGCTCCTTGGTGCGCTGATGCACGGCGCCACACCGGACCTGCTTAAGCCCAACGCAGAGGAGCTGGCCGAAGTGACCGGCGTTGGAAGCGAAGACGAACTCGAAGCAGATCCGCTTTTGGCCGTGCAGGCGGCACGGACCCTTATCGCCCGGGGCGTCGGAGCCGTCCTGGCAACTCTGGGCGCCAAAGGCGCCCTGCTCATCACGGCTGAGGGAGCCTGGCAGGCCACCCGCCCGCCGGTCGCGGCCCGGTCCACCGTAGGCGCCGGCGACTCCTCCCTGGCCGGGTACTTGCTCGCCGACGTCGCCGGCACCCCGCCGGGCGACTGCCTGCGCCAGGCCGTGGCACACGGCGCCGCAGCCGCATCCCTTCCGGGCACCACTGTCCCCACGCTTGCGCAGACTGATCCCGCCGCGGTGACCGTGACGGAGATACCCCTCCCCGCTAACACCCCCGGCTCCGCAACCGCTCAGGCGGCATCTAAGGAGGAAAACTAATGTCGGATCTCATCACACCGGAGTTGGTCACCCTTGACCAGAATCTGGGAACGGAACGGTCCGAGGTGATCCGCCACCTGGTCCAGCAGGTGGTCTCAGCGGGACGCGCCACCGGCTTTGACGGGCTGTACTCAGATGCCATGGCCCGGGAATCCAAGACAGCAACGGGGGTTCCCGGCGGAATAGCCATTCCCCACTGCCGCTCCTCAGCAGTCACCAAGGCCACGCTGGCCATGGCCCGGATCCAGCCACCGGTGGACTGGGGAGCCAAGGATGGCCCGGCGGACATCGTATTCTTCATTGCCGCACCGGAAGGCGCGGACCAGGAACACCTGCAGCTGCTCTCCAAGCTGGCACGTTCACTGATTAAGAAAAACTTCACCAGTGCGCTGCGTACAGCCGCCTCCCCCCAGGAAATAGTTGAGCTGGTGGACGGAGCACTGGGGCTGGGGCCGGTCCCGGAGTCACAATCCGGAGGAACGGCTTCGGGGGCCGCGAACCAGGCTCCGGTCACCGGGGCCACGGCGGCAGGCGCCGGCAACGCAGGTGCTGAAACCGCGTCCGGGAGTCCGGAGGGCGCCCATGCGGCAGGAGCTCCGGCATCGGAGCCCACCGCGGACAACGGCGATACAGGCGCAGCCGGCGACGGCGGAGAAACCCACCATCTGGTCGCTGTCACCGCCTGCCCCACAGGCATTGCCCACACCTATATGGCGGCGGATTCTTTGGCTGCGGTAGCCGCCGAACGGGGTATTGACCTGCAGGTGGAAACACAGGGATCCGCGGGGTCAACCCCCTTGGACCCCTCGGTCATCCGCAACGCGGAGGCTGTCATCTTCGCCACCGACGTCGATGTCCGGGACAAGGGCCGGTTTGCCGGCCTTCCCGTGGTGGCCGGTCCGGTCAAGCGGGGCATCGACGAACCCGGCGTCATGATCGATGAAGCGCTTGCCGCCGCCAAGGATCCCAATGCCCGGCGTGTTGCGGGCGGCGGAGGAGGCGGCGAGGAGCGCGATCCGCAAAGCAGCGGCGGCGGTGAGGGATTCGGCGGACAGCTGAAGCGGGCTCTGCTCACCGGCGTCAGCTACATGATTCCGTTTGTTGCCGGCGGCGGCCTGCTCATTGCCCTGGGCTTCCTCCTCGGAGGTTATGAGCTGTCGCTGTCCAACGACGACGGCGACCTGACCGGTGACATCATCCTGGACGGCGGCACCCTCTTCAATCCGGGCGATCAGGGCCTGCTGACCTATCTTGGAGCAGTCTTCTGGAAGATCGGCAACCTGTCCCTGGGATTCCTGGTGCCTGCCCTGGCCGGGTACATTGCCTACGCCCTGGCTGACCGGCCGGGCATCGCTCCGGGATTCACTGCCGGTGCAGTGGCCCTGTTCATGGACGCCGGCTTCCTTGGCGGACTCGTCGGCGGCCTGCTGGCCGGCTACGTTGCGCGGTGGGTCGGCAGCTGGTCGGTACCCTCGTGGCTGCGGGGTTTGATGCCCGTGGTGATCATTCCGCTCATCAGCTCACTGATAGCCTCCGGGCTGATGATCCTTGTCCTGGGCGGTCCCATAGCCGCCCTGACCCAGGCCCTGAATGACTGGCTGTACGGCCTCGGCGGAGTGACCGCCATTGTGCTGGGCATCATTCTGGGACTCATGATGGGCTCGGACCTCGGCGGCCCCATCAACAAGGTGGCGTACGCGTTTGCAGTGGCGGGACTCGGCGAAGGAAGCTTCGAGAACCAGGCACCCTGGCAAATCATGGCCGCGGTCATGGCCGCCGGCATGGTTCCTCCGCTGGGCATGGCCCTGGCAACCGTGGTGGACAAACAGCAGTTCACGATGGCTCTGCGGGAGAACGGCAAGGCCGCCTGGCTGCTCGGTGCCGCCTTCATCTCCGAAGGCGCCATTCCCTTTGCCGCGGCAGACCCCTTCCGTGTCATTCCGTCCTGCATGGTTGGCGGAGCCGTTGCCGGCGCCATCTGCATGGGCACCGGGGTGACGTCCCAGGCACCGCACGGCGGAATCTTCGTGTTCTTCGCCATCGGCAACATCCTGATGTTCATTGTGGCTATCCTCGCGGGAATGGTGGCCTCAGGATTGATCTATGTGGCGCTCAAACGCTGGACGGCCCCCAAACGCGTGGAGGAACCCGTCATTGCCTAGCAGCCCACTACCCACACACAGAGAGGCACACTGATGCGGACCATCAAGGGAATCGGAGTCAGCGCCGGGCGGGTGCTTGGCCCATCGCTGCGGATGCCGCCTCCGGTGCCCGAGCCCGAAGCTGATGCCAGATTCGGGGCAGACAGCACGGTGGACGGAGAGAAGGCCCGGCTGAAGGACGCAGCCGAAGAAGTCCGGGCAGACCTCCGCCACCGGGCTGAAACGGCCAGCGGAGATGCCAAGGCCGTACTGGACGCAACAGCCATGATGGCCACGGACCCCATGCTGCTCAAGGCTGCCGGCAAACACATTAATGCCGGCATGGCCGCCGACCGGGCCATTTGGGAGGCGGGGCTGGAGGTTGCCGCCATGCTGCAGAGCCTGGGCGGCTACATGGCTGAGCGCACACAGGACGTCCTGGACGTCCGGGCGCGCATCGTGGCTGAACTGGACGGGCTCCCGGCGCCGGGGATTCCCGCGTCCGACACCCCGTTCATCCTGGTCGCCGAGGAACTGGCCCCCGCTGACACGGCCACCCTGGACCCGGCGAAGGTTATTGGCCTTGTCACCTCCGGCGGCGGACCACAATCTCACACCGCCATCCTGGCACGTGCCCTGGGGCTGCCGGCTGTGGTGGGAGCCCCAGACGCCGATTCACTCAGCGACGGCACCGAGCTCTACGTCGACGGGGCCACCGGAACCGTGGTGGCGGAACCGGGCGCTTCGGAACGGGAAGCCGCTTCCAAGTACGCCTCACGGGTGTCCCTGCCCGCCTTCAGCGGTACGGGAACGACGTCGGACGGTCACCGTGTTCCCCTCCTCGCCAACGTGGGTTCCGGCAAGGACGCGAAGGCTGCGGCGGCGGCCGGTGCGGAAGGCATCGGTTTGCTGCGCACCGAATTCTGCTTCCTTGGCCGCGATTCGGAGCCCACCCAAGAGGAACAGGTCACGGCTTACGGTGCCGTTTTTGAGGCTTTCCCTGGACGGAAAGTGGTGGTCCGCACCTTGGATGCCGGTGCGGACAAGCCCTTGCCGTTCCTGACTGATGCCACCGAACCCAATCCGGCCCTGGGCGTTCGGGGATTCCGTACCGACAGGTCCTCCCCCGGAGTCCTCGGCCGCCAGCTGGAAGCGATTGCCATTGCGGCCGGCGCACACGAAGCCGATGTATGGGTCATGGCTCCGATGATTTCCACCGCCGAGGAGGCTGCGGATTTTGCGGTTCAGTGCACCGGCGCAGGACTCGCGATGCCCGGAGTGATGATCGAAGTCCCGGCAGCCGCACTCATGGCTGAGGCCGTCCTTTCCCGGGTCCGTTTCGCTTCGCTGGGCACTAACGACCTCACGCAGTACACCATGGCAGCGGACCGGCAGCTCGGCACCCTGGCCACCTTGAATGATCCCTGGCAACCGGCGGTGCTGCAGCTGATCGGGCGAACGGTTGAAGGAGCGCGCGCGGCGGAAGCAGCCGCTGAGCCGGGCCAGGCCACTGCCGCAACCAAGAATGTGGGCGTCTGCGGTGAAGCGGCGGCAGACCCTGCCCTCGCCGTCGTGCTGACAGGGCTGGGAGTCAACACGCTGTCCATGACCCCGCGGGCACTCGCCTCCGTGGGAGCAGTCCTGGCCACCGTGTCCCTCGCTGAGGCGCAGGATCTGGCGTCAGTCGCCCTGAGTGCGCACACTGCAGCAGAGGCACGTTCCGCGGTCCGCAGCCGTCTTCCCGTCCTCGAGGAGCTGGGACTATAGCCTCACCCTGAGTCATCCACCACGCGTACTGAGAGTAGAAACGGAAGGAAACACACACCATGCCAGAACGTAAAGCCACAATCGCCAGCAGAGTTGGCCTGCACGCCCGTCCCGCCTCCATTTTCGCCGAGGCAGCTGCGGCCCAGCCCGTCGACGTAACCATTGCAATGGAGGGGGAACCCGCCGAGGAGGCAATGGACGCCGCCAGCATGCTGTCGCTCATGAGTTTGGGTGCTTCCAACGGCGACGTTGTGGTGCTGCGGGCCGAGGGTGATGGGGCCGACGAGGCCCTCGATGCCCTGGTCAAAATCCTGGAAACGGATCTCGACGCCTAATAGGGAAATCCGGATACAGCGAAGCCAGCGGAGTTATCCGCTGGCTTCGGTCGTAACGTCACGCTGACCCCCCACAGGCAGCGGATGTTACATAATCATTATTCTGGCACATGATCATGAAATTGTGAACGAGCGATACCGATTCTTTACCTAGTGCCGTAGGCTTCCGCGAGCAGATTTGATTTCGGCCTCTTTTTCTCAGTCCTGCGTGCGTTCCACATCATGGCCAGCGCAATTGAAATGACCAGGACTGCCGAATACGGCAGTATGCGGTCCCAGGCACCCCGCGGCAGATTCCAAACTGCCAGGCTCAGTAAGGCATGAAGCACAACGGAGGACATCCCCAGCGACATGAGGCCGGCACTGATACGGATGTCCCGGCGGCGCCGTGAGTCCACCGCACACAGAAACAAGGCCGGGGCCAGGCAGGCAGCAACATACATCTGATAAAGCCTGGCGGTGTCTCCGTAGGCGGCCACTGTGCCTTGATCCGCATAGGCGCGCAGTGCCGTGGAGGACTCGGGGACGTCGCTCAGGGCAAAGAGCACGGTCACCGCCGCCACAACCATTCCCAGGACAATAAATCCCACGGGTCCGGAAATTAAACGCTGCGCGCGGGGTGCCGTAAAGGCTGATGTAACCTTTACGCCGAGGATGAGGAAGGTAGCGAACACTGAGAACCGCAGCAAAAGGTTGGCGATGTTCCTTCCGCCCAACAGCGAATCAACCTGCAGGTAAAAGAATGGGATGCTTAGCGCCACTGCCAGCGTAATCGTGGCCATCGCCCAGAACATCCCGCGGTTCTCACCCCGGATTGCTGAGGGAAGACGCTGAAGGGCCAGGAAAGCAGTGGTCCCAAGGACCACCCATTGCAATGTCATCCCAATTCCTCCAAAAATGAAGAGTTGTTTTTCTCGTCGGTTTCAAGTTTTCTCAGCACCTTGCCCAAGGTGTCCAGCCGGTTCCTCGCAAGGAACACCAGGTCAGTGTCGGAAAGCTGTGAGAGCGCACGTTCGCGGCCGCCTATGGGCCACCCGCACTCATCCGGAGTCAGAAGTCCGGTGGCCACCAGCCCGCCGGTCAGGGACACTCCTGCAATCCTGGCGGCCTGAACGGCTAGCTCCGGGGCGAGCCGGCCGGCCGTGAGCTGCGCTGAGAGGTTTTGGGGTGCCACGCCGCTTACGGCACTCAGACGCTGGCGCAGGTCCCCCGGATCAACCGCCTCAAACCAGGCGCGCACGGAGTTCCGGTGCGGAAAGGGCCCCAGGCCCGGCAGATCTGCGGGCGACGGATTGGGGTGCAGGCTCCGCGCCACCAGCAGCTGCAGGACGCAGACATACGTCACCTGGCTGATGAGCTCGCTGGCTGTGGGCGGTCGGGAGCCCGCCAAGAGATCCCGGTACTCCTCGAAGAAGGACAGAGCTTCAACCGGGTTCTGGTCACAGGCCCGGGCTACACGGACAACCGTGGCCTCAGACACCTTCCCGCGGACCAGCTGCTGCGCCAGGGTAGAGCGTTTTATGCCGGCCATACGGCAAAGATCAGCCGTGGACTCCCACGGGGCAGTCATGGATCGCCAGTTCTGGAAAGCTTTGGCCGACACAGCCACAGGCGGTTCCCCCCAATTGGTTTCTCCGGACTGATGCCACTATACTATTTTCACTGGCTCCCCCTTCTGCGTTCCCCCCATATGCAGAGCGGGGAGCCAGCTTCAATTAAGGGTGATTCAAGCCAACCATCATCATTGGATCAGCCGCTTATTTGGGCGGCCACGCGATTAGCGCGCCTGCTGCGGCCATGAAACGTGATGGCTCAGCTCCCGATGCTTGCCGAGATATGACGCCGCGTAGGAGCAATACGGCTTTATTCGCCGCCCCGACGCAATAATGTCCTCCGCCGCGAACTTCACCAGCATGGATGAATAACCCCGGTGCCGGAATTCCTCCCGGACCACCGTGTGGGTCAGGGCCACTGCATCCGGGGCGTCCTCGTACTCCGCCGTGCCTGCCAGTTCACCGCCCACGCGAAGCTCGTACCGGTCATGGTCGTCGTTTCGGGAGACCACAATGTCATCCCTTATGTGCCCGCTCATGCCCCTGAGCCTGACATCGAAGCTGCGTTTCGTCCAGACCCCGGAAGGCTAGGCCGCGTGGCCGCCTCCGGCTGAGCTCTCTGCGCTGACCCACGCATTTTCCAGACCGGCAACGGCCGTTCCGTAGTCCCTGATGTTCTCATCATCCACCGCACCAGAACCTTCCACCGGCGGCCGGAGCGCAGCAGCGCTCTTCATGGCACGCATCAGGTTTTTGGTCTCGGGCCTGGCAGCGTCTGTGAGTCCCGGTTTTTCCAGAGCCTTCCAGCCGTCCAGCTCATAAGAACTCCAGCTCTTCAGCACGGCATCGTGGCGGCGCTCCAGAGCTGCAATCTGCTGCCGGCGGGCGTCCTGTTGCCGGGCCGCTTTACGCTGCCGGTGGCGCACCTGCACCCAACGGACAGCACCGGCTGCCCCGCCCACGGCAGCCAAACCCACCCACGGTCCACTGCCGGGGCTGCCGGCAACCGCCCAGGCCACGGCCAGCAGGGCTGTCAGAGACCCCGTCAGGCCCACCCAGAACAGTTTCTCGCCGTCCCCGCGTGCAAGCGCCGCATCAATCCGGGCTGCGGTCAGAATCATGGCCGCAATCATCAGCAGCAGTGCCGGAACGAGCATTGAACCTCCTGCGTCAATCAGCGGCATGGGTTTCCTCTTTTCCGCAGCCATCGTAGTCTTCCGCACAGGCGGGCGATCATTTTCATGCGCAGCCCACCGTACGCTTCCATCTCACGCCGGATGAGCGGAAAGGTCAATGTCCGCGCAGCCGGCCGCGGGCGGGACGAATTCCGGCCCAAACGGTTTACCAAGTATGCTGATGTCTTTGATTTGCTGTCCCGCCCACGGCGTCTTCCTGGGACCCTTGACCCGGAGTACAAAGGATAAGAATGAGAATCCCCGCACCCCGCGGACCAGTCAGTGCAGCCCTTCTTGACCTGCTCACGGCCCCGGAGGCCCCGTCCGCCGGCGCGCTTACGGATCTGACCGAAGCCGTCCGCCGTGCCTGCCATGGCGCTGCCGACATCCTCCGCGACGACGACCTCCAGCTGGCTTTGTTTTGCCTGTACGAGCTGCACTACAGCGGGCTGGACACGGTGCCGGACACTCTGGAGTGGCATCCCGGCCTCGTGGGCCTTCGCCTGGAGCTCGAGAAGACTTTCGAGGCGGCCCTTCGCCGCACGGTTCCTGTTCCTGCGCTCCCCGAACCCACCTCGGAAGCAGTAGCTGCGGAGCTGTTCCGGATGGCCGCCGACGACGACGGGCCCAGCGTTTCCCGCTTCGTCGCCGCCAAGGCAACCCGTGAGCAGCTGGAGGAGTTCCTGATCCTCCGTTCCGTCTACCAGCTGAAGGAAGCCGACCCCCACAGCTGGGCCATTCCCCGCCTGCCGGTGGGCCGCGCCAAGGCGGCCCTGATCGAAATCCAGGCGGACGAATACGGCGGCGGACGTCCCGAACGCATGCATTCCCATCTCTTTGCGGTCACCATGAAGGGCCTGGACCTGGAGACCGAGTACGGCTGGTACCTCGACGCCGTCCCCGCCCTGACCCTTGCCTCATCAAACGCCATGTCCCTGTTTGGCCTGAACCGCCGCCTGCGCGGGGCTATCGCGGGCCACCTGGCCGCCTTTGAAATGACCTCCTCCATCCCGAACTCCTTCTATGCACGGGGCTTCCGCCGGCTCGGGTTCGATGACACCGTCACCTACTACTTCGATGAGCATGTGGAGGCCGACGCCGTTCACGAACAGATTGCTGCACGGGACCTGGCCGGAGGACTGGTGGAGGCTGAACCTTCCCTGCTGGCAGATGTGGTGTTCGGCGCCGCAACGGTTCTGGCCCTGGATGCCATGATGGGTGGGGATCAGCTCACGGCCTGGAAGGAAGGCCGAACCGCCCTGCGCGTGCAGCCCTCCGGAGCTGCAACAGCAGCCCTGGACGGGGTTGCCCCGGCGTCCGGAGTGACCCCGTGAGCGAGGCTCCCGCTGGACACGGGTGTGCCGGGTGTCCCGGCAACAATGAACATCCACAGTCCGAAGCTGCGGAATCCGGGAAACGGCCCGCAGCGGCCTCCGTGGTCACCTATCCCAACGGGCCGCTGCTGGTGCGCGGAGACTTTGAAATCATCACTCCCGACGGCGAACTTGTTCCGCGTGACCGGGGAACCGTGGCACTGTGCAGGTGCGGCGGATCCGCCATCAAGCCCTACTGCGACGGAACGCACAAGCTGATGAAGTTTGACACCGCCCGCCGCCGGCCCGTGCCTGCCCCCGTGGCCGAACGCAGCCGGCCTGCCGGGGAAGAGGGCAACGAAGAAGGTGCCGGGGAAGGCGACG
Source organism: Arthrobacter sp. 9E16 (assembly GCF_002929435.1). Classification (NCBI taxonomy): domain Bacteria; kingdom Bacillati; phylum Actinomycetota; class Actinomycetes; order Micrococcales; family Micrococcaceae; genus Arthrobacter; species Arthrobacter sp. 9E16. The sequence goes on along the minus strand of NZ_PJIU01000001.1, from coordinate 1,295,865 downwards.
GCAGCCAGTCCTCCTGAGCCGGAGGCTGACCGCCCCTGCCCGGGAGTGCTCCCGGCAAAGAAAAAGCACCCCGGTCCGAAAACCGGGGTGCTGCCGAAGTCCCGGCCCGCCGCTGACGGCTTGCCGGCCCATCTTCTGGTGGGCCCTGTGGGGCTCGAACCCACGACCCACGGATTAAAAGTCCGATGCTCTACCAACTGAGCTAAAGGCCCCCAGTCGTATCGGGACAACTGTTACCGCCGGGGTTTCCCCTGGCAATCCAGCCGTCGACGAATCGACTTCTCCACTTTATCGCACGGGGGACGTATCTCACGAAACATCGTGGCGCACACTTTGCGTTTCGCCCCGGGAGCAGCCGCGCCGGCCCCGCTCCCCTCCCCGGAGGCACTCCTCGACTCCCGTTCCCGGGGCGGAGTATTCTCAAATTATGAGTGAGTCCAATGAAATGCCCCCACGGCATCACAAACCCAAGCTGTACGCTCCGCTGGACTTCGCCAACATCCCCGGAGGCGCGGATCCGGCCCGAGTATCCGAGGCGGCCCACCTGGCAGCCCAGGCACTGGTCCACCACGGCAGGGAGAGCTCCGATCCGGAGATTACCCGCCGCCTGGTGAAACTGGCGGACCGGCAGGGCCTGGAATCCATCGCGGAGATGTGGGCGGAAAGCCCCGCCCGCTCGCTGCCGGGTGCCCTGTGGCGCCTCTATGCCCTCCGCGCAGCCACTCAGCAGAATCCGGAGCGGGTCGCCGCCTACTACGCCGCAGGCAAAGACGTCGCCCAGGTGTCCAAGGTGGTGGCCGGAGTAGCGGAACCCCTGGGCGCTGATGAGGTCAAGGCCATGGCTGACACCATCCTCTCCGGGGCTTTCGAAGGAGAGTTTGACGTAGCCCTGGAGCGCTTCGCTGCATTCTGCCGCGTGGTAGCCCTAGGCCAGACCCATCATGCAGATTCAGCGGAGGCAGGCAGCACGGACAAGGCGACGCAGCTCACCCGCAATGCCCGCCAGTTGATGCGCACGGCCGAAGACCTGGAGTATTCAGCGGCTGCCTGGCGTCGGGGAGAGCTGGATTAGGGGCCGTCCGAAGCCCATGTTGACAACATCGGCGAAGCGTAGAAAACTGAAATTGGTGTCGGACCGCGGAACCCCCGGGCTTCAACTTAGAGCCGCTTCGAGCGGCCTTCCGCCGAGAGGCGCTCCCGGTCCGGCACCGCTTTTGGATCTTCCTTCACAGCCGATAATCTTGGGCTCGTGACCTACTTCGCGCAGGACCCCCACTCCGGCCGGCAACCCCGGGTTGCCCTGTGAGGCTGCGGCTCTTTCCCCAGGAAAACGCGGGGCTCGAGCTCCTTTCCCAGATGGGCGGCGTCCTGATCCGCGGCGCAGGGACCCTCTCTGAGGTCCTCGGCGCAGAACCGGCTGACTATGAACGCCTCGCCGAGCACATGCATCAGCTGGAGGCTGAATCCACTGACCTGCATTTCGCGCTTATGACGCAGATGAGGTCAAGCTTCATCAACCCGCTCCCCCGCGAGGACCTCTACGACCTTTCCCTCACGCTGATGTCAGCAATGGAAAACCTCGACGCCGCAGCGGAAATCATCTCGCTGTACCGGCTGACAGGCATTTCAAAACGTGCTGCCGAACAGCTTGAAGTCATTGGCCGGCAGGCCGAGCTGACGGCAAGTGCCATGCGCCGCCTGGCTTCACTGGAAGACCTCGACGACTACTGGATTGAGATGCTGCGCCTGTCCAAGCGCTCCGAGCGCACCCACCGCATCTGGGTGTCCGAACTCCTGCGCGACCACAAGCCGCTCACGTATGCCCGGCACAGGGACCTCGCCGACCAGTTGGCCGGAACCACCGCTTCACTGCGGCAGTGCGCCACCGCCGTGGGCGGCATCCTGGTGCGGGAATCCTAGGTGGAGCCGGTTCTGCTGGCCGCCGTGGTTCTCTTTGCAGGTGCCTACGCCTTCATCAACGGGTTCCATGACGTTTCAAACTCCGTAGCCACCTCGGTGCGCACCCGCGCACTGACTCCCACCGTCGCCGTCGTGCTTGCCTCCGTTTTCAACCTGACCGGCGCCCTGCTGAGCACAGCGCTGGCCCTGGTTCTGGCGGATCGGTTCATCCAGCTGCCGGCGGGAACCCCCGGCCTGGGCATCCTCATCGCAGGTTTGCTGGCGGCGTGCGGCTGGGGGCTGTGGACCTGGTGGCGGCGCATGCCCTCGTCCTCAACGCACGCCCTGGTGGGCGGCATAGTCGGCTCGGGAGCCGCGTCCACCCTGGTGGGAGGCCCCAACATCGCCGAGTCCTATCAGGTGCTCCTGCAGCAGATTGTCCTGCCGCTGCTGCTCTCCCCCGTTATTGCCTTTGTGCTGGCCTACCTGCTGGTTTTTCCGACCACATGGCTCATGCGCTACAGCTCGCCGCGGCGCGGAGACGCGGGGAACCGGATTGCCCAGTCAGTGTTCACCTCGGCGTTTTCCCTGGGGCACGGCATGCAGGACGGGCAGCGGACAATGGCTGTCATTGTCCTGGCGCTGGTGGCCGCCGGATTCTCCGGCACCACCGGCATTCCACTCTGGGTACAAATCTTTTCCGGCGTGGCACTGGCCGCGGGCAGCCTGTTCGGCGGCTGGCGGATCAGCCGCACACTCGGCAGCCGCCTGGTGCGCATTGACCCGCTGCGCGGCATGAGTGCGACGGCGGTCAGCTCCTCCATGCTTTTCCTGGGCGCCGTATGGCTTCAGATCCCGCTTTCCAGCACGCAGACCATGACCTCGGCGATTGTGGGCGCCGGTGCCAACCAGCGGTTCTCCACTGTCCGCTTCATTCCGCTGCGGGAAATCCTGGTGACGTGGCTGGTCACAGCACCGGTCACCGCACTGCTGGGCGGGATTCTCTTCCTGGCCATCAGCCCGCTGCTCTGACCTGCCGGGCGGGAAAGCACCGGGAACGGTCTCTATCCGAAGCGTCCGGAAACGTAGTCCTCCGTGGCCTTCTGGGACGGGTTGTTGAAGATGACCGTGGTGTCGTCATACTCGATGAGCTTGCCCGGCTTGCCGGTGCCGGCAATGTTAAAGAACGCGGTCTTGTCCGAGACCCGGGCGGCCTGCTGCATATTGTGGGTCACGATCACCACGGTGTAGTCACTCTTGAGTTCCTCGATGAGGTCCTCAATGGCGAGAGTGGAGATCGGGTCCAGGGCCGAGCACGGCTCGTCCATGAGGATGACCTCGGGTGAGACGGCGATGGCGCGGGCGATGCACAGGCGCTGCTGCTGGCCGCCGGAGAGGCCGGAGCCGGGCTTGTCCAGGCGGTCCCGGACTTCCTTCCACAGGTTGGCCCCGGTGAGCGACTTCTCCACGAGGTTGTCCGCATCGGATTTGGAGATGCGCTTGTTGTTCAGCTTCACGCCGGCCAGGACGTTGTCCCGGATGGACATGGTGGGGAACGGGTTGGGGCGCTGGAACACCATGCCGATGTGGCTGCGCACGGTCACGGGGTCCACGCCGGGACCGTAGAGGTTCTCCCCGTCCAGCAGGACTTCGCCCTCCACGCGGGCACCGGGAAGGACTTCATGCATGCGGTTCAGGGTCCGCAGGAAGGTGGACTTTCCACAGCCCGAGGGTCCGATGAACGCCGTGACGGAACGGGCCTCAATGTTGATATTGACGTTTTCTACGGCCAGGAAGTCGCCGTAGTAGACGTTGAGGTCCTTGACGTCGATTCGCTTGGACATGTGATTCCTTTTGTTCGAGGTTCTTCGGGGGCGGGGCAGCGGTGCCTCCGCAGGGGGGGGTGGTTCCGGTCAGCGTCCGGTCTTGGGCGCAAACATCCGGGCGATCAGACGGGCACCCAGATTCAACAGCATCACCATGATGATCAGCAGCAGCGCCGCCGCCCAGGCACGCTGTGTGCTGGGATCGGTGTTGGTGGGCGAAGTGGGACTCATTAGCTGCCGGTAAATGTAGGTGGGCAGGGTGCTCATCCAGCCCGCAAACACGTTCATGTTGATGGTGTTCACAAACCCTGCGGTGACCAGCAGCGGGGCTGTCTCGCCGATGACGCGGGCAATGGCCAGGGTGACGCCCGAGGCGATGCCGGAAATCGCCGTCGGCACCACCACCTTGAGGATGGTGCGCCACTTGCGCACGCCCAGGGCGTACGAGGCCTCCCGCAGCTCATTCGGCACGATCTTGAGCATTTCCTCGGTGGATCGCACCACCACGGGGATCATCAGGACGGAGAGGGCGACGGCGGCCACAAAGCCGGTGCGCACGCCCGGTCCGAACACCAGGGCGAAGAAGGCGGCGGCGAACAGGCCGGCAACAATGGACGGGATTCCGGTCATGACGTCCACAAAGAAGGTGATGGCACGGGACAGCGGACCGCCGTTGCTGTATTCCACGAGGTAAACGGCGGTCAGCAGGCCGATCGGCACGGAGATGATGGTGGCCCAGAGGGTGATCAGCAGCGTGCCCACAATGCCGTGGTACGCCCCGCCCAGCACCGGGCCGCCCGTTTCGGCACTGTTGTTGTCCACGGCTCCGGTCATGCCGCCCATGGAGGTGAACAGGAAGTCCGGGCTCAGCCCGGCCAGGCCCTTGGACAGCACAGTGAAGATCACGGAGACCAGGGGAACCAGCGCCAGCAGGAAGGAGCCGCAGATCAGGTAGGTGGCAAAGCGGTCCACCGCGCGCCGGCGCCCCTCGACGATCCAGGTCATGACGGTGGCGCCGAGCACGAAGATCACCGCGGTGAAGATGGTGAAGCTTGCGATGCCGAAGCCGATCAGGGCCGACAGGGCCGCGCCCAGGATGACTGCCGCGCCCAGCGCCACCCATACTGCGTACGGCGGGAGCTGGTTCTTGGTCAGTGTCGCCGGACGGCGGCTGAGTGTTTGTGTCTGCATCAGTTGGCTCCGGAGAATTCTTTATGGCGGCTGATGATCCAGCGCGCAATCACGTTCACGGCCAGGGTGATCAGGAACAGCACCAGGCCGGCGGCGATCAGCTCGGACAGGCGCAGCCCGTACGCCTCGGGGAAGTTCAGGGCAATTTCCGCGGCGATCGTCTGGTTGCCCGGACGGATCAGGCTGGCAATCAGGCCGCCGGAGGAGAGAACCAGGGCCACGGCCATGGTTTCGCCCAGGGCGCGTCCCAGACCCAGCATGACGGCGCTGATGACACCAGGCCGGGCGAAGGGGAACACCGCCATGCGGATCATTTCCCAGCGGGTGGCGCCCATGGCCAGGGCCGCTTCCTCATGCAGTTTCGGGGTTTGCAGGAAGATTTCACGGGTCAGCGAGGTGATGATCGGCAGCACCATGACGGACAGCACAATCCCCGCCGTCAGCATGGTCTTGCCGGTCTGGCTGGCCGGACCGGAGAAGATCGGGATCCAGCCGGCGTTGTCGGCCAGCCAGGTGTAGGGACCCACCAGGGCCGGTGCCAGCACCATCATCCCCCAGGCTCCGTACACAACTGACGGGATGGCTGCCAGCAGGTCAATAAGGTAGCCCAGGCCCTGTGCCATGCGGCGCGGCGCGTAGTGCGAGATGAACAGCGCGACGCCGATGCCCACCGGCGTCGCGATCAGCAGGGCGATGGCTGCAGCGATGACGGTGCCGATGACCAGCGGCCAGATGTAGGTGAAGAAACCCTCCCCGCCGCTGATGTCCGCGGAATCGGCGGTAAACGTGGGCAGCGCCTGCCAGAGCAGGAACACAGCCACGGAAAACAGGACAAGAAGGATGAGGCAACCGGCCAGGAGCGTGATTCCGGAGAACACCTTGTCTCCGGCACGGCCGGCACCACCGGTGCCTTCTATGGACTTGCTGGACACTGCACAACCCTTCGGTTCTTCACTGGCAACTTCTTAAACTCTACTGACCCTGCACTGATCCCTTTGACGCGGGGCCTCAGTCTGACTCCGCAATCCCCCCATTTACTGTCCCACGGCCCGGCGGAGGGTGCGAATAGGAAGCGTTCCCCCGGGTGGCGGCGGAAGCTCCGCCGCCACCCGGAGGGCACGGGCTACTTCGCGACGCTGATGCCTGCCAGTGCGGCTTCGGCCTTCTCGCGAAGCGGCTGGGAGAGCTCCGCGTTGCCTGCTGCGTCCGCTGCAGCTGCCTGGCCCTCCTCACTGACCACGTAGGAGCCGAAGGCCTTCACCAAATCTACGGTTTCAGAATCCGGGTAGGTGGTGCAGTAGATGTGGTAGGAGACCAGGACCACGGGGTAGGCTCCGGATTCGGTGGTGTCGCGGACCAAATCCATGGCCATGTCGCCGTCGGGGCGGCCCTCGCCGGTCACCGGAGTGGAGGCTTCCACCGCCTTCGCCGCGGCCTCGGAACTGTAGGGGACGTACTCTGCGCCAACCTTTACCGCTACCGTCCCCATGCCCTCGACGGCTGAGGCGTCCGCGTACGTGATGGCTCCGTCAGTGGCGCCGGCAGCAGACACGACGCCGCTGGTGCCCTGGGCATTCTCCTGGCCGTCCAGATCGGCCGGCCATTCACCGCTAGCCTCAGTGCTCCACACGGCCGGCGCTGCAGCCGCGAGGTACTCGGTGAAGTTTTCGGTGGTTCCCGACTCGTCAGAGCGGTGAATAACCGTGATGGGCGTATCGGGCAACTGCGCACCCTCATTCTGGCCCGCGATCGCCGGGTCATTCCAGGTGCTGATTTCACCGCGGAAGATGCCCGCAATCGTCTCGGCATCCAGGTTGAGTTCATCCACGCCGTCCAGGTTGAAGGCGATGGCGATGGGCGAGATGTAGGCGGGAATGTGCAGCGCACCGTCCGGCCCGCACGCCTCGATGGAGGCTTCCACTTCCTCGTCCTTCAAATGGGCATCCGAACCGGCAAACTGCACACCGCCGGCCAGCAGCGCCTTGCGGCCGGCTCCCGATCCGTCCGGAGAGTACTGCACTGCGGTGTCCGGGTTCACTGCGGTGAACCCCGCGATCCAGGCCTGCATGGCAGAGTCCTGGGAGGAGGCGCCGGACCCGGAAAGCGTCCCGGCGAGGGTGCTTTCCGATGAGGACGACGGCGTGCTGCCGCCGGCCGGGGTGATGGCGCTGTCGCTGCCGCACGCCGACAAGGCGAGTGCGGCGGCTGACAGCAGTGCTGCGGAACGAACTATGCGAATTACCGACACGTCTGGCCCCTTTCAAGGGCTCGTTTTCCGTAGAGCAGGTGTCCCGGCACGTTCCGGCACACCGGGACGTTCTGCCGCCCCTCCATCGATGGTGGACGGAGAAGGTTAACGAAAGGTGAACGGGGCCAAGCGGCGGAGGAAACTCTGGCCGGCACACCCGCGTCCACAAGGTGCTGGTGTTGTCCCGCCGGATTTGCCCCGTCACCGAAGTACGCCGCAGTGCTCTTCGGATGGAGGGCGCACTGCTCTGCCCCTAGACTGTTGGCATGCCCCCACGTGACCGCCTTGCCCAAAGCCGGGGGTTCCTGCGCAACCGGGTAAAGGTTGGGCTGCGCCGAAGCCGCGATTCGGTCATCCCCGCACTTCAGATGACCATCTGCGCCGTCGGGGCGTACGGCTTTGCCGAGTATGTGCTCGGCCATGAGGGACCGCTCTTCGCGGCCACTGCCGCGCTCATATCGCTGGGCTTTTCCCGGGAACCGCGTACCCGCCGGGTACTGGAGGTTGGCATTGGCTGCACCCTGGGAATCACCATCGGTGAACTTCTGCTGCACACACTGGGCACCGGACTGTGGCAGGCCGCCGTCGTACTCTTTCTCTCCGTCATGCTTGCCCGCTTCCTGGACCGGGGCGTCATTTTCACCACTCAGCTGGGCCTCCAGTCGCTGCTGGTAGTACTCCTTCCCGCTCCCGACGGCGGCGTGTTTACGCGCAGCGCAGATGCCCTCGTGGGCGGATTGTTTGCCCTGCTGGTCACTATGCTGGCTCCCCGCGATCCCCGGCGGGAGCCAAAGTCCAATGTCCGCGACCTGCTGCACGAGCTCTCCGCGGTGCTGCGGCAGTGCGCCGAAGCGGTGGCAAAGAGTGATTCCACCGTTGCCTGGCACGCCCTGGTGCGTGCCCGCAACACGCAGCCCCAGCTGGATCTGCTCACACGCAGCGTGCGTGACGCCCGGGAGATTGCCCGAATATCCCCGGCCTACCGGCGGCATCTGGCCGAGCTCGGAGACCTGCGCGGATCCATCGGCTACCTGGACCTCGCAGTGCGCAACAGCCGGGTCTTCGCCCGCCGCACCACGTCGGTCATCAACCACGCCTCCCTCGATGACGAGGCTATTGAGCGCGTCACCGAAGTTGTCAATGACACGGCCGACGCCGTCGATATCCTCGCCCGCGCGCTGGCCGGCGGTGAGTCGGCGGGTGCGAGGGAGCGGCATCTTCGCCAGGCACGCAACGAACTCTCCGCCGTGGGTGCGCAGCTGAACCCCGGATCGCTGGGCATCACCAACATCCAGGGCGACGCGCTGATCATGTTATTCCGGCCGCTTGTGGTGGATCTGCTCGAGTCCACGGGACTCAGCCACGAGGAAGCAGTGAGCTGCCTGTCCGAGGTGTGATCCGGTGTGGTCCCCAAGCCGCGGGGGCACGGCGCGGAAGTGTCAGTGCGGCGGGATAGCCTGTTTTTATGGCCACGAAGACAACCCGCGCAAAAACCGCCAACTACCGATGCGCCGAGTGCGGCTGGACCACCGCCAAGTGGGTGGGCCGCTGCGGTGAATGCCAGGCCTGGGGCACTGTGGAGGAAGCCGGGGAAGTCATTGCCCGCACCACTGCGGCAGCCACCGTTGCACGCCCGGCGCAGCGCATTGCGGACGTGGACTCCACCACCGCCGCTTATCAGGCCACGGGAGTGGATGAGCTGGACCGCGTTCTGGGCGGCGGGCTGGTCCCGGGTGCCGTTATCCTGCTTGCCGGTGAACCGGGTGTCGGAAAGTCCACGCTGCTGCTGGATGTGGCAGCCAAAGTGGGGAACCTCGGACGGGAGGTCCTGTACGTCACCGGTGAAGAATCCACGGCACAGGTAAAACTGCGCGCCGAGCGTATCGGTGCGGTGTCGGATTTTCTGTATTTGAGTGCGGAAACCGATCTGGGCCAGGCTCTGGGCCAGGTGGAGCAGGTCAAGCCCGCGCTGCTGATCGTTGACTCCGTGCAGACCCTGAGCAGCGCCGCTGTGGACGGCAGCGCCGGCGGAGTCAGCCAGGTCCGCGAAGTGGCTGCCTCCCTGATTGCGGCGGCCAAGGAACGGAACATGACCACCCTGCTCGTGGGGCACGTGACCAAGGACGGTTCCATCGCCGGGCCCCGGCTGCTGGAACACCTCGTGGATGTGGTCTGCCAGTTCGACGGCGACCGCCACTCCCGCCTGCGCCTGCTGCGGGCCGTGAAAAACCGCTACGGTCCCACCGACGAAGTGGGCTGCTTCGACCTGACGGAGGAAGGCATTGTGGGACTGGCGGATCCCTCCGGGCTGTTTGTGTCCCGGACCAAGGAACCCGTGTCCGGCACCTGCATTACCGTCACGCTGGAAGGAAAGCGGCCCCTGGTGGCCGAGGTCCAGGCATTGTTGGCCGAAACCAGCAACGCGCAGGCCCGGCGTGCCACCAGCGGACTGGATTCCTCCCGGGTCGCCATGCTCCTGGCAGTGCTGCAGCAGCGGGCGTCCATGAATCTGGCCAAGGATGACAGTTACGTGGCCACCGTGGGCGGGGTCAAGCTCAGCGAGCCGGCTACCGATCTGGCAGTGGCCCTTGCCGTTGCGTCCGCCAAGATGAACAAACCCCTTCCCGCCCAGCTGATTGCCTTTGGGGAGGTTGGCCTGGCCGGAGAAGTGCGGCCCATCCCCGGCATAGCCCGGCGGATCCAGGAAGCAGAACGCCTCGGTTTCACGCACGCGGTGGTTCCGGCTTCACCCAACGGTCCCGGCGCGGTTCCGGCCGGTTTCCACGTCCGGGAGGTTTCCACACTGACGGAGGCACTCAAGCTCCTGTTCTAGGACGGCGCGCACCTGCGGCGGACGGCACAAAGGTGGTCATTGTCCCGTGCGGGACCACTACTATAGGGAAAGTGTCTGTGCATTGTCCGCCCAGAACGCCCGTGGGCCCGACGGCCGGAAGGAAGTGACCGTGGCACGAAGTCCCGAAGATTCATTGAAGGCCACCCTGGCCCGGGTTGCGCCGGGAACCGAACTCCGCGATGGCCTGGAGCGCATTCTCCGCGGCCGCACCGGCGCGCTGATCGTCATGGGATTTGACCGCACCGTTGACTCCATCTGCTCCGGCGGATTCGACATCGGCATCGATTTTTCGCCCACCCGCCTGCGGGAACTGGCCAAAATGGACGGCGCCATTGTCTGCGACAAGGACGCCAAGACCATTCTGCGCGCAGCAGTGCAGCTGGTGCCGGACCACACGATCGAGACGCACGAATCCGGAACCCGGCACCGCACAGCGGAGCGGGTAGCCATCGAAACCGGTTTCCCCGTCATCTCGGTCAGCCAGTCCATGCAGATCATCCAGCTCTACGTCGGCGGACTGCGCCACGTGCTGGAGGGTTCCGAGCCGGTGCTGGCCCGCGCCAACCAGGCCCTGGCCACTCTGGAACGCTACCGGGCGCGCCTGGACCAGGTCACCAACTCCCTCTCCGCCCTGGAAATCGAAGCCATGGTCACGGTCCGGGATGTTGCCGTCACCCTGCAGCGCCAGGAAATGGTGCGCCGCATTTCCGAGGAAATCTCCCAGTATGTCCTCGAACTCGGGGTGGACGGCCGCCTGCTGTCGCTGCAGCTCGAGGAACTCACCGCCGGCTTGGGGCCGGGCAGTGAGATGATCGTCCGCGACTACGCAGACCTGCAGGACGGCAGCCAGCGGCCCGAAGACCAGGTGGCCACGCTGCAGAACCTCAGTTCCTCCGACATGGTGGACCTGAGCAAGATTGCCGCCGTTGTGGGCTTTCAACCCGGCCAGGATTCGCTCGAGGCCGTGGTGCAGCCCCGCGGCTACCGGCTGCTCAGCAACATCAAGTCCGTGCCGCCGGCGGTCTCCAACCGGCTGGTGGACCACTTCGGCGGTCTGCAGAACCTGATGGCCGCCAACATTGATGACCTGATGACGGTGGACGGCATCGGCGAGCAGCGCGCCCGCACCGTGCGCGAGGGGCTCTCCCGCATTGCCGAGACCAGTCTGCTCGACCGTTTCATGTAGCGGGCGGACCGGCTTTATGATCCAGCAGTCCGGTCACTCGAGTTCGAAGGTGGTCCGTTCGCTGCTGATGTTCCCCAGACGCGCGGTGAACGAGTAGGTTCCCGGGTTGGGATTGCTGGCAACTTCCGAGCATCCGGGGGCCGAGCGCTGGCGGTCCCAGCTGAACTTTGCCGTTTCCACGGTGTTGGGCTTAATGGTCTTGAACAGATCCTCACCGGCCTGCTGGCAGTCGGCGGAGGAAAAGATCCGGTCTGAGCCGCTGGTGATGATGAACTCCATTTGGCTGGTGCCCACGTTGACGTCGCATGCCTCCGCCCCGGTGTTGGTGACCGTCATGGTCAGCATGGGTGCAACGCCGGCGGTGTAGCTCAGAGCGTCGGTGGTGGCGCTGACTCCCACGGAGGCCGGCGGACACAGTGCCGGTGCGGCGGTTGCGCTCGCTGTGGCTGCCGGGCTCGCGGCCGGAGCTGTCGGAGCAGCAGTGCCGGCGGGCGCGGCTCCGGGCTGCTGGCTGTCCGGCCCGGGCAAAGTGGCTTCCTCAGTTGTCTCAGTCGCGGAAGCGCTGTCGTCCCCCCGCAGCATGTTGACCGCTGCGCTGATGCCTGCGACAAGGCCTATCAGGACCAGGAGCACCAGGATTCCTGCGACGATCCTGCGCCGCCGGTAGACAGCCGCACTGGGCCGCTCTGGAGCCCTGTTTGATGTTTCGTTCCCAACCATGACTTAAGGCTAGGTACCCGGCCCCGGATTACCTGCCGCACCACGCCGGTTAGTAGAGTATTGCTGGTCATAACCAAGGGAGAATGCATGGAACCGGGCCTGCAGCAGGCACCGCAGCTGCATACGGAAATCATCAGCTGGTTCACGGCCAATGCACGCGATCTGCCGTGGCGGCGTCCCGGGTGCAGCCCGTGGGGTGTGTTCGTCAGTGAGATCATGCTGCAGCAGACCCCCGTGGTCCGGGTATTGCCGGTGTGGGAGCAGTGGATGAAGCGCTGGCCGGAGCCGTCCGCCCTGGCCGCCGAGCCGAGCGGGGAAGCGGTTCGCGCCTGGGGCCGGCTGGGGTACCCCCGGCGTGCGCTTCGGCTGCATGCCGCTGCCGCCGCCATGACGGACCGCTTCAACGGTTCCGTTCCCGCAACCCGGGAAGAACTCCTGACTCTGCCCGGCGTGGGCACCTACACCGCTGCGGCGGTTGCCTCTTTTGCCTTCGGCCGCAGGGAAACAGTGGTGGACACCAATATCCGCCGGGTCCATGCCCGGGCACTTTCGGGCAAGGCGCTGCCTGCGCCGGCGCTGAATGCCGCTGAAATGCGCCTGGCCGTGGCACTGCTGCCCGACGACGACGCCGCCTCCGTCGCCTGGAATGCGTCCGTCATGGAGCTGGGCGCTCTTGTGTGCACTGCCCGGTCCCCCAAATGCGCGGTGTGTCCGGTGCGGCAGCGCTGCGCCTGGGTGGCGGCCGGAGAACCAGCACCCGATTATGTGCCCAAGGGACAGGCCTGGGCCGGCACCGACCGGCAGGTCCGCGGCGCCCTCATGGCCGTGCTGCGGCAGGCCCGGGAGCCGGTCCCGCGGAATCTGCTCCTTGGCCCGGCGGACCTGATGACGGCCGCGGCCGCAACTGGCAACACGGCAACAAGCTCAGCGGAAGCGGACGCCGGGACGGACGCAGCCGCGCTGGCCAAGCTGCACGCCCTGCAGGCGCCCGCCGAACAGCTGGAGCGCGCCCTGGCCGGTCTGCTGGCGGACAAGCTGGCCCAAGAAAACGACGCTGGCCTGCAGCTTCCCGTCTGAACGCAGCCCCGCCGGGATCCCCCCGGGCTAAATCTCGCCGAAACCGTTGCGAACTTCCAGGGCCATCATCTCCACGGCCCGGGCCGCATCGGGACCGCGTGCCGTCACGGTCAGGGTTTGCCCCTGTCCCAGCCCGAGCGTCATCAGCATCATCATGGACTTGGCGTCCACTCCGTTGATGCGGACCTCCGCATCCAGGTCCGACATGGCCTGGGCCACGGCTGCGGCAGGGCGGGCATGCAGTCCCGCCGGGTTAATGAGCTCCCACGAACCGGTGTGAACCCCGGCATCATCGGGATCGAAATCATCGTCACCGGCATCGCCCGGCTCCCCCGCGCCGGCCGCCGGTTCCGCGCCGGGCCGCTCCCCCGTCCCTGTCCGGGCGGCGGCTGTCGGTTCCGTACCGGGCTGGGCTCCGGATTCCTGGGTGCCGGTGTCCCGGGTGCCGGTGTCCCGGGTGCCCGCCGGCCCCGGTATTCTCCCTGCCGACTCGGCTTCCTGCAGCACTGCCTGCAGGGTTCTTCCGGTTTGGGCGGCAACTGCCGCCGCCACGGTTCCTTCAACCAGCGGCGCGTCGGCCAGCCGGACACGTGCCCGCTGCTCATCTTCAAGGAATTCCACTGCCGTTTCCGCGGTCATGACCGCTGATCCCAAGTCGGCAAGCAGCAGTGCCCCGTCGCCGGTGTCCGCCGCAGCAATGGCAGCGGAGATTTTCTCCAAGCTGGTGCCGATCCCGCCGTCGTCCGTACCTCCGGCCGTTTCGATGGTGACGTCCCGTGCCATCTGCGCCGCCAGTTCACGGAGACCCTCAGCGAGTTTGTCGCTGTGCGAAACGATCACAAGTCCAACGCTCATGAGCCCTCTTCCGCCGCTTGTGCCGCCGCCTGCAGGATCAGGACTGTGGAAGCAGCCCCGGGATCAAGATGGCCGGCACTGCGCTCTCCGAGGTAGCTGGCGCGGCCTTTGCGGGCTATCAGCGGTTCGGTGCCGGCAAGGCCTGCCCGGGCTCCGTTTGATGCGGCGGCAAGCACCTCAGCGGATGAGGCCGAGGCGCCGGCTGCTGTCTGGGCTGCTTCAACTGCCGGCGTCCAGGCATCCACCATGGTTTTGTCTCCGACTTCGGCTTTTCCGCGGGCAACAATTCCGTCCCGTGCGGCTGTGAGGACAGTGACCAGCGTTCCTGGATCCAGGTCCGGTGCCGGTCCCGCCGCCGTGGCAGCCCGCAGGAAGGCCGTGCCGTACAGTGGCCCGGCTGCCCCGCCAACTTTGGACATCAGCGTCATGGCGGCAAGCTTCATCACGTCACCCGGTGTGGCCGGGGTTCCGTCCGCATCCAGCTTCTCCACCACCGCCGAAAATCCGCGGTCCATGTTCTCGCCATGGTCCGCATCACCGATGTCCCGGTCCAGGTCGATCAGGTGCTGCCGGTTCTCGGCCATGGCTGCGGCTGCTGCACGCATCCACCGGTCTGCCCACGCTGCGTCCAGTGACATGGTTACATCCCCCATCGCAGGGCCGGCGTGTTGACCGGCGAGTCCCAAAGTTCCGTCAGTTCATTGTCCAGCCGCAGCACCGTCACCGATGCCCCCTGCATGTCCAGGGCCGTGATGTAGTTTCCCACCAGGGAACGTTCAACCCGGATACCGCGCTCGGCCAACACTTCCGCTGCCCGGCGGTAGACGATGTACAGCTCACTCAGCGGGGTTCCGCCCATGCCGTTGACGAACAGGAGCACAGGGTCCCCGGAGGAGGCTCCCAGGTCCTGCAGTACGGGTTCCAGCAGCTGGTCCGTGATGCTGTTGGCGTCCGCCATGGGCATCCGGCGCCGGCCCGGCTCGCCGTGGATTCCTACTCCCAGCTCAATTTCATTGTCGGCCAGGGTGAAGCTTGGTTCCCCGGCATGGGGAACGGTGCAGGGGGCGAGAGCCACTCCCATGGACCGGACATTGGCATTGACGCGTTCCGCCACCGCGGCCACCTGCTCCAGCGTGTCTCCCCGTTCCGCTGCCCCGCCGGCGATCCGCTCCACCAGCACCGTTCCGGCCACTCCCCGGCGGCCCGCCGTGTACAGCGAATCTTCCACTGCGACGTCGTCGTTCACCACCACTGTGGCGACGGTGATGCCCTCCGCCTGCGCCAGTTCAGCAGCGGTCTCAAAGTTCAGGATGTCCCCGGTGTAGTTCTTGACGATCAGCAGGACCCCGGCGCCGGTGTCGGTTTCAGTGATTGCCGGAAGGATCTGATCCGGAGTGGGGGAAGTGAACACGGCTCCGGGGACTGCCGCGTCCAGCATTCCGGTGCCTACGTAACCGCTGTGCAGCGGTTCGTGTCCGCTGCCGCCGCCGGAAACCAGGGATACCTTGCCCCGCGACGGCTCCCGGCGGAGCACGAGGTCCGGATCGCTGTGGACACGAACCAGGTTATGGTGGGCCAGCCCAAATCCTGCGAGGGACTCCGAGACAACCCTGCGCGGGTCATTGATCAGCTTCTTCATCTTTGAGCAGCTCCTTCAGCGCAACGGCCCGTACAGGCGATGCGGCTGCACCGCGGTGTTCGGGATCAGGACATCGGTGAGACTGCTTTCGACCCTACCCCCGGGACTGACCGTTGGACAGGCGAACGGAGGGATCGCATTAAACAGCGGCGGGAGGGGCATCATGCCCCTCCCGCCGCCTCCCGGACGTGTTATGTCCGAGGAAGATCTACTTGCCCTTGAAGGCATCCTTGATGTTTTCGCCGGCCTGCTTGGCACTGCCCTTGGCCTGGTCGCCGTGTCCTTCAGCTTCCATGCGCTCGTTGCCGGTGGCCTTACCGAGGCCTTCCTTGACCTTGCCGCCAAGCTTCTCGGCTGAATTCTGCACCTTGTCATCTGCGCCCATAATTGGATCCCGCTTTCTGATCGTGGTCCGCCGGCAACTGCCGGTTCGCCGGACCGTGAATGATGCTAAGTACCCTGAGCTTATCCATCGGCAGGAGCAAAAGGCCAGCCGATGAGGGTCAGTTCCCCTGATCGCGAACACCCGCCCCGTCAGCGGCGCTACAGCGTGCGGATCATCCGGGTGTTCCCCAGGGTGTTGGGCTTGACCCGCGCGAGGTCCAGGAACTCGGCCACTCCCTCGTCATGGGAGCGCAGCAGTTCGGAGTAGACCTCCGGATCCACGGCCGACTGATTGGCCATCACCTCGAATCCGTGGCGTCGGAAGAAGTCCACCTCAAAGGTCAGGCAGAAGACACGTTGCACACCAATCTCCACGGCATCGGCCAGCAGTGCCTCCAGCAGGACGTGGCCAACGCCGTGCCCGCGCCAGCGGCGGTCCGCGGCCAGGGTCCGCACCTCGGCGAGGTCTTCCCACATGACATGCAGCGCACCGCAGCCAATCACCTCGCCGTCGGGCCCTTCCGCAATCCGGAACTCCTGGAGCCCCTCGTAGTAGGCAACCGCCTCCTTCGCCACCAGGATCCGCTCGTCGGCCAGGGGCGCCACGAGGGAACGAATGCGGTGAACATCGGAGGTGCGTGCTCGGCGGACAGTGATGGTGGTGGAAGTCACCGGTCCAGTCTAGGACTGCACGGACTGCCTGCCGCAAAACGGCTGTCAAGGCACGCAATGGAAGGGATCCGGAGACGCGAAAGGACCCGGCGGGCTGCATGCCCGCCGGGTCCCTTCATCTGTTCAAACTGCGCATGTGTTCACACTGCGCCGCAGGCTAGTCGCCGACGCCCGCCTCAATTGCGGACGGTGCCTCTTCGAGGGCCTTGGGTACGCCGTGTCCCTCGAAGGTGAAGGTGGCGTCGTCTCCTTCGCCCTCCACATCCACGGACACCAGTTCTCCGGGCTTCAGATCCCCGAACAGGATCTTCTCGGAGAGCTGGTCCTCGATCTCGCGCTGGATGGTCCGGCGCAGCGGCCGGGCACCCATGGCGGGATCGTAGCCCCGTGTGGCCAGCAGAACCTTGGCCGCGGGGGTCAGCTCAATGGTCATGCCCTTGTCCGCCAGGCGCTTGCCCAGGCGTTCCAGGAACAGGTCCACGATCTGCACGATCTCGTCCTGCGTGAGCTGCGGGAAGACCACCGTGTCATCAACACGGTTCAGGAACTCGGGGCGGAAGTGCTGACGCAGTTCCTCCGTGACCCGGGCCCGCATCCGGTCGTAACCGGTCTTGGTGTCGGTGCCGGACTGGAAACCGGTGGAGACACTCTTGGAGATGTCCCGGGTTCCCAGGTTGGTGGTCATGATGATGATGGTGTTCTTGAAGTCCACCACGCGGCCCTGGCTGTCCGTCAGGCGGCCGTCTTCGAGGATCTGCAGCAGCGAGTTGAAGAGGTCCGCGTGGGCCTTTTCCACCTCGTCGAACAGGACCACGGAGAACGGACGGCGGCGGACCTTTTCGGTCAGCTGCCCGCCTTCTTCGTATCCGACATATCCCGGAGGGGCACCGAAGAGCCGGGAAACAGTGTGCTTCTCGGAGTATTCGGACATGTCCAGCGTGATGAGTGCTTCTTCATCACCGAAGAGGAATTCAGCCAGTGCCTTGGCAAGCTCCGTCTTACCCACACCGGTGGGACCGGCGAAGATGAAGGAACCGCCCGGACGCTTGGGATCCTTAAGTCCGGCCCGCGTACGGCGCATGGCCTGCGAGATGGACTTGATGGCCTGATCCTGACCGATGACGCGCTTGTGCAGCTCGTCTTCCATCTTGAGCAGGCGTGTGGATTCTTCTTCGTTGAGCTTGACCACGGGAATGCCGGTGGAATTGGCCAGCACCTCGGCGATGAGCTCCTCATCCACCTCGGCAATGTCATCCAGGCCCCCGGACTTCCACTGGCGCTCCTTTTCAGCCCGCTGGTCATGGAGCTTCTGCTCCTTGTCCCGCAGGTTGGCAGCGCCTTCGAAGTCCTGGGAATCGATGGCTGATTCTTTCTCCAGCTTCAGCGCAGAGATGCGCTCATCGATCTCCTTGAGCTCCGGCGGAGCCGTCATACGACGGATCCGCAGGCGGGCGCCGGCCTCATCGATCAGGTCAATGGCCTTGTCCGGCAGGAAACGGTCGCTGATGTAGCGCTCCGCCAGGGTTGCCGCCGATGTCAGCGCGGCGTCCGTGATGGACACGCGGTGGTGCGCTTCGTAGCGGTCCCGCAGTCCCTTCAGGATTTCGATGGAGTGCGCAACGGAAGGTTCGTTGACCTGGATCGGCTGGAAACGCCGCTCAAGTGCCGCATCCTTCTCGATGTGCTTGCGGTACTCGTCCAAAGTGGTGGCACCAATGGTCTGCAGTTCCCCGCGGGCCAGCATCGGCTTCAGGATGGAAGCTGCGTCGATGGCGCCTTCGGCGGCACCGGCGCCCACGAGGGTGTGGATCTCATCGATGAAAAGGATGATGTCGCCGCGGGTGCGGATTTCCTTGAGGACCTTCTTCAGGCGTTCCTCAAAGTCACCGCGGTAGCGGGAGCCGGCAACGAGGGAACCCAGGTCAAGCGTGTACAGCTGCTTGTCCTTGATGGTTTCCGGAACATCGCCGCGGACAATGGCCTGGGCCAGCCCTTCAACGACTGCCGTCTTGCCGACGCCGGGCTCACCAATCAGAACAGGGTTGTTCTTGGTGCGGCGGGACAGGACCTGCATGACCCGTTCCATCTCATGCTCGCGCCCGATCACCGGGTCGAGCTTGGACTCGCGCGCAGCCTGGGTGAGGTTGCGGCCGAACTGGTCCAGGACAACCGAACCGGCCGGCTGGCCTTCCTGCTGCTGGCCGCCGGAGCTGACAGGTTCCTTGCCCTGGTAACCCGAGAGCAGCTGGATTACCTGCTGGCGCACCCGGTTCAGGTCAGCGCCAAGCTTGACCAGCACCTGTGCGGCAACGCCTTCGCCTTCACGGATCAGCCCGAGCAGGATGTGCTCGGTGCCGATGTAGTTGTGGCCAAGCTGCAGGGCCTCCCGGAGGGAGAGTTCGAGAACCTTCTTGGCACGCGGGGTGAAGGGGATGTGGCCGGACGGGGCCTGCTGGCCCTGACCGATAATCTCCTGCACCTGCTCACGCACGGCACCGAGCGAAATACTCAGGGATTCAAGGGCCTTAGCTGCGACACCTTCACCCTCATGAATGAGCCCGAGCAGGATGTGCTCGGTGCCGATGTAGTTGTGGTTGAGCATGCGAGCCTCTTCTTGGGCAAGCACGACAACGCGACGGGCACGGTCGGTAAATCTTTCAAACATGAGGCACACTCCTAGCTAACGCGTAATTCGATGCTACGTGTCCTGCGCGTGCTTAAGGAGCGTGTTCGCCGTAGGCGTGACCACGGCCCCGAATAAGGTTCCCGGGAGGCCCCCTGCCGGGCCTTAGCCCTGCGCGGCCCGGTACGCTTCGATGATTTCGCTGTTTACGCGTCCACGCTCCGAAACGGTGTATCCGTTATTGCGGGCCCATTCACGGATCTGCGCCGCTTCGTTGCTGCGTGCAGAACCTGCAGCACGGGGACGCCCGGTCCGGCCGCCCACCTTGCGGCCTGCATCCAGGTAGGGCTTCAGGGCCGCACGAAGATTCTTTGCATTGTCCTTGGACAGGTCAATCTCGTACTGGGATCCGTCCAAGCCGAACCGTACGGTCTCATCCGCACTTCCGGCGTCGAGGTCATCAACCAGAATGATTTTTACTTTTTGCGCCACAACAGGCTCCTAAGCAGTGTTAAACCCGAAAAAACGATAATGAGACCACTTAGAGTATGACGCAATTTTGAATGCCCCGTCAAAGCCGTGGGGCGAAATTAATTACTTTCTTTTTCCGGGGTTCCACTACTTGTATCCCGATCGGCCGCAAGGTCGGCTTCACGTTCGGCTTCGGCCAGTGCCTTTCGTTCCGAACGGTCCACGTTGAGCAGGGCCTTCATCACAAAATAAAAGAGAGCTCCAACACATATCGACGGCAGGAGAACTTCGACGTATTCCATGGTTCTAACCCATTTCCGGCTTTAGGAGGGGGAACAAAATTGTTTCCCGGATACCTGTGTTCGTGAAAAGCATCACCAAACGGTCAATTCCCAGCCCGATACCGCCCATAGGCGGGGCACCGTATTCAAGGGCGCGGAGGAAGTCCTCGTCAAGGGCCATGGCCTCATCGTCACCGCCGGCGGCCTTGAGCGACTGCGCGGTGAGGCGCTCACGCTGAATCACGGGGTCAATGAGCTCGGAGAAGGCTGTACCGCGCTCCATGCCGCCGATGATGAGGTCCCAGGCTTCAATGAGGCGCGGGTCATTCCGGTTGGGGCGGGCCAGCGGCTGGGCCGAAGGCGGATAGTCATAGACAAAAGTCGGCTGAATCAGGGTCGGTTCGACAATCTCCCCGAAGAGCTCCACCACCAATTTCTCGGCATCCCATTTCGGATCCACCTTGACGGCATGCTTTTCGGCGATGCCCCGGAGGGTTTCCACACTGGTGTCCGGAGTGATCTCCTCGCCAACGGCTTCGGAAAGACCGGGGTAAACGGACAGCCATTTCCATTCGCCGTCCAAATCAATGGTTCCGGCCTCAGTTTCGATCTGGCGGCTGCCGACCAGGTCAGCGCAGTGCAGGATAATTTCCTTGATGCGGTCCGCCATCACGTACTGGTCGGCGTACGCCTCATAGCATTCCAGCGTGGTGAATTCAGGGCTGTGGGTGGAGTCGACACCCTCATTGCGGAAAATGCGGCCCAGCTCAAAGACCCGCTCAATGCCGCCGACAACCGCCCGCTTGAGGTAAAGCTCAGTGGCAATCCGCAGCGTCATCTTCTGGTCGAAGGCATTCAGATGGGTCTCGAACGGACGCGCCGCGGCACCGCCGTGAATCAGCTGGAGCATGGGAGTTTCCACTTCCACGTATCCGTGGCTGTGCAGAGTGTCGCGGACGCCGCGAATGATGGCTGCCCGCTTGTACACCATGTCCCGGGCTTCCTCGCGGACCATCAGGTCCACGTAGCGCTGCCGGACCCGGGTCTCTTCGTTCAGTCCGGCATGCAGTACCGGCAGGGGGCGCAGGGCCTTCGAAGCCATGGACCAGGATTGCGCCATGACTGAGAGCTCGCCGCGCCGCGAGGAGATGACTTCCCCGCGGATGAAGACGTGGTCACCGAGATCAACGAGCGCCTTCCAGTCGGCCAGGGCCTCTTCTCCGACCACGGCCAGGCTCAGCATGGCCTGCACGCGGGTGCCGTTTCCCTCCTGGAGGGTGGCGAAGCACAGCTTGCCGGTGTTGCGGATGAAGACGACGCGGCCGGTGACGCCGACAACTTCGCCGCTGGTCTCATCGGCCTGCAGGTGTCCGAACTTTTCCCGAATCTCTTTCAGCGAGTGCGTGCGTTCCACACCCACCGGGTAGGCCTCGGAACCGCCGGCGATCAGACGCGCCCGCTTCTCAGCGCGGATGCGCATCTGCTCGGAGGTGTCGGCTGCTTCGGGAACGGGGCTGGATCCGGGAACGGAGTTAGATGTGGTCACACCCTTAAGTTTACAGAGCCGCGCGGCGCGGGCTTACGGCCCGCACCCAGCTTGTTCGCGGCGGGCGCACAGTCTGATGGTTTAATGCACAGTCTGATGGTTTAAGCGGTGTCCGGGTTTTCCAGCGGCAGGTTGTCGATCAGGCGCACGGACCCCACCTGCGCCGCCAGCAGCGCCAATGCGGGCTTCTCCAGCGGACCGTCGGTGGGCCTGAGCGGTTGCAGCGTCTGCGGGTCCACAATGTCGAAGTAGTCCAGTTCCACCAGCGGTTGTGCTTTCACGAGGGCGACGGCGGCGGCCAGGTCCGGCGGTTCACCGGCGGATACCCGGTCCCGCAGGGAAAACAGGGCACGCGGAAGCACCGCTGCGGCGCGGCGGTGGACAGGATCCAGGAACCCGTTTCGGCTGGACTCGGCCAGTCCGTCCGGGGCCCGAACCACAGGCACGGCCCTGACCTCCGTGTCGAAGTTGAGGTCGGCGACCATCCGCCGGATCAGCACCAGCTGCTGGGCATCCTTTTGTCCGAAATAAGCCCGGTAGCGGACCGGGGTGCCGGATGCCGCGGCGGGGGACGCGTAGTGCAAGAGCTTGGCCACCACGGTCAGCACGCCGTCGAAATGTCCGGGGCGCGAGGCTCCCTCATAACGGGCCCCCAGCTCTCCGGAGCTCACCCGCACCAGCGGCGCTCCTTCCGGGTACACCTCGTCCTCGTCGGGAGCGAACACGAGGTCCACGCCGGCGGCGCCCAGTAGTTCCACATCCGCTTCGAGGGTGCGCGGATACCGGCGCAGGTCCTCGGGATCGTTGAACTGCAGCGGATTGATGAACACGGTGGCAACGACGACGTCGTTCTCGGCCCGCGCGGCATCCATCATGGAGCGGTGGCCCTGGTGCAGGGCGCCCATGGTGGGTACCAGGCCAAGACTCAGCGGTTCCTCCCCCGCGCCGGCCCCGGCGGCACTTTTTGCAGCGAGCGCTTCAGCGACGGCAGCCTTCAGTTCCGCAGCCGTGCGCACCAGCTGAGGAGAATTCACTGTCCCTCGTCCAGGCTCAAAGCGTCAATAACGGCTTTGCCGCGCTCTTCGCTCAGCAGGCCCCGGTCAATGGCCCGCAGAGCAGTGGCCAGGGACAGGGCACGATAGGTATCCCTCAGGTTGGCGCTGTCCTGGGCGGCCATTTCCTGCAGGTGCGCGCTCACGGTTCCGGCGTCCCCGCGGGCCACAGGTCCGGTGAGGGAATGCTCTCCGGAGGCCAGGGCGTTTTCCAGCGAAGCCCGCATGAGCGGGCCCAGCAGCCGGTCCGGGTTCTCCACCCCTATGTCCTTGAGCAGCTGTGTGGACTGGGCGGTGATGGTGACCAGGTGGTTGGAGGCGTGCGCCAGTGCCAGGTGGTAGTTGACACGGTCCGCTTCATCGATGACCACGGGTTCGGCACCCATCTCCACCACCAGGGCCTGGGCGATGGGCAGCACCGCGGTGGGGGCGGTCACGCCAAAGGAGCAATCAGCCAGCCGGGTCAGGTCAAGGCTCATACCGGTAAAGGTCATGGCCGGATGCAGGGCCAGCGGGATGGCGCCGGCCCGGCGGGCTGGCTCGAGGATTTCCGTGCCGAAGCGTCCCGAGGTGTGGGCAACAAGCTGCCCGGCCTGCCAGGCATTGGTTGCCGCCAGCCCGGAGACCAGCGGACCCAGGGCGTCATCCGGAACAGCCAGGAGCACCAGTTCGGAACGTTCCACAATGTCCGGAATCTCCATGACGGGGACGCCGGGCAGCAGGTTGGCCGCACGCTCACGGCTTTCCTCACTTACTGCAGAAACGCCGACGACGGCGTGCTCAGCCGCGCGCAGGGCAGCACCCAGGACGGCTCCGACCCGTCCGGCGCCGATCACGCCGATGCCGAGCCGGCCGCGCCGCCGCTTGTCAGCGGTGCTCATCTCAGAGCTGTTCATGGGGGTACTCCTTGGAAACTGTTTCAGCGGGAAGCGGTGATGGGTCCTCAGGTGCCGGGGCGGCCGCAGAGCTGTTCCAGCGGCCGGTGCGGTCCCGGCGCCGGGCCTCGCGTGCCCTGACGGCCTGTTCCAGGAACAGCGTGCGGGCATCGTCGACGTCGATTTTCCGCACGTGCGGCCGGACGGGACCGGGAGTGGAATGCAGGATCAGGTCACTGGTGCCGAAGCGCCGGCGCAGCGGACCCTGCTCCAGGGCGATGGACTGGGTGCGCTCATGCGGCACCACCGAAAGGACCCGCCAGAGCGCCCCGCTGCGGATCAGCAGTGCAGTGTCCGTCAGGGCATAACCGTTGCGGCGCCAGCTCAGCGGCGCGATCCAGCGGGCCCGGCGCGGCGTCGTCGTGAATCCGTCAGCACCGTCCCGGCCCGTGATCCCGGCCGTAAAGACGTCCACCGGGCGGTCGGTGCCCGGTTCGGGCAGGACAAGGGCGAGGACAGCAAACACTTCGGCCAGCGTCCCTGCCGGCAGCAGCTTGGTGCGGGCCTGGGTATCGGAGGTGGTGCCGGCGCCGTAGCCTGCCACATTGACGGACACCCGATACCACCCGGTGAGCCGCCACAACGGTGACTGCGTGACGGACACCGCCTGGATCCGGCCCGGAGGCACGGTCTGGGTGCGGGTGTCCAGCAGGCCGTAGCGCAGCCGGATGCCGTCCCGGGAGACCGAAGCCCGGAAATTGAAGGACGTGGAGAATTCGGTCCAGTACCCTCCAACGGTGCCAAAGAGGATGGGCAGCATGATGGCCAGGCTGATCGCCTCTCCGGTGGCGACCGTAATCACCAGAACCACAGCAATGCCGATGAGCAGGAACAGGGTGGTACCGGAGAGCAGAGTGGCGGCAATGACCCGTCCCGGCCGCAGCTCCAGGACGGGCTGCTCCGGGGCCTCGCGGTGGCCGGAAACTAAGGTGCCGGCGGCGGGATCGGTTCCCGGTGCACCCGGGCTGCCTTCGGCGCCGTCGCCGGGGGAACCGGATTCCGTCCCGCCGGTTTCGGCAGCAACCCCGGTGCCGGTGCCGGCACCGGAGGCACGGTTCAGGAGCAGTGCCCGCAGGCGCTGCGCATCATTCAATTTCAGGTACGCCAGCTGAACCGCTGATTCTCCGGCGTCGGCAACTTCAAAGCGCAGTTCGGCCAGCCCGAACAGGCGCGCCAGGAGCGGCTGGACAATATCGATGGCCTGCACCCGGTCCAGGCGTGCCTGGCGCTGCTTGCGGAACACCACTCCGGAGTGAACACGGACGTGGTCATCCGTGACCTGGTAGCGGGTAAACCTCCAGGACAGGAAAAAGATGCCGGCCAGGATCAGCAGGACCACGGCGAGGATGCCTGCACCAATGAGCAGGGCGGTCCCGTCAAGCGGGTTTCCCGGTCCTGAGCTGTTGTTACCGCGGAAGCCCGCTGTTTCCTCGAACCAGTTCCGGCCGATAACAAAAGCGATTGCGGCCAGCGCAATCCACCCGCGGACCAGAGGTGACACCGGATGGACGCGGGCCCACTCCCCGTTCTGCGGGACGCTCACAGTCCGGCCAACTGCGTTTCGCCGCGTTCGGACAGGTGCTCCCGCAGACGTGCGCCCTCGGAGGCAGGCAGACCGGGCAGCACGGCATTGGTGCCGGGGGCGGCAGTGTGCAGTTTGACGGAGCACAAACCGAAAGCGCGCTCGAGCGGGCCCACGGTCACGTCCACATACTGCATCCGGCCGTACGGAACCACGAGGGTGCGCTGGAAAAAGATGCCGCGCCGCAGCAGGAAGTCCTCGTTGCGTTCTGCGTAACAGACAGCGCGGACCTGCCGCGGCAGCAGAACTCCGCGCCAGAGATAAGCTGCTGCGACCACCGCGGGAAGCCCCCAGGCCAGCCAGTCCGGAACCCAGGTCCAGGCGCCGACGCTTCGCAGGATGAGGGGAAGGCAGGCTGCGGCCACTGTGAGCACGGCTTCCACCACCCAGCCGATGAGGCGGACCGTAAGGTACCTGGGCGAGATGTGCTCCCAGGACAGACCGCCGGGATCGATGGCTTCGCTAGGCATATTCTCCGTCTTCCCGTTCATCTGCGTCATCCGGGCGGGCGGCGGTGCCGCGCCCGTTGGAGTCATCCGGCGGAAGCCTGCAGAAGCGTTCCACCAGGAGCCCGACGGAGATCATGAGGACCCCTCCGGCGATCATAGCCAAAGACCCCCAGGTGGCGGCATGCCCCGGACGCAGCGACCACAGCGGCAGCTGCTGGATGAAGACCCCTGCATGCCAGCCCAGCAGCAGCGAACCCGCATAGGCCGTGGCCTGGGCCAGGACCAGCGTCCGGGCCGCCGCGATCGGGTCCAGCTCGCGGTCGCGGCTGCCCTGCTGCCAGCGCCGCACCCGCAGCCCGAGGAAGAGCGTGGCTCCCGATATCAGCAGGACGGTCAGCAGCCCGATGATGCTCAGGACGGCCGGGGGCAGGGCGTTGCGGGTTGCCCAGTCGTTGACCAGCCAGCCGGCAGCACCGGACGCAAGGACAATGACAGCCAGCCAGCGGTATCGGATGCTTCCCACGGTGAGGATCAGTCCCCTTCGAAGATTTCCAGGCCGGGCAGGTCTTCGGCTTTGGCAGCCAGCTCAGCAACGGGGGTACCCGAAAGCACGGCTCCCGGATCCATCCAGGCCCAGGGCTGCAGCACAAACGCCCTGGTGGAAGCGCGGGGATGGGGCAGGGTCAGGGTTTCGTCGTCGAGCACCGTGTCGCCGTAGGTGATGATGTCGACGTCGAGCGTCCGCGGACCCCAGCGCACCTCGCGGACCCGGTGGTGTGCGTTTTCCACCGCCTGGCAGTGCGCCAGCAGGTCATGCGGGGCCAGGTCCGTCTCCACGGATATGACGAGGTTGAGGTAGTCCGGCTGGTCCGGTCCGCCCACGGGACGGGTGCGGACCACCGGAGAAACTGCCTGCAGGCGGACGCCGGGATGGTCGGCCAATTGGGCGACGGCGTCGGAGAGCGTGTCTCGGCTCTCGCCGAGGTTGCTGCCCAGGGCCAGGACTGCGGTTACGGCACGGGCGTTCATGACCGGCTCCGGCGGATGGTCACTGATACGTCGCCGAAGGGAACCGTAATGGGTGCCTGCGGTTTGTGCACAGTTACTTCCACGGCATCCACGCCGGCGAAGTCACCCAGAACGGCCGCGGCAATGCGCTCGGCCAGTGCTTCGATCAGGTTCAGGGGCTCGCCGCTGATGATGGCCGCCACCTGCTCGGCAAGGACGCCGTAGTGTGCGGTCTTGGTCAGGTCATCGCTGATTCCGGCCGGCTGCAGGTCCGCGTGCAGCACGAGGTCAACCACAAACGGCTGTCCGTTGCGGCGTTCCTCTTCGAAGACACCGTGGAAACCCTGCGCGGTGATGCCGGTCAGGGTGATGGTGTCGCGGACGCCGCGCACAGCTGTGCGTGCGTCGGAGGCGTTGGTTGTGTTCATGGGGTCAGCCTTTCCAGGCGGCAGTGGTCTTGACGGCGTCCACGCTGGGGCCGACGTTGTGCACGCGCACGCACCAGGCATTGGAGAAGGCGGCCAGCGCCGTTACGGCCGCCGTGGCGCTGTCACGTTCAAGCGGCGGAGCCGGCTCGCCGGCACGTGTCAGCAGTGAACCCAGGAAACGCTTCCTGGATGCACCGATCAGCACCCTGTGGCCCATGGCGTTCAGGCGGTCGGTGGCCCGCAGGAGTTCCCAGTTGGAGGAACCGTCTTTGGAGAATCCCAACCCGGGATCGATGATGATCTGCTCGGGGGCAACCCCGGCTGCGTAGAACATTTCCCGGATCTGTTCGAGTTCGGAAATGACCTCGTCAACCACGGAGTCGTAGGCGGCACGCGGATCGGCGCTGCGGACAGCGCCGCGGCTGTGCATCAGGACGTAGTGGACGCCGGTGCGGGCCACCAGGGCCGGCATGGCAGGATCGACTTCCGTGCCGGATACATCGTTGATGAGGCAGGCGCCTGCGGCAATGGCTTTTTCCGCCGTGGATGCGTTCATGGTGTCCACGCTGACCAGGACTCCGGCCCGGGCCAGGGCAGCCACCACGGGGAGGATGCGCTGCTGTTCCTCTTCCGGGCTTATGCGGACGGAATCGGGGCGGGTGGACTCGCCGCCCACGTCAATGATGTCGGCGCCGTCGTAGTGCATTTTCAGTCCGGCATCGACGGCTGCACCTGTGTCGGCGAAGCGGCCGCCGTCGCTGAAGGAATCCGGGGTAACGTTCAGGATTCCCATCACCAGTGTGCGGCCGGAGGGAAGGTCATCGAACCGCCGCGGCGCCCCGGCCGGGCGCAGGAGCCTCAGCGGGGAAGTGGCCGGACCGGTTCCCGGAGCAGCTGCGAGTGAATCCATGGGGCAGACGTCCTAACGTCCGAGAATGAGGCTCATGGCCTCGGCGCGCGTAGCCGTTTCACGCAGCTGGCCGCGCACTGCGGAGGTAACGGTCTTGGCTCCGGGCTTGCGGACCCCGCGCATGGACATGCACAGGTGTTCGCACTCGATGACGACTATGGCGCCGCGCGGGTTCAGGTTGTCCATCAGGGCCTCCACGATCTGCGTGGTGAGCCGTTCCTGAACCTGGGGGCGGCGGGCGTAGACCTCCACCAGCCGGGCCAGCTTGCTGAGTCCGGTAACCAAACCATCCTGTGACGGAATGTAGCCAATGTGGGCGGTGCCGTGGAACGGCACCAGATGGTGTTCGCAGGTGGAGAAGAACGGAATGTCCTTCACCAGCACCATCTCCTCGTGCTCGATCGCAAAGGTGGTGGCCAGCAGATCAGCGGGGTCCTGGTGCAGCCCGGCGAAGATCTCTGCGTAGGATTTCGCCACGCGCTTTGGCGTGTCCTGCAATCCCTCGCGGTCAGGATCCTCACCGATCGCCAGGAGGATCTCGCGGATCGCCTTTTCGATTCGGGGCTGGTCCACGGGGGCCGGGGGAACGGAGAGATTCTCCATTGTCAGTTCATCGTCGAAATCCGTCACTGCTTGATCCTACCGTGACTGTTCGGAACGACGGCGGCCCGGCACTTCCGTGCCGGGCCGCCGTTCGCTGCTATCGGTTGGTCTGTTCCGGGGTGTCGGTTCCGTCGGTGCGGCCGGCTGTTCCGCCGGTGCCGCCCTGTCCGGGATGCCCGGATCCGCTTCCCTCGGGCTGAGGGAGCCCGTTGCCGGACACGTCAAAGTCCTGGGGCAGGTCAGCGTCCGCTATCTGGTCCTGCGGGGACACGGTGTCCGGATCCGGCTGCCCGTTGGCTGCTGCCTCCCGGCGTTCCTTGGCGGACACCACCGGCGGCAGGCTGTGGACCTGGCGGGTGGGCTTGGACAGCCACACTTCGCGGACGTCGCGCTTGCGTACGTCGGAGAAGACCTCGGCAATTTCGGCCTGGTTCAGCGTCTCGCGCTCCAGCAGTTCCAGGGCCAGCCGGTCCAGGACGTCCCGGTTCTCGGTCAGGATCTGGTAGGCCTCGTCATGGGCGTTGTCCAGCAGGCGCCGGACTTCCTCATCCACCACGTAGGCCACCTGGTCAGAGTAGTTGCGTTCCTGGCCCATGTCCCGGCCCAGGAACGGCTCGCCGCCGCCGGAGCCCAGCTTCACGGAACCGATCCGCTCGCTCATGCCGTACTGGGTGACCATCTTCCGGGCCGTTGCAGTGGCCTTTTCAATGTCATTGGATGCACCGGTGGAGGGGTCATGGAACACGATCTCCTCAGCAACGCGGCCGCCCATGGCGTAGGCCAGCTGGTCAAGCAGCTCATTGCGGGTCACCGAGTACTTGTCATCCTGCGGCAGCACCATGGTGTACCCGAGGGCACGGCCGCGCGGCAGGATGGTCACCTTGGTGACCGGGTCCGTGTTCCGCAGAGCGGCTGCCACCAGGGCGTGTCCGCCCTCGTGGTATGCGGTGATCTTGCGCTCGAGTTCCTTCATCACGCGGCTGCGCTTCTGCGGACCGGCAATGACACGGTCAATGGCTTCATCCAGCGCCCGGTCATCGATCAGCTGGGCGTTGGAGCGCGCGGTCAGCAGCGCCGCTTCGTTGAGCACGTTGGCGAGGTCTGCACCGGTGAAGCCCGGAGTCTTGCGGGCCACGGTTTCCAGGTCTACGCCCTCGGCCATCGGCTTGCCCTTGGCATGGACCTGCAGGATTTGCAGGCGGCCCTGCATGTCGGGAGCCTCGACGCCGATCTGGCGGTCGAAGCGGCCCGGGCGCAGCAGCGCGGGGTCCAGCACGTCGGGCCGGTTGGTCGCGGCAATCAGGATGACGTTGGTGTTGCCGTCAAAGCCGTCCATCTCGACGAGGAGCTGGTTCAGGGTCTGCTCGCGCTCGTCGTTGCCGCCGCCCACGCCGGCACCGCGGTGGCGGCCGACGGCGTCGATCTCGTCCACGAAGATGATGGCCGGAGCGTTGGTCTTGGCCTGCTCGAAGAGGTCGCGGACGCGGGAGGCACCCACACCGACGAACATTTCCACGAAGTCGGAACCGGAAATGGAGTAGAACGGCACTCCGGCCTCGCCTGCCACCGCGCGGGCCAGCAGGGTCTTACCGGTACCGGGAGGACCGTACAGCAGGACACCCTTGGGGATCTTGGCACCCACGGCCTGGAACTTGGCCGGGTCCTGCAGGAACTCCTTGATTTCGTGCAGTTCCTCCACTGCCTCGTCAGCTCCGGCGACGTCGGCGAAGGTAACCTGCGGCATGTCCTTGTTGGTCAGTTTGGCCTTGGACTTGCCGAATTTCATGACCTGCGAACCGCCGCCCTGCATGCGGGAGAGCAGGAACCAGAAGATGACGCCGAGAATGATGAAGGGCAGGAACAATCCAAGGAAACTGGTGAACCAGTTGGTCTGCACCGGCTGGTCGGTGAAGCCGGAGGCACCGGAATCATTCACGGCCTCGACAATGTCCTCGCCGCGGGCGGTGCCGAAGTAGAACTGGACGTTCTTGGCCGGATCGGGGTCATCGCCCCGGAGCGTCAGATCGACGCGCTGTTCACCGTCATAAATCTTGGCCTGCTCAACCTTCTGGTCCTTGAGCAGCTGCAGGCCCACGCTTGTGTCCACCTGGGTTGCCCCGCTGGGGGAAAGGGTGGGAAGAATGAGCACCAGAAGGGCCAGTGCCAGGATTATCCAAATGCCCGGCCCCTTGAAGAAGTTCTTAGATTTCATTCGTCGTCAGGGCGTACGCCCCGTCCCTCCTGATCAACAACGCTGATAATGCGCGGAAATATACTCGAACAAGCTATACACCGTTACCTGATGGAACACGTCCGGAATACCGGGAAAGTTCCCTCAGGGCGTAGCCGGCCGGCGTGATGCTGATCGCGGATGCGGCACCGGAGGCAAGTGGCCCGAAGGCCGCCGTCCGGTGCCGCAGAACTGCGTTGGAGCTTACTCGTAGACGTGCGGAGCCAGGGTGCCGATGAAGTCGAGGTTGCGGTACTTTTCGGCGAAGTCCAGGCCGTAACCGACCACAAACTCGTTGGGGATGTCGTAACCGACGTATTTGACGTCGATTTCGACCTTCGCGGCGGTGGGCTTGCGCAGCAGCGTGCAGATCTCGACGCTGGCCGGTCCGCGGGACTGCAGGTTGGTGCGCAGCCACGAGAGGGTCAGGCCGGAGTCGATGATGTCTTCAACGATCAGCACATGCTTGCCCAGAAGGTCCGTTTCGAGGTCCTTGAGGATGCGGACCACGCCGGAGGACTGCGTGCCGGAACCGTAGGAGGAAACTGCCATCCAGTCCATGGTGACGTGGCTGTGCAGGGCACGGGACAGGTCTGCCATGATCATGACGGCACCCTTGAGCACGCCCACCAGCAGGACATCGCGTCCGGCGTAGTCACGGTCAATCTCTGCCGCGAGTTCGTTAACCCGTGTTTGGATCTGCTCTTTGGTGTAGAGAACGTGCTTGAGGTCTGACTGGACGTCGTGTGAATCCACGAATGGCTCCCGGGTAAGAGATGTTGCAGCTGGATTTTAGGTGCTGCTCTTTTTCCTAAAGACAAGATTGCCATAGCCGGAGGGGCCTTGGGGAACCGGATTGGTGCGCACCTGCCGGTACACGCTGACTTTGCCGACCAGTTCCACGGGTCCGGCGGAGCCTGTGCGGCGCAGTAGTGCTTCCACCGATCGCAGCCGTTCCCAGCTGGGCTGGGCGCCTCCGAGCTCGACGGCGGCGAGGGCCAGAACGCGCTGCCGCACCGCGGGAGCCAGCTCCCGCAGCTGTGCCTCGGGCAACAGGATCGTGTCCGGCTCCGCGTCTCCGGCCCCGGATGTGGAGTCCGGCTGTGCGCGCAGCCGGGCGAAAGTGTCGGCACTCACGGCGTCGAGGTAGTCGGCATCACCGGCGAGGATACGTGAGGAACGGAACAAAGCTTCGGCGATTCCCGGGCCAAGTTTTTCCTCCAGGAAGGGCAACACCTCGGCCCGGACCCGCGACCGCGCGAACGCCGGATCGGCGTTGCTGGGGTCCAGCCACGGGTCCAGCCCCTGGCTGTCGCAGATTTCCTCGGTTTCGCTTCGCCGCAGCCCCAGCAGCGGGCGCAGGTACTTTCCGCGGATCGGGCGCATCCCGGCCAGGGACCGGGTGCCGGATCCGCGTGCCAGGCCCAGGAGCACCTGTTCGGCCTGGTCGTCGAGGGTGTGGCCCAGCAGCACGGCGTCGGCGCCCGTCTCTTCCACGGCTGCGTCCAGCGCCGCATAGCGGACAGTCCGTGCGGCTGCCTCGGGCCCCATGCCGGAAACCGGGACCGAAACAGTGCGGACCTGGACAGGCTCCAAGCCCATTTCCCTAAGTTTCGCCGCGGCTGCGGCTGCGACCTCGGCCGATCCGGGCTGCAGCGCATGATCCACGACGACGGCGCCCACCCGGTAATCGCCGCGGCGGGCGAAGAAGGAGGCCGCTTCGGCCAGTGCCAGCGAGTCGGGTCCGCCGCTGCAGGCCACCAGCAGCAGGGGCGGCTGTTCCTGCGCGGTGCCGCGCGGTTCAAGGCCCGCGTCCCGAAGGGCGTCACGGAGCATGTTGCGGGCTTTGCCCAGGGTTGGGTTTAGGCGTTTGCGCGGCCTGCGTTCCGGCGTGGAAAAGGATGTGGCGGCGGGGGGATCAAAATCAGTGGACATGTGCACGTTCTGTTAGAGCCCCATCCGGGTCATCCAGAGGGACGGGTTGTGGATTTCAGCTTCGGTGGGCAGGTTCTCCGGGCCCTCCCAGACCCGGTTGAACCCTTCCATTCCCGCACGGTCAACAACGGAACGGACAAACTTGGAACCGTCCTTGTACTGGCGCATCTTGGCGTCCAGGCCCATGATCTGGCGGAAAAAGCGGTCCAGCCAGCCGTGGCTCTTTCCCCGGGCGTTGAACCGCTGGCGGATGGTCTTCACGCTGGGAACAATCCTGGCGTCCACGGCGTCCATGACCACGTTGGCGTGTCCCTCCAGCAGCGACATCACCGCGGTCAGATGGGACATCCGTTCCTTGTCCGCCGGATCCTGAAGGAGGGACATGATGTCCATCGGGCGCCTGGGGACGTCGTCGTCGTTTCCGGTGAGCGCCGCACGGCCTTCGGGGGAAGCAAGCGTCTTGGCGGCGTGGCTCAGCCGCTCGGACAGGGTTTGGGCCTTGTCCATCAGGCCGTTGGTCAGCAGACCGATCTGTTCCACCATGTGTCCGCGGAGCCAGGGCGCGGCCGCGAACTGCACCCGGTGGGTCTGTTCATGCAGGCAGACCCAGAGCCGGAAGTCCGCCGGGTCCACGTTCAGCTCGCGTTCCAGGGTAATGATGTTGGGCGCAACGAGCAGCAGCCGGCCACCGGCGGGGCCGCCGGGGGTCTGCGCCGCGAAGGGATCGTATTGTCCCAGGACCTTGGACGAGAGGAAGGCCAGAACGGCACCCAGCTGTGCCCCGGTAAGCGTGCCGCTGAGCGCGGTATTGGCACCCTTGAGCTGCTCCGGATGCGTGCGGGCCAAATTCTCCAGCGCAGGATTCATGAGCGCGGCGAAACTGCGGGAATTGGCTTTGGCCCAGGACGCGCGGTCAACCACGAGGACCTCGGAATCACGCAGATCACGCGCGGCTTCCAGTCCGGTGATCCGATGCACATGGGTGACCGCCTCATCTGCCCTCGCCCGTAGGTCCGCTACGGCACCGCGGATTTCCTTGGCGGTCATCTTTGGTCCGGCGGACACCAGGGTGGCAGCCGTTCCTGCGGCCAGGTCCCAGTTCACCAAGTCGGCGGCGGCCGGGACGGGGTGCTGCTGATAGCTCTCCATCCGTCCATCAGAACACACAGGTTCTCCAATGGCAGGAGGGTTCGCTGTCCGCCGAACCCGGCTCAGCGGCACCCGCAGCCGGCCAGGACGGCAGCAGCCGCGTCCACGGCCTCCCGGGCCTGCGCAGTGTTGTCCTCCAGCCCGTTGGCTACGAACGCAAAAGACAGGAGCCGGCCGTCGGCGTCAGTCACAAATCCGGTGAGTGATGTCGCCGCAAAAAGGGTGCCGGTTTTGGCGCGGACCAGTCCTGCCGCCGGGGTTTCCTCAGGCAGCCCGTCTCCGCCAACAGGCCCCCTAGAGGCATCCTCGGTGAACCGGGACGCCAGGGTTCCGCTCAATCCGGCCACCGGGAGGGCATAGGGCAGGTCCCGGACGCTGTTGTCCGACGACGTCAGGGCGGCCCGAACGGTCGAGGCCAGCTGCAGTGCGGAGATCTCCGTTCCGCTGCCCAGCCCGGAGACATCGGCCAGCACCATTCCGGAGGTGTTGACCCCCAGTCCGGAAACTGCCGCTTTCACGGCCGCTGCTGCGCCGTCGAAGGAGCCTTCACCGCCGGTTTTCAACGCCGTCATGCGGCCCAGTGTTTCAGCCAGGTAGTTATCCGAAATCAGCAGCATCTGCGTCACCTGTTCTGAAACCGGAGCCGATGTTACGGCCGCCAACCGGTCAGCGTCGTCGCCGGCTGTTCCGCGTGTGACCTGGGGGTCCACTTTAAAGCCGTAGCCGGCGGCAGCGGTTTCCAGAGCGGCAGCGAAAGCGTCACCGGCGGCGAGCGCGGCGTCGTCGACCCGGGCCCCGTACTGCTGTCCCTCAACCGCCCACGCCGAGTTGACGGCCAGCGGATACAGGGCCGCAGCCTCCCCTGCCTCCACGTCCTCCTCGTTCCAGGCCGGCGAGAGAGTTTCCCCGGTGAACAGCGAGTCATCCACCTGGATGCTGATCGTCCCGGATACTTCGCGCCCGGAAAGGGCAGCTGCTGTTTCCTCGGCCAGCGTCTGCAGGCCCGCATGACCGACGACGGCGGTCTCATCCGACTCTCCGGTCCCCAGCAGCACATCACCGCCGCCGGCCAGCACCACCGTCTCGGGTGTGCCGCCTTCATACACGGAGGTTTCAAACCGGGTGTCGGATCCGAGCACGGAAAGGGCAGCAGCGGCGGTCAGGACCTTGAGGCTGGAGGCGGGGGTTGCCGCGGCATCGCCGTCGAGGTCATAGAGGATTTCACCCGTCCGCGCATCAATTACGGCACCGTGGAACTCTCCGCTGCCGGGAACCACCAGTTCTGCGTCAAGGAGATCGCCCAGCGCTTGCCGGTCCGGCAGGGGCGCGCCAAGGTTTGCGGGCACTGGAAATTCAGCACGCCCGGAGGATAAAGCCTCCGGCGCCTGTTGATGAGCGGGCACCACCAGCTGCCGCTGCGGCTGTTCCCGGGCCAGCGCTGCCAGCACGGGCGGGCCGGCATAAAGACACAGCGGAACCACCAGGACAGCCATAACCAGAGTCAGCAGGAGGCCGGAAAAAACCCTTCCCATCACCTCACCGCTGCTTTCCGTTTATAGGTCCCGCACTGCGGCGGGCAGTGATAACGGACCAAGACATATATCTTTAAGACTAGACCGGCGCCGCCGCCCGCATTGACGCGGACAAACCTGCGGTTGTTGGCGCATTTATCAGCCTAGGTTCACGGCAGCACTTTTTCCTGACCGCCGCGGCCTGTTCCGTTTGTGGTGCCATGCCGGCGCCACGCCAGAGGAGTATCCATGAAGCTCGACGTCACCATCGAGATCCCCAAGGGATCCCGGGTCAAGTACGAAATCGACCACGAAACCCACCGCCTGCGCCTGGACCGCATCCTGTTCACGTCCATGGCCTACCCCACCCACTACGGCTACTTCGAGAACACCCTCGGCGAAGACGGCGATCCGCTGGACGCCCTGGTGATGCTCCAGGACTTCGACCTGATGCCCGGCGTGCTGGTGGAATCCCGCCCCATCGGCGTTTTCAACATGGTGGACGACGGCGGCGGAGACGCCAAGGTCCTGTGCGTGCCGGTTGATCCCCGCTTTGACCACATCAAGGACATCTCGGACGTTTCCGATTTCCTGCTCGACGAGATCAAGCACTTCTTCACCAAGTACAAGGACCTGGAGCCCGGCAAGTGGGTTGAAGCCGCTGACTGGGCCGGCCGTGAGGAAGCCGAGGCCGAGGTGGAAGCTTCCCTGGCCCGTTTCGCCGCTCTCGGCGAAGGCAGCGAAGAAGACGAGCCCCAGGGCCGCGACGTCGACGCCGACCCCCAGAACAACTAGCGCGTTCCCAAGCCCGGATCAGGGTTCGGATCGTTCCGGCGCCCGACGGCGGCTGACCCCTTGCGGGGACGGCCGCCGTCGTCGTTTGGACTCCTACTCGTTCACCGGCCCGCCCCGGGCCCGCCGCCGCGCCCAGGTGCGCACATCTCCGCCATAGGTGCGGGCAGGCAGGACCGCAACGGCAACGGCAACCGCGAGCAACACCCAACTGCCGGTCACCCACGCAGCCCAAAGGCCCAGCAGAATGACCCCGAGCGCAAAGAACAGCGGAATCAGGGAGACGGGTTTTGGGTTGGGCGGCTGCGGCGGCTGCCCGCTGGAATTCTTCATCTGCCGACTCTAGGCGATGCATCCGAGGCGCGCCGCAACCGATCCCGGTTGTCTTTGGGGTCCTCTGGCATGCTGAACCCATGCATTATGTGCTGACGATCAACCAGCGGGACTCGCGCGAATCGGGGGACCTGGTTCCAGAGCTCATCCGTTCGCTGCGCCATCTGCCCGCCGCCGTTCCGTTTCAGCGCTCGGTGGGCGACGAAGCGCAGGGCGTGCTGGCGGACGCCGCCGCGGCCGTCGATGCCGCGCTGACTGCCATCCGGCAGCGGCGCTGGAATGTGGGCATCGGTGTCGGCGAACTGCATCCGCCGCTTCAGCAGAACATCCTGGACAATGACGGGTTTGGGCTCGTCTATGCCCGCCGTGCCGTGGTCCGGGCGCAGAAGACCGGCGAACGCATACCGCTGGCCGTGGACGGACCGGACGCTGACATCGCCGCAGAAGCCCAGGCAGTACTTCGGCTGCTCGGCCAGATCGTGGCCAGCCGCACCGACGCCGAGTGGAAAGTGCTGGACCTGATGACTCCCGGCGCCCGCGGGCAGCAAAAGTATGTGGCGGAAATCCTTGGCATCACCACACAGGCAGTCAGCAAGGCCGTGGTGCGCTCCCACTGGCAGGAGGAGTGGGCCACCCGGCCCGCGGCGGCACGGCTGCTCGCACTGAGCACCGGACCGGTTTCACTTCCGTCCTCCGCCAGGGTCTTCGAACCAGCGGCGCAGGGAGCCTGAAACAGGCTGCCTGCGCGACGATTAGTTGACTGCGGGACAGTTAGTTGTTTGCGAGGCCGCGCAGGATGGTGGCGGCGCCGTCTTCATACACGGTTCCGGTGACCTCGGTTGCCACTTCCAGCACTTCGGCGGGAGCTTGGCCCATGGCCACGCCGCGGGCGGCCCAGCCCAGCATTTCGATGTCATTGCGTCCATCACCCATGGCCAGGGTGTACTTCCGGTCAATGTCCAGCCTGCTGCGGACATTTTCCAGTGCGCTGGCCTTGGTGACGCCTTCGGCGGCGATATCCAGCCAGGCGGTCCAGCCCACTGAGTACGTCACGCCGTGCAGGCCGATGGCCCGGACTGCCTCACCGAATTCCTCAGCCGTGGAATCAACGCTGAAGACCACCACGCGGACTGCTTCGGCACTGCGCAGCCGCTCAAAGTCCACCGCCTGTGCCTCCACCCCAAAGCTGGCATCCTGGAAGCGCTCGGTGGAGAGGAAGTTCCCGTGCGAATCCTCGAGGGCAAACTTGGCAGTGGGCAGCTTGATGCGCAAGGCGTCCAGGGCGGTCCGGGGATCGAACACCACCCGGTCAATCACTTCGTAGCCGTCCGGAAGGGAGGTATCCACCCGCAGGGTGACGCCGCCGTTGGAGGCCACGCAATACCCCTCGGTGATGCCAAGGCGTTCCAGGATGGGAAGGGCCGCCCCGTAGGACCGTCCGGTGGCGATAACCAGGTGATGGCCGGCGGCAATTGCAGCCTCGGCGGCTTCACGGACGCCCGCGGACATATGCCCGTCATGGTCCACCAGGGTGCCGTCCACGTCCAGGGCCACCAAATGGGGGAAGTGGTCAGGGTTCTGCCGGTCTTCGATGCCGGTGCTTGTCATAGTTGTCATCGCCTCATTTAAACAGATGGCCGCAGATCCCGAAAGGACGCGGCTCACATAAGTGCGCAGGTGGGGTGCGGAAAACAGTTCCCGTTCCGGGTGTCCGGAACAGGAACTGCCGCAGGGATGAACCCGGAACCGCGGATCGCGTTACAGGACCGGCAGGACCTCAAGTCCGCCCAGGTACGGGCGAAGGGCAGCCGGAACAGTTACGGATCCGTCCGGATTCTGGTGGTGCTCAAGGATGGCCACGATCCACCGGGTGGTGGCCAGGGTTCCGTTGAGCGTGGCGACGGCACGGGTGCCCTTGCCGTCGCCGTCCTGGCGTTCGCGGATGTTCAGGCGGCGGGCCTGGAACGTGGTGCAGTTGGAGGTGGACGTCAGCTCGCGGTAGGCGTTCTGGGTGGGAACCCAGGCCTCGCAGTCGAATTTCCGGGCGGCGGACATGCCCAGATCCCCTGCGGCGGTGTCGATCACCCGGTAGGGCAGCTCCACCTTGGCGAGCATTTCCTCTTCCCAGGCCAGCAGCCGCTGATGTTCCGCGGCGGCGTCTTCAGGCTTGGTGTAGATGAACATTTCCACCTTGTTGAACTGATGGACGCGGATGATGCCGCGGGTGTCCTTGCCGTGCGAGCCTGCCTCGCGGCGGTAGCAGGAGGACCAGCCGGCGTACCGGACGGGACCGCCGTTGAGGTCCAGGATTTCGTCGGCGTGGTAGCCGGCCAGCGGCACCTCGGAAGTACCCACCAGGTACAGGTCATCTTCGGCGAGGCGGTAAATCTCGGCGTCGTGCGCCACATCGAAGCCGGTGCCCTGCATGGTCTCCGGGCGGACCAGTGTGGGGGTGATCATGGGGACAAAACCGGCCTGGACGGCCTGGTCCATGGCCATGTTCAGCAGGGCCAGTTCCAGGCGGGCACCAACGCCGCGCAGGAAGTAGAACCGGGAGCCGGACACCTTGGCGCCACGTTCCATGTCGATGGCACCGAGCAGTTCACCGATTTCCAGGTGGTCGCGGGGGGTGAAGCCTTCGGCCTCGAAGTTCCGGGGCGTGCCAACCGTTTTGAGGACCTCGAAGTCATCCTCGCCGCCGGCGGGTACGCCGTCCTGCACCAGGTTCGGGATGCGGCGCAGCAGGGCATCAGATTCAGCCTGGGCGGCGTCCGCCTCGGCACCGGCGGCCTTCACGGCACCGGCCAGTTCCTTGACCTCTGCCAGGAGGGCCTGCTTTTCCTCGCCCTTGGCCTTGGCAACGCGCTTGCCGAAAGCGTTCTGCTCGGCGCGCAGGCTTTCGAAGCGGGTGCGCGAATCGCGGCGCGCGGCATCGGCAGCGATGATCGCGTCCACCAGGGACTCGTCCGCCTGGCGGGCGCGCTGGGAGGCTCGGAATTTTTCGGGGTTTTCGCGGAGCTCATTAACATCGATCACGCTTCAAGAGTACCGAAAACCCGGGCGGGCACCGGCACGGGCTTCGACTAACCTCCGCCCGGGACCGGGTTAGGCTGGGAATCACTATGTCCGCACCTTTGATCGTCCTTCTTGTACTGCTGGCCGCTGCCCTGGCGGCCCTCGCAGCACGGCAGGTGGCACGACGCCGACGCCGGCAGGCTGCGAAGCGTACCGTCGTCAAGACCCTGGCGCCGGGTGACCAGCGGATTGCGCTGGTGCTTAACCCCGTTAAGGCGCAGGCTCCTGCCGCACGGACACTGTTGGCCGAGGCCTGCGAACTGGCCGGCTGGGATCCCCCTTTGATCCTGGAAACCACCCGGCAGTCTCCGGGGTACGAGCAGGCACGCCGCGCGGTGGAGCTGGGGGCCGACGTCGTCCTGGCCGGCGGCGGGGACGGAACGGTGCGGGAGGTGGCCCGGGCATTGGCCAACTCTCCCGCGGCGCTGGGGCTGCTGCCGCTGGGAACGGGCAACCTGCTGGCGCGGAACCTGGGGATTCCGGTGGCAGATCTGGCGGCGTCGATCCGCACGGCGCTGCACGGCAACCAGAGGCGCATTGACATGGGCACCATTGACTTTGATGACGCAGTCACCGGTGAACGCCGCAGCAGTGCGTTCCTCGTCATGGGGGGAATCGGCCTGGACGCCGAAGTCATTGCAGCCACTCGGGATGACCTGAAAAAGCACGTGGGCTGGCTGGCCTACAGCGAGGCGGGCGTGAGGCTGCTGCCGGGCCGCCGCACCAAAATGAGCATTTCCGTGGACGGCGAACCGCCCCAGGTGCACAAGGTCAGGAGCATCCTGTTCGCAAATCTGGGCAGGCTTCCCGCCGGCATTGATTTCATCCCCGAAGCAAAAATGGATGACGGCCTGCTGGACGTGGTCATCATGAGTCCGCGCAGCCTGGCCGGATGGCTGTGGGTGGCGGGCAAGGTGGTGACCAAGTATCCGCGGAACATACCGGTCATCGATTACCGCCGGGCCCGGACCGTGGAAATCAAGGTCGCCCAGCCCACTGAAACCCAGCTGGACGGAGACCTCACAGGCGCTGCAACCAGTGTCCGCGTGGAGGTTGATCCCCTGGCGCTGCTGGTCCGGGCACCGTCACCGGACCAGCAGCACCCCCGCCCGCAGAGCCCGTACACCATGGCACGGCCCTCGTTCCGGGCGGGATCGCGGAACTAGTCCTGGGTGCCCTCGGCGTCGGTGTAGCCGCCTTCGTCCTTGGACTTCCGGCCGCCGTCGGCTTCATCGCGGTCCGTGTATTCACCCTCGTCGTCCTTGTTGAGCGACTTCGGTGAAGCCTGCTCCCGGATCAAGGCTTCTTCCTCGGCAAACCGGATGTCGTTGCCCTGGTCGCCGGCATCTCCGCGATAGTTGTCGTCGCCGGTGGACTGGCCGCTGGGCTTGGGGTCGGTCAGCTGTTCTTCCTCATTGGGGTACTCAGACATTCGCTTACCTTCCTGATCGTGAAACAGGACCGGATTCAATCCTGCACCTTCGGCACGGAATGGATCCGCACTCATAACATCAGCATACTTACGAACACCGGAACGGGAAAAGCGGGCCCCGGCGCCGGCCGGGGACCTAGCCGGTAAGCATCAGGCGCACCGCCGTCTCCGAGGCGGAGAATCCGGCCACGGCAATGACTTCCCCGTCGAAAAACCGGTCCACCACCCGCGGGTCAATGTAGGACTTGCGGGCGATCGCCGGCGTGTTGCCCAAATGTTCCGCCACTTTCACGGCCGTGGCAGTGACGGCTTTCTGCTTGTCTCTTTTGGTGGAGACCAGGGGAAAGGCCCGGGCCAGATGCATCGCGGCCACCACGGTGGCCTGCCAGGTGCGGAAATCCTTGGCCGTAAAGTCTCCTCCGGTCACCTCCTTGAGGAAGTCGTTCAGCGACGATGCGGCGATGCTGTGCCAGGTGCCGTCGGCCCCCTCGTAGGCCAGGGCGGTGTCCGGATCGGGACGGGCAAGCATGGGTTTCAGGGCAGCCACCAGGTCCGGGTCCTCGATCAGGGTGTGCCATTCCTGCCCGCTCTTTCCCGGGAAGTCGAACCGCACCTCATCCCCCTGCACCGAAACGTGTTCAACGCGCAGAGTGGTGGTGCCGTAGGACCCGTTGACCTCCGCGTAGCGTTCCCCGCCAATCCGCAGGGCTCCGGCGTCCACAATGCGAAGAGCCGCCGCGTAGGCGCGCTGCGGTCCGGCCCCGTCCGTGCGCAGGTGCTTGGTAATCAGCCTGCGGGCGGCCGGCAGGGACTGGGCGAAGGCCAGGGACCGGTCGAACTTCTCCCGGTCCTTCAGCTCCCGCCAGTAGGGATGGTAGATGTACTGCCGCCGCCCGGCCGCATCGGTGCCGGTGGCCTGGATGTGCCCGTTGGCGTACGGGCTGATCCAGACATTGGCCCAGGCCGGCGGTATGGCCAGCGAGCGGATGCGCTCCAGGGTTTCCCGTTCGGTCAGCGGGTCCCCGCGCAGCCCGGTGTAACTGAAACCCCGCCCGCGCTTTCGCCGGGAGTACCCCGGATGCTCACAGTTGCTTCGCCGCAGCCGCACAGTGCCCTTCCCTATTGCCCGCCTTCGCAGTGCCGGTCGGCACAGTAATGCCTTGCGGAGAGGTTAGCCCCTGAGGAGCCCCTCAAGCCAGACGTCCGCGCGCCGGAACGCTTCATCGGTGTTGTGGCGCGGAACCTCAGGCTCGCGGTGGTCCGCCCGGGGATAGGAACCCAGGAATCTCAGGTTCGGACTGATCCGGTGCAGCCCCTTGAGGGCGTCGGCCATGCGTGCGTCGGAGATGTGCCCGTCCGCGTCAATGCTGAAGAAGTAATCGCCGAGGAACAATCCGGTGGGACGGGACTCAATCCGGCTCAGGTTCACTCCGCGGGCGGAGAACTGGTCCAGGATTTCCATCAGGGCCCCGGGATGGTCCTCGGGCAGCGGCACCACCAGGGTGGTTTTGTCCGCCCCGGTGGGCTCGGGCAGGGAAGTGGGCAGGCTCAGCAGGACAAAACGGGTGACGGCATCAGTGATGTCTCCAATGTCCTCGGCCACCACGGACAAACCCAGCCGCTGCGCCACCAGCGGCGAGCAGATGGCGGCGTCGTACCCCGGCTCCGCCTCCTGCAGGCCCACCGCGGCCGCAGCCGTGGAGGAGGCAGGCAAATATTCCGCCTGCGGAATATTTGCGTCGGCCCAGTTCCTGCACTGTGCCCAGGCGTGTGAGTGGGTGGAGACGGTGCCGATGTCGGCCAGCGCGAGGCCGGGCCTGGCGGCCAGGACAAAGGTGATCGGCACCAGGATTTCGCGCAGGATGCGCAGCGGTTCCCCTGCGGAAATGGCGTCCAGTGTGGCACTGACACCGCCTTCCACGGAGTTTTCAATGGGCACGACGGCGGCATCCGCCCGCCCGCTGCGCACCATCTCCAACGCGGCACTGACGCTGGTGGAGGGAATCCGCTCCGCCGACTCCGCTCCCGGCACCTGCAGCAGGGCGGCTTCGGTGAAGGTGCCTTCGGGGCCAAGATAGGTGTAGATCACCGAGTCCGTGACACCGGAGCCGGCGCCGAGCGAAGCACTCATACGACGGTGGGATCCTGACCGTTGTCCGAGACCATCGGCTTTCCGGCTTCCAGCCAGGCGCCCATGCCGCCGGTAACGTTCACGGCCGAGTAGCCGTGCGACTCCAGCCAGGCGGTTGCCCGTGCGCTGCGTCCGCCGCTGCGGCAGATGACGGCAAGATCCGTGTCCGGATCAAGATCATCGAGACGGTCCGGCAGCGAATCCAAAGGAATATGAAGGGCGCCGTCGATGTGGCCGGCTTCCCATTCATAGTCTTCGCGCACGTCCAGGATCTTGGCGCCGCTGCTGATGGCGTCAACCGATACGTTTTCCATTTTCCGGTTCCTGTCCTCGGGTCAGGGGAGCTGCGGCGGTGTGCCGTCAGCAGTCCCCGGGGTCTTCTTCCTCCCAGCCTATAGTGGGAGCCCTGCCCGGAAAATAATATTCCCGCCCCCGGAGGTCACATGCCTGATCAACCTCATTCCGTTTCATCCGGAGAACTCCGGGATTTTACGGCGCTGGAGCTGCGCAATGCCCTTGCCGCCGGTGAAATCAGCGCCCGTGAGGTGACAGAGCATTTCCTGGCCCGGATCGAGGAGCTGAACCCGGCTCTGGGCGCCTTTCTGCTGACCACCCCGGAAGCGGCACTGAAGGACGCCGCCGCCGCCGATGAACGGTTTGCCCGCGGCCGGCCGCTGGGACTGCTCCACGGGATGCCGCTTGCGCACAAGGACCTTGCCGACGTCGCCGGGGTTCCCACCACGCTGGGAACGGCAGCACTGCCTGCCTATGTTC
The DNA here is from genome assembly GCF_002929435.1 of Arthrobacter sp. 9E16. Classification (NCBI taxonomy): domain Bacteria; kingdom Bacillati; phylum Actinomycetota; class Actinomycetes; order Micrococcales; family Micrococcaceae; genus Arthrobacter; species Arthrobacter sp. 9E16. The sequence continues at coordinate 1,252,064 of NZ_PJIU01000001.1, read as the reverse complement.
CGGAAACGGACGGCCCGCTTCCCGCCGTGCTGCGCCGGGCCGGCGCCATCAGCCTGGGCAAGACGCAGGTCCCCGAATTTGGCCTGAGCAGTTACAGCGAGAACCTGATCGGACCTCCGGCCCGCAACCCCCTCGATCCCGCACTCAGCCCCGGCGGCTCCAGTGGAGGCAGCGCCGCGGCAGTCGCCGCCGGCATGCTGCCCTTCGCACCCGGGACCGACGGCGGCGGATCAGTTCGTATTCCGGCGGCCGCCACCGGACTGGTTGGCCTCAAACCCAACCGCGGACGCGTCCCGTCCGGATCCGGGCAGTCCGATTTGGGCCAGTTTGTGGTGGCCGGACCACTGGCCCGCACTGCCGCTGATGCCGCTCTGCTGCTGGACGCCATGGTTGCAGAGCCAAACTTTCATGCAACCTCCGCAGCACCGGCCGGGGAAAGTTTCCTTGCCGCTGCCCAACGTGCGGAGGGCAGGTTCCGGATTGGGGTGAGCACCCTCTCCCCCTTTTCTTCCCGCTTGGAAATCACCCTGGACCCGGAGGCAATACAGGCACTGGAGGCCGGCATCAAAGCGCTGGCCGGCGCCGGACATGATGTCACGGAGGCGCAGCTGAGCTACGACGAGCGCTACCCGGACGCTTTCCAGACCGTGTGGACCGCCGGACTGTCCACCCTCGAACTGCCGGACGGCGGCGAGGAGCGGCTCCTGCCGATCACGGCCGCCGTGCGCCGCAGGGCACAGCAGCGGTCCGCGGCGGATCTGGTTACGGCAATCGATGTCCTGCGCCGCTTCGAGCAGGACACCATCCGCGCCTACAGCGCCTACGACATGATTCTGACTCCGGCGCTGGGTCAGACTCCGCGCCCGGTGGGCTGGTACTGGGACAGTTCGCTTGAGGGCGACGCGCAGGGACTCAGGGACTATGACCTGCAGTGCCAATACTCCCCCTTCACGTCAATGGTGAATGTATGCGGGCTGCCGGCCATCACCTTTCCCACCCACCGGACCGAGGACGGGCTGCCTATGGGAATCCAGCTGATCGGACGCCCGGGCTGCGAGGCAGAGCTCCTGTCCGTCGCCGCCCAGCTGGAAAAGTGACGGAGAATCTTATCGCAGCATTTGAGAATGTCCGGCGCTCCGCCTCGTAACAGTGCAGGTCAGGCGCGCAATCCTGGTGAGACTTGTCACGTTTCGTAAGCATAGTGGCCCCTAGATACGGGAGAATTCACCCTTTACCCCTTCAAGGCGCACATATTCCGGTGCGAACATGCAATGGTGAGTTCTAATCCCAGCACCTCAGCCGCCACGCCGGCCCGCAAGTCCTTCTTTGGCCATCCCCGCATGTTGGCGAACCTCTTCAGCGTCGAGCTGTGGGAACGGTTCTCCTTCTACGGCATGCAGGGCATCCTGCTGTACTACATGTACTACTCGGTCACCGACGGCGGCCTCGGCATCGACATTGCCGTTGCCACGTCGCTGGTTGGCGCGTACGGCGGTGGCGTGTACCTGTCCACCATCGTTGGTGCGTGGCTTGCAGACCGGGTCCTCGGATCCGAACGCGTGCTCTTCTACTCCGCCGCGATCGTGGTTCTTGGCCACATCTCCCTGGCTGTCCTTCCGGGCGCCGTGGGCCTGGCCGCCGGCCTGATCCTGATTGCCCTCGGCTCCGGCGGTGTCAAAGCCAATGCGACCTCCCTCGTCGGAACGCTGTACTCGCAGAAGGATGAACGGCGCGACGCCGGTTTCTCCATCTTCTACATGGGCATCAACCTCGGCGCGCTGGTGGGACCACTGCTCACCGGTCTTCTCCAGGTCCGCCTCGGCTTCCATTACGGCTTTGGCCTGGCCGCCATCGGCATGGCCATCGGCCTGATCCAGTACGGAATGACCCGCAAGTACCTGCCCGAGGCAGCCCACCAGGTAACCAACCCGCTGCCGCGCAGCAAGTACGGCGTCATGGGCGGCGTTACAGCCGGTGCCGTGGTGATCATTTCCCTCGCAGTGATCTTTGGCCTGCTGAAGGCGGAGAATCTTGCAGTGGTGATGGCCGCCGTGGCCATCATTGCCTCCATCGCCTACTTTGTGATCATCCTGCGCAGCCCGAAGGTCGGCGCCCTCGAACGCCGCCGCGTGTACTCCTTCATGCCCCTGTTCATTGCCAGCGCCGCCTTCTGGGCCCTGTTCCAGCAGCAGTTCACGGTTGTTGCCCTGTACGCTGACACCTCCCTGGACCGCCGCATCTTCGGCTGGGAGATGCCGCCGAGCTGGGTGCAGTCCATCAACCCCATCTTCATCATCATCTTCGCTGCCGTTTTCGCAGGTGTGTGGACCAAGCTGGGCAACCGCCAGCCGTCCTCCCCGCTGAAGTTCGCCCTCGGCCTGGCCGTCATGGGCCTGGCCTTCCTGGCCTTCATTCCGTTCTCCGGCGGCGGCCCCAACAGCACCCCGCTGCTGGCCATCGTCGGGATCCTGCTGCTGTTCACGTTTGCCGAGCTGTTCATCTCACCGATCGGCCTGTCCGTGGCGACCAAGCTGGCTCCGGAAATCTTCCGGACCCAGATGGTGGCGCTGTTCTTCCTCTCGGTCTCGCTGGGCACCACCCTTGCGGGCTGGCTGGCACAGTTCTACGACCCGGAAACCGAGGTCAGCTACTTCATGTTCAGCGGCATCACGGCCATCGTCATTGGCGTGGCCCTGGCCGCCGGCACCCCGGCCATCAAGAAGCTGATGGGCGGCGTGCGCTAAGCACTCCCCCGGCCCGGTGCCAGCCACCGGGAGAACGACGACGGCGGCCTTCCGCCGTCGTCGTCCTGCGTTTAACGGGGCCGCCGCGTTCAATCCCGGCGGCGGGCAGACCGCGGTTCCGGCGGTCCTTCTGCCGCCGGCGGCAATTGTTTGGCATGCTTAGGGGTATGTCTAATCGCGCCGGCACAGTTGCCCAACCCTCCGACCTCGTTGACCTGACGGCCCTCCTGGACGCCTATCAGGACCTCTCTCCGGATATGAATGACCCCTCCCAGCGTGTGGTCTTCGGGACGTCGGGGCACCGCGGTTCGTCGCTGAACGGCGCCTTCAACGAGCCGCACATTGCCGCCATCACCCAGGCAATCGTTGAGTACCGCAGCGGCCAGGGCATCACCGGCCCGCTGTTCATGGGCAAGGACACCCATGCACTTTCCGAGCCCGCCCAGAACACCGCACTGGAGGTGCTCGCCGGGAACAACGTCAACGTGCTCATTGATGCCCGCAACGGCTTCACCCCCACCCCGGCACTGAGCCACGCCATCCTGAAGTACAACAACGGCCGCACCGATCAGGCCGACGGCATCATCATCACCCCCTCGCACAACCCCCCTGCCGACGGCGGTTTCAAGTACAACCCGCCCACCGGCGGGCCGGCCGGCTCCGAAGCCACCAACTGGATTGCCAACCGCGCCAATGAGCTGCTGGAGGACGGGCTGCGGGACGTGAAGCGGATTCCGCTGGGCGAGGCCCGGCTGGCGGACGGCGTCGGAACCTACGACTTCCTGCAGAACTACGTGGACGATCTGCCCTCGGTCCTGAACCTGGACGCCATCCGCGAATCAGGGCTGCATATCGGCGCTGATCCGCTGGGCGGGGCATCCGTGGACTACTGGGGTGCCATCGCGGAACGGCATAACCTGAACCTGACCGTCGTCAACCCGAACGTGGATCCGCAGTGGGCCTTCATGACCCTGGACTGGGACGAGAAAATCCGCATGGACTGCTCCTCCCCCTACGCCATGGCTTCGCTGATCGCGCGCGCCAACGAGTATGACATTGCCACCGGGAACGACGCCGACGCCGACCGCCACGGCATTGTCACCCCCGACGGCGGGCTGATGAACCCGAACCATTACCTCGCCGTCGCCATCGATTACCTGTACCGGAACCGTGAGGGCTGGCCGAAGGACGCCATGGTGGGCAAGACCCTGGTGTCGTCCTCCATGATTGACCGGGTGACCGGCGACCTGGGCCGGACCCTGATGGAGGTCCCGGTGGGCTTCAAGTGGTTTGTTCCGGGGCTGCTGTCCGGCGACGCGGCCTTCGGCGGCGAGGAATCCGCCGGTGCCTCCTTCCTGCGCCTGGACGGCAAGGCCTGGACCACTGACAAGGACGGGATCCTGCTGGCCCTGCTGGCCTCGGAGATCACCGCCGTGACGGGCAAGACGCCGTCCCAGCGGTACCGGGAACTCACCTCCCGCTTCGGTGATCCGGAATACGCACGCGTGGACGCGCCCGCCAGCCGGGAGCAGAAGGCAGCGCTGGCCAAGCTCTCGCCGTCGGACGTCACCGCCACCACCCTCGCCGGCGAGGACATCACCGCACGCCTGACCGAAGCGCCCGGCAACGGCGCACCCATCGGCGGGCTGAAGGTCACCACGGAGAACGCCTGGTTTGCTGCCCGGCCTTCCGGCACGGAGGACGTGTACAAGATTTACGCGGAGTCCTTCAAGGGCGAGGAACACCTGCGCCAGGTGCAGGCCGAAGCCAAGGCCATTGTGGACGGGGTTATTTCCTAGCTTCGGCCAACAACAGCCGTCGTAAACGGAAGGGGGCGCACCGGCCGGTGCGTCCCCTTCCGTTTTTCCCCAGGGCTGTCAGAGCAGGCGGCGCAGCAGCCGCCGTTTGAGCCCGTTGTACGGCGGATAGGCCACCTTCAAGGTGTCCAGGGCCGTGCCCTTGGTAAACACCGGGCGCAGCTGGCTGAACGTATCGAACGTGTATTTGCCGTGATAGGCACCGGTGCCGCTGGCTCCGGCACCGCCGAAGGGCAGTCCGGGAACGGCCAGCTGCACGGTGCTTACGTTGTGGTTCACGCTTCCGGCCCGCACCCGGGCCTCAAAGGTTTTCCGCGCTGCCGCGGACTGCGTGTAGAGGTAGGACGCCAGCGGCACGGGACGGTCATTGATGAAGGAGATGGCTTCGTCCAGGTCCTTCACCGTCAGCAGCGGCAGGATCGGTCCGAAGATCTCCTCCTGCATCACGGGTGAATCCGGTGACACGTCGGTCAGGATGGTCGGTTCCAGGTACAGCGAGTTCCGGTCCCCGCCACCGCCGGACAGTATGGTGCCGCTGTCCAGCAGGCCGTGCAGCCGGTCCCAGTGCTGCTCGTTGATGATCCGGCCCAGGTCCGGGCTTTTGGCCGGATCCTTGCCGAACAGCTCGGCCACGGCGCGCACCAGATGCTTGCGCAGCTTCGGTGCCGCCTCCTCGGTGACCAGCACATAATCCGGCGCCACGCAGGTTTGGCCGGCATTCAGCATTTTGCCGTACACCAGACGGCGGGCGATGGCGGCGAAATTGCCGTCCAGGACCACTGCCGGTGACTTCCCGCCCAGCTCCAGCGTGACCGGAGTCAGGTACTGGGCGGCGGCCTGCAGGACCACGCGGCCCACCCGCTCCCCGCCGGTAAAGAAGATGGAATCGAACCGCTCGGCCAGCAGCGCCGTGCTCGCTTCCTGCCCGCCCTCCACCACAACGACGGCGGCCGGGTCCAGATACAGGGGCAGCAGTTCGGCCATGGCCCGGGAGGTGGCCGGCGCCAGCTCGGAAGGCTTCAGCACCGCGGCGTTGCCCGCGGCGAGCGCTCCGATGAGCGGAGCCAGCAGCAGCTGCACCGGGTAGTTCCACGGCGCAATAATCAGCACCACGCCCAGCGGCTGGGGTTCGGTCTTCGCGGAGGCGGGTTTCAGGCCCAGCGGCACGGGAACCTTGGTGCTGCGGGTCCACTGAACTAAATGCCTGAGGGCATATTCAGTCTCCGAGACGGTGATGGAGATTTCCGTCAGGTAGCCTTCCAGCGGGTTTTTACCCAGATCCTGCGCCAGCGCCGCACTGAGCTCGGCTTCCCGCTCGGTCAGCAGCCGAATCAGGCCCTGCAGCTGCTTTCGGCGCCAGTCCAGCGGGCGGGTGATCCCGGAATCGTAGGCGCGGCGCACCCCTGCCACCACGGAGGGGATGGACGCACCGAAAGTGCCTCCCGTGATCTCGTGTTGGGCTGTTGCACTCATCGCTTGCCCTCCGCTGCCGCAGGGGCGGCAGGACGTCCGGTGAAATGGTCCATCGACTGGTACACCTTGAAAACCCGTCCTGCCACCACGTCCCATACCGGCTGCGGCAGCAGACCTCTCAGGGCGCTGCCCAGCGGCACGGTCCAGGGCAGCTGGATGCGGGCCTTGCCCTCCATCAGGGCCGTCCAGGCACGGTCCACCACATACTCCGGTTCCATCAGCGGCGTCAGCAGCGGGCCGCGTGCGCCGGCAAACATTCCGGTTTTGATGTAGCTCGGAATCAGGGTGGTGACCTGAACGTGCCCATTGCCTGATTCATTCAGTTCCAGCCGCAGCGAATCGCTCCAGCCGATGACAGCCCATTTGGAGGCGGTGTAGACACTCATTTTCGGCACGGACAAGGTGCCCGACGCCGAAGCGACGTTCAGGATCCGCGCCGGGGTGCGGCGGGCAATCATCTGCGGCAGGAACGCCCGGGTGATGTGCATGGGAGCCAGCGTGTTCACCTGCATGACGGCATCAATATCGGCCTCATGGTCATGCTCCCAGAAGTACTTTCCGCGGACGATGCCGGCATTGTTGATGAGGATGTCGGGAACTCCGGCTTCGGCCAGGACACTCTCGGCGGCGGCAGTCACTTCGGCCACGGAACTGACATCCAGGGCATAAGGGTGGACGGTGCTGCCGCCCAGGGCCCGCAAGTCCGCCGCGGTGGCCTCCAGTGCCTCGGCGTTGCGGTCCCACAGCACTACGTGAGCAGCGCCGTCGTGCACTGCCCGCTCCGCATAGAGCCTGCCCATGCCCATCGCCGCACCGGTTACAAGGACCGTGCGGCCCGCTGCTGATATGCCCATGCTGTTCCGTCCGTTCGCAGGCGGAAACCGCAGTCTCCGCCAGGTTGTCCTCCGGTAAAATAAGGGGGTTTGCAACATAACACTCCAGCTGTCATAGCCCGGTACTATTCTGCACGAACCAATCGCGGGTCTTCGAAAGGCACTTCAATGAGCAAATTCGGTACGGCCTGGACGATTCACGGAGACGGCAAAACCATCAAACCCGGAGAGTACGTTGCTCCGGATGAACGGTTGAGCTGGCCGCGGACCATCGGAATCGGATCCCAGCATGTGGTGGCCATGTTCGGGGCAACCTTCCTGGTGCCCCTGCTCACCGGCTTTCCGCCGGCCACCACCCTGCTGTTCTCGGGGATCGGCACCATTCTCTTTTTGATCATCACCGCCGGACGGGTGCCCAGCTACTTGGGTTCCAGCTTCGCGTTCATAGCCCCGATCACGGCGGCCACCAGCCAGCACGGGCCCGGCGGGGCGCTGGGCGGAATCATCATGGCCGGCGCCGTCCTGTTCCTGGTGGGACTGGCTGTCCAGCGGGCCGGCACCAAATGGATCCAGATCCTGATGCCGCCCGTGGTCACCGGCACCATCGTGGCGCTCATTGGCCTGAACCTCGCCGGTTCCGCGCGGGACAATTTCGAGAAGGGCCCGCTGACCGCCACCATCACAGTGGCGGCCATTTTGCTGGCGACCGTCCTGTTCCGGGGTTTCCTGGGCCGCCTCTCCATCCTGTTCGGCGTCGTCGCCGGTTACATAGCCGCCATCGTCCAGGGGGAAGTGGATTTCCAGGCCATCAACGATGCCGCCTGGTTCGGGCTGCCCGAGTTCCATTCCCCCACCTTCCATTTCTCGCTCATCGGCCTGTTTGTGCCCGTGGTGCTGGTGCTGGTCGCGGAGAATATCGGCCATGTGAAGTCAGTGGCGGCCATGACAGGACGGGACCTGGATCCCTATGCCGGCCGGGCGCTGATGGCCGACGGCCTCGCGACGGTCCTGGCCGGCTCCGGCGGCGGCTCGGCGACCACCACGTACGCGGAGAACATCGGCGTCATGGCGGCATCCCGGGTCTACTCCACCGCCGCCTACTGGGTCGCGGGCATCGTTGCCATCCTGCTGAGCCTGTTTCCGAAATTCGGCGCCATGATCGCCACCGTCCCGGGAGGGGTCCTCGGCGGCGCCGGCGTCATCCTCTACGGCATGATCGGCATTCTGGGCGTGCGGATCTGGGTGGACAACCGGGTGAACTTCTCCAACCCGATCAATCTGTCCACCGCCGGTTTGGGGCTGATCGTTGCCATTGCCAACTTCACCTGGGTTGTTGCCGGGGTGGAGTTCGGCGGTATTGCCCTTGGCACCGGCGCCACCCTGATCGCCTTCCACGGCATGCAGTCGATTGCCCGCTGGCGCGGCACCGATCCCGATGAGCCCGGCGAGGACCTGGGCTCCAAACCAAGCCGCCTGGGCTAGGCGGGACTTAGCTTAAGCCCCTTCCAGCGCCTGAATGGTGGCCCGGGTCAGCCACCGCTGGGCATGGACCATCGCGTCGGCCGGATCCTGCACCAGGTCCAGCAGGCTGACGGCCGCCACCACACCGTACCCGGCCAAGATGTGCGGGGGCAGGGTGATACGCCCTGCAAGGGCCACTACCGGGATGCCGGCATCCCGTGCGCGCTCGGCCACTGACAGCGGCGCCTTGCCGTAACGGGACTGCTCATCCAGTGATCCCTCACCCGTCAGCACCAGATCGGCCTTTTCCAGCGCTGTGTCCAGTCCGGTAAGCAGGGCAATCACGTCGAAGCCGCTTTCCAGCGTGGCATTGGTGAACGCCAGGAACCCCGACGGGAAGCCTCCGGCCGCGCCCGCACCGGCAATATCGACGTCGACGCCGGTGGTTTCCAGCAGCAGTGCGCCCCACCGGACCAGTGCCTCGTCCAAGAGAAGCCGCGCGGTGGCATCCGCTCCCTTCTGCCCGGCAAACACGTGTGCCGCACCCTCGCTGCCGGTGAGCGGATTGGTGACGTCGGCGGCGATGCGGATCCGCACTCCGGCCAGCCGGGGATCCAGGCCGGAGGCGTCGATGGCGGCGGCGAGGGACAGGCCTGCTCCGCCGGGCGGCACCGGGTTACCGGCAGCATCAAGGATGCGCAGCCCGAGAGCGGTAAGGGCTCCGGAACCGCCGTCGGTCATGGCCGATCCGCCGATGCCGAGGACAATCTCCGACGCTCCGGCGTCCAGCGCTTCGCGGATGAGCTCTCCGCTGCCGTAACTCGACGCGGCCAGGGACGACTGCACGGAGGGTTCCACCAGCATCAGGCCCGAGGCCCGGGCGGTTTCAATCACGGCCGTGCTGCCGGTCAGCGCCCACAGGGCGGTGACGTTTCCTCCCAGCGGTCCGCGGACAGTGGCGGTGCGTTCCTGCGCACCCGCGGCCAGCGCCGCTTCCAGGGTGCCCTCGCCGCCGTCGGCCACCGGAACGAGCATCACGTCCGCCTCCGGATACACGGCGAGCACGCCTTCAGCCATGGCGGCGGCGGCCTCCACTGCGGAAAGGGAACCTTTGAACTTGTCCGGGGCTATGAGAACGCGCATGCCCCTATCCTGCCATCCCCTCCGGATCCTGCTGCGGCCAGACTGCACGCTTCGTCAGGATCTCGGCGAGCAGATCGGCGCGGTCCGACACCAGGCCGTCCACGCCTTCATCCAGCAGCCGCTCCATGTCGGCGGGCTCATTCACAGTCCACACGTGCACCTGCAGGCCGGCGCGGTGACAGCGGCGCAGGAACGCCGGCGTCACCACCTTGACCGGACCCTGGCGTTCCGGCACCTGCAGGCATTGGTAGCGGCCCACGCGCGCCAGCGGTCCGGCCAGGCCAAGGGGTGCCAGAAGCACCGTCAACGCAGTGAAAACGCTGCCCGCTGAACTCGCTGCCCGGCGGCCCGAGCGGCGCAGGATCCGCAGCGCCGCCAGCCGCCGCCGGTCGGAGAAGGAGGTGACGAGCACGCGCTCATGGGCTCCGTGCTTGTCCAGCAGGCGGGCCAGTTCAGCCGATCCCGCGGCGTCCTTGATGTCCACGTTCAAGCGAACCCCCGGCAGTTCCGTCAGCAGCTGTTCGAAGGTGGGAATGGATGCGCGTCCGCCGATTCGGGCTGCCTGGATTTGCCGGTAGCTGAGGTTTCCCACCGGACCTCCGGCACCGGCAACCCGGTCCAGCGTGGCGTCGTGAAAGGCCAGGAGTACACCGTCGCGCGTGGTGCGCACATCCGTTTCCAGGTAACCGAACCCCAGGGCGGCGGCGGCACGGAACGCCGGCATGGAGTTTTCCAGGCCTTCCCGGGAAAAGCCGCGGTGGGCGAAGCCCAGCGGGCCGGAGGCGTTGAAGTAGGGGTAGCTCACCCGCGTACTTTATCCGGGAAATCCTCTGCAGCCCGGAAAGGCATGCCATTTGGGGCTGCGTCCGCCCTAGACTGTCACCACCCGATGGGCCGCTGTAGCGCGGTTCCCGGAACATCCGTGCGGTGCGGAGGTACCTGGCTTGGCAACTACATCATCCGCTGGCCCTGCTGCAGGATTCGGCCGGTCCGGCGTCAGCAGGACGCTACTCTGGCAGGCGGAGTGGTTTCGCGGCGGCGTACGGCGGGCACCGGTAACGCTGGCCTTTCTCGCCTTTTACTGGATTGCGGGTGCAGCAACGGGAAGCCTGCGCTCCGGCCCGGGGGGCGCGCTGGCAGACTGGGTGGTTTTGTCAGCGGATTCCCTGCCTGGCCATTGGCCCGCTCTGCTGCTTTCCGGCTTCTGGGCGTCCGGGCTGCCGGGTTACTTCGCGGCAACCGTGCTGATCCTGGGCGCCGGACTCCCCTCCGAGCGGCTGATGGGATCGGTGCGGTTCGCCCTGGCAGCAGTGATATCCCAGGTCCTCGGCGCGCTGCTTGCCATTGGTTTCGCCCACACCGCAAACGCCATACCCGGGGAGTGGTCACGGGCGCTGGAATCAGAATCCTTCGTGGGGCCGGTGGCCCTGGCCTGCGGCACCCTCACGGCACTGAGCGCACGGCTTTCCACCCTGTGGCGGCGCCGGCTGCGCGTGGGTCTCCTTACCCTGTTGGCGCTCCTGGCCCTGTACGGCGGGTCGTTTCACAGCGTCACCGTTCTGGCAGCGGCAACCGTGGGCGCCGTCGGCGGTCCCCTGCTCTTTGGCCGGCTGCCGCGCTGGCCCGGGCGGCTGGCCTCCACCCGCAGGGAAGCACGCGTCCTGGTGGGTCTGGTGGTCTTTGCCTCGGCTGTGGGCCCGGTGATTTCGGCCCTCAGCTCACAGGCTGTGGGTCCGCTGGCAGTCCTGCGCTATCTGTTCACCAATGTGGAGATTACGGACCCGCAAACCCTCGCCCAGCTCTGCGGTGATCCGGGGCAGGCCGTGGACTGCAATTCCGCCAAGCTGCAGCTGCGCGCCGGTCCCGCGGGTTTCTTCCTGGCCGTTCTGCCGCAGATACTCCTGGCCGTGTTCTCCGACGGACTGCGCCGGGGGCGCCGGTTCGCGTGGGCGGGCGCGCTGATCCTGCAGGGCGTGATGACGGTTCTGGCAGGCCTGCGCGTGATCCGCTTCCTTGGAGGCGACACTGCGGGAAACCGTTATGAACTGGGAACGGCACAGAATGCCCTGGCGCTGGGGCTGCCATTGCTTGTTCCGTTGGCGGTGCTGGTGCTGCTGGCCGCGACGCACCGCCTCTTCACCGTTTCGGCGCCGGCGGGAACCTACCGCAGGTTCGCGGTCCGGGTTGCCGGGGCGGCGGTTGTCCTCAGCATTGCCTACGTTGCCGGCGGCCTGCTGGACCGGGACGGTTTCACGCCCCGTGCTTCGGCATCACTGCTGATAGCGGACCTGCCCAAGCGCTTCCTTCCGGTCCTGGAACTGACTTCCGCAGTGCCGGGGGTGCTGCCCGTGACGCTGTTCACCGACCTTCTATATGAGGGGCTGGGAGTTCTTTTCTGGGTTTTTGTCTGCGTGATGCTGCTGGGGTCCTGGCTGAAGCCCGCGCACGCACCCGAGGCCGGAGACGAAGGCCGGGCGCGTGAACTGCTGATGAAGCACGGCGGGAGCACCATGTCCTGGATGACCCTGTGGCCCGGGAACACGTACTGGTTTGCACCGTCAGGAGATTCCTACGTGGCGTTCCGCCCGGGGATGGGCGTTGCCCTCACCGTGGGTGAGCCGGTGGGACCGCCCGAGGACCTGCGGGAGACCGTCGAGGGGTTTGCCGCTTACTGCACCGCAAACGGGTTGGCGGCATGCCTATATTCGGTGACATCGGAAACGGAGAAGATCACCGCGGGACTGGGTTTTTCCCGCCTGCAGGTGGCCGAGGAAACAGTACTCCCGCTGGGAAAACTGGAATTCAAGGGGAAGAAGTTCCAGGACGTCCGCACCGCCATGAACCATGCCCGCAAAGCCGGGATCGAAGCACGGTGGATCAACTACTCCACCGCCCCGCTGGCGGTCATCGATCAGCTTCATGCCATCTCCGAGGAATGGGTGGCGGATAAGAAAATGCCGGAAATGGGCTTCACCCTGGGCGGCCTTGACGAGGTGGATGACCCGGAGGTGCGCTGCCTGCTGGCGGTGGACCGGGACGGCACAGTGCACGGTGTCACCTCATGGCTGCCGATCTACCGGGACGGCGCTGTTGTGGGCTGGACGCTGGACTTCATGCGCAGGCGCAGCTCCGGGTTCCGTCCGGCCATGGACTTCCTCATAGCCTCGGCCGCGGTTTTGCTGCAGGACGAAGGATACGAAACCCTCAGTCTCAGCGGTGCGCCGCTGGCCCGCTCCCGCCGAGCCGGCGAGAGTGAGGCGCCGATCCTGGACCACGTCCTGGATTTACTCGGGGCCACCCTGGAGCCGGTGTACGGTTTCCGTTCCCTGCTGGCCTTTAAGGCAAAGTTCCAGCCGCAGTACGTGCCTCTCTACATGACCTACCTTGACCCGGCGTCCCTGCCCGCCATCGGGAATGCAGTGGCCCGGGCCTACCTGCCGGAGGTCTCGCTGAGCCAGAGCTTCACCCTGATGCGCCGGATTGTGGACGGCGTTCGGTGAACTCTGTCTCTTTGCTGACCGGCGTTCTCCCTGCGGTGCTGCTCGTCCTGGGAGGATTGTCGCTGGTGGGGCTGGCAGCCGGCAGACCCCGCCATCTGCTCGTGGTGGTGCCGCTGGCGGCCATGGCTGCAGCCGTTATCACCTTCATCCTCTTCCTGATGGCCGAATCAGTCTTCCACTGGTGGAACGCGGCCTTTCCCCGGATGCTCTACGTATATGCCGGACTCGGAATACTGGCTGTCATCCTTGCCGTGCTGCGGATTCGACGGGTGGACGCGGCGTGGGACCGGTTCCTGGCAGTGACTGCGGCGTCGCTGGCGCTGACAGCCGTAGCGGTCACCGTCAATGCCGCCTACGCCCAGTATCCAACACTGGAATCCCTGATCAGTCCGCCCCGTCCGGTGGATGAAGCGCTTCCCACCCGGGACCCTGCGTCGGCCGCCGGGCTGCCCGCCACCACCGACGCGAACTGGACCGCTCCGCCGGACATGCCGGCGGAGGGCAGGATTTACGCGGCGGACATTCCCGGTACCACCTCCGGTTATGCCTCCAACTCCGCACTGGTCTATCTCCCTCCCGCCTATCTGGCCCAGCAGCCGGCGGTCAACCTTCCCGTCCTCGTCCTCATCCACGGCCAGCCCGGCTCCCCCAATGACTGGCTTGTGGGCGGACAGCTGCTGGACATGATGGACACCTTTGCCGCAAAGCACCAGGGGCTGGCTCCCGTGGTGGTCATGCCCGATGCGTCCAACGCGGACAACACCAACTGGCCCCTCTGCCTTGATTCGGACGTCAGCTCCTCGGCGACTTATCTGGCCGTGGATGTCCCTGCCTGGGTACGGCAGAATCTGGCAGCAGGACTCAGCGGAGGCAGCCAGTGGGCGGTGGCAGGGTATTCCTACGGCGGCACCTGCGCCATGCAGCTGGCCGCCAACTATCCTGACGCCTATCCCACGTTCATCGACATCGCCGGAGAGGCAGAGCCCACCGTTGTGCAGGGCCGGGATTTCCTGATCAGCACCTATTTCGGCGGGAACGAGTCCCGGTTCACGGCCCAGAACGCCCTGGACCGGCTGGCGGCGCAACCGTTTCCGGATTCCGCCGGCATCGTGGCTGTGGGCGCCGATGACTCCGTGTACACGCCCGAGGGCCGTCAGGTCTATGAGGCGGCAAAAGCCGCGGGCATGGATGTGACCCTCCAGGTGCTGCCCGGCGGACACTCCTGGCAGGTCTGGAAGGCCGGGCTGGCGAACAACTTGGATTGGCTCTGCCGCCGGTTGGGCATACTGGTTTCATGACGGATGACTCAGCTGGGCGCCTTCCCCCGGACCCTCTTGACCGCCGCCGGCAGCAGCCCGGATCCGGACCCGCTGCCGGGTTGGCTTCGTTTCTGCACCGCCTCGCGCAGTGGACATCCCCGCGCGCGGCCCTGCTGATCACCCTGGCACTGGGGCTGATTCCGGCCGTGCTGCTGACGCTGGGTTCTGCTGAAGTCTATGAATCGGTGGTGGAGTCCGACGGCGTGGCTCTGTTGGACCAGCCGGCACTGGATGCGGCGCTGGCGGTGCGGTCCCCCTGGATGAACTCAGCCGTGACCGGGTTCACCAACCTGGCCGGCACCGTGGGCATGCCCATCCTGGCAGGGGCAGCCATGCTGATACTGGCCTGGCGCTGGCGGTCCTGGACTCCGGTGCTGCTTATGGTGTCCGCAGCAGCAGGGTCGCTGCTGATGACGGTGGCAGGGAAGGACCTCATCGGCCGGATCCGGCCTCCGCTGGCGGACGCCGTTCCGCCCTACGAGCACTCGGCGTCGTTCCCCAGCGGGCATTCGCTGAATTCGGTGGTGATCGCCGGCTTGGTGGCCTACCTGATCCTCCTGCGGCTTGAGTCGCGATGGGCCAAGCTGCTTACGGTGGCGGCCGCGGCTGTTTTTGCTTTGGCCGTGGGCCTGAGCCGTGTATATCTGGGTCACCACTGGTTTACCGATGTCCTGGTGGCCTGGACGCTGGGACTGGCCTGGCTGGCGGTGGTGATCACCGTCCACCGGGTGCTGCACTCGCGCCGGGCGGCAGCTCTGGGCGTTGACGCCGGCCCCTAAAGGTCGCCGCTCAGCGGCGGCTGCCGCCCCAAGCCCGCGTCACAGCCGGCGCAGGAGCGATTCCAGGACCTGGGCCACGCCGTCGTCTGCGAACGCCGGCGCCACTTTGTCGGCTGCCGCCAGAGCCTCGGCGTGGCCGGACGCCATGGCGTAGCCGCACCCGGCCCACTGCAGCATCTGCACGTCATTGGGCATGTCCCCGAAGGCCACCACATCCGCCGGCGCAATGTCACGGGATGCGGCGTAGTCGGCCAGCGTCACCGACTTGTTCAGGCCGTGCAGCGACATCTCCAGCAGCGGGACGGTGGGTGCGGAGTGCGTCGCGGACACCAGATGCGACACCGCGGGGCGGACCCGCTGCAGAAACTCATCCGGTGACGCGCCGTCCACGCGTGCCAGGAACTTCACCACAGTGTCCGCCTCGGTGAGACTGGATTCCAGTGGAGCCGGTGCTTTTGCTCCCGGCAGTTCCTCGGATCCGGATTCGAGGAACCCGGGAGCCAGGTGGAAGCCGTCCACAGTTTCAGCGGCAAACCGGACCGCCGGATAGAGGTTCCGGATGATGGCGGCAGCTGAGAAGAGATCCGGCAGGGCCAAGGCCCGTGCCTTGAGCACGCGGGCCGTCCCCAGATCGTAGGTGACGGCGCCGTTGGAACAGATGACGGTGCCGGCGTGCCCCAAGGCATCCGTGAGGGGGGTCAGCCAGCGGGGCGGACGGCCCGTGACAAAAACGATCTCGACGCCGGCGTCCGCGCAGTCCCGGAACGCGCGTACGGTCCTGTCGCTGATCCTGTTGTCCGGACCCACAATGGTCCCGTCCAGGTCGCTTGCTACCAGACGCACCGCGCACCCCGTTCACTCGCTGGATTTCTGCGCAGCTGCGCAGAAATCCAGCCTATCCGGCCCGGGCGGCCGGATGCGGCCACAGGCACCCGGGTCAGTCGGCGGATACTTCCGCCAGGCCCACCAGCCGGCCGCGGGCCAGGGTGTGGCTGAACAGGTTGAATCCCAGGAAGGCCGGGGTTGCATCGGCCGGAACATCCAGGGTTTCGACGTCCACCGCGTGAACCACCACAAAATAGCGGTGCGGTCCGTGGCCGGGGGGCGGTGCCGCTCCCACAAAACCGGCAAACCCGGCGTCGTTCCGCAGCTGCACGGTGCCCTGCGGCATGTTGTCCGTGTTGGCGGCATCGCCGGGCAGTGATGTGGTGGACACCGGAATGTTGAAGGCCGCCCAGTGCCAGAAGCCGCTGGCGGTGGGTGCATCGGGATCGTACATCGTGACGGCGAAACTCTTGGTGCCTTCCGGAGCTCCGGACCAGGTCAGCTGCGGGGAGGCGTCCTTCCCTCCGGGGATCCCCATTTTCCCGCTGTACTGTGCGGGGGCAAACGGCTCCATATTGGCGATGTCCTCGCTGGTGACGGCAAAGGCCGGCACGGAGGGAAGCGCCTCATACGGGTCATAGCTTTGCATCGTGTTCTCCTTGGCGTGAGTCGTCAGGGGTTGGGAAGGTCTTCGCGGAACGGCGGGTTGGCGCCCGCCCGTGACACGGTGACGGCTGCGGCGCGGACGGCGAAGCCCAGCACGGTATTCAGGTCCCCGGCGCTGATGCGGGCCAGCTCGGGACGGCGGGCACCGCCGTCGAGCTCCCGGTCCATGAGCGACACCAGCAGGGCGGACATGAAGGAGTCCCCGGCACCCACGGTGTCCACTACGGTGACCGGCGGAACGGAGGCCTCGGCTTCCCCGGCGGCGGTTACGGCCCAGGCGCCCTTGGATCCGCCGGTGACGGCGACGAGCGCGGGGCCCATGGCCAGCCATCGCCGGGCGGCGTCCCGGGGGTCTTCGTCCGGGTACAGCCAGGCAAGGTCCTCGTCCGAGGCCTTCACGACGTCGGCCAGGGCGACGAATCTCTCCGCCTGTTCCCGGGCGTAGGCCACATCCGTGATGATCGAGGGCCGGCAGTTGGGATCATAGGTGATGGTTGCCGAGGGGCGGGCGCGTTCCACTGCCCGCAGCACCGCGTCTGCGCCGGGCTGCAGCATGGCCGCAATGGAGCCGGTGTGCAGCATGGTGGTACCGTCCAGCAGCCGGGGCAGCGCCTCGGCCAGGGACGGGAGCTGCCACTTGAGGTCAAAGGTGTAGCGGGCCCCTCCGGCCGGATCCAGCAGAGCGGTGGCGACGCTGGTGGGCAGGTCATCCGGCGGCAAAGGAGTCAGGACGGAGTTGCCCCGGAGATGTTCTTGGATCAGCTGCCCGTAGGCATCGGTACCGTAGCGGCCGACAAACTGCACCGGCCGGCCGAGCCTGGCAACGCCCACGGCCACGTTGAGCGGACTCCCGCCGGGATGGAACCGTTTGGGAGCGGTGTCGCTGAGAACCTCGTCCACGAGGGCTTCGCCGATGACTGTAAGCACGCTTCACAACCTAACAGAGCACCCGCCAGGTTTCCTTAAGTTAGCCGCGCTTCGGACACTGCGGCCACGGCTTCGACGACGGCGTCCCAGGCATCAGTGCCGGGCGTGATCAGGTCAAAATGGTCTCCCGGGACCATCCGCAGTTGGGCAGGCGAGCCGGACTGCACGGCCGCCTGCACAAATCTGGCGGACTGGCTCAGCGGCACATGCCGGTCAGCGTCGCCGTGCAGGGCAATCACGGGAACGGACAGCGGGAGCCGCTGCAGTGGATCCGAACTGCGGTAGCGGTGCGGATCTGCCTCCGGCGAGGACCCCAGGAAATTGAGCACCGCGCCGTCGCTGAGGTTCAGCTCCATCGCCTCGGCCAGGTTCAGGACCCCGGCCTGGCTGACGACGGCGGTGACGGGAACCGCGGCTCCGGTGCGGCCGGCGGCCCACACCGCCAGGTGTCCGCCGGCGGAATGTCCCAGCACAGTGACCCGTGACAGGTCCAGGCCGTAGTCCACGGCCACCGGCGCGAGCGCATCGATGCCGGCGCTGATGTCCTCGAAGGTTTCGGGCCAGCCGCCGCCGTTTCCGGCCCGCCGGTACTCCAGGTTCCAGCAGGCATAACCCCGGGCGGCGAGATCCCGCGCGGCCGGCCGGCCCAGTTCAGCCGTGTACCGGGAGCGCCAGTATCCTCCGTGGATAATGACCACCACAGCGGGGGCGTTTCCGAAGGGTGCGGCGGCGCCGCCGTCGGGCAGCGAGAGTTCGGCGTGCTGGTCCGGATGTTCACCGTAGGCAAGGCGCCGCGGGTCGAACGGCATCATAACCACCCCTTCATCTGGCCTAATCTGGTAGTTGAGCCTAGCGTCCGGCACGCCGGACGGCCGGCAACACAACCAAGGTGAAGGAACGGGGTTTTTTCTATGGGCGCGTGGGACAGCCTCGATGACCGGCTGCGTCCGGTGGTCCAGGCGAGCACCGATGAATACGCACGGGTCCGTCCGGCTTTGGAAAAGCTCACCCGTGAAATGGAGGAGAGCCTGCGGGCCATCTTCACGGACAGTCCCGTCCGTCCGCTGTTCGTGGCCTCACGGACCAAAACGGTGGAGTCCTTCCGGGACAAGGCTGCCCGGACCCTGCCGTCCGAGGATCCCTCCGAGCTGCCGACACTGTTGTTCCCCGATCCGCTGCGCAACCTGATCGATTTGGTGGGACTGCGGGTGATCGTCACCCTGCCGCACGAGGTCGATGAGGCCGCCAACCTGATCAAGCGCCAGCGTGCCGAGTTCGACTGCCGCGGGGACCGGGAAAAGGACATTGGATCCATCGAATCCGGCACCTACGGCTATTCCAGCCGGCACCTGGTCCTGCGGACCATCCAGAATGACACCGTTCGGGAGTTCCACAAGCTCCTGGACCCGGACCAGCGGCCCAACGGCAGCTACCAGTTTGAAGTGCAGATCCGCACCGTGCTGGCTCACGCCTGGTCCGAAATTGAGCATGACATCCGGTTCAAGGCCGGTGATCCGCGGGCCTGGAGCCCGTACTTCGACCGCCAGTTCACTGCCACGGCGGCCATGCTGGAAACCGTGGAGACCGCGTTTGCCGAACTGCATGAGCGCTATGAGACAGTCACCGGTTTCTGGGACGAGGACGGACAGGGAAGCGCGCCGCTGACTCCCAACCGGATCCGCGACGTCTGGATGACGCTGCTGCCGCATGTGAACCGCAAGGCCGGCGATGACTGGGGCTGGGCCGCCGAACTGCTGGCCGCCCACGGCATGAAGACCACCATGGACCTGGCCGGACTGCTGCAGGCGGACATCATCACCAAGGTCCGCAAGGCCCTGGACCACCGGTACTCCCCCGGACCGGACCGGCTGCTCGATGACCTGCTGCTCTGGCGCTTCGGCAAGAAGCACATTGACCTGACCGCGGAGCCCGAGGACGCGGCGGTTAAGCCGCGGCGCGAGTCGCTGGGCCGACGATACCGGCAGATGCAGCTTTTCCGGGCCCGGGAAGAGAACGCCTGAGGCCGGTTCCGCGGCCGTTTTGGGATTCGGCTACCGGTTTGGGATTCGGCTACCGGCGCGGACCGGCAGCAAAAGCCCAAACCGGCGGGGAAATCCCAAAACGGAGGGTTTCCTGATGCGGGGCCGGGGGCAGCGCTCCTTCTTGCCGCTTGCCCCTGTGCCGCCTACGGTGAGCGGATGGGATTCCAACTCAGCGGCGGGGATGCCCGGCGGATGCGGGTGCGGTCCCAGCTGCTGACCGGCTCGGACCTTTTGCCTGCCGGCGTCGTACAGCGGGCGGTCGCGCTGCAGGGCCAGGATCTGCCCGCCGTCCTGCGCGCCGTCGCTCTGCGCTCAGAGCCGGGAACCACTGTGGCCGATGTGCAGACCGCGTTCAACGACGGCGCACTGGTCCGCAGCTGGCCAATGCGGGGCACACTGTTCGCCACGACGCCGGAGCATTTGGGCACACTGCTGTTCTTCACCGCGGAGCGCATTCACCGGGCTACCGTGCGGCGCCGGGAGGAACTCGGGCTGGATGAGCGCACGGTTGGCCGCGCCCGGGATGTGCTTCTTGAAGCCCTCCAAATCCGTCCGCTGCGCCGGGCAGAAGTCCTGTCCCTGTGGGACGCGGCCGGCATCCCCACAGCCGGCGGCCCCGGGTATCACCTGCTGATGCATCTGGCCGTGGCCGGCCACGTGCACTGGGGACAGTTCCATCCGGACCGCCCCGAACAACTCCTCACCCTTTCCCCGGACCACTCGCCGGCGGATCCGGAGGCAGCGCTGGCCACAGTGGTCCGCGGGTTTGTCCTCGCCCGGGGACCGGTGACCGAGGCGGACCTGGCCTGGTGGACCAAGCTTCCCCGGACTGTCCTGCGGCGTGCAGCCGCCGCAGTGGAGGACCTCACCACGGTGGAAGTGGACGGCACGCCTGCGTGGATTATCGGGGACCCGGACCCGGACCTCCCAACGGCCACGGGAGCTGTGCTGCTGCCCGGGTTTGATGAGTGGATCCTGGGCTACACGGACCGTTCCCTGACAGCCAGCCCGGCAGTGTTCGAAGCGCTGGTACCGGGCCGCAACGGAATTTTCCGCCCGGCGGTGGTGGTGGACGGAGTCACCGTTGGCACCTGGCGGTCGCCTCGCTCCACGGCCAGGTCCGGGACGGAACCGATGGTGGACCTGGTGGAGCGGATTCCGGCGGCGGCGCGGCGGGCAATTGACCAGGCGGTTGCCTCCTGGCCGCACGGTTAATCCCGCACACTGCCCGGTGGTCAACGCTGATCGGCGCAGTTAGGCGGAGTCCCGCTGGACCAGGCTGACGGGCGGCAGTTCTTCAGCGGCCGTTTCTCCCAGCGCCATCTGTGCAAACCGCTTTCCCAACCGTGCGGCATCAAGCCGGACGGTCGTCAGCGGCGGCACGGCGAGGGACGCCAGCGGAATGTCCTCGGCACCAATGACCGCCAGGTCCCGCGGCGCCGTCCACCCGTGGACCGCTAATCCGGACAGCAGCGCAAAAGCGTGATCGTCGTCGAACGCGCACACTGCGCTTACCGCCTCCGGGCCTTCGAGCCAGCGGGCTACGGCGGCCGCCGCATCGGCGGCATCCAGGTGAAGGTGCGCGACGGCGGGACGCGGCAGGCCAAGGACATCACAGGCATGCTCGATGGCGGCCAGGCGCACCTGCACGCGCCAGCCGTAGCCGGCGCCCTCCGGCACGGCCACGCCGATCCGACGGTGCCCGGCGTCGGCCAGGTACTGGACCTGCAGTGCGCCGATACCCAGGTCCGGCCCGAGCGGATCATGCAGTGTCGAGTGCAGCGAGGCCACCCTGATCCCGGTGGCCTGCAGGGCAGCCAGCTCCGCGTCCTCCAGCGGGGTGATGAGGATCAGTGCCGCAGGAACCAGGGAATGCACCAGGGACACCGCACCTCCGCTCCGGGGCAGCCGGTGGGCCACCAGCCGCAACCCGTGCTGCTCCAGGTACTCCGAGGCCGCGTCGATCACCATGGCCTGGGCCCGGCCCAGCGGTTCGGGCGGCAGCAGCATCAGGACCAAGGTGCTGCGGCCGCTGCGCAGCGTGCGGGCAGCGGCGGACGGGATGTACCCCAGATTCCGGGCGGCCGCCAGTACCTTGTCCCGGGTGGCGGCGGAGATGCTTTGCCCGCTGCGGCCGTTGAGCACGTAGCTGACCGTGGCCCGGGAAACGCCTGCTTCTCGGGCCACGTCAGAGGAGTTGGCCCTGCGCTCCACGAGCCGTCCTTTCCGCCGAAAATGTCTGCCTTATATCCGCCGGGTTTCTCCGGTACTCTGACATTACAGGCAACTTACACGTGTAAGCAGCACGGGATACCCCCGCGTTGACCGCCTGCAACCGCGGCCGTTACAGTCCGGCCGCCTCGGCAACGAAAGGACCGGTCCATGGCTAACTCGCCCATCACCGCCCAGAACACCGTCCAGCAGTGGCTCGACCACCCGGCAGGCGGACCCGCCATCCGCGGCATGCTCGCGCAGGCCGGCAGCGACGAGTCAACGCTGGGCCCGGCACTGACCCTGAAGCTGCAGCAGCTTGTTGACCTGAGCGGGGGCAAGTTCCCGCAGGCAGCCGTGGATGAACTCGTCAAGGCAGCCAACGGCGGCGTCATGCCCGAAACCGCCGAGACCGTCCTGCCGACCGTCGAAGGACGTTTCGAGGGCCGCACCGTCATCGTCACCGGCGCCGGTTCCGGCATTGGCCGCGCCACCGCCGGACGGATTGTCCGTGAAGGCGGCCGCGTCATCGCCGTCGACATTGCCGAGGTGAAGATCAAGGAGCTCGCCGCCGAGCTGGGCGACGCCATTGTTCCGGTTGCCGGAGACCTGACCGACCCCGCCGCCATCGACAGCATCATGGCCGCCGCCGGCACCAAGATTGACGGCCTGGCCAACGTGGCCGGCATCAATGACGATTTCTCGCCGCTGCACGAGGTCTCCGATGCCATGTGGCAGAAGATCTTCGCCGTCAACGTGGAGGGCCTGATGCGCCTGACCCGCGCCGTGCTGCCGACCATGCTCGAAGCACACAAGGGCTCGATCGTGAACATCACCTCCGAGGCCGGCCTGCGCGGCTCGGCATCCGGTGTGGCCTACACGGCCTCCAAGCACGCGGTTGTGGGCATTACCCGGAGCACCGCGTTCATGTACGCCAAGGAAGGCATCCGCGTAAACGCAGTGGCTCCGGGCGGCGTGGCCACCGGCATCCCGATGGGCGGCAAGACCAGCGAGTACGGCGAAGCCCGCCTCGGCCCCGCCCGCATCAACATTCCGGGCCTGGCATCGGCTGAGGAGCTGGCAGCGTCCATCACGTTCCTGCTCAGCGATGACGGCGTGAATATCAACGGCGCCATCCTGCCCTCCGACGGCGGCTGGTCCGCGGTTTAGCCCCAGCCGGTAATCCCGCACCTGCCGTCGAGAACGAAGGAGAAACCATGAAGTCTGTCCACGTCACCGGTCCGGACACCAACGAGTGGGTGGAGGTCGAGCGGCCCGTCACCGGTCCCCGCGATGTCCTGTTGAAGATGAAGGCCTGCGGGATCTGCGGCTCCGACGCGATGTACAGCCACCTCGGCGGCATTCCGCCCCGGCAGGGCGCCACCCCGCTGGGGCATGAGCCGGCCGCCGAAGTAGCGGAGGTCGGCGCCGACGTGACCGGGTTCGCCGTCGGCGACCACGTGGTCATCGACACCATGGCGTTTACCGACGGGCTGCTGGGCAGCGGCGGTGCGCAGGGCGGGTTGTCCGAATATGTCCTGGTGAAGGATGCCGAGCCGGGACGCCAGCTGCGGGTCATTCCCAGCGACATTCCGTGGGAAGTGGCTGCCCTGAACGAGCCGATGGCAGTGGCCTATCACGCGGTAAACCGCACCGATCCGAAGCCCGGCGACAAGGTTGTGGTATTCGGCGCCGGCCCCATCGGGCTCGGCGCCGTCCTCGGCTACCGCCGCCGGGGCGCCTCACACATTGTGGTCGTGGACATCATTCCTTCCCGTCTGGAGAAGGCTCTGGAGATCGGCGCGGATGCCGTCATCAACTCCGCCGAGGAGGACGTGGCGGCCCGCCTGGTCGAGCTGCACGGTGACGGGGCCACCATGCTGGTCCGCGGAACCCGGTCCGGAACCGACATCTTCCTCGACGCCGCCGGGGCACCCGTGGTTCCCCAGACGGTCGGCAATGTGGCGAAGTCCGGTGCGGTCCTGGGCGTCGTGGCGGTGCACAAGAAGCCTGTGGAACTGGATTTTGGTTCGATCCTCACCACCGAGCTCACCATCGTCTTCGCGATGGGCTACCCCACGGAGATCTTCGAAGTTACCGACGACATCATCGAGAACTGGGAGAAGTACAAGCTGATCATCAGCGACGTTCTTCCCTTCGACCGTTCCCTTGAAGCCCTGGAACTGGCGAAGACCCCGGGGGCGGCAGACAAGGTGGTGGTGAGGTTCGACTGAGTCCGGGTGCCGTCAGAAACGGTAAACGGCCAGCTCGTCCGCCGGCTCGAAGCCCTGCCGGGCATAGAAGGACTTCGACGCCGGTGACGGCGAGGTGACGATCCGCGCCGCCCCGATCCGGCGCGAATAGTCGACGGCCGCAGCCACCAGCGCCCCGCCCACCCCGGCGTTCCGGTACGCCGGCAGCACGAAGGCGTTGGCAAGGTAGACCCACACGGACAGCGGCTTTCCCGGCTTCGGCATCCGCTCGAACACCATCAGGTTCAGCATCCCGATCAGGGAGCCGGCCGGGCTTTCGGCGACGAAGAAAACTCGCGGGTTCGTGGCCAGCCAGTCCCCGAAGGCACTGGCAAAGTCCGGGTCCACGGGGACATCCAGTCCGGCTTCGGCGGTCCACACCGTCCGCAGCCGCGCCAGTTCGGGGATGTCCTGCGGTGTTCCTTCGCGGATCATGCGCCCCACCCTACAACGACGGCGGCCGCACCTTCACGGGGAAGGTGCGGCCGCCGTCGTTATGCGGTGTTGTGCCTTAGGCTCCGGAAACTCCGGCGGCCAGCATGTTCAAGGAGTCTTCAAGCTCGTCCTTGGACACCATCGGGAAGGACACCTTCTTCAGCGTCTCCTTGTCGGTGACGTGGGACCAGTCATAGGTCAGCGTCACCTCGGTGGAGTCCGAACCGTGCGGCTCGAGTTCCCAGACCCACTGCCAGCCCATGGGCTCGGTGCCGGCCACAGCCGTCTGCCAGGCCAGGAGCTTGTTGTGGTCATAACCGGTGACGTGGTTGTCCGTCTGGTAATCACCCATTTTGGAGTTGTTCATGTTCATGGTGAAAACCTGCCCGGACTTGGTGATGCGGTCGGTTTTCTCGTCCGAAACCACCATGCCGGAACCGTCCAGCTCGTGGTGGCGCGCCGGGTTGGACAGGAGGTTGAAGATGTCGTTGGCTGGGGCATCAATAACTCGCGAAACGGTGATGCTCTTGTGATCAGTGGTCAATGAACTCTCCTTCAATAGATGGATCGTACGTACCCGCAGGCTCAGTCCGCGGTTTGTTCCGAGGCTTCCTGCAGTTCCCAGCCCGTAATGTACGGCGGATCCTGCCCCTCGTCCCGGGTATATTGCCGGCAGCGGATCCGTTCGTCCTGGAGCCACTGCCGGAAACCGGCCTGCGTTGATCCCAGCGACGCTACCCGGTCCAGCACGTCGATGGCTAACTGGAACCGGTCAATCTGGTTGAGCATGGCCATGTCGAAGGGTGTGGTGGTGGTGCCCTCCTCCTTGTAGCCGCGTACGTGCAGATTGCCGTGATTAGTGCGCCGGTACGTGAGCCGGTGGATCAGCCACGGATAGCCGTGGTAGGCGAAAATGACGGGCCGGTCCTTGGTGAACAGGGTGTCAAAATCCCTGTCAGAGAGCCCGTGCGGGTGCTCTCCGGGGTCCTGCAGCCGCATCAGGTCCACCACGTTTACCACCCTGATTTTCAGGTCCGGCAGCTGCTTCTTCAGCAGACCGGCCGCGGCCACGGTTTCCAGGGTGGGTACGTCGCCGGCGCAGGCCAGCACGACGTCGGGATCGGTTTTGGTGCCGGGTCCTGTGGTTTCGCTGCCGGCGAAGTCCCAGATGCCCACACCGCGCTCCACGTGCAGCTGGGCCTCCACCGGATTCAGCCAGGCGGGCGTGGGCTGCTTGCCGGACACCACCACATTCACCCGGTCCCGGGTGCCAAGGATGTGCTCGGTCACGGCGAGCATGGTGTTCACGTCCGGCGGCAGGTACACCCGGATGACTTCGGCCTTCTTGTTCACCACGTGGTCAATGAAGCCGGGATCCTGATGCGAGAAGCCGTTGTGGTCCTGCTGCCAAACGTGGCTGGAAAGCAGGTAGTTCAACGAGGCAATGGGCTGGCGCCAGGACAGGCTGCGGCTGACTTTCAACCATTTGGCGTGCTGGTTGAACATGGAATCGACAATGTGGACAAAGGCTTCGTAGCAGTTGAACACCCCGTGCCGGCCGGTGAGCAG
The DNA here is from genome assembly GCF_002929435.1 of Arthrobacter sp. 9E16. Taxonomy (NCBI): domain Bacteria; kingdom Bacillati; phylum Actinomycetota; class Actinomycetes; order Micrococcales; family Micrococcaceae; genus Arthrobacter; species Arthrobacter sp. 9E16. The sequence continues at coordinate 1,226,068 of NZ_PJIU01000001.1, read as the reverse complement.
GTATCCCTCCAGCCAGCCTTCGCACAGGTGCTCGGAGAGAACTTCGGCCACCCGGCCGCTGCGGGCCAGGTGCTCGTCAATCTCGTCGATGCGCTGCTGCCACGCCTTGTCCGTGACCTCATAGACGGCCTGCAGCCGGTTGGACGCGGTCTCATCCGGGCCGAAAATACGGAAGTTGGACGGATTCAGGGAGATCACGTCGCGCAGGTATTCGCCGGCGGTAATCATCGGCGAGATCCGCTTGGTTCCGGGGTTTTCCACGTCCACGGCATGGTCCGCGTACGCCGGCAGCTTGAGGTCCTGCAGCAGTCTCCCGCCGTTGGCGTACGGGGTGGCACTCATCCGCGCGTTGCCTTCCGGGGCCAGGGCGGCGATTTCGGGCCGCAGCCGGCCGGCGTCGTCGAACAGTTCTTCCGGCTGGTAGGAGCGCATCCATTCCTCGAGCTGCGCGAGGTGCTCCGGGTTGTCGTGGATGCCGGACAGCGGCACCTGGTGCGCCCGCCAGGTGCCCTCCACCTGCAGACCGTCCACCACGGCGGGTCCGGTCCAGCCCTTGGGCGAGCGGAAGATGATCATGGGCCAGCGCGGGGCGTGTTCGTTCCGCACATCTCGGGAGTCATCGGCATCCGGGGCGTCGGCAGGCACTGCCACCCGCTCGCCGCTGCGGTAGGGTGCCTGGATTTCGTCGATTTCGGCCAGGCAGGCTTCCAGTGCTGCGGCAAAATCGACGTGCGCCTGCGCCGTGGCCGAGGGATCCTCCACGGTGACCAGGTAGGGGTGGTAGCCGTAGCCTTCCATCAGCTTCACCAGCTGCTCCTCGGGCATGCGCGAGAGGATGGTGGGGTTCGCAATTTTGTAGCCGTTCAGGTGCAGGATCGGCAACACCGCACCGTCCACGGCCGGGTCCAGGAAGCTGTTGGAATGCCAGCTGGCGGCCAGCGGCCCGGTTTCGGCCTCGCCGTCGCCGATCACCGTGGCGGCGATCAGGTTCGGGTTGTCGAACACCGCGCCGTAGGCGTGTGCCAGCGAATAGCCCAGCTCGCCTCCCTCGTGGATGGACCCGGGGGTTTCAGGAGCCGCATGGCTGGGAACACCGCCGGGGTAGGAGAACTGTCGAAAGAGCGTCTGCAGCCCGGCCTCGTCCTGTCCCACGTGGCTGTAGATCTCCGAGTAGGTGCCCTCGAGCCAGGCGTTGGCGACGTTGGCGGGCCCGCCGTGCCCGGGTCCGGTGATGAAGAGGACCTCACGGTGCTGGTCGCGGATCACCCGGTTAAGGTGCGCGTAAAAGAAGTTCAGCCCGGGAGTGGTGCCCCAGTGTCCCAGCAGCCGGGCTTTGACGTCCTCCTTTTCCAGCGGGCGGCGCAGCAGCGGATTGTTCCGCAGATAGATCTGCCCGGCGGAGAGGTAGTTAGCGGCGCGCCACCAGGTGTCCACATCCTTAAGGGTGTCGCTGAGCGGCTGGTCCGGTGCAACGGGTGCGGCAGTCATGCAGGCCTCCTGGGGTTGGGAACGGCTGAATGTCGGGGCAGACTCATCAGGGGATTTCGACGACGACGTCGGAGGGTTTCTTGTCCGGGCGCAGTCCGCGCCAGGCGGGGTGGCGGAGCTTGCCGGTGGCGGTGCGTTCGGAATAGGTCACTTCACCCACCAGGACGGGACGGACCCATTGGGCGTCGGAGGCGTCCGCGTGGGGAACTCCCTCCAACGGGGGTGTCTTGCGGGCCAGTTTTTTCAGTTTCCCGCCCACCAGGGCCAGATCTTTCTCGCTCAGGCCCGATCCAACCCGGCCAATGTAGGTCAGCTCATGACCGTCCGGAACGGCCACCAGCAGCGAACCGATCTTGGATGCCCGGTTGCCCTTGCCCGGGCGCCAGCCCACAATCACCACTTCCTGGGTGAAGGAATTCTTGAGTTTGATCCAGCTTTTGGACCGCCGGCCGGGGGAATAGGTACTGGTTCGCCGCTTGGCCATGACTCCTTCAAGGCCGAGCTCCCTGCTCGCCTCCACGGCCTCATCCATGGACATCTCCAGCGCCGGCGGCACCTGAACGTGGCCGTCCTCCCCCGCCGGTTCCACTGCGGATTCCAGGATCTCCCGCCGCTGCGAGTACGGCAGCTCCATCAGCGAGTTTCCGTCCAGCCACAACAGGTCAAAGATCATCAGGTGAACCGGGGTGCGGGCGGCGGCGGTCTCTATGTCGCGGCGCTTGGTCAGGTGCATGCGTGGCTGGAGCAGCCCGAAGTCCGGCCGGCCCGCCTTGTTGATGGCCACGATTTCCCCGTCCAGGACCGCGCGTTCCCCGTTCAGATGCCGGCCCAGTTCCTGCAGTTCGGGATAGGCGGCGGTCATGTCATTGCCGTTGCGGCTGATCAGCCGGGTTCCCTCCGGCGTCACATCCACCACCGCTCGGACGCCGTCCCACTTCATTTCAAAGGCCCATTCGTCGTCTTCATTGACGTCCGCGCGGGTTCCGAGGGTGGCCAGCATGGGTTCCACGGCGGGCATGCCGTGTTCCCCGGCGTCCGCCGCAACGGCCTTGGCTGTCCCGGCGGTGTCCGGAAGGGTTTTGGCCCCGGGAGGCGGCGCTGCTGCGGCGGCTGCCACGGTTTCGACGGGCGAATCTTCCGCCTCGTCGGGATCCCTGGCCTTCAGCTCACCCTTATCCGATTTGTTGGCTTTGTCCGCCTCATCGGGAGTACCGGAAGTGTCGGGAATGTCGGGAGTGTCCGCCGGATCCCGCGGCTCAGGCTGGTGCTTCATGAGGTGGATCAGCCAGTTGTTGGCCCCGCCCTTGCCGCCGGTGTGGATCAGGGCGAAGCGGCGGTCCGCGCTGCCTTCGGAGGCAAGGCCGCCGTCGGGCTGGCCGTGCAGCACGGCAATGACCTCCTTGCCGTCACGCCATTTCTCCGGTTCATAGGTTCCGTGGTCCCAGATCCGCACCTCGCCTGCGCCGTACTCCCCCTTGGGAATGGTCCCCGCAAAGCTGCCGTAGTCCAGCGGATGATCCTCCGTCTGGACTGCCAGATGGTTCTGGTCCGGAGAATCCGGCGGACCCTTGGGCAGCGCCCAGGAGACCAGGACGCCGTCATGTTCCAGCCGGAAGTCCCAGTGCAGCCGCCGGGCGTGGTGCTCCTGGATGACAAAGCTGTTGCCTTCGGAGGGCTCCGCGGGTTCGGCCGGAACGGGTTCCGGGGTTTTGGCGGCGTCGCGCATGCTGCGGTACTTACTGAGCCGGTCCGCAGGTCCCGCGCCGGTTCCTTCCGAGACGGCGTCCTCCAGTGCCTCGGCGTCCAGTTCCCCGGAGCCGGAGTCCATGCCGGTTAGCGGATCCCCGTCCTCGGCCAGCCGCTGCATCACCTGTTCGTAGTCCAGCTGGGCGAGGTCCGGATCCTCGAGCTCTTCCCAGGTGCGCGGCGCCGCCACCGTGGGCGTGAACCGGCCGCGCAGCGAATAGGGGCAGATGGTGGTTTTGTTGCCGTTGTTCTGGCTCCAGTCCAGCAGAACCTTGCCGGTCCGCAGGGACTTTTTCATGTCGGACACGATCAGGTCCGGATGGTCCGCTTCCAGTGCCCGCGCGAGTTCGTGTGCGACGGCGCTCACCTCGTCCGAGGTCTGCTTCCCGTCCAGCGCGGCATACAGATGGATGCCCTTGGAACCACTGGTGACCGGGCGGGCGTCCAGTCCCATGTCGGAGAGGATGTCCCGGGCCAGACGGGCCACCTCGGCACACTGCGCCAGGTCCACGCCCTCCCCCGGATCCAGATCCAGCACCAGGCGGTCCGGATTATTGATCTTGCCGCGCGGGCCAAACCGCCACTGCGGCACATGGATTTCCAGGGCCGCGCTTTGGGCCAGCCAGGTCAATGTCGCCAGGTCGTTGACCAGCGGATAAATGTTGGTGCCGCTCTTGTGTTCAATCGGAAACCTCTTCACCCACGTGGGAGCGGAGGTCTCAATGTTTTTCTGAAAGAAGACTTGCCCCGGATCTCCGGGCACTCCCACTCCGTGGACCCAACGCTTGCGGGTGGCCGGACGGTCCCGGGAATGCGGCAGCAGCGCCTCGGCGACGGCGGCGTAATAGGACAGCACGTCGGCCTTGGTGGTTCCGGTTTCCGGATACAACACCTTGTCCAAATTGGTCAGCCGGAGGCGGTGGCCGTCCACGTTCACAGTTTCCTGCTGCTTCAGACCCGCTCCGCTGCTCGCCATGGTCCCTAGTCTTACCGGGATGGGCACGCAATTTCCAGTATTTGTGAGCCTGCTGGGCAGATTACGCCAACGGCGTTCCGGAGCCACTGCTCAGCGTCGGAAGAACTGTGTACGTTGGGAAAATGACTGAGTCACAGCGGGTTTTGGTAACAGGCGCCACGGGCTACATTGGCGGGCGGCTGGTGCCGCTGCTCCTGCAGGACGGCCACAAGGTGCGGGTCCTGGTGCGTTCCCCAGACAAACTGCACGACGTTCCTTGGCACGACGACGTCGAGATCATCCAGGGTGACCTCGCGGACAAGGATTCCGTCGCCGAGGCCATGCAGGGCATCGATACCGTCTACTTCCTGGTGCATTCCATGGCCTCGGGCAAGGGCTTCGCCAGCCAGGAGGAGCGGATCGCGCACATTGTTGCGGACGCCGCGGCCGAGGCGGGGGTGCAGCGGATCGTGTATCTGGGCGGACTGCATCCGGAAGGTGAGCTGTCCCCGCACATGCGCTCCCGCACCGAGGTGGGACGGATCCTCCTTGAAGGTAAGGTTCCCGCGGTTGTCTACCAGGCCGGCGTGGTGATCGGTTCCGGTTCGGCGTCGTTTGAAATGATCCGGCACCTGACCGAAACCCTGCCGGTCATGCCGGCTCCGAGTTGGGTGCGGCGGAAAATCGAACCCATCGCCATCCGCGACGTCCTGCACTATCTGGTCCGCGCCGTCGACCTCCCCGCCGATGTGAACCGCACCTTCGATATCGGCTCCCGCGAGGTCCTGACCTATGCGGAGATCATGAACGGCTACGCGGAAGAGGCCGGCCTGCCTCGGCGGCGGATCTATGCCCTGCCGCTGCCCGCGCCGCGGCTCGCCGGCATGTGGGTGGCCCTGGTGACCCCGATTCCGCGGTCCATGTCGCTGCCGCTGGTGGAATCCCTGCAGCACGACGCCGTGTCCAAGGAACACGACATTGACCAGTTTGTGGCGGAGCCCGACGGCGGCCGCACCGGGTATCAGGAAGCGGTTAAGCGGGCGCTGGGCAAGGAAAAGCGCGGCGAGGTGGAAACCACATGGGCCAGCGCGTCGCCGTCGGCCGATGATGCGTCCTCACCGCTGCCGACTGACCCGAACTGGGCCGGGCAGACGGTCTATGTGGACTCCCGGCAGCGCCGTTCCTCGGTGGCTCCCGAGCATGTGTGGAAGGTGATTGAGGGAATCGGCGGCAAGAACGGCTGGTATTCGCTGCCGATGGCCTGGGCTATCCGCGGCGTGCTGGACAAGACCGTGGGCGGCGCCGGTCTGACCCGCGGCCGCCGCAATCCCACCACCCTGTTCACCGGGGACGTGGTGGACTGGTGGCGGGTGGAACTGCTGGAGCGCGGCAGCCTGCTGCGGCTGCGCGCCGAGATGCGGGTGCCGGGCAAGGCCTGGCTGGAACTGCGGGTGGATCCCGACGGCGGCGGCAGCCTGTACCGGCAGCGCGCCATTTACTTTCCCAAGGGACTGGCCGGGAAACTCTACTGGTGGCTCATTGCCCCGTTCCACGGCCTGATCTTCCCGTCCATGGCCAAGAACATCATCAAGAACGCGTCCAAGCTCGCCCAGGAAAGCTGAGTCAGCCCTCCACGCGCAGCCCGATGTTGGCGGCCAGCAGCGGGGCCAGCATCATCAGCTGCCCGTCATCGATCGTGGCGCCGTGCAGTCCGGCCAGGTGCGTGATGGACCGCAGCTGTGTGCTGCGCAGGTCCACGTCCTGCAGCACCGCTCCAGTGAGGCTCAGGGCACCGATCCGGCAGTCGCGGAAGGCCATCCGGGTGGCGTGGACGCCGTCCAGGTCTAGTTCCTCGATGGTGCAGCCGGTGATCAGGACGTCGGTGAGCCTGGAGTTGCGCAGGTTCACATAATCCAGTTTGCCGCCGTCCACGTGCACGGAGTTCCAGCCGTTGTCATACAGTTCCGCCGATCCAAGCCGGCTGCCCTCCAGGACCACGTCGCGGAAGGTGGCCCGCGGAGCACGGAACACCGGTGCATACAGGCCGGAGGACCGGCATTCCAGGAACCGGACGCCGCGCAGCGCGGTGTCCGTCATGGACACCGCACTGAACTCGCACTCCAAAAAGGTGCTGCCCTGCAGATCCGTGCCGTCGAAGGACTCCCCGTCAAAACGCAGGCCTTCAAAGGTGCCGGCGTCTTCCGGCGCCGGTGCTTCTTCAAGACCCTGCAGCGAAACGGGGTCCACAGCAGGTTGCTTGGTTTTTCCGGATCCGGATTTGCGGACGGGCGGGCGCCGGCCTGCCGGAGCCACGCCTACTTGCGCCGGCCGAAGATGAAGTAGGACAGCGGGCCGATGAAGTTCACGGCGCAGGCTGCGGACCACAGCGCCCGGGAACCGCGGACTTCGGAAGCGGGTCCGCGCCAGATGTCCGCCAGTGCCAGGCCGGCGAGAGCAAACTGCACGGTGGCGGAAACGCCCACCAGCTTCTTCTGCCGGCTGGTGAGGTCCTTGAGGGATTTCTTCGTGGCCATGGTGTTCCCGTTTCAGTTGATGATGGGTATTCCTCCCATCTTTCCAGCAAACCCGGCTGCAGCCACGGGCCGCCCTGGGCCCGCGTGTCCTGTCGACCGGGAAGCCGTGCTCACAACGCGGAGTGGGACCCCAGGCGGTGGTAGGTGCGGTTGTGATAGACCAGCGGGGCATCCGGCTCGCCGGAGGCAAGAATGTTCAGGACCTCCGCAGTCACCAGCACAGAGGATCCGACAGCGGTGCGGCTCAGGACGCGGGCACGCAGGGCATGCGGTGCATCCATGAGAAGCGGCTCGCCGGTGGGCAGATTCTCCCAGGCCAGTTCCGGGGTGAACCTGTCCGTTCCGGGCCGGGAAAACAGAGAGGCCAGCGGAGCGTTGCGTGCCCCCAGGAGATGCACCACCACGGTGTCAGCGGCGGCAATGACACCGGCTGATCCCTGAGCTGACGCCAGTGAGAAGACCAGAATGGGCGGGTCTGCGGAGACGGAGGACACGGACGAAGCAGTCAATCCGACCGGCCCGGCGTCGCCATACGCGGTAATAACGGCAACTCCGGCCGGATGGGCGCGGAAGGCGTCCTTGAAATGGTCTGTCAGCATGAGTCAACGCTAGAACCTCAACTATGGTTGAGGTCAAATCGGCGGCCGGTACCCGCCGTCGGGCCGCCCGCTAAAACTCGAAGGCGCGGGCGCCGGTTCCCCGGTCGGCTGACGCATCGTCTGGATTGACGAAGCGGCATTCGGCCAGCGAGAGGCAGCCGCACCCGATGCATCCGCCGAGCCGGTCCCGCAGAGCCTCGAGGGAATGGATCCGCGCGTCCAGGTCCTGGCGCCAGGCAGAGGACAGCCTCTGCCAGTCACTCTGGTCCGGCACGGCGTCCTTGGGCAGTTCATCCAGTGCCCGTGCAATGGCGGACAGCGGAATGCCTGCACGCTGCGCCGCGCGGATGACTGCTACCCGGCGCAGGACCGAGCGGTCGAATCGGCGCTGGTTCCCCGCGGTTCGGCGGCTGCTGATCAGCCCCTGCCGCTCATAGAAGTGCAGGGCTGAAACACTCACCCCGCTGCGTTCAGCCATCTGGCCCACGGTCAGTTCGGACCGCCCTGCTGCTTCCCCGCCGGTTGATGCTTCCCTGCCCACAGCCGCTCCCTCCGTTGCGGGTTCCATTATCCGCCCTGGCAAACCTGCACACACCCGGCAGGGCGTGGTTTTGCGGTCCGGCTCTGGCGGTCCGCACCCAGAGGTGTGAGAGTGGCGCTCTGACCATGTGCCAACGCCAACCCCAGAGAGGCCAACTTGTTCCCCGCAGCTCCTGATGCCGCAGGCACCCTGGTTTTCCTGCAGGGCACCGGCAATCCTGATCCTGTCCCCGCCGAAACCATTCGCTGGATGCTTGCCCGGGATCCGGCGCTGGAAGGCTATGCTGTCCTGGATGTTGCGTGGGCAGCCGGTGCCGCCCCGGACATCAGCGTGGTTTCCGCGCTCCCGCCGCGTTACCAGCCGGCAACGGCCGCGACCCCGACGGAACTCACCTCAGCGGAACGCGGGTTGGCCTTGGCCGGGTTGGATCTTCTCAATGCTCCGCCGCTCCACCGCCTCCCGGACACCGCTGCATCCGGAGTCCAAACCGGAACAGAGGAGAACAATGTTGCCGCAGTCAACGCCGCGGAAGAAAACCTGCTGGGCAGCAGCCTGGAGCGGCTAACCCTGAACCTGATCACCGACGTCGCAATCCGCCGCCGCGTGACGCTGACAGATGCAGCATCGGATTTTTCCCGCAGCATCATCTACTACCTGCGCCGGGGCGCCGAGGCCCGCACCGCCGTCACGCATGCCCTCCGGATGGCGAACCAGGACGCCCCCGTGGTCCTCTTCGGCCACAGCCTCGGCGGGGTGGCCGCAGTGGACCTGGTCTCCGATCCCGGGTGGAAAGCTGAAGGCATTCGGCTGGACCTGCTCGTCACCGCCGGTTCCCAAAGTCCCTGGCTCTATCTGCTGGGCGGACTCGCACATTTGGCCCCGGGCGGACCGGGTACGCTGCCGGCACCCTGGCTCAACTTTTGGGATGAACGTGATCTGCTGTCCTTCTGCAGCGAACGGGTCTTTGCCGGACGCGGTGACCGGATCATCGATCAGGAAGTTCAGTCCGGAGAGCCGTTTCCCGGTTCGCACAGTGCCTATTTTGCCAATCCCGACGTATACCGGGCCATCGGAACCGAATTAAAGCTGGGCTGAGCGCTCCGCGGCACTCTGGTCGAGGCCCCCGGGTTGGTGTTCACTGGGAGACATGAGAGCCATTTGGAAGGGTGCCATAGCCTTTGGGCTGGTCAATGTGCCGGTGAAGGTTTATGCCGCCACCGAGAACCACGACGTCAGCCTGCACCAGGTCCATGAGAAGGACGGCGGACGCATTCGCTACCAGCGCCGCTGCGAAATCTGCGGCGAGGTAGTGGAATACAAGGACATTGCCAAGGCATACGACGACGGCGAGCAAACGGTGGTCCTCAGCGATGAGGAACTGGCCTCCCTGCCGGTGGAGAAGAGCCGGGAGATCGACGTCGTCGAATTTGTGCCCAGCGAGCAGGTGGACCCCATCCTCTTCGATAAGACGTACTATCTGGAACCCGATTCGAAATCGACGAAGTCCTATGTGCTGCTGCGCCGGACGCTGGAGGACACTGACCGCACGGCCATCGTGCAGTTTTCGCTCCGGCAGAAGAGCAGGCTGGGTGCGCTGAGGGTCCGCGGCGACGTGCTGACCCTGCAAACCCTGCTCTGGGAGGACGAAGTCCGGGAAGCTGCTTTCCCGTCATTGGATGAGAAAGTCCGGATCAGTGCCAAGGAACTGGAGATGTCTTCAACCCTGGTGGAATCCTTCAGCTCGGACTTCAACCCCGCCGAGTTCACTGACGACTATCAGGAGCAGCTGAAAACGCTGATCGAAGCAAAACTGGAAAAGGGCGAAGCCTTGGATACCGAAGAGACTTTCGGGACCGAAACCGAAGAGGAGGGCGGGAAAGTCCTGGACCTCATGGAAGCCCTGCGGCGCAGCGTGGAAAAAAACCGCGACAAGAAATCATCCGGGTCAGGGTCCAAGCCCTCAGATTCCGGAACGCGTTCCTCTACCCGCATTCAAAAAGATGACGCCAAGCCTGCGGAAAAGAAACCCGCACGCAAGGCTCCGGCCAAAACCAGGAAGGGTGCCTAAACCATGGCGCTGACAAACTTTTTCCGGGACCGCAACGGACGCATCCGAATTGTCGAGGTCCCCAACCTGCCCGTCCTCGCGTGGGCAGGTCTCGGCGCGGCATCCATGATGGCCCTGACACCGAAGTATCAGCAAGTTCTGGGGTCCCTCAGCAAAGTTTCCCTGATCCTCTGGGCATCGCTGGAGGCAGCACGGGGGAACAGCCCGTTCCGCCGCACACTGGGCATGGCCGCCCTGGCCCGCGAGGTCCTGCCCCGCCGCTAACGGGTGGCTCGGCTGTGGGTTCTTGCCGGGGCTATTGCCGGTAACCTTCCACTTCCCCCACCGGCCGCACCGTCGCGTCGTCCGGGTTTTCCCCGGCGTCCAGACGGGCGCGGCGCTGCCGCAGCAGGTCCCAGCACTGGTCCAGCTGCTCTTCAAGCAGGCGCAGCTGCTCCAGCCGATCTTCGGGGTGATCGTCGGCCTGGGAATCCCGCAGCCCCTGTTCCTTCTCCACGAGTTCTGAAATGCGGTGCTGAATTTCGGTAACGTCCATGTCCCTACGCTAACCATCCGGCCGACCGGTGACCATAACGTTGGGGAGGATAGACATCACGGGCGCATTGGCAGATGCCCGGCGAGGGGAGCGTCAGCGCGGGAGCAGCTGTCTCAGGAACCGGGAAAACCCGTCGGGGGCACGGCCGTCCCTGCGACCGGAGGTAACAACCCGGGTTTGGTCGGTGGCAATCCACGGTGTGCCCGTGTCCTTGATCCGGGCCACCAGATCCACATCCTCATGGGCGGCCAGCGCGGCAAACCCGCCCGCACGGAGATACGCCGTCAGGGAGAACCCCAGATTCGCGCCGTGGATGTAGGGGTGCCCCTCGGCCAGAACATGCTGTCCCTGCCACTCCGCCAGCTCCGCAGCACTGAGATCCGCCGCAGCGGGAACCACGGTGCCCAGGACCAGGCCGTAGCCAACGGCGGCAAGCCGATACTGTCGGATGAGCCAGTCCGGCCGAACCACCGTGTCGGCGTCGGTGGAGGAAATCCAGAGTCCGGACCGCTGCGGAAGGGCGGCAATGCCGGCTGCCCGGGCAGCGCCGACCAGGCCGAAGGAACCGGCCACCATCCTCAGGTCCAGCTCCGAAGCCCACCGGGACTGCAGCCCGGCCACCACATCCGCAGATCCGTCCGTGCAGGAATCGAGCACCACCGTGACCGAAGCCCCGATGCCGCACTGTTCCGCCGCCGCGCGCATGGCAGCACCCACCGATGCCAGGGACTCGGGCAGGAGCTGCTCTTCGTTGCGGGCCGGAATCACAACGGCCAAATGTTCGGGTGCGGGCATCCGCTAAGGCGCCTCAGTGCGGGCCAGCACGTCAATTCGGAAGTCCTGCTCTCGGTGTTCCGCGATGATCTGCAGGCCGCTCCGTGCCCGGAAAGCTTCGTGGACCTGGTCGCCGGTCAGCTCCCAGCCCTCGTTTGGATGGCGCCAGTGACACAGCAGGACCACGCCGTCGTCCGTCAGGGATTCACTGGTGCGCTCGATGAGTTCCTCGAGCGCACTGTGCTGGAGGAAATACCCGATCTCCGAAACAACCACCAGGTCATAGCGGCCCGGGGGCCAGTCTTCCGGCACGGTCCCCTGTTCCATGCGCACGTGGCCGGCCGATGCCAGCCGCTGCCGGGCCAGTTCGAGTGCACGGTCGCTGATGTCCGTCGCCAGCACGGCATCAGCGCGGCCCGCCAGTTCCCGGGTGAAAACCCCGATGGAACAGCCGGGTTCAAAAACCGCTGAGAATTGCGGTCGCGGAAGCATGGCCAGACACAGCGCGCGTTTGCGGTGCTCGTAGAAACTGTCCTCAAAGTGCCAGGGATCAGAGCTGCTCTGATACAGATCCTCAAAGACTTCGCGGGGCGGTCGCGGGGTGGACAGCGCAAACGATTCAAAGCTGCGTTCAAAGTGGGCCAGAACGGCAGGGCTGAGCAGCGCTTCGTCTCCAGGTGCCGGCGAGAGGGGCCGCACCTGGGTGACATGCGCGTCCATCGCCCGTTTCTTGGCGGCAGCAGCGTCACCGAGAGGCAGCAGCACCAGGTTTTCCGGGACATCTCCCGGCTGGCCCCAATGCCACAGCCATATCGGATATTCCAGCAGCGGAAGGCCCATGGTTCGGGCAAGGGCGGCCGCCGCCTGCCCGGCGGTGTCATGGTCGGTGTGTCCGTCGCTGCGCCAGGGCGCGGCCAGAACCGTGTTTTCCTTAGCGGCGGAGCCCACGATGGCAGCCAGCGCGGCGTCGAGTTCGCTCCGGTGCCGGGCCAGTCCGCCGTCGGGCAGGTCCAGGAAGTGCACGGTGGCCCCGGGCGCCAGAAGTGCGACGGCGTCGCGCAGTTCAACCCGCCGGACGCGTGCCAGCTGCTCGGCAGAGAAAGTGGGAGAGTCCGGATGGGAAGCCTCGCCGGCCGTTGCCACCACCACGTCGACGGCGATACCGCGGGCAGCCGTCAGCGCGATGAGTCCGCCGGCTCCGAGGGTTTCATCATCCGGATGGGCGGCCAGGACCACGAGCCGGCCGGTTCCGTGCGGCCAGAGCCGGGCCGGGTCAAGGTAGCTGCGGCCTTCAACCGCTGAAAGCCACCGGGCTTCGGGGACGGAGTCGTCCAGGTGGCTGAAGCTCACCACGGGATCTCCCCGCCCTGCAGCAACGACCGGCCCAGGGCGGCGTAGTCGCGCTCCGCGTGGTGCTGACGAAGGTAAATCCGAAGGTCTGCGGTGCGCCGGGCGTGATCTTCTTCCAGCGCCAGCGGCCCAGGACCCAGTCCGTGGTCCGCCAGCGTGAGGACCTCTTCCGCGGCATCGGCCACGATGCCCCGGACCCGCTGCGCCAGCATGGCGCCGTCGCGACCGCCAGCGTCACCGGCGTCGACCCGGGCGGCGGCGTCGTCCAGCACGGCGCGGGCTGCCTGCAGCCGGGCGTCAGCCTTGCCGAGCAGCGAATGGGCAATCTGGTCCGGTTCGCGTTCCGCGGCAGCCCGGAACATGCGCCGGGCCACTGCTGCTGCTCCCCCGTACCAGCAGGCCGCCACTCCCATTCCGCCCCAGGCAAAGCCGGGCCGCTCGAGGTACCAGTTGTCTGCACCCACGGGGCGGGCGGATGCACGCTGGAAATCCACCGGTCCGCTGTCGACATCGGCCAGTCCCCGGCTCACCCATGTTTCCGGCACGGGTGTCACCGCCGGTTGACGCAGGTCCACGGCGAAAGCGCGACGGCGGCCGTTGCCGGTGTGGGCGGTAACCACAGCGTGGTCGAGGCGGGCTGCGAGGGAACACCAGGGCTTGCGCCCGGACAGCTCCCATCCATCCGGGCCAGGGGTAGCCGTGACGGCCATGCCGGGCCCTTCGGCGGCAAATACTCCCCAGGTTCCGGGCTCAGCGCTGATTCCGGCCTGGTCCAGGATGGCCAGGGCATCCAGGTGCGGCTCTATTGACCGGGCAGCCGTGAGGTCGGCTGCAGCAACGGTGGCGAGGATGGACCACAGCGTTTTGGTCCGCCCCTGACCGGGGAACGGGGCAGCTACTGCAATGTCGCGGGCCAGACGCAGCCCGGCGTCGGCGCTGCCGTGGACTGCCGACGCTTTTCGGGCGAGGTCCGGAAGGTCCGGCACCTCCTGTGATCCGAAAGCCTGCTCGGCTGCGGGGTTGGCTGTGATGTCCACCGTTTCCTTACTCCCAGGAACGGTTTCCAGCCTGTCCATGGTGCGTTGTAGAGGTTTGTCCCCAGTCTGCCAGTTTCAGGAACGGGATTCCTCTTCTTCGCCCCGGGTGAACGTTCCCGAACGGCTAGGCCGGAGAGGTACGCCCAGGAACGGAACGTGAGCCGAACAGCAGGCCCAGTCCCACCATGGCGACCCCCAGGATCAGGTGGAGCCAGTTGTCCGCAGAGTTCACGGGAACAAAATTCCCTTCGGAGTGGTGCGGCACGATGAGTCCGTAAAGGAACAGCAGAAGATAGACGATGCCGCCGCCAATGAGGTAGATCCGGGCCAGTTTGTTGGTTCGGGCCATGATCAGTCCGAGAAACCCGAACAGCAGGTGGACGATGTTGTGCAGTATGGACACTTGGAAAACGCCCAGAAGCAGTGCTTCGGATTCAAACCCTGAAAGATAAAGGACGTCGTAGTTGGAGGTGATTCCGGGAACGAAGCCCAGAACACCGATCAGGATGAAGATAATGCCGAAATACCAGGAGGCTCGCTGTGCATTGGTGCGGCGGAGTGACCTGCCGCGGATGGGATAGGACATTGGAAACTCCTTTTATGCCTTGGCGACATGTGTTGCCGGCCGCGGCCGGCTAGTGCTCAACGCGTATCCCCCGGAGCGAATAATTCCTCAACTGTTGCACAATCACCAGATCATGGGAAGCATGCTTAGCATCCTGAACTGACCGGCACCGAAAGGGCTCACCCATCATGGTTTTCGCTCCTCGCACCGCAATCGTCACGGGCTCCGACTCCGGAATCGGCAGGGCCACCGCGGTGGCCCTCGCAGCAGCAGGAATGGATGTGGGCATCACCTGGCACACCGATGAGCAGGGGGCCAGGGAGACATCGGAGGAAGTGCGCGCCCTCGGCCGAAAGTCGGTCACAGCACGGCTGGACACCACGGACCTTCCGGGTTGCGGGCAGGTCATTGACCACCTTGCGGCGGAGCTGGGATCACTGGACGTGTTCGTCAACAACGCCGGCACCGGGGACGGCAAACCCTTCCTCGAGCTGGACTTTCCCACCTGGATCGACACCCTGAACACCAACCTCAACGGAGCCTTTGTCTGCCTGCAGCACGCCGCCAAAAAAATGGTGGCGTCAGGTCGGGAAGGGCGCCTGATCGCCGTGACCAGCGTTCACGAAACCCAGCCGCGGGTGGGATCGGCGGCCTACACGGCATCCAAGCACGGGCTGGGCGGCCTCATGAAGGTCATGGCCCTTGAACTTGGCCGGTACGGGATCACCGTAAACTCGGTGGCTCCCGGCGAAATCGCCACCCCCATGACGGACCAGCATGACGAGGACCCGCACCGGGCGGAGCGTCCCGGCATACCACTGGGCAGGCCCGGCGACGCCCGCGAGATCGCCGCCGTTGTCGCCTTTCTTGCCTCCCCGGCCGCCAGCTACGTCACCGGTGCCTCCTGGCCCGTTGACGGCGGGATGCTGCAGATGGGGCCGCAGGGCGGCTCGCACATTGTCTCCACCGACTGGATGGAGGCCTGACCATGGAAAGTCTCTGGCTGTCCACTGCCCCGCCCGTCCCCTCCGACCCGTTTATTCCCTCTGCGGAATATGACGTCGTGGTGGCCGGAGCCGGCCTGACCGGACTTGCGGCTGCGTTGCTGCTGGCCCGCCGCGGCCAGAAGGTTGCGGTGCTGGAGGCCCGGCAGGTTGGAGCGGTGACCTCGGGGAACACCACGGCAAAGGTCTCCCTGCTCCAAGGTGTTCAGCTGTCCACCATCGCCTCCCACCAAGGAGCCGACGCCGTCCGCGACTATGTGAACGCCAACCGGGCAGGCCAGGACTGGCTGCTCCGTTTCTGCCGCGATCATGGGGTGGACCACGACATCCGCACCGCCTACACCTATGCCCTCAGCGAGAAGGGCCGGCAGAGCTTGGAGGCTGAGTTTTCAGCCGCCACAGCGGCCGGCTTGTCACCGCAGATGACACTGGAAACCGAACTGCCGTTTGAAGTCTCCAGAGCCCTGGAACTGCCCGGACAGGCACAGATCCATCCCTTGCAGGCGCTGGCAGCACTGGCTGCGGAACTGCGGGCGGCGGGAGGGACCCTGGTCCAGGGGATCCGGGTCACCGGAGCAGGCAAGGCGGCGGACAATCGGGTCCGTGTCCTGACTCCCTCCGGTTCCGTGTCAGCACGCCATCTGGTGCTGGCCACCGGAATACCAATCCTGGACCGCGGCGGTTATTTCGCGAGGCTCCTGCCGCTGCGTTCCTACGCAATGGCCCATCCGATCCGCGGAGCGGTGCCGCAGGGAATGTACTTGTCCGTTGACTCCCCTTCACGGTCCCTGCGTACGGCCCGTGCCGGCGGAACGGATTACCTCATTTCCGGCGGGAACGGCCACGCCGTCGGACGCCATCCGCATCCGCAGTCGCTGGTGGAGGACCTGTCACGGTGGACCACACATCATTTTGCGGTGGCGGATCCCATTTATGCGTGGTCCGCCCAAGACTATGAGCCCGCCTCCGGAGTGCCCTATGTGGGGCAGGTTCCTTTTGGTGACGGCAGCATTTTCGCGGCGACCGGTTTCAACAAATGGGGCATGACCAACGCAGTGGCCGCCGCCCTTGCACTGAGCCAGGCCATTGCCCCTGCGGCGGAGGGCGACGGGGCTCTTAACTGGTACCAGCCGAAACTTTCCTCCCGCGATGTTCTTACCTCCGTGCGGGACAACGCCGAAGTGGGGCTTGAAATGCTGGCCGGCTGGGCGTCATCGCTGGCCGGGGCGGACGAATCCGCCCCGCCCGAGGGCCAGGGAAAGGTTGTGCGCAAGAATCTGCGGCCTGTGGGTATCTGCACCGTGGACGGCGAAATATCCAGGGTCTCTGCGGTTTGCCCGCATCTGGGCGGCGTGCTTGCCTGGAACGACGCCGAGGCATCCTGGGACTGCCCGCTGCACGGTTCACGGTTTACAGCGGACGGCAAGCTGCTGGAAGGCCCAGCGGTCCGGGGGCTGGACCGCGGCTGATCCGGGGGCTGGACCGCGACTGATCCGCCAACCCCCGGACGGTGAAACTAGAGCCCTGCCCGCGGACCGCCTGATTCCGGATCGTCCATGGCGGGATCCGCCTCAGGCGCCGCTGCCAGGGGAGAGGTCGAGGTGACAGGTGCATCGGGCGCCGTGGGAGGGGCGTCGACGTTGCCCCGCCAGGAACCTGTGGCAGCACCCTGAGACTCAATAAATTCCTTGAAAGCCTTCAGATCTGACTTGACCTGCCGGTCATCTGCTCCGACCACGGAGCCCACTTTCTCAATGAAGGTTTCCGGATCCCAGTCCAGCTGAACGGTCACCCGGGTTTCCTCGTCTCCAAGCCGGTGAAAGGTCACCACCCCGGCGTGTGTGGTTCCGTCCGTGCTCTTCCAGGCGACCCGCTCGTCCGGATGCTGTTCGGTGATTTCCGTGTCGAAAACCCGCTCCACTCCGCCGATCTTCGTTACCCAATGGTTGTTGGTTTCCGAAGTCTGGGTAATGGATTCCACTCCGCTCATAAACTGGGGAAATGATTCAAACTGGGTCCACTGGTTGTAAGCCGTGGACACGGGAACTGCAACGTCAATGGACTCTTCTACGGTGGTCATGGAGGTCCCTACGGTAGGCGGATCGTGCCGGTTGGAAGCGAAAATTCCGCTTCGGGCCCTTCACGCTACCGAACGGACACACCGACTTCAAGGAGAAGGTAAGCTTACTTAGGTTGGCGGCTGCGGCCGGGGCTCCACACCGGAAACCCGGGAGAACACAGCCGTCCTTCGTCAACAGATTTCGTCAACATTGGAGGAAACGTGAAGGCATCCAAAGAACTGACCACCAATCTGCAGGCCGTCCTCGTAGACCTCATTGAGCTGCACCTGCAGGGCAAGCAGGCACACTGGAACGTTGTGGGCAAGAACTTCCGCGACCTTCACCTGCAGCTCGATGAAATCATCGAAGACGCCCGGCTCTTCGCAGATGAACTGGCCGAGCGCATGCGCGCGCTGGGAGCCATCCCCGACGGCCGGAGTGTTGCAGTGGCCGAAGGCACCTCGCTTGCCCCGTTCCCCGCAGGTCTCGTGGACACCAAGGACACCGTCACCCTGACGGTCGCCATGCTGAACGCGGCCGTGGGCACCATGCGTGAGGTGCACGACCAGGTGGACGAGGAAGACCCCACCACCGCTGACATCCTGCACGGCTTCATCGGCAAGCTCGAGCAGTACGCCTGGATGGTCAATGCGGAAAACGTCCTGCCCACTGCCAAAGTGGTTACCCCCGAAGACGCAAATACCCAGCCGACCGTCTAGCACCGGCACCCCGGCGGCCGGCTCTTCCCTCCGGGAGGAGCCGGCCGCTGCTGTTTGCCGCGCCTTTCCCCGCACGAATGCCGAGCCCGGGCAGGCTTAGGCCACTGCCGTCCGGACCTCCTCCAGCAGCTCCGCCATCTGCTTCATCGCCTCATCCGCGTCACCGATGGCCACTGCCCCGGCCACAAGCTCGTGGCCCCGCAGAGCCACCTCGCGCGGATGGTTGGGCATGCGGCCCTGGTGAGTGCGCCCGGTCAGGACTTCCGCGACCACCTCGTCAAGGGAAGCGAACATTTCGTTTCCGCTGGAGCGCAGCAACAGGGTGTGGAAGGCAATGTCGGCGGCGAGAAACTCTTCCAGCTCGCCCGCTTCCCCCAGCACCCGCATGCGTGCCGCCAGTTCCACCAGCGCGGACCGCTCCGTTTCCCCGGCATGCCGGGCAGCGCCGGCGGCCGCCATGGGCTCCACCGCCACCCGCAGTTCCGTCAGTGTCCGGAACTGGCCGTCCCTGCCCGGGCCGCTCAAACGCCACCGGATAATGCGCGAATCAAAAACATTCCAGTGGGACGGGTCTTGGACCACAATGCCAATGCGGCGTTTGGAATACACCAGATTCATGGACTCGAGGATCCGCATACAGTCCCGCACCACGGTCCGCGAGACACCAAATTCCTCCTGCAGCCCCTCCAAGGTCAGCCGGTCTCCGGGTTGAAGCGTTCCGGCCACGACATCCGCTCCGATGGCATCGATTATGGCCCCGTTCAGGACCGCTGCCGCCGCCCGCGGAGGCTCCCTGATGTCCACGCTGTTCCCCTGACTTTCAAACGTGCAATGTTGATTCGGTTTTCCGAACCGGGTTCCGCAATGCCACTAAAGCGTGTCCTTCAACGGCAGTGACCCGAAATCTGCGCTGAACCAGCCTAACGTGGCATTGGTGTTATCAATCACTTATATGGTGATACCTTTGTCCTGCAGATCACTTCGGAGGGGGCCAGCCCGCTTCCGGCGACAACGGCGTCCAAGGAGAAATATGAGCCCCGCCCCGCAGCACCTGGTCATTATGGGTGTGTCCGGTTCAGGCAAGACCACCATCTCCACTCTCCTTTCGGAGCATTTGGGCTGGATTGCGGCTGAAGCGGACGAATTCCATTCCGAAGCCAACATTGCCAAGATGGCGTCCGGCACCCCCCTGACCGACGAGGACCGCTGGCCCTGGCTGGATTCCATTCGGAACTGGATGGACACCCAGGCAGAAAACGGACGGTCCACCATCGTCACCTGTTCCGCGCTGAAGCGTGCGTACCGGGACGTCCTGGCCTCCGCTTCCGGACAGCTGCACTTTGTCCACCTCAACGGCGACGCCGAGGTACTGCGTGAGCGGATGAAGACCCGCAGCGGCCATTTCATGCCCGCGTCACTGCTGCCTTCCCAGATCAACACCCTGGAACCGCTGTCCGAGGACGAACCCGGGATTGTCATCGACATCCTCCACTCACCTGCAGAGATCGCAGCAGACATCCTCGACAGGCTTGACCTGCCCGCGAACTGACCCCGCCTCCCCCTCCCCGCTCCGGCACATTTGCGCCGCAGCCACTTCCAACAGTCACTCATTTAGTAACGGAGCTAAACCCATGACAATTGAAGGCTGGTCCCAAACCCTCGGTGCGGGCCCCCTCCTCCTGATCGCCGGCGGAGCCATTGCACTGCTGCTGTTCCTGATTCTGAAGCTGCGCCTGCACGCCTTCGTGTCCCTGATCCTGGTCAGCCTGCTGACTGCTTTCGCCACCGGAATCCCCACCGGCAGCGTTGTCACCGTACTGACCGGCAGCTTCGGATCAACACTGGCCACAGTCGCCCTGCTCGTGGGCCTGGGTGCCATGCTGGGCCGGCTGGTGGAAACCAGCGGCGGCGCCAAGGTCCTGGCCGACACCATGATCCGGATCTTCGGCGAGAAGCGTGCTCCCTTTGCCCTGGGCGTCGCCTCACTGATTTTCGGCTTCCCGATCTTCTTTGACGCCGGCCTTGTGGTCATGCTCCCCGTGATCTTCTCGGTGGCACGGCGGCTCGGCGGCGGCGTACTCCGCTACGGCCTGCCCGCAGCCGGCGCCTTCTCTGTCATGCACGTCTTTGTACCCCCGCACCCCGGCCCCGTCACCGCCTCCGGGTTCTTTGAAGCCAACATCGGCGCCGTCCTGATCCTCGGCCTCATTATTGCCCTGCCCACCTGGTACCTCACCTCCTACCTGTTCGGCCTCTGGGCCGGCAAAAAGTTCGTCCTGCCGGTGCCTGCCGTGCTCGGTGAGATCGACGACGACGAGATCAAGAACCCGCCGAAGTTCGGCACCGTGGTGGCCGTGCTGCTGCTGCCCCTGATCCTTATCTTCCTGAACACCGGACTGAACACCCTGGCCTCGGCCGGAGTAGTCTCCGCCGAAGCCGCCGAGCAGTCCTGGTTCGCGTTCCTGCGCACCCTGGGCGAAACGCCGGTGGCACTGCTCATCTCCCTCCTCGTGGCCTGCGTGGTCCTGGGCACCCGGCGCGGCGAATCCAAGACCGCCATCGAAAAAGTACTCGAATCAGCTCTGGGCCCGGTCTGCTCGGTCATCCTGATCACCGGCGCCGGCGGCATGTTCGGCGGCGTCCTGCGCACCTCCGGCATCGGTGCCGCACTGGGCGATGTCCTCAGCGACCTCGGTGTCCCGCTGATCCTGGCCGGCTTCCTGATCGCCGCAATCCTCCGCATCGCCCAGGGCTCGGCCACGGTCGCCCTGACCACTGCAGCCGCCCTGATTGCTCCCGGCGTGCTGGAATCCGGCTACAACACCGTCCAGACCGCGGCCATGGTCGTGGCCGTTGCCGCCGGCTCCGTGGTGGTCAGCCACGTCAACGACTCCGGTTTCTGGCTGGTGGGGCGCTTCATGGGCATGGATGTGAAAACCACACTGAAGACGTGGACCGTGCTGGAAACGCTGATCGGCATCATGGGCTTCGCCCTGGCAGCGCTGGCCTTCGGACTGGCTTCGCTGGCCTAACCGGCGAAACGACGACGACGGCGGGGCACCTTCGCGGGTGCCCCGCCGTCGTCGTTCCCCGAGGGCTCTTGATGCCCCTGTGCCTCGAGTGTCAGTGGTGCATGAAAACATGAGAAGTTACGAAAGTTTTCGGTGCTTCACACCGCCCTAGGGAAGGACCCCACGCACCATGATGGGTGGTCATCACGCAGCATCCGGCGCCGCAGCCTGGATTGCCGTCGCTTCAACCGCACCGCACGCCCTCGGCTGGTATCCGGTTACGCCGCTGGGCGTGGTCACGGGCGCACTGCTTACCGCCGGTGCCGCCCTGCTTCCGGATTTGGATCACCACAGCGGAACCATTGCCCATTCCCTGCCGCCGGTCACGAAGATCCTGGCCCGGATCACTGAACAGATCAGCGGCGGGCACCGGCGCGGCACGCACTCCCTGCTGGGCCTTGCCGTGTTCGTGGCCCTGTCCACCGCGCTGGGCAAGGTCACCGCCGACGTGCCGTTGTTCGGATCGGTGGCGGTGGGTGCGGGCCTGCTGTCGGTGCTGCTCATGGGCTTTGCCCTGAAAGCGCTAAAAATTGCGGGCGGTCCTGCCCGCAGCTGGCTGCTGGCACTGTCCTTGTCCGCCTTCATCGCCGTCTACGCGCCGGAAAACAATGACTGGCTGCCCGTCGCCGTCGGACTGGGTGTCGCCGTGCACATCCTCGGGGACCTGCTGACCCATCAGGGTGTCATGATTCTGTGGCCGCTGCGGATCAAGCGCCCACGCTCTCTGGCCGGCATCCCCGTGCTCAACAAGCTCTGGCGGAGCAGCGGCTGCATGTCACTGCCCCTGATCGGCGCCGCCGGGTCCTGGCGGGAATGGGCCCTGATGGTTCCGGTGACCGTGTACGCCATGTACGGAGTGGTCCACGCCGCTTTCTTTGCCCTGGCCCAGTGGGCATCTGCATAAAACACCGGACCGGGCCAACAGCCTGCCGTTAGAATAGTTCGCTCCTGTGAACGATAATGGAGGTTGTGGAACTAGCCCTGTTAGCTGTCATCGGCGTGGCTCTCATAGTCACCGTCGCCGCCTTCTCCAAGCGCCTGGGCATTGCCGCGCCCTTGATCCTGGTGGTGGTCGGGCTGGGACTGTCCTATCTGCCGGGGCTGCCCACGTTTACGGTGCCGCATGACGTCATCCTGATGGGTGTGCTGCCCCCGCTGCTCTATGCGGCAGCGGTCAACGTTCCGGTGGTGGATTTCCGGCGCAACTTCGGTGCCATTTCCAGCCTGTCGGTGTTTTTGGTCCTGTTCTCCGCCTTCGCAACAGGGTTGCTGCTGTACATTCTGCTGCCGAATCTAAACTTCGCCGCCGCCGTCGCGCTGGGTGCCGTGGTAAGTCCGCCGGACGCCGTAGCCGCCACTTCAATCGGCAAGAAACTCGGCCTGCCGCCGCGGCTGGTAACGGTTTTGGAAGGCGAGGGACTGGTCAATGACGCCACCGCGCTGGTTCTGCTGCGCTCCGCTATCGCGGCCAGCGCCGGTGGCTTGGCCAGCGTCTGGGACGGTGTCGCGGACTTTGGCTTTGCCGTGGTGGCCGCCGTCGTCGTGGGCCTGCTGGTGGGATTCGTTACGGTGTTCATCCGTTCCAAGCTCCATGATCCCGTGCTGGACACCGCTATTTCCTTTGTGGTTCCTTTCCTTGCTTTCATTCCCGCGGAGGAGCTCGGAGCTTCCGGCGTTCTGGCCGTGGTGGTGGCCGGGCTGTACACGGGCCACCGCGCGGGAGCAGCTTTCAGCGCACAGGCCCGGATCAATGACAGCGTCAATTGGCACACGGTCCAGTTCCTGCTGGAAAACGGCGTCTTCCTGCTGATGGGGCTCGAGATCCGCTATCTGGTTGAAAACGTCGATCCCGCGCTGCTGACCGTCCGGGAAGCGGTAATGATCGGCTTGGCTGTCACCGCGCTGCTGATCGTGATTCGCTTCGCGTGGATGGGCCCACTCATCCTGTTCCTGCGCGCCAAGGTCGGATATCAGGAGCGCCGCACCAGCCGCTTCCGGACGGCACTGGACAGAATGTCGGCAAGAGGACTGGCCGACGCCCGCACCCAGCGCCGCCATACCCGCGGCGAAGAATTGTACCGAAGGCGCCAGGCGGACATCGCCCAACTCCGCAGCGAAGGACTGGACTGGCGCGGCGGCGTCGTCATCGGCTGGTCCGGAATGCGCGGCGTAGTAACTCTGGCCGCCGCGCAGTCCCTGCCGGAAGCCACTCCCTATCGGGAACAGCTAGTCCTCATCGCCTTCACGGTGGCCGTGGTGACCCTGCTGCTGCAGGGCGGGACCCTGCCCTGGGTTATCCAAATGCTGGGTGTCCGCGGACGCAACGCCGCGGAGGACCAGCGGGATCTGGCCACATTGCTGGACCAGATCAGCGACGCGGGCCTTAAGGTTCTGGAAGACCCGGCCAAGTGCCTGGACCAGGATACAGACGTGGACCCGGACGTGGTGGAACGGGTGCGCCAGAGCACCTTCCTGCGCAGCGAACTCGCGTGGGAACGCGTCAAGGCGCTGGGCATCGGCACTTCACCCACCCCCCAGCTGCAGTACCGTGAACTTCGCCGTGCCGTTGTAGACGCGGAGCGGAACGCGCTGCTGCAGGCCCGCCGGGAGGGACACTTCCCCTCGCGTACCCTCGCTGATGCCCAGCGGCTGCTGGATCTGGAGGAATCCCGGCTCAGGCCGCGGCTGGGTGAGCACTAACGGCCTGAGCGCCGGGGTGCGGTCCGGGCTAATCCTGGTGGAGTTGAATGTAGTTTCCGCAGCCGTCGTCGAACACGGCCTGGGTTCCCATGGCATCCGTGGACGGAGGCCCGGTGAACCGGACTCCCAATGCACTGAGGCGCTCCATTTCGGCCTGGACATCATCAACTCCCAGCACCACCGCGGGCAGTCCCATGCCGTAGACGCCGGTGCGGTAGGCCTCAGCGACGGGATGGTCACTGGGCTCCAGAAGCAGGCCGGGCCCGTCAGGAATATTCGGCGCCTGGACGATGAAGAGGTTGTACTCCGGCAGCACCATCAGCGGCTCAAAGCCCAGGGTGCCGGTGTAGAAGTCAAAAGCGGCGGCCGGATCAATCACGTGGATACTGCTCATCTTTACGCGCATGGGCGAAAGAATACTCCCGGCGTTGCCGCCGGAGCGGCAGAAACCAAAACAGGTACCGGTTTCCCCTAACGGCTCCGGCGCGTCCGGCCGCCCTTGGTGCCGCTGCCCTTCTTCGCCGTGCCGCCCCTGGCCGCGGCTCCGCCCTTGGCGCCGGTGCGTCCGGCAGACTTCGACGCCGGTTTCCCGCCGGATCCCGGCTTCTCCCCGCTCCGGCTCTGCCGTTCCTTGGTGCGCTGCCGGGCGGTGGTTTTTTGCTCTTCCTGGACTGAGGGCTGGCGTGAGCTGTTCGCCGTGCGCCCGCGAACAATCCCCACAAACTCCTCAATACCGGGATCTTGGGCATCTTCAAGCCACGCAACGGCAATCTTCGTGGCCGGGACGCCGCTGAGCGGCCGCGCAACAACGTCGCGGCGCGAATACAGCTTCGCAACGGACATCGGCAGGATCAAAAGGCCGGCACCCGAGGCCACTACTTCCATTCCGACGTCGGTGCTCCCCATATCCCGCAGGTCCAGCAGGTTCTCACCGGCCAGATCTGCCAGATCCAGCTCATCAAAGGCAGCAACGGCCGAATCCTTCGCCGCAGCCACCACCGGCCGCTCCTCGTAAAGGGCAATCACGCTCAGGTCCGCGGGCCGGACAAACCCCTGCTCCGGTACCCGCACAAACACCACATCCGCTTCACCGGCGCGCAGTTCGTCAAAGACCGTGTCCTCACCGCATTGATAGGAGACCAGTTCACGGTCGTGGCGCTCGGTCCACCGCCCAATCCATTTTCCGGGCGTCACACCGGGCACGTAGGCCACAGTCAGCGGACGAGCCGGGCGGGTTTGGCGGGGGTAAGCATCTTCAGGCACCTTTTCAGGTTAGCCCAGCCTGGTCCTCCTTCTTTCCCGCAGGCTGCACTCCCCCGTGAACTTCCCGTGCACCCGGGACCGGGCCTGCGGCGGATATCCTTGAAAGATGACTTCCGAGAAATCCCAATCCATGAAACCTGCCACGGCAGCCAAGAAACTGGGCATCTATCTGCCCGCAGCGCCGCAGGAGTTCCAGGACGGGCCCATCTCCCGCGCCCAGTTCGACGAGCTCCAGGCCAATCCGCCGCAGTGGCTCGTTGATCTTCGCCGCAACGGTCCCCATCCCCGTCCCGTGGTGGCCCAGAAACTCAACATCTCCATCAGCGGCCTCACCCGGTCGGGCATCACCGATGCGCTGACCACTGCTGAGATCACCGCACTGCTGGCCGCACCGCCGGCATGGCTGGTCCAGGAAAGGGCGAGCTTCGCGGCTGTCCGCGACGAAGCCAAGCGCGTTAAGGAAGCAGAAGCCAAGAAGGCCAGGAAGGCAGAGCAGGCCGCACAGCAGGCCAACAAACAGGGCTAACTGCCAGCGTCCTGGTCCGTGTGCTGCTCCCCCGGCCCGGGGAACAGCACACGGACCAGGACATAAAAAAATCACCCCGGTTTCTTCAACCGGGGTGATTCTGTTTGTGCGCGAGGGGGGATTTGAACCCCCACGCCCTTTCGGACACTGGCACCTGAAGCCAGCGCGTCTGCCGTTCCGCCACTCGCGCAAAAATGGTTTCCCTCGGTAAGTGTGCATTCAGTCTCACGACCTTCTGCGTCTCAATTCCTCGGGAACAGCAGAATCAAGCATACCCACAATTTCCCCAAACACCTAAACGGCCGTCCGGGGACGCCAAGTTCCCCGCCGTGACGCGGATTTTGCGGCCCCAGCAGCCGTGGATCCGGACGGGCAGGAGCCCTCCGCCCCAGAGATCCCGGCCGTTTCGCCGCAGGGGAACCGTCGTGAAGCCGTTACGTTGTTTGTTGGGAGAGATGAGTAGTATCGAAGAGGAGCTTTGTATCCTTGGCCTGCCTTGGAGACGCTCCGGATTCAACCGGACAGTCCGGACAGAGGATAGGGAAGGAGGCGAACATGGGCTTACTCGATAACGTTGAACGCGGCATCGAAAAAGTTGTACGAGGTGCCTTCTCCACAGGGTCTTCCGGCCGGGTGGAACCCCTTGAGCTGGCCATCGCCCTGCGGCGCGAACTTGATGAGCGTTCCTTCACCGTGGGGCAGGGACGAACACTGGCACCTAATGTCTTCACTGCCCGCCTGTCCGATGCAGACTTCCAGCGTGCCCAGGAGTGGGGGGCCCCGCTGGCCGAGGAGCTGTGCGATGTGGTCATTAAGCACGCCAGGAGCCAGTCGTACACCCTTCAGGGTCCGGTGCGGGTGTCCTTCACCCGCGATTCATCGCTGAAAGCCGGAGTGCTGGAGGTTGACTCCGCCACAGAAAAGGCGGGCAGTCCTGCACCGCGTCAGCCGGCCCCGCCCGCCCCGCGCCAGACACCCGCCCGCATGCAGCCGGTCCTGGACATCGACGGGCAGCGGTATTCACTCAATGCTCCGTCCGTGGTGCTCGGACGTTCCTCCGAAGCCGATATCCTCGTTGATGACACCGGCGTATCCCGCCGGCATCTTGAAATCCGCACCGAAAACGGTGTTAGCCGCGCCATCGACCTTGGCTCCACAAACGGAAGCTTCGTCAACGGCCAAAAAGTACAAGGGGAAGCAGATCTCACGGATGGTTCAACGATCGCGATGGGCCGCACCCGCATCACCTTCCGCCTCCTTCCTGTTCGGACCGGAGGACGTTAGTGGACGGTAGTTTGGTTTTGACCCTGCTCCGGTACGGGTTCCTGCTCCTGCTGTGGCTCATGGTGATCAGTGTTGTCGGTGCCATCCGGCGTGATTTGGTGGTGGGAAGCCGCAACCGCACCGGCACACCCACTGCCCGGCAGATCCGCAAGAATCCCGAATTGGAGAAGCAGGTCCCCGCCCCGGCAAAACTCCCCGCACGTCAGGTTTTCGTGACGGAAGGTCCCCTGCGCGGCACCACCCTGGAGCTGGCCTCAAGCCCCATTCTTCTGGGCCGCGCGCAGGAAGCAACGCTCGTGCTCGAAGACGACTATGCCTCAGGCCGGCACGCCCGCCTGTTCCCCCAGGGCAGCCGCTGGTTTATTGAAGACCTTGGCTCCACCAACGGCACCTTCCTGGGCGGCAGCCAGCTCACGCGCGCCCTGCCGGTGGAACCCGGGGTTCCTATCCGCATCGGTAAGACGGTCCTTGAGTTGAGGCCCTAACCGTGGCTCTGGTCCTCAAATACGCAGCACGGTCCGATGTGGGCATGGTTCGTCTGAAGAATGACGATTCCGCCTATGTCGGCCGCTATCTTGCCGTTGTTGCCGACGGCATGGGCGGCCATGCCGGCGGCAACGTCGCTTCCGCTTCCACCGTCCTGGATCTGGTGCACCTGGACCGCGGAGCGCACGACGACGAACCCCTCACCGTGCTCGCAGACGAGATTCAGGCGGCGAATTCGCTGCTCTCGGAACTGGTGACCACCAGCCCGCAGCTGTCCGGCATGGGTACAACGGTGACCGCACTCCTGCTCCACGGGAACAGGTTTGCCTTCGCCCACATCGGCGATTCACGCGCCTACCGCCTCAAAGACGGTGTTTTTGAGCAGATCAGCATTGACCATACTTTTGTCCAGCGGCTGATCGACGAGGGCCGGCTCCGACCCGAAGAAGCCGAAGTCCACCCCCACAAGAATGTCCTGATGCGCGTTCTGGGCGACGTGGATGCCAGTCCCGAACTTGATCTGGCCACCTTTGAAGTGGAGCCGGGCGAAAAATGGCTCCTGTGCTCCGACGGGCTGACCGCGGTCCTGAGGGACTCCGACATAGAGAACGTCCTGCGGGGCACCAGCGACCTCCAGCGCTGCGTCGACACCCTGGTTGAGCTCACCCTCTCCGGAGGCTCCCCTGACAACGTGACGGTTGCCGTCCTGGAAATCGAAGAAGTTCCGGATGATTCCCCGGCGGCGGCGGATGTGCCCGTCTCCGCACCAGGCGCCGCAGGCACTGAATCGCCCGCTGTTGCCTTGACGGAACGGGATCCGGGAGACTCGGAGGCAGACGACGACGAACCCGCCCGGGCGGAGCTGATCCGCCAGGACCTTTCCTCACGTCCCCACATTCTGGTGGGTGCGGCATCCCTTGCCACCGAGACCGGCCAGATCCCGATTGTCACCAAGCGCTCTGCCGAGCGCCGTGCAGCCCGTCTGCTGACCCACAAGGCGCCCCCCGGGTCAGAGCCGGCCGCCCCTGAGCAACCCGAAGCGGCGCCGAAGCGCCGCTGGATTGTCCCGGCGTTCCTTGCCCTGCTGGCGGTTCTGCTCGCGGCCGTTCTCTGGGTTGGCTACACCTGGACCCAAACCCGCTACTACGTGGGTTCCAGTGACAGCAACGTCGCTATTTACAACGGCGTCTCCCAGTCCCTTGGCCCCATCAAGCTTTCCTCCGTCACAGAGCAGACCGACATCCCCCTGGACAGCCTGCCGGAATACCAGCGCAACCGGGTTGAGGGCACCATTCCCGCCAAGGACCTGCTGCATGCCGAGCAAATTGTTGAAGACCTCCGGGGCACCGCGCGCATCAACAGCTGCGGCCCCTCCGCTCCTGCTACACCGGTGAAGGCCACCGCCAGTCCCGTTCCCAGCCCCACGGCGTCCGCCGGATCCACCGCGGCCGCCCAGTCCGCTGCCGATCCCGACAACTGCGGAGGGCGGAAGTAATGTCTGATGTACTGACAGTGCCCAAACCCCGGCGCAACATCGAGGCCGTACTGCTGCTCCTTGCCCTCCTTGTAGGCGTTGGCGCCAACATGGTGGTTGGCCTGGACCAGGACCGTGCCTTCGACTCGGATTTCTGGACCCAGGGAGCCACCCTCGTGGGACTGGTTCTTGCCTTCCACATAGTCCTCCGGATCCGTGCTAAATATGCCGACCCGGTAATACTTCCGATCGTCACGGCGCTCAACGGAATCGGCCTCGCCATGATCCACCGCCTGGACATCGCGAACAACGAGACCGCCGCTGACCGGCAGCTGCTCTGGAGCGCCGTCGCCGTAGCCGCGGCAATCGCTGTGTTCTTTGTGATCAAGGACCACCGGATCCTCCGCCGGTACACCTATATTTCACTGATCGTCAGCGCCATCCTCCTGCTCCTGCCTCTGACACCCATCGGACTGGAACTCAACGGCGCCCGCATTTGGATCCAGGTTGGCTCCGGAACATTCCAGCCCGGAGAAATCGCCAAAATCACCCTCGCTATATTCTTTGCCGGGTATCTATCCACCAACCGCGACCTCATCCTGCTGGCCGGCCGAAAGGTAGGCCCGCTGCAGCTGCCCCGGTTCAAGGACCTTGGCCCCATGATCGCGGCATGGCTCGTCAGCATCGGAGTGCTGGTCCTGCAGCGCGATCTGGGGTCCTCCATCCTGTTCTTCGGCCTTTTCATGGCCATGATCTACGTGGCCACGAGCCGCGTCAGCTGGGTCCTCATCGGTGTTGCCCTGCTCACCGCCGGCGGACTTGTTGCCATGCAGCTCTTCAGCCACGTCGCACTGCGGATCGACGGCTGGATCAATGCCTTCGACCCGGAGGTTATCGACCGTCCGGGCGGCAGCTGGCAGGTGGTCCAGGGCCTGTTTGGCCTGGCCAGCGGCGGACTCGCCGGAACCGGACTGGGACAGGGCCGGCCTGATCTGGTCATCTACGCCAATTCAGACATGATCATCGCCGCCCTGGGCGAAGAACTCGGCCTCATCGGCATCTTCGCCATCGTGCTGCTGTACGTGCTCCTGGTCTCCCGCGGATTCCGTGCAGCCCTGGGGACCCGTGACGGGTTCGGCAAACTGCTGGCCTGCGGATTGTCCTTCACCATCGCGCTGCAGTGCTTCGTGGTGATCGGCGGCGTGACCCGCCTGATCCCGCTGACCGGGCTGACCACGCCGTTCATGTCCGCCGGCGGCTCCTCGCTGCTGGCCAACTGGATCATTGTTGCCCTGCTGCTGCTGATCTCCGAGGCCGCCCGGCGCCCGGCCGCGATGGGCCCGATGCGCGGTCCCATGGTTCCAGCCATGCAGGATGCCGGTGCAGAGCCGGCCCCGCGCAAACGCTCACTGAGGAAAAAGGAGGCAAGCGGCTCATGAATCAAGCCATCCGGAACAGCTGGATCGTGGCCCTGTCCATGTTTGTCCTCATTCTCGGTTCACTAACCTACGTCCAGTTCTTTGCAGCCGAAGAACTCAACGCGAACCCGAACAACAACCGTACGATCTATAAGAACTTCGGCCAGAACCGCGGCTCAATTCTGGTGGACGGGGCGCCGATCGCGGAATCGGTGCCTTCGGGCGACCAGTTCAACTTCCAGCGCGTGTACTACGAGCCGGAACTGTATTCGCAGCTCACCGGGTACTTCTCCCTGGTCAGCGGCGTCACGCAGCTGGAGCGGGTTATGGACAAGGAACTGACCGGAACTAGTGACCAGCAGTTCTACGACCGCCTGGTGCAGCTCGTTTCCGGAAACCAGCCCCAGGGTGCCTCTGTTGAGCTGACAATCGACCCCGAACTGCAGCGCCTGGCCTATGACCTCATTCCTGAAGGGCAGAAGGGCTCCATCGTCATGATGGAGCCGAAGACCGGGAATATCCTGGCCATGGTTTCCAAGCCCAGCTATGACACCAACCTCCTGGCCGGCCACGACACCAAGGTCGTGGAGCAGAACATGCAGGAGCTGCTCACGGTGGAAGGCTTGTCCCCCTACACCAATGCCGCCACCGAATCGCTGCTGGCACCCGGCTCGGTTTTCAAGCTCGTAGATGCCGCCGCAGCGCTGGAGTCGGGTGACTTCAACGCCGATTCACAGATCGACAATCCCTCGGCCCTTCCCCTTCCGGGCACGAACATTTCCCTGCCGAACTATACGAACGGAAACTGCGGCACCCGCTCCGAGGCCACCATCGGGTTTGCCCTGGAACAGTCCTGCAACACCGTTTTTGCCCAGATTGCATGGGACCTCGGTGAAGAGGCGATCGTGACCCAGGCGGAGAAGTTCGGCTGGAACACCGCCCTGCACCTCCCCGAGCGCGGTATCGACCGGGTGGTAGCCAGCGGCTTCCCCACGGAACTGGACCAGGCGCAGTTGGCCCAGGCATCGATCGGGCAGTACAGCGTCACGGCCACGCCGCTCCAAATCGCCATGATGTCCGCGGCCATAGCCAACAACGGCGTGCAGATGACCCCCAATCTCATCCGCAACGTCCGGGCCGCCGATCTGTCCATCATCGACGAGCCGGAACCCGAGGTCCTGAACACTTCAGTGAGCCCGGAAACCGCCCGTCAGCTCACCGATTGGATGGTTGGCGTCGTGGACAACGGCACCGCGTCCGCAGCGCAGATTCCCGGCGTGAAGGTGGCCGGCAAAACCGGCACGGCGGAAGTGGAGGGCCGTGGCGATAATGCCTGGTTCACCGGCTTCGCACCCGCTGACAACCCCGAAGTGGTCATTTCCGTCGTCATGGAAGACGTGGAACTGACCACCGGAGCCCAATTGACCACTCCAAGCGCGCAGAAACTCCTAGAGGCGGTGTTGAATAAGTGAGGCCTACATCGGGAATCACCTTAGGCGGCAGATTCCAGCTCACCGACCGTATTGCCATTGGCGGTATGGGTGAAGTCTGGAAGGCACGGGACCTGGTCCTAGGCCGCATTGTTGCCATTAAGATCCTCAAGGAGGAGTACACCGGCGACCCCGGGTTCCTCAACCGGTTCCGGGCCGAGGCGCGCCACACTGCCCTCCTGAACCACGAGGGCATCGCCAATGTCTTTGACTACGGCGAAGAGGAGGGTTCGGCGTACCTGGTCATGGAGCTGGTGCCCGGCCTGCCGCTTTCCTCCATCATCGAACGCGACAAGAGCCTCCCGCCGGACCGCGCCCTCTCCATTATTGGGCAGACCGCCACCGCGCTGGCTGCAGCCCACAAGCAGGGACTGGTCCACCGCGACGTCAAGCCCGGCAACCTGCTGATCCTGCCCGACGGCCGGGTCAAGATCACAGACTTCGGCATTGCCCGCCTCGCCGACCAGGTGCCGCTGACCGCTACCGGCCAGGTGATGGGCACGGCCCAGTACCTGGCACCCGAACAGGCCACCGGGCAGCAGGCCACCGGTTCCAGTGACATCTACGCGCTTGGTGTCATCGGCTACGAGCTGCTGGCCGGAACCCGCCCCTTCTCCGGCGAATCCCAGATCGCCATTGCCCTGGCCCAGGTCAATGACACGCCGCCTCCGCTGCCCGAGAGCATTCCGCTTCCGGTGCGTGCGCTGATCATGTCCATGCTGGCCAAGGATCCGGCGGACCGGCCGTCCGACGCCGAAGCCCTGGCCCGCGCCGTCGCCGCCATCCGCCGCGGAGACATTACTGCTGCCGAAGCTGCCGTGCCCGGCATGCTGCTCTTCGGCGGCGGCGGAGCAACTGCCGTTGACGACGCCGTCACCGCCCCGGTCCCGACAGCCGGCACTTCCGCTACCCGCGTAGTGAACACCACGCCTTCCACGTCAGCCCTTCCCACCGTTGCAGGGGCAGCAGTGGGGGCAGACGACGCCACCGGCGAAGTAGCGGCGTCACGCGACTGGACAGATGAAGAAGTCGACGACGTCGACGACGCAGGCGATGACGGTGGAACCGGTGACGAAGCGCCGGCAAAGCGCCGCAGCCCGTGGACCATTCCGCTCATCGCCCTGCTGGTGCTGCTGGTTGGCGCGGCGGTTGCCGCCGTTGTGCTGACGGGAAACAATGATGACGATCCCGCCCCGGCTCCGGCCACCAGCTCGGCGGCCCCCAGCCCCAGCACCACCTCCCGGTCTGCTTCGGCCACTCCCACGGAGGAGGACGACGAGGGTATCCCCGTGAACGCAGCCAGCTACATCGGCCGCAGTTATGACGAAGTCCAGGCAGAACTGACCAACCTGGGACTGGCCGTCAGCCGGCTTGACGAGCCGTCTTCGGACTACCCCGAAGGCATTGTTACCGGCGTCAATCCCGTCGGTCCGCTGCCCGCCGGCACCCTGGTAACGGTTACGGTGTCAACCGGACCGGAGGAAGAGGAGGAGTCCACCCCCACGCAGTCGATGACAACCGTGCCCGGCGGTCTGACCGGCCAGACGGCCAACGCTGTCGAACAGCTGATCACCGCTGCCGGCCTCGTACCGGTCAACGGCGGCACCCAGCCGTCCAGCCAGCCGCAGGGAACCGTGCTGGCCGTAAACCCGTCCGAGGGTGCACCCCTGCCGCAGGGTTCCACGGTCACGTACTTCACCTCCGAGGGTCCCGCAGTGGAGACGACTGCTCCGACAAGCGTGCCTGAACCCACGGCCACCACCGCAGACACTGCCCCGGCGCAGCCCAACACAGCAACTTCGGCCGGGTAAGCGGACATGAGCGCTGAATTCCTTAAAGGACACCCCACACTGAACACAGAACGGGTACTCAACGACCGTTACGAGATCGGCGAGCTCATTGGGCGCGGCGGCATGGCTGACGTGTACCTGGGCCGTGACATCAGGCTGGGCCGTTCCGTTGCCATTAAGGTTCTGCGCCCTGATCTCGCCCGCGATCCGCTTTTCCAGTCCAGGTTCAGGCGTGAGGCCCAGGCCGTCGCAGGACTGAACCACCCCGCCGTCGTCAGCGTCTACGACACGGGTGATCAGGAATCCCCCGGAGCCTCTCCCGAGGATGTGCGCCTGCCCTTCATCGTGATGGAGTATGTCCCGGGCCGCACTATCCGGGAGCTGGTCAAGAGCGGCGAAATCACCACCGAAAAGGCGGTCGATTACGCCCTCGGAGTCCTTGCCGCACTGGAATACAGCCACCGGTCAGGAATCGTGCACCGGGACATCAAACCCGCCAACGTCATGGTGACCTCCGACGGCGGCGTCAAGGTCATGGATTTCGGGATCGCCCGGGCCATGGCTGACTCCGCTGCCACCATGACGCAGACCCAGGCGGTTATCGGCACCGCGCAGTATCTGTCGCCGGAACAGGCCCGCGGAGAAACCGTGGATGCCCGCAGCGACCTGTACTCGGCTGCCTGCCTGCTCTTTGAAATGCTCGCGGGACGTCCGCCTTTCATCGGCGACAGTCCGGTCTCCGTGGCGTACCAGCATGTCCGGGAAGTCCCGCCGGCAGCCAGCAGCTTCAACCCGGAGATACCGGCGGCACTTGATGCCGTACTCAAACGCGGCCTGGCCAAGGACCGTGCTGACCGTTACCAGGACGCCCACGAGTTCCGCGAGGCGCTCCTACGCGCCCGGAGCGGGGCTCCTGCCGCCGATGATCCGTCCCCTGCCACCCATCCGACCGAGGCACTGACAGTGTCCCCCGCCAAACGTCGCGCCGTGGATGTCAGCCCGATTGAGGACGAACCCAGGACCCGGGCCATGGCCCGGGTCCAGTCCGGCGGACCGCTCACCACTGCTCCGGACGAGGCAGGCAACCACGACGGCGATATGCCGGCGGCACTGGCCATCGGCAACACCGGAGACCGGGATCCGGACCAGAAGGCCCGGCGCCGGGCATGGATCACCACGCTGATCATTGTTCTGATTCTTCTGCTCGGAGCCGGTTCGGTGATGGCCTACAACATGCTCAATCCCAAGGAAACCGCACCGGTAACCAAGGTGATGCCCAACGTCCAGTCCAAGACGCAGACAGATGCCCTGAACATCATCATGGACGCCGGCTTTGGGCCGCCCACCATCGAGCCGCAGTACAGCGACACAGTGAAGGCCGGCCTGGCCATCGGAACCGAGCCCGAGGGCGGTACCGATGTTCCGGTGGACCGCAAGGTCACCCTGTTCATCTCGCAGGGGCCGTCAACGGTCGTGATTCCGGACCTGTCCGGGAAGACCGAGCCGGAAGCCCGGGATACCCTCCGATCCCTTGGTCTGCAGGGCGGAACCACAAACGAAGCCAACAGTGCCACGGTGGCCGCCGGCAGGGTCCTGTCCACCACTCCCGCCACCGGGGCATCCGTCCCGCCGGGAACCACGGTGGATCTCGTGCTGTCCACCGGTAATGTGACGGTCCCGGATCTGGTGGGGTCCCCGCTGGAGAACGCGCAGATCATCTTGGCGGATCCGACTCTGCAGCTGACCTTCACCGTCAACGAGGTCGAGAGCGCTTTGGTGGAGCCGGGCATCGTGATGGAGCAGAGTATTCCCGCAGGCATGGACGTCGAGCAGGGCGCCACGATCTCCCTGACAGTGGCAAAGGCGCCCGCGGAACCCACTAAGGAGCCTTCGCCGAGCACCACCGCTTCCCCGGATCCTTCGCCGTCCGAACCGGCGAAAAAGAAGAAGGACGACTAACCGGAGGCTCAGTGCGGGGAGTTTTCCCGTGTCGTGGACATCAAAGGGCTGAGGGTAGCGGCATGCTCTGCCGCTCCGGCCAAACCCAGGCTTTCCAGCCAGTTGCCCAGCATCTGGTATCCACCCTCGGTCAGGACGGATTCGGGGTGGAATTGAACGCCTGACAGGGGAGCCGAGATATGTTTCAGGCCCATAATGATGCCGCTGTCCGTCCGTGCCGTGACCTCGAGGTCCCCGGGAATGGTGTCGGCGACAGCGGCCAGTGAGTGGTAGCGCGTTGCTGTCACAGGACTGGGCAGACCGCGGAACACATCTGTGCCCTCGTGCCGGACCGAAGACGTCTTGCCGTGCATCAGTTCCGGGGCATGGGTAACGGTGCCCCTGTATGCCTCGGCCAGAGCCTGGTGTCCCAAACAGATGCCCAGCATGGGTTTGCTGTTTTCTCCGCACCAGCGGATCAAATCGACGCACACCCCTGCTTCGGCAGGTGCTCCGGGGCCCGGTGATACCAGAACACCGTCGCGGGCGGAGGCCAGTTCGATCGCTTCCGGCAGACTCACGTCGTCGTTGCGCACCACTGTGGTTTCGGCTCCAAGCTGCTGCAGATATCCCACCAGCGTGTAGACAAAGCTGTCGTAGTTGTCGACGACCAGAATGCGGATGGTGCTCATGGGGCTAGGAACCTTCAATCGTGGAATCAGTGAGGGGACTGAGGAAGCTGAATTCGGAGAACCACGGGAAAACCCACGTCATCAGCAGGAGCACCGCACCGGCGATCAGCACGAGGGCGATGAGGATACGGGTCCAGAGGGGACCCGGGAGGCTCCGAAAGATCCAACCGTACATTTAGCCTGCTCCTTGGGCATTATGGGCAACCTGGGGTGCTATCTCTGCCGGGGGACCGGCAGAGAGCGGCTGCCACGAGTCCATGACCGCGTACGCAATGATGCGTTCCTCGGCGCCGAACCGGGGATTGCAGCTGGTCATGGTGAGGAACCGTTCGGTGGGCACAGCAGCCGGCTGCGTCGGCACCGGCGCGATCACGTCCACCCGGTCCGGCAGGACAATTTGGTTGTTGCGGTAGACGTAGCTGTAATAGCCGTCCTTGGTCTGAACATAAATTTTATCGCCCGGGACCAGGGTGTGGATGGCGTCAAGTACCTGCCCGTGGGTTTGGCGGTGTCCTGCCACTGCAAAGTTGCCCACTTCACCGGGCATCGCAGTTGAGGGGTAATGACCCAGCCCCAGCGAATCCAGCACCGCGGTTCCCACTCCGCTTGTCACCGGGCGTGAGTAAGTCTCTCCGAACCGCGGAATGTAAACCACGGCAAAGGTGCGGCCCTCCTCTTCGATGGCAGGAAGGACCGCAGGGTCTCCGTAATCAGGACCGTCCGCTGCCGGCTCCGGCACCGGCTCCACCGGGCCGTCGAACTCCGCGAACAGGTTGCCCACAGCCTGGTCCTGCTTGCGGTTGGCGTCGATGTTGGTCCACCAGAGCTCCCACACCACGTACAGGACCAGGAGCAGCCCCAGAGTAATAAGCAGCTCGCCAAGAATTTGGATAATCCATTGGCCGGGGCTGCGCCCCTGCCGGCGGTTGCGGGCGCCGTGCGACCCCACGGGAGCGTGAGCTTCCCTGCGAGACATGGCCACGGTTCCCCTTTCCAGAAGTAGATGCGGGCCGGCGCAGACGGCGCGCATACGCCGCGCCATTCGCTACGATGATTACAAGGGAAACAGCCAGGTGCGGTGGCGCCCCCAGTCAGGATACAGCCGGGCAGCAGCCCGGTGCGGCAGCACTGCACCCACGGCCCCGCCATGACCGTACCGACCGGCGTCCAAGAGCCGGTTCCGCTAGGAGGATCCGTGCCCGAGTCCAAGTCCCGCAAGAAACCCGCAGCTGCACCGCCCGCCGCCAAGGCCTCGTCAGCTCCGAAGCCAAATCCGGTCTGGTACAAGCCCGTCATGTTTGGCCTGATGATTATTGGCCTGCTGTGGATTATCGTCTTCTACATTTCCCAGGGTGCCTATCCGGTTCCGGCGCTCGGCGGCGGCAATATCCTGGTGGGATTCGGCATTGCCATCGTTGGCTTCCTGATGACCACGCGCTGGCGCTGACCAGCTGCACCAGTACCCTGTCCGCCTCCGCTGCCTTCCGCAGCGGAGGCGTTTTCTTTCTCTGCCTGTGCAGAAACCTTGTACACACTCTGTGCACAGAGTTATCCACAGGTGTGTGTAACTTTTCCCGTACAAGTGGGGAAATCCGCGCAGTCTCGGGGCTGAGAGTTATCCACAACTGTGGAATTACATGTGTGTAACTTCTTTTTGCCTCTGGATAACCTGTTCATAGCCATCCATCGACCCTGTGGATAACTCTGGGTCATCAGTGGAGAGCACCACGGACCCGGCCCGCCTGATCCGGTGCGGAGGCGCCGCAGCTCACCTGAAATCAATGCCGCGGGGGCTTAATCGCCGCAGGTTTGCCGTACCGCAGCCCCGGGAATGAGCGGCCGCAGCCGATGGACTCCGCCGAGTTATTAACACTGTGGGTATCCCTGTGGATAACACCAGGCCGGCTGTGGATCACCGAACCGCCGCTGGAAGCGTCAGATAAGACCCTTGGCTGCCGCCAGCACCGCGGAAATAATACATAGGAACACCACGATTGAGGCCAGGCCGCCAAACTGCACGAGGTTCCGGTTCTTCCCCTTGGGCGCGTAGACCAGGACCGCCGCGCAGGCGATACCTGTCAGCAATCCGCCCAGGTGCGCCTGCCACGCAATGTTGGGCACAAAGAATCCCAGCGCAAAGTTGACCGCCAGCAGGATCAGCACGCTTCGCACGCTGGCCCGGCGCTGCAGCAGCACCACCAGCAGGGCGCCAAAGAGGCCAAAGATGGCCCCCGATGCACCAACAACCGGCTGGTTGATGGGGCTGAGCAGCAGCACGCCCACCGATCCGCCCAGTGCGGACACCAGATACAGCAGAGCGAAACGCAACCTGCCCAGCGCCGGTTCCAGTCCCTGGCCCAAGAACCAGAGGGCGTAGAGATTGAAGGCTATGTGCAGTACTCCGGAAGGGGAGTGCAGGAACGCTGAGGACAGCATCCGCCAGGGCTCGATTCCGGTGTACAGCGGTGCGTACCAGAGCTCGTAGGTGAACGGCGGGTAGAAGAACTGGATGGCGAAGAAGATGCCGCAGATGACCATCAGGGTGATGGTGACCACCGGCTTTCCAGTGGAGACCTTTCCGCCGTAGGGGGTGCGGTAGGCAGGTGACTGGCGCCGGCTTTCCGAAAAGCAGTCCGCACACTGGATGCCCACCGGCGCCGTGTGCTGGCACTCAGGACAGGCCGGACGGCCGCAGCGCTGGCAGCGGATGTAGCTGATCCGATCCGGATGACGCGGACAGACCGGCACCTGTGAGGCAGGTGTTTCAGCAGGCACTCCATACGACATTTGCGTTTACTCCCAGAGAGAAATGAGGCCAGATGAACGAAAGGCCCCGGCCGAAATTTCCGACCGGGGCATCCGTGAACTGGTTAGAGCTGTTCGACGGTGATGCTGTTGATGACAACGTCTTCGGCCGGCTTGTCGCGCATATCGGTGGCGACGGCGTTGAGCTGGTCGACCAGGGCGCGTGATTCGTCGTCGGCTACCTCGCCGAAGATGGTGTGCTTGCCCTGGAGCCAGGTGGTCGGGACCGAAGTGATGAAGAACTGTGAACCGTTGGTTCCGCGGCCCATCTGGATTCCGGCGTTTGCCATGGCCAGCTTGTACGGGGTGGAGAAGTCCAGGTCCGGGTTGATCTCGTCATCGAACTGGTAACCCGGTCCGCCGGTGCCGCGGCCCAGAGGATCGCCGCCCTGGATCATGAAATCCTTGATGATGCGGTGGAAGATGGTGCCGTCATACAGCGGGCGGCTGGTCTTCTCACCCGTCGCCGGGTCGGTCCACTCGATTTCACCGGTGGCCAGGCCAACAAAGTTCTTGACGGTCTTGGGCGCGTGGTTGCCGAAGAGGTTCACCTTGATGTCGCCCATGGACGTGTGGATGGTCGCAATTGCGGTAGGAATAGCAGTCATATGCAACATTCTTCCACGGCAGGGCAGCAGACGGGCAGAATTTCGCCGGTTCAGCGCACAGTGAAAAGTCCGCCCCGCCCAGCCCGTCAATAGCACACAGTTGCCAAGTCAACGTAGGGTAAGGAATGAACCGACACTATCCCGGGAGGTAGTTTTGAAGAAGAAGGACCGCATGGCCCGTGACTTTGAATCCAATGTCACTGCAGGCGTAGAAACAGCACGTGACTGGGCAACGCCCAAGGTTGAGGCCGCTCGTGACTGGGCAATGCCCCGCATCGAAAAGGGTATCGAGACCGCTTCGCCCAAAATCCAGGAAGGCATCAAGCGCGCCGGCGACGGCGTTGCTGCCGGGGTAGCAACGGTCACGCCGCGCATCCAGGATGGTCTGCAGAAGGTGGGTCCGAAGATCAGCCACGCAGTGGACGAGGCAACTCCCCGTATCCAGCACACCCTCGACCGTGCAACTCCGGTCATCACCGGAGCCCGTGACAAGGTTGTGGATGATTACATCCCCACCCTGTCCAACCGCATCGGCGATGCATCGGCAACGGTCACGCGTTCCCTCGGTACCGCGTCCGTGCCCGTGCAGACTGCCGTGGCGAAGGTTACCGGCAACAAGAAGGCCTTGAAGAAGGCCCAGAAGGCTGCCGCCCGCGCTGCGAAGGAAGCCCGCAAGAACCAGAAGGGCGGCGGCAAGGGCTGGCTGATCTTCGGCATCATTGCAGCGGCAGTTGCAGCCGGAGTTGCAGCATGGCGTGCGTCGCGTCCGGTGGAGGACCCCTGGAAGACCCCGGCCCCCGCCAAGCCGGAGACCATTAAGGTTCCCGAGCCCAAGCCTGCTTCCACCGAACCCGCAGCCCCCAAGGCCGCCGCAGCTGCCACCGCGCCTGCTCCGGTTGCTGCCAAGTCCGAGGACTCCGCGTCCAAGGCTGCTGCCAACGGCAAGGAATCCGTGCAGGAAACCAAGGAAACCGTGGCCAGCATCAAGGAAGCAGCCGAACGCGCAGCTGCCCGCAGCGGCGAGAAGGCCGCTGAAGCAGGCAAACACAGCAAGGAAGCAGCAGCCAAGGCATCCGACGCTGTGAAGACCTCCGGCGCACACGCTGACAAGCCGGACGAAAAGACTGCCGAGTAAGCAGGCCTGGCACCGCAGTACGCTTGACCTTCAAGAGGGCTCCCGCTCAGCGGGGGTCCTCTTTTGCGTGCGGCCCCGTTAGCGGGAGATCCTCCCTGCTAGTTCTCGACATCTCCGCCCAGTGCGGGGGGTGCCGGCGGCAGAGCGCCCGTGCGGGCAGCTTTGCGTCCCTGGCCCGTGACCACCACGGCGAGGCCCGCGAGGATGAGCGCCAGGCCCCCGTAGGTCCCGGCCGGCAGTTGTTCTCCGAGGAACACAGCGGCAAGAATGGCTGCCCCGGGGATTTCCAGCAGAATGATCATGGAAACGACCAGCGGCGAGATGACGGCCAGCAGGTGGTTGAAGACGCTGTGCCCCAGGATCTGGGCCACCAGGGTCACGGCCAGGATCCCGAGCCAGGCCTGGGGTGTGAAAGTCACCACGGGCTGACCGAAGACGGCGCACAGGAGGAGCAGGATCAGCGAGCACAGGCCGTAGCAGAGGGAGGTGTAGGTCCCGGTGCTCATGGTGGCCCGGGCCTTGCCTCCGGCGATGGTGTAGAGGCCTGCCAGGGCTCCGCCGGCGACGGCCAGCAGATCCCCCAGGGCTGCTTCACGGGAAAGCGTGAGGTCAAAGCCGGTAATGACAACGACGCCGGCCAGCGCTGCTCCCAGCCCGGCAAGCACGCGTGGTGCAACGTGGATGCCCCGGCACAGGTTGAAGAGGGCTATCCAGCCCGCTTGAAGGCAGACCAGCGCTGTTGCTGCTGCAACGGAGGTGAGTT
The DNA here is from genome assembly GCF_002929435.1 of Arthrobacter sp. 9E16. Lineage (NCBI taxonomy): Bacteria > Bacillati > Actinomycetota > Actinomycetes > Micrococcales > Micrococcaceae > Arthrobacter > Arthrobacter sp. 9E16. The sequence goes on along the minus strand of NZ_PJIU01000001.1, from coordinate 1,184,650 downwards.
TGAGGGAGGTGATGAAGCAGGCGAAGTGCAGGGCGAGTGCGAGCGAGGCGATGAAGGTCCACTTGGCCTCGGTCCGGGAGAGCCGGGTAAATCCGCCGGGATTGCGCAGTGCCGTGGGAACTCCCATGATCACCGCGCCCAGGGCGTTGCGCCAGAAGGCAATGGCCAGAGCCGGCGCAGCCGTTGCCGCCATGATGGGGCCGGAGGCTGATACACCCAGGACGCCGATCACGGCGAGTAAAACGATCACCAGAGCAACAATAGATGACCGCAGGCACTGCGTGATGAAGCCGGGTGTTAAAGCAGAAAGTCCCGGCCAGCAGGCCGGGACTTTCTTTCGGTGGAGGCACGGGGACTCGAACCCCGAACCCCCTGCTTGCAAAGCAGGTGCGCTACCAATTGCGCCATGCCCCCGAATGTGAACTCATCCAGTGTATCCCACCCTGACGTGCGGTGGAACCGGAATCATTCTTTTGTGGAAATTTAGTCAACCTTGTCGGTTGATGCCTTCCATACGGATTTCTCCGCAGCAGATTCCTGCCATTTTTTTGCGGCAAAGATTCCTGCGACCGCCGCTGCAGCTAGTGCCAGCAACTTCTTCACAGTGCCTCCTTGCCTTGTGGTTCACCACCTTGCAGTGATGTTCCGTGGGCGCACCAGGACTTGAACCTGGGACCTCTTCGTTATCAGCGAAGCGCTCTAACCGCCTGAGCTATGCGCCCCGATACCTTCTCGGGCCGAGATAAAACTTTACCCCACCTCTGCCCGGAACCCAAATCCGGTTCGGTTTTCCTGCGGTCCCGGAGTTTTTTCTCTCCGGGACCGCAGGAAAACAGAAAATACAACGGGCTTTTTAGTCGTCTGTCAGGGTGACGCCGATGCCGCCCACAAGGGTGGAGGCAATGTTGTACAGCACTGAAGCAAGCATGGACAGCGCGGTCAGCAGCAGGACGTTGACGACGGCGATGATGGTGGCGAAGGAGACCACCTGTCCCAGCGAGGCAAACTCACGCAGGTCGAATCCGCCGGATTCGCTCCCGGCGATCTCGCCGAGCAGCGAGTTGACCCGGTCAAAGATGCCGGTCAGGTCCAGTACGGTCCAGATCACAATCGCGGCCACCACGGTTACGACGCCGAGGGCCACCGACAGCAGGAAAGCCATCTTCAGGACCGACCACGGGTCGATCTTGCTCACGAGCAGACGGGCTTTGCGGGCCTTGGCCTTGGGGGCCGGCTTTACCAGCGGCTGCCGGTTCGCCGGAGCGCTCTGACCACCTCCGGGACGCTGGGCGGGGCGCGCGGGTGTCTTTACCCGGGGTCCTGTGCCCGAAGCCGACCTGGGATTTGAGTTGGTCGAGCTCACTCGTTACCTCCATCTTCTGCTGACTGTGCATCCTGCTCAGCCGTTTTGTCTGTAGCCAACGGTACTTCATCCACACCGGTGCCTACAGACTCTGCAACCGTCCCCGTGGCTCCGTCAGCGGCATCGGGAGCGCTCTCACCGGCGTCGTCGTCCGTCTCTTCAATTCCCAGATCACGCTCGGAGTTTCGGGCCACGGCGATGATGCGGTCATTCTTGTCCGGCTTGGCGAAAATGACGCCCATGGTGTCGCGGCCCTTCGCCGGAACCCCGGCAACGGAGGAGCGGACAACCTTGCCGCCCTGCATGACCACCAGGACTTCGTCTTCTTCCTGCACGATCATGGCGCCCACCAGGTGCCCGCGGTCCTCGGCGTACTTGGCAACCTTGATGCCCAGACCGCCGCGGCCCTGAACCCGGTATTCATCCACCGCGGTCCGCTTGGCGTATCCGCCTTCGGTCACAATGAACACATAGGAGTCCTCGGTGACAACGTCAGCTGCCAGCAGTTCGTCATCCTCGCGGAACTTCATGCCGGTGACGCCCGAGGTGGCCCGGCCCATGGGGCGAAGGGCGTCGTCAGTGGCGGTGAAGCGCAGTGACTGGCCCTTGCGGGACACCAGCATCAGGTCATCGGTTTCGGAGACCAGCTGGGCGGAAACGAGTTCGTCGCCGTCGCGCAGGTTGATGGCAATGACGCCGGCGGAACGGTTGGTGTCGTAGTCCTCCAGCCGGGTTTTTTTCACCAGTCCGCGCTTGGTCGCGAGGACCAGGTACGGAGCGGCGTCGTAGCCGGGCAGGTCAAGGACCTGGGCAATGTGCTCATCCGGCTGGAAGGCCAGCAGGTTGGCCACGTGCTGGCCCTTGGCGTCACGGCCGGCTTCCGCCAGTTCGTAGGCCTTGGCCCGGTACACGCGGCCCAGGTTGGTGAAGAACAGCAGCCAGTGGTGCGTGGTGGTGACGAAGAAGTGCTCGACGACGTCGTCGCCGCGCAGCTGTGCGCCCTTGATACCCTTGCCGCCGCGTGCCTGCTGGCGGTAGTTGTCGCTGCGGGTCCGCTTGACGTATCCGCCGCGGGTGATGGTAACCACCATTTCCTCTTCGGGAATGAGGTCTTCCATGCTCATGTCGCCGTCATAGCCCATCACGATGTGGGTGCGGCGGTCATCGCCGTACTTCTCCGCGATTTCGTGCAGTTCTTCGCTGACGATCTGCCGCTGGCGCGCGTCCGATGCCAGGATGGCGTTGTATTCGGCGATTTCGGTCTGCAGCTTGGCGTGCTGGTCCTGGATCTTCTGGCGTTCCAGGGCGGCCAGGCGGCGCAGCTGCATGTCCAGGATGGCCTGGGCCTGCAGTTCATCGATGTCCAGCAGGCCCATGAGGCCGTTGCGGGCCTCTTCAACCGTGGTGGAGCGGCGGATCAGGGCAATGACATCGTCCAGGGCATCCAGGGCCTTGAGCAGGCCGATGAGGATGTGCGCCACTTCTTCGGCCTTGCGCAGCCGGTAGCGGGTGCGGCGGACGATAACTTCCAACTGGTGGGTGACCCAGTGGCGGATGAACGCGTCAAGGCTCAGGGTGCGGGGCACTCCGTCCACGATCGCCAGCATGTTCGCGCCGAAGTTTTCCTGCAGCTGTGTGTGCTTGTACAGGTTGTTCAGGACCACCTTGGCCACGGCGTCGCGCTTGAGCACGATCACCAGGCGCTGGCCGGTGCGGCCGGAGGTTTCATCGCGCATGTCGGCGATGCCGGAGACCTTGCCGTCCTTGACCAGTTCGGCGATCTTGATGGCGAGGTTGTCCGGGTTGGCTTGGTAGGGGAGTTCGGTCACCACCAGGCAGGTGCGGCCCTGGAGTTCCTCGACGTTGACGACGGCGCGCATGGTGATGGAGCCGCGGCCGGTCCGGTAGGCGTCTTCGATTCCCTTGTGGCCCAGGATCTGAGCGCCGGTGGGGAAGTCCGGGCCCTTGATCCGCCGGATCAGTTCCTCGAGCAGGACGTCGTTGGGGGCGTCCGGGTTTTCCAGGTACCACTGGACGCCGTCGGCCACTTCGCGCAGGTTGTGCGGGGGAATGTTGGTGGCCATACCCACCGCGATGCCGGAGGAACCGTTGACCAGCAGGTTGGGGAACCGTGCCGGCAGGATGGTGGGTTCCTGGTTGCGGCCATCGTAGTTGTCCATGAAATCGACGGTTTCCTCGTCGATGTCACGGACCATTTCCATGGCGAGGGGTGCCATCTTGGTTTCGGTGTACCGCGGGGCGGCTGCGCCGTCGTTGCCGGGGGAGCCGAAGTTGCCCTGGCCCAGAGCCAGCGGGTAGCGCATGGTCCAGTCCTGGATCAGGCGGACCAGGGCATCGTAGATGGCCGAGTCGCCGTGCGGGTGGTACTGGCCCATGACTTCACCCACCACGCGGGCGCACTTGTTGAACGAGCGTTCGGGGCGGTAGCCGCCGTCGAACATCGCGTACAACACGCGGCGGTGCACGGGCTTCAGGCCGTCGCGCACATCCGGCAGGGCACGCCCGACGATGACCGCCATGGCGTAGTCCAGGTAGGACCGCTGCATTTCAGTCTGCAGATCGATCTGTTCAACCCGGTCTGAGAGGGTCTCTTCACTCATTGGTTGTTCCGTTCTTCAAAAACTCTGTAAATCCGCGGGCGCAGGGGAATCTCGTTCCTAGATGTCCAGGAAGCGCACATCCTTGGCGTTCTGCTGGATGAAGTTGCGGCGGGATTCAACGTCCTCGCCCATCAGGACGGAGAAGATCTGGTCCACGGCAGCGGCATCGTCCATGGTGACCTGCAGCAGCGTGCGGTGGTCGGGATCCATGGTGGTGTCCCAGAGCTCGGTGTAGTCCATCTCACCCAGGCCCTTGTAGCGCTGGATACCGTTGTCCTTGGGCAGGCGCTGGTTGTTGGCCAGGCCGCGGGCCACCACTTCGTCGCGTTCACGGTCGCTGTAAACGTAGTCGTGGGCATGGTTGGACCACTTGATGCGGTACAGCGGCGGCTGCGCCAGGTACACGAAACCGCTCTCGATGAGCGGGCGCATGTAGCGGAAGAGCAGCGTCAGCAGCAGCGTGGTGATGTGCTGGCCGTCAACGTCGGCATCAGCCATCAGCACGATCTTGTGGTAGCGGGCCTTCTCGACGTCGAAATCCTCGCCGATGCCCGCGCCGAAGGCGGTAATCATGGACTGGACTTCGGCGTTTCCCAGCGCGCGGTCCAGACGGGCGCGTTCCACGTTGAGGATCTTGCCGCGCAGCGGGAGGATGGCCTGGGTTTCGGGGTTGCGGCCGCGGACGGCGGAACCGCCTGCGGAGTCACCCTCCACAATGTAGATTTCCGACTTGGACGGGTCCTTGGAGGAGCAGTCCTTGAGTTTGCCGGGCATTCCGCCCGATTCCAGCAGGCCCTTGCGGCGGGTGGACTCGCGGGCCTTGCGGGCTGCCAGGCGCGCCTGGGAGGCCTGGATGGATTTGCGGATCACGTCACGGGCGGGGCCGGGGTTGCGCTCCAGCCAGTCCCCGAGCTGGTCGGTGACCACGCGCTGCACGAAACCCTTGACCTCGGAGTTTCCCAGCTTCGTCTTGGTCTGGCCTTCGAACTGCGGCTCGGCCAGCTTCACGGAAATGACTGCGGTCAGGCCTTCGCGGATGTCATCACCGGTGAGGTTGTCATCCTTTTCCTTGATGATGTTCTTCTCACGGGCATACCGGTTGATCAGGGACGTCATGGCAGCACGGAAACCCTCTTCGTGGGTGCCGCCTTCATGCGTGTTGATCGTGTTGGCGTAGGTGTGGACGCTCTCCGAGTAGGCGGTGGTCCACTGCAGGGCCATTTCCACGGCCATTTTCTTGTCACTGTCTTCGGTTTCAAAGGCAATGACGTCGTCGTGGACGGCTTCGTACTTCTTGGACGTGTTCAGGTACTTGACGTAATCAAGGAGCCCGTCCTTGTACATGTAATCGACCACGCGGTGCTTGGGACCGGTCTCGGTTCCGTCCTCAGACGGTGCTTCGGCGATTTCCTCGGCGTCTTCTTCGACGGTCCGCTCATCGGTGAGGACAATCCGCAGTCCCTTGTTCAGGAACGCCATCTGCTGGAACCGCGCCCGCAGGGTCTCGAAGTCGAACTCCGTGGTTTCAAAGATGGAGGGGTCGGGATAGAACGTCTGGATGGTGCCGGTCTCGTCGGTGGCCTCGCCCTTGCGAAGGCCTCCCACCGGATGACCGCCGTCGGCGAAGCTCTGGTGCCAGACAAATCCCTGGCGCCGAATTTCGGTTTCCACTCGGGCCGAGAGGGCGTTGACCACGGAAATGCCCACACCGTGCAGACCGCCGGAGACCGCGTACCCGCCGCCGCCAAACTTTCCGCCGGCGTGCAGGATGGTCATGACCACCTGGACGGTGGGCATGTTTTCGGTGGGGTGCATGTCCACGGGGATACCGCGGCCGTTGTCGCTGACCCGTACACCGCCGTCGGCCTGGAGCGTCACGTCAATGCGGTCGCAGTACCCGGCCAGGGCTTCGTCAACGGAGTTGTCCACCACTTCGTACACCAGGTGGTGCAGCCCGCGGGGCCCGGTGGAACCGATATACATGCCCGGACGTTTCCGGACGGCTTCCAGTCCTTCCAGCACGGTGATTTCGTTGGCGCCATACTCGTGCGGAGCAGGTGCGTCAGCCTCGCTGTGGTGCTCTGGCGTTACGTCAGCGTTGTCCATCTCATTGTCGTTAGCCACAGGTGCTGTCGACTCCTCAGTGTGTTGGTCAAATTAGAACGCCTCCCCCAGGGCAGGCGTCTCAACTACCAATTCTACCGTGTCGTGGGGGTCAATACCGGCCAAAACACCCCCTAAGCGGCCACCAAAGCATGTTTTGAGACGATTCCAACCCCTTCTCCAAGTCCGGATATGACTGCAGGGGTTCCCGAGCCGCTGAACGGCGTCAGGCAACTCCCGGGGATCCGGTTGAGAGGACGCGCCGGTTACCCGTAAGTGTCGCGCGGGCCGCGGCCCTTGACGCTGCGCAGGCCCTTGCGCCAGTTCGGCGCGGCCGGGCCGATGACTTCAATTTTGGTCACTACGCCGGGACCCAGCTCGGCGTCGAACCGGCTGATCAGCGAGCTGCGCAGCAGCCGCAGCTGGGTGGCCCAAGCCGTGGAATCACAGCGGACCTGCACTGTTGTGTCCGAAAAGGACTCGGGTGTGCAGTGCGCACTGACCTCGGGGCCCACGAGTTCCTCCCAGCGGGAAATCACCGATCCCACCGCTACGGGCGAATTCCAGCCGCGTTCGCTGACAAAGCGGTTGAAGACCTTGCCCACCCCCTGGGGGTCCCTGCCGGTGTATTCGCCGGGCACAAACGGCAGGGCGGACCGCTTCTGCCCGGCCTTGCGCCGGCTCGGAGAAATTCGCTGGTTGCCGCGGGACTGGGCGGCCTGGCGCATCCGGTTCAGTTGGGCCTGCGCAGCATCCTGGCGGACCTCCGGCTCCCCGGTTTCCCGGTTTTCATCGGCATCAGAGGGCGGGAACACTAATGCCTCCGGGAACTACGGTGATCTGTTCCCCGGCAAGAGCTTCGGGGATGTCTCCGGCCACCGCAGCGGTAACAAGCACCTGTTCCGCGCCGGCGACGATCCCGGCCAGGCGGCCGCGGCGCTGGACATCCAGTTCCGCAAACACATCGTCGAGGATCAGGATGGGGCCTGCTCCCGGAGTCTCATCATCGCTGAGGAGCAAATAGTAAGTTCCCAGGCGCAGGGCCAGGGCAAACGACCAGGTCTCGCCGTGGGAGGCATAGCCCTTGGCCGGTGCCTGCCCGAGGATCAGCTCCAGATCGTCGCGGTGGGGTCCCACCAGGGAGATGCCGCGTTCCAGTTCCCGGCGCCGGTTGGCGGCAAACGCCGCCAGGAACCGCTCGGCCAGCTCCTGTTCACTGAGCCCGTAGAGTTCCTCCGGGTCTGAATCACCGACGACGGCGCCGTCGTCGTTCACTGCTCCCTGCAGCGTGGAGCGGTACACGGCCCGAGCCGCCTTGCTGCCGTCGGTCAGATCACGGTAGGCGCTCTGCAGGTGAGGCTGCAGGCGCTGCAGAGCGGAGAGCCGGGCCGCCAGCAGGCTGGCACCGGCCACCGCCATGTGCTGGTCCCATACCTCCAGGGTTGCCTCGTGGGACGAGGTGAACCGTCCGGCGGCGCGGGCGGATTTCAGCAGTGCGTTGCGCTGTTTCAGGACGCGCTCATAGTCGCTTCGGGTGGCTGCATGGCGGGGGACCAGGGACACGATCAACTCATCGATGAACCGGCGCCGGCTGGAGGGATCTCCCTTGACCAGTGCCAGATCCTCAGGGGCGAACAGTACCGTGCGGCACATGCCCAGGATGTCGCGGGCACGCACGGGGTTGGCGCGGTTGATCCGGGCCCGGTTGGACCGTCCCGGATTGAGTTCCAGTTCAACGCTGGTGCGCTGGCTGCCCCGCACGAGCCGGGCGCGGACGAGGGCCTGGCCGGCGTCAAAAGACACCAGCGGGGCATCACTGCTCACCCGGTGGGAGGAGAGCGACGCCAGATAACCGATCGCTTCGACGATGTTTGTTTTCCCGGTGCCGTTGGGGCCGACAAAAACTGTGACTCCGGGTTTAAGTTCCAGATCAAGCTGCGCATAACTGCGAAAACCAGTCAGGGAGAGGTAATCAATGTACAAACCCGTCCACCTTTTCCTGCCTTCCACCTGCAACTAGTCCTGTACTTCCCACCCTACTGCCGCAGATTACTCCGGGCTTCCAGTCTCATCGACTGCTGCCCGCGGCACGTCGGGATCCTGCCGCCGGGAGGCCACGTCCGGAGGCGTTTCGGGCGGCACGACGTCATCCGTTGACCTGACGCTGTGACCGCCAAACTGGTTTCGCAGCGCAGCCACCATTTTCATGGCCGGTGAATCTTCCTGCCGGGACACAAACCTGGCATACAGGGCGGCCGTGATGACCGGCGCGGGGATGCCGTTGGCCACAGCCTCCTGGACCGTCCACCTGCCTTCGCCGGAATCCTCCGCATAGCCGGCAACGCGGCTTAGTCCCGGATCTTCATCCAGGGCGTTGACCATCAGATCCAGCAGCCACGACCGGATGACGGTGCCGTCCTGCCAGGCCCGCATCACTCCGGGAACATCCGTAATGATGTCTTTGCCTGCCAGCAGTTCGTAGCCCTCGGCATAGGCCTGCATCAGGCCGTACTCGATGCCGTTGTGGATCATCTTGGCGTAATGGCCCGCGCCAACGGCGCCGGCATGCACAAAGCTGCGCTCACGCTCGCCCTCCGGCCGCAGAGCGTCCAGGACCGGCATCGCCAGGGCAATGTCCGCCGCTTCGCCGCCGGCCATCAGGCCGTAGCCGTTCTCCCTGCCCCAGACTCCTCCCGAGACGCCGCAGTCCATAAAGCGGATTCCCGTTGCGGCGAGTTTCTCCGCGTTGCGGATATCGGCGTCGTACCGGGAATTGCCTCCGTCTATTACCAGATCACCGGGTGAGAGCACTTCCGCCAGCTCGCGAATAACGGCTTCAGTGACCTCCCCTGCCGGCACCATCAGCCACACCACCCGCGGTGAAGGAAGTTCCGAGGCCAGCTCGGTTACCGACATCACGTCGCTGACCACGGGATTCCGGTCAAAGCCGGTAACGTCAATGCCGTTACGGCGCAGCCGTTCGCGCATGTTGAAACCCATTTTGCCGAGTCCGATGAGGCCTATGTGCATGGCAGGTTCCTCTTCTTTGCGGTCGCGGACGGCTTCCGCGGCGCTGGCCTATTGGTTGGGCAGCCGCACCGGCATCAACAGGTACCGGTAGTCCTCCCGGTCGTCCCCCGTGAGCTCTTCCTGGGCCGAAATAACGGCCGGCTTCGGCGGCGTCGTAAAGGAGAAACGCACGTACTTGCTCGGGAAGGCACCCAGACCCTCGCTGAGATAATGCGGATTGAAAGCCACCGTAATGTCGTCGCCGATCAGGGACGCCTCCAGTGCCTCCGAGGCCTGGGCATCCTCGCCGGTGCCTGCATCCAGGGTGACCTGGCCGTCGGTGAAGGCAAGCCGGACCGGAGTATTTCGCTCCGCTACCAGGGACACACGGCGCACGGCTTCGACCAGGGCGCTGGTTTCCACTGTGGCGTGAATGGGTGTGTTGTCCGGGAACAGGGACCGGATCTTGGGGTAGTCGCCGTCGACGAGGAGCGATGTGGTGCGGCGGCCGCCGCTTTCGAAGCCGATCAGTTCGCTGTCATCGGAGAAGGCAATATTCAGGTCACCGGCGCCGCCGAGGGTTTTTGCCACCTCGTTCAGGGTCTTGGCTTTGACCAGTGCACTGGTGGAGATGCCGGGAGTGGACGGCTTCCATGACAGTTCCCGCAGGGCCAGACGGTAACGGTCCGTGGCCAGGAAGGTGATGAGATCGTCTTCAATTTCCATCCGCACGCCGGTGAGGATGGGAAGCGTGTCATCTCGGCTGGCGGCAATGATGACCTGGGAGACAGCCTGGGCAAACGCATCGCCGTCCACAACACCGCTGACCTCAGGAAGGGCAGGAAGTTCGGGATATTCGGCCACGGGCATAGTGGCGAGGTTGAAGCGGCTGTTGCGGCAGGTCAGGGTCACCTTCGACCCGTCAGTTTCCACCTCGACGGGTGCCGACGGGAGGCTGCGGCAGATTTCGGCGAGCAGCCGGCCCGAGACCAGGATGGTCCCTTCTTCGGCGATATCGGCCGCGATCTGCAGCCTGGCCGAAATCTCGTAGTCGAAGCTTGCGATGCTCAGTGATCCGCTCTCCGCTTTGATCAGCAGGCCCGACAGAACCGGAACCGGGGGACGCGGCGAGAGGGAACGCGCTGTCCATGTAACCGCTTCGGCCAGGACATCCCGCTCAACTCTGAACTTCACTGCAGGGTGCCGCCTTTCACAACGTACTTCTCAGTACAACTGAATCTTCATGACAAGTGAGGGAGCATCGCCGCGCGCTGCGGCGCCGCAGCTGCACCGCGTTCGAGACACCATCTCAGGATGGGCTGCGAATGACAACAATACTCTGTGCCAGCTTAGCGCCAGACCCGCCGCATATGCACGGCGCCGGAGGCATCTTCGGATGCAGTCCTCTGTGATCTGAAGAGACATCCGATGTTCGTTCCGGCAAGGAAGCGCAAGTGGTCCGGAAAGGTCAGATGTTATTTGATGGAACCGAATTTCTTAAGGTTCGTAGTGTTAATAACTCCTGTGGATACTGTGGATAACCTAGTCGATCGCGGCGTCATGGCTTTTGTTGCCTGTGGATAACCTGTGGGCACCGCATGCCGCGTCCAGGCCGGGCTGTGGGGAACTTTTTTGTAATTCCGCGTATCCACAGGGAAGTGCAGCTCGTTGGGAGTTATCCACCGGGTTATCCACACCCTTGTCCACAAATGTTAATTTCGAGCCCCTGCGGGGCTCTGCATCCGCGGAATTCCGCGGATTATGCCTCCCGCTGCTGCTGCTTGATGCGGTTTGTCAGTTCAGTGACCTGGTTGTAGATGGCGCGGCGCTCAGCCATGAGCTCCCGGATTTTGCGGTCCGCGTGAATCACCGTGGTGTGGTCACGCCCGCCGAGTTCCTGTCCGATCTTGGGCAGCGACATGTCCGTAAGTTCACGGCACAGGTACATGGCGATCTGGCGGGCCGTGACCAGGGTCCTGGTGCGGGACTTGGAACACAGTTCTTCCAGCGAGATCTGGAAATAGGCTGCCGTCTGCCCGAGGATTGATGCCGCGGTGATTTCCTGGGCGCCGTCGTCGGTAATCAGGTCTTTGAGCACAATCTCAGCCAGTCCCACGTCCACCTGCTGCCGATTGAGGCTGGCGAAGGCGGTCACCCGGATCAGGGCGCCCTCCAGCTCGCGGATGTTGGTGGAAATTTTGGAGGCGATGTACTCAAGGACATCGTCAGGAGCACTCAGGCTGTCGCCGATGGCCTTCTTGCGCAGGATCGCAATACGGGTTTCCAGCTCCGGCGGCTGCACATCGGTGAGCAGGCCCCACTCGAAGCGGGACCGCATCCGTTCCTCAAAGCCCGAAAGCTGCTTGGGCGGCAGATCGGAAGTGATGACGACCTGTTTGTTGTGGTTGTGCAAGGCATTGAACGTATGGAAGAACTCTTCCTGCGTAGCATCCTTGTTGGCCAGGAACTGGATGTCGTCAATGAGCAGGATGTCCACATTGCGGTAGAGCTGCTTGAAGCTGGCTCCCTCGTCATACCGGATGGAGTTGATGAAGTCGTTGGTGAACTCCTCGGAATTTACGTACCGCACGCGGATACCCGTGTAAAGGTGCCGGGCATAGTGTCCGATGGCGTGCAGCAGGTGGGTCTTTCCCAGCCCCGAATCCCCGTAGATGAACAAGGGGTTGTAGGCCTTGGCGGGGGCTTCGGCCACAGCCACCGCGGCGGCGTGCGCAAACCGGTTGGAGGAACCGATCACGAACGTCTCGAAGACGTACTTGGGATTGAGCCGGCCGAATTCCTGGGAAGTGCTCGGCGGTGTGGGAGAGGGAGCGCTTTCACCGCTCGGGACCGGATTCGGAGCGGGCTGTTCGGGTTCCGGTTCGGGATCGGCCTTCACCGCCGGCAGCATGTCCGCGTCAATGACGAAAGCACATTGGATATCGGCCTGGAAGACTCCCCGCAGGACCTCATCCAGAATGTGCTTGAGCTGGGTCTGCAGAACCTCGCGGGTCAGTTCGTTGGGCACCGCCACCAGCAGAGTGGTTCCGATCAGACCCTGTGCCTGGGCCAGAACCACGAATCCGCGCTGCCGGGGAGAGACTCGGTCGTCCGTTTCCAGCGTTCGAATAACCTTGCGCCAGGAACTGCCGACGTCGTTGATTTCGTCCGTGCCCACAAAAACCTCTCGTGATCGCCCTCAGCGGTCTCAGAAAACATGGAAGCCCGGGCGGGTTTCCGGCGATTCATCCACAGACTTATACACAGTTGGTGGATAAACCGCCCGACGCCTAGCCTAAGGGATGATTTCCCCCTGTGGTAGCTGGAATCCGCCTGTGGACAGGCTCTGGGACAGGGCTCACACCACCCTGTGGGCAGGTATGCTGGAAGGAGTTGTCCACAGGTGTGGATGAAACTGTATGAACAGGCAAGTGGTCCGGGCCGCCCAATCCCGGTTTGACTGGGGGCGGTCCTGCCCCTAACGTGGAGTAGTCCTTTGTGTCTGCTATCTGCACTCATTCATGCCCATCAGGGTTCTGGGAATCAGGGTCCAGGTCCGGGTTGAGAGCAGTCAGTCACATGAAAAAAGCGCCGCTTGTTCTTCCCCCTTGTCGTAGCAAGCCAGCGCAACTCAGATTGTCTTGGAGTAACTACCGTGAGCAAGCGGACTTTTCAGCCGAATAACCGCCGTCGTGCCAAGAAGCACGGCTTCCGCCTTCGCATGCGTACCCGTGCCGGCCGTGGAATCCTTTCCGCACGCCGCGCCAAGGGCCGCACCGAACTGTCGGCATAAACAGCTTTAAGTTTGTCGATGCTGCGTACCTGCAGCTCCGCAATCGATTCCAGGCGGCCTAAATGCTGGCCGTAGGAAACCGGGTGCGGACGTCGACGGATTTTTCTCATACTGTACGTTCCGGTGCCCGAAGTGGGCGCCGGAACGTAGTGTTATATGCGGTGAGAACCGGGCCACGCCCGACCCGCGTAGGCTTCATCGTCGCCAAAAGCGTCGGGAACGCAGTGACACGCAACCTCGTTAAGAGAAGACTGAGGGAAGCAGCTGCGGAGAGTCTGCGTGAGTACCCCACCGGATACGACGTGGTGGTCCGTGCGTTGCCGCCGGCGGCAACGGCGTCGTGGCAGGAACTCCGTACGGACTATATGGGAGCGCTTCGCACCTGTGCAGGCAAACTCGACCGTGTTCCATCGTTTGACCAGAAGAGGTGATCTGCTGATGAGCCGCTCCGGTACCAATCCGGGAAAGGCTGTTCAGAGGGTTGCCTCTTTTGTGTGGAATCTGCCGCGCTACATGCTGATCGGCCTCCTGGTTGCCTATCGAAAAACCATTTCGCCCCTTTACGGGCCGGTCTGCAGGTTCTTTCCGTCCTGCTCCGCCTATGCTCTTGAAGCCGTGACTGTTCATGGTGCAGTGCGCGGTACTTGGCTGGCTGCCCGGCGGCTGGTTCGCTGCCACCCCTGGAACGACGGCGGGGTGGACCACGTCCCGCACGGAGACAGGAATTGGGATCCGAACAGGGTTCCGAGAATTATTGTGCTGAATCACCCCGTGATTCCAGCCGACGAAGACAGCCGCGAAGCGGCCTGAGGAGTATAAATGGGTTTCTTCGAGACGATACTGTTCCCCTTTAAGTGGGTAGTGTCCTGGATCATGTGGATCTTCCACGAGGGTTTTGTTTTCCTCGGGATGGATGCCGCATCCGGCTGGACATGGACGCTGTCCATCATTGGCCTGGTGATCGTGATTCGGGCCGCCTTGATCCCGGTCTTCGTGAAGCAGATCAAGGCACAGCGCGGCATGCAGTCGCTGCAGCCTGACTTGAAGAAACTCCAGCAGAAGTACAAGGGTAAAACCGACCAGCTCTCCCGTCAGGCTATGACGCAGGAGCAGATGGCGCTGTACAAGAAGCACGGCACCAACCCGTTTGCGGCCTGTCTTCCCATGCTGATCCAGATGCCGTTCTTCTTCGCCCTGTTCCAGGTGCTGAACGGCGTTTCCAAGGCCAGCGACACCGGCGCCCACATTGGTGCCCTGTCCTCTGAAGCCATCCAGCAGTTCGATGAAGCCACCATCCTCGGTGCTCCGCTGTCCTCCTCGCTGCTGCACGGCGGCGGCGGAGACGGCCAGCTCGCCGTCGTCATCCTTTCCATCGTCATGATCCTGGCCATGACCGCTTCGCAGTTCATCACCCAGAAGCAGATCATGTCCAAGAACATGTCTGAAGAGGCTCTGGCCAGCCCCTTCATGAAGCAGCAGAAGATGATGCTCTACATCCTGCCGCTCGTGTTTGGTATCGGTGGCATCAACTTCCCCATCGGCGTGCTTATCTACTGGACCACCACCAACCTGTGGACCATGGGACAGCAGTTCTTCGTCATCCGCCGGATGCCCACCCCGGGCTCCCCTGCGGCCAAGGCAATGGCCGAACGCCGTGCGAAGAAGGGACTTCCCATGGTCCCGCTGCTCGGCGAGAAGAAGTCCGACACCGTTGAGCCGGCTCCGGTGGCCGTAAAGACCCAGCGTGTCCAGCCCCAGCGGAAGAACAGGAAAAAGCGATGACCACTGAGCCCGCCGCGGAGACACCGGAAACTGGTTTGGAGACAGCTGGGACTGAACCTGCTGCTGATCCGCAGGCGGGCGCTGCCCGCCCCGGCCGCCTCGAAGAAGAGGGAGACGTTGCTGCGGACTACCTCGAGGAATTGCTGGACATCGCCGATATCGACGGAGACATCGACATCGAGGTCCGCAGCGGCAGGACTTACATCTCGGTTGTGGCGGAGGAAGGCGACGCCAGCGGTCTGCAGCATCTTGTCGGCAAGGACGGCGAAGTTCTGGAAGCACTGCAGGAACTGACACGGCTTTCCGTACTGACAGCCACTGACAATCGTTCCCGTCTCGTTCTGGACATTACCGGGTACCGCCAGGAGCGCAGCGCCGAGCTGCAGGTCATTGCGGAGAAGGCCGTTGCCCAGGTCCGGGAAAGCGGCAAGGCAATCGCACTTAGCCCCATGAGTGCCTACGAGCGAAAGATCGTGCACGACGCCGTGGCGGATCTCGGGCTCGTCAGCGAATCCGAGGGCGAAGGGGCCGCGCGCCACATTGTGGTGTCGCAGGCTGAAGCCTAGGCCGGGCCACTTACTACTGGAAACTGCACTGCAGACAAAGGACACACACTTCGTGGTTGAAACATCGCCCGCTGAACGCATAGCGGCGGAAAGAATCTTCGGCTCCCGGCTGGATCTGGCGGAACGCTATGTCGGACACCTGGCTACGTCGGGGATGGAACGGGGCCTCCTGGGGCCCCGAGAGGTGCCACGGCTGTGGAGCAGGCACGTGCTGAACTGCGCCGTCGTCGCGGACCTCATCGATGAAAACCTGCGGGTGGCAGATGTTGGCAGCGGCGCAGGCCTTCCGGGCCTGTGCCTGGCGATAGCACGTCCTGATCTTCACCTCACCCTCATCGAGCCCCTCGAGCGCCGGGTTAACTGGCTGAATGAGGTGGTGGAGGACCTCGGCCTGGACAACGTGACAGTCCTTCGGGGACGGGCGGAACAGGTCGTCAAGGATGTTGATGCAGACGTAGTGACCGCCCGTGCGGTGTCGGCACTGTCCACTCTGGCTGGCCTAACCATTCCCCTCCTGAAGGGAAAGGGAGAGGTCCTGGCCATCAAGGGACGCAGCGCCGAGGAAGAGATTGCCAAGGCTGCCAAAGCAATCCGCAAGCTCGGGGGCCGCGAAACGTCCATTGTGACGGCTGGCGAGGACCTTCTGGAAGAACACACAACGGTTGTTCGCATCCTCGTGGGGTAGTGGCCCGCAGCACTATCTTGTGCACACACCGGCCTCGATCCGGGATATTTGCCGGGCAGCGGATAGGCTGGATGGACTAATGCCTATGTTTGGAAAGTGAGCATGTCCAGGTGAGTGCGCGCCGCGATTCCGGAGCAAAACGAATTCCCCCTTTTGCTGCTTTGGGTTCTGCCCTCTCCGCACAGTTCTCCCGGATTCAACCCCAAATGTTTGCAACTACTCAAGATCCCGCACAGATTCCATCAAGTGCTCCCGAGGTTCAAGAACCGGTAACGGAGGCACCTGTGATTCAGACCGCGCTGGTGCCGTCGACGGAGACTGATCGGCCCGCAGCAGGCAATTCTGCGCCTGCCGCCGGGACCGAGCTTGTTTCACGTGAAACGACACACAGTGCTGTTCCCCTGCAGACCGCGGTCGAAACGTCCGCGGGCCCCGAGGCTATCGAAGGTGGTGTATCTGACGCGGCGGTCATACCGTCGACGTCGGTGGACGTTATGGATTTGATGGACGAAAGCACCCCGCTTGCCCGGGAACTGGCACACGAAAACCGCCGTCGCGAAAAGCTCCGCGGCCGCGTTCTTCCCCGCCCCGCGGAAACGCGCATCATGACGGTTAGCAATCAAAAGGGCGGTGTAGGCAAAACCACCACCACCGTGAACCTGGCTGCCGCACTTGCCACCGCGGGTCTGAATGTCCTGGTGATTGACATAGATCCGCAGGGAAATGCTTCTACCGCCCTCGGCATCGATCACCGCGCCGAAGTGGAGAGTATCTATGACGTGCTCATCGATGATCTCCCGCTGGGAAATGTTGTGGCCCAGTGCCCCGATATCTCCAACCTGATCTGTGCGCCGGCAACAATTCACCTGGCTGGCGCTGAGATTGAGCTGGTTTCGCTGGTAGCCCGTGAGCAGCGGCTCCGGAGAGCCATCGATGTTTATGCCGCGGAGCGTGAACGGAACGGCCAGGAGCGACTGGACTACATTTTTATTGACTGCCCGCCGAGTTTGGGACTGCTGACCGTAAACGCGTTTGTCGCGGCGCGGGAGGTCCTTATTCCTATCCAGTGCGAGTACTACGCACTCGAAGGCCTGAGTCAGCTCCTGAAGAACATTGAGATGATTCAGAAGCACTTGAACGCTGACTTGGTTGTCTCCACGATTCTGCTGACCATGTACGACGGACGCACCAACCTGGCGGCGCAGGTGGCAGCCGAAGTGCGGGAACATTTCCCGGATCAGGTTTTGGGTGCAGTGGTGCCGCGGTCGGTCCGTATTTCTGAAGCCCCGAGTTACCAGCAGACGGTCATGACATATGATCCGTCTTCCAGCGGCGCCTTGTCTTACCTTGAGGCCGCAGCAGAGATCGCCCAGCGCGGTTAGACATCCCCGGGTCCTTGCGCCGTTACGGACGCGATGAATCGTAGAATACAGTCACAAACAATCCATGCCGCTTGTGTGCATAAGGGAAGGACATACCCATGACCGAAAAGCGTCGTGGTTTGGGAAGAGGCCTGGGGGCACTAATCCCCAGCAGTGCAGCACCCGAGGAACCTGCATCCACATCTTCAGTGCCTACACGTGCCGGGCGTCCCGTCGATGTGTTCTTCCCGTCCGCCGCAGACAACGTAACGCCTTCTCGGCCGGCCGCCCAGGGCGTCCGGAGAGGCAGCGGCATCAACAAGGATGCCCTCCGGGGCCCCGCTTCCAAGAGCTCGGCTGCGTCGTCGCCGCGCCAGCAGAACCGCACACAGCCGTCGGGTCATGAGGACGGCTTGGGGGGTGCCGGCGAAGAAACTTCGCCCACGGGATCCGCCACGTCCGGTGCTGCCAAGCGTGCTGCGAAGGCCGTGAAGGCCCCCGACGGCGCTTCCCAGAGCAACGGCGACTCCCAGGGTGTCGAGCCTACTCAGGACGCCGCACAGGGCACTGAGGGCAGCGGCGTTTCACGTGAAACACTCGTGGAGGTGCCCGGAGCGACCTTTGCCGAGATTCCGGTGGACTCCATCCACCCGAACAGAAAACAGCCTCGGTCGGTCTTCGATGAAGAGGACATGGCCGAGCTGGTTCACTCGATCCGCGAGATCGGTGTTCTTCAGCCGATCGTGGTCCGGCCCTCCGCTGAAGATGATCCCGAGCACCCTTATGAACTGGTCATGGGTGAACGCAGATGGCGGGCCAGCCGTGAGGCTGGACTGGAAGCTGTTCCGGCAATTATCCGCTCCACCCAGGACGTGGATCTGCTCCGGGATGCCCTGCTGGAGAACCTTCACCGGAGCCAGCTCAATCCGCTGGAAGAAGCGGCAGCGTACCAGCAGCTTCTGGACGACTTTGAATGCTCGCACGAGGAATTGGCGGACCGCATTGGGCGGTCGCGGCCGCAGGTTACCAACACATTGCGGTTGATGAAACTTCCTCCTCTTGTACAGCGCCGGCTTGCAGCCGGGATACTATCCGCCGGGCATTCACGAGCACTGCTGGGACTGGCCGATGCGGCGGAGATGGAAAAGCTGGCGCAGCGTATTGTCGCTGAGGGTCTTTCCGTCCGTGCAACTGAGGAGATCGTGGCTCTGAGCGACGGGCTTCGGCGTCCCGCCAAGGCTGCAAAACCGAAAACCGGCGCGCGGCATGAACGCCTTGACTACCTTGCCACCTCCCTTTCAGACCGGCTGGATACCAATGTGAAAATCACGCTGGGTGCGCGCAAGGGCAAAGTCAGCATTGAGTTCGCCAGTGTTGATGATCTGAACCGGATTATGGGAGTGCTGGCCCCGCCGGCGAACTAGGGCCAATGAGGTGTTTCACGTGAAACACCCGCCAGGTCAGCTGTTCTGTACCGCCTTCGCGGCGTCAGTACTGCACGTCTGATATCGAGGTAATGGCGACACGGCATCCGAGGACTGCACGCTGATCGCGGAACGAAATCGTTTGCCGGACGCACGGTAAGCAGGTGGTGCGACGGAAAGCTTTTGTTCCGCGCAGCGAGTCGTGGCTCATAGAGCAGCAGGATCGGTTGGAGATGACTAGAAGGCTGGTTGCCGCCTGCCAGTCCTGAACACCGGCATGATCCAGTTTCTGGGTGCGCTCTACAGCCGACTTTTCTTTTGTTCGCTCGTTGCATCCCTGCCCCATCCCTCTCGCCCTAGCGGGTTTGGGATGTGCCGGCGCCCGTGTTTCACGTGGAACATGCTCTTTTGGGCGGCTGCGTCGCCGCCAGTTATCCGCTTTGCCCAGTGGGTCAGGGTCTCAGGGTAGTGCTGCTCCTGGATAGGCAATTAACCTCTTCGCTTCGCGGCTACCTCTGATTCAGGCCATGTGTGGATGGAGAACAGACCCGCGAACAACAGAAGTACGTTAGATGTGCTGTCGTCCGTGAGCGCTTGATCCCAGCTCCCGACATAATGCGTAGTCGCCCACAGCAAGGTCCGTAGCCGTCTGTTCATCCGTTTCACGTGAAACGGTACGACCACGTGAGTTCTGGCTGCTGGGTGACGCATGGTCGACGTCCGGTCGGTTCCTGGGCGCAGAAATAAATCCGTGTCACAGTGGCTCACGAGCCGGAGGTGTCTCGTCAGTCTCTGGGGTATCAACAAGCAGACCCTGCTTACCCGTCGGCTTCCCATGTTCGGCTCCGGCGGATGTCCGAGGCTCAGCGAATACGGACCACCCGATTTACTACAAAGGGACCGCACCATTTGTACTGGCCGCCATGAGATCCTTTTGTTTCACGTGAAACGTCATTGACTGCCCGTGCCACGGCGCCCGTCCCCATCCGCGGCCGGCACACGCCGCACTTTCCTTGCTGGCCTTGAAGCAGCACACCCTGGTAGGAAGTGCCCCCGAAGAATGTGCGCCAGTGGCGACCTGCACTGTCGGGGGCCTCATCCCGGAGTGGTAGGCCACGGGGTGTGGAGATACGGTCCGCTTGGCGGGCGCCTCTGGTCTCGGCCGTGTCGGAAGGCCCCAAACTCCGCTGGGTCCCCGCGTGCGGTCTGGGCATGGATCGTGTCGGCTCGACTGCATGCCTCTGTCTTTCACGGTACTCATCGCCCCCCGTCCGCTGGCCTGTCGGTGTACGTGTAGCTGGTATGCCGCGGACGCGTGCCGGGTGAAGGCCGGGGTCTGGCAGGCTATCTGACTCGTCGCTGGCTCCGGTCCCCGGTCCTGACATCGCCGCTCGACACCTGCCAGGGGACGAATCCCTTAGGTCTCTATGTCTGTTTCACGTGAAACAAGTGTCGAGCTTCTCTCCGGGTAGCCGCACGCGTGGAGTCCGTTATGAATTCCGGAGATGCCATTGTTGTCCGCGGCCACCGTCCTACCCAGGTGTTGCATGCCGCTTCCAACCGGTTTAGATGAACTTCGACGTGCTCGCCGTCCTCCGCCGTAGCTATGGCAATTCGGCGACCCCCACCACAGTTCCTTGTTTCACGTGAAACGCTGTCACCTGGCGCGAGCCCGGCAGTGAACCGTCGAGTTTACGGAAGACTGCGGTCTTCACGATATTGAAGGCGGTGACCGGGCGTCGGGTACCGGTGGTAGCGGCACTTTCACCTCAGTCGAGCGGCGATCTGGCTAGCCTGAGTGCTGAGGCATCGTGGATGGATGACCATCGTCAATGTTTGCGTCGGGCGTATCTCGTGGGGGTGTCCGTAGGTAGCTTCGATGCAGTGCATGAGTAACTACCTGAGTAGTACCGCTGTTTGTGTGCAAGCCAACGAACCGAGTGAGTTAGTCCGAGAGGGATGTCCAGTTCACTCCCGGTTCCGTCGAGTAATGCTGTTTAGTGCGCTCCCGGCATGAGAGCAAAACCCAACCCACTGGTTTCCGGCATCCGCTGCAGGGAGGGACTTCGCCCGGCCGGCGATTGCGGACGACGTCAGGTGCGGCGAACCGAGGCAGCCTGGTCTTGACGTAATCCGGCATCAACCGTGTATCAGCATCGAGAAGGAGCATGCCTTCATAATTGGACGCCAGAGCGTAGTACTCAATTCCGGCGGCAAGCGCACCGGCCTTTCCCCGGTTCGGATGCGGTTCCAGACAGTTCACCCCTTCGGCTTCGGCGATTACCGAAGTTGCGCCGGTGGAACCATCCGAAACAACGTGAAGGTTGGAGGTAAGGACGAGCACTTTGGCTCAGGCGATGGTTTCCGCGATCACGAGTTCTTCATGGTGTGCTGCTATCTGACGGCAACCTGATTCGGGAAGACAGTGTCAGTCTGTGGGCGGCCAACTTGGTTCGGGATGCTTGGGTTATGTAATTCCCCGATTCGGCGAAGCAGGCCGACCGTGCTCGATAGGGGAGTGGCGATCCCCAGCATCAGCAGTGCAATGACCAATATTGCCCATGGTTCCACGTTCCTACCCCCGAAGACTTTTTAGATGAACTTCGAACTGCGGACGGCGTGGCTGCTGGTTCACTCATGCTGCACCTGGCTGGCGGTGACGACTTCCCGCCAGGGGCCGGCCGAAACGTGCGTCTGGTCCAGCAATTACCGACTCACACGGTCAGCGGCGTTCAGAGATTCAAAACCCAGGCAGCCATTGAGAGCGGGTGAGACGTCCAGGCCGGCACCGTTGTGAAGGGTGTTGGCGGGACGGACGTCGTCATCCCCGAAAACGTAAGCGACGTCGTCGTAGAGGGCTGGCCCCGCGTCATGGATCTGGCTGTAGTATTCCGGCTCGTCCGCCCATGGGATGACGGAACCCCTCATGGCGAAGGCCCGGGGAACGTTGACGTCGTCGAACGGGAGATCAAGGCAGAACGGATTTTCGCGGCGGGGAGCATATACCCATGCAACCAACCCTCGTCTTCTGCCCGCAGCTCGGCTTCGCAGCTATTGTCGATCACCGCTCCGTCACACCCTCCGTAGATGCATCCACAGGACTCCCGGACGCTCAATGACGGACCATGCGTCAGGCCGGCTGCGCCTTCGGGAACCGGAGGGGTTGTCCATGCCGTGGGAGTGAAGTCTCCGGAGGGTTCCAAGAAGGGACCGGCCGTCCATTCTGCCATTCACCCAAATTGGCCCGATAGTAAAGACTGAGCTGGGTTGGCACATCGGCAGTGCAGGAGAGTCTCAACAAGTAACGGCGACCAGGTTGGACGGCAGGGGAAAACGTACCCAGATCCTGCGTCTGTGTCAGTTTGGCATCACCTCTTTCATAGCCTCGCACGGTCACACCAGCGCACCCGTGCCTCCCCGCGGGGCCCGGTGCCCTGGTCAACTCCGTGGTGTTGCTTCCGCAGTGGCCCGGGACCAGCAAAGGCCCGCCCATAACCTCCTGCACTGAGAGGACCACAGTCGGACTGATGGTTTCCCGTATTGCCAGCCAGGCGACAAACTGCATAAAGCAGGGGCTCCTCTATATCAATGGGCCGGCCACGCCTCCTGCCGGAGGGCCATGAATCCGGTTTCGTCCAGCAAACCTGACTTCATGTAGAAGGTTCCCTTCATGTCCACGGTGTTGAGGATTTCAGCCGCACGTGCCGCACCGCTGACCCCGTCGTCGAACGTCAGGCTCACTAGCGTTTGCCCGGGGGCGAAGGGGAGCGACTTGGAGGGTATGTAAGCCGGAAGGGGCTGTGCTGACGCGACGGCACGTGTGTTGTCCGGGGAACCCCAGTCGGCCGCTGCCAGCCATTGGCCTCGAAGATCAGGAAGGCCATGGGAAGAGACAGCACCAGGAGAGCGGCAAAGGTTTGCAGGGACCGTTTATGTTTGCGGTGCGACGGCAGTCGACGAGCAGACTTGGTGCCCATATTCAAAGACCCTCGAACTGAACCAGCCCACCGGTGGCAGGTTCAGCCTCCTTCCTAAACGTTGGCACGCGACGGCGAGGAGACCATCCTGGCCACCGTCCGGGGTTCCGGCAGCAACATTGGCGGTTGAAAAGCCACGCAATAGCCGCACGCACCGGCAGCTAGGGTGACGTCCAGCACCACTTCGGTTCCTGGAAATTGGCGCAGGCTTGTGAGCGGGTCTTCGACAATGAGTATGACGCCGACGGCGGCGGCCAGATGGAACAATCGGTCCGCACCGGCGATCACACTGTCAGCGGCGGTCCGGTCCAAAATGGTTCCCTCGACAAGGCGGACGCCGGGGTGGTCCGGCACTCCGCGGAGGTTTTCCAGGGAGCCGGTGGACAGATCATCAAGAACCGTCACGTGGTCGCTGGCGGCCAGTAGGTATTCAGAAAGATGGCTGCCGATAAAGCAGGCGCCGCCCGCTACTGCTGTTTTCATGGAGGTGTATTCCCTGCAAAGAAGTGGTGCGGCTGAGAATCACAGCGCAATGATGATGGGGCCTGCGGAAAGTCTGTAGGCGGCGCCCAGGACGGCGGGTACCGAGGCCAGCCATGACGGGTCGAAGTCGGTGTGCGGCGTGTGGATGCAGTGCCCGCCCACCCCGGGCACCGAATTGAACCGCATGAACCCGAACGGTTTGGTGTCTGCGGCGTCGATGACATCCATCACCGGGATATCCAGAGCCCCACAGATATCGGCGAACTTGTTGGCCAGGGCGATAGCCACGGCACAGAAGGTGTTCTCCAACAGCTTTGTCATTTCCGCGGCCTCGGCCGCTGGCACCAGATGCACGGCGGGCACGTATTTGTTCAGCCCGGGGGACATCCTCCTGGCTGAAATCATCCACGTCCGGATTGATGCGTTCCGGCCTGAACGCCACATGCAGGTGCCTTCCTGTATCCAACCCGCGGGTTGCCAAGGGGCCCACAAAGAGCCCGGGTGCTGCCCACGTAGGTTGATGACGCCAGGACGAGCAGCTGGCGCGGAACGGCGTGTTCCACCACCGTGCGGCAGGCGCTGGACAGGATGGAAAGGTCCGGCACCAGACATGTGTCGACCGGCGTGGGAACGGCCACGACAACAGCAGCGGCGCTGGAGAGCCGCGGCGGATCGCACGTCAGATCGAACGCCGGGTCCACCAACGCACGGTCCGAACGGTCGCGGTCGCCTTCGAGCAGGTCGGCGCGCTGGCCCAGAATGGCCTGCAGCCGGCGGGAGTTGACGTCAATCCCCAGCACCCGGTAGCCGGCCTCCGGAAAGCCAGGGAAGTCGGCAGCCCGACGTAGACGTAGCCCATGCCCACCACCGCAACGTGCAATTCGAACGAACAGCGGCTTTTCGCGAGGATACTTTTCACCACGGCTAACGCCTCGGGAATGAGGCTGCGGACGCGTTGGATGGTTGGCAGCGCAACGGCATGCGTACCGACTATGGGGTCTACAGCCGGCACCTCCTAGCCGGGCACTTGCCAGTAGCCGCCTAAACAACGACGGCGGCGTCCCCCGCGAAGGGGACGCCGCCGTCGTATTGTGCGGTGGATGCCTGTTAGAGTCCGGCTACGCGCCGTTCCTCCGGAACTTCCGCCGGATTAAAACGGAACACATCGTCCAGAGCCAAGGTTCCCGTGGGCTGGTCCTCTTCTTCGAGCAGGTAGAGGCGCTGAATGCCGATAACGATGGAATCGGCCACCGTTTGCCGGAAAACCGGATCTGCCAGCCGTTCCGCGTCGCCGCGGTTGCTGAGGTAACCAAGGTCCAGGCCGACGGAGGGGATTCCGGAGAGCTTGAGGGTGTCCCACGTGCGGCCGTGGACGCCTAGGCTGTCCATACCGGTCCGGGCGGCCAGTTCCTTCATCAGCAGGATGGCGGCGCGGTGACCGATGGGCGATCGTGCTTCACCGGTTCCGGGCAAGCCCCAGTAAAAGGCGGCGATTCCGGAAGCTGCCTGCTGGTCCAGCCAGTCACAGTGGAGATCCAGGCTGAGGCTGGGGACCCTCTCGCCGCCGCCGTCCACACCGGCGAAGGCGGAGGCACGGGAAACAACTCCGGCACCGAACTCGCGCAGAATACGCTCCACGCGCTGCCCGATGTCGGCGGCAACCATGGCTTCGGTCAGTGGCCGGGATGTCAGCCGGTCGACGGCGTGGGGCGAGGCCAGCTCGGAGCTTCCGGTGCTGAGGGCGATCAAACGGCCGCGCAGCGCAGCGGTGGAACGGTCCAGCCGCTCATAGTCACGCAGGGCAAATGCCTGGCTGGGCGTGATGGCGCGGTTAACCCGGGCCATGGCCCGAATAGTGTCCTGGTCGCAGACGCCGGTGCCGGGAATGCCGAGGTTGTTCTGCAGTTCGGCAACGGCATAACGGGTACGGACGTTGAATTCGCCGTCGATGTGGCCGTAGTAGAACCCCAGGTGCGAGAGGTGCCGCTGGAGTTCTGCAACGTCATCGCCCCGTATTGGCTGCTGGCCTTCGACCAGGGCCAAGACACGGTCCCCGAAGCGGAACTGTGCTTCAGCCAGGGCACGCAGGGTGTCGGGTCCGGCCACGCCGTCCACGATGAGCCCGCGGCTTTGCTGGAAGGAACGGACGGCGGCGTCCACGTGATCGTCAAAGAGATCGGGGTTGTTGACGGAGTCCGGAGCCAAATAGGACATGGAGATGCCGGCGCTCAGCAGCGCTTCGCGAAGCGCCCTGACACGCCGGCCGGCGTCCATTCTCCGCAGGGTTTCTCCTGCCGGGTGCATGGTCGGTGACTTACTTCAGGAAGGCCGCAAATTCCTGTTCCAGGACCTGCTTGGGCTTGGCGCCGATGGACGTGGCAGCCACTTCACCGCCCTGGAAAACGTAGACAGCGGGAATGGACGTGATGCCGTACTTGGCGGCGATGGCGGGGTTGTCATCCACGTTCACCTTCACGACGTCCACCTTGTCCGCGTACTGCGCGGCAATGTCGTCGAGGATGGGGGAGAGCATGCGGCACGGGCCGCACCACTCTGCCCAGAAGTCAACAATGACGGGCTTGTCGGCGGTGAGGACGTCGGCGCCGAAGGAAGCGTCGGTGACATCTTTAGCGTTGCTCATGTGGTGCTCCTTACAGATTTCTGCGAACTTAGAGGGCGGCGTGTTCGGATACGGCTTCAGCCGGCGGGGTAGGCACTTCGGCAGCGGTGGCCACCGAATCGCCCAGGTCAGCCAGGTAATGCTCAACGTCGATGGCAGCCACGCAGCCCGAACCCGAAGCGGTGATCGCCTGGCGGTAGGTGGGGTCAATGACGTCGCCGGCGGCGAACACGCCGGGCAGGGAGGTCTTGGAGGTGCGGCCGGCGACGGCGATGGTGCCTTCGCTGGTCAGCTCCAGCTGGTCCTTGACGAGGTCGGTCCGCGGGTCGTTGCCGATGGCGACGAAGACGCCGGTGACGGCCAGGTCGGACTCGGAGCCGTCCACCGTGCTGCGCAGGCGCAGACCGGTGACCTTGTCTTCACCGTGGATGCCAGCCACTTCCGAATCCCAGACAAAGCGGATCTTCTCGTGGGACAGGGCGCGGTCCTGCATGATCTTGGACGCACGCAGAGTGGAGCGGCGGTGGACCACGGTCACGCTGGAGGCAAACTTCGTCAGGAACAGGGCCTCTTCCAGAGCGGAATCGCCGCCGCCGATGACGGCGATGTCCTGGCCCTTGAAGAAGAAACCGTCGCAGGTGGCACACCAGCTGACGCCGCGGCCGGACAGGCGCTTCTCGTCCTCGAGGCCCAGCTCGCGGTAGGCGGAGCCGGTGGAGATGATGACGGCCCGCGCCAGGAAGGTTTCTCCGGTGCCGATGGTGACCTTCTTGATGTCGCCGTCGAGCTCCAGGGAGGTGACGTCCTCGAAAAGGATTTCCGTACCGAAGCGCGCTGCCTGCTTCTCGAACTGGGCCATCAGGTCCGGACCCATGACGCCTTCGGGGAAGCCGGGGAAATTCTCCACGTCCGTGGTGTTCATCAGCTCACCGCCGGCGGTAACCGAGCTGGCAATCAGCAGCGGCTTGAGGTTGGCGCGCGCCGTGTAAACGGCGGCGGTGTAACCGGACGGACCGGAACCGACAATGATGACGTCGCGTACGCCGTCGGCGGCTGCGGGGGTTTCGATGCTCACGGTTAGGTGTTCCTCTTCCTGTTGAAAACTTCAGCGATCCTGCAGTAGTCCTGACGAATCATGTTCTGTGTGCTTACTCCGGGATCACTGGGCACAACCGTTCCAGGCTCCAGCTTATTCCGGGCAGCGCGTCCCGCACATGTCAGGAGAGCGGGCCGGGTGCCTCCCGGCCCGATCCGTGACGATGCCGGGGTTAGGAGACGCCGATTTCGGCGATCCGCAGGCCCCACGGAAAGGCGGTCTGCACCCCGGTCAGACGCGGCAGCTGCGTGAAGTTCACAATCACGTACTGTGCGGTGGCTGTTTCACCGTTCGTCTTGGGTACCGGAATGCTGGTGGTCGGGCCGGTGAACCCGGTCTCGGCTACGGTGACGGCACCGTCCAGAGTCGGAGAATCGTTGAGCAGCACGGAGAAGCTGCCGCCGGTGCCGTTGAGCTGGGTGATGTCGATCTTGTTGATCGCGGATTCCTCCTCCAGCTCGACGACGAGGGCCAGATTGGGAGCGTACCCGCCGAAGGTGTCATTAGCGTATTCGTAGCTGGACCAGTAGCTTGCCGGATTGCCGTCAAGGATCTGGGGAAGTTCGCCGTCATGTTCAGCATCCAGTGCGGGGTTGGCGGGGACAAGCCGGCTGACCCCTGCAGGTACCGGAGCCGGGGCTGCGGGTTCCTCAGCAGGGGCTTCGGCAGCCGGTGCCTGCTCCGGCGCGGCTGCCGTAGGCGTTGTGTCGGAGCCGGCCAGGGGATCCGGGTCCTTGAGACTGCCGAGGGTGCTGACGGACAGGACGACGGCGACGATCAGGACCAGCGTCAGGAGGGTCCCCACGAGGACACGCCCCATGGTGCGGTTGGTGCGCGGCGGGGCGTCATCCTCGTCTTCGTCGTAACTGCCGTCGTCCGGGTAGTTCTCACTGTAATCATTGCCGGATCCTGCGGCGGTCGCAGCCACGGCGGACCTGGGGAAGTTGGAGGGCCGGCGGCCGGAATCCTGCACCGGATGATTTGTCTCCGACATGCGGCCCGCGGCGGTGTCATCGTCGTCGGAAGCGGTTTCCTCGGAGTAGTCGGTGTCCGTCCAGCGTGAAACTTTGGGTGTCTGGCCGGTGGCCGGTGCCGTGCCGCGTTCCTGGACGCGGGGACCCTTGGGGCGTGCGGAAGGCGGCGGCGGCAGCGTGGCTGCACCGGTGGCTGCTTCTGCGGGAGCGTCTTCGGCTTCGCCGAACTCCAGGTCGCGTGCGGCGGCGGCTTCTTCGGCGCCGGAGACCATGGCACCGGTTCCTGCCGCGGCAGCCCCTCGCCCAAACTTGGGAAGCCTGGGCAGCGGACGGCCGGACATCAGTGGTTTGCGCGGTGCACGTTCGGCAGGTTCCTCGACGTACCTGTCCTCTTCCTCGTTCTCTGGTTCCCGCGAACGGGGCATGCCGAAAATTTCGGAGCCGAGGGTGTCGGTAAAGAAGGGTTCAACATACGGTGCGTCCCGCTCAATGACCAGGTCCAGCAAATCCGCTGCATTTGCATTGTTGGTCACCAGATAGGTGCGGCCGTCGCTCACGCCGAGATCCAGGACCTGCACATTGCTGGCACGTTCACCCGTGGCAATTTCACGGGCACTGGCACTGACCTGGGAGGTGTTTTCGGGTGCAGCCAGGAGGATGCTTACGGCACGGTTCAGCACCTGGTCCACGCCGTCGAGGACCAGATCATCTTCTGCAGAGGCCAGGACCCAGGCGGTCACTTTGTAGCGGCCTCCCAGCGTTGAGCCAACGTCTACCGGCTGTGGCACGTGTTCCTCCCATGGAAACGGCAAATTACTGCGTTCATTTTTGCTGCGGACTGACCTGCTGATTATTCGTGACGAGACTGCATCGCATGCTTTGTACCCATGCTACCCGCGGGCAATGGGAAATCCTTCAGAAGGCAACGCCGGTTCCCGGGCGCGGCATGCCTGCCTAGCGGCGCACCTTTGCCAGAATCGGTGCGAGGAAGGCATCGAGCTCCTTCACCTTCAGGGCACGCAGCATGAAGAAGTAGGACCCGGCCATCAGCGATCCGCAGACCAGCAAAGCCACCAGCGAACCGGTGAGGGACGACCAGGCGAAACCGTCAGCGGAATAGCCGCCCAGCAGTCCCAGCGCCGCTGATCCGAGGACGGCGCTGCCCAGGGCAGCGACCGTCAGCCGGACGTGGACATCGAAGATTTCGCCGGCTCCGTAGTAACCCAGCTTCCGGGTCAGGAAGATATGGCTGATGATCACGCCGGCAACATTGCCGAGCGAATATGCAACGGCAAGACCGAAGACAATCCGGTTGGGCGGAAGAGCGGCGGCACCGAGTGCCAGCGCGATGCCGAAAACGGACAGGATGATCTGCATGATCATCGGTGTCTTGCCGTCCTCATCGGCGTAAAAGGCACGGTTCATGAGGAAAGTGGCGCTGAGGAAAGGTGCACTGATCGCCAGCAGCATCAGCACCTGGCCCTGGACCACGGCGGAGGCAATGGATCCGCCGCTGAACCACATGCTCAGGGGACCGGCCAGCACCACCAGCACGGCGGAACAGAAGACGGTTGCCACACCGATGGCGCGGAGGCCGGAGGAAACGGTGTCCCGTACTGCCTTCAGGTTTCCCTCGGTGAAGGCGTGGGACATCTGGTTGAACAGCACCGTGGCCAGCGAAAGCGTGATGACGGAGTGCGGGATCATGTAGAACATGGAAGCCGTCTCAAGGTTCAGGTGCCCGGCAATGACCTCGGGCGGGTTCATCGCCGCATAGGCCGGGCGTGCGGCCGTGGCGATGGTGGCAATGTTGGTGTAAACGAGATAGGCGCCGTTGCCCACCAGCATGGTGATGATCGTCCACTTGGCCACTTTTCCGGTCTGTCGCAGGCCGATGCCGCGCATCCGCAGGTTGGGGCGCAGGCCCAGGCCGAGTTTGCGCAGCGGAATTAAGAGGACGAGGGCCTGGACAACGATGCCGAGGGTGGTGCTGCCGGCCAGCAGCACGGTGGCGGACGTGGTCCAGTTCTCCGGCGAGAAGGCGCTGGTCTCTTCCCGTCCGATCAGCGCGATGAACAGCACGATTCCGGCGATGGCCACCACATTGTTGACGACCGGAGCCCACATATAAGCTCCGAAGCGGCCGTTGGCATTGAGCGTCTGTCCGATGACCGCATACGCGCCGTAGAAGAAGATCTGCGGAAAGAGCCAGTAGGCGAAGGTTGTGGCCAGCGGAAGCTGCGTTTCGTCCAGCTGTGTCACCAATGGCAGGATCCACGGGGCGGCAAGGGTTGCAACCAGCGCCAGGACGCCCAGCCCGAGCAGGCTCAGGGTCATGATCGACGAGACGTATTCCCGGCCCCGGTCCGGCCGCTTGCTGGCCTTGATGATTTGCGGAACCAGCACGGCGTTGAAAACGCCGCCGGCCAGCAGCAGGTAGATAAAGTTGGGCAGCACGTTGGCAGAGCTGAAGATGTCCGTTACCAGGCCCGTGTTGCCAATGGCCACGGCCAAAAGAGCGGTTCGGACGAGGCCGAGGACACGGGAGACGAGGGTTCCGGCTGCCATGACGGCGCTGGAACGCGCCGTGCTGGGAGCAATATTGTTTTCGGCCATGGTGTCCCTATGCTCTCACTTCAGTGCGGCAGCCGATAAAACGCAGCACTGCACCAGCACTGGAACACGGCATGCCGGACCGGTGCCGTCAGAGGTACCGGGGCAGGATTTCCCGCGCCAGGTCAGCGATGCGCCGTTCATTGGGAAAGGAAAGCCGCTTGCCCAGTTCCGCCAGCGGAACCCAGGCGACATCCACGGCTTCGTGGTCCGGATCATTTTCGATGGTCAGGTGACCGCCCGTGGCAGCCAGCAGGAAGTGGTGCACGGTTTTATGCACGCGGTGACCACTCACCGTAAACCAGTAGTCGATGCTTCCCAGGGCTGTCAGGATCCGCCCGTCGATGCCGGTCTCCTCGGCGATTTCCCGGATGGCTGCTTCCCGGCTGTCTTCATCATTTTCCGGATGGCCTTTGGGAAGGCACCATTCCAGCCGCCCGCCGCGGTTCAGACGGGCAATAATGGCCACGGGCAGGTCCGCTGAAGCGGCATCCACCACGATTCCCCCCGCGGAGACCTCTTCCACTGTTGGAAGGGAAGCATGCACCGGATGCGCGGCGGCATTGCCCATTGACGCCGTCAACGGGGTTCGCTTGGGTGCGCTCGGTACGGGATGGGCCATAGGACCACTCTAACGATCTTTGTCCGGGGATGATGACTGGGCAGCGGTACCCCGGCGAGGAAGCGGGAATGCCCGGCGTGTCCGGGTTCCGGAAGGAGCCGGATGTGCACCCCCGGACCTTTTATCTGGCACGCTTAAAGCACTATGGCGCACCTTTCTGACAGCTCGGCCCTGAAAACTCCCCTTCCCTCCGTTGTCGGCGACCTCGGGCAGTTGTTCCACGACGCCGGTTACGAGCTTTCCCTCGTGGGCGGTCCGGTGCGGGACCTCTTTCTGGGGCGCGTATCCCCGGACCTGGATTTCACCACCAACGCCCGCCCCGATGACATCATCAGCGTGATTCGCCGCTGGTGTGACACCTACTGGGAGATCGGGCGTGCGTTCGGAACGATCGGTATGCGCAAGGCCGGCTTCCAGATTGAAATCACCACGTACCGGGCCGACGCCTACGATCCGGATTCGCGCAAACCGGCCGTGGCGTTCGGAGACAAGCTCGAAGACGATCTCTTCCGCCGCGACTTCACCATGAACGCGATGGCTCTGCGGCTGCCTTCCATGGAACTGGTCGATCCGTTCGGCGGAGCGAAGGACCTGCACGCGGGCCTCGTACGCACTCCCGGCGCCCCCTCGACGTCGTTCTCCGACGACCCGCTGCGGATGATGCGTGCCGCACGCTTTGCCTCCCAGCTGGAAGTGGACGTGGCGCCCGAGGTCTTCGAGGCAATGAAGGACATGGCCGGGCGGATCACCATTATTTCCGCCGAACGCGTCCGCGACGAACTGGTCAAACTCATTAACGGCAAGGCGCCGTGGGCCGGCATTGACCTGCTGGTGGAAAGCGGACTGGCCGAGCATGTCCTGCCGGAGGTGTCCGCGCTGAAGCTGGAGATCGACGAGCACCACCGCCATAAGGACGTTTACCAGCACTCGCTGACGGTGCTCCGGCAGGCCTGCGGCCAGGAGACGGACGCCGACGGCGCAGTGCCGGGTCCGGATTTTGTCCTTCGTTTCGCTGCGCTGATGCACGACGTCGGCAAACCCGCCACCCGCCGTTTCGAACCGAACGGTTCCGTCAGTTTCCTGCACCACGACGCCGTCGGGTCCAAGCTCACCGCCAAGCGGATGAAAGCGCTGCGCTTCGATAATGACACCATCAAAGCGGTCTCGCGGCTGGTGGAGCTGCACATGAGGTTCTACGGGTACGGCGATGCGGGCTGGACCGATTCCGCCGTCCGCCGCTACGTCAACGACGCCGGCCCCCTGCTGCAGCGGCTGCACCGGTTGACCCGCTCCGACGTCACCACCCGCAACCGGCGCAAGGCCGAACGCCTGGCCTTCGCCTATGACGACCTGGAAGCCCGCATCACTGCGCTCGCCGAGCAGGAGGAACTCGCCGCGATCCGGCCCGATCTGGACGGCCAGCAGATCATGGCCCTGCTGGGCATCCGGCCGGGCCCCGTGGTGGGCCGCGCCTACCGGTTCCTGCTGGAAGAGCGGATGGAAAAGGGGCCCTCCAGCGAGGCTGAAGCGGCGGATCTGCTGCGCAGCTGGTGGGCTTCCCAGCCCGAGAATCCCGACAATTCCGCTGCCGCCGCCGCCGGAGACGCCGATACTCCCGCGGCGCCCGCAGAGCCTTCCGCTGACAGCTCCGGCAATGCCGCCGCCCGCGGCGGTGCCAAAATGGAGTCGGACGGAAATCCGTCCTGACAAGCGGAAGGAAGTAAATGAGTAACGCTGAGGACTTCGGTCCCGCGGTTCCGGATACGACGCCGGCAGGTACCCGGCTGCCGCGCCTGTGGCTGCTGCGCCACGGTGAAACGGAGTGGTCCCGGGAGGGCAACTACACCGGTCTGACGGACATCCCCCTGACGGAGGCGGGCGAGGCCCAGGCCAGGGCCGCCAGGGAAAAGATCGGGGCCGTGGACTTTGATCTTGTCCTGTCCTCTCCGCTGGCCCGGGCGCGGCGCACCGCCGAACTGGTGGGCTACCCCAATCCTCAGATCCTTCCGCACGCCCATGAATGGGACTACGGAGACAATGAGGGCCGAAAGAGCACCCAGGTCCGTGCCGAGAACCCCGGGTACCTCATCTGGAATGACGGCGTACCCAACGGTGAAACCCTGGACCAGGTGGCGGAGCGGGCCGACCGCATCATCTCGCTCGTCCAGGCCGGCTGCGGAACACCGATGGACCGCACTCCGGACGCCACCCCGGTGGAGAAGGTCCTCCTCGTGGCGCACGGACATTTCCTGCGAATCCTCGCCGCCCGCTGGCTCGGTCTTCGGGCGGACCAGGGACGGCATTTTGTCCTCGGAACCGCTGCGGTTTGCACACTGGGCTGGGACAAGCACACTCCCGCGATAGTGCGCTGGGACTATTAGTCGCAAAAAGAATGTAAAAAAGTTTCCGTAAATGTCTTGGCAGGGAACGGAAACCTGTTGTATGTTTTTCCTGCGGCCACCTTTCTTACAGGTTGATACCGCACCAGCCAGTGAATACGTGTTATTCCGGTCCGCAGCTCTGTGACCGGTCCATCCGCAAGTCCATGCACTCATGAAAGGGAGGTGGGGTAATGAACATCCACAAATTCCTCACTGCCACGACGGTTGCCTGCCCGCAGGCCCGCACGTCCATCCCTTCGACTGCAGGGCCGCTGATGCGGCCCCTTGGACGGCGGGTGGCCGGCACCGGCACGGCGGGTTTTGGAGTCTCCTGGCGACGGCCCCCGTTCGACGGTGGCCGCGGGTAATCCCTGGCCGATCATCCGGCGGGTAACCGCGGGCTGACTGCCCCGCCGCTGGCTGCCGAGTCTTTGGTAGCCGCAGTTCGGCGGCTCCAAGCGTGTGCACGCCACCGCCCTGGCTTTGCGCCGGACGGTGTGCGGCGCTGATCCTTCCTTCGACAACTCACTGAACTTCCCGGCGTCCGCTGCGCGGTGCTCGTGGTGCGGCCCTGCCGTGAAGCTTCAAGTGATGCGCTCGCTGTGAGGAACCGCAGGTGCCCGGCCGGCCGGGGAGGCAGTGTTCCCGTGTATGGACTCCCATTTCCCGCACGTTCTTTTTCAGGGTAATTCTCTTCATTTCCCTGCGGCCTCATTGGGTCATTCCTTGTTCCATTGTTTCCTTTTGCGCACCCAAAAACATGCGCCTTTTCCGGAGTTTACTGTGCCTAAATCCAGCCTGCCCTTTTCAGTTCCGATAAAACCCTTCGCTTCGCCTGAAGCACGCGAAGCAGTTCAAGCACTCGATGCCACCGACGCCCCTAACCCCACCGGGGTGCGCGAATCATCCGGTCCGGCCCGCGTCCCAACACCGCTGCGAAAGGAGGTGTCCGCCATGTTTTTCCGACTGTTAGCGTCCTTCGCCCGTTCCGACGC
The DNA here is from genome assembly GCF_002929435.1 of Arthrobacter sp. 9E16. Taxonomy (NCBI): domain Bacteria; kingdom Bacillati; phylum Actinomycetota; class Actinomycetes; order Micrococcales; family Micrococcaceae; genus Arthrobacter; species Arthrobacter sp. 9E16. The sequence goes on along the minus strand of NZ_PJIU01000001.1, from coordinate 1,150,182 downwards.
CGTTCATCAGGCACGCCTGGACCAGTGCTGGAACGGTCCGCACCGGTATCTGATGGCCCACAACACCTGGTCGGCGAAGTAGCCACCCGAACCGACGGGAACAAAACCGGGGGAGTCCGCGCTGTCCTGCAGTGCGGACTCACCCGTTTTATGTGGTGGGCGCAGCCTGCCTGGAAACCATGCTCTGCGCAGTGTCGTTATAAAGTCAGTAGGGGACAAGGACAGCGGCCGGCCAGGAAGGGAGAGCTGTTGCTTCAGGTAAAGCGTGTCGCCATGCTCTCCCTGCATACGTCACCGTTGGAGCAGCCAGGCTCCGGTGATGCCGGCGGCATGAATGTTTATGTGCGCTCCGTGGCCGTGGAGTTGGCTGCCACAGGCGTAGAGGTGGAGATTTTCACCCGGGCAACCGACCGGCACCAGCGTCCGTCCGTGGAACTTGTTCCCGGTGTGACGGTGCGCCACGTTGAAGCGGGACCGCGCCGAAAGATTGCCAAAGAAGCTCTCCCCGGGCTGGAAGCTGCCCTGGCAGCATCCGTGACGGGCAGCCATCCATTCCCTTCCCACCGGCACTTTGACGTCATCCATACGCACTACTGGATCTCCGGCACAGCCGGCCTGGCTGTGGCCCGTGCCTGGGACCTTCCCCTGGTGCACACCATGCACACCATGGCCCGGGTGAAGAACCTGCGTCTGCAGGCCGGAGAGAAGCCGGAGCCCCGGGTGCGGATTGACGGGGAACAGGACATCGTGGGCGGTGCCACCCGCCTGATAGCCAATACAAGCACTGAAGCCGCCGAGCTGGAATCGCTGTACGGAGCCAACCCCCGCGCCGTGGACGTCGTCGCGCCGGGAGTGGACCTGCAGGTTTTCTCGAGCCGGAACTCCGGCGCGGCCCGCGCCCGGCTGGGCGTGCCCCGCGGCGTGTTCCACGTCGTCTTTGCCGGCCGTATCCAGCGGATGAAAGGCCCCCAGGTGCTGATCCGGGCCGCCGCGGAACTGCACGCCCGCCGTCCGGACATCCCGCTGCACGTCACCGTGCTCGGCGCCGGCAGCGGCGCCGATGTTTTGGACCTGGCGCCGCTGGCGGATTCGCTGGGGCTGCACGGACAGGTGACCCTTCATCCGCCCGTGGAGGCCGCCGTGCTGGCCGACTGGTTTAGGGCCGCCGACGTGGTTGCCGTGCCCTCCTTCAGCGAATCCTTCGGCCTCGTGGCCCTTGAAGCCCAGGCCTGCGGCACTCCAGTGCTGGCTGCCAACGTGGGCGGGCTGCCCAAGGCTGTGGAACACGGCCGCACCGGGCTTCTGGTGGACGGCCATGAGAGCGGGCGCTGGTCCGCCGAGCTGGAACGGCTGTACGACGACGAGGGTATGCGGCGGGCGCTGGGCTACGGCGCCGCAGTGCACGCTGCCGCGTTTGGCTGGAAACGCACAGCCACACTCACGGCGCAGAGCTACCTGCAGGCCGCCGAACAGTTCTCGGCGCACTCCGTGCGCTGATAGCTTGGTGATACGCCACCACCGTCGATGAAGACCACCGGCGGGAACCGGAAGGACCGCAATGATGCGCGCAGCCGCTGACATGACCAGCGATTTGGAAATCTCCCGCCGGGCCGTGATGAAGCCCATTACGGACATCGCCCGTGCAGCCGGCATCCCCGAAGAAGCCCTGGAACTGTACGGACGGTACAAAGCCAAGATTGACCCGGCACTGGTGCCCGCACGCAGCACCCGCGGGAAGGTGGTGCTGGTCACCGCCATGAGCCCCACCCCGGCCGGAGAAGGCAAGTCCACGGTCACCGTCGGACTGGGCGATGCACTGGCCAAAGCCGGAGCAAACACCGTCATAGCCCTGCGCGAACCTTCACTGGGGCCGGTACTGGGCATGAAGGGCGGAGCCACGGGCGGCGGCTGGTCGCAGGTGGTGCCCATGGAGGACATCAACCTGCACTTCACCGGCGACTTCCACGCCATCACCACCGCCAACAACGCGTTGACGGCGTTGCTGGACAACCACATCTACCAGGGCAACGAGCTGGGGATCGATCCGCGCCGGATCACCTTCCGCCGCGTCATGGACATGAATGACCGCTCGCTGCGGGACATCGTGATCGGCCTGGGCGGCCCGGTGCAGGGTGTGCCGCGCCAGGATGGTTTCGACATCACCGTGGCTTCGGAAATCATGGCCGTCTTCTGCCTGGCCCGCGACCTCGCCGACCTCAAGGAGCGGCTGGCCCGGATCACGGTGGGATACACCTACGACCGGCGGCCGGTCACGGTGCGGGATCTGGGCGTGGAGGGCGCACTGACACTGCTGCTCAAAGACGCCGTGAAACCGAACCTGGTCCAAACCCTCGCCGGGACGCCGGCGCTGGTCCACGGCGGCCCGTTCGCCAATATCGCACACGGCTGCAACTCCGTGATTGCCACCGAACTGGCCCGCACCGTCGGCGACATCGTGGTCACCGAGGCGGGCTTCGGAGCCGACCTGGGCGCCGAAAAGTACATGGACATCACCTCGCGGGCCGCGGACGTGGCCCCGGACGCCGTCGTCCTGGTGGCAACGATCCGTGCCCTGAAGATGCACGGCGGCGTGCCGAAGGACCGGCTGAGTGAGCCGGACTTCGCCGCCCTGGAGGCGGGAACGGCCAACCTGCGCCGGCACATCCGCAACATCGCCAGGTTCGGCCTGAGCCCCGTCGTGGCGGTGAACACCTTCACCACGGACACGCAGGAAGAGGTGGACTGGCTGCTGCAGTGGTGTGCAGGCGAAGGCGTCGCCGCGGCCGCAGCCGATGTCTGGGCCAACGGCGGAGGGGAAAGCGGGGGTGATGCGCTGGCCGCCAAGGTCCTGGAAGCCCTGGAGGAACCGGCGGATTTCCACCATCTGTACCCGTTGGACATGCCGGTCGAGGAGAAGATCCGGACAGTGGTCCGGGACATTTACGGAGCCGACGACGTTGAATTTTCCCTGCCGGCCCTGCGCCGGCTGGAGGAAATCAAGGCCGGGGGATGGGACTCGCTGCCGGTGTGCATGGCCAAGACCCAGTACTCCTTCTCGGACAACGCGGACCTGCTCGGAGCACCGACCGGTTTCACCGTGCACGTGCGGGACCTGATCCTGAAGACCGGAGCCGGATTCGTCGTCGCACTCACCGGTGCCGTAATGACCATGCCCGGACTGCCGAAGGCTCCGGCAGCAATGCGCATGGACGTTGCCGCGGACGGCACGCCCTCCGGCCTGTCATAACCGGCGGGCGTGCCGAGGCGGGGAAGCGCCGGGCTTAGCGCTCCACCTCGCCGCGGATGAACTGCTCCACTTTTTCCTTGGCAATGTCATCGTTGTACTGCTCCGGCGGGGACTTCATGAAGTAGCTCGACGCCGAGAGGATCGGTCCGCCAACACCCCGGTCCAGCGCAATCTTGGCGGCCCGGATGGCATCGATGATGACACCGGCGGAGTTGGGGGAGTCCCAGACCTCCAGCTTGTATTCCAGGGACACCGGAGCATCGCCGAAGTTGCGGCCCTCAAGGCGCACAAAGGCCCACTTGCGGTCATCGAGCCAGGCAACGTAGTCCGAGGGGCCGATGTGGACGTCGTCGGCCTTCAAATCGGCTGAGGTATTGGAGGTGACGGCCTGCGTCTTGGAAATCTTCTTGGACTCCAGGCGCTCACGCTCAAGCATGTTCTTGAAGTCCATGTTGCCGCCGACGTTCAGCTGGTAGGTGCGGTCCAGCACCACACCGCGGTCCTCGAACAGCTTGGCCATCACGCGGTGCGTAATGGTGGCGCCGATCTGGCTCTTGATGTCGTCACCGATGATCGGCACGCCGGCGGCAGTGAATTTATCCGCCCACTCCTTGGTACCGGCAATGAAAACGGGCAGGGCATTCACGAAGGCAACACCGGCGTCGATGGCGCACTGGGCGTAGAACTTGGCAGCCTGCTCGGAGCCCACGGGCAGGTAGCAGACCATCACGTCAACGGCGTTGTCCTTCAGCGCGGCAACAATGTCCACGGCTTCGGCGTCGGACTCGACGATGGTCTCGCGGTAGTACTTGCCCAGGCCGTCGAGGGTGTGGCCGCGCTGCACGGTGACGCCGGTTTCCGGAACATCAGCGATCTTGATGGTGTTGTTCTCGCTGGCGCCGATGGCGTCGGCCAGGTCCAGGCCAACCTTCTTGCTGTCGACGTCAAAGGCGGCGACAAACTGCACGTCATTGACGTGGTAGCTTCCGAACTCCACATGCATCAAACCAGGGACCGTCAGGTCCGGATCTGCATCGCGGTAATACTGCACGCCCTGCACCAGCGATGCCGCACAGTTTCCCACACCAACGATTGCGACCCGAATGGGGTTCTTAGCCACGGTTCTCCTTTGAAGACGAGTTATCAACCGCCGCACCTGCGGCGGCAAGACCGGGCCCAGTCTACGGCCTCTACCCAAGCAATTAGTGTTTGGCATCACAGCTTCGCGCAGCAGCGGAGACTGCGGTGCCGTCCGGCACCCGGAGAAGCCGGGGCGGAGCGGCATACTGGTAACCATGGAGCCCAAGCCCCGACGCCAGCCGCTGCGGATAGTGGTGCCCAGCCGCAATGACCCGCTGCTGCGGGAACTCACCGAGGGCATTGGCGGTCCGTTGGGCCGCCACACCGCCCCGGGCATCGTGACGCCCGGGTTCTTTACCGTGGAGCGGGTCCTGATCCTGCTCACCACGGCAGCAGCTCTGGTGGCGGTGCTGGTGAAAATGCCGTGCCGCACCGGCGGCTGGACCGCACCGACCCACTTCTATCAGGCCTGTTACTCGGACTGGCCGATCCTGTTCGACTCCCGCGGTCTGGCGCAGGGCGTTTTTCCCTTCCTGACCCCGGACGCCGCCTTCGAATACCCCGTGCTGCTGGGGCTGCTGGCGGGCGCCGTTGCCCTGCTGGTGCCCGACGGCGGATCGCAGGAACGCGCGCTGGCCTACTTTGACATCAATGCGGTCCTGGCGGTCCTGGCCTGGATCGGCACGGTTATCGCGACCATGCGGATGGCCAACCGCAGGCCCTGGGACGCTGCCATGGTGGCGCTGGCCCCCGCCATGATCCTGTCGGTGTTCATTAACTGGGACATTTGGGCCGTGCTGCTGGCGGCGCTGGGCATGCTGGCTTTTGCGCGCAGCCGCCCGGTCCTCGCCGGAGTGCTGCTGGGTCTGGGGGCGGCGCTGAAGCTCTATCCGGTGCTGATCCTCGGCGCAGTGCTGGTTCTGGCACTGCGGACCGGGCGGCTGCGCCCGGCCTTCCAGGCAACGGGCGCAGCTGCGGCCGCATGGCTGGTGGTGAACGTTCCGTTCATGGTTGCCGACTTCACCGGCTGGAAGTTCTTCCTGACCTTCACCGGGGAGCGGCCTGCGGGGTATTCCTCCGTATGGTTTGCGTGGAACGTGCTGGCGGAGCGGTGGGGGCAGCCGCAGGCGGATTCAGGGTTCATCAATTTTTGGGCCTATTTCCTGTTCGCCGCGGCCTGCGCGGGCATTGCACTGCTGGGACTTGCCGCTCCGAGGCGGCCCCGGCTGGCGCAGCTGGCGTTCCTGATTGTTGCCGCCTTCATCCTGACCAACAAGGTGTATTCGCCCCAGTTTGTCCTGTGGCTGATTCCGCTGGTGGCGCTTGCCCGTCCCCGGTGGAGAGACTTTTTGATCTGGCAGTTCTTCGAAGTGCTCCACTGGTGGGCCATCTGGATGTATCTGGGCGCGCAAACCTCCGGCGGCTCCGCCCAGAACAATATCGACGCCGCCTACTACGTGTGGGCCGTGGCCGGGCACGTGCTGGCCACGGCCTGGCTGATGTCCCAGGTGGTCAGGGACATCCTGGTGCCCGCCCGCGATCCGGTGCGTCGGCTGAACATCGATGATCCGCAGGGCGGGCCCTTCGACCACGCACCCGACCGGTTCCGGCTTCGCCGCAGGATCAGCGGCACGGCAGCTGGGGAAGCCGGCCCCCGGACATCCACTCCGAAGGAAGCAGGAACACCATGAACGATGTCGCGGTGGTCGGTTCCGGGCCCAACGGTCTGGCGGCTGCGGTCATCATGGCCCGTGCGGGGCTGTCGGTGCAGGTTTTCGAAGCGGGGCCAACGGCCGGCGGCGGCAGCCGCACCAAGGAACTGCTGGAGCCCGGCCACCGGTACGACGTGTGCTCGGCCGTGCATCCCATGGCCCTGGCGTCCCCCTTCTTCCGCCGGTTTGAACTGGCGGACCGCATCAAGCTCACGGTGCCGGAGATCTCCTATGCGCATCCTTTGGACGGGGGCGACGCCGGACTGGCCTACAAGGACCTGGAACGCACCGTCGAGGGGCTGGGGGCGGACGGGCCTGCCTTCCGCAAGCTGATGTCGCCGCTGGTCCGGCGCAGCGAAGCCATCACCGAGCTGTTGATGTCCCCGCTGATCCGGGGCTACCGGCAGCCCGGTGCGGCACTGGCGTTCGGCCGCGCCGCCCTGGACCAGGGCACCCCGTTGTGGAACACGCGGTTCACCGCCGACAAGGCGCCGGCCCTGCTCACCGGCGTCGCCGCCCACCCGGTGGGACGCATGCCCTCCCTGCCGTCGGCCGGCGGCGGCCTGCTCCTGGCCCTGCTCGCCCACACCGTGGGCTGGCCGGTGCCCGACGGCGGATCCCAGGCAATTGCCGATGCCATGGTGAAGGACCTGCAGGCACACGGAGGAGAGCTGGTCACGGACCATCGGGTGTCCTCACTCGATGAGGTCCGCGGCGCCAGGACCGTCCTGCTCGACGTTTCCCCCAAGACCCTGCTGGAGCTCGCCGGACCGGAGCTGCCGGGACGGTATGCGGGAGCGCTGCAGCGGTTCCGGTACGGCAACGCGGCCTGCAAGGTGGACTTCATCCTCTCCGGCCCGGTGCCGTGGGCCAACCGGGAAGTGGGACGGGCCGGAACGGTGCACCTGGGCGGGCGCCGCGCCGAACTTGCAGCCGCGGAGGCGCAGGTCGCAGCGGGAAAGCATCCGCACAAGCCCTACGTCCTGCTGTCCCAGCCCAGCACCTTCGATTCCTCCCGGGCACCGGCGGGCCGCCATATCCTGTGGACCTACTGCCACGTTCCGGCCGGTTCCACGGTGGACATGACCGAAGCCGTCACCGCGCAGATTGAACGGTTCGCACCCGGCTTCCGCGACGTCGTCGTGCGCTCGCAGGTGACGACGGCGGCGGACCTGGAGCGCTACAACGAGAACTATGTGGGCGGTGACTTTGGCGGCGGCGCAGTGAACCTGTGGCAGATGGCGGCGCGCCCCGTACCGGCAGTGAATCCATGGCAAACGCCGCTTCCGGGGATCTATCTCTGCTCGGCGTCCACGCCGCCGGGACCCGGGGTCCACGGTATGGGAGGCTTTCATGCCGCCGGGCTGGCACTGCGCCGGCGGCATGCCCTGCCGATGCCGGACCTAGGGGTAAACAGCTGACGCCGCTGCAAGCTTGTATGTTTAAATCCAGCGGAACCCCGCTCACGCTCTGCAGAGGGAATGGACCATGCACAACCAGGACAACGGGGAGCCGGCGAATCCGGACACCCTCGTCCCGCCTCCCGTAACCGGGCCCCTGAGCCCGCGCTGGTGGCTGGCAGTGCAGTCGGCACTGATTGCCTACGGCCTGACCCTGGGCGCCGCCCTGGTGACCATGGCGCTGCTGGTCCTGGGATTCTTCCTGGGCGGGGCAGGTGCCCTGAACGCCATGAATGATTCGGCCGGCAGCATGGGGGCCAGGCTTGACGGCCCCTCGGCCCTGGCGATCTATCCCTTTTTCCTGGCCGCGATGGCGCTGGGCGGAACAACGGTCCTGACAGTGTCCTCCACCGTAACTGACTTCGGCGCGCCGCTGGTCAGCGTGTGGGTGGGGGTCCTTCCCCTGGCGCTGACAGCTGTGGCAACGGCAGCACTCTGGCGTCTTGGCCGCCGCGCGGAACGTAAGGCGGCACTGGAATCAGACGGGGCCCGCTGGCTTTACGCAGGACTCACGGGACTGGCGCTGGCTGCCTTCTCCGTGCTGCTGAGCCTCCTGGTTTCACTGCGCGGAACCACTGACACGGGTGACGCGTTCCTGACCGCTGCCTCACCGAGCCTGGTGGCCGGCGCCGTGCTGCTGGGGACGGCGGCCAGCTGGGCGGGACGGAAACGCGAGGCCGGTACGGAGCTTCGCTGGTTCAGGCGGGCTGAAGCAGCGCTGCCGGGACTTCGGCCGGCGCTGCGCCTGGCCGGCTGCCACTATCTGGCCTACACCTGCGTGATCGGCCTGGCGCTGCTCGTCACGGCCCTGGTGCACGGCGGGGCTGCGGTGGCCTTCGCCGCACCGCTCTGGCTGCCGACAGCGTCGGCCTGGGCCTTCGCCACCGGCCATCTGTCCGCAGTGGCGAACCTGGGGTTGCCGCTGTCGGGACTCTTTCCGCTGACCGTGGGCGACCTGCCCGTCTGGGCCAGTGCCGCCGTCGGAGTCCTGGTGCTGCTGCTGGCCACGGCGGCGGCAGTCCTCTGGTCCCTCAGCCGGGGCCGTAACCGGGGGGAGCCGGCAGGGCGGGAATCATGGCTGACCCTGCCGGCGGTTTTCGGTCTGGGCGGCGCGGTGCTGTCCGTCATCAGCCTCGTGGCGGCGGGACAAGGCACCGCCGGGGGCAGCGGCTTCGGCCCGGGAGCAGGAACCGTTGGCCCCGCCTGGTGGACGTTCCTGGTCATGGCCGCCTGGGGTTTGGTGATCGAAGCGGGCTCGCGGACACTGGCCCCCCAGCTGGGGCACCTGGTGCCGCGGCGGATGGCCGCATTCTTCAGCGGGACCCCCGGGAACTGACACCGTCCGCCCGTGACCTGGCCTGCATCCCTTGCGCTCAGGACCCCGGCATGGGCAACTGGAACCAGGAGGTTTACCGATGACCGTGCACCTGAACAACCACCACCGGGACACCCTGGACGAGATCCTGCGGCATCCCACCAGTTCCAACATTGAGTGGAAGCGAGTCCGCTCCCTGCTGGAGGCCGTGGCCGACACCACGCGGGAACACAACGGCAAGTATGAGGTTACCCTCGCCGGTGAAACCGACTATCTGGAGCCTCCGCGGGGCAAGGACATTGACGAGCAGACCGTTGTGGACCTGCGCAAAATGCTGACCCGGGCCGGATACACGCTGGACACCAAGTAGGATCCGCCGGCCCGTGGCCGGTGGCTACTCGACGGTCAGTTCACCCATCCGGGACCAGTCTTCGCCCTCGATGACCGTGTTGATGATCTTCGGAGTCTCGACCAGCGCCTGGACCATATCCTTCATGGCCTGCTGGAAGTGGTCGCTGCCCACGTGAGCCTCGGCGGCGTCGTCCTTGAAGGCTTCCACGAGGACAAACTCGTTGGGGTTTTCCAGGCTGCGTGACCAGTCGAACCACAGGTTGCCGGGCTCGGCACGGGTGGCGGCGGTGAAATCTTTGGTCAGTTCCGGCCAGCGCTCCACCCATTCCGGCTTGACGTTGAACTTGACGGTAATGAAGATCATCTTCGCTCCTTAGCGGGGTATTTCCGGCGTGTCCCGGGCGGAGACACGCGGCCTTCATCCTAGGCACGTCAGGGCCGCGGCTGTCCATCCCGGCGGGATGGGAGGATGGAAGTGTGGCACACCTCGACGTATCCAACATTGACTATTTCCTCTCCGACGGCAGGCAGCTGCTCAACGGCGTCAGCTTCAAGGTGGGGGACGGGCACAAGACGGCCCTGATCGGACCCAACGGCACCGGCAAGACCACCCTGCTGCGCATCATCGCCGAGGACATCAGGGCCGACGAGGGCACCGTGTCCAAATCCGGATCCATGGGCATCATGCGCCAGTTCGTGGGCCAGGTCCGCGATGACAGCACGGTCCGGGACCTTTTGGTCTCTGCCGCCCCGCCAGCGCTCGCCGCGGCCGCCAAAGCCGTGGATGATGCGGAGCTGGCGATGATGGAGCACGACGACGAGCCCACCCAGATGCGCTACGCCACCGCCATTGCCGACTGGGGAGACGCCGGCGGCTACGAGCAGGAAACCGTCTGGGACGAGGTCACCATGGCGGCCCTGGGCATGCCCTTTGACCGCGCCCAGTACCGCAAGGCCTCCACCCTGTCCGGCGGCGAACAGAAACGCCTGGTCCTGGAGGCACTGTTCTCCGGCCCGGATGAGCTGCTGCTGCTGGATGAGCCGGACAACTATCTGGATGTTCCCGGCAAGCGCTGGCTGGAAGCCAAACTCGCTGAGTCCAAGAAATCCGTCCTGTTTGTCAGCCACGACCGGGAGCTGCTCGATAACGCCGCCACCCGCATCGTCACCCTGGAACCGGGCATCAACGGCGCGTCGGCCTGGATCCACGGCGGCGGCTTCAGCAGCTATGTCACGGCGCGCGAGGACCGCAACGCCCGGTTCGAGGAACTGCGCCGGCGCTGGGACGAGGAGCACCTCAAGCTCAAAGAGCTCGTGAACATGTACAAGAACAAGGCGGCGTTCCGGTCCGACATGGCCAACCGGTACCAGGCCGCCCAGACCCGGCTGGCCAAGTTCCTCGAAGCGGGTCCGCCGGAGGCCCTGCCGATTGAACAGAACGTCAAGATGCGCCTGCGCGGCGGACGCACCGCCAAACGGGCCGTCGTCGCGCAGAAACTGGAGCTGACCGGGCTGATGAAGCCGTTCAGCACGGAAATCTGGTTTGGCGACCGGGTGGGCGTGCTCGGCTCCAACGGGTCCGGAAAGTCCCACTTCCTGCGCCTGCTGGCCCTGGGCGGCACCGACCCGGACAAGGAACACGAGCCGGTGTCCGAGGTGGAAATCTCTCCTGTTCCGCACGAGGGTTCCGTCAAGCTCGGCGCCCGCATCCGGCCGGGGTTCTTCGCCCAGACCATGATGCGCCCGGACCTGCTCGGAAAAACCCTGCTGGACATCCTGCACCGCGGTGATGAACACCGCTCCGGCCTCGGCCGCGAAGCCGCCGCCGGAGCCCTGGACCGCTACGGCCTGGCGGCGTCCTCCGAGCAGAAATACGACTCGCTTTCCGGCGGGCAGCAGGCGCGGCTGCAGATCCTGCTGCTGGAACTCTCCGGTGCCACGCTGCTGCTGCTGGATGAGCCCACCGACAACCTGGACCTGCACTCCGCCGAAGCCCTGGAAAAGGCCATCGAGGCGTTCGAAGGAACCGTTCTGGCCGTCACACACGACCGCTGGTTCGCCCGCAGCTTCGACCGGTTCCTGGTGTTTGGTTCCGACGGGAAGGTCTATGAATCCGAGACTCCGGTCTGGGATGAGAAACGCGTGGTCCGCGCGCGGTAGGGGACAATATTGCCGTGACCGAAAAGAACCCGATTGACACTGCCCAAAGAGAGACTGCCCTCAACAAGGCACTCATTGCCGTTTTCGTAGTTTTCGGCCTCAACGGCCTTGTCTTTGCCAGCTGGGCGGCCCGCATTCCCGCCGCGGCCCAGGACCTCGGTATTGGTGCGGCCGGCGTGGGGCTGCTGCTGCTGTTCTCCGCGATCGGCTCGGTAACGGCCCTTCCGCTGGCCGGTTCGGTGGCACAGCGGATCGGCACCGCCGGCACTGTGCGTGCCGGCGGGATCACGACGTCGGCCGCATCCCTGATCATCGCCGCGGGACTGTACCTGGGGTCGATTCCGCTGACGGCCGTGGGTTTGCTGATCTTTGGCGTCGGCATTGCCGGCTGGGACGTCGCGATGAACCTGGAGGGCGCGGACGTGGAGCGCCGGCTTGGCCGGAACATCATGCCTAAATTCCACGGGGCGTTCTCCGGTGGTTCCTTTGTGGGCGCCCTGATCGGCGCCGGCCTGTCCGCTCTGGGTATCTCGCTGTCCCTGCATCTGCTGGCCATCCTGACCGTGGTCTGCATTGCGGTGCTGATCGTGCCGCGCAACTTCCTGCAGCTGTCCCATGCCGTCCACGGCACCGACGGTACCGGCGCGGCTGTGAAACCCTCCCGCTTCGGCGCCTGGAAAGAAGGACGCACGCTGCTGATCGGCGTCGTGGTTCTGGGCGCGGCGCTGACCGAAGGCGCCGCCAATGACTGGGTGGCCAAGGCGACCGTGGACGGGCTGGGAAGCAGTGAGTCCGCCGGCGCCGTAATGTTCGCAACCTTTGTGGCCGCCATGACTCTGACGCGCTGGTTCGGCGCCCGGCTGATCGACCGGATGGGCCGCGTGCCGGCATTGCGGATCTGCATGGGCGCGTCCCTCGTGGGCCTGCTGCTCTTTGTCCTGGCACCCAACCTTCCCCTGGCCGCGCTTGGCGCCGTCCTGTGGGGAATCGGCGCAGCGCTGGGCTTCCCGATGGGCATGTCGGCCGCCGGCGAGGACCCGGCGCACGCTGCGGCCCGGGTGTCCGTTGTCTCCACCATCGGCTACTCGGCCTTCTTCATCGGCCCGCCGGTGCTCGGCTTCCTGGGCGAACACTGGGGAATCCGTAATTCCCTGCTGGTGGTGGGCGCAGCCATGCTGCTTTCCATCATTTTTGCGCCTGCCGCCGCCGAGCAAAAAAAGGTCTCGATCCAGGAGCCCTGATCAGCCGGTCGGGTCTTGCTCCAGCGGACCGGAGCTGTCCGCAATAGGGGTTCCGAACGCTGACCGCACGGTTTACCTTCGGACGATGTCCACTACCCCCAATTCTTCTTCGGGGCTGCCCGGCCCCGTTCAGGGCCTGATCCAGGCACAGGGAGTCACGAAGGTTTATTCCTCCAAATCGGGTCCGGTCCGTGCGCTGGACGGCCTGGATATCTCCGTGCCGGAAGGTACCGTCATGGCCCTGCTGGGCCCCAACGGTGCCGGGAAAACCACGGCCGTCAAAGTCCTCACCACCCTGATCAAACCCGACGCCGGCACACTGAGCATTGACGGTATCGACGTGCTGGCCGACCCCAAGGAAGTGCGCCGCATCATCGGCGTCTCAGGCCAGTACGCCGCCGTCGATGAAAACCTCACCGGCCAGGAAAACCTGCGGATGGTGGGCCGGCTCTACCACCTGTCCGCCAAAGAGGCCCGGACACGGGCCGCGGAATTGATCGACATGTTCGAACTGACGGATGCCGGCAACCGGCCGGTGAAAGGCTATTCCGGCGGCATGCGCCGCCGCCTGGACCTGGCCGGCGCCCTGGTCAACAGCCCCCGGGTCCTGTTCCTGGATGAACCGACCACCGGGCTGGACCCGCGCAGCCGACTGGCTCTGTGGCAGGTCATCAAGGACCTCGTTGCCGCCGGCACCACGCTGCTGCTGACCACTCAGTATTTGGAGGAGGCGGACCAGCTTGCCGACGCCGTGGCCGTGATCGACCGCGGTGTAGTGATCGCCGAGGGCACCTCGGACCAGCTGAAGTCCCGGATTGGCGGTCACAGTGTTGCGGTGGCCCTGATGGACGGGAACGACGCCGGCGCGGCACGGGAGATACTCGCCCGGCACGGATCCGCTGCACCCCACACCGCTGATGACGGCAGGACCCTGGAGGTGGCGGTTCAGAACGGTCCGGCCTCCCTGCAGCTGGTTCTGGCGGACCTTCAAACCCAGGACATTGGACTGCACGACGCCGGCATCCGACGGCCCACCCTCGATGACGTGTTCCTGCAGCTGACCGGCCGGCCGGCGGAGGAGGAACAGGAACCGGAGGCCCCTGTCACCGCTGAAGGACACGGCAAGGCAGCCCGGCACAGGGAAGGAGCGCGCCGATGAGTGCCGCCGCAACCAGGCTTCCTGCAGCCGCCGCCCGCGGTAACTCGGCCGCGGCCAACTGGGCCGGTGACGGCTGGACGGTCACCAAACGGAACCTGATCAAGATCAAGCGCTCCCCGGACATGATCATTTTCGCCGTCCTGCAGCCGGTCATGTTCGTGCTGCTGTTCAGCCAGGTTTACGGCGGATCCATCAACGTCGCCGGCACGGACTATACGCAGTACCTGATGGCCGGGATCTTTGCGCAGACCGTGGTCTTCGGCTCCACCTTCTCCGGTGCCGCCATGGCCCAGGACTTGAAGGAGGGAATCATCGACAGATTCCGCACCCTGCCCATGAGCCCCTCCGCAGTACTGATCGGACGGACCAACTCGGACCTGGTGCTCAACGCGATTTCGGTGCTGATCATGATGGGCACGGGGTTACTGGTGGGCTGGCGGGTCAATACGTCCTTTGCGTCCTTCCTGGCCGCCGTGGGGCTCCTGCTGCTTTTCTCCTACTCCTTCAGCTGGGTCATGGCGCTGCTCGGCATGACCGTGCGCACCCCCGAAACCATCAACAATGCCTCCTTCATGATCCTGTTTCCCATCACCTTCATTTCCAATGCGTTTGTGCAAAGCTCCACGCTGCCCACGCCGCTGCGCATTTTCGCGGACTGGAACCCCGTCTCAGCCCTGGTCCAGGCCGTCCGGGAGCTGTTCGGAAACCTGGGAACCACCCCGGTGCCCGACACCTGGCCCATGCAGCACGCGGTGGCCACGGTGCTGATCGGATCGGCGGTAATGCTGCTCATCTTTGTTCCGCTTGCCGTGAGGAAGTTTGAGTCCGTGAGTTCCCGGTAGGAACCCCAGGCTGCAAGATGGAAACACCAAGTGTGAGGACACACCATGATCGAGGCACGCGAACTCACCAAGCGCTTTGGCGACAAAACCGCCGTCGACGGCATTACCTTTTCGGTTCCGCCGGGCAAGGTCACCGGATTCCTTGGGCCGAACGGTGCCGGAAAATCAACCACCATGAGGATGATCGTCGGATTGGACCATCCCACCGCCGGCACCGTGACCGTCAACGGAAAACCGTACGCCGGGCACCGGTCTCCGCTCCATGAGGTGGGCTCCCTGCTGGAGGCTAAGGCAGCACATCCCAAACGCACCGCCTACAACCATCTGCGGGCCATGGCCGCCACCGAAGGCATTTCCGCGGCCCGCGTCAACGAAGTCATCGAGCTCACGGGCCTCGGATCCGCGGCGCGGAAAAGGGTCGGCGGGTACTCGCTGGGCATGGGACAGCGGCTGGGTCTGGCAGCGGCATTGCTGGGGGACCCGCAAACCCTGATCCTGGATGAGCCGGTTAACGGACTGGACCCGGAAGGCGTGAAATGGGTGCGCTTCCTGGTCCGGGGACTGGCAGCCGAAGGCCGCACCGTCTTCATCTCCTCCCACCTGATGAGCGAGATGGCGGTGACCGCCGACCATTTGATAGTGATTGGCCGCGGCCGGATCCTGGCCGATGCTCCCATCGACGAGGTAATCGCCGGCAGCAAGCAGGAGCGTGTCCTGGTGCGCACGGACGACACAGGTGCCCTGGCCGCCGCCCTCGGCTCGCCGGGAGTGGAAGTGCGCAGACAGGAGGCGGATCAGTTGGAGATCCTTGGTCTGAGCACCCGCAGCATCGCTGAAACGGCGTTTTCCCGGGGGATCCTCATCACCGAGCTCACCCCGCAGCAGGTCTCCCTGGAGGACGCCTACATGGAGCTGACCGGCGGCGAGGTTGAGTACCAGTCACAGCAGAGGACCGCCCCCTATCTGCCGGCCGGAGAAGGACAACAATCATGAGCACAGCAGCAGCGGCCGCACGGGGGCCCCGGAGTTCCGCCGCCGGCCGTGTCACTTTCGCCCGGGTGCTGCATTCCGAGCTGATCAAGACCGCCACGGTCCCCTCCACCGTTATCCTGCTGGCGGTGAGCTTCGCGGTGATGGTTGGGCTGGGCGCCCTGGTCGCCTGGGGAACGGTTCAGCTGGTGAATGACCCGGCGGCCGGCCCTCCCGAAGGATTCGGCACCTCAGCGCAGAGCCTGGCCTATGACATCCCGGCATCGGGGCTGCCCTTCGGCCAGCTGCTGATCGCCGCGCTGGCCGTGGTGCTGATCGGATCCGAATACACCACGGGCATGATCCGCTCCACCATGGTGGCCGTGCCCACCCGCACCCCCGCACTGCTGGCCAAGACCCTCGTGATCGCTGTCATTTCCTTCGTTCTTGGTGTCCTGGCGGCGTTCACCACCTATCTGGTGGCCCAGCCGATACTGTCCGGTTCCGACCTGGATTTTGGGCTGGATGCTGAAGGGGTGTTGCCGTCCATCATCAACACCGGCACGGTGCTGGCCCTGATCGCCGTCATGGGCGTGGCCATCGGTGCCCTGCTCCGCAATACGGCCGGGGGAGTGGTGACCCTCGTCGGAGCACTATTTGTCCTGCCGATTATCACCGGACTGCTCTCCGGCCTTGCGGACTGGGTGGAAGACGCCGAGCGCTTCCTGCCCAGCAGCGCCTCTGCCGCGCTGGTAGCCACACGGGTCCAGCCGGATGCGTTCAACCAGGCGGAAGGCGGCCTCATTCTTGCCGGCTGGGCCGTGGTGCTGCTCGCCGCCGCCGTCGTCGTTCTCAAGAAACGGGACGTCTAAGCGGGACCAGGGGCGGGCGCCTGAACGGACTCAGGGTCTTCCCTGAGTCATCCTCCGGGGGGACCCGGAAAAGCACCGAAATCATCCTCTAGGACGGTGCGGGCTGCCGTCCGCTCCTCTAGGGTGGGGGAAGCCCCCCAAGATTTTCTTCCGCCCAATGTATTTCCGCCCAATGTGAGGATCACCATGATTGAGGCACTCGGCCTCTCGAAACGCTACGGTGCCAAAACCGCCGTGGACAACGTTTCATTTACCGTCCAGCCGGGCAAAGTCACCGGCTTTCTCGGCCCGAACGGCGCCGGCAAGTCAACCACCATGCGCATGATCGTGGGACTGGACCGTCCCACCGGCGGTGCCGTCACCGTCAACGGCAAGCCCTACAAGCAGCACAAGGCGCCCCTGCATGAGGTGGGGGCCCTGCTGGATGCGAAGGCCGTCCACACCAAGCGCTCTGCGTACAACCACCTGCGCGCCCTGGCTGCCACCCACGGCATCTCCAACAAGCGGGTCAACGAAGTCATTGAACTGACCGGGCTGGGTCCGGTGGCAAAGAGGCGGGTGGGCGGCTTCTCGCTGGGCATGGGGCAGCGGCTGGGCATCGCCGTCGCACTGCTGGGCGACCCCCAGACCCTGATCTTCGACGAGCCGGTCAACGGACTGGACCCGGAGGGGGTCCTGTGGGTCCGCAACCTGGCCAAGGGACTGGCTTCTGAGGGACGCACGGTGTTCCTTTCCTCGCACCTGATGAGCGAAATGGCCGTCACCGCCGATCACCTGATCGTGATCGGGCGCGGCCGGATCATTGCTGATGCACCGATTACCGAGATCATTGCCGGGCAGGACAAGATCCGCACGCTGGTGCGCACAGACCAGCCGGAAGAACTGCGCCGTGAACTCGAGAACCGTGAAACCACGTTCACGCAGCTGGAACCGGACCTCCTGGAGATTACCGGCCGGGATCCGCGCAGCATCGCCGAGGCCGCCCTGGCCCGGCAGATCCTGATCTATGAACTGACACCCCGCCAGTCCTCCCTCGAAGAGGCGTACATGGAACTGACCCGGGACCAGATCGAATACCAGTCACAGGCCATCGAGCAGCCAGAGGCACAGGCCCCCGCAGCCGAAGCCACTTTGATCAGCGGCGGAGGAAAGTAAGCATGAGCATCCAAACAGCACCAACACCTGCTCCGGCTCGAAGCCGGGACGGCTCGGGCCTGAGTTTCGGGCGCATCCTGCGCTCGGAGTGGATCAAGGTCACCACCGTGCCCTCCACCGTGATCCTCCTGGGCATCACGCTCGTCGTCATGGTGGGACTCAGCGCCCTTTATGCCTGGCAGATAGCAATGTCCGTTGAGTTCATGGCGGACGCTTCTCCGGAAATGCAGGCCCAGATGGGTGGAGGCATGGACATGCTCCGGGAGCAGGCGCTGATGGCACCGGCCAGCGGCTACATCTTCGGCCAACTGCTGATTGCCTCACTGGCGGTTGTCCTGATCGCCTCTGAGTGGGGCACCGGCATGATCCGGTCCACCATGGTGGCCGTTCCCACCCGCATTCCTGCCCTGCTGGCCAAGAACCTTGTGATTGCCCTCATCGCCTTTGTCCTGGGTGCCGGCGCGGCATTCATCTCCTATTTCCTGGCCCAGCCAATCCTCGCCGCGGAAAATCTGGAGTTCGACCTGGCTGCAGACGGGGTGCTGCGCTCCATCCTGAACACCGGAACCTATCTGGCGTTCATCGCAGTGATCTCCATGGGGATCGGCACGCTCCTGCGCAACACTGCCGGCGGCGTGGTGACGGCCATTGGCTTGTTCTTCGTCTTCCCCGTGATCATCGTGAACCTCATTCAGGGGCTGGCCGACTGGATCCCTGACGCCGCCCGCTTCCTCCCCACCAACGCCGGGGACCGGATGCTCCTGATTCCAGCTGATGAAGCCGGGCAGCTCACCGCCCTCGAAGGCGGCCTGGTTATGGCGGCCTGGGCTGTGGCGCTGTTGATCATCTCCCTGCTCGTGGCCAAACGCCGCGACGTCTAGGGACTGAATTCTTCGGGGACGGAGGATGCGGAAGAACGGCCGCAGCCTCTTTCCCCGGATCCCCGTTGCCGGGCACTCAAACTCCTCCACAGCGGGGAGTTTTTGTGTTTAACAAGTTGGCGGTCCACGGTTTCGGGCAGCCATTACGCGCGCGGAGCAGGCTCTGGTTGAATCGGAGTATGCCTGATGCATTGGATCACATTCATGACCTTGGCGCTTTTGTCAGCGCCTCCCCCTCCAGCTTCCATGCGGCCCGTGAGGGCGCGCGCCGCCTCGCGGCTGCCGGGTTCACCGAACTCGGCGAGGACCGGTCCTGGCCGGCCGGGCCCGGGAAGTACCTCGTGGTGCGGGACGGTGCCCTGATCGCCTGGATCGTTCCGGAAGGAGCCGGACCCGGAACGGGATTCTCGATCCTGGGCACCCACACTGACTCGCCGTCCTTCAAGCTCAAGCCCCGCCCCACCACCGGACGGCTGGGGTGGCTGCAGGCCGGCGTGGAGGTGTACGGGGGACCGCTGCTGAATTCCTGGCTGGACCGCGAACTCCAGCTCGCCGGGCGTCTGGTCACCTTCGACGGCGAGGAGCGGCTGGTGGAAACCGGACCACTGATGCGTTTTCCACAGCTGGCCATCCATCTGGACCGCGCCGTAAATGAGGGCCTGAAGCTGGATAAGCAGCAGCATATGAACCCGGTCTGGGGCCTGGGGGACCCCTCCGCCGCAGACCTGGTGGGCCTTTTGGCCGCGAAAGCAGGCCTGGCGCCGGAGGAGATCGGCGGCTACGACATCGTGGCCGCAGACACCCAGGAGCCGCGGACCTTTGGCGCCGAGAATGAGTTCTTCGCCTCGGGACGGCTGGATAACCTGTCCTCGGTCCATGCCGGTTTGGCGGCGCTGATTGCCGCCGCGGAGAACAAGACGGACGGCTCCATCGCCGTGCTGGCTGCTTTCGACCACGAGGAGGTGGGCAGCGGGAGCCGGTCCGGTGCTGCAGGCCCCTTCCTGGAAGATGTGCTGAACCGGATTACGGCCGGGCTGGGCGCGTCGGAGGCGGAGCGGCAGCAGGCTTTCGCGGCGTCGTTCTGCATCTCCGCGGATGCCGGCCACGCCGTGCATCCCAACTATGCCGAGCGCCATGATCCGGCCAACCATCCCGTGCTCAACGGCGGTCCGCTGCTCAAAATCAATGCCAACCAGCGCTACACCACAGATGCTCCCGGTGCCGCCCGCTGGGCCCGGCTATGCCGGGACGCCGGAATTCCCTACCAGGAGTTCGTTTCCCATAACTCGATGCCCTGCGGGTCCACCATCGGGCCGCTGACCGCCACCCGTCTGGGGATCCGTACCGTCGACGTCGGTATTCCGCTGCTGTCCATGCATTCGGCCCGGGAGATGGCCGGTGTGCAGGATCCCTTCTACCTTTCACGGGTGAGTGAAGTGTTCTTTATCCGCTGACGCCAACCGGCGCAGATGCCGGCTCCGGGTGCGCGGCGTCAGAAACACCTGTCGCCGTCCGGTAGACTAGCTAAGTCTGTGCTGTCGGCCTCGCCGACGCTTTTCCTGCCCCCTGGTCACCCAGGCCCGGCGGGACGACAACGCAAAAGAACCTCCTGTTACGGAAATGCCGTGACCGTATAGCCCAAAGGAGGTGGGTTCACAAATGCGTGCTTATGAACTGATGGTTATCATCGACCCCGAGGTAGAAGAGCGTACAGTCGAGCCTTCGCTCGACAAGTTCCTCAATGTTGTCCGCAACGATGGTGGAACCATCGACAAGGTCGACATCTGGGGCCGTCGCCGCCTCGCCTACGAAATCCAGAAGAAGACTGAAGGCATCTACGCAGTGGTTAACTTCACCGCGACGCCTGCAGCTGCTGCTGAACTGGATCGCCAGCTGAGCCTGAACGAGACCATCATGCGCACCAAGATCATCCGCCCGGAAGAGCAGAAGATCTCGAAGAAGGATGCCAAGAAGGCCGCTAAGGCTGAAGCTGCAAAGGTTTCCGCAGAGTAATTTCTGCAAACCAAACCGATATCAGGAGGCAACATGGCAGGCGAGACAACTATTACCGTCGTCGGCAACCTAACGAATGATCCGGAACTCCGGTTCACGCCGTCAGGTTCGGCAGTGGCCAACTTCACCATTGCCTCGACTCCGCGGACCTTCGACCGCACGTCAAATGACTGGAAGGACGGCGAAACGCTGTTCCTCCGGGCATCTGTGTGGCGCGAAGCTGCTGAGAACGTGGCCGAATCCCTGACCAAGGGGACGCGTGTTGTTTGCCAGGGCCGCCTGAAGTCGCGTTCGTATGAAACCAAAGAAGGCGAAAAGCGCACCGTAATGGAGCTTGAGGTCGACGAGATCGGCCCCTCGCTTCGGTACGCTTCCGCGAAGGTTACCCGCACCCAGCGCTCCGGCGGCGGTGGCGGCGGCTTTGGCGGCAACAGCGGAAACTCCGGAAACAGCGGCTTCGGCGGCAATTCCAACCCCGCATGGGGCGGCGGCCAGCAGCAGCCACAGGCTGCGCCGGCTGACGATCCCTGGGGTGCTCCTGCAGGCGGCGGAAACGCCGGCGGCTGGGGCAACGGACCGGATTCCAACGATCCTCCCTTCTAATCTCAACCGAGGAGCGGCACGTTTGCCTCGCGGTAAGCGTGCAGCACTTCACCCCTGCGCCTTCGGGCGCAACCTCAGACGGCATTCGCCGTCGAGCCCATCCCGTGGAATGATCCACGGGCTCCACCAGACATAAGGAGCTCCACGATGGCTAAGGCTGAACTTCGCAAGCCCAAACCAAAGTCCAATCCCTTGAAGGCCGCTGACATCACTGTCATCGACTACAAGGACGTAGCATTGCTGCGCAAGTTCATTTCCGACCGCGGAAAGATCCGCGCCCGTCGCGTAACTGGCGTAACCGTGCAGGAACAGCGCAAAATTGCACAGGCAATCAAGAATGCCCGTGAAGTTGCTCTCCTGCCGTACTCCGGCGCTGGCCGCGGCTAAGGAAAGGAACCTAAACACATGGCAAAGCTCATTCTGACCCACGAAGTAACCGGTCTCGGCGCTGCCGGCGACGTCATCGAGGTAAAGGACGGTTACGCACGTAACTTCCTGCTGCCCCGTGGCTTCGCTCTGACCTGGACCAAGGGTGGCGAGAAGCAGGTTGAGTCCATCAAGGCTGCCCGCGCTGCCCGCGAGCACGCTTCCCTGGAAGATGCTCAGAAGCAGGCTGCTGCACTCTCCGCCAAGCCGGTCACCCTGACCGTCAAGGCCGGCGAGTCCGGACGCCTCTTCGGCACGGTCAAGCCCGCCGACGTTGCTGCTGCTGTCGAGGCTGCCGGTCTCGGCACCATCGACAAGCGCAAGGTTGAACTGCCGACTCACATCAAGTCGGTTGGCTCCTTCCAGGCCAACGTTCGTCTGCACGACGACGTTGCTGCTGTCATCGACCTCAACGTCGTAGCCAGCTAGTAATTCGGCCGTCAACACGCCCTGAGGGCGTGTAGAGCGTCAGCGCCCTCCGCGTTAGCGGGGGGCGCTTTTGCATGCCCGGAAGCCTCAGCGGACGTTGTGCACCCCTGGGCGGCGTCACCGCGGCGTGTCTGTGGATATCGGCTGTGGAAAATTGCCTGCCCGCCGGGGATAACTTCACCCCATAGGCCTGTTTTTATCATCTGTCAACCTGAAACCAGGTGATGAATGTTGACGAAAAATACCTTCTATACACAGGTGTGGATGAACGTTTCCCCATGTCAGAGCCATGTTTTGAGAGAAATTAATAGTTTATCCACACCCTTATACCCAACCTGTGCACAAGACACGCCCAGTTATGAACACCTTGTCCACAAGGCTTGTGGATAACTCGTTTGGGAGCAGGCGGTTTCAGGACTACGGTTGCGGGTGAATCCCTCCTATTCGACTCCTTGCCCCTTACCGGGACGGTGCCGTTGGACCGGCAGCCGCCGCACACGAAAGTGTCACCGCGGCGGGATAGACCTGAAGCAGCTGCCCACCGGGCAGGGATCGCACCACAGCAGTACCTTGGGAAAGGGTTACACAGTGTCGCTCACGCATACTGACTCACCGGCATCGAGTTCGGGCTCCGACTTTGCGCGGACACCGCCGCAGGACCTGGTTGCCGAGCAGTCGGTGCTGGGCGGCATGATGCTCTCCAAGGACGCCATCGCCGACGTCGTTGAGGTCCTGCGCGGCATTGACTTCTACCGCCCTGCGCACGAGTCCATTTTCGAAGCCATCATTGACCTGTACGGCCGCGGCGAGCCTGCGGACGCCGTCACCGTGTCGGATGAACTCACCAAGCGCGGTGAGATTGGCCGCATCGGCGGGCCCGCGTATCTGCACACCCTGATCCAGTCGGTTCCCACCGCTGCCAACGCCGGTTTCTACGCGGAGATTGTGCGTGAACGTGCGGTCCTCCGCCGGCTCGTGGACGCCGGCACCAAGATCGTCCAACTGGGCTACTCCAGCGACGGCATGGAAGTCGACGACATCGTCAACGCCGCCCAGGCCGAGGTATACGCCGTGGCTGAGCGCCGCACGGCCGAGGACTACGTACCGCTCAAGGACATCATCGAAGGAACGGTGGACGAGATTGAGTCGGCCGGCCACCGCGGCGAAGGCATGACCGGTGTGCCCACCGGCTTCTACGAACTCGACGAGCTGACCCAGGGGCTGCACCCCGGACAAATGATCGTCATTGCCGCCCGTCCGGCTGTCGGTAAGTCCACGTTCGCGCTGGACTTCGCCAGGTCCGCGGCCATCAAGAACAACATGACCACTGTCTTCTTCTCGCTGGAAATGGGCCGCAACGAGATTGCCATGCGCCTGCTTTCGGCCGAGGCAACCATCGGGCTGCAGGACCTGCGCAAGGGAACCATCAAGGACGAGCAGTGGGGCAAGATTGCCACCACCATGGGCCGGATGAATGACGCCCCGCTGTTCATCGATGACAGCCCGAACATGTCCCTGATGGAGATCCGGGCCAAGTGCCGCCGTCTGAAGCAGCGCCATGATCTCAAGCTGGTGGTGTTGGATTACCTGCAGCTGATGTCCTCGGGCAAAAAGGTGGAGTCCCGGCAGCAGGAAGTTTCGGAGTTCTCCCGTGCGCTGAAACTGCTGGCCAAGGAGTTGGAAGTGCCGGTGATTGCGCTCTCCCAGCTGAACCGAGGCTCTGAGCAGCGCACCGACAAGAAACCCATGGTGTCCGACCTCCGTGAATCCGGCTCCATTGAGCAGGACGCCGACATGGTCATCCTGCTGCACCGTGAAGACATCTATGACAAGGAATCCCCGCGCGCCGGCGAGGCAGACGTCATTGTGGCCAAGCACCGCAACGGGCCCACCAAAACCATCGTGGTGGGCTTTCAGGGCCATTACTCCCGCTTCTCCAACATGGCGGTGGAGGGCGGCTCAGGCTTCTAGCCGCCGCCCGACTAGAATTGGTGCTGCCGGTCGGCCCCGTGTCCGCTCACGGTGCCACCCCCGACCAGCCGTATCCAAGGAGTTCCGTGCCCAAGTCCAAGCCCCGCAAGAAGGCAGTCGCCAAGAAGAAGCAGGCCCGCCGCGCCGAGCATGAAACGAACCGGATTTTCGGCAACACCGAATCCTTTACCAGTGACGAGGGTGAGGCTCTGCTGACGTCCCGCGGCTGGATCAGCGAGCGGAACCAGCCCGGCGGCGCGCTCGACGGCGACGCCTGGTACTGGATGCCGTCGCAGCTGCCCGCCTATCTGGAGGAGGGCGAGCCCGTGCCGACGTCCGTCTTCCCGCTGGAAACCGGATTCGTGAGCCAGCTGGCGACGCCGGACGGTTCCGTCCCGCCCGAGGCCCAGACCGAATACGGGTCCCTGGAAGAACTCGTTGCCGACCTGGACCGGCTGGAGGCCTACCGCGTTCCGGAGGGAACATGGACTGTCCTTGGCGGCGGCCCCGGCCCGGAGGAAACCCCCGATGACCTTATCGACACCATTGCCGAAGAGTGGGAGCTGATCGCTGAGCTGATCCACTTCCCGTACACGGCCGAATCCGAGCCGCGGTCCTTCGAGAACGTGGTGCAGGCACACGCAGAGAGCCGGCTCACGGACTATGCCTACCAGTCGGTCCTCGCCGGCAGGGGATTGTCCGCCCCCGGCGCTGACAGCTGACGTCCGCAGGAACCGCAGAGGCTGCGGGACGCCCGGTTTCCGGGGGCGTTACAGCCCGGAACCCGGTGTGGGCGTAGCGTTCCGATCCCGGCTGGACGCCAGCTGCCAGGGAACGCTGGCCACCATGATGCCCGGTTCAAAGTGCAGGCGGGCCTTCATGCGCAGCGCGGTCTGGTTGTGTACCAGCTGCTCCCACCAGCGCCCTACGACGTACTCGGGGATGTAGACCACAAAGAGTTCACGGGGAGAATTCCGCCGGGCCTCGCGAAGATACGTGAGTACGGGGGACACAGTCTCGCGGTACGGGGACGACAGCACGGTCAGCGGCACCGGGATCTGCATCCGGTCCCACTGCTCCATCACCCGCTTGGTGTCTTCGGGGTCGATGTCCACAATGATGGCGTTCAGGCTTGAAGGGCGCGACGCGCGAGCGTAGGCCAGCGCCCGCAGGGCGGGTTTGTGGACCTTGGACACCAGGATCACGGCATTGACCCGCGACGGCAGTGCGAGGCCCTGCACGTCGTCATCCACGGCCAGTTCCCGGGCTACCGAGTCATAGTGGGACCGGATGAGGAACATCAGCAGGTACAGCATGCCCATGGCCAGCAGGGCAATCCAGGCGCCGTGGGTGAACTTCGTGACCAGGACAATCACCAGAACCAGCGCGGTCATGCCGAACCCGACGGCGTTAATGATGCGGGAGCGCTTCATGCCGCGCCGCGCGTCCCGGCTTCGTTCCGTACGCAGCCGGGCCGTCCAATGCCGGATCATGCCCAGCTGGCTGGCTGTGAATGAGACGAACACTCCGACAATGTAGAGCTGGATCAGCCGGGTGACATCGGCGTCAAAAAGCAGGATCAGAACCAGTGCACCCAATCCCAGGGCCACGATGCCGTTGCTGAAGGCGAGCCGGTCTCCGCGGGTGCGCATCTGACGCGGCAGGAAGCCGTCCTTGGCAAGGATGGAGGCCAGTACGGGAAATCCGTTGAAGGCGGTGTTTGAGGCAAAGACCAGGATCAGTCCGGTGGCGGCAATCACGATGTAGAAGGCGAGGCTGCCGTCACCGAAGATCGTTTCCGCGAGTTGGCTGATGACCGGATGCTGCACGTATTCAGAACCGACCGGGCTGCCGTCATAGATCAGCTGGGTGGCCGGATCCTGTACGACGCGGACGTTGGTGGCGTTGGCCAGCGCCAGGATTCCCGCCAGCATTGCCGCCGAGATTCCACCCAGGAGCAGCAGGGTACTGGCCGCATTGGTGCTTTTGGGCTTGCGGAAGGTGGGAACTCCGTTGCTGATTGCTTCCACCCCGGTCAGGGCCGCCGCCCCCGAGGAGAAGGCCCGCAGAAGCAGGAACGCGCCGGCCAGTCCCACCAGGCCGCTGTCCAGTCCCGATTCCGGCACCAGGTCAAAGCCTGCCGACGGCGCCTGGCCCAGGCTGCCGGTGGCTGCCTGAAACGCGCCAATAGCGCACATGCCCAGCACCGAGGCCATGAAAACGTAGGTGGGCACCGCGAATACCGCTCCCGCTTCACGGATGCCGCGCAGGTTGACCAGGACCAGGACGGCCACGCCAACGGCGGCAATCGGTGCCTGGAGTCCGTTCAGGGCAGGCACCGCCGTTATCAGATAGTGGGAGGCCGAGGACATCGAGACGGCGACCGTCAGCACGTAATCCACCAGCAGTGCCGAAGCAACTGTCAATCCGGCGGGCTTGCCCAGGTTGGTGCTGGCAATTTCGTAGTCCCCGCCGCCGGAGGGGTAGGCATGGACGTTTTGCCGGTAAGACGCCACTACCGTCAGTAGGACGATGATCACAGCAAGACCGACCCACGGTGAGAGCGTTACCGCAGTGACACCGGCGAGGGCCAGGGTAAGCAGAATTTCGTCCGGAGCGTAAGCTGCGGAAGAGAGGGCATCGGAGGCGTAGACCGGCAGTGCGATGCGCTTGGGAAGCAGGGTGTGCGCCAGCCGTTCATTGCCGTAGGGGCGCCCGACCAGAACGCGTTTGAGCGCATTGAAGAATGTCAGCACGAGGTCAAACCCTAGACCTGCCGCTGGCACGCTGTCTAGAAACGGCAGGTGGAGCGGCCTGAAGCAGGCGATCAGCCGTCGATCGCGGTGCCCCGGGTCAGACAGTTTTGCGTGACCGATATCAATTTGTTATCTAAGGGCAGTTGCCCTAACGTGGTTAACGGTTCAAAAAACGAACCCCGCCGGGCATCCAAGTCCCGGCATCAGGCGGGCGCCGTTCCAGGTGCCGCCGCAGCGCTCGGTGCCTCGAGCCATCTCACGTCGCCACATCGTCAGGCACCGTACCATGACCTCGATTCGTCAGGGGGTTGGCGACGGCGTAAGGAAGCCCTGGGAAGGGTGGAACGCAGGTGGGCCCTAGGAGCAGCCAATACCAATGACCAAGTCTAAGATCAGCCGAACCGTGCGCCGGGGACTCGCAGTAGCAGCCATCTCAGGTGCAGGCGTAGCACTGACCGCAGCACCGTCCCAGGCTGCCGACGCAAGTACATGGGATGCACTGGCACAGTGCGAGAGCGGCGGTAACTGGGGCATCAGCACCGGTAACGGATTCTCCGGGGGCCTCCAGTTCCTTCCGAGCACCTGGGCAGCCTACGGCGGCACGGGTGACCCCGCCTCCGCCAGCCGCGAACAGCAGATCGCCGTGGCAGAGCGCGTTCTCGCCGGCCAGGGCTGGGGTGCATGGCCCGCCTGCTCCGCCAAGCTCGGCCTGTCCGGCGGTGCCACCGGCTCGGTGAGCACCCAGAGTCAGACCACCGTTCCGGAGCAGACCCAGCAGTACACCGCGCCGCAGACCACGCAGGAATACGTAGCCGAAGCTCCGGTCCAGCCGGAAACCCAGGTTGCCCCTGAGGCTGTCGTGCCTGAGACTCCGGTGCTGCCGGAAGCCCAGGTCCAGGAGCTCGCACCGGTGCAGACCCCTGCTCCGGCGGTGAGCGGTGAGACCTACACCATCCAGCCCGGTGACACGCTCTCCGCCATCGCCGAGAAGCTGGGTATTGAAGGTGGATGGCAGGCGCTGTACAACGCCAACGCCGACTCGCTCATCCACCAAGACCTGATCCTCACCGGCCAGGTCCTGCAGTTGCCGGCCTAATGAAGGTCTAAGCCGGGTTCCCGGCATCGCCAGGGAACCGGAAAATGACAGTGTGAAGGCGCTCCGCCATCGGCGGGGCGCCTTCACACGTTAAATAGGGATGATGCATCAGGGATGTCTCCGCCGTTCAGCCACCGGCCACGGACGCCAGGATCAAAACCTCGCAGCCCGGGGGCACCTGGCTGTCCAGGCCGTTGAGGGCACGCAGTTCTTCGCCGTCGAGATACACGTTCACGTAGCGGCGAAGCTTCCCTGCCTCATCCCGGATCCGGCGTTCCAACCGCGGATAATCGGCGGCCAGCCCGTCCAGCAGGGCGGCTGCGGTCAGTTCCGGGCCCGCGGGGCGGACGAGTTCGCGCTGCCCTCCGGCATCGGCTGAGAGTGCGGCAGGAAGAACCACGCGGACCGGCGGCGCTGTCATCTCAAGGAACCCGCCGGCACAATGCCGGCCCGGACACAGAGCACGTCCGGAAGATTGCCGGCAATGAGAGAGAAGCTGTCCCCTTCGTCGGCGCTGCCGAACACCTGCCCGCCGCGGGTGCCGAAGTACACTCCGGCAGGATCGGCGCTGTCCACAGCGGCGGCATCACGCAGCACCGCGTTGAAATCGGTCTCGGGAAGACCGTCGTCGAGCCGCGTCCAGGAATCCCCGGAGTCCGTGCTGCGGTACACCGCCAGATGTCCCTCAGGGGCAATGCGCTCGCCGTCGGCCTTCAAGGGGATAGTCCAGATGGTGCCGGACCTGGTGGGATGCGCCAACATGACAAAACCGAAATCCGCCGGCAGCCCGTCCGCAATGGATTGCCACGAATCGCCCGAGTTGTCAGTGCGGTACACGCCGTGGTGGTTCTGGGCGTACAGCCGGTCAGGATTACCTGCATCACGAGCCACTTTATGCACGCACTGGCCGTACTCCGGATTAGGGTCGGGAAGAAAATAGGCGCCGATGCCGGTGTTGCGCGGTATCCAGGACGCTCCGCCGTCGTCGGTCCGGTAGACGCCCGCGACGCTGATCGCCACGTGGACGGTGTCATCGTCCGGGCTGGGCAGAACGGTGTGCGCGGCTGCTCCGCCGAACCCGGCCCCCCACCCGCTGCGGTGCGGGTGGTCCCAGAAGGGCTGGTTCATCTCGAAGTGCTCTCCGCCATCGGTGGATTTCCACACGGAAATGGGTTCGGCACCTGCCCAGACCACGCCGGGGCGCCCGGCACTGTCCGGCTGCAGCTGCCAGACCCGCGTGAGCCCTTCTCCGGTGTCCGGCGGGAACCGGACCGCGCCGTCCTCCGGCTCACTCCAGGTCTGCCCAAGGTCATCGGAGTGGACCACGCACGGGCCCCAGTGCCAGTCCATGATGCCCGCGAGGATCCGCGGAACCGGACCCCGGGTATCCAGGGCCACGGAAGCAACCTCTTCCATCAAAAAGTGCGGCCCGGTCAGGTTCCAATCACGCCTGTCGGTACTGGTCGCCAGCCACAAACCCTTGCGTGTTCCGATGGCTAGGACGGCAGTGTCCCCTTCATTCATGCAGGTATTGGACCATGGACCCGCGGCATGGACAAGGGCATGCCGAAAGGTTCGCGTGGAAATCCGGGCGGGGGTCCGGTAGGTATGGGATATGGCTTTCCTGTCTCCGTCCCGGCCCGCAGCGCGATGATCTATATTGATCCGCCGCGGTGGCCCGCCCATGGCACGGTGTTTTCACATCTGGTGTCGGACACGTCGCTGTCTGAGCTCCACGCCTTCGCCGCAGCCGCCGGGATCAGCACCCGTGCCTTCGACCTGGACCACTATGACGTACCGCGGCACCGCTACCGGGATCTGGTGGCCAGCGGGGCGGTGGAGGTCGACGGCGGCATGCTGGTGCGCGTGCTCATCCGCAGCGGTCTGCGGATCAAGGCGCGGGAGCGCAATGCCTCACTCGTGCATCCGCTTCTGGCCCGCTGGGACGTGCTGGTTCCGGGTGCGCGCGAGATCGGCATGGAACTGCTCAACCGCTGGGGCGAACCGCACCGCCGCTACCATGACCGGCGGCACCTGCTCGCGGTGCTGGAAGCAGCGGAACAGCTCTCCGGGGAGCCGCCGCGGACGGTGCTGCTGGCCGCCTGGTTCCACGACGCCGTGTACCGCGGCGCCGCCGACGACGAGGAGAACTCAGCTTCCCTCGCCGGAAGCCTGCTCGCTGAAGCCGGAAGCCCGGCGCGGGAAATCCGTGAGGTCCAGCGCCTGGTCCGGCTGACGGCCGGCCACCGCCCGGAACCCGGGGATGTGTCGGGTGCGCTGCTCTGCGATGCAGATCTGTCGGTCCTGGGCCGAAGCCCGGAGGCTTACCGCCGGTATCTGGCTGATGTTCGGCTGGAGTATCCGCATCTGAATGATGCAGCCTTCGAAGCGGGCCGCCGCCGCGTGGTGGCCGACCTGCTGAAACTCGATCCGATCTTTTCCGCACCCGTTGCCCGCGCCCGCTGGGAAGAGCAGGCGCGCAGCAACCTCATGTCCGAAGGGGAACAACTGCCGCAGCGGGTCTGACCGCGGTGCAGGCTGGGAGGGGGAGGGCCTACAGTTTGATGGTGCGCAAGGGGACAGAAACAGGAGCGGGAAGCAGCAGGGACCAGCCGTGGGCCGGGCACGCCAAAGGCAGCCGGGGTTACCGGGGTGTGCTGATTGGTCTGGCCGCGGCCGGCATGGCCACCTTCGCGCAGCTGTACTCGGTGCAGGGGATCCTGCCCGGAATGGCCCGGGACCTGGACATCACCGCATCGTCCGCCGCGCTTACGGTCTCGGCTGCAACTTTGGGCCTGGCTGCAGCAGTCATTCCCTGGTCAGCTGCAGCGGACAGGTTTGGCCGGTTGCCCGTGATGCGGCTGGCGATCATCGCGGCGGTGGTGCTGGGTCTGGTGGTGCCGTTCAGCCCCGATCTGCCCGTGCTTTTGGTGCTGCGGTTCGCCGAAGGTGCGGCCATGGGCGGGATTCCCGCTGTTGCCCTGGCTTACCTTAACGAGGAAGTATCACGCGTCCACGCCGCCGTTGCGGCCGGAAGCTACGTTTCCGGCACCACCATCGGCGGGCTGGCCGGGCGACTGGTTGCCGCTCCGGTGGCCGATGCGGCGGACTGGCGCGTCGGCGTCGGCGTCGTCAGCCTCCTGGCCGCCGGCGCCGGTGTCGTGTTCATGCTCACCGCACCGAAACAGCAGGGATTTGCTCCGCTTCGCCGGTCCGATCCGGGTCCGGGACTGGGCGGGCGTCTACTGGCCAATCTGCGCAACCCGCGGCAGCTGAGCCTGTACCTGCAGGGGTTCCTCCTGATGGGCGGCTTTGTGGCGGTCTACAACTATCTGGGCTTCCGGCTCGGTGCCGCACCGTTTTCGCTGCCGCAGAGTGTGGCCAGTTTCCTGTTCCTGGCCTACCTTGCCGGTACCTGGTCCTCGCGGTCCGCCGGAGTTCTCGCCGGCCGGCTTTCCAGCCGCGGCGGCCGCAAAACGGTGCTGCTGGGTTCCATTGCCGTCATGGCCGCCGGGCTGGCCTTCACGCTCACTGCGTGGCTGCCCGCAGTGATTGCCGGGTTGGTGGTGTTCACGGGCGGATTCTTCGCTGCCCACTCCATTGCCTCCGGCTGGGCGCCGTTCCTCGCCACTGCGGGCCGGGCCCAATCCTCGTCGCTGTACAACCTCTTTTACTACGCCGGATCGAGCCTGCTGGGCTGGGTCGGCGGCATCTTCTTTCAGACCTGGGGCTGGGCCGGACTCAGTGGATTTGTGGGCGCCCTGATGGCTCTCGCAGCCGGAACCGCTGCCGTGGTGCTCACGCCGGAGTCAGGCACGGGTTCCACTGCTGATTCAGCCGGCGCGGCCGGGCCACCCGGAGGACCGTAAACTTTGAAGGTGGGCACTCCAGCACAAACCTCCGGCTCCTCCCTGGGCCGGCGCATCCTTGCCTTGGCCGTACCCGCACTCGGTGCGCTGATCGCCGAGCCGCTGTTCCTGATCGCGGATTCCGCCATCGTGGGCCACCTGGGCGTCAATGAGCTGGCCGGCGTGGGCCTGGCATCCACCGTGCTGCAGACCGCCGTCGGCCTCATGGTTTTCCTGGCCTACTCCACCACCGGCACCGTGGCCCGGCATCTGGGCGGCAACCGCCACCGCGAGGCCGTGGCCGCCGGCCGGGACGGCATCGGGCTGGCCCTCATCCTGGGGGTGCTGCTCTCCGCCGCCGGCATCCTGGCTGCGCCCGCCCTCGCCACCGCGTTGGGGGCCACCGGGGAAGTGCACGCTTTCGCCGTGGATTACCTGCAGTATTCGATGCCGGGCCTGACAGCAATGCTCGTCGTCCTGGCCGCCACCGGAGTGCTCCGCGGCCTGCAGGACACCCGCACTCCGCTGGCGGTCGCCGCCGTGGGCTTCGGCGTCAACATCGGGCTGAACTATCTGCTGGTGTACGGCTTCAACCTTTCAGTGGCCGGGTCCGCGCTGGGCACCAGCATCACCCAGTGGGGAATGGCCGGCGTCTATCTGCTTCTGGTGGGACGGATGGTGCGCCGGGCCGGGGTGCCGCTGCGTCCCTCGGCCGCCGGCATCCGGGCTACCGCCCACGTTGGCTCCTGGCTGATGCTGCGCACGCTTAGCCTGCGCCTGGCCGTGCTGGCCGCTGTGCTCGTCGCCACCGCCCAGGGGCCACAGTCCCTCGCCGCCCACCAGCTGGTCATGACCATGTTCACGTTCCTGGCCTTTGCCCTGGATGCCCTCGCGATAGCCGCGCAGGCGCTCATCGGCAAGGAACTTGGCGCCGGCAACCGGGCACTGGCACGGGAGATGACCCGCCGGATGATCCGCTGGGGTGTGGGCTTCGGCATCATCACCGGAGCGCTGCTGGCGGCCGCCGCTCCCTTTGCCGGATGGATTTTCACGCCCGACGCCGGGGTGCAGTCCGCGCTCACCGCGGGATTGTGGGTGCTGGCCGCGTCCCAACCAATCTGCGGGCTGGTTTTTGTGCTCGACGGCGTACTCATCGGTGCCGGTGACGCCCGGTACCTGGCGGTCACGGGTGTGCTGAATCTTGTGGCCTACCTGCCGCTGCTGTGGTGGGTCCACGCGTCGGGGCTGGAGGGCCCGGGCGGGATTGCCTGGCTGTGGGCGGCCTTTGCCCTCGGCTACATGAGTGCACGTGCCGTGACCCTGACCTGGCGGGTGCGCCAGGATGCGTGGATGGTCACCGGGGCGGCACCGGGCGCCGTAAGCGACTAAGCTTGTGGATGGCCAACCGGCCATACGATGCGCAGACATGAAAGCGGAGGCTCGGCAGTGGGCGATTCCAACCACGGCACCCCGTGGGTACCAATCCTCCTACGGTCCGCAACGGCGGCTGCCTTTGCCATCCTTACGGTTTTTTGGCAGTCACCCGGCGTGGGCGTACTCTCCGTTGCCGGCGGCCTGTACCTGCTGTTGACGGGGGTGTCCGTCTGGCGGATGGCCGTCCTCGCGGGCACCAGCGGTGAACCGCGGATCCGCAGCCTGCAGCTGCTGGAAGCCGCCGGCTACGCACTGGCAGGCCTGGCCGTCCTGGCACTTCGGTCCGTTGAAGCGTTCCTTGCAGCTGCCGGCCTGGCCCTGGTGGTGGGGGGCGTCGTCGAACTCTACCTCTGGGCCAAGTCCCGCAAAACGTTCCTGCCCGCACGGGACTGGCTGATCACCGGGGCAGTGAGCCTGGGAACGGCCCTGATCCTGGCTGTCGTCCAGCTGATGGGCCTCGGGGCACACGCAATGCTGGGGGTCACCGGCGGTTCGGCGATCATCATTGCCGTGATGCTGGCAACGTCGGGACTCGGTGCCCGGTGGGATGCCCGGTCACAGGGCAGCGGCCAGCCGAGCCAGTCGCCCGCCGTCCGACAAAAGCCGTAAACTAGACAACTCCGGTTCTACCTACTGTAGAACTGAGAACATTCAACGCAGCAGGAGGAACAACAGTGGCGAACAGCTCATCCGGAAGGCCGCAGAAGCGGAACTCCGTGAAGGCCCCGCTCATTTTCTCTGCCGTGCTGGCTGTGATTGCGGGTGTTGCCACCATGATCTTTGCCACCGGCGGCGCCGAGAAGGAACTGCGGGTGGATCTGGGTCTCACGGCTGCCGGAATCGCGTTCATCGCCTCGCTCCTGATCTGTTCGCTGCTCCTCATGACGGAAAAGCCGAACCCGGACCACCTCAGCGAAGGATCCGGCGTACACCGCAGCTCCGCCAAGATTCCCGGTGGGGCCGGTTCCATCGGCGCCCCCGGCTCAGCCACCGGGCCAAAGGCCGGGGAGGGCACCGCCCGGGAGAGCAGCAAAAGCACGCAGCCGGAAGCCGGCGGCGAATCCCGGCCTGCTGACCCCACCGCCTAGTCAGTCGCCGCCCTTAGCGGCGCCGCTTACGCTGCTTTCCTCCGGGGTCTTTAACCGGGGGAGCGGGACTTTCAGATGCCCGCAGGTTCTCGGGACCATCAAGCATCCGGCCGAGTCCGGCGAGCTGGTCCCGGTCCTCGCGATCCGTCACCCCTGACCCGGGCTGTGCGGCGGCGGATACAACAGTGCCGCGCCGGCCCCGTATGACAAGCAGGCCTCCAAGCGCGACGGCGGCAAGGCCGGAGGCCAGGGCCAGCATCAGCATGGCGTAAAACCAATAGAGCGCGAGGTTCGGAGGCGCCGATAGGGGAGGCGTCAAAAGGCCGGTAAGGCAGGCGAGCCAGTACGCTGCGCAGCTGCCGATGATGATCCAGGCGGTCCGGGATGGAAGGGACAAGAACAGGTTCTGCAGCTTCTGATCCATGAACAGGTCCTAGGAAGAGGCCGTGGTGCCGTCTGCTCGACGCCCTCAAGTCTAGGCAGGCCCAACCGGACCGGACCAGCCAGTTGCCCGTTTACGGTCCGTTTGTGGCGAGGGGGGTTGCGGGGCCGCTGGACTCCTCCACAATGACCTTTACCGCCCCGGTAGGCTGCTGGGTAGCTACGGCATCGGTCAGGGGCTGGACCTGGTCTGCCGGAACTCGGACCGTGATGCTTCCGGTCCGTCCGCTGGTGCCGAGCCAGTGCAGCTGGACCTGCGGAGCTGAGTCCGTGCCCAGCCAGGTCTTGAACGCATCCACAGCATCCTTGAGCTGGTCAGCCGTGAACTGGGTCAGGTAGGGAACGGCTCCGGCTTCCGTCACTGCCGCCTCGGCTTCCGGGGTGGTAACGGCCACGTGGAGTTGGTTGTCCTCGATCCAGGCATCGGAGTATGCGGAACCAAGATCGGTTTTCAGCTGTGTGTGCAGCTGCAGGAGCTGGGTCATGTTTTCATCCATTGCTGTGTCGGGGCCAGAGGGAGTGGCCGGAACGGCGCCCGTCGTCCCGGCGGCGGTGCTGTCCGGTGCGGCAGCGGTTGCCGGGGTTTTGGGATTCGCTGATGAGTCTGCGCCCGCGGAAGCCGGGGATGCAGAGGGCCCCTGAGACTGTGGATCCTGCCCGCAGCCGCTGAGGAGCAACAGGACAGCGGTGGCCAGCGCCGCAACCGGTGCCGCAGCCGCGCCGCGGGTCTTTTTCGGGATGGACATCTTGCCTCCTGGGTTTCCAAGTACGAAATACCAAAGCGGGCCCCGGCACAAGGCCGGGACCCGCTTTGGTCTTTTCACGCTAGCCGCAGATTAGGCGTCCTGCATCCGGCGGCGGTTCATCAGCAGGGCGCTGATGCCACCGATGGTGAGCAGTGCGCCTGCTCCGGCAAAGAGGCCCATGCCGGCAGCGCCGGTGTCGGGCAGGCCGTCACCGTTGTTGTCCGGTGCGGGTACCGGTGTGGGGTCGCCCGGCTGGGGAGCTACGGGCGGTGCCTGCTCTTCGACGACGACTTTAGTGACCGTGAAGACCAAATATGCGTCCTCAGAGGTTGCTCCGTTGAGGGTCTGTGACGCCCGTACCGAGTAGCTTCCTGGAGAGAGGGCCGGAAGACCAACGGTCCAGCTTCCGTCTTCTGTAACCTCAGCGTTGGCCTTGAAATCACCGATCATGACTGAAAGCTCGGCGCCTGCAACGCCGGTGCCGGAGATCTTTTCGGGTGTTGAATCCTCAGCGAAGTCCTGGCCGTCATTAAGTGAGGTGATGATCGGCTTGTTCGGAATGACCGCAAACTTGGAGGTTGCCTTCGGTGACACATTTTTGCCCTCGATGCCATCCTGACGTGCGGTTACCGTGTAGTTGCCGTAGGACAGTGCGTCCTCAAGCGTGTACTCCCAGTTTCCCTTGGTATCGACGGTGGCGGTGCCAGGTTTCGCGTCCGCAGCAGCTTCCTCCGCAGCGTCTACAGTGTCAGCGGCGGACGCACCTGCGACCTCTACAGTTACCGTGGCGCCGGGGGCGCCGGTGCCCTTGATGGTCGTGAGTGAATCGATGATTCTATCGCCGGCAGCCGGGTTGGTGATAACCGGAGCAGGCAGCGGAGCTTCCTTGACCGTCAGTTCGTAAGAGACGGTCTTGGACTCGTTGAAGCCGTTCACTGCCTGAACCGTGAATTCCAGCTTTCCGCCGTCAGGAACGGTGGCCGGAGCCGGGAAGCTCCAGGTTCCGTTCACGACGTCGAGGTCCGCGGTCTCACCGTTGACGGTGAGCTTGACCGTGCTGCCGGCCGGAGCCGTGCCGCTGATGGCCGCGTCGGTCAGAACGGTGCCCTTGTCCTCATGCGAAGTCAGAGCCGGCGCGTCAACGAACACGGCAACGGAGTAGCCGGGCAGGCGCAACATGCCGTCGGAAAGAGTGGTGGAGAAGAAGTAGTTTCCATCCTCGGGGCCGGCACTGACGAGGCCCATGGCATTGGAACCGGAAATCACGGAGCCGCCGGAGTCACCCGGGGCGGCGTTCTTCTCAAGCGTCGATTCAAAACCCCATACGCCGCGGGCTCCATCTGCGGCGCCCACGTAGAACTCGCCGATGGCGGAGACGTCACCGCAGCTCCAGCCGGTGGTGCGGCCGGACTTGCACATCGGAGCGCCGACAACGGGGTCGGTGGTTCCGGTGACCTTGACGGTGTCGGCCGTCAGGTCCTGCGGATTGGTCCACTGGGTGACCTCGGGCAGCAGGTCAAGGTCACTGTTGATGCCGTTGATGACACCAATATCGGTGCCGATGTTCTCCGTGGAGCCGAGCTCGGTGGGTGAATTGTTCTCGCCGCCGAACTGAGAGAATCCCCAGGTGCCCAGATCGGAACCCAGCGAAGGCTGGGTGCCGTTGCCTGCGGGGTCGTCTGCCGGATTCGTAAGGATGGTGTCCGTGGCCTGGCCGTCATCGGCGCAGTGTCCGGCGCTGATCACGGCGGGAGCACCTTCGGCATTGAAGGCGTTGAAGCCAATAGAGCACGATCCGCCGGAGTTGCCGGTGAAGGTGGCGTAGCCGTGACCGTTGACAACGTCCTCCAGGGCATTGGCCGGACCGGACGCGTCGATGACTGTAACGCTGGGATTGTTCTTGGCGAAGGCGTCGGCCGGAGTGGTTCCGGCTGCTTTGGCAAGGCGCTCGGCGAGCAGCGAACCATCAACAACAGCGGGCGCAGCTTTCTTCGCCTTGATGACATAGCCGTCAGCCGTCAGCATGATGGACTGCAGGCCTTCCACACCGACGCTGGAGATGTATTCGGTGCGAAGGTTCCTAATGACTTCGCGGGGGTCGCCCGAGAGGCTTACCGGAGCAGCGATTTCTTCCTCTGCCGCCGGTTCTTCGGCAGCTTCGGTCGGCTCGGCACTGGGAGCCCCGGTGGCTGCCTCGGTGGCCTCGGCCTCCGGCTCGGCGGCCTCAACGTCGCCTTCTTTGGCTGCGGGGGCCACCAGAGTGGCATCCAGCTCGAGGGCGAGGGCCTCGAGGGCCTCTCCCGAACCGGTGATGACAATCTTGCCGTCTTCGATGACAACGCTTACGAAGCCTTCGGTGGCCTGGAGCTTGGGAAGGGCATCTGCTGCCTTTTGGCCCAGCTCGCCGGCTGCCTCGAATTCCTCGACTGTCATGCCGAGGTCGCGCAGAAGGGCTTCGGCCAGGCCGGGAGCCAGGGTTCCTGCCTCTTCGGCGGGAGCTTCTTCAGCGGGTGCGGCCTCTTCGACAACCGTTTCTTCAACGACGGTCTCGTCAACCGGCGCTTCGGCGGTTGCGGTGGCTGGTGTGATGTCCGGCTCTGCGGCCGGAGAGGCGATGGCCGGCGAAGCGATAAACGCTCCGCTCACCGCCAGTGCTGTTGCGGCGCCCAAGGCGCCCACGCGTTTGTAAAACGCGCTCGAGTTGTCCTGCAATTGAAACCCCCATTTTGTACTGGCACAGACCGCATCTCCGTAATTGGCACAGGGGTAACCCTGGCCGGAACATCGCGGAATCGAGACTGTGTTGAATAGCCGTTCGCCGAGACGGCGGACGAAGCTCAACGTGATCATAGCTTCAGGTGACTAAACTAACAAGAGCACTTACCAGTTTTGGGGAGAGTGGAGGCAAGAAAGCTGCGGGCGTCAGCGGGCGGCCTTCTGTGTTGCCGCCCGCCGGCTGCGGTAGGAGCGAACATGCTCTCGGTTTCCACAGTTTCCCGTGTCGCAGTAACGCTTGGACCGGTTGCGGGTCAGGTCGAGGATGACCGCCGTGCAATCCGGAGCGGCACAGGTTCCGAGCCGGTCCAGCTCGCCGCCGCGCAGGACGTCCGCCAGCGCCATGGCAGCCTCTGTGGCCAGCCGTTCCTCCAGGGGCGCCGCGGGCGAGGTGCAGTGCAGATGCCATCCCCACTCGTCGTGGCGAACCACCTGCGGCAAAGCGCGGGCGTTGCGCAGCAATTGGTTCACGCCGACTGCCAGGCGCTCTTCGTCCGCGGTCCACAGCTGACGCAGTCCGGTCCGGAGATGCCGGACCGCTCGCAGTTCCGCAGCGGTGTGCGTGCGGGACCCGCTGAAACGCTCCCGGGCCAGGAACACGTCCAAATCGGCAGGGGTGAGCAGGGCATCGGGACCGGTTGCTGCGGTGTTGATAAGCGCTGCCGCCGTGCTGAGCGAGTCCGCAGTGTCATGTCCTAAAGCCATTATGATTCCTGACATGTTGGTAACAGGTCTTCTCAGTGTAATGGTCTAGGGGTCAGAATGAACCTGACAGGTCCCGAGGGACTCTCTTCTGCTCTCTTGGAGGCATCGTGAAACGTTACGCGGGCAAGGAGCCCACGATGGCTGACAGTTCCGGGAGCACCGGAGGGAAGCCGGGCAGCACGGGCATTGCGGTTGCCCTCTTGTCCTCTGCCGTCTTTGGTCTCTCGGGGTCGTTTGCCAAATCTCTGCTGGAAACGGGGTGGACGTCCACTTCGGCCGTTGCTGTCCGCATGGGCGGTGCCGCCCTGGTGCTGTTCATCCCGGCGCTGCTTGTGCTGCACGGCCGCTGGCATCAGGTCCATGAGAACTGGAAAACCATCCTTGCGTTCGGATTCATTGGCGTCGCGGGCTGTCAATTCTTCTACTTCAATGCAGTGGAAAGGTTGTCAGTAGGTGTGGCGCTGCTCCTGGAGTTCCTGGCACCCGTGCTCATGGTGTTGTGGATCTGGGCCGCCACGCGGCGGCGGCCCGGGCTGAAGACCATCGGCGGAGCCCTGGCGGCAATCGCCGGACTTGTGCTCGTACTGGACATCGGCGGGGAGGTGCAATTGGATCCGGTGGGTGTCCTCTGGGGCCTGGCGGCGGCAGTGTGCCTTGCCATCTACTTCTTCCTTACCGCCAGGCAGAACGACTCCCTGCCGCCGCTCGTGCTGGCCACCGGAGGGATGATCGTGGGGGCGGCCACCATGGTGGTGCTGGGCGCCGTGGGCATTCTTCCCACCGGTTTCAGCACCGGCGACGTGGTGCTGGCCGGCCGGGTGGCCCCGTGGTGGGTTCCGCTGGCGGGTCTGGTGTTGTTCTCGACGGTGCTGGCCTATGTCACCGGGATTGTGGCAGCACGGACCCTCGGATCCCGCGTGGCCTCCTTTGTGTCGCTGACCGAAGTGCTTTTTGCGGTGCTCTGGGCCTGGCTGTTCCTGTCCGAACTGCCCGGCACCGTGCAGCTGATCGGCGGTGCCCTGATTGTGCTGGGTGTGGTGCTGGTTCGCTCCGACAAAACCGCCGGTATGCCCGGGGAGGCTTTGCCGGAGCCGGACCCGTCGGCCTGAGGCCCGCCGCCCGGTTGCACGCTGCGGCGGGCCCGTCAACTAAACCTGCGGTTCGACCTGCGCCTCGTTCGCACCCGCTGCCGCATCCACCCGGATCTCGCGCTTAAGGATCTTGCCCGTGGGCCCCTTGGGCAGGGCGTCGGTCAGCAGGACCCGCCGGGGATACTTGTAGGCAGCCAGTCGGTCCTTGGCGAAGTCACGGATCTCAGCGAGCAACGCTGCCCGGGCACCGTCGTCGGCAGGCAGGACGTCCTCCTTCAGGCCCACCACTGCCACAATTTCCTCACCGTGCAGTTCATCGGGGACACCAATGACGGCAGCTTCCGCGACGGCGGGATGCTCGTACAGCACCTCCTCAACCTCGCGGGGATAGACGTTGTAACCTCCGCGCAGAATGACGTCCTTCTTGCGGTCCACAATGTAGATGTTTCCGGCCCCGTCGACCCGGCCCAGGTCTCCGGTGCGGAACCAGCCGTCCGGAATGGCCGCCTGCGTTGCTTCGGGGTTGTTCCAGTACCCCTTCATCACGCCGGTGCCCTGGACAGCAAGCTCACCCACTTCCCCCACCGGCAGATCAGCGCCGTCATGGTCCACCACGCGCACCAGCATGCCGTCCACCGCCTTGCCGATGGAGCCGGCCATGCGGTCCGGGCCCGGCAGATTGAAGGAGACCACGGGTGAGGTTTCGGAGAGGCCGTAGCCTTCCAGCAGCTGAGTGCCGAAAACCCGTTCGAACTCATGCAGCACCTCCAGCGGCATGGCCGAGCCGCCCGTTATCGCTCCGCGGAGAGTGGAAACATCAGTCGCAGCCAGGTTCGGATGACGCAGCATGCCCACGTACATGGTGGGGACGCCCTCAAAGATGGTGACGCCGTCGCGCTCAATGATCTCCAGTGCCTTTCCGGCATCGAACCGCGGGAGCAGGCTGATCGAGGCTCCGGCCATGACCGCGGAGTTCAGCGCTGACGTCTGACCGAACACATGGAAGAACGGCAGTCCGCCGAAGATGACGTCCGATTCCAGGGTGTGCAGCAGGTTCCGTGAGATCTCGGCGTTGCTGACCAGATTGTTGTGTGTCAGAGCGGCGCCCTTCGGCCGTCCCGTGGTGCCCGAGGTGTAGAGAATGACGGCGATGTCCTCCCCGTCCACGTCCTGCACCTCAATCACCGGGTCAGCCTCAGCCAGCAGCTGCAGAAAGCCGCCGCCGTCCACGGGGATAACCTCGATGCCGCCGGCCTCCTCGGCGCCGCCCACTGCTTCGGCGGCAATACCCTCCCAGGCAAAAACCAGCTTCGCGCCGGAATCCTGCAGGTGATAAGCCACTTCGCGTGCTTTGAGAAGCGGATTCATGGGCACCACCACGGCGCCGTAGCGAAGCACCCCGTAGTATGCGAAAGCCATCTGGGGAATGTTGGGCATGATCAGGGCCACCCGGTCTCCCGGTTCAATCCCGCGGTCTGCGAGGACGCCGGCGACTTTTGCGCTCATGGCATCGAGCAGCGAATACGTGACCGAGGTGTCATCGAGTTTCAGGACCGGGCGGTCCGGAATCCGGGCTGCCGTATCGGTGAGAATTCCGGCGAGGTTTTGCATGAAGATCTCCTTTGATCAGACATGGAACGCAGGTCAGCATCCAACTGGCCAAATGGGTGACCAGCATCACATACTGAGCGGTATGTACGCAGTGTAACCTGCCCGGACATCTTCCGACGGGGTGGTGCGGCGAAAATTTCCGCCGCCGGAACACGCTCCGTTCAGGCTGGTTGTCCCATCTGATCGGTGAGGGTGCAGGGCGTTGTCCCGTGCCCGCCCTTGATGAGTCCCCGTTCACGGAATCCCTGCAGCCAGCCGCCCATCGGCCAGGCGCCCCAGCGGGCATGGAACAGGTTGGCGTTCCGCACAATGTCCGCCAGGTGCTGGACGGGTGGATCCTGAGTGGGGTGGAACTGGTGGTAGGCCCGAGCCGCTCCGACCCAGGCCAGGCCGGCACCGGCGCGTCCGGCCAGGCGTGCATAGTCGGTGTCCTCGCCGCCGTAGCCGGTGTAGTCCTCGCAGAACCCGCCGATCCGGTCCCATGTTGCCGCCGTGACGGCAAAGGACAGGGACCAAAACAGATCCGGATTGTCCTCAGGGATGATCTCGTCCGGCTGCGGGGCAGGCCGGGCGGGGTGCGGCGAGTCCAAATCCTGGAGCCGGTCCAGGCAGTAGCCCTCAGGCCCGGGCGGCTCCAGATAGGTGACCGGGCCGCAGAGCAGCCGCGCTGCGACGGCGTCATCCTTGGCTGCCGCTGCGTAGCCAGCCACCAGGTCCGTTCCCGGGAGACAGTCGACGTCCAGGAAGAGCAGCAGGTCAGCGCCGCGCTGCAGTGCTGCACGCGCCCCGGCGTTCCGGGCCTTGGCCAGCGGCAGCGCCGTGCCCGTCCGGGGGAGTTCGACGACGGTTCCGGGCAGACGCGGGTCGGGGAAGGAAGCTGCAACTCCGGGGTCATCCATGGCGACGATTACATAGTCATCGGGCAGCTGCGAGGAGCGAAGCAGCGCCTGCTGCTGGGCCGCCAGATGTGCGTGCCGGCCGTGCACCAAGGTGATGACAGTGACCTTCACGGCGCCGCTCCCGCCGGGACGGGTCTTGGTGCGGCCACGTCCGCGATGACCTGCGCGGCGCGGGCCGCTCCCTGACCGTCGTTCCAGACAGCCCAGCCGCGGCCGTCCAGTTTTTCGGCAGCTGCCAGTACCTGGGCCCAGTCACCCCGGGCGAAACTGCGCGAGACGATGACGGGGAGTCCGGGCATCCGGGACAGTGCCCGGCCGGTGGTGAACTGTTCCTGATGGGGCCGTTCCAGGGGGACGACCACTGCGGGTACACCGGCAGCGGCGGCATCCGCAACGGCGCCCTGCCCCGCGTGGGTAACCACCAGGGAAGCATCCCTGAGATGCGGGAGAGGATCCGCGGTCCGGTTTCCGGGGTTTGTCCCCAGCGCAACCCAGTCCACACCGGGTGTCTGGCGCCGGGCGTCCTCGATGTCGGCGTCATTCATCCCGCCGCCGCCGGCGCCGCCCAGCACCAGGACCCGGGTGACAGGCCCGGGCGGGCGTCCGGGCCGGACCGGGATGCCGGAGATCGCGCCGACAGGGACCAGTTTTCCGCTGAGGCAGTCATCTGAGACGGCGAGCATGTCCGGTGCTTCAGGTGGCCAGGCCGAAATCACGGCGTCCGAAATTCCAAAACCAAGCGTGTGGGCAGGGTCCCTGCGCAGCC
Organism: Arthrobacter sp. 9E16; assembly: GCF_002929435.1. Taxonomy (NCBI): domain Bacteria; kingdom Bacillati; phylum Actinomycetota; class Actinomycetes; order Micrococcales; family Micrococcaceae; genus Arthrobacter; species Arthrobacter sp. 9E16. Next base: position 1,107,040 of record NZ_PJIU01000001.1, on the reverse strand, counting down.
CGGGCAGCGCCACGGAGACCACGGGAACGCCGTGCAGCCGTGCCAGCACGGCGGCTTCAACCGAGACGTCGGCAACAAGAACAGCCGGAGCAGCCTCCCGCAGCCAGGCCGAAAGCTGTCCCATGCGTTCGCGCAGCCCGGCGTCGTGCAGCGGCACCCAGTGCAGCCGGCCGTTGGCATCCACGGATGCCGGTTCCGAACCGGTGTCATCCCGGTCCAGCTGGATCCACGGGTTGTCCCAGCCGCCGGGCCGGGGGAGGGAGGACAGAGCCGTCACACTTCCGGCCGGCAGATGCGCTGCGATTGCCTGGGCCCGGCGCAGGTGCCCCATGCCCTGATGATGGATGTAGTAGCCGATCATGCTGTGACCATCTGCCGGCTGGCTTCAAGAAGCAGTGCTTCGTACTCGTCCACCATCCGCTCATGGGAGCAGAACGTCTCAGCCCGGCGCCGCGCGGCATTCCGGTCCAGAGCTGACGCCTCGCGCAGGGCCACGGCGAGGGCGCCGACGTCATCCGCCGGTGCAAGGCGACCGCAGTCCGGAGTGAGGATTTCGGGCAGGGCGCCCCGCTCGAAGGCGGCAACCGGGGTGCCTGCCGCAAGGGCTTCGGCCGCCACCAGGCCGTACGGCTCATCCCAGCGCGGGGTTACGAGCGCTGCGCAGGCGCCCTGGACGGCCCGGCGCAGATGGGAATGGTCCAGGTGTCCCAAGTAGCGGATGTCCGTGCCAAGATGCGGGCGGACTTCGGATTCGAAGTAGCTGCTGTCGAAGACGGGGCCGGCCAGATCCAGGGGGATTCCCGCCGCTTTGGCCGCTTGGATGGCAAGGGCCGTTCCCTTCTCCGGCACAATCCGGCCAAACCAGATGGCGGAGCCGCCGCCGGGGCCCTGCTGCCAGCGCCCGGTGTCGATACCGTTCAGGATGGCCGTGCTGTCCACCAGGTCCGCCCAGGCATTTCGGGTGTGGGAACTAACGGCAATAAACCGTGTGGCGTCGCCGCGCACACGGATTGCCGACTCGATCCATCCCACCGGAGGCGTGTGCAGGGTGGTGATCAGCGGAACGCGGAGCATTCGGGACATGGCAATGGGCAGGTGGTGGATGCTGGTATTCAGGACGGCGTCGTACTTTTCATGCCCGTGTTCGGCCAGATCGAGCATGAGCGAGAGATACGCATGGTGTTCTGCCATCCACTGCTCGGGGAGGGCTCCGACGTCGTTCCGCGCCGTCTGGCTCATTTCGAAGACCGGGATGTCGAGGAAGTTTACCCGGAGCTCCGGGTCGGAACCGGCCGCTGCGAAGAGGGTGATTTCATGCCCGCGGGCCGTCAGGGCGGAGACCAGGGCGTGGGTGTGCGCCTCCAGGCCGCCAGCGAACGGTTCGCTGATGGGGAAGCGGGAGGGGCCGATGATGCAGAGCCTCATTGCAGCACACCGCTGCGCTCGAGGAGCTCCGCGTAGAGTTCCGCGTGACGGGCGGCAATGGCGTTCCGCTGCTCGGCCCGGGCGCGGGGCTTAAGCGGCGCGGGCGGGCCGGCGTGCCGTGCGGCCCGGACGGCTGCTTTCAGGGAGGCGGCATCCAGTCCGTCCTCATTGTGGGAGTAACCGAACACCGGACCTTGATCTGCATAGAAACCGCAGTCGGGTGCGGCCACCGCGGTGCCGAGGTCCCGGCAGGCTTCCAGCCAGCCCGAATGGGTGCCGAAGCGGTAGGGGAGCACTGACAGATCCAGCCCGGCGAGATAGTCCCAGAGCTGATCATCCGGCAGGAAGTCGTGGATGTGCAGTTCGAGTTCGCCGGAACGGGACTTTCGTTCCAGGAACTGCGCCAGCTCGGCGTCGTACCGTGCGCCGCCGGGCTCCAGGACATCGCAGTGCCCGTTCACCTGAACCACCATGCCGCCGTCTTCCCGGGCGAGTTCCAGCAGCACCCGGATCACCGGAAGGGGGTCCATGCTGGCCCTGAGGCTCTTGACGTGCACGCCCACGCGGTAGGGGCCGCCGCTCCCGGCCTCCTCGGCGCGCCGGGCATAATGCGCCATGGTTTGGGGTTCGACGACGTGCGGGTGGGCAATGACGTCCGGGCGGCGGCCCCAGCGGTGTTCAATTTCCGCCGCGGCACCCTCGGTCAGGGTAATCAGCGCGTCAGCGCCGGGAATCAGGACATCCAGGTGGGCGTCGTGGGCGGCGGGGGACTCGTGGTGCGGGTTGCGCAGATCATGCACGGTGTAGACCAGCGGCTTGCCGTTCCGCCGGAGCGCCGCCACCACCTCCTGCAGGTCCCGGGGGTCCAGGGCGTCGAAGCCGAAGTGGATGTGGAACACATCGAAGAGATCCGCGTTGGCGTCAATCCACTGGGCGGAGAGCATCACCGGGGGCCACCATTTGCCCGTGGCCGGGTTGTCCGGTGAGTCCGGGTCCGGATCCGGGAGGCGGACAATCTCGGGGGTTTCCGGCGCAGTTCCCGGCAGGGGGTCCAGATGGCGGACGTAGACGTGTCCGGAAGGAATACTCGCCACCCGTATGGAGTTCCGCGGCTGCAATCTGTGACCCCGCTTCTTCAAGGCGCCGTGCCCGGTAAGAACCGGGAGCGGCGCGGGAGATGAAATAGTAAGTACCGTTAGTAATCAATAGCATACGGACGCTGGAAGGTGGCAAAGCTGTATATGGACGCGGTGACAAACCCCCTGGAGGAACTCCCGCAGCTGATCGCTGATGAAGTGGAGCGGGCCGGCCTGACGGTGGCAACCGCCGAGTCGCTGACCTGCGGCAACCTTACCGGCGCCCTGGGCCGCGGAGGGGGCACCGGCGAGTGGCTGAGCGGCGGGATCGTTGCCTACCTGACGGAAATCAAGCAGACCGTGCTGGGTGTCAGTGAAGGCCCTGTTGTGAGTGCGCGGTGTGCTGAAGAAATGGCCGCGGGAGCTGCCCGGTTGTTCAACGCCGATTTGACCGTCTCCACTACGGGGGCGGGCGGACCGGGACCGTTGGAAGGGAAACCGGCCGGAACCGTTTTCATCGGCTGGAGCCTGCACGGGAAAACAGGTCACTCCGAGTACTTGTTTGACGGAGACCCGACGGAAGTGCTGGAAAAGACCGAAGCCGCGGCGCTGCAGCAGCTGTACGACCTGGCCCGGAAGGTATAAGACTGCGGGGCGGTTACGCGAGTTCCAGATTCTCGACGACGGCGGCAAGGTGCCTGCGTTCCCCTACCCCCAGCCCGCGCACCGGCAGGGGGAGGCAGTTTCGGTGAGCCAGGCCCAGCTGCTCGGCGACGGCCGCAATGACGCGCAGGCTCCCGTGTTCGGCAAAGAGCTCCCACAGCGGAGCCATCCGTGCAGACTCGGCTGCCGCGTCTGCGTGCCGGCCTTCCTGTGCGGCACGCATGATCCGCACCATCTCGCCGGGCAGGGTGCCCGCCGCGGCTGAGTACCACGCGTCGCACCCGGCGGCGAGTCCGCCGGCGGCAGCAGCATCCCCGGAGATACCGACGGTTACATGGTCCGGAATCACGGCACGGACGGCGCTGACCCTTTCCGGTGCGGCTGCGGCGGATACCGGAGGGATCTTGATCGACGCTATTCCGGGCAGCTCCGCAATTCTGCCGTAAAGTGCGGTGCTGAAAGTGAAATGGGTCGTGCCGGGATTGTCATAAACAATGACCGGCACATTGGAGGAGTCCGTGACTTCCCGGAAAAGGCCGTAAACGTCGTCGTCCGTCAGGGCCTGGTAACTCACCGGAGCCAGCAGGATCCCTGCGGCGCCTGCTTCTTCCGCAGCCCGGACATGGGTCAGGACCTCGGAAGTGCGCAGCGCCCCGACCCCGACGATCAGCGGCTTCGATCCAGCACTTGCCGCGGCCAGCTGCACCACGCGCCGGCGCTCCCCGGCGCTCAGATAGGGGTAGGAGCCGGTGGAGCCCAGCACTGCGATCGAATCGACGTCGGACTCGGCCAGCCGCACCATCAGGCGGACAAAAGCACTTTCATCCACGGCGTCATTGTGCAGCGGTGTCAGGGGAAAAGCGCTCAGGCCGGTAAACAATGCACGCTCCCTCCGATTATGTGCAGCGAACACACTTTCCTCTGCGCATTAGTATGCATTATGTTCCCAGACAAAGACGTTCCGGATAGGTCAGGTCCTGTCAGCAGAACATCACCGCCCTCCTCGCAGAGCCCGGGCCAGTGTGACATCGGCCGCCCGCGCCGCGGAGCCGGATCGGAGGGTGCCTGCGCGGCGGTAATCTGGAAGCGGATTCGACGCACGGCCCCGCACACCCCGTCCCGGCCACCGGATCCTCCCAGCACATCCGAACGGAACAGCCTTGCCCGCAATGACACCAAGTGCACCTGCCCCGGCCGCCCGGCAGTCTGTCCTGTCCACGCTGCGCTCGCCGCGGCTGCTGAAAACCGAGGTCCTGGCCGGACTCGTGGTGGCCCTGGCGTTGATCCCCGAAGCAATCGCGTTCTCCGTGATCGCCGGCGTGGATCCGCGGATGGGTCTTTTCGCGTCCTTCACCATGGCAGTCACCATCGCTTTCGTGGGCGGCCGCCCGGCCATGATCTCCGCTGCCACCGGCGCCGTCGCCCTGGTCATCGCCCCGGTGGTGGCCAGCCACGGCGTGCAGTATCTGGTGCCAACGGTCATCCTGGCCGGCATCCTGCAGATCCTGCTGGCGCTTGCCGGCGTCGCCAAGCTCATGCGCTTCATCCCGCGCTCCGTGATGGTGGGCTTCGTCAACGCCCTGGCCATCCTGGTCTTCTCCTCCCAGCTGCCCGAGCTGATCGGCGTGCCCTGGCTGGTTTACCCGGTGGTCGCCGTCGGGCTGGTGATTGTTTTCGGCCTGCCCCGGCTGACGACGGCGGTGCCCGCACCGCTGGTGGCGATTGTGGTGCTGACCGTTGCCGCCGTTGCCGCGGGCTGGGAGATCCCCACGGTCGGGGACAAGGGTGCGCTGCCCGACAGTCTCCCCGCCCTGCTGTTTCCCGACGTGCCGCTGACCCTCGAGACGCTGCAAATCATCGCTCCGTACGCCCTCGCCATGGCCTTTGTGGGCCTGCTGGAATCCCTCCTGACCGCCAAACTGGTCGATGACATCACCGACACCCGGTCCTCCAAGCCGCGTGAGGCGGCCGGTCAGGGCATCGCCAACATCGTCACCGGCTTCTTCGGCGGCATGGGCGGCTGCGCCGTCGTCGGGCAGACCATGATGAACGTCAAGGCCTCGGGTGCCCGCACCCGGATTTCCACTTTCCTGGCCGGAGTGTTCCTGCTCATCCTGGTGGTGGCACTCGGGGACATCGTGGCGCTGATCCCCATGGCGGCACTCGTGGCCGTGATGATCTTCGTCGCCTGGGCGGCCTTTGACTGGCACAGCATCCGGCCCTCCACCCTGCGCCGCATGCCCAAGTCCGAAACAGCCGTCATGGCCATCACCGTCGTGGCCACGGTGTTCACCCACAACCTGGCCATCGGCGTCGGAGCGGGAACCCTCGCCGCCATGGTGCTGTTCGCGCGCCGGGTGGCGCACTTCGTCACCGTGCAGCGGGCAGCGGCGGACGACGGCGGCACAGTCACCTACACGGTGCGCGGCGAGTTGTTCTTTGCCTCCTCCAATGACCTCTACACCCAGTTTGAATACGCCCTGGATCCGGATGACGTGCTGATTGACCTCAGCGCCTCGCATGTTTGGGATGCCTCGACCGTAGCCGCGCTGGACGCCATCACGGAAAAGTACCGGAGCCGGGGCAAGACCGTCCGCATCACCGGTTTGAATGACTCCTCCGACGCCATCCGTTCCCGGCTCAGCGGCCAGCTGGGCGACTAAGGCGCTACGCTCGGCTCATGAGTGCCGTGCATGCCGTCATCCCTTCGCCCATCGGGTTACTGACCCTGGTGGCCGACGGCGGTGCCCTCACGGCGGTGTACATGGAGAACCACCGGCGCGGACCTGCGCCGGACACGCTGGGCGCGCAGGTACCCCTGGACGCTGCCGCTGTCCTGGCGCGGACGCGGGACCAGCTGGGCGAGTACTTCGCCGGTGACCGGCGGGAGTTCGACCTGCCGCTCGCCCCGGCGGGAAATCCGTTCCGGCAGCGGGTCTGGGCCCTCCTGCAGGAGATTCCCTTTGGCGCAACGCGGTCCTACGGCGACCTGGCCCGCGAGCTGGGCGATAAAAACCTGGCTCAGGCCGTCGGTTCAGCCAATGCGCGCAATCCGGTTTCCGTCATCATTCCCTGCCACCGGGTCGTCGGCGCGGCCGGTGCGCTGACCGGCTATGCCGGCGGGCTGCAGCGCAAGCACTTTCTGCTGGGGCTGGAGGATCCCCGGCAGGTCCAGGACGTGCTGTTCTGAAATCCGCGGGCGCAGGCCGGGGAGCCCGTGCGGTGAGACCATGGGAGCTGAAACCGGAGCCGGCTCACAAAAGCTGTTTCGGAAACGTCTACCGGGTGTGGAAGTGAAACCGTTCGAAGCCATTGTCAGGGAGCACGGCCCGGCCGTGCTGCGGGTCTGCCGTGCCGTGCTGGGCCCGCAGGACGCCGAGGACGCCTGGTCGGAAACGTTCCTGGCCGCGCTGCGCGCTTATCCCGGGCTGCCGCCGGGGGCCAACATCCAGGCCTGGCTGGTGACGATCGCCAAGCACAAGACCATAGACGTCCACCGTGCCGCCGGCCGGCGGCCTGTGCCCGTCGGTGAACTGCCCGAGACCGCGTTCCGCCCGGGGCCCGTTGCCCGTGCCCCTGGAAACGGCAGTGCACCGGAGGGCTCCGAGTGCTTTGACCCGTTGTGGGAGGCACTCAAAACTCTGCCGCAGCGCCAGCGTGAAGCCCTTGCCTACCACCACCTGGCGGGCCTGCCCTATGCCGAGGTGGCAGTGCTGCTGGGTGGAACGGAGGCAGCGTGCCGCCGGTCGGCAGCGGACGGCATGAAGAAACTGCGCAGCCTGAACCTGGAGGAGTCCCGATGATCCCGCTGCAGGACAACCCAATGCAGGAAAGCCCGCTGGAACGACTGATTCAGGCGCCGGGACCCGGACGGGAGATGGCCGACCGCGACACCCTGGACCGGCTGCAGAAACGTCTGGGGGCTGCCGCCGAGCAAGCCGGGCTGCTGGATGTGGGGTACACAGTTGTTGAGACCCCGGTGGGGAAGCTGCTGCTGGCCGCCACGCATGCAGGCCTGGTACGGGTGGCCTTTGACTGCGAAGACCATGACGCCGTGCTGGCCCTGCTGGCCGAACGCATCAGCCCCCGGATCCTGGCCGCACCGGACCGGCTCCAAGCCGCCGCCGCTCAGATCACCGAGTACTTTGACGGAACCCGCCGCACTTTCGACCTGCCCCTGGACCTGCGGCTAACGGCAGGGTTCCGCCGCTCCGTCGTGGAGCATCTGCGGGACATTGGTTACGGATCCACTGCAACATATTCGGCCGTTGCCGCCCTGGCAGGAAGCCCCGGCGCGGTCCGAGCCGTCGGGACCGCCTGCGCCCTGAACCCGCTGCCCGTGGTGGTGCCCTGCCACCGGGTGGTGCGCTCGGACGGCAGCACGGGCGGCTACCGCGGCGGCCCTGCTGCCAAACGGCTTCTGCTGAACTTGGAGGCAGCCGCATGAACAGTGCACTCTTTCCGCCCGAACGTACCGAACCGGGGCCGGGCGCCGTCCACGTACCCGGGTGGCTGGACCTGGCGGCCCAGCGGGAGATTGTCCGGGCCTGCCGGCAGTGGGCGGTGGGACCGGTGCCCATGCGCGCCGCCGTCATGCCGGGCGGGCATCCGATGTCGGTGCAGACGGTATGCCTGGGCTGGCACTGGCAGCCGTACAAGTACACCCGCACTGCGGACGACGCCGGCGGCGGACGGGTGGCCGACGTGCCCGACTGGCTGATCACCCTGGGCCGGCGGGCGTTGGCCGAAGCGTACGCCACCCCCGGCCGGCCCGGATACGCCCCGGAGCTGTGGAAACCCGAGGATTACACCCCGGACACGGCGCTGATCAATTACTACGCGCACGGCGCCCACATGGGCATGCACCAGGACAAGGATGAGAAATCCAGCGCCCCTGTGGTTTCCCTGAGCATCGGCGACACCTGTATATTCCGCTTTGGGAATACATTGACCAGGACCCGGCCGTTCACCGATATCGAGCTGAATTCCGGCGATCTTTTCGTGTTTGGCGGCCCCTCCCGGTTTGCATACCACGGTGTGCCGAAGACCTTTCCGGACACAGCCGACCCCGCTTCCGGACTTGCCCGGGGCCGGATCAACATCACCCTGCGCATGACCGGTTTGTCCTGATGCCGGCGCTGACCCGGAGTGTCCGGCACGTTCTGCCCTGCGCCGAACCGTTCGCCTGGCAGCCGCTGTTCCGCGCTCTTGCGGCCCACGCAGTGCCCGGGGTGGAGCGGGCGGAATACGACGACGGCGGGGCCTGGGTGGAGCGCCTGGTGCCCGCGCCGTCCGGGCCGGCTCTGGTCCGCGTCCGGTTCGGCCATCCGGGCGCCGTGGAGGCAGAGCTTTCCCTGGATGGGGCGACTCCGGCGAAGGCCCGGGGGCAGGAAGAAGCCGCGGTGCTCGCATTGGTTCGGCGCTGGCTGGATCTGGAGGCGGATCCGGCCGTCATCGATCCGTTTCTCTCCGGTTTTGACCTTCTGGCTCCGCTGGTGGCGGTGTCCCGGGGTTTGCGGGTGCCGGGATCGGTGGACGGCTTCGAGACCGCAGTCCAGACGGTGCTGGGCCAGCAGGTCTCGCTGGCGGCTGCCCGTACTTTCGGCGCCCGGCTCGCGGCATCCTACGGCGGTGCCGAACGGGACGGGCTGCGTGCCTTCCCCTCGCCTGAAGAGCTGGCTGCCGTGCCGCCGTCGGAACTGCAGCTGGCCGTGGGGCTGACACACGCCCGGGCACGCACCGTCACCGCGCTGGCCGGAGCAGTTGCTTCCGGGCTGGAGATCAGCCCGGAAGCTGACGCCGGATCAACCAGGAGCGCGCTGCTGGCGCTGCCGGGAGTTGGGCCCTGGACCGCCGATTATCTTGCGGTGCGTGTCTTCGGTGACCGGGACGCGTATCCGGCCGACGACCTGGTGCTTAAGCGGGCGCTGGGAGTTGCGACGGCGCGTGCGGCGGCGGCGCTCTCCGAACCTTGGCGGCCGTGGCGTGCCTATGCCCTGTTCCACCTGTGGACTGCAGCTGCCTACGGGGCTGCCCGAACGGAAAAGCCAAGCGATAAGAGCACCGTCAGGCACCGAGCAGGGTGAACGCGAGGCAGACAAGGGCCGGCCCGCCCTGAATAAGGGCCGGACGGATCATCCGGCGGTTGCTGAACACCAGGACCAAAGCGGCCAGCACCATTGACGCAGCGGCAAAACTCATCAGGGTCAGCCCGGCCACACGACTGCCGGCCCCGAGCAGAACCACACCCAGCATCGCTCCCACGGCCAGGAAGAGGTTGTAGAAGCCCTGGTTATAGGCCAGGCCCTGGGTGTAGGCAGCTTCCTGCGGAGTGGAGATTCTAAACACCGCCATGGTTGCCGGCGCAGTCCAGCGCAGGGACTCCAGCACAAAGATGTACAGATGAATAGCCGCGGCAATCACGGCAAAGACGGCTGCGGTAATGAGCACTTTGACTCCTCCTGGGCCGGTGACAGCTGATTCCGGGTCCGGATTTCCGTCCGGGAACCAAAGAGGCAGCCGTCGCGGTCTTTCCATCGTTTCACCGGCACTGCGGGCGGCCAAGGGCCGGAAGGTCTTTCGGTTGGCGGAGGAGCGGGAATGGCCGCTAGCCTTGAAGAGGCGCCCGGTCTTTCCTCCGGGAGCTCGTGTGGGCACTTAAACCGGCCCACAGTCACAGTCCCCGGAAGGACAGCCTCCGTGCCGAAACCCCGTCCCGCCCGCACTCTTGCCGTGGTTGCCGCCGCCGCGCTGGCGTTGTCCGCCTGCGGATCGGACTATCCACTGGGCGACGCGCAGCGCGAAGCAGCGGAAAACAGCACCTCCACTCTCTCCGGCATTCTTTCCGGCTCCGGGTCCAGCGCCCAGGGACCGGCCATGGACGCCTGGATTGGAGGCTTCGGCCTCCTACACCCGAAGGTTCAGCTGCAGTATTCCCCGGACGGCTCCGGTGCCGGCCGCAGCGCCCTCTTGGCCGGGGCCGTGGATTTTGCCGGCTCGGATGCCTATCTGCAGGAGGAGGAATTGGAGCAGGCCCGCGAAGTCTGCGGCCCGGGAGGCGCCCTGGATATTCCGGCCTACATTTCACCGATTGCCGTGGCCTTCAATTTGCCGGGCATCGATTCCCTCAACCTGGACGCCGCAACCATCGCGCGGATCTTCCGCGGCGAAATTGTCAGGTGGAATGATCCCGCCATTGCCGGGCAGAATCCCGGGGTTGATCTCCCTGACCTCCCGGTAACTCCGGTCAGCCGGGCCGATGACTCCGGCACCACCGAGAACTTCACCGAGTATTTGCATGACGCCGCTCCTGATGCCTGGCAGGACAGCCCTTCGGGGACATGGCCGGGCGGTTTGGGCGGTGAAAACGCACAGGGGAACGCCGGTGTGGTCAGCACGGTGACCCGCACCGAGGGTGCCGTGACCTACGCGGACGATTCCGTTATCGACGACTCCATGGGCACCGTCAATCTGCTGGTCGGGGAGGAGTACGTCCCGATCAGTGCAGAGGGCGCGTCAATCGCCGTCGAACAGGCCAGCCGCGTTCCGGACCGCGGCCCCCATGACATTGCCCTCCACCTGGACCGCACCACCACGGTCCCCGGCGCCTATCCGCTGGTTCTTGTTTCCTACCAGATCTACTGCAGCGGCTATGAGGATCCGAACACGGTGGAGCTGGTAAAGGCGTTTGGGCTGTACGTGGTCAGCGACGAAGGACAGGCGGCCTCGGAGGACGCTGCCAAGAGTGCTCCCATCCCGGCAACCCTGGCGGAACAGGCCCGCGAGTCCATCGAAAGCATCGGCACCCTGCCCTAGCTGGGCGCATCGGCCGCCTGTCACCTTGGGCGGCCGCCACTTAGGCAACCCCCCTTGCGCGGTCCGGACCGCGGTGGCAACGTTGTTTCACCGCGAGTTTAAGGGGGCAGCAATGCAACCGATCCAGATCGAGCGCTGGTGGCCGTATCTAGACGGTTCGGCCAAAATGTGGCTGCGGGAGAACCTTCGTGACGAAGGCCTCCCACGAAAGGTGCAGGACCGCATCGCGGAAGCGGGCGGCCCGGTGATTGAGCCGATTCTTGGGGAACGGGACTGGGTCTTCATCGAAACCCAGCCGCAGCTGACGGAATAACTTCCCCTGCCGGGTGAGGCAAGATGGAACGGTGACTACGACCGATTCTCCAGCCTCGCCGCCCCAAAAATCTTCTGTCGAAGCGTCATCTGCGGCCGGTGCGGTTTCCGGCAGCGGCAGGTTGAAGCCCCGCGGCACCTTTGCCCGCGGCCTCGCCGCATCATCGGTATGGGTTGCCCGGGGGCTGATCGTGCTGGCCGGGCTGGTGGTGGTGTGGTTCGGTATCCGGTCGCTGTGGTCCATCGCCCTTCCCGGCCTGCTGGCCCTGCTGCTGTCCTCAATCCTGTGGCCGGTGAACCGGGTTCTGCGAAAGGCGCTGCCCAAGGGGATTGCCGCACTGCTCTCCCTCGTGGGCCTGCTGGCTGCCGTCGCCGCCGTGGCCGTTCTGGTGCTTCCCTCAATCTCGTCCGGCTCGAAAGAACTGGTCCGGCGGGCAGGGGAGAATCTTCAGGATCTCAGCGACTTCGTTGCCGGGCTTCCCTTCGCCGTCCAGACGGTTGACTTCAATGAACTGCTCGACGCCGGTCTGGCACAGCTGCAGGAACACAGCAGCGACATCATTTCCGGTATTACCGCCGGGCTGGGAACCGTCACCTCTGTCACCGTGGTGTTCCTGCTGACCCTGGTGTTCACGTTCTTCTGCCTGAAGGACGGGGACAAATTCCTGCCCTGGGCCAGCCGCTGGACCAACAACCAAGCCTTTGTGCACGCGGTCCGGGTGTCCGAAGAGGCATGGAAAACCCTGTCCGCCTACATCTTTGCCCAGGCAACCGTAGCTCTGGCAGATGCCGTCTTAATTGGCCTCGGCCTGTGGTTCCTGGACGTGCCGCTGGCCCTGGCCCTGATGGTGCTGATCTTCTTTGCCAGCTTCATACCCATTGTCGGAGCCGTGGCCACCGGGGTCCTGGCCACCATGGTCACCCTGGTGGCGCACGGATGGGTGACAGCGCTGATTGTCCTTGGTCTGGTGCTGGTGGTGCAGCAGCTGGAGTCCAACATCCTGCAGCCCTTCCTCGTGGGCAAGACCCTGAAGCTGCATCCCGCCGTCGTGCTGGGAGCCGTCACCGTCGGAAGCACACTCTTTGGCATCGTCGGCGCGTTCCTGGCGGTCCCGGCTACCGCCGTCGGCATTGTGGTGCTGCGGTATCTGCGGGACCAGTCGCTGACCCCGGCCAACGCCGCCGTGTCGGGTGAGGTGCCCGCTGCGGCCGGGGCGGACGAGGTTCACGGACCTCAGCCGCAGCCTCCTGAGCCGGTTGAGGCGCAGATGTCGCCGGCCGCTGACCGGCCCGGCAGTGTGTGAAAGGCTAACCGCGGAAGATGTAGTTGGGCTCGTATTTGGTGGAGCCGGAGACGCGGTGCACCCGCTGAGTGCAGAAGGGGTCGTAGACCTCAATCTCCAGCCGGGCAGTCACCGGATGGGGATGGTAAATGCAGGTGCAGGAGAAGTGCATGCCCGGGGCCGCCTTTCAGATTCCCGTTTACCGTGTTGCGTGCCGCTGGAGGGCACGCCGCTTCGTCCCTTCATATTTTGTCAAAGTGAACAGACGGGGAAAAACGGGGCGGAAACCGGCGTTCACCGGTTAGTTCACCGGTTAAAGGACGGGTTAAAGAGGCGGGGCGCCTCCGGTGGTCTCACTTCCGGAAGCGCCCCTCGCGTTGCCCTATTAGTATTACCAATTGACCTGTGAAGATCCTGAAAGTGCTGCGGTAACGGCGGGCGCCGCAGGCTTTTCCCTAGGGGGCCATCCGAAGGAAGTCCGCTTCACGTTCCTTGCTCCAGGACCGTGCATATAGTCCCAGCCCGGCCTCGTCCCGGACGGATATGCCCAGCCGGTTGAGCATGAGGCGGCTTTGATACACGGTCAGCTGCTGGGCGCTTCGGCTGGCCCTGACCTTGTCCGCCCGGTACAGGTAGGTGTCGATGGCCCGGGACCAGCGCTTGCGCCAATTGTCCACGGCCGGCTCCGAAGCTGTTGCGGCCATCAGTCGGTGGGCCGGAAGGATCCGCGGCGCCAACTGGGACGTCAGGGCGTTGCGCATGTGGGCAGCCTGGGGGCCGGATCCCGCCGTGCAGCTGCGAAGATGGCTGTCCCAGTAGAAGTCCCACGAAATGGCCCGGCGGTCCGCCCAAACCGGGGACCGCGGCCCGCGCATCATGGCGTAGCCGGCATCAAAGAGAAGCAGGGCGGCCAGGGAAGACCGGCTGTTTACCTTCGGAAAGCGGGATGTTGCCCAAGCTGCCAGATCAGAGGACAGCTCGAAGACCTCTTCCGCCAGAGCCAGTCCTTCGGCCCCGCCGTACTTTGCCAGATCGGATTCGGCTCGTGGGGAGACGGGCCCGTAGTCCCACCGGGTGGGTACGGCATCCTCCCGGTATTCGGAAGTCTGCAGCTCCCCGAGGCGGGGGGCGGCCTGGTCAACGAGTGCGCGCATCAGGGATTCCAGCCGGTCCAGGACCCGGGGAGAACCAAGGATCCGGACCTGAATGAAGGGGTGCGCCGGATCCATGCACCGCGTATGGAACCACCGCTGGGCGCCCCAGGACCTGCCCTGAGCTGCCAGCGGGATGACAACGTCAGCAAGGACGGCGTCGCACAAGTCCGTATCTGTAGGCTGGATGGTCAGTGACCACCACTCGGCTCCGTTGGTCAGCGGCTTAACCTGTTGTGCTGCTGCTAACTGGCTCATTGGAGATCCTCCCGTTTGCGTCATGCCGAAGGTGATTTCCGGCCTTTGGAGAAAAGAGATTGAAAACCGCTGCCCGTCCGGCCTGGGGCAAGTCGGGCGGCGGTGCGGACACAGTGGTGGCGCTGTCGAACCACTGTTGGGGTGGGGGTCGCCATCGGGCGGGATCCGGCGCCTGCGCCATGAATCAGAAGATTTCACTTGCCGCGCCGGCCGGAGGGTGGAAACTAGACGGGTGCTTGGATACGGATACAAAATGTCTGCCGGCTGGATGAAGATGTGATGCCGTCAGGCTCACATCCTTCCAGCAGCCACGCCGTAACCACCAGAGACTTTTTCAAATTATCTTCAAAACCGAGAAACTAGTTGCACCTGCGGAAAAAAGGGGTACAACACCCGCAGGAGACATGCGCGGAGCGCGCTGCCTGATGCCGGCTCGACACCGTCACAGCGGAAGTCGATTTCTCGTGGCACGGGGAGCGGGTGGAGAACCGGCATGTGTCCGGTCCCTCTTTTGCGGACGGTTGCCGAGCCTTACAATCCAATACGTTGCCGACGACGACATTTTCGCCGGCAAGGCTGATACAACCGCGGCCCGCAGCTGGTCAGCCAACATTTACGGATCGGCAAGGCACATGAAAGACCACTGGTGGGCGGCGGAAGTTGCCGGCAGGCTCAGCACCTTTTTGGAGGGTGCCTTCTCCGGAGTGCAGTTCGAGGTCCTCCCTCTCGTGGCCTACGACGTTGCCACCATCGACGTGGCTTGGACCGACGGTCCCGCGCTCCACGAGGTGGATCTGATCGCTATGGAGTACGTACTGCGCCTGCACGTGGACCTCTGCGCCGCAGCAGGCGGGCTCGGCCCCAGGATTGACCGGATTTCCAAGCGGCGAACCATGAGTCCGGGGGTCGAGGGCAGGTTGTTGAAAGTGCTGGCAGCAGACCTGAACACCGACGTGGAAGACCTCGACATGCAGCGGATGTATCCGCTGCCTCCGGTTCTGGCTCCGTCCCGGTGCTGTGCCAAAGGCTTAGTGGGTGAATTCCTGGACCGGCTCTTCGAATCGACCAGTCTCAGCGGCGTGGGGCAAATGTCCGGGGGAGGCGGCAGTTCGGACTCGCTGCCGTGCCGGTGCCTCCTGTGTGCATGACCGTCCTGTGTGCATGACCGTCGCGGCCGGCCGGGTGGCCGGTTAAACAGATTCCCTTCCGGTTGCCTTGACGGCGTCCGGAAGGGAATCAGCGAGGTGCGGACGCGGGCGTCCGGCAGGTTAGCCCACGTGCAGGCACTAACTAGGAGGCGGACCGGAGGGCATCCTTGACCGGCAGATCGGATTCATCACCGGCGGGGGCTGTGCTGGTTTTGCGGGTCAGTGTTACATAGGAGATGGCCGCCAGCAGGGCAAAGCTGACCATGGCGATGCCCATCGGCACGGCCGTTTCCTCTCCGCCGAGACCCACCAGGGGTGCCACTGCAGCTGCCAGCACGTACTGCAGGCAGCCCAGGAAGGCTGAGCCCGTTCCGGCATGATGGCCGGCTTCTTCGAGGGCCAGGGCTGTGGCATTGCCAAAAATGAAGCCCAGGGATCCCTGGAACACAGCGAACAGGACCAGCATCGGAACCATGGGTGTCCCGGAAAGCGCGAAAATCAGCAGTCCGGCAGCCGCCAGCACAGCCACCACCAGGCCGATTGAGATCATTGTGCGGTAGGCGACCTTGCCGGCAAGCGCAGCGGCGATGACGCTGACAATCGTGATGCACAGGGCGTTCATGGCGAAGACCAGGGAGAACCGGGTTTCCGACAGGCCCATGATGTTCTGGATGATGAACGGGGAGGCGGAAATGTAGGCAAACAGCCCGGCAAAGGCGAAGCAGAAGGTCAGCAGGTAGCCGGTGTAGTTGCGGTTGCTAAGGACGACGCCGGCAACGTGCAGAGTGGTCTTGATGCCGCCGCGGTTGCGGTCTTCGGCGGCCAGAGTCTCCTTGACTCCAAACAGGCCCCAGACGGAGAGCAGCAGGATCAGGGCGGCCAGGGTCCAGAACACCGCACGCCATCCTGCGGCGGCAATGATCGCACCGCCGGCCAGAGGTGCAATGACGGGGGCGATGACGCAGATGATGGTCAGTACGCCCAGCAGCTTGGCAGCGGCGGCACCGCGGGCGGTGTCGGAGACAATGGCCCTGGCGAGGACGACGCCGGCAGCACCGCCCAGCCCCTGGAGGAACCGTGCGCCGGCCAGGATTTCCGCGTTCGGAGCAACCGCACAGACAACGCTGGCCGCGGCGCAGACAAAGGTGCCCACCAGCAGCGGCTTGCGCCGTCCGATGCCGTCCGACAGCGGACCAATAAACAGTTGCCCCAGGCCAAGGCCTACCAGGAAGGTTGTCATGGTCAGCTGGACGCCGGCTGCGGTGGTGTCCAGATCAGCTGCCATGCCCGGGAATGCGGGGAGGTATAGGTCAATGGACAGCGGGCCCAGCGCGGTCAGCAGGGCCAGGAGAAGAATGAGTTGTCCGCTCGTGCGGTGCACGGCGGAGGGAGGAGTGGTGCTGGAATCAGGCATGGTTTCTTTCGAGGGGGCGGTGGGGGAGCGCTCAACTATACATATGTGCACATATGTATGTCAAGATATGAGCTAGGATTGGCGCATGGTGGACAACACGGAGGCTGCGGCGCGACGGCGCGAATTGGCCATGCTCCTGCGGGACCTTTCCTGGACCATCCATCGGCGGGTTCCCGATGTCACGGGGATCGAGCCGCTGACCTCGACGGATCTTGCCGTGCTGAAGCATGTGCTGGAGGCGCCCGGGATGACGGTGACTGAACTGTCGCGGCACATGGCACTGAAGCAGAGCAACACCAGTGCGGCTGTCCGGACACTCGCCGACCGCGGACTGGTGACCAAAGAGAGCAGTGCAAGTGACCGGCGTATCAGCCGGTTGTTTCCGACGGACAAAGCAATGGCCCAGGATGAGGCCATTGGGGATGCATGGGCAGGGCCCATCCGAAAGGCGCTGGCGGGGTTGGATGCTGCGCAGGCCGCCGCGCTGGATGATGCCGTACAGGCGCTTCAGGCGCTGAACTCCCGGCTGCGGTCAGACCAGACCTTCCCGGGTTCTAGCTAAGATCTTTGGATTTCGCCCGCTGCGGCGATCCTGTCCCGCGGAACCGGCGGTAGCTGTACGCAATCAGTGCCAGTGCAATGAGCCCTGAAAGAATCAGGCCCGTCCCTGTGCCCCAGCCGCCGGGCAGCCACAGGCTCTGGCTGTAGGGCCACCAGTGCGGCGGCCTGGCCCACACGCCCCAGACAACGCCGGCGGCCATAACCAGGAGTGCGCCGGTGATGCTGGCGCTGATCCTCAGCCAGGTCTGCACACCCTGCTCCGCCGCTTTGAATGCCTTGGCCTTAACGGGACGCAGGAGGCGGTTGGCCCACCGGTACCGCAGCGACAGGACGGCCAGGCCGGCGACCAGGCCCAGGAGCCCGGGGCCGGGCAGTACCAGGGCGACAAGCCCGAAGGCGATCAGCAGCCAGCCCGCAACTTCGATCCCTGTCCGGCGTATCCATGGCGGAAAACTGTCTGATTTCACCGGTCCGCCGAAAATGGGCAGTGCTGTGCTGAACGCTGTGGTGGGTGCATTGTGTTCAGTCGCCCAGCCCGGCCTTGTCGACGCGGCGGTGGAAGCGCATGCCGGCCAAGCCTCCGAGGATGGCGCCGCCCAGGGCAACAAGGGCAGCAATGACCGCGGAGATGACAGCCGCTGCCGTGTTGTCGCCGGAGAGCTGGGGGTAGGTGTTGAGTTGGGCGTTGATGTCCAGTTCGCTGCTCGCCACAGCGCCGATGAGGGCCAGCACAAGGGCGATCACGATTCCCCAAATCCACACGGCCACGCCCTGCATAACGCCGTTAAACCGGGCCATCCGCCCAGCGACGTAGCCGCCGCAGAAATAGGCCACAAACAGGATGACCATGAGGAGGATGACTCCGGCCACGCCTGCGCCCTGAGGGTTCGCTGCGGCCTCCCCGGCGGCATCAACGTTGTTGGCGAGCAGTGCCGCCCCAAAAGCGGTGGCTATCGCGCTCAGCAGCACAGTGGTTCCCGCTGCTGCTAGCCAGCCGAAGAAGGCGGAGCCGATCTTGACGCCGCCAAATTGTTCCTTCTCCCGGCCGACTACCCGTTCGCGGCTTTCGGTTCCGCCGTCACGGGCAGCCGGGTTTGCTGCCCCCTGGCCCGTGCCGGCCCGGTTTGGTTTGCGGGCAGGCTGCCCCGCCGCTCCTGCGCTGGTACTCATGGGAGGACTCCTTGCGGTTGCTGGGTATATGGGCGCCTCCGAGAACCCCTCTCTCAAGAATAGAAAGAATGAGGCCCAAAACACAGGGCGCTTACTAACTCATTCGAACAGCCGATCAGCAGATCCAGGCCCCGCAACCCGGAAACGCCTCATGCACGGGGAATCAGGAGGCAGGCTTCGCCTCGGAGGCGGGGCTTTCCTCATCAATTTCCAGAGCCGGCTGCTCCTCGCGTTCTTCGCGCTCTTCAGCCTCCCGGCTGGGGGACTCCTCGTTGTTGTCCTCCGCCTTTGCCTGCTTCTCCGCCTTCACTTCGTCGAGAAGCTGAGCAGTCACCTCGTCATTAAACTCGTCCCGGGTGCCGGCGAGGTTGTTCTCGGTGGCGTCGGCTCCGAAATTGATGGGCTGGTCCTGGTTGCTCATGGTGTTCTCCTGCCGATGGTTTGATCGTGAAGTCAAAGGATGAGACTTTCAGTACCCTCCACCCTTGCATATCGCTCACCGATACTCCGCCAGTTCCCGCGAGCGAATCACCGGAACAGCGGCGGCGCCGGCAAGTACGATCCACACACCCAGCAGCGGGAGGGTGCCAGCCAGCCCGGCCGCAGCTCCTCCCAGCAGGGCGGCGGCCGGCATCACCCCCAGCGTGATTGTCCGCTGCGCCGCGGCCACGGACGCCAGTTTGCCGGGCGCAACGCTCCGCGGAAGCACCTCGGCTCCTGCCACGCCTGACACTGACACGAGAAAACTCCAGCCCAGTGACTGAACCACCAGCCAGGCCAGTTCCGGCCCGGGGAGCCAGGGGCAGAGGGCTGCTCCGGAGACGCACAGCGCCGACGCCGCCGCGGCGCCTGTCCGCAGGTTACGCAAACCCCATGCAGCCGTTAGAAACGGTGCCGCTGCGGCGCCGCCGATGGCTCCTGCGGCAGCCAATGCGCCCAACCCCGCGAATAGGGGAGGGGCTATGTTCAGGTCCCGGAGAATAAACACCGGCAACACGGTGTTGCCCAGCATTGCTCCGGCATTGGTAAGTGCCCCCGAAACTGTCAGTGCCCAAAGTGCGGGCGTGGCCCGAAGTGTGCGGAAGCCGCTGCCCAAATCCCGGCGGATTTTTGCTGTCCCTCCCTTGGCAGGAGCCGGTGCAGCGCCGAGCCTGATGCCCAGTTGCAGCATCGCAGACATGCCGTAGGAAGCTGCGGCGGCAGCCAGGGCCGCGCCCATGCCCAGGATGCCCAACAGTGCTGCGGTGCCGGCGGCGGCCGCCGTTGACGCGGTCTGGGTGGCAACAGCCAGTTGCGAGTAGGCATGTTTCAATGTGCCGGCGGGTGTCACCCGCGGAATCACGGTGCTGAGAGCGGTGGTGAAGACAACATCGGCGATCCCCACCGTGACGGCTGCCCCGAGCAGCAGCGGGCCGCTGAGCCAGCCGGTGAAAGTGGAGATGGCCAGCGTTGCCGTGACAAGGATACGCAGGCATGTGGCTGCGGTCATGACGCGCCGGCGGTCCTTCAACCGATCGATTACGGCACCCGCCGGCACGCCCAGAAGCAGAAAGGCGGCCAGCCCTGCTGCGTTGAGCACACCCAGAAATTCCGAGCCCAGCCCAAGCGCGGTCACCGCGAGGATTGGCAGCAGGGTTCGGGTGAGGGCGTCCGCGAACCCCTCGACAGTGTTTGACCCGAGCAGGAACCGGAACGAAGCCTTTTGTCTGCCCGGTAGGTCGGTGCTGATTGCTTGTTGTCGTGCCATGGTTCCCCCGAAGCGTTCTGTCAGGCCACTCCTGACGTCCGATATACTGTCAGGTAATTCCTGACAGAACAAGGGGTCATTTTCAGCATCCGGCAAACGAATAGACTGACCTCTATGCCCGACTCCTCCAGAGATGCATTAGTGCCGGCATCCACCGCGGCACCGTTCATGTGTTCTTTCTGTCTGCGTTCCAGGAAGGAAACGGGACTGTTGGCCGGGGCGCCTACAGCCTCCATCTGCCGTGACTGCGCCGCTCGCGCCACCGCTCTGCTCGATGCCGCCCCGGTTTCCGGGGAAACGCTTCCGGATACTCCTTGGGGCGGGCTCTCCGATGACGAACTGATGGCCCGGCTGCCGCAGGTTGCCGAGGCGCGGGAGCAGGTCGAAGCCCATCTCCGGCGCTGGGTCGAAGCCGCCCGGGTGCGCGGAATCAGCTGGGCCAGCATTGGTTCGGCCCTGGGGATGTCCCGGCAATCCGCCTGGGAGAGGTTTCGTCAGCACTAGGGGTGGGGGATTCCTTTGTCGGTGCCCTAGGCTGAATCCACTCAGACGAGCAACGGCAAAACCGGAGTTTCCATGTCGCTTTCAATGAGGTTGGCCGGGCTGGCCCTGCGTGCGGCGCCGCGGGCCTTCCGGACACCGGAGGTGGTCCGGCGCACCGCTGCACGGCGGCGCCGGCCTTCCGTTCCGCTCACTCTTCGCCGTTTGTGCCGGGTGCGGGAGGAAGTCGTGGCCGGGTTTCCGGTGATGACGCTGACCCCCAGAAAACCGTCGGGACGGGAGCTGATTTACCTTCACGGCGGTGCTTACGTCTTCCCGCTGCGGGAGGCCCACTGGTGGATCATCACCGCCCTCATCCGCCGTACCGGAGCCACGGTTACGGTGCCGCTGTACGGGCTGGCACCGTGGCACTCGGTGGCAGAGGCCCTGCCGTTCGTCGAGGCCGTGCACCGGGCCGTTGCCCGCCGGGCAGCCGGCGCCCGCGTCTTCCTGGCGGGTGATTCAGCCGGCGGCGGACTGGCTCTGGCGCACGTGATCGACCGGCGCAACCGGAGCGAAAGCCAGCCACAGGCTGTGTTTCTGTTCGCCCCCTGGGTGGACTGCACCATGTCCAACCCGGGCATCCCCGTGCTGGAACGGCGGGATCCCATGCTGGACATCCCCGGGCTGGTGTACTGCGCCCAACTTTGGGCCCGCGGCCTTCCGCTGGACTCCTGGCGGGTCAGCCCGATTAACGACACCCTGGCAGGGCTGGCGCCGGTGTATCTGTTCCAGGGAGGACGGGATCTGCTGTTGCCGGATGCAGAACGCTTCGCGGTCAAAGCGGCCGCGGCGTCATCGCCGGTGGAGCTGCAGGTCGCCCCCGACGGATTCCATGTCTACGTTGCCGCCACCTTCACCCCCGAAGCCCGGGCTGCACTGGATGGTGTTGCCAGGGTGGTCAACGGCGTCGAATAAACGTCGCACCGAGGGTATCGAAGGCAAATTGCACTTGGTGCATCGTTGCACGTAGTGTATGAAACGTGCAGACTTCCGTGCCCGCAGAAGACCGCCGCCAGGCGCTCAAGGACCGCCACCGGCAGGCGATCATAACGGCTGCGGCGGCGCTGATGCACGAGGGTCAAACCACGGATTTCTCCGTTGACGAACTGGCGCAGCGTGCGGACGTTTCCCGCCGCACCGTGTTCAATCACTTCGCTTCCATCCGTGACATTGTGTCCGAGGTGTGCAGCGGCGTCCTCAGCTCCGCAGTGGAAAGCCTCACCGCGGTATCACCGGTGGATGCTGCCCGCCCAGGCATGTTCGCCGAGATTGCCGAAGCCTTCCGTGCCGCCGACCTTGTAGCGCCCATGGCGTATCTCACCCGCCTGCTTGGCCCGGGCGCAGTTCCGGACTCCACACCGCGCCAGGCGCAGGCCCATCCCATCGCCCTGCGTGCGTTCACCGAACTGAATGACCGGCTGTCCGTCGCGATGCTTAGCCGGTATCCGGAAGCGGACCGGCTGGGAGTCGACCTGCTCGTTGGTTCACTGACCAGCGGGTTGGGCGTTCTTTATCATCACTGGCACTGTGCCACCGGGGCCGTGGATACCCCCGAAGCGCGCCGGGTCTGGTCGGACCTGCTTGATGCGCTCCTGGAAAAGGTGCGATCGGGCTATGTCTCCGACCCGGCCTCCCCACAAACACTCCACCCGTAGTTCCCACCCATTCCCATATAAGGACAGACCCTCAAATGGCTGAATTCCTCTACCGCCTCGGAGCCGCGGCCGCCCGCCGCGCGAAAACCGTGCTCGCGGCATGGATCGGAGTGCTGGTGCTTGCCGGAGCGGCCTTCGCCCTCTTCGGCGGCACGCTTGCCACCGGCTTCTCGATTCCCAATACCCCCACCACTCAGGTCACTGACCACCTGCAGGAGAAACTTCCGCAGGCTTCCGGCGGTTCCGGCTCCGTGGTGGTCCAGACCGAGGACGGTTCGGCGTTCACCGATGCCCAGCGTGAGGACATCTCCGCGCTGGTAGCCAAGGCCGGTGACGTGGACGGCGTGGAAACCGTCGTCGACCCGTTCGCCACCGAGGCGGAGCGTGCCGCGCAGGCTAAGCAGCTTCAGGACGGGCTGGCCCAGATCGAGGCCGGCCGAGCCCAGATCGACGCCGGCCGGGCCCAGTTGGAGGCCGGACAAACCCAGCTCGACGCCGCGCGGGAGCAGGCCGAAGCGGCCGGTGCCCCGGCGCCGATGATTGCCGAGCTGGATGCTCAGCAGGAGGTCCTGGACGCCAACCGTGCCGAGCTTGACGCGCAGAGCGCCGAGCTGGAAGCCGGTGCCGTGCAGGCCGAACAGGGCGCCGCTCTGTTGGAGATGGCCACTGAAATCCGTACCGTGTCCGAGGACGGAAGTGCGGCAGTGGTCAACGTGGTCTTCAGCGAAACGCAGATGGAGGTCGAACAGGACACCAAGGACGCCCTGGTCGCAGCCTTTGAGGATGAGCCGATCGACGGCGTCAAGGTGGACTTCTCCTCCGAGGTTTCCGCCGGCGTCCCCAGCATCCTGGGTGTCGGCGAGGTGGTAGGCCTCGCGGTTGCCGCCGTCGTGCTGGTGGTAATGCTGGGCACCTTCATCGGTGCCGGCCTGCCGCTGGTGACCGCACTGATCGGTGTGGGCATCGGGGCCGCCGGCGCGCTGGCCTTCTCCGGCGTCGTCGAAATGGCGTCCGTCACCCCCATCCTGGGTGTCATGCTCGGTCTGGCCGTTGGCATCGACTACGCCCTGTTCATCGTCAACCGGCACCGCCGCCAGCTGAAGGCCGGCTACGGCCTGGAGGAATCCATTGCCCTGGCCAACGGCACCTCCGGCAACGCAGTGGTGTTTGCCGGCGCTACGGTCTTCATCGCCCTGCTGGCGCTGAATATCACCGGCATCCCCTTCCTGGGCCTGATGGGAACGGTGGGTGCGGCCTGTGTGGCCATTGCGGTCATGATCGCCACGACACTGACTCCGGCGCTGCTCAAGCTGGCCGGCATGAGGATCCTCAGCCGCAAGGAGCGCGCGGCACTGGACAAGGACCAGGAGGCCTCCGCCTCCGCCGGCAAGCCGGAATCCATCCCGGTGAAGCAGATGTCCACCCTGCGCGCCGTGCTCACCGTGGTGGTGTCCATCGCGGGGCTGCTCGTTATTGCCATCCCGGCGATGGACCTGCGCACCAACCTGCCCGACGGATCTTCCGAGGCCCACGACTCCACCCAGTACCAGGCGTACGAAGCCGTCTCGCAGAAGTTCGGCGAGGGCCAGAACGGCTCGCTGCTGGTGGTAGCGGACCTGCCCGGCAACCCTAGCGAGGAAGAAGCACTGGTGGCACAGGGCGAGATCGCCCGTACGCTGTTCGACCAGCAGGACGTGGCGGCGGTGGCTCCCATCGGCTCTTCCGAGGACCGCACCGTCACCGCCTTCCAGGTCATCCCGACTGAAGGTCCCACCAGCGAGTCCACCCAGGAACTGGTGCACACGCTGCGTGACCTGTCCCCGATCGACACCGAGAACGGTGAGGTGGAGCTGGGCGTGGCAGGCACCGCCAGCGGCAACATCGACATTTCCGAGAAGCTCTCCGAAGCGCTGCCCATCTACCTGGGCGTGGTGGTGGGCCTGTCCCTGCTGATCCTGATCCTGGTCTTCCGGTCCATCTTTGTCCCGGTGATCGCGACGCTGGGCTTCATCCTGTCCTACTTCGCAGCCATCGGCGGCGTGGTGGCCATCTACCAGTGGGGCTGGCTGGCCGGCATCTTCGGCGTGGAGACCCCCGGCCCGGTACTGAACTTCCTGCCGACCATCCTGGTGGGCATCCTGTTCGGCCTGGCCATGGACTACATGCTCTTCCTGGGCTCGGGCATGCGCGAAGCCTTCGTGCACGGCTCGCCGGCGCGCGTGGCCGTGATGCAGGGCTTCCGCAACGGACGCTCCGTGGTCACCGCGGCCGCGATCATCATGGTGTCGGTGTTCGGCGGCTTCATCTTCTCGCACAGCACCATGATCCGGCCCATCGGCTTCGCGCTGGCCTTCGGTGTCCTTGTGGACGCCTTTGTGGTGCGGATGCTGCTGATCCCGGCCCTGATGCACCTGGCCGGAGACAAGGCCTGGTGGTTGCCGAAGTGGCTGGACAAGATCCTGCCGGATGTTGACGTCGAGGGCGCGTCCCTGGAACGACGCCACCCGCATGAGACGGGGGAAGCAGGGGAAGATACTCCTTCCGCGAAGGCCGACGGCGTGACTGCCCGCAGCTGATCTGCCTCACCCGCTGCAGTGCCAAGGTGCCGCTCTTCTCCGGTCGGAGGAGGGCGGCACCTTCGCTTAACCTCCCCGGCGCGTGCCCGCCCGGGTGGCCGCGGACCCTTCCCGCGGACCGGTTCGCCCTCCTAGCCTTGAAGTGGCCCGTGTTCCGCGGCCCAAACGGCCTCAGGCCAAACCACCAGAGGAGCCTGCTATGCGCACCACCACGCTGGGAATCAACGGACCGGAGGTCGGTGTCATCGGCCTGGGCTGCATGGGCATGACCTACGCCTACGACATGAACGCCGAACGGGACGAGGAAACGTCCATCTCGGTAATCCGCGGCGCCATTGAACTTGGTGCCACCCTGATTGACACGGCGGATGTGTACGGGCCGTACACCAATGAGGAGCTGGTGGGCCGGGCATTGAGTAACGGTTACCGGGACCGGGCCGTGCTTTCCACCAAGGTCGGCTTGGAAGTCAGCAGCGCCGCTCCCGCGGCCGGAACCATGCCCGGGCTGGTGAAAAACGGCAGTCCCGAGCACATCCGCACGTCCATTGATGCCAGTCTGCGCCGGCTGGGCACCGACCACGTTGACCTGTACATCCTGCACCGGGTGGATCCGGAGGTGCCGCTGGAGGATTCCTGGGCGGCCATGGCGCAGACGGTCACGGACGGCAAGGCCCGCGCGATCGGGATCTCGGAGGCGAGTGTGGAGGAGATTGAACTGGCGCAGTCGGTGCATCCGGTGACCGCGGTGCAATCCGAACT
Organism: Arthrobacter sp. 9E16; assembly: GCF_002929435.1. Classification (NCBI taxonomy): domain Bacteria; kingdom Bacillati; phylum Actinomycetota; class Actinomycetes; order Micrococcales; family Micrococcaceae; genus Arthrobacter; species Arthrobacter sp. 9E16. The sequence continues at coordinate 1,081,484 of NZ_PJIU01000001.1, read as the reverse complement.
GTCACTGTGGACGCGGGACCGTCTGTCCGACGTCGTGCCCTACTGTGAGGAGCACGGGATGGCGTTCCTGCCGTTCTCGCCGCTGGGCCGCGGCTTCCTCACCGGGCGGTTCACCTCCTTTGACCAGCTGCCCGCCGATGACATGCGCCGCAGGCTTCCCCGCTTCCAGCAGGACAACCTCAAGGCGAACCTGGCCATTGTGCAGCGGGTGCACGACGTCGCCGAACGGGTGGGTGCGACGCCGGCCCAGGTGGCGCTGGCCTGGGTGGTGGCCCAGGGACAGCGGATCATTCCCATTCCGGGCACCAAGACCCCCAAGTATCTGCGGGACAACGTGGCCGCCGGGGATTTGATGCTCAGCGGCGAGGACCTGATGATGCTGGACAGCGCGCCGGCGGCATCGGGCGGCCGCTACTAGCTACTCCGCCGCCTGAACTACTCCGCTGCCTGAACTACTCCGCCGCCTGATTGGCCGAAAGCCGCGGAGCCAGGGCGGCGAGCAGCTCATCGGGGCGGCTGCAGGACACGAGCAGGTTCCCGGTCCGGCACTCGATCCGGACCGAAGGTCCGCCGACGAGGTAGCCGGTGCCATCCGGCAGGATCCGCAGGCCCATTCCGTGCCGCATGCCGGTCACGGGGCCCCGGGAGACGGCCGTCATCTCCCGGTAGGGAACCTCGGTCGAGAAGATTCCGGCCACACGGATCCGCAGGCCCTCTTCACCGACGTGGAGGCGAACGGTGATCATAATGACGGCGAGAAAGAGGACGGCCACCAGCACACCGGTGATGACGGCGGCCCGTCCGCCCTCGGCGACGGCCAGCACACAGGCGGCCGCGCCCGAAAGCCCCAGGAGTCCCAGGACCAGCCGGTAGCGCAGCGGTATGGCCGTGCGGAACGTTCTTGGTTGAGTTTCTTCCCCCGAAGTCATGGGGCCAGTCTGCCGGATTAGTGCCCGGTTTGTCCTTTCGCTGCCGTGTTGGGATTTCGCTGCCGGTGCGTACCGGCAGCGAAATCCCAAAACGGCGGTGAATGCCCAAAGTGGTCGCGAATTCCCATGTTCCCGCAGTTACCGGGCCTGAAAGATCCCCGTCTGCAGGTACTGCGCGTAGAGCTGGAGGACTTCGCGGGTGGGGGGATGGAGCGGGTCAGGAACCCTGCTCAGCGGAAAGAAGCCAATTTCGGAAACCTCGGACTTTTCCGGGGTCACTGATCCTTCCCAGCCGGTCAGGCAGAAGCAGAGCGCGAAGGCGTGCACCCGGTCTCCGTTGGGATACTCCAGCTGATGCAGGTCCGGGTCGGAAAGACTGGCAAAAGCCACCAGATCGGCGGGATCGGTGCGGATGCCGGTCTCTTCAAAGAGCTCGGCCACGGCAGCTCCGGCAAAGCTCTGGCCCGGTTCGCAGGCACCGGCAGGAAGTTCCCACACGCCGTTGTCCACACGCCGCTGAAGCAGAGCTGTGCCGTCGGTGCGCAGCACCAGGACCTGCGCGCCCGGCAGCAGAAGCTGGCGTTTTCCGACTTTCTGCCGCAGTTCCCATACATAGGATCCGATGTGCCCCATTCCTGCTCCTGTCCTGCCGAGAATGAAATCCAGCTTACGGGTGGTGCCCGGCCGGTGCGGTGGCTAGCCTGATGACCATTCCGCCAGCACGTCTGAGGAGAAAATCATGCCGCGTCTGCCTTTGGTCAGTACCGTTGACAAGCTGGAAGGCGCAGCCTGGCTGGATCCCGCCGCCGGCACAGTGTCCCGCATCGTGAAGAGGGTGCTGCCGCAAGGGAGCGTCACCGATGCGCTTCACGGCGTTCCGCTGGGGCACCCGGTGCATCCGCTGATGGTGACCGTGCCGCTGGGGGCCTGGGTTTCAGCGGCCGTCCTGGATGTGCTGCCGGGCAACGAACGGGCCGCCAAAACCCTGGTGGCCCTGGGCGTGCTGTCGGCGATGCCCACCGCGCTGACCGGCGTCACTGACTTCTCGCAGCTCGACACGCAGCAGCAACGGACGGGCGTGGTCCACGAGGCCAGCACCGCCGTTGCCACCGTGCTGTACGCAGCATCGTGGCTGGCGAGGAACCGGGGCAACCACGGCAGCGGAAAGCTGCTCGGGTTCGCCGGACTGGCGGTCGCAGGCATCGGAGGCTTCCTGGGCGGACACCTTTCCTACCGGCAGGGAGCGGGCGTGAACCGCAACGAAGACCTTCCTGAGGAGGTTCCGTCCGGATGGCATTCGCTGGGCCCGGTGGAGGGATTCCCCGACGGGCGGCCGCGCCCGGCACAACTGGGCGGCGTTCCGCTGATAGTGCTGCGCCGTGAGGGCACGGACGGCGAAGACGGAACCGGCATCATCTCGGTGCTGGCCGATACCTGCTCCCATTTGGGCGGACCGCTGCATGAAGGACACCTGCAGGAAGACCGCGGCCAGCTATGCGTGGTGTGTCCCTGGCACGGCAGTGTCTTCTCTGTGGAGAGCGGGGAAGTGGTGCACGGTCCGGCTACTGCGCCGCAGCCGGTGTTCCGGACCCGGGTCCGCGAGGGCCGCCTTGAAGTGAGCCTGACCGGCGCTGAAGATTAGCTCCGGGGTCCCCGGTCCCGTGCACAGCGCTGATGCCAGCCTGCCCGGAAGGGACAGCCGACCGTCCGACCCCTGGACAGCGCTCCGCTCCATTTGGCCGGATCTTCCCTGGGACGCGGCGCAGTTTCGGCGCGGAGCCTTTCATCACGTGGCGGTGCTCGGAGAAGCCGCAGTTGTCCGCGTTGTCTACGGGCCACGCCATGTGCAGAGCACAGAGGGTGAAGCGGGCAACCTGGCCGCATTTACCCATACGGGGCTGCCGTTTCTCATCCCGGCCGTGCTGCGGACACCGTTTCACGGCTCCGGCTGGTCCGCACAGCTCAACAGCTATGTTCCCGGCGACCACCGGCCGCTTGAAGCATGGACCGCGGTGCGCGAGCCCCTTGCGCGGATCTTGGCGGCGCTGGCCGACGTCATTCCGCGGTCCGGAGGCAGCCTCCGCCCGGTCCGGGAATGGTGCGGTGCGGGGGAGTGGCCCGCCATAGTTGCCGGCATCACCGTGGCCCTGCCGGGCCGTGAAGCCAAAGCAGCCGGCCGCGTGGTGGCGGACGTCCTGGCAGCCGAGGAAATGGTGATTCCCGCCGTCGTGCACGGCGACCTGGGCCTGCACAACGTGCTGTGGAACGGCCCCGGGGTTTCAGGGTTGGTGGACTTTGACAACGCCTGCCTCGGGGATCCCGCGATGGACCTGGCGCCGTTGATCGGCGCCTTTGGCGCTGCTGCGGTTACTGACATTGCTGATCCGGACCTGGTGTCCCGGGCGCAGCTGCACCGCGCGTCCCTGTCGCTTCAGGTGGCGGCGGCTGCTGAGCTTGCCGGAGACGGGGAACTGCGCGACTTTGCCCTGGGCAATTTCAGCGACCGCTTCTCCAACGGCACACTTTACGACCCCGGCCCGCGACGCACGGTGTAGGCAATGCACCGTGTAGGTTCAGGGGAAACGGGACTGTGACGGGACGGGGGGAACATGATGGGCGAAAGGAACCTGTCCACGCAAAGAACCCGGATTGTGCTGGGCAACCTTGCCTTGATCAAGGGGTGGTTCGTTGCCACCGCGCTGTGGCTGGGGCTGGTAACGGTCGTGTACATCGTGGCGGCCATCCTCGCGGGGCGGGACGAGCCTGCGTGGGACATGGAAGCCTTCATGTTTTGGCTGGCGCTGATGACGTGGGGAGCCGGCGGAGCCCTGTTGCTGGGCGGTCCCCTGGCCGTGGTCCTAGGTCTTCTGCTGCGCCCGGTGCGCGGGCAGTGGATCCACGTGGTCGTGTTCTTCGCGGTGCCGGCGGCCATGCTGTGGGCCTGGACCGGGTTCAGCACCGACCTGCCGGTCATGGGATGGATCCTCAGCATTGGTGCGGCGGCAGCGCTGGGCCGATTCTCCGTCCGCGGCGACGTTGAAGTGGTGTCCGCCGGCCGCAGGGAGCGTCTGGAGGAGAATGACAGTGGCCACGGGTAAGGGGATCCGGACCGTGGCTTATGAACCGAAGCACCGCTCGGGATCAGTCCCTGCCCTCCGTCGCCAGCAGGGCAATGGCGTCCTGCGCCGGTCCGAAGAACGTCAGGGGATCAGCTACCTCTGCCGGAGATGAGGAAGCACCCTGCTGCACCACGACAAAGCGCTCGCCGTCGCTGCGTTCCAGGTACCAGGAACCGGCCATCACGCCCGGTGCGCTGCCGCCCTTGAACCCGATATAGGTCCAGTCGCCGCCGATTTCCAGGTTGAGTCCGTTGTTGGCGCCGAGGATGTCCCGCAGCGGCGCACCAGCGTCGGTTGCGGCCCGCTCCTGCAGAGCCAGATGCGCCCGCATCAGATCCTCCGCGGTGGCAAACCAGTCCAGGTCCTGCTGCCATACCGGGGTGGTGACCGCCGCGGCCGGAATGTCCAGCACGCCGCCCGGCAGGGTCTGCAGCAGCTCCCGGCGGGCGTCGTCGTCGGCCTCCGCCCACTGCCCGCGCACGGAATCCTCCACGCCCCAGCCCAGCTGGAAAAGTTCCCGGGTGTTCAGGAACGGGGTGTTGCGGTCCGGATCCGCGTGTCCGGCATCGCTGAGCGCCTGCTCGACGGCGGGACGGCCGACGGCGTGCATCAGCAGGTCGGTGGCGGTGTTGTCACTGATGGAGATCATCTTCTGCGCCGCGTCCCGGACGGTGACGGTGGTCCCGGCCGGTGCGTCCTGCAGTTCCCCGGAGGGCAGGCTGCGCAGGTCATCGGTGACGGTGAGCTTGGCATCCCAGGACAGCGTGCCGGCAGCCACCGCATCGCTGACCGCCACCAGCACGTAGAGCTTGAAGATGGAGCCGACGGGCTTGGCGGTGTCGGCATCGATATCCAGGATTGAGGTGCCGTCCGCAGAGCCGTCCGCTCTGCGGTAAACCGCCATGGCGGAGCCGTCCGGCAGGGCTGCCATATTGGTTTCCACTTCTTCCCAGCTGGCAGCGGGCGTGCGGGCCGGGGTGCCGGGACCGAAGAAAATGCCGTTGATCAGTCCTGCCTCATCGACCGAAAGCTGCAGGTCCATGAGGTCACCGGGGGTGCTTTCCATCGTGAAGACGCCCTGGGCGTCCGTCGCGTTGACAGTGATGGGCGTCCAGGGGCCCTGGGAGCGCACCTGTTCCAGCACCTCCGCCAGTTGCTCTGCAGACAGTTCGGAGAGGATCACGTCCGCGAACTTGTCCGCAAAGCCATCAGTTGCGACCGCCGTTTCACTGTTGATCAGTGTCAGGACCCACTGTGCCTGGAGACCCGCAGGCGTATCGGGAAGCCCTACCGCAGGCTGCAGAGCTGCTTCGGTGGCGTTTTTGGTTTCGGTGGGTTGGGATTCCGGTTCTGCCTGCGCCCCGGTACTGGAACAGGCAGTCACCGAGAGTGCCAGGGCGGCGGCCAATCCGGCCACGAGTCCGCGCCTGCGAAACCGCCCGGTGGTTGTCCTGCGGCGGAAACGGAAAAGCCCTGTCTGCATGCTGCCCTTTCACTGCTGTACGTGCGGAACGTGTAAGGAGTGGGACAGTGCTCCGTGCAGTTCCCCAGCCGCCGGTCTGGACAGGCTAGCAGGTCAGCGCTGCATCACCCGTCCCGGTGTCCTGCGAGAACCCGAGGGTGAGCAGCGGCGTCACCGCATCCTGTGACAGGGCTTCAAAGACCATCCGCTCGTGCGGAACCATCAAAGTGGGAAGTGCTGCGAGAGGAAACCAGTGCAGATCGGTAGCCCTCTCCGGTTCCTGCAGCTCTGGCTGCCCGGTCCATCCGGTACAGAGGAAGAAGAAGTCCACCCGGTCCGGGCGGCCGGGGTCTTTGCGGTGCAGGGTTGTCAGCGGTGCCAGCTGATCGGCGCCCACGGTGAGTCCCAGTTCCTCCCGCGTCTCGCGCACAGCGCAGCCGACGGCGGACTCACCCGCCTCCACATGCCCGGCTGCCGCCGTCGCCCAGAAACCGTCCAGATATCCGGTGGTGCCGCGCCGCTGCAGCAGCACTGAAGGTCCATTGCGGAAGATGACGTAGGAGACCGCGATCAGGCCCGGTCTGTCGGTCGGCGAGGCTTCGTGCCTACGCCCTTCTCCGCTCACGGCAGCCTCAACTCGAGCAGCTGAAGCGCCGGAACCGGATCGGTCGCCAGCCGGGCGTGGATCTCCACATCAAACCGTTCCCCGTCATAGTGCAGCTTGTCCCGCTGAATTCCCTCGGCGGCAAACCCAGCGGACCGGGCGACTCGACAGGACGCAGGGTTGTTGGTGCGGTGTCCGAGCTCCAACCGGTGAAGCTGCAGTTCCTCCGCTGCCCAGTGGGCAAGGGTTGCCGTTGCGCGTGCCGCCAATCCCCGTCCCCGGGCCGGTGCCGCCAACCAGTAATAGGTCCATGCCGTGCCGTGACAAGGATCGATACGGCTGAGGCCCACATTGCCCACCGCCGTACCATCGGCCACGATGGCCAGATTGTAGGCCGTCTGTGAATCCCAGCCCAAATCCTCCCCGATGACCCGTTCCGCGCCGGCGGGTGTTTCCGCGTCCGGGTCCAGCTGCCGGTCCAAGTCGGAGCTTGCGCGGTAGGCGGCTGCCAGCGCGCCGCCGTCGGATTGCCGCCAGGGCCGCAGCAAAAGTGAGGTCATGCGCCGAGGCTACCAGCCGCCGTCGTCAGGGGTCCGTGCGGAACGGACCGTCTGCCGTCGCCTCGTGAACGGGCATCCACCGTTCCCCCGCTACTGCTCCCGCGCGTAGTCTCCAAAGATGAATCCGGTCATGGTTTGTCTGTGGATCTTCGCCGCCGTCTGCGCCGGGACCTGGCTGCTCTCGCTCATCACGCGGGAGTACTCCTGGACCGACCGCATCTGGTCCCTGGTTCCCCTCGCCTATGTGTGGGTCTTTGCGGTGGCTTCCGGCTTTGAGGGCCGCCTGGTCCTGATGGCTGTGCTGGTCACTCTGTGGGGTGCCCGGCTGACCTTCAATTTTGCGCGCAAGGGCGGCTACGCGCCCGGCGGGGAGGACTACCGGTGGGCGATCCTGCGTCAGCGCATGAAACCGTGGCAGTTTGCCGTCTTCAACCTCGCGTTCATCAGCATTTACCAGAACATCATCATCTTCCTGATGACCCTGCCGGCCCTGACCGTGTACCAGAACCCTGCCCCGCTCAATGCCGGAGACTGGATCCTCGCAGTGCTGTTCGCGGGCGCCCTGGCCGGAGAAACTGCTGCTGACCAGCAGCAGTGGAACTTCCAGCAGTGGAAGGGCGCCGAGCGCAGGGCGGGCCGCCCTCCGCAGCCGGGCTTCCTGCAAACCGGGCTCTTCCGGTATTCCCGCCATCCGAATTTCTTCTTCGAGCAGGCGCAGTGGTGGCTGTTCTACGGCTTTGCGGTGGCAGCCACAGGGGCGTGGCTGCACTGGACCGTCCTGGGGGCGTTGCTGCTCACCCTGCTCTTTATGGGATCCACCGTGTTCACGGAGAGCATCTCGCGGTCCCGTTACCCGGATTATGTGCAGTACCAGTACCGAACGTCCGCCATCATTCCGCTGCCGCCGCGGCAAGGGCTGCGGCCTGCGGCGGAGGCCGGCTAGAGGTCGGCAGCGGTCTTTCGGGCGAGGTGCGCGCGACACGCCGCGTTGTTCCCTGTGCCACAAACGGGTTCAATTGGGACTAGAATCTTTTCGACAGGTGTTGAATAGCAAAGAACATCGTGTTCACACCTAAGGAGATTTGTAATGGAACGCGTCAGCGGAAAAGTGGCATTGATCAGCGGCGGTGCACGGGGCATGGGCGCTGCCCACGCCAAGCGCCTGGTGGACGAGGGCGCCCGGGTTGTCATCGGCGACATTCTCGATGACGAGGGGCAGAAGACCGCCGAACAGCTTGGCGAGAACGCCCGCTACGTCCACCTGGATGTCACGAAGCCCGAGGACTGGGAAGCTGCCGTCCAGACAGCAGTGACCGAGTTCGGCGGACTGGACGTACTGGTCAACAATGCCGGTATTGCCAACTTTGGCCATATCGAGGACTTCACGCTGGATCAGTGGAACGCCATCATGAACATCAACCTCACCGGTGTGTTCCTGGGCATCAAGGCGGCCATCCCGGCGCTGAAGGAGTCCAAGGGCGGTTCCATCATCAACATCTCCTCCACCGCCGGCCTGCAGGGCTTTGTGGAGCTTCCCGGCTACACGGCCACCAAGTACGCAGTGCGCGGCCTGACGAAGTCGGTGGCCCTGGATCTGGGCAAGTACGGCATCCGCGTTAACTCGGTGCACCCCGGCGTCATCAAGACGCCGATGACCGAGGGCATGGAGAATTCCATGAACCATGTTGCGCTTCACCGCATGGGCGAGGCTGAGGAAGTCTCCAACATGATCCTGTTCCTGGCCAGCGACGATTCCTCCTTCTCCACCGGAGCCGAATTTGTGGTGGACGGCGGCGAAACGGCCGGCCTGGCCAACCACTAACGGCAACTACATAAGCTTGCGGCGTCCCCCAGCGCCGCGGCACGGAAGGGCTTCGCTTCGGCGGGGCCCTTTCGTGTATCTGAGAAGATAAGTTCCATGCCTGAACCGGAAGACCCCAAGCCCCAGCGGCGTTCTTCTCACGATGAACCCCGGACAGCCCGCACCCGGGAAGCTCTGGAAGCCGGTTTGTGGGAATTGCTGCGCGATCACGAACTCGCGGACATCAGCGTGGCGGCACTATGCCGCCGGGCCGGGGTGCACCGCACCACGTTTTACGGCCACCACCGCAATATTTTCGATTTTGCGGCATCGGTTTACGCCGGCGTCGTGGACCGGCTAGGCACCGTGGACGTGGATCAGCGCGGCACGGGGCGGACCGTGGAGGAAATCAACGTGCTCTACATTGATTCCGTGCGCCGAATCCTCCAGCACACCAGGGAGGAGGAGCGGGTCTATCGGGCGTTGTTCCATACCGAAACCTTCCTGGGCGTCATGGCCGGCGGGTTGGCCCAACGCTTCCTCCTGTCGCTGCACGTCTGGAAGGCGCATGGCGTGGTGCCGGCAGTCAATCTTGAAGCAACGGCCGCGTATCTGGGCGGCGCCTATGCGGCATGGATTGAGCAGTGGGTAGTCTCCGGGGACAACGACGTCGACGGCTGGCTGGGTTCGCTGGTGTATCTGCTGCCTCCGTGGTGGCCTCGGTCCGGATACCCGGGAGTCCGCCGGAGCGCGCCTGAGCCGGCAGTTGGTTCCACCACGCCGGGTGGACCGGGCCCGGATCAGCGCTGACGCTGCCCCTGCACGGTCGGACCGGCGTTCGCCACGCCGGAGAAACGGCTAAGCCTGTCTTCCAGGGCCACCCGCACTCCGGGCCACTCCGGCGCGAGGATGGAATAAACCGCAGTGTCCCGCCAGCTGCCGTCCGCTCGGAGCCGGTCCCGGCGCAGGATCCCCTCGAACGTCCCGCCGAGTTTCTCGATTGCGGCCCTCGACCGGACATTAAGAGCATCAGCCTGAAGACTGACACGGCCAAATCCCGCGTCAAAGGCATGCTCCAGCAGCAGGAGCTTGGTCTCGGCGTTGACGGCAGTGCCCCAGACAGAAGGGCTGTACGCAGTCCACCCCAGCTGAATCGTCTCCTGGCGCAGGTCCAGGTCCGCGAGGGTGCTGGTGCCCGCCACGGGACCGGGCCTGCCGTCTTGGAGCAGCCGCACCGCGAATGGCAGGGCATCCCACCGGTAGTAGGTCTGCGCCCAGGCGGCGAAGGCGTCCGGCTCCGGGTGCAGTCCCGCGGGGCCGCCGCCGTAGCCCCCGGCGAAGACTTCCGGAACGGCGATGGCACGGTGCAGCTCCGGAAGCAGACCGGTTGTGAGCGGTTCAAGCCGGACAAACCGGCCGGTGAGCACGGAGGAGGCGGGGCGCACGGCAGTCATGCAGTCAGCCTAAGACGCCGGCTCCTCCCGGCACCCTTTATGACGGACGGTCAGAGCAGAAACTTATCCGGCGTCAGCGGCAGGTCCCGGACCCGGATCCCGGAGGCGTTGTACGCGGCGTTGGCGATCGCCGCCGCGCTGCCCACAATTCCAATTTCGCCGATGCCGCGGGCGCCCAGCGGGCCGGCATGCTCGTCCACGTCCTCAATCCACAGTGCCTCCATGTCCAGCACATCAGCGTTGGTGGGAATGTGGTATTCGGCCAGGTCATGGTTCACGAAGATCCCGAACCTCGGATCCAGGACACTCTGCTCATGCAGCGCCATGCCCAGCCCCATGGTCATCGCCCCCAGGAACTGGGACCGCGCGGTGCGCGGATTGATGATCCGTCCCGCGGAAAAAACGCCCAGCATGCGGGGTACCCGGATTTCGCCGGTGTCCGAGGAGATCCGGACCTCGGCGAAATGCGCGCCGAAGGAATACAGGGCCAGGTTCTCCGCCTCGGGGTCCTCCGGAGCGTTCGCCTCGGTCTGCGCCCCGGGGGAGGGATGTTCTCCGTGGTCGGCCCGGAACGCACGCGCGGCGGCAATAATTGTTCCGCCCCAGCTGGCCGTTCCGGAAGATCCCCCGGCCACCGAGGCGGCAGGGAAGGCCGTGTCGCCGATGCCCAGCCGGATCCGGTCGATCGGCGCGTCGAGCGCGTCGGCGGCGATCTGCGTCAGGGCCGTCCAGGCGCCGGTGCCAATGTCCGCCGCCCCAATCTGCACCGAGTAGATGCCGTCCTGCTCATAGCGGATCCGCGCGGTGTTGGACGGCTGGCGCATGAACGGGTAGACGGCGCTGGCCGTGCCCAGGCCCACCAGCCAGCCGTCCTCCTGCACGGAGCGGGGCCGGGTGACCCGCCGGTCCCAGCCAAAGCGATCGGCGCCGAGGTCAAAGCACGCCAGCAAATGCCGGCTGGACCAGGGATTCCCGGTCTCCGGATCCACCTCCGGCTCATTCCGGCGCCGCAGTTCAATGGGATCCAGCCCGGCTGCGGCGGCGAGTTCATCCATCGCGACTTCGGGACCGAACATGCCCGGACACTCGCCCGGTGCGCGCATCCACGAGGGCACCGGGATGTCCAGTGGCGCCAGGCGGGTGGTGGTGCTCCGGTTGGGGGCGGCGTACATCATCCGGAACGGCGCCGGGGTTTGCTCGGCGAATTCCTTGATCCGGGAGGTGTGTTCCGCGATGTCCAGTGACATGGCGGTGAGACGGCCGTCGTCGGCGGCTCCCAGCCGGATGCGCTGGAGGGTGGGGGTGCGGTGGCTGGTCAGCGTGTACATGTGCTGGCGGCTGACCGGAAACTTCACCGGCCGCCCGTCGGTGACCTGCGCCGCCAGGGCGGCCATCACCACATGGACGTGCGGCATGCCCTTGGAACCGAAACCGCCGCCCACATGCGGGGCAATGACATGGATCTGTTCCTCTTCCAGCCCGAGCACCTGCGCCAGCGTGCCCTTCACGGCATGCACGCCCTGGGTGGAGTCCCACAGGGTCAGCACGGCGCCGTCCCACTGCGCCACGGTGGCGTGCGGTTCCAGCGGATTGTTGTGCTCGGCCGGGGTGGAATAGGTCTGGTCGATCTTCAGCGCAGCGGTGTCAAAGGCGGCATCCACGTCCCCCTCGCTGCTGTCCGTAGGCGTGCCGGCATTGAGTTCCTCGGGTGCATACAATTCCGGATGATCTGCGCGCAGTTGGGCGGAGAACGGCTCCTCGGTGTAGGTGACGGTGACGGCAGCCGCGGCTTCCCGGGCAATTTCCGGGGATTCGGCCAGGACCGCGGCAACAATCTGCCCGCGGTAGCCGATGGCCTTGTCCTGCAGGACTGCCAGCTCCCGGTCGGACGGGTCTTCCAGACGGGGCGTTGTCTCGGAGGTAAGGACCGTGAAGACGCCGTCGATGGCTTCGGCGGCGGCGGTTTCCACCCGCTCCACAGCGCCGCGGGCAATGGCCGAAAGCACGGGATACAGATACAGCGGGTTCTGAACCGGCTGCTCATACGCGTACGGGGCGGTGCCTTTGACCTTTAGTTCGCCGTCGAGGCGTTCATACGGCGTGCCGATGGCCCTCCCGGGCAGCAGGTTGCTCATGAATCCAGTTCCTCCCAGCCGGTGTCCCCGGGTCCGTCAGGGCCTTCGGGATGATCAGTTCCTGCAGCGCTTGCGTCGGGGGCAGGGGCCCCGGCCAGATCCCGCAGCACCGCGGCCAGAGTGTTGCGGACCATGGGGATCTTGAAGCCGTTCTCGCGCAGCGGTTCAGCCGTCGCCAGCTCGAGGTCCGCGGCAGCGCGGAAATTCTCTTCGGTTGCCTCCGTTCCACGCAGTGCGGCCTCCGCCTGAAGTGCGCGCCAGGGCTTGTGCGCCACGCCGCCCAGGGCAATGCGCACGTCACGGATCACCGGAGGGTTCGCGCCGTCGTCCTCCAGTTCCAGGGCGGCCGCCACGGAGACCAGTGCGAAGGCGTACGACGCGCGGTCCCGCACCTTGCGGTAGGCGGACCGGGCGGGTGCCGGGGGGAGTTCGACGGCGGTGATCAGCTCGCCGTGTTCCAGCACCGTGTCCCGCTGCGGCTCGTTCCCGGGCAGCCGGTGGAAGTCGCTCAGGGGAATGATCCGTTCCCCGGCCGGCCCGAGGACCACCACGGCGGCGTCCAGTGCGGCCAGGGCCACCGCCATATCCGAGGGGTGCGTTGCCACGCAGTCCTCCGATGCGCCCAAAATGGCGTGGTAGCGGGTGTAGCCGTCGACGGCGGAGCAGCCGGTCCCGGGTTCGCGCTTGTTGCAGGGGGTGGTGGGGTCCTGGAAGTACACGCAGCGGGTGCGCTGCAGGAGGTTGCCGCCGGTGGTGGCCAGATTCCGCAGCTGTCCGGAGGCCCCGGACAGCAGTGCGGAGGACAGCGCGGAATAGCGGCGGCGGATGTGGGTGTTGGCCGCGAGGTCGGCGTTGCGGACATTGGTGCCGATCCGTACCCGGCCGTCGTCGAGCACGTCCACGGTGTCCAGCGGCAGCCGGCTGACGTCCACCAGCAGGGCGGGGGAGGCAATCCCGAGTTTCATCCGGTCCACGAGGTTGGTGCCGCCGGCCAGGAAGGCGGCGTTGGGATTTGCTGAGACCAGGGCAACGGCGGAGGCGGCATCCTGGGCACGCCGGTAGTCGAAGGGGATCATGACCGGTCCTCCGGATGGGAGGGCATTGATGCTGCGGTGGGGGAATCCGGGACGGCAGGTTCGGCGGGATCGGGCAGTCCCTTGCGGAGGGAAGCGGCTGCCTCGGCCGCCTGCCGCACTGCGGCCACAATGTTGACGTAGGCGCCGCAGCGGCACAGGTTCCCGCTCATGCGCTCGCGGATCTCATCATCGGTGAGGTCGATGCCGCCCTCGGCTGCCGGATCTGTGGCGGTGGAGGGATGCCCGGCAGCGGCTTCTTCGATAATTCCGGCCGCGGAACAGATCTGCCCCGGAGTGCAGTAACCGCACTGGAAACCGTCCTGTTCCAGGAAAGCCTGCTGCACCGGATGCAGATGACCGTCCGGGACCACATCGGCCAGTCCCTCCGCCGTGATGACCTCCGCGCCGTCGTGCGCCACCGCGAGGGTCAGGCAGGAATTCGCCCGCCGCCCGTCCAGCAGCACGGTGCAGGCCCCGCACTGCCCGTGGTCGCAGCCCTTCTTGGGGGATGTCACTCCGAGCCGGTCCCGCAGCGCGTCCAGTACGGTGGTGCGGGTGTCCACGGTCAGTGTCCGTTCACTGCCGTCCACCTGCAGGGTTATTTCAGCATCCACTTACGTACCGCCCTTGAGTAGAGTCCCATTGGTGCTGAAACCTACCGGAGGCGGTGTGATGCCGACAACCGTCCTGTCCGCTTAAACAAAACGGTCCCCACCGGTTTTCACCGATGGGGACCATCTTCTTGGTTGCGGGGGCAAGATTTGAACTTGCGACCTCTGGGTTATGAGCCCAGCGAGCTACCGAACTGCTCCACCCCGCGTCGTACTTAGAACTCTACCCCCATGTGAGCCGGGAAGAAGAATCCAGTGACCGCCGTCACGCTCGAGGCGGCAATGTTTCCTCGGTAGGGTGGGGCTGTGAGCCTGCCTACCGTAGATACAACTGTCACCTATCCCGCCGGCGCCGTGGAGTCCTCCGGCACCGTGCTGCACGTTTCAGACGCCGACGGCGCCCGCGTGGTCCTGCTGGACACCACCGCCGTACATCCGGTGGATGCCGGGTGGCCGGACCAGGGAGCGGACCGTGCGGTGCTGACCACTGCCGACGGCACCTCTCATGAAATCCGCGACGCCGTGGTGGCGGCCACCGACGGAACCGATCTGTTCCTGGGTGCGGATGTTCCGGTGAAGAAGGGCACCGAAGGCTGGGCCTTCACGGTTGCCCACCTGCTCCCGGCCGGTGCGGCCGTGCGGGAAGGGGACTCCGTGCGGATTGACGTGGACGCCGCCTACCGGAGCGCCCTGTCTGCGGGACACACGGCCTGCCACCTGGCGTCGCTGGCCCTGAACCGGCAGCTTGCCAAGGCCTGGAAAAAGGACGTCCTGACGGATGCCGCCGGCAACCCGAACTTCGACGCCCTGGCCATCGAGACCTCCACCATCACCGAGCACGGCTCCACCGATGTGTACCGGCTCGGCAAATCCCTGCGCCGCAAGGGCTTTGTCCCGGACACCCTGCTGGCGGACCTGCCCGCTGCGGAAGCTGGTATCAATGCCATCCTGGCGGACTGGACCGCCACCGGGGCAGAGGTTCGGATCGAGTGCGACGGCGTCGGCCTCACCGACATGCGCCGCTGGAGCGTTGACCTGCCCGGGGGCACTGTTTCCATTCCCTGCGGCGGAACGCACGCTGCCTCCCTGAAGGAGACCGGCGGCATCCAGGTCACGCTCACCGCAGAAGAGGGCGACGGCGCGGTAACCGTCACCATGGACACCATCTGCGTGCAGCCGGCCGGCTAAACCGACGCGCCCACATAAGCCGCCAGATGCTGGCCGGTGAGCGTGGTTTTGCCGGCAACGAGGTCCGCCGGGGTGCCCTCGAAAACTATCCGGCCGCCGTCGTGCCCGGCGCCCGGCCCCAGATCGATAATCCAGTCGGCGTGCGCCATTACGGCCTGGTGGTGCTCAATGACAATCACCGATTTACCGGAATCAACCAGCCTGTCCAGCAGCCCCAGCAGCTGTTCCACATCCGCGAGGTGCAGTCCGGTGGTGGGCTCGTCCAGGACATAGACAGTGCCCTTTTCGGCCATTTGGGCGGCCAGCTTCAGCCGCTGCCGCTCCCCGCCGGAGAGCGTGGTGAGCGGCTGGCCCAGGTGCAGGTAACCCAGGCCGACGTCGGCGAGCCGAACGAGGACCCGGTGGGCTGCGGGGGTGGAGGCTTCACCGCTGCTGCCAAAGAAGAGCTCGGCGTCGGTGACGGACATGCCGAGCACTTCGGAAATGTTCTTGCCGCCCAAGGTGTATTCCAGGACTGCCGCCTGGAAACGCTTGCCTCCGCATTCTTCACAGGTGGATTCCACCGTGGCCATTACTCCCAGGTCGGTGAAGATCACGCCTGCCCCGTTGCAGATTGGGCAGGCACCTTCTGAATTGGAACTGAACAGTGCGGGCTTGACGTTATTTGCCTTCGCAAAGGCCTTGCGGATCGGCTCCAGCAGTCCGGTGTAGGTGGCCGGGTTGCTGCGCCGGGACCCTTTGATGGCCCCCTGGTCAATGACGACGACGCCGTCCCGGCGGGCCACCGATCCGGAGATCAGCGAACTTTTGCCCGAACCTGCCACCCCGGTGAGCACACAGAACACGCCCAGCGGGATATCAACGTCGACGTCCCGGAGGTTGTTCGTTCCGGCGCCGCGGACCTCCAGTACGCCGTCGGGGGTGCGGACACTGTCTTTCAGGCGTGCCCGGTCGTCCAGGTGATTTCCGGTAACGGTGCCGCTGGTGCGAAGGTCCGCCACCGTACCTTCAAAACAGACCGTTCCGCCGTCGCTCCCGGCTCCGGGACCCAAATCGATGACATGGTCGGCGATGGCGATGGTTTCGGGTTTGTGCTCGACGACCAGCACGGTGTTGCCCTTGTCCCGCAGTTGCAGGAGCAGCCGGTTCATCCGTTCGATGTCATGCGGATGCAGGCCGATGGTCGGTTCATCAAAAACGTACGTCACGTCCGTCAGCGAGGATCCTAGGTGGCGGATCATCTTGGTGCGCTGGGACTCCCCGCCCGAAAGCGTTCCCGAGGGCCGGTCCAGGCTGAGGTAGCCGAGACCGATTTCAGCGAAGGAGTCCAGCAGGTGCTGCAGCCCGGCCAGCAGCGGTGCCACCGACGGCTCGTTAAGGGTGCGGACCCATTCCGCGAGGTCGGAGATTTGAAGGGCGCACGCGTCGGCGATGTTCTTGCCGTTGATTTTCGAGGAACGGGCCTCGGCGCTGAGCCGGGTGCCGCCGCACTCGGGGCAGGTGGTGAACGTGATGGCCCTGTCCACAAACGCGCGGATGTGCGGCTGCATGGCCTCCGGGTCTTTGGACAGCATGGACTTCTGTATTTTGGGAATCAGCCCCTCATAGGTCAGGTTGATGCCGTCCACCTTGATCTTGGTGGGTTCCTTGTACAGCAGGTCGTGCAGTTCCCGCTTCGTGAACCTGGCGATCGGCTTGTCCGGATCGAAGAAGCCGGTGCCGCTGTAGATGCGGCCGTACCAGCCGTCCATGCTGTAGCCGGGGATAGTGAGCGCGCCTTCATTCAGGGATTTGCTGTCATCGTAGAGCGCTGTCAGATCGAAGTCAGTCACAGACCCCATTCCTTCGCAGCGCGGGCACATGCCGCCGAGCCGGTTGAAGGTGGCCTTCTCTGCCTTGGTCCGGCCGCCGCGTTCCACGGTGATGGCTCCGCTGGCCTTCACCGAGGGGACATTGAACGAATACGCGTTGGGGGAGCCGATCTGCGGCTGGCCGAGCCGGCTGAAGATGATCCGCAGCATGGCGTTGGCGTCTGTAGCGGTGCCCACGGTGGACCGGGGGTTGGCTCCCATCCGCTCCTGGTCCACGATGATGGCCGTGGTCAGCCCCTCCAGCAAATCAACATCCGGGCGGGCCAGATTGGGCATGAAGCCCTGCACGAAGGCGCTGTAGGTTTCGTTGATCAGCCGCTGCGACTCCGCCGCAATCGTGCCGAAGACCAGCGAGCTCTTGCCGGAGCCGGAGACGCCGGTAAAGGCAGTGAGGCGGCGCTTGGGGATCTCAAGGCTGATCCCCCGGAGGTTGTTTTCCCGTGCTCCGGAGACCCGGATCACGTCCTGGCTGTCGGCTGCATGCGCAGACGGGGAGCCGGTCTGCGCTGCGGTTCCTGGACTGATGGCCATGCCCGTGGGTTCCTTCGGTAAGTGTCAGTACTTCCGCCTGAGGCTACAGGTTCCCCTCCCACGGCTCGCCGTCCCGGCATAAAAAATCCCACAAGTGCCCATCCGGATCCGCGGCCGTTCCCAGATAGACGCCCCTGTCCCGGAGCCGGGCACGGGACACCACCCTGCCGCCGCTCGGCGCGCAGGCGGCGAGAATCTCATCCACCTCGCCGCGGGTGGGAAAGGCCAGGGCCGTGCGGCCTTCCTGGCTGACCGGCCTGGGCAAAAGCACCAGCACAATGGCGGCAGAAATGTTCAGGGCCGAGAGATCAACATTGCTGAGCCGCTCATTGAGGGTAAAGCCCAAGCCCATGTAAAAGCCGGTGGACCGGTCCAGGTCGGACACCGGGAGGTGCGGATAAATGACGGGATACAAGCGAAGCCCTCCCAGGTCCTGCCGGGTCTCTACTCGGGGATGGACGGATCCATCCACATGAACTCCCAGACGTGCCCGTCCGGGTCGGTGGCGGCGCCGGAATACATGCCCGGCATCTGTTCGCGCGCGGGTTGAAACACGGCTCCGCCGTTCTTCGCGGCGTTCGCCAGGAAAGTGTCCACTTCTTCGCGGGTGTCGCAGCTCAGGCAGTTCAGCACTTCCTTGCCCGCCGCGCGCAGGTGCGGGGTGTCGCCTTCGGGAAGGAACCCCGAGAAGAACTCCTGCTGCAGGAGCATGACGACAATGGTGTCGGAAATGATTACGGCGGCGCAGTCCTCGTTGCTGAATTGAGGGCTCTGCTTGAATCCCAAACCCAGATAAAACTCAGTGGATCTGCGAAGGTCGGCAACAGGGAGATTGGGAAAAATCATGCGCTCCACGGCCATGTCCTTTCGAAGGTGCAGCCATCCGTCCCCCTCTAAGAACGCTGTCACAGCTGCGCTGCCCCGTCCAGAGCCGGATCACGGTGCAGCCCTTTATCGGCCTGCGATGTTAGCCTTGTGCTGCCGAAGGCGGGCACCGCATGGTGCTATCTACCTGGCAGATCCGGCAGCTGTTGCCGCCATCCGCATTCAAGGAGATATCCATGACCACCAGTGACGCTCAGTACCTTGCCCGTGCCATCAACCTGGCCACCGCCAACGTTGCCGCCGGCGGCGGTCCGTTCGGTGCCATCGTCGTCACGGCCGACGGTTCGGTTTTTGAGGGCCTCAACCGGGTCACCGCCAACAACGACCCAACGGCACACGCCGAAGTGACGGCCATCCGGGCCGCCGGTGCCGGCACCGGAACCCACGACCTCAGCGGCGCCGTGCTGTACACCAGCTGCGAACCCTGCCCCATGTGCCTGGCGTCTTCACTCTGGGCTCGTTTGGACCGTGTGGTTTTTGCGGCGGACCGCCATGATGCGGCCCGCGCAGGCTTCGATGATGCTGTGTTCTACGAGTACTTTGAGAAGCCGGTTGCGGAGCGCTCGCTTCAGGTGACGCAGGCTGCGGCTCAGGACGTGTCGGCAACCGCCCCGTTTGAGGCCTGGACTGTTGCGGAGAACCGCGTCGACTACTGACGTACGGTTGCGCTCGGCCGGTTGGCCACGCCTCAGCCGAGCCTGCCCCAGGGAGCGGCCGCCGGAGGAATCGGCGGCTGGACGCCCGGGCCGATGGTCTTCGCGAAGCACACCGAGTCCGCCACCTCGGCGTAGGGGCCGAAGTTGGGCACCACGGTGTAGCCGCCGTGCCGGTAAAAGCGCTGGCCGTCGGGCTGGGCCGACCCTGATTCGGCGGCGATGACTGCATATCCGGCGGCCCGCGCCCGGTACTCCAGGGCGGTCAGCACGGCGGTGGCCACCCCGGAACCCCGGGCGTAGGGAAGAACATAGATCCGTTTAATCTCGGCCGTCGAGTCATCCAGCCGCCGCAGCCCGCCGCAGCCAAGCGGCTGGCCGGAGCTCTTCTCATACGCGACGAGGAAAACGGCCACGTCTTCGGCGGTGGGCGGCGCCGGTTCGGGTGCGGATGTTCCCCAACGGCTGTTCAATTCTGCCTGCTGGGCGGCGCGCAGGTCAGCGCCCACGGGGTTGCTCCAGGGCACTTCGCGGATGGTGAGGTGCGGCGGCTGATCGGCAAGCATAGGGCCTCCTGCTGAGGGTGCTCCGGAACGGGATTTTCCTTCAATCTAGGGGCGTGCCGTTTCAGCGGTGTTTCAGCTGCATGGCAAGTTGGCTAAGAGAAGCGGAGAATCCGGATGCATGCAAAAATGGAAGGGATGACTTCCCTCGATACTTCCCCCGCAAACCCGTCCAGACCGGTTGGCACCTCCAAGGCCCAGCTGCAGGCACGGAAGACGCAGGTGCGGCCCGCCACCGAGGGCTGGGAACAGGCCAAGGAACCCGACGGCCGCCCGCTGCTCCAGTTCAAGTCCCCGCGGGTGTCGCAGCCCCCGGTCCATCTGGCTGACCTGACCCTGCCCGAGCGCCAGGCCAAGCTTAAAGAGCTGGGCCTCCCGGCGTTCCGCGCCAAGCAGCTCTCAGTGCATTACTTCCAGCACTACACCACGGACCCCGAAGCCATGAGCGACCTCCCCAAGGAGCGCCGCGATGACCTGGTGAAGGAAATGTTCCCGACGCTGCTCACCGAGGTCAAACGCCTGACCACGGACAACGGCGACACCATCAAGTTCCTGTGGCGCCTCTTCGACGGTTCCCTCGTGGAGTCCGTCCTGATGCGTTACCCCGGCCGCATCACGCTGTGCGTGTCCAGCCAGTGCGGCTGCGGCATGAACTGCCCGTTCTGCGCCACCGGCCAGGCCGGTCTGACCCGGAACATGTCCACGGCGGAAATCCTGGACCAGATTGTCCAGGCCAACCGGGTGATCAAGGAAGGCGGCCTCGGCGGCAAGCGCCGCGACGGCGGGCACGACGCCGAGCGCGTCACCAACATTGTCTTCATGGGCATGGGTGAGCCGCTGGCCAACTACAAGCGCGTGATGAATGCTGTGCACCGGATGGCCGCAGAGGTTCCCGAGGGCCTGGGCATGAGCGCCCGGAACATCACCGTTTCCACCGTGGGCCTGGTGCCGGCAATCAACAAGCTGGCCGAGGAGAACATCCCGGTGACGTTCGCTCTGAGCCTGCATGCTCCCGATGACGAACTGCGTGACGAGCTGATTCCGGTGAACAGCCGCTGGAAGGTGGACGAGGCCCTGGACGCCGCGTACAACTACTACCGCGTCACCGGCCGCCGCGTCTCGATCGAATATGCGCTGATCAAGGACATGAACGATCATCCGTGGCGCGCGGACCTGCTGGCCAAGAAGCTGAACTCCCGCGGCCGCGGCTGGGTGCACGTGAATCCGATTCCGCTGAACCCCACGCCGGGTTCCATCTGGACCTCGCCGGAACCGCACGTGACCCGCGAGTTCATCAACCACCTGATCGACGCCGGCATCCCCACCACCCTGCGCGACACCCGCGGCAAGGAGATCGACGGCGCCTGCGGCCAGCTGGCTGCCGCGGACTAGGAACCCGGAAACACGTGGGCGGGTAGGGGCATCAGCCCCCTACCCGTCGTGGGCCGCGTGCCAGCTGTTGTGCAACATCTGGTGCTCAGCTGCGATAAAGGCTCCGCACCTCCGGCACGTTAAATGTGCTGCGCGTATTGCTTTCTCATACTGGTCGAGTACCTTTACCGGCTCCACGCCGAGGTATCGCTGAATCTTAGTCATGAACCCCATGACGCCCAGTCTGCCTTTCACGGGCCCGCCGCCCAAATGCGGGGCCTTGAGTCCGCTTCAGGCTACGAAGATGCAGAACGGGTGCCCGGCCGGGTCGGCGTAGACGTATAACGGCTCCTCGGGATCATCCGTCCGGTCGAAAAGGAGTTCAGCACCCAGCGCCATTGCCCTGGAGTGCTGGTCTTCGAGCGTCCCGCGGTCGGGAACGGTGAGGTCAAGGTGCATCTGCATGGGCACATCAGGCCTGGGCCAGGTGGTCCGCTCAAGCTGTTCCACGTGCTGAAAAGCGAGTTTTCGGTTGCCGTGCGCGTCGGTCAGTACCAGCCAATCGACGTCGTCGGGGGCGCCTTCCGGCGCGGGTTCATCTCCGTGGCGATACTGCAGCCCTAGCAGCTGGCGGTAGAACTCCGCCAGTCCCCGCACATTGGGTGTGTCCAAAACGGTGTGGAGCAGCTGCGGGAAACCGGTCATGGGCCAACAATAACGGCGCCGGGACTTTGGAAGTGACAGCAAGTAGCTCCGGTTGCTTAGTCCCAGACAGTTGAGGGTGATAGAACGTGCACGCAAACGATGGTGGTCTCAACCGGCATCGTTTCCGGGAACGCATGCAACAGCACGGGCCGTACCGTTGACCCACGCTCATCGGACCCGTTTGCGGGCGGGATATATGCAAATGCTCGGCGCCGGTCGCGAACGTGGCGACGTCCCCGGAGGGGAATCGGCGGCAGCATGTCGCGCTGAGCGACCGGCTTGCGGGCACAAAGAGATTGCGGACGCAACCCTGTGAGAAACACCCTGAGCGCCGCCTGCGTTCATCAAAGGGAGTTTGCCGTTCCACGTCTCGGTGCCGTTGCTACGGGCCGCTTTGTCTCCTTGCGTCATCTCATCGCCGTAAGCCAGAAGGTCCTAGTTTGACTCTGAGTTGAACTGAAACCCGCGATAAGAGCTGCGCACGTTGAAACGTCGCCCGTCTTTGCGGCGCTGAAGGAAGCCTGCGATCGTATCTACATCCCTAGGTCTCATCCCAAGTTCGCGGCACTTATTGCGAACTTGGTCGACTGAGATTGGCATCCATCGATCGGGACGATTCATCATGTCTGCCTTGAGCTTGTCTTCTTCATTCCACTTCAGACCGGACGAGTAGCCGGCAGCCATGTGCGCGATATGTTCCAAGATGCCCTCCACGCCGTTCGGAAGCGGCTTTTGTTCCTTCTCGCCCTCAGCGAGCCCATTCGCTTCCACCGTCTGTTCGTGAAAAAGCTGCACCGGCTTGGCATCAGCAATCCATTCAGCAGTGTCCCGCTCGTTCCACT
This sequence comes from Arthrobacter sp. 9E16, assembly GCF_002929435.1. Taxonomy (NCBI): domain Bacteria; kingdom Bacillati; phylum Actinomycetota; class Actinomycetes; order Micrococcales; family Micrococcaceae; genus Arthrobacter; species Arthrobacter sp. 9E16. The sequence continues at coordinate 1,059,124 of NZ_PJIU01000001.1, read as the reverse complement.
CGATGACCGCGATTGCATCTGCTCCGCACCCCCAAAGATCGTCCAAGTGCTGACGGTCAGGCCAAGCGTAGATAACCCGCGCACCGGAGAGTAATCCTCGGGAGAAACCCCGCCAGGCCCGATGTGTCACGCGTGGGCGTGACACCAGCCTCTTCAGGCTCGCTCCTTCAAAGTCTTTCCGCGGCGTCACAACGACAACGGGGCCACCTGGTTGTGCGAGCAACCAATTGATCGCGCGCACGTTCTGAGGTTCACGGGACATCTCGCCCTCACTGAGCCGCGAGATCGCAACTGGGTTGGGGTAGCCATCAGGCAACATCATGTTCTTCCTTTACTCGGAGCTGATACTTGCAAAGGTACAGGCGACGTCTGACATTCAACTCTTGGATACTCACTATGAAATGCACGGTGAGGGATCCCTGACCGCGACGCCTTCCGAACTTCCCCTTGGCAATCGGACACGGATAACGATACGAAGCACCGCCCTAAATTCCGTCTCGGCCAATCTCTCCGACTGGAACGCAAACCGGAGAACGAACTACATGTCACGCTGCCGCACGGGTGTGCACGAATACGATGGAATTAGAGACACCAGCGACTGAGATGGGACGTGCCAGGAGAACCTGTCTCGTCGTAATGGGGACAAAACGTCTATTGCTGTTTCTAACCTGCAGGGGATGGCGCTGCTGGTCGGGTTCGATGACTCATCGGCAGCGCGAGGCCGGTCCACATTTGTGGTGGAAAGATCTGGAGATCGCTATACGAAGCATTGCTTCAGAGCCTCTTGAGCGTAGTTGCCTCGTATGAGCAGGTCGTACCCGCCTCCAGGTTTGAGCACGTATCGAAAATCTGTCCAGCTTTCTCGTGACGCGTACTCCATGAAAGGGATGCTGAGCTCCCGTGCTCTCTCCCTTCCGTAGTACACCGTATTTATCACGCACTGGCTTTCCCATAGCGCAGACCACAAGCCACTGTTGAGCGGGTCCCACTTGAGTTCTGATGGCCCCATGCTCATCAGAACAATGTCAATGGTTGGAACCGTGAGGCGAAGGTCGTCTACGGGTTCGCAATGGATCGAGATCAGCGGCTCAGATGAGTGAGGGTCCGTATGATCCCAACGCTGTTGGACCTCGCCGCGGAGAGTGATCTCCGACAAAGCTGTGACACCACTACCTAGATAGTGGTGGGCAGCTACACGCATCGGTTCATCGTGTTTGTCATGATTGTTCAACTGCCTTGCCCAAGTTGACGCCCCAGCCTTCATCCACTCTCTGTCCGTTGTCCCTCCATCTGGGTGCAGATCGAGGAACGGCTGGAATGACTTTATCCGGTCTAGGATCACCTCGGGGATAAAGTGATACCGCCTCACGAAGGGTTCCCACTGGCGCTCGTCAAAGTACGACGGCCAGTGATGAGCTCCCCCTTTGAGGTTCTTCGTGATTCCCTCTTCTCCATCACTCGCACGTTTCACGACATCTTTAAATAGGTTGTCCCTTGCGCTCGATAGCTGGTTGAGGATCTCGCCCGCAAGCAGTGCCCACTCTTCAACTGGGGGTTGAACCGTGAGGGAGAACTCATGGATCGTGCCGCCAGACTTCGAAACGTGCCGTATATCTGGGATATATTCCTGGAACCAGGCAACTTGGGATGCGTAGAAGGCGCTGGCCCTAGTGAAAGCGAAGCGCAACCGCTGTAGAGGGACTTCAGACAGATCGCGTCCAGGTTGTAGTTGTGGTGAGTCCCCGTCCTGGAGCCACTTCTTCATCTGGTCGTCTGTCATCGGAGTTACTTTCAGCTAGTGGAACGATGGATCGGGGGGCAACAGCCACTGGTTCCAGTATTCCTGCCGTGGCCACCCGTCAGTGAAGAAAGTCTCCCACCCTTACTTGGCGTGGCCACTGCTGGTCACCGGTAGCGCCGCCTAGCCAGGGGCCGTCCAAGAGGTGGCAGCCGTGGTCCTCTACTGCCATCACTCGCGCTGACCTCTACACTCTCTTGGGCGAGAGAGACCATGTATAGGAGATTGACATGAAGCCTCCGCGCGGACAGACTAGGGGGGACCTATACATTTGGTATAGCTCCCAACAGAGAGAGTGCAATCGTGACCAGGATCGCTAACCGTCCTACGCGCGCACCCAGCACAGAGGCAAAGCGGACTACCAACCCGCTTCAAATCGCCTACGCTCGAGAGGAACTCGCGCGCCTCAACAAGCTGCGTGCGGTCTACCGCGCGCACGTGAAAGAAGGCAAGTCACAGACCGCCATCGCAAAAGACGCGGGTCTGTCACAGGCGGAGGTTTCACGCATCGTGAAACGAGTCAGCATCGCCCCTCAGATGCTAGATCTTTCCCCTGGTGAGGTCATCCTTCAGTTTGTTGCCGGCGACATAGGGCATCACGAAATGATGGAAAAGCTGACGCACTGGCCGTACAGCTTTGCTCGAGATGCAGAGCCGGAAAACCCACTCACGGTACGGACCTCCGGATCGTGGGACGAAGTTACTGACGCAATGCATCGCGGTCTCGTAGACTATGACGATTATGACTACCTCCTCGAGCGCGTCCGGCCCCCCAGCGCATGAGCATGACACCCCTCGGAGAAAGACTGAGAGGCGTCTAAACGAGCTGACCTCCGAGAATGCCCCTATGGCGCGGACGTCGGAGAACGCGACTTCAAATCGCTATAAGTTCGAGGATCGTGTCAGGCGGCGATTTCATGACGAGATTATCGACTCTTATTTGTCAGATTCGGCTCACGTTGGCAAAGACGGGTTAGCTGCAATAGTGACTGCCGGCCCTCCCGGGGCCGGCAAGTCAACCAAAATTGAGCATCTCGGCGAGGACCTCTCCAGCTACCGTCGGATAGACGCCGATGAGATTAAGAATGTCCTGATCGATCGTGCGGTTGCCGATGGCATCTACGATTCGTTTCTGGGGCTCATTCTTCCTGATGATCGTCCGCTCCTTCCCAACGAATTGGCTTCACTTGTACACACAGAGTCTGCCAACTTACATAACACCATCGTCAGGAGATCGCTAGAGGACAAGGTCAATGTCATTATCGAGGGAACGCTATCGTGGTCTGAACTTGTCAATCGGTATTACATCTGGCTTGCGGCAAAAGAGTACCAAAAACTAAAAATTCTCGACGTAGAAGTAGATTGCTATACGGCGCTGGCCCACGCTGAAAAGCGATGGTGGTACGGAAGGGAAGAATATTTTGCCGGAACCGGATCACCACGAGGCGGTCGATTCACTCCAACTTCTGCTATCAGCAGCGCATACCCCGGCGGGGTATCGACTAGCGCATGCAATGTCAACGCTGTAAGTTTTTTCAATGATGACAGGGCGGACATTTTTGAAGAAGTACAGCTCATTGTCTATGACGGTTTCTCTGAAACTACTAAAACCTATGTTTCTCGCGATGGGCTTGTCGAAGGTCCAAGACCCGAGCCTCTGATCATGCCTGCGGTAAGAAACTTAGACGATGACCCCGGTATATTCGTCGTTGGAGCGCCGTAACACGGTGCGTTTACCCTCAATTGCTTTGCCATCCAGGAACATGCTCGCTCAATCTAATCTGTCTCTCTAGACTGAGGGGGACACGGCTTAGGCACTGACGCTGTCTGCTTGGGAACGTTTTCACATTTAGTTGAGCTCTCCCTCTGGGGTCCGGTCTTGGGCTAGCCGTGGGAGGTCCACTAGGAACACGTGGCGCGGAGTGTCCCGCTGAAGGATTGGCTTGCGGGCAGGCGTTGAGGAAGGTCAACCCTTCAATGGAGCCATGGAAAACCTAGCGGGTTCAGAGATGCGCATCTGGAAACAGTTTCGAAATCGTGGAGTAACGGAGTGAACGGTAAGTTCGCGGGTTGCACTGAGATTTCCGCCATGACACGGACAGGCTCGGTGCTAACAAACTGGCACTCTGTAATCAGTCCGAGAATGGGGTCCATATAGCTGGGCATCCTGGTGAAACCCTTGCTGGGGAGTATGTCACCACTCCTGCCTTGATAGGAGCCTTGCCGTTCTCATTGGCCGCGAATGAGACAAAAATGCGCCGCTCGGATGGGTCCCCGGCACTTGCGCCCGGGTAGAAGCAGGCATTCAAGAAACCTCGGCAGGATGATGAGCGGACGGCGTATACGATAGCCCAGGTTGGGTCTTCGGTCGCATAGACGGCTGTCGTTTTTGAGAACTCGTCGAGGCTGTAGTCGACGGGCGCCCGAGGTTCGAGAATTGAGAGGCCTGGCGTCTGTGAACCATGCAGCAGAAAGTTATTAGTTGCGACTAGTTGCGCAAGTTGAGTCCAAGTCGTGTCTCCGCTGGTTGGGGCTGGCACGTGCCATGAGGTATCCACGACGCGAACGTTAGCAGGAAGCCGCCCGGTATCTTAGGGGTGCATGCGCTGGGAGGCAACAATCTGTTGGCGGGATAGGTGGTAGCGGCGGCGACCCACTGGCGGACCATACTGGGACACTGAATAGATTTCAGAAGCAACGCCTGAAGGGGGAGTCATCATCGAACAGGTCATGCAAACGTCAAGTGGTCGATTGGCCTTGCGTCCACCTGTTCCTAGCGATGTGGGCGAGCTGTTCCGGATGTACTCAGACACTCGTCTCATTGAATGTGACCCCATGCTCGCTCACACCTCGATCACACATACACAAGCAGTCCTCCAACGCCGCATCGCTGAGTGGCAACAGCATGGGCACGGATTGTGGGTACTGGAAACCTTGGAAGGCGCCTCATCGGGCGAGCTGGTCGGCATGGGTGGCTGTCAGCTGCTGACAGCCAACGCGTGGAATCTATCCTTTAGCCTGCGACCCCAGAGCTGGGGGCGCGGCTACGCTCAGGAAGTCGCCATAGCTGGCATCGAATATGCACGGGCGGCACGCCCTGACTTTCCCGTAACGGCTGTTGTCGCGAAGCCCAACACACGCTCCCAACGTGCGATCGAACGAGCGGGACTTCGCAAACAATGGGAGGGGCCGGACAACTATGACCCCGACCCAGCGGCAATGATGTTGCTGTACGCCGACCGCGTGTTATCCCATGATCAAATCTTGACGCTAACTCACTAACCACCGTTAGACGTCTTCGATACCTATGTCTAAGAAGCCACTCGCACCAAAGCAGCCCGGAGGTCCTTGCTCGGATGCGCTGGTTGCGTGAGGGACAGCCAATGGGGGAGCCGACGAGGCTGACGTCCAAGTCAACGCTTGGTTGTTACGCAGAGGGATCAATGGCGGGCACGTTGAGTCGGACATTTTCCTGATCCGGCACCACAGGTATTTCACGGCTTCGGGGCCATGAAACGACGACGGCGGGAGGCCGGGTTGGAAAACCCGGCCTCCCGCCGTCGTCGTACGTTTTGGACTACTTGGTGACGTGGTCCACCAGGGAATCGGCAATGCCGATGTACTTGCCGGGGGTGAGGTCGAGCAGGCGGGCCTCAGCCTCGGCGGGCAGTCCCAGACCGGTAACGAATTCACGCATCCGCTCCGCGTCCACGCGGTGGCCGCGGGTCAGTTCCTTGAGGCGCTCGTACGGGTTTTCCATGCCGGGAGCACCGGCGATGGCCTCGGCGCGCATCACCATCTGGATGGCTTCGCCGAGCACCTCCCAGTTGGTGTCCAGATCCGCGGCGAGGACGTCGTCGGCCACATCCAGGCGCTCCAGACCCTTGGCCACGTTGGAGATAGCCAGCACGGAGTGGCCAAAGGCCACGCCAATGTTGCGCTGGGAAGAGGAATCGGTGAGGTCGCGCTGCCAGCGGGAAGTCACCAGGGTGGAGGCCAGGGTGTCCAGCAGGCCGTTGGAAATCTCCAGGTTGGCTTCGGCGTTCTCGAAGCGGATCGGATTGACCTTGTGCGGCATGGTGGAGGAACCGGTGGCGCCGGCCACCGGGATCTGCTTGAAGTAGCCAATGGAGATGTAACTCCACACATCCGTGCAGAAGTTGTGCAGGATCCGGTTGAAGCGGGCAATGTCCGCGTAGAGCTCGGCCTGCCAGTCGTGGGACTCAATCTGCGTGGTGAGGGGATTCCAGGTCAGGCCCAGGCCCTCCACAAAGCTGCGGGCCACCTGCTGCCAGTCGGCGCCGGGCACCGAAGCGTAGTGGGCGGCGTAGGTGCCGGTGGCGCCGTTGATCTTGCCCAGGTACTCGGTCTTCTCGATCCGGCGCAGCTGGCGGGTGAGCCGGTGCGCAGTGACAGCCAGTTCCTTGCCCAGCGTGGTGGGCGTAGCCGGCTGTCCGTGGGTGCGAGAGAGCATCGGCACGGAACGGGTTTCTTCGGCCATGACGGTGATCCGGTCCACCAGGTCATGTGCTGCGGGAAGCCACACGTTTTCCACTGCACCCTTAATACCCAGGGCGTAGGAGAGGTTGTTGACGTCCTCGGAGGTGCAGCCGAAGTGCACCAGGGCCGTCAGGTTTTCAATGCCGACCGCTGCCAGCCGGCGGCCGATGTAGTACTCCACGGCCTTCACATCATGGACGGTGACCTGCTCAATCTCGGCCAGTTCCGTGATGGAGGCGCCGTCGAAACCGGTGACGATTTCGCGCAGCTGTGCCTGCTGCCCTTCGCTGAGCGGGGAGGTGCCCGGCAGCACGGAGTTGGAGGTGAGGTGGATCAGCCACTCCACTTCCACGTGCGTGCGGTCGCGGTTCAGGGCGGCCTCGGACAGGTAGTCCACCAGCGGTGCCGTGACGCCGCGGTAGCGGCCGTCCAGCGGGCCAAGGGCAATGGCGGGGGTGACGGAGGCAAGGGGGACGCGGGGAGCAGCGGATTCAGCCATGCGGTAATTCTTTCATGTTCCACCCGGGCCTCCCGCTCTGTGACATAGGCGCTCTGTGACATGGGAGGGCCGGGACCCGGTCCTCGTCCTCCACAGGGCCCCGTGCACTGTGACGACGGTGAATGCTCCTCCCCATCCCCAGCCCGGAAGAACCGCTGGGGGTCCGGACATGAAAGAACTGAAACGGCAATCGCTGAACGGGTGTTCAGCCCGCCAGGAAAGGGAGGTGGCTGATGGACAGGTCTGCGGAGTCGATGGTGGTCAACCCGCGCGATGTCTACGCTGCGGGCGAGGCAGCCGCTTGGGTCGCCCGGGCGGTGAAGGACCTGGCGGGTATCGAACAGGATCTGCCGGCGCTCATCCGGATGGACTGGTATTCCCCGGCGGCGGGGGAATTCACGGCCCTCCTCCGGCAGCACATCAAGAACGTGTCGACCACGCTGGAAGATCTGAGAACCTGTGCTGAGGCCGTTGCCCGGCATGTGGAGGAAATCCGTGCCTCTGGTCATGAGGTGTCGTAGATGTCTTATCAATGGTCCACGGAAAACAACGCCGCAGCGGGAATCCATGTCCGGGGCGGTGCACACGGCCTGACGGTGGAGTACGGGGAGCTGGAGTCAGTGGCCGGCGCGTTGGAGGAAACCGTTGGACAGCTCACCTCCCTGCGGTCCGGATGCATGGAAATGTATTTGCTGCTCGTTGGAACGAGCGCGGTGCACGTCCACGCCCGTGAGGCAGCCGGCGCTGCGGAGCTCGTCATCAAGGGCCTTTCCCGGAACCAGCAGGAGCTGGAGGAAGCCGCCGTTGATCTTCGCCGGGCTGCCCGGAATTATCTGGACACGGAAGGGCGGTTGGAAGAAGCGATTTCGTGGTTGGCCGTCGGAGTGCCGGCGGGGATCGAAGTGTGGCGGAGAGGCGGTGGCGGCTTCCCCGAGCGCAGTGTGAGTGAACTGATGGTTCCGCCGTTTGACGGCTTTCTCATTGAAAAGTTGCTGGAGCGGCTGGCAGAGGGCAGGTTCGGAGAGCTTAGACCGATCGACGTCACCGCGCTGGAGGACAGCGGGGCGCCGGTTCCGCTTGCCGGATCGGCCCGGGGTTTGCTGGAACGTTCAAAAACCCTGCTGGACGGACCGGAACGGGGCGTGGTGGAAATACTGACCGTGGACGAGGGTGAACGCCGTGTCCGGATTGTCACCCTGCCCGGCACTCAGGACAGCGGCAGCATAGTTGTGGGACCGAACCCCTTCGACAACTACGGAATTGCGGAGGGCCGTGCACGGGACAGCCAATACATTGCCGATGCCGTGGCGGACGCCCTGCGGCAGGCGGGAGCCTCAGCAGAGGACGCGGTCATCCTGGTCGGCTACAGCCAGGGCGGGATCCACGCCGTGAATACCGGAGCACGCCTGGCGGAGTCGGGAGAATTCTCCGTTGAGATGGTGGTGACGGCGGCCGCGCCCGCAGGGGACAGGAGCACGCCGGATGGAGTGAAAGTGCTCCACCTGGAGCACTATCAGGACTGGGTCCCCGGCGCGGACGGAACCCTGAACCCGGACACCGCCGACCGGGTTACGGTGACGGGACGGACCGCGGTTCCCGCGGATGCCAGCCGTGACGGACTGGGGCCGGCGCATGACCTGGACCTCTATTTGGAGCTGGCCGACCAGGCTGATGCCAGCGCAGACCCGTCCTTAAAGGATTCGCTGGGATACCTCGCGGACATCATTCCGCCCGCATCAATCGCCACGAGGAGCCTCTTCAGCTTTTCCCGGAAACCGGCGCCCACACCTTCGAAGAATGCGGCCGGCCAGGCGAAACGACCGCCGTCGCCCGCGCCAATGCCTTCTCCGCCGGCACCATCCCCGCTACCGGCGGGTCCCGGTCAGTGAACCGGCCACCATGGAGACCAGGCTGATGATGATTGAGGCGAGTATGGCGGTCCAGAAAAAGGAATCCACGCTGAAATCAACCGGCGTGTAGCTGCTCAGCCAAGACGTCAGCATAAGCATGGCCGCGTTGACGACAATCGTGAAAAGTCCCAAAGTCAGGATGGTCAGCGGCAGAGTCAGAAGCTTGACGACCGGCCGGATCAGCGCGTTGACAATACCGAACAGCAGGCCAATAAAGAGGAACGCCAGCACCAGATCAATGGTGGGATTGCCGGTAACGGCGTCGCCCGTTTCGAAGACCGTGATGCCGGGAAACAGCCACGCGGCCACATACAGGGCGAGGGCATTAATGATGATCTGGATCAGGAAGCGCATGGCTCCATGCTGACACAGTCGCATGCTCAAGACGCGGAGGGAGGCACGGACCGGTTTCAGTGTTCCAAATCACCCACTGGTGGAAGGCGACTACGCTTAAGCCCATGACGACCACCGAAAAGGACACCCACGCCGCTGAGGTCCGGGCTCCCGAGATCCGCCCCCGAAACGTGATGGGGAAGCTGCCCCGCTACGCCGCGGGCAAGCCGCCGGCGATTATCGAGGGGCTGCAGAGCTACAAGCTGTCATCCAATGAAAACCCCTTTCCGCCCCTGCCGGCCGTGCTTGAGGCCATCAGTAACAGGCAGGACATCAACCGGTACCCGGACCCGCTGTCCACGGCCCTGCGTACTGAACTCGCGGCGTTCCTGGACGTGCCGGCTGAGGACATCGTCACCGGCGCCGGCAGCTTGGGTGCCCTGAACCAGCTGCTTTCAACGTTTGCCGGACAGAACGAGCACGGCGTTCCGGACGAGGTCATCTACCCGTGGCGCTCCTTCGAGGCCTATCCCATCAGCGTGGGGCTGTCCGGGGCGGACGGCGTCCAGGTGCCGCTGCGGGCGGACGGCACCCATGACCTGGAAGCCATGGCGGCGGCTATCACCGACCGGACGCGCGTGATCCTGCTGTGCACGCCCAACAACCCCACCGGTCCGGCTTTGACCTCCGTCCAGGTTGAGGACTTCCTTGTCCAGGTGCCCGCTGACGTACTGGTGGTGATCGATGAAGCGTATGAAGACTTTGTCCGGGATCCGGAGGCCGTGAACGGGATCGAGATGTACCGGGAACACCCCAATGTGGTGGTGCTGCGGACGTTCTCGAAGGGTGCCGGACTGGCGGGCCTCCGCGTCGGGTACTCCGTGTCACACCCCCCGGTGACCCAGTACCTGCGGGTGGCGGCTGTGCCGTTTGCCGTCTCCCAGCTGGCGGAAACAGCTGCCGTTGCCTCACTGCAGCACCACGGTGAACTTGTGGAAAGAATACAAGGACTCGTCGAGGAGCGGACCCGTGTTATGGCGGGTTTGAAGGCGCTCGGATGGCGGATACCCGAGGCGCAGGGAAACTTTGTCTGGCTGGATTTGGGGGAGAATACCCCCGAGTTTGCGGCACTGGCGGAGCAGCAGGCCCTGGCTGCGCGGGCGTTCGGAACGGAGGGTGTGCGGGTCACCATCGGTGAGCAGGAGGCCAACACTCGATTCCTCGCGCTATGTGCGACCTATACAAAGGGACCCGGGGTTTCCTAGCGTGTCCTGACTGCGGACCGGGACGCGGCCCTCGTTAGGCTGGGGAGGTACGTTCCGCATATATGCCGCAGTGGTGATCTATTCCTTCTGAGGCATATGTATCTAGCGCGGGGCAGGTCGCTGACCGCCCCGGCGAGGAGTAAGCATGGATCTGAAGCACCTGGCTGTCCGGCCGGAGGCCAACGCTTCCGGCCTGCCTGAAGACGAGGCAGGCAACGTGGACATCGGCATTTTGGGCAGGGAGGCCGATCCGGCCATGGTCCAGATGCTCAGCCCGGAGGGTGAGCTTCTCCTGCAGGGTCCCTACGGTGCCTATGCTGCAGAGCTGGACGCCGAAGATCTTCGCGGCATGTACCGGGACATGTACACCATCCGCCGCTTCGACCAGGAAGCCACGGCGCTGCAGCGCCAGGGTGAATTGGTGATGTGGGTGCCGATGACCGGGCAGGAAGGCGCGCAGATCGGCTCCGGCAGCGCCCTGCAGCCGCAGGACTACGTCTTCCCCACTTACCGGGAGCACGGCGTCGCACTGACGCGGGGCCTGGAACTGTCTTCGCTGCTGCGCCGGTTCCGCGGTGTATCCCACGGAGGGTGGGACCCCAGCGAAACAAATTTCCACCTCTACACGCTGGTCCTCGCCGCACAGGTGCCGCACGCCGTCGGCTACGCCATGGGCATGGCCCGTGACCGCAAACTGGATTCGCAGCTGCCCGAGGCCGCCACGGTGGCCTACTTCGGCGACGGTGCCAGCTCCGAGGGTGACGTCCACGAAGCCATGGTCTTCGCGGCCTCCTACGACGCGCCCGTGGTGTTTTTCTGCCAGAACAACCACTGGGCCATCTCGGTGCCCACCGAAGTGCAGTCCCGCATTCCGCTCGCCAACCGGGCCAAGGGCTACGGTTTCCCGGGCATCCGCGTGGACGGCAATGACGCGGTTGCCGTTCGGGCCGTCACGAGCTGGGCGCTGGAACACGCGCGCTCGGGCAAGGGGCCGGTGCTGATCGAGGCCTTCACCTACCGGATGAGTGCCCACACCACCGCCGACGACCCCACAAAGTACCGTCTCAGCGCCGATGAGGAAGCCTGGATCCCGCGTGATCCGCTCACCCGGCTGGAGAAGCACCTCCGTGCCGCGGGGCTGGCGGATGACGAATTCTTCGAGACGCTGGCGGCGGAAGGACAGGCCATGGCGGAGAAGCTCCGTCAGGATGTGCTTGCCATGTCATCACCGGGGTTTACGGATGCCTTTACCGACGTCTACGCCGAAGCACACCCGCTGATCCAGGAGGAACTGGAGTTCCACCGCCGCTACGAGGCCGGCTTTGCCGACTCCCAGGAGCCCACCGCATGAGCACGATGACCATGGCCAAAGCCATTAACGCCGGACTGAGGGCGGGACTGTCGCAGAACCCCAAGTCGCTGCTGATGGGCGAAGACATTGGCGATCTGGGCGGCGTTTACCGCGTAACCGAAGGGCTCAAAGCGGACTTTGGCGCGGACCGGGTAATGGACACTCCGCTGGCGGAATCCGGGATCATCGGTACCGCTATCGGTCTCGCGCTGCGCGGCTACACGCCTGTCTGCGAAATTCAGTTTGACGGCTTTGTCTTCCCCGGGTTCAACCAGATCACCACCCAGCTGGCCAAGATGCATTCGCGAAGCGAGGGAGCCCTCAGTGCGCCGGTGGTTATCCGGATCCCCTACGGCGGCGGAATCGGATCCATCGAACACCACTCGGAATCACCGGAAGCACTGTTTGCCCATACGGCAGGGCTGCGGATCCTTACCCCGTCCAGTCCCCAGGACGCCTACTGGATGATCCAGCAGGCCATGACCTGCCTTGATCCGGTGATCGTTTTCGAACCCAAGCGCCGCTACTGGCTGAAGGGCGACGTCGACACGGAAAAGCCTTCGGGTGATCCGTTTGCGGCCCACGTTCTGCGCGAAGGCACCGACGCCACCATCGTGGCGTATGGGCCGCTGGTGCCGGTGGCCCTCGCCGCCGCGAAGGCCGCTGAGGAAGACGGACGCAGCATCGAAGTGATTGACCTGCGCTCCATCTCGCCGATCGATTTCGACACCGTCACCGAGTCGGTCCGCAAGACCGGCCATCTCATCGTTACCCACGAAGCCCCCACGTTCGGCGGAATCGGCGGGGAGATCGCGGCCCGGGTGACCGAACGCGCGTTCCTGTCCCTGGAGGCACCTGTGATCCGTGTCGGCGGTTTCCACATGCCGTATCCGGTGGCCAAGGTCGAAGAGCACTATCTGCCGGACATCGACAAGCTGATGGATGCCCTGGACCGGTCTTTCGCCTACTAACCTCCGGCCGCCAAGCAGTTTGCCGCACACAAAGATTGAGAAACCATGACTGAAAGAACGTTCCACCTTCCCGACGTGGGCGAGGGTCTGACCGAGGCCGACATTGTCCAGTGGAAGGTTCAAACCGGCGACACCGTGGCCGTCAATGACGTCATCGTTGAGATTGAGACGGCAAAATCACTGGTGGAGCTCCCCTCGCCCTACGCCGGCACCGTGTCTGCGCTGCTGGTGGAGGAGGGGCAGACAGTGGATGTCGGAACGCCCATCATCAGCGTCACGGCCGGTTCACCGGCCCAGGAGAGCGGCCAGCAGCCCGGGGCGCCCATGACTCCCGCGCCCGTTCCGGCGGCAGCCGACGACGACGGGCAGCCCAGCGCTTCCCTCACCGGCACAGGCCCCAAGGCCGACGCCGTGAAGCGGCGGCCGCGGACCGGCCGGGCTGCTCCTTCGCCCGTCAGCCAGCCGGCCCCGGCTGCACCGGCTGCACCGGCTCCGTCAGGTGCGGCACCCTCACCCGCGGCGCCGTCTCCGGCCCCGAACCCCGGGCGCCCACTCGACGCCCGTACGCCGGCCGTCGCTGCTGCAGGCGCCGCGGTGCAGGACACCCTCTCCCGCCTGATCCAGCGGGTGCTGGCCAAGCCGCCGGTACGCAAGGCGGCGAAGGACCTCGGCATCAACCTGGCGGAAGTGCCGGCAACCGGCGCCGGCGGCGAGGTGACCAAGCAGGATTTGATCAGCTACCAGGCGCAGCGCGAAGCCGAGCAGAAGTCCGCGGATACCTTCTGGGCAGGCGCGCAGAAGCCACGTGACGAGCGGATTGAACGCATCCCGGTCAAGGGAGTGCGCCGGGCTACGGCCAAGGCCATGGTGGACAGCGCATTTTCCGCACCCCATGTCAGCATTTTCGTGGATGTGGACGCCTCACGGACCATGGAGTTCGTCAAGCGGCTGAAGGCGTCACGGGACTTTGACGGCATTAAGGTCTCGCCGCTGCTGATCCTGGCAAAGGCCGTGATCTGGGCTGCCGCCCGCAACCCGTCGGTCAACGCCACCTGGGCCGGGGACGAAATCCTGGTCAAGCACTTCATGAACCTCGGAATTGCTGCCGCCACGCCCCGCGGACTAATGGTCCCGAACATCAAGGACGCCCAGGACCTGTCTTTGAAGGAACTGGCCATTGCCCTCAACTCCCTGGCGACGACGGCGCGGGCAGGGAAAACCCCGCCGGCGGACATGTCGGGCGGGACCCTCACCATCACCAACATTGGTGCCCTGGGCATCGATACCGGCACACCCATCATCAACCCCGGTGAAGTGGCCATCGTGGCCTTCGGGACCATCAAGCAAAAGCCCTGGGTGGTGGACGGCGAAGTCGTTCCGCGCTGGGTGACCACCCTGGGGGGTTCCTTCGACCACCGGGTGGTGGACGGTGACCTTTCCGCGCGTTTCATGGCCGACGTCGCATCCATCCTGGAGGAGCCTGCACTGCTGCTGGATTAGGCAGCAGAGAGGCCAAACGCACAGCAGGCACTGCGTTCGCGGCTGACGGCGGATACGATCGGGACACTATGACTATTCCTCGGAGCCCCCAGGGGCAAGGCGGCCCGCCGCGCATTGACCTCAAACGCACGCTCATCCTGCTGGCAGTGGCCTTTGTCATCTCCAGCCTGCTGATCATGCTGTTCCCCGGACTGGGCACCTTCTGGCGCCTGCTGATCATCCTGGGCCTGTTTCTCGTCGTCTTTCCGTTCCTGGAACGGCGGCGAAGGAACCGCTAGCCTGCAGCGTGGTCCATGGCGCGGCGCAGGACCGGGGCGAGCCGCCGCACGCCCTCGGCAATGTCCTCTTCTGAAACAGCGCTGAAGGCCAGTCTCAACTTGTTGGAAGGTTCATCCGACGGCGAGAACGCGGCTCCGGGGATGAACACCACACCTGCATCGATGGCTTCGTACAGCAGGGGATAGGTGTCCACGCCTTCGGGCAGGCTCAGCCACACAAAGAATCCGCCGTCGGGCACCGTCCAGCTCACGCCGTCGGGCAGTTCTTCGGTCAGCGCCGCGAGCATGGCGGCGCAGCGCGAGGCATACAGCATCCGGGAGTCGCGGATGTTCTGCATCCAGTCGTAGTCGCGCAGATAGGCGGACACCAGCATTTGCGTGAGCGGCGACGGGCAGAGGACCACAGCCTCACAGGCCAGATAGAAGCGGCGGTGCAGATGGCGGGGGACCAGTGCCCAGCCCACCCGGACGCCCGGGGCAAAGATCTTGGAGAAGGAACCCAGGTACAGGACGTCATCGGGATTGCCTGCCCGCAGCGGTACCAGCGGGTTCCCGTCAAAGCGGAGCATTCCGTAGGGGTTGTCCTCGAGGATGAGGATGTTCGCCTGCGCGCAGATTTCCACGATGCGGGGCCGTCTGCGGGCGGCCAGGGTCACTCCGCTGGGATTGTTGAAACTGGGAATGGTGTAGAGCATCTTGATGGTCTTGCCCTGCTTCCGCAGCGAAGCGATCGCTTCCTCCAGCGCTTCAGGCACCAGGCCCTCACTGTCCACCGGAAGGGCGTGCATCTGAACCTCGTACGCTTCGAAGGCGTTCAGTGCCCCAACATAGGTTGGGTCCTCGCACAGCACCACGTCTCCGGGGTTGCAGAATACTTTGGCGGCAACGTCCTGGGCGGACTGGGAGCCCGTGGTGATGACAATGTCCGCAGGATCGGCGTCGGTAATTCCTTCCGCTGCCATGACCTCACAGGCCTGGATGCGGAGCTCCTCCATGCCCTGTCCGGCACCGTACTGCAGCGCTTCGAGTCCGTGTTCGGCGATGATGCGCTGCGCCGACAGGCCCAGTTCGGCCAGGGGAAGCGAACGCAGGTAGGGGCTGCCTCCCGCCAGCGAGATCAGCCCCGGCCGGATGGAGATGTCAAAGACGTCACGCACCGCCGACTGCTTGATATGGAAGGCACGGTCTGAAAAGAGGGCTTCATGGCGGTGCGTGGAAGAAAGGGCACGGTCAAGGGCTGCCTGGGTCTCTGCCGTCAGAACTGTGGCGGTCGTCTCCTCGGAAGTCATCCCCACATCCTAGCCCGGCTTGTTGCTCTCTCGGCAACAATAGTTGTCTAAATCCACCCGGCCCGGTGGGCTTTTACGCCGGCCTGGAAACGGCTTTCTGCGCCCAGGTCCTCCAGCATCTTGGCGATGTGGCGCCGGCAGGTCCGCACGCTGATGCCCATCCGGCGGGCTATGACCTCATCGGGTTGACCGGAGGCCAGGGCACGGAGGATTGAGCGCTGCACACTGCTCAGCTGATTTCCGCGTGGTTCTTCGGCAAGGAACGGCTCGCCCAGCTCCCAGGCGAACTCAAACAGCCGGACAAAGACGGAAACCACGTTGGGATCCCGGATGACCAGCCCCGCCCGGTCCTGGGCATGTGCTGCCCGCGGGATCACTGCAACCTTGCCGTCGAAAATCACTGCCCGGAGCGGCATCTGGGGGAGGGTCCTAAACTCCCCGCCGGCCGCAGTGACAACCTCAACGGCCCTGCGCGTGGGCATATGGTCCCGGATGCTGGAGTGGTAGAGGGTGCGGCGGGACACCCCCTGCTGCAGCATGTCCACATCTTTCTGGATGCTCTCTTCCTGGGTGTCGGCGGTGGCCCCCTGCCCGGGCCGCGCCATCAGGACACACTCGGACGCAGATCTGGCGTATTCGATCAGGATGCGCATCACCTGGTCCGGATCCTCCAGGACCTCCACCGGGGCATCGGTGGATACCCGCCGGCTGGCCTCGGCAAAGACGGGAACCAGTGCGGACAGCTCACGGCGCTTGGCTCCGATCCGCGAACGGAGATCCAGGAGCGCCCTCTCGTCCGGATCAACCAGTTCAGCCAGTGCGACGTCGGGGGAGACGGCCGTGTAGCTGCGCCGGCCGGTGTTGGCCTGGACCAGCAGGCAGCGCTCCACCAGAGAGTTCACGGCCGCCTCGATGGAACGCGTGGTGAAGCCCAGCGCCTCGGAAGCATCGTCTACGGTCCAGCCCGGACTGCTTACGGCGTAACGGTAGACAGCTTGGGACAAGTCATCCACATCCGTTCCTTTCGATTCGGCTGAGGCTACCTTATCCGGCGCTGCGCCAAAGGCATGCTGTCATCCTTTGTCATAGCCGGAGATGGCATCCACCTTCTCCGCTGAAGCACCGGCAGGGTCAAATACGTAACCCAGCCATTCCTTGGCGAGGCGCCGCGCCAGCTCAATGCCGACCACTCGCTGGCCCATGCAGAGCACCTGGGCATTGTTGCTGAGCACGGAGCGCTCCACGGAATAGGAATCATGGGCGGTGACCGCCCGGATGCCGGAAACCTTGTTCGCGGAAATGGCCACTCCCAGGCCCGTGCCGCAGATCAGCAGGGCACGGTCCGCTTCGCCTGCGGCTACTATGCGTGCGGCGTCGACGGCGACGTGGGGGTAGGCAGTATTCTCCGAGTCGGAAACACCCACGTCCACAACGCTTTCAACGCGGTCATCCGCCTCCAGGTCCCGGCGCAGAACCTCCTTGTAATCAAATCCGGCGTCGTCTCCGCCGATCACTATCCGCAGTTTCCGGGCCTCGCTCATGATTTCCTCAGTTCCTTGTTCGGCTGGTGGTTTTGTTGTCGATAGGGTCGGGGATCCGGCACCCTGCAGTGTCCGCGGCAATGTCAAGCAAGTTCAGATAGGCGTCCACCTGCCATGCGGCGCGGCCGATGAACAGTCCGTTCACGTGCGGGATCCCGAGCAGGGCGGCGGCGTTGTCCGGTGCCACCGATCCGCCGTAAAGCAGTCCGGCCACCTGGTGTCCCCAGCTGTGTGCGAGGGCTGCGAACGGGGCCCGGAGCTCATCCGGTTCGGCAGGCCGCCCGGCGGCACCGATCGCCCAGACAGGCTCGTAGGCAATCAGGACCCGGGAGATTTCCTGCCCGGAAAGGCCGTCCAGTGCCGCGGCGGCCTGCCGGAGAATGAACTCGGGGGAGTTTCCCGCAGCCAAGACGTCGGCAGGCTCACCGACGCACAGCAGCGGAGTCAGTCCGTGCCGCAATACCGCTGCCACTTTGAGCCGAACCGTTTCATCGGTCTCCCCAAAGTGCGCGCGGCGCTCCGAGTGGCCAATTTCCACCAGCTGCGCACCGGCGTCGGCCACTTGGGGAACGGAAACCTCTCCGGTCCATGCGCCGTTGTCCTCCCAATGGGCGTTCTGCGCTCCCAACAGCACCCGGCGGTCATCTTCCAGGATCCCGGCCACCGCGGACAGAGCCGTGACCGGGGGGATGATGAAGGGCTGCACGGCGCCCAGCCGCCGGCCGTCAAGACCGGTGAGCAGGCCGCGGGCGTATCCTTCGGCCTCGGCGACGGTTTTGTTCATCTTCCAGCTGGTGCCAACCCAAACAGTCACGATTGTTCCTCAGGAGGTGCCGGGTGAGGAGCTGAGGAAATTCCCCAGCGCATCCATCAGGACCGAGAAGGAATGGGCGCCGGGATCGGGCGTACCCAGACTCTTGTCGCCCAGGATGCGGGACCTCCCCAGGCGGGAGGTGATGTCTGCCGTGGCTTCGGCCGCCTCCTGCGCCGCGGCCGCGGCCTTTTTCACCGAGCCGGCCAGGTCGCCGGTGGAAGCGAATTCCGCCGCGATGACGTCGCGGAAAGGAAGCGCGGCGTCCACCATGGTTTTGTCCCCGGGGCGGGCCCCGCCAAGCCGGACAACGGCGTCGATTCCCGCGGCAAGAGCCTGGACAATTTCGGGTGCCGCCACGGCGCGGGTGTCGTCAAAGACGCTGCCGGCCGCGGTGAGGGCCGCCCCCCACAGTGCCCCGGAGGTGCCGCCTGCTTCCTCTGCCCAGGCGTCTCCTGCATGAAGCAGGACCGTCCGCGCTCCGGCGCCTTTGGCTGCAGCCTCGCTGCCGGCCTTCGCTGCACCCCTGGTTCCGTAGGCCATCCCCTGGCCGTGGTCGCCGTCGCCGGCCACCGCGTCCAGCCGGCCAAAATGCTCTTCGTGCTCCGCCGCCGTGTCGCGCAGCATTTCCAGCACCTGCACGATCCCCGCAGCGGATGCCCGGGATTCCTCCGCCGCTTCCGGAATGGGATCCTCGCCCGGAACGTGCACTCCGGTCCGCGGCGGTGCCGACGGCTCTTGGGCCGCGCTTCGCCGGAAAGCGGGGGTGTCCGCCGGTGCCAGCCAATACTGCTCCAGTTCATCGTCCAGGAACACGATGCTCAGCGAGAGCCCGGCCATGTTGAGGCTGGTGACATGTTCGCCAATTTCCGGGGCCACCACCGTAAACCCCTTCTCGGACAGCCGCTCAGCCACCCGGCCGTAGACCACAAAGAGTTCCTCGTACTTGACCGTGCCGAGGCCGTTGAGTACCACTGAGACCCGGCCGCTGTAGGAGCCGTTCCGCTCCGGTTCCTCTTCGAGGACGCCGTTGAGCAGCAGGTCTGCGACTTCCGAAGCAGTTCCCATGGGCACCTCGCGGATGCCCGGTTCGCCGTGGATTCCCAGGCCGATGGCCATCTGTCCGTCCGGCACGTGGAACAGGGCCTCCCCGGCTCCCGGCAGCGTGCAGCCGTCGAACGCCACGCCAAAGGAGCGGGTAGCGTCATTGGCCTTCCAGGCCACCCGCTCGGCCTCATCCAGATCTGCACCGGCCGCAATGGCCGCACCGGCGATCTTGAAGACAATCAGGTCCCCGGCAATTCCGCGGCGGTCCCGGTGGGATTCGGCGGGGCCGGAGGCGATGTCATCCGAGACCTTGATAATTCGGACATCGACGCCCTCGGCGCGCAGCTTTTCGGCCGCCTGGCCAAAGTGCAGGACGTCCCCGGCATAGTTCCCGAAGCCCAGGAGAACGCCTCCGCCGTTTTCCGCCGACCGGGAAACGGAGTACACCTGGGAGGCGGACGGGGAGGAAAAGATGTTGCCGCACGGTGCACCGTGGGCAAGGCCCGGGCCTACCCAGCCGGCAAAAGCCGGGTAGTGCCCGGAACCGCCGCCGATCACCAGGGCAGGCTGGTTTTGCGGCGTTTCCGTGGAGCGCACCACACCGCCGTGCGCGGGCATCACATGCGCCGGGTGCGCTGCAGCGTATCCGCGCAGGGCGTCGACGGCGAAGTCTGCGGGGTCGTTCAGGAGGTACGTCATGGGTCAGCGGGTTTCCGTGGAAGTGTGGGCGGTGTCCAGGCCTGCCTCCTCGGCGGGACTGGGTCCGAGCTCCTTCAGCAGCCCGGACATGGCAACATACGCCTTGTTCCGGTAGGCCACAAGGTCCTGGGATTTGTCCGCGGGAATCTGCAGGAAGCCGGCTCCCGACTTGGTGCCGAGCTTCCCGGCATCGACAAGGTCCTTCAGGATTCCCGGGGTTGCAAACCGTTCCGGGAAGGAAGTCTGCAGCGATGCGTAGCAGAAGGAGTAAACGTCCAGGCCTGCCATGTCGGCGATCGCAAACGGGCCAAAGAAGGGTAACCGGAAGCCGAAAGTGGTCCGGACCAGGGTATCCACGTCCGCCGCGGATGCAATGCCCTCCTCAACCACTTGGGCGGCCTCGTGGAACAGCGCGTACTGGAGGCGGTTGAGCACAAAGCCCGTGACATCCTTCACGACGGCGGCATGTTTGCCCGTGAGCGCGACAATTTCCCGGGCTGTTTCAACGGTTGCTGCGGTGGTGCCCGCGTGGGGAATGACTTCCACTCCGGGGATGAAGGGAGCGGGGTTGGAGAAGTGCACCCCCAGGAAGCGGCCCGGGTTAGAGACTGCCTCGGCCAGGGTGGCGATCAGGATGGTGGAGGTGTTGGAGCCGATAACAGCGTCTTGCTGTGCAGCATCACTGATTCGCCGCAAAGTGGCGTGCTTTATCTCAAGGATCTCAGGGACGGCTTCTTCGATGTAGGAGGCATCCGCCACGGCATCTTCAATGCTGGGGGCCGCCCAAAGGTTTTCCCGCAGCCGCCGGACCGCGTCTTCGGGAAACAGGCCGTCTGAAACGAACAACTCCGCCTCGGCGAGCAGGCGTTCGAGATTCTTCTCGGCTACTTCCTGCGACACATCGGCAAGCGCAACTCGTGCGCCTCCCAGGGCGAGGACCT
Source organism: Arthrobacter sp. 9E16 (assembly GCF_002929435.1). Classification (NCBI taxonomy): domain Bacteria; kingdom Bacillati; phylum Actinomycetota; class Actinomycetes; order Micrococcales; family Micrococcaceae; genus Arthrobacter; species Arthrobacter sp. 9E16. The sequence goes on along the minus strand of NZ_PJIU01000001.1, from coordinate 1,038,391 downwards.
GTGCAATGCCTCCGCCCATGTATCCGGAACCTACTACGGCTACTGTTCGCTGGGTCACTGGCGAGTCCTCCGATGCACTGGTCAATGATTCGTCCGGTCGGATTCGACCGGAGCTATTTCATCTTTCCTATAGGATCCATGTGCAACTCTGTGATGTCAACCACACAGTATGCGGCTCGGTCGGGAGAGGGGTGTCAGTCCGGCTGTCCGGCGCCGGTGCGGGTTGCCTCGTGTTCCCGCGCAGCACGGTCACGAACGCCGCAGATGTGGCCGGCCATTGCGGCGCGTGCTTCCTCAGCGTCACCCCGGCGCATGGCGGCGACAATCCGGGTATGTTCCTCAATGGCACTGCGTGCATCGCGGACTCCGGTTCCTCCGAACAGGCGGAAGCGGTGGACGTGTCCGCCCAGGGAGTTGTAGGCACCCAGGAGGAACCGGTTGCGGGTTTGTTCGGCGATGGCCCGGTGGAAACGCTCGTCTGCTTCCCAATAGGACCGGTAATCGGAAAAGTTGGGTCCGTTGGGCGCCTGCCGCAGGTCTTCGATGGAACGCTCGAGCTCCGCCAGAAACGCCTCGTCTGCGTGCCTGCAGGCAACCTCGGCGGCGTGCCCCTCGATCAGCAGCCGGGCATCCATGAGGTCCAGGAGTTCGTCATGGCTCAGGACGGGCGCCACGCGGTAGCCGCGCAGGGCGGCGCGCACCACCATGCCGGTTGCTTCCAGCCTGGCCAGTGCCTCCCGGACGGGGGTCGGGGATACGCCAAGATCCCTGGCGGTGCCGTCAATGCTGAGCGGGTCCCCCGAGGCAAGCTTTCCGTCCATCAGGCGCGCGAGAATCTCCGTGTAAACCTGATCCGCCAAAACGCTGCGCTGCACCCAGGCACCGCTCCCTGCTGCATCCGTACCCATGGTGCTCCTCTTTGTCCCGCCGTTGGTGTGCCTTCAAGATTTTCCCACAAGGCAGTGATCCGCCCCGCCCGGGGGTTTGCAGCGTGGCGGCTGAGGGCTCGCCGTTCCTGCGGGTCGGCGGCCAGCTGGACAGCATCCCAATATCCTATAGGTTATAGCCCAGACGTGCCGAACTATGGCCCACATCACATACCCGTGGAGCAACTCCAGCGAACAAAGGTGTTCCCTCTATGCGCATTCCCGCTGTTCTACCCGCTGAAACACTCGTCCTGGCCGACAGGCCCTCCTGGGCGCTGATCTCGATCGCCGTGGCGGCCATCGCAGTCCTGCTGCTGATGATCATCAAACTGCGGATCCATGCCTTCTTCGCCCTGATTATCATCAGCGTCCTAACCGCGCTGGCAGCCGGCATCGGCATCGGGGACGTAATGACCGTCGTCGTTGCCGGATTCAGCACCACCGTTGGAACCGTTGCCCTGCTGGTGGGGTTTGGTGCCGTCCTGGGGCGCCTCGTGGAGGTATCGGGAGGTGCCCAGGTCCTTGCGGATGCGATGCTTCGCCGTTTCGGAGAGAAGCGGGCACCTCTGGCGCTGGCCGTCGCCTCGTTGTTCTATGCCTTCCCCATCTTCCTTGATGCCGGATTCATCGTGATGCTGCCAATCATTTACACGGTGGCGCGCCGCCTTGACGGCTCCTTCATGCTGTATGTGCTTCCCTCTATCGGCTCGTTCCTCATGATGCATGCGCTGACCCCGCCGCATCCGGGTCCCACCGCGGCGGCAACGGTCATGGGTGCAGACATTGGCATGGTGATTGTGGTTGCTCTGCTGGTTGGCCTTCCGGCGTGGTACTTCGCCGGGTACCGGCTGGCACTGATTATTGCCAGGCGGTACCCGGACATGCCCGTTCCAAATCTGCTGGGGGAGGCGGATTTGGATGAGGACACTCCGCGGCCGGGGTTCTGGACCATCATCTTCGTGCTCCTGCTGCCTCTGGTCCTGATCTTCTTCAACACCCTCTTCAGCACACTCGAGGCAACCGGGGCAGTGGGCGAAGACAACATTCTCTTCCAGCTCTCCCGCCTGATCGGAAACACTCCCGTCGCGCTGCTGATTGCCACCCTGACGGCGATGTACCTGCTCTACATGCGGCCGCGACGCGGCCGCGGCAAAATCGGCAGTGCCCTGGAGGACCTGGTCGACCATGCGCTGGCCCCGGTTTGTTCCATCATCCTGATCACCGGTGCCGGCGGCGCTTTCGGCCGCGTCCTGACCGAAACCGGCATCGGCGGAACCATAGCTTCCGGACTGGACGCCATTGGCCTTCCCGTCATCCTCGCCGGATTCCTGGTGGCGATCGCCTTCCGCGTTGCGCAGGGATCCGCCACCGTCGCAGCCACAACGGCCGGTTCCATCATGGCCCCGGCTGTCATGGAGCTCGGTGTCTCCGGAATTGGCCTGGCGGCCGTGGTGGTGGCGATTGCAGCAGGCTCCATCACGTTCTCCCACGTCAATGATTCCGGTTTCTGGCTGATTGGAAAGTTCTGCGGCTTCGACACCCTGACCACTTTGAAGACCTGGACCGTGGTGGGCACGGCGATCGGTTTCCTGTCCTTTGCGCTGGCATGGGTGGTCTACGCAGTAGCCGCGTGATGCCGGCGCCCCTACCCCTTGAGGAGTTTTTATGGCCATTTTTCCGGAACGCCGGACCGCAGTTGTCACGGGCACGGGCAGCGAACGCGGGATCGGCCGCCACGTTGCCCGCCGTCTTGTTAGGGAAGGCTGGGCCGTGGCTGTGCTGGACCTGGACGAGGCAGGAGTGCACTCCTTTGCCGCAGAGCTCGCGGCGGAAGCGGTGCAGCCCGTCCTGGGCATAGCCGTTGATGTGGCGGACCCCGCCTCGGTGGAGGCAGCCTTTGTCCGAATGGATGAGGAGCTGCCTCCGGTGCTTGCACTGGTCAATCTTGCCGGAATCGCCAGCCCGCACACCCTCTTCGAGCTCACGAAAGAACTGTGGACCCGCGTCATGGACGCCAACGCCACGGGAACGCTGCTCATGATGCAGGCTGCAGCCCGCCGCATGATCGACGGCGGCTGCGGCGGACGCATTGTGAACACCTCGTCCATAACGGCGTACGACGGCGGCGGGACCTTCTCGAAGACGGGGTACGCGGGGGCAAAGGCAGCCGTGCTGGGGCTCACCCGCGGTGCAGCCCGGGAGCTCGGGCCGCACGGCATCACCTGCAATGCCGTTGTCCCGGGACCCATCGATACGGACATCATGGGCGGTCCGCTCAGCGAGGACCGCAAGGCCGCTTTGTCCGGAGACATTCCCGTGCAGCGGGTTGGCCGCCCGTCCGAAGTTGCCGCCCTGGTGAATTTCCTGGTGGGCGAAGAGGCGGGGTTCATCAACGGCGCCTCGTACTTCATCGACGGCGGCAAGCACATGGTGTGAACCCGCCCATTAACCCGCATCATCGACCAACGCAAGGAGAAGAACATGACGTACACACCCGAGACATGGCCCATCGGAGCGGCCCTGCTCAACTTCACGGGAGTAACGCAGGACGGTCTGGACCGCACCGAGGCCGGGCCGCAGGCCTGGAAACAGACCCTGCGGGAAGTCAGGGTGGCTGGGTTCGACCACGTCGACCTGACGGATTCATGGGTCCGGGCGGGGGACCTCGACGCCGGCGGGCGCCGTCAGCTGCTGGAGACGGCACGTTCCTACGGGCTCGCTTTCAGCGACCTCGCCGTCACCCGCAAAAGTGTGATCACCGCCGATGAAGAGCAGGCGCAGCGGAACATGGCCTACACCAAGCGGACCATAGACGCGGCGGCGGACCTCGAAGCACCCATGGTCTGCCTGGGACTGCATGATCCCCTCACGCAGGAGCAGAAGGACGCGACCTGGTTCTGGCTCGCCAAGGGAATCGAGGACGAGGACACAACCGCCAACCGGGACAAGGCGGCCGGGCGCTTCAGGGAGCTGGGCGAGTATGCGGCGACACGCGGAGTGAGCCTGTCGCTGGAGATGTATGAAGGCACCTTCCTGGGAACGGCGGACAGCTCCGTTCAGCTGGTGAAAGCGGTGGATCTGCCCAACGTGGGGCTTTGCCCCGACATCGGCAACATTGTGCGCCTCCACCGTCCGGTTGAGGACTGGCGCGAAATGCTGGTCAAGATGCTCCCGCACACCAACTACTGGCAGCTGAAGAACTACTTCCGGGATCACGATCCCGCCACCGGTGCCTACGCCTCGGCACCGGCGCCGCTGGCCCTCGGATTCATCAATTATCGGGAGGCCATTGGCATGGCCCTGGAGGCAGGGTTTGACGGTCCGATGTGCGTGGAGCACTACGGCGGTGACGGACTCTCGGTGGCTGCCATGAACCGGAACTACATCCGGGACATCCTGCGGGCCAAGCTGCCGGAAGAATAGCCGCCGCGAAAAGACTGCCATGACCGCTTAATGCCATCACAGGGAAGCTGGCACAGAAAGACCGGATATCCGCCATATTCCTTGTTGACATGCGGCCGATTCGTCAAGAGCAGAGGCAAATAAATGACAGGCAAGGGCCAAAGGGGCCATGACAGGAACCGGGCACCGGAAAGGGTAGACGAGGCGTTGCGCAGCGGGGGAAGCTTTCGGAGTCAACCAACCGCACAGGCCGGCACATCGGCCGCAGGTACAGGAGGGGAATGAAGATGACCAAAGTTTGGGACTGGATCTAGGGAATCCCCTCAGGGGGAAAGCAACTTGATTTACAACGAGTAACCAGCAAGACCCCGCTCAGCGGCGGTAACCAAGCACCAACCCCGGAGGGGACTCACGCCATGACACAGCTGACAGCAGTTCGAAACGCCTCACGAACTCGCCCGACGGCACAATGGTGGACAGTCTCCTTCTACACCGGGGGCTTCGATGTAGCGGACGGCATCATTGGAGAACTGGTTACCCCGCTGGCGGCCCAAGCACAGGCCTACGGGGCCAGCAGGTGGTACTACACGAGGTGCCTGGAACCGGCCAACGCGCATGTGCGGGTCCGGTTCCTTGGAGAACCCGAAATTTTTGAGCGGCTGACGCCCCTGTTGGGCGCGCTGCGGGATCAGGCCAGCGGCGTCATTGGCCATCTCGAAATGACCCAGCAGATCAGCGATCCGGCCACGGACCGTCTGGGTCCCGGCGGAGCGGAACATCAGAATCCCAGGCTCGAGGCTGATCTGGCCAAATACGGGGGCCTGGAAGGACTGGCCCTGGCGGAAGAGGTCTTTGAACTCTCCTCGGAGCTGGGAGCCTGGGCCACGGTCAGGTTTCCGAAGGTCCAGAACAGGTGGGCCTTCGGATCGCTCCTGCTGTTCGATTCCGCCCGCGCCATGATGAAGGGCCCCCACTCGGCAAGCTGGCCGGACCGGCGGCGAATCTCCTGGGACTACTACTGGGACAGCCATTTGCGCAGCTGCACGGCCGGCTTTGGGCAGCGGGCCGGAAGTGTCAGGGAGGCGATGACCATTCAGGTTGCCGCGAAGGTGACGCCTACCCACCGTCTGATGGCTGCCACCGCTGCCGAAAACGCAGTGGAGAACTGGCGCCGCCGCTGGTTCAGGAGCGTCGACAATTACCTCTACCGGGCGGACAAAGCCCGGCTCAGCAGGAGCGCACAGCATTTGACCGTGTATCAGGCGCACATGCTGCTGAACCGACTCGGGCTTTCACTGCGGGAGGAGGCCGCACTGGGCCTGTATGCACGCAGTTGGAGCACGGAACGCGAAGCGGCACTGCTGGACCGGCACTAGGCAACGATCAAGCCCTACCAGAAGGAGACCCCGTGACAAGCCGCAACGAGTTCATAGTAGCGTCGACTTCCCAAGACCTGTCAGAGGCCCTTGGGTGCTCCGAAGACGTTGTTGAAGACCTGCGGGACAAGGGGATTGTTGCCTCCAGCGGAGAGCTTTGGGACGTTGGTCCCGCACGTGACTACCTGCGGGACGCGGCCTGGGCCGGCGGCTTCTGGGATTGAGGAAATAAACTTCCCGGACTGAGACACAAAACCGGACTGAGACACAAAAGACTGAGACACAAAAAGGGACGGACCCAACTGCGGCAGCAGCAGGTCCGTCCCTTTGGCGTTGCGGGGCTGCTAGGCAGCGGTGGAGGCGGAAGCCCCGGCAAGCGACGAAACCACGCTGCGGACCTGTTCCACCACCTCGGCATCATCCTTGGGGTGGATCTCGGCGAAGCGGGTCACGGAGCCGCCAATGGACAGGCGTACGTCCTCCACCAGGTGGGCACCGGCAATTCCCAGGGACTTGCGGGCGTCATCATGGGCCCAGACCCCGCCGAACTGGCCGAAGGCGGAACCGATCACGGCTGCGGGGGTGCCGGCAATGGCACCAGCGCCGAACGGGCGTGAAAGCCAGTCAATGGCGTTCTTCAGGACAGCGGGCATTGTTCCGTTGTATTCCGGGCACACCAGCAGCAGGGCGTCGGAGGAAGCAGCTGCCTTGCGCAGCGCCGCAGCGGCTTCGGGAATGGAGCCCTCGACGTCGATGTCTTCGTTGTAGAACGGGATGGTTCCGATGCCCTCATGGATGACAATCTCAACACCCTCGGGGGCGTTCAGGACGGCCGTTTCGGCAAGTTGACGGTTGACGGAACCGGCCCGAAGGCTGCCGACCAGGGTAAGTACTTTAGTGCTCAAGGAAACTCCTATCAGGGACCGTGCCGGTTTGAGGCACAGGTATTGCATCTAAGACTATAAGCGGACCACGGTCCGCTTTTATTCCGCGGGGGTTAGACTGGCGCGCATGCAGGCAGGCAGGGAAGAGAGCGCGGGCGGCGGATGTGAGCGTCTGGATGCGGCAAGAAACCGCAGCCTGTTGCTGCACACCGCGCTGGAAATGGTTTCCGAGCGGGGTGCGGAAGCACTCACCATGGACGATCTGGCACGCCGTGCAGGCGTGGGAAAGGGAACCGTTTTCCGGCGCTTCGGCAGCCGTGCCGGCGTGATGCGGGCACTGCTTGACCACGCAGAACGGGACTTTCAGGAAGGTTATATGGCCGGTCCCGCACCTCTGGGACCGGGAGCGCCGCCGCTGGAACGCCTGCGGGCATTCGGGGTTGCACGGATCCAGGCGCTGGATATCACCGGGGAGCTGCGGCGGGCGGCCGACGTCGATGCCTTGATGCACTACCGGCATCCGGCCCGCCAGCTCGAATTGAGCCATCTCAGGATGCTCCTGTCCGCCCTTCCGATGATCCGCGATCCGGAGCTGACCGCCTACCAGCTGGAGTCCTTCCTGGAAGCCGGGCTGCTGCTGCATCTGCATCGCAGTGCGGGGATGCCGCTGGAGCGGATAACCGAAGGCTGGCTGGAATTAGTGGAATCGGTGACAGCAAATAAGTGTCAGCAGGCTTACTAATTTAGTAGGGTGTCTAGAGGCCGCCGTATTTGGGCGGCGTCTGGTTCGAACGATGATGGAGGCTACATGTCTGACAAGAGCACATCCGTACCCGGCGGTTCGATTCCGGGCGTACCGGGGCCGCAGGCTCCGGAACTGGCCGAGCCGACCGAGCCGCGGGAACCGCTGCCCCCGAAGCCTGACCAGGACGGACCAGAAACGGTCTCACCCACCGGCGTTCCCACCGGAGCGCCGAAATCCTCCAACGCGCAGAGCGGCCGGTACCTGACCACCGCACAGGGTGCCCGGCTCGGCGACACGGACCATTCACTCAAGGCAGGTCCCCGCGGACCGATCCTTCTGCAGGACCATCACCTGCGGGAAAAAATCACTCACTTTGACCACGAGCGCATCCCCGAGCGCGTAGTCCATGCCCGCGGCGCAGCTGCCCACGGCGTGTTTGTTGCCAACGGCGCCGCAGAAGGCGTCACCCGGGCAGGTTTCCTCGCCAAGGGCACCGAAACGCCGGTGTTTGTCCGCTTCTCCACGGTCCTGGGCTCCCGCGGTTCCGCGGACACCGTCCGTGACACCCGCGGTTTCAGCACCAAGTTCTACACCGACGAGGGCAACTATGATCTGGTTGCCAACAACATTCCGGTGTTCTTCATCCAGGACGCCATCAAGTTCCCTGATGTCATCCACGCCGGCAAGCCGCACCCGGACCGCGAAATTCCGCAGGCGCAGAGTGCCCATGACACTTTCTGGGACTTTGTCTCCCTGCACACCGAAGCACAGCACCACACCATGTGGAACATGTCGGACCGCGGCATCCCGCGCTCCTACCGCACCATGGAGGGCTTCGGCGTTCACACCTTCCGCCTGGTCAACGCCGCCGGCGAAACCACGCTGGTGAAGTTCCACTGGAAGCCGCGGCAGGGCGTGCACTCGCTGGTCTGGGAAGAAGCACAGATCATCAACGGCATGGACCCCGACTTCCACCGCCGGGACCTCGCAGACTCCATTGAAGCCGGCGCCTTCCCGCAGTGGGATCTGGGCATCCAGGTCTTCCCGGACACCGAAGACGAAATGTTCGAGGGCATCGACCTCCTCGATCCCACCAAGCTGGTTCCCGAGGAACTGGCTCCGGTGCAGATCATCGGCACCATGACACTGAACGCCAATGTCACGAACTTCTTCGCGGAAACGGAGCAGGTGGCCTTCCACCCCGGACACCTGGTGCCGGGTATCGATGTCACCAATGATCCGCTGCTGCAGGGCCGTTTGTTCTCCTACATTGACACGCAGCTGACGCGTCTGGGCGGTCCGAACTTTGCCCAGATTCCGATCAACCGTCCGCACGCCCCGGTCAACGACATGCTCCGCGACGGGTTCCACCAGGACGCGGACCACTCGGGGGTTGCTCCGTACCAGCCCAATTCCCTCGACGGCGGCTGCCCCTTCATGGCCGGCGCGGACATGGGCGCCTTCATCGATGTCCCCACCGAGGTGCCGGCGTCCCGCAAGGTCCGCGAAAATCCGGCAACCTTCGATGACCACTACAGCCAGACGCGGATGTTCTTCCGTTCGCTGACTCCGGTGGAGCAGGACCATGTGGTGCAGGCCTACACGTTTGAACTCGGCAAGTGCTACGAGGAGAACATCCGGCTGCGTCAGCTACAGTCCCTGGCTAACATTGACGAGCGCCTCGCCACCGAGGTGGCAACCGGTCTGGGCCTTGAAGCGCCGGCACCGAGCGTCGTCGTTGAAGACACCCCGCCGAGCCCGGCGCTGAGCCAGCTGGGCGGCACCTGGCCCGTGGCCGGCCGTCTGGTTGGCGTTGTGGCCGACGACGCAACGGACCTGGGTGCGCTGAACGAAGTGCTCTCCGCTGTCGCCGCCGAGGGCATGGTTCCGCTGGTGATCGCTCCGCACGGCGGCAAGCTGGGCGGCGAAGTTACCATCCAGCGGACCTACCTGACCGCGCGCTCCACCGAGTTTGACGCCATTGTGGTGGCGGCAACGGGCGCCCCGGCTCCCGACGCCGTCGACAGCCTGGATGCCAAGGCAGGCAACCCCGAGGGTCATCCGTCCCTTGACCCGCGCGTCACCATGCTCCTGGCTGAGGCCTTCCGCCATGCCAAGGCCATTGGTGCACTGGGCGACGGCGGCTCGGTCCTCATGGCCGCAGGTGTTCCTGTGGACGCCCCCGGCGTTGTGGTGGGAACCCCTGCCGAGGTAACGGCAGGCGTCAGCGGACTGCTGGCAAGCCACCGCGTCTGGGAGCGCTTCCCGACGATGGTTCCGTAACCGGGACGCTGCGCCGGAAACCGGGCAGCATCTTTCAAAAGGGGAAGCCAGGCGGTAGTCACCGCCTGGCTTCCCCTTTCGTCGTTAACCGGGTTTGTGCTCAGCGGGGCGGCGTCAGGGCCCTGATCAGGGCGTGCAGTTCAGCCCGCAAGCCTTCGACGTCGGTGTCGGCGAGGAGCATGAGCTGGGTTTCGGTGTGGGTGGCCTGTGCGCTGATGCTCTCCCCGGAGGCAGTGATCGTCCACTGGCCTCCGGAGCCTGAGGTGATGTACCCGCAAGGCTGGAGGGCCACCAGACAGTCGCGGACGCAGGCGGCGGGCAGCCCTGAACTCGCGGAGAGCTGATCCTCCGTTGCCGGAGATTCGGCCAACAGCCGCAGGATGAGCGTGCGTTCATGGGTAAGGCGCAGCTCCGCCAGGGATTCTTCGGTGGCACGGTTGGTGAGGAACGCTGCGGCGGAAAGCAGCCGGGGAACATATCCGGGCGCGGACCGGTCGGTCGAAGCGCTCATTTGCCCCATCCGGGAGGGAACCAGCCGGCCGGAACGAAGTGTCCTGCGAAGGATTCGCACACGGAACATGTGTAGTTGGCCATAGCAGGTGTATCGCCTGCCGCCGGGGTGAAGGATTCAAAAATGAGAAAATCGTCCACACCGCACTGGTGACAGACGGGAATTTGAACTGCAGGATCCATGGGTATCCTCTGCTGGAGGGTGCGCAGAAAGCCATGGCCGCGTCTTGACCGTGAAATTTTTATCGTAATATCAAACGGCACGGCAGACAATTCCGCGCCCGGGCTTGCCGCCCGCCATCGCATACTGCCGCCGTCCTCTCCGATGTGGCATGTGCCAGCAGAGGAATCATGGACGACTCAAGCACCACAAGGGCCCCGTGGGCACAACTGCAGGATCTGCTCGTTCATCACGAGGATGTGCAGGACTTTCTATCTGAACTTGCGGTTCTGACGGCGTCATCTCTTTCCCTTCGGGGAACCACATACTGCGGTATCACCTTCCAGCGCTCGCGCGACCACCAGTTCACCGTGGCCAGCAGCGGCAGCGAGGCGCTGCAGATGGATGAACTCCAGTACGCATTCGGGGACGGGCCGTGCCTGCACGCGATCCGGATCCAGGCCGAGGTGCACGTGCGCAATGCTGCCACCGACAGCCGCTGGCCGGAGTACATGGACTGCATCCGGAACTACGGCATCCGGTCCATGTATGCGGTTCCGCTCAAGCTGGGCGGGCATGCCAAAGCAGCAATGAATCTGTACGCCAAGAGTCCGGATGTTTTCGACGAGGACTTCCGCCGCGTCGCCCAGACTTACGCCGCCGAAGCCTCGCAGGCCCTGCTTCTGGCGGTGCGGGTCTCGCAGCATGCGGCCACCGTGGAGGATCTGCAGGGTGTGCTTGCCTCACGGACCACCATAGATCTGGCCGTGGGCATCATCATGGGACAAAGCAGCTGCACTCAGCAGGAGGCTTTTGACATCCTGCGGCGGGCCTCCAACAGCCGCAACGTCAAGGTGCGGGTCCTGGCGGGCGAAATAGTTGAGCGGCTGAACGGTGAACCTGCCGCCACCCATTTCACTGAAGGCTAGCGCCCGGTGCGCGGACGGCCGGGAATGTTCCGCCGTCCGCGCGTTTCCGCATCAGGCCGGGACGAGCGCTGCCCAGTCCTCCGTCAGCTCCAGGCCGAGCGCCGTGGACACTGAGGCATGGGCCACCTTGCCGCCGGCGATGTTCAGTCCGCGGGCCAGCGCCGGGGAAGCGTCAAACGCGCCGCGGACGCCGCGGTCGGCCAGTGCGACGGCGTAGGGCAGCGTGACGTTGGTCAGCGCATACGTGGAGGTGTTGGGCACCGCGCCGGGCATATTGGCCACGCAGTAGAACAGGGACCCGTGGACCCGGTAGGTCGGATCCTCGTGGGTGGTGGGCCGGGAGTCCTCGAAGCATCCGCCCTGGTCCACGGCGATGTCCACCAGGACGCTGCCGGGCTTCATCCGCGAGACCATGTCATTGGTGACCAGCTTCGGGGCCCGGGCTCCCGGAATGAGCACCGAACCAATGACCAGGTCGGCATCCGCCAGCGCACGCTCAATTTCAAAGGCGTTGGACGCGATGGTGCGGATCCGGCCGGCGTACTGGGCATCGAGCTGGCGCAGCCGGTCAATGTTGATGTCCAGGACGGAGACGTCGGCGTGGGCGCCCGCTGCCGCCGCCACAGCATTGGTGCCTGCCACTCCGGCGCCGAGGACCACCACCTTTGCCGGACGAACGCCCGGCACGCCGCCAAGAAGCAGTCCGGGACCTCCGGCCGGGGACGTCAGGCACTGTGCGCCCACCTGGACGGAGAGCCGGCCGGCCACCTCGGACATGGGTGCCAGCAGCGGCAGCACCCGTCCTTCCTGCACTGTTTCATAGGCAATGGCCGTCATTCCCGATGCCAGCAGTGCCCTCGTCAGTTCGGGTGCGGCCGCCAGATGCAGGTAGGCGAACAGCACCAGATCGGGACGGAAAAACCGGTATTCCGATTCCACCGGTTCCTTGACCTTCAGGATGAGATCGGCCTGGTTCCAGACATCATCAGCCGAATCCAGAATTGAGGCACCCGCCCCGGCATATTCGGCATCGCTGATGCTGGAACCTGTGCCCGCGCCGGATTCCACCAGCACCTGATGCCCGCGGGTCGTGAACTCATGGACGCCGGAGGCCGTAATGGCCACCCGGAATTCGTTGTTCTTGATTTCCTTGGGGATACCGATAATCACAGCTAGCTCCGTTGCATTGCAGGTGAGGCGGGCAACCGCCGGGTTTCTCCCCAGCATAGGGGAGTGGAGCCCTCACTCCTCAACTTGTGCGCCGCTGTCCTGTGTCCGTGCCGGCCTGGCCGCCTGCTGCGCCTGAAGCCAGGCTTCGACGTCGGACAGGCGGATGCGGCGGTGCGTGCCGCGGTATTCAACGGGGATGATTCCCGCATCCGTGAGATTGCGCAGATACGTGTGGGAGATCCCCGCCGCCGCCGCAGCCTGCGATGTCGTCAGGAGGGGAATGTTGGAGCCGCTCCGGGCACCCGGGGTTGTCGGCCCTGACGGTGCACCGGACGGCTGCGCCGCCGGCCGGGATGCCGCCGGCTCGGCCCCGTCGTCGGAGGCCACCACAACGCCTTCACCCCGGCCCAGCCGTGCGAGCAGGTCCAGCACAGCATCGCGGGCGGCAGCGGGCAGGCGCAGCGCAGTCCCGTCAACAAAAACGGTCACGTCGCCCGCGGAAAGTGCACGGGACAGTGCCCGCACCTCTGCGGCCGGGAGCGGAGATGTACGGAGAGGGGTCGGGGTCATGCTGCCATCTTGCCAAAGATCCCCGGCAATAACCTCACTCGCTCCGTGCGCTGGCCAAGCGGCGCTGCCGCCCGGCTGCGTTGACCGCAGACTCGGCGGCGCGGGAGCATGGACGGTAGCCGCGCGGACGCCATCCGGTCTCCGGGCAAGCGGCATGAAGGGAACTTTTGTCTTGCAAGAACGGAACCGGTCGTCCCGGGCAGACTGGCAGCCTGACATTCTCGGTGAAGGCTTTGAGCAGCTGACGCTTGACCTGCCCGACGGCGCTCCGGCAACACTGGTCCGCTACTCGCCCGCTGACACCCCGCCCGGCGGGGAGCGCGCCGGCGCCGGCGATGTCCTTTATGTGCACGGATGGTCGGACTACTTTTTCCAGACCGAACTTGCCCGGTACTGGGCGCAGGCCGGGATGCGCTTCTATGCCCTGGATCTGCACAACTACGGCCGTAGCCTCCGTCCGGGGCAAAGCCCCGGATTCACCACGGACCTTACCGGGTACGACGCCGACATCGCCGCGGCGCTCGCCGCGATGGGGAGGCCCGTCCCGCCGAATGCCGGCCAAGCCGCAGATTCCGGGACGCCTGCGCGGCCCTTGATTCTGCTGGGGCATTCCACCGGCGGGCTCACCCTGAGTCTCTGGGCTTCCCGGCATCCGGGGGCGGCCTCGGCCCTGGTGCTGAACAGTCCGTGGCTCGAATTCCAGGCTACGGAACTGGGCAGGCGGATCATCTCGCCGCTGATCGGCAGGGAGGCACAACGGCACCCCCTCGCACCGCTGCCTCCGGTGGACGCCGGAAACTACGCCCGCGCCGTCTTTTCCGCCTTCGGCGGAGAGTGGACCTACAACCTTCTGTGGCGTCCGCTGCGGGGGTTTCCGGGCACCGTTGCGTTCCTCAACGCGGTGTTCCGCGCCCAGGCTGTGGTCGCCCAGGGGCTCCGCCTCGACATTCCCGTGCTCGTGCTGCTCTCCGACAAGAGCTATCTGCAACCCCGGTGGTCAGCCGACGCCGAAAAGGCCGACGTCGCACTGGACGTGGACGTGGTGGCCAACCGGGCACTGTCGCTGGGAAACTGCGTGACCGTGGCGCGGGTGCCGGACGCCCTGCACGATGTTTTCCTGTCCGCAAAGCCGGTGCGCCGGCGTGCCTACGCGGTAGTGGACCAGTGGGCGCGGGGCTACCTGCCCGCAGCCCCGGAAGCGGCACCGGAGCTGCGGGCGGGTCCTCAGTCGATCAGCTCATAGGCGGGCAGGGTCAGGAAGTCCACGTAGTCGTCGGCCAGGCTGATATCTGCAATCAGCTGGCTCGCCGGAGCGTAGAAGCGGGTGAACTGATCCTCGGGAACCTCGCTGCGCAGGCGCTCGGTTTCTTCGGCCAGCAGGCGTTCCACCAGTTCCGGGGTCACGGTGGCTCCGGTGTCCTCCAGGACAATGCCGTTATGCACCTGCTGCCACACCTGTGAGCGGGAGATTTCAGCGGTGGCTGCATCCTCCATGAGGTTGTGGATGGCCACGGCACCGTTGCCGGAGAGCCAGACGGCCGTGTAGGCCACGGCCACATACAGGTTGGACCGCAGGCCGGCCTCGGTGATGGCGCCTTCCGCCGTGGAGACGTCCAGCAGGTCCTTGGCCGTGACGGAGACGTCGTCGCGCAGCTTGTCCACCTGGTTCGGCTTATCCCCGAGGACGGAGTCGAACACCTCTCGGCAGGTCTGAACCATGTCCGGGTGGGCCACCCAGGACCCGTCAAAACCGTCGTTGGCTTCCCGTGTCTTGTCCGCCGTCACCTTTTCGAAGGCCTTGGCCGTGACTTCCGGTTCCCGCCGGTTCGGGATGAAGGCTGCCATGCCGCCCATGGCAAAGGCTCCGCGGCGGTGGCAGGTGCTGACCAGCAGCTCCGTGTAGGCGCGCATGAACGGTGCGGTCATGGCGACGTCGGCGCGGTCCGGCAACAGGAAATCCTTGCCGGAGTCGCGGAAGACCTTGATCATGCTGAAGAGGTAGTCCCAGCGGCCTGCGTTGAGGCCGGAGGCGTGGTCCCGCAGTTCGTAGAGGATTTCGTCCATCTCGAAGGCGGCGGGAATGGTCTCAATGAGGACGGTGGCGCGGATCGTACCCTGAGGGATGCCCACGTATTCCTCGGAGAAGGTGAAGATGTCGTTCCAGAGCCGGGCCTCCAGATGGCTTTCCATCTTCGGCAGGTAATAGTAGGGTCCCTGGCCGTTGTCGAGGAGCTGCCGGGCGTTGTGGAAGAAGTGCAGGCCAAAGTCCACAAGCGCGCCCACGGCGGGTTCGCCGTCGACCGTTACATGCTTTTCCGGAAGGTGCCAGCCGCGGGGCCGTACAACGGGCACGGCGAGCGGCACGTCCGTGCGCAGCGTGTATTCCTTGCCCTCGGGCGAGGTGAAGGAGAGGTCCCCCCTCGCCGCCCGGTAGAGGTTGTATTCGGCGTCCACCACGTTGTGCCAGGTGGGGGTGTGGGCGTCCTCCAAGTCCGCCAACCACACTTTTGCTCCGGAGTTGAGTGCGTTGATGGCCATCTTGGCCGGCGATGCCGGGCCGGTCATCTCCACGCGGCGGTCGGTCAGGGCAGCGGGGGCCTCAGCCACTTTCCAGTCGCCCTCACGGATGCTGGCGGTTTCGGGCAGGAAATCCAGGCTTTCTCCGGCCGCGATGCGGTTGCGGCGGTCAGCCCGGGCTGCCAGCAGGTTGTCCCGCGTGGGCCGGAACCGGTGGTGCAGCTCCTCGATAAACGCCAGCGCATCCGGCGTCAGGATTTTCTCGGCCCCCGGGGCGGGGGACATGTCGCTCACATCAATGGCCATGGTGTTTCTCCCTACGAGTGGTGAGACGGCTGGGTTGTCAGCCGATGCATCGATGCGTTGGAGCTTACACTCTTTCTTTCCGCTGCCTTCCGCATCGTGGATATTTTTGTCTGTTTAGTGAAAACATGACGAAAAGTTTAGGCGTCCAGCGTGCGCATGAAGGTGAGCACTTCCGCCGCCGTGCTCCATCCCTGGCGGGCATACCAGAACCCGGACTTGGGCAGGGCCGGCATCAGGATCAGCGGCAGGTCCCGCACTGCTGCTTCCTCGGCCAGGGCCGCCAGCACCGCGGTTTCCATGGTGTGGTCGGGGTCCGGCCGGCGGATGTCGATGCCGCCGAACACGGCAAACCCTTCGCCCCGTGCAATCCGCCCGCGGGCCACAGGTTCCCCGAAGGCACTGATTTCCACCACCGAATAGTCCCGGGATTCCGCCAGGGTGAGGTCTGCACCTTCGGGCAGCTGGGGAACCTGGGGAAGGTCTGCGGGATCAGCGGTCATCAGCGCCAGCGTGGACAGCGAAGCGAGTCCCTGCCCGGCGGCAAACTCCCTTGCCGTGTCCGCATCATCGGTCACCAGCGTGAGCCGGGCGCCGGGGGTCGCGGAGACCTCCGCGGCGGCCCGGGGAGTGTTCCGCCCGGGCCAGGTAACCACATACTGCGGTGCGCCCCCGCCAAAAGGGGCCATCAGCACCGCGTCCCCGTCCAGGGTGCTTCCCAGCCCGCGCACCGCCGCCCACACCGGTGCCCACTGCGTGAAGTTGCCTTGCCACGGTCCCAAGCGCGGTTCACCGCCCCGGGGCTGCAGGGGGCGGCGGGTCCTCAATGGCGAGGATGGTGACGTTCACCGAACTGACTGCAACTCCGGTCCTGCGCAGGGCGTGGCGGACGCGTTCCTGGAGGTCAGCCGCAACTTCCAGGGCATTGAACCGGGCATCCGTGGCCACCTCCACGTCAACGGTTGCACGGCCGTAGGAGACGGCGGCAAAAACCCCGTCCCGGCTCGTCCGGTAGCCCGTATCCGGAACCCGGCGCAGGGTGTTGCGGGCTGCCGAACGGACCCGCGCCACCAGCTGCCCCAGCGGGGGCCCCAACCGAAGGATTCCGGGTGTCTCCCTTGCGGCCCGTGCGGCCACAGAAGCTATCACCGAACTGCCGATCACCTTGCCGCGCAGCGGCCGGTCAGTCATCGTACAGATCCTCTACCGTCAAATGGACCGCCTGCGGTGCAACGCCCACGGACATTTCAACGGCGTCGTGAATGGTCAGGCGCAGGAAGTCCATGGCCCGGCAGATGTCGACTCCCGGGGCCACTGCAGTGCGCAGATGGATCAGCAGCCCGGCACCTGTTTCCGGCTCATGGTGAATGCGGCAGCGGCGGGCGCGCACACCTCCTATGGCGCGGGCTGCGTCGCGCACGACGGCGGCGAGGGCCGCTTCGCTGATCTCCACCCTTCCCTCCGCGGTGCCGCCCAGGAACAACCGGGGGCTGCGCCGCATCTGCAGGAAGGCCGCATCCAGGACCCTTTCCTTCAGCGCATACGGCGGCCGGAGACCCGGGTGCCGCAGGTCGTGGTCCCGAAGCACGTTCGTGGCCCTGAACAGCGGCTCCAAATCGGCACGGACGGTTCGGCAGTCCGGGCAGGACCGGGTGTGGCGGTCCGGCGGCTGCAGCATGTCCTGCCAGATTCGGTTGACGGTGCGTCCGCAGTCAACCTGGCCAGCGCGCATCTCTAATGCCATTGGATCATCGCCTCCGCGAGTTTTTCCCGTGCCCGTGCCAACCGGCCGCGCACCGTGCCCGTTCCTATTCCCAGGGTGGCGCCTATTTCCGCGTAGCTCTGGTCGTGCATTTCGCGCAGCAGCCAGCACGCACGCTGGTCGGGCGGAAGTTCCGCGAGTGCCCGGGACAAACACTCGAACTGGGCCGCCAGTTCCGCTGTCCGGTGCGGATCTCCGGACAGCGGACCGATTGCAGGCCAAAGTCCGGTTAGATCGACGCTGTCTTCAGGATGGGCGGTGCGGCGGCGGAGAACGTCGAGGCACCGGTTGGTAGCTGTCCGGTAGACCCAGCTGCCGAAGGCGCTTGAACGGTCCAGTCCGGGAAGGGCACGCCAGCTGGCGGTCAGGGTGTCCTGCACAACGTCTTCTGCGTCACCCCGGTCATTGAGCAGCCGGTATGCCAGACGGAACAGGCGTCCCTGATAAGACTCCACCAGGTGTTCGAAGGCGGATAGATCTCCGTCCTGGGCACGCGCCACCACAGTGGCCTCATCCAGCCCCTTGTACCCGGGGGCGGATACCATGCTGCGGGACCGCGTAACAGTGCCGGACTCGTCCGGCGATTCAGCCGCAGCCATGGGCGCCCCTGTCCGGTCCGGCAGACGCCGGTCCCTTCCAAATAATCCCAGAGCGTCCGCGCGGGCGGAACAGTGCGCGGGCACAACGGACGCGGGCGGGGGAAGTTTGCCAAACGGCGTGACGATTACCCCCGCAGTGCGTCTTTAAGCTCGCAAGCGTTCCCCGAACGGGACCAGTTCCAAGCAGGAGATGAGCGACATGGCAGATGCCCAGAAACCATCAGGACCATCCTCCGGACCGGTGTCCTCGTCACCGGGCAGCGGACATTCATCGGGCGGGAGCACCGGCGCCTCGTCGTCGGGCACCGTGACCAGCGTCAGCGACACGGAACCGGCCCGCAAATCCGGACCGCTGCATACGCCGCACGGTGACACGACCATTGAAGAGACGGTGGTCCAGAAGCTCGCGGGTCTGGCGACCCGTGAGGTGCCCGGTGTTTATGCCATGGGCAATACGGCACGCCGCGTGTTCAGCTCCATGACCGAGCGGATTCCCGGATCCCAGACCAACGTCAGCAACGGCGTCAGCGTCGAAAAGGGCGAGCGGCAGGCGGCAATCGACGTAAGCATCGTGGTGGAATACGGCTACTCCATCGTGGAAGTCAGCCAGGGGATCCGGCGCAACGTCATCCGGTCCGTCGAAAACGCCACGGGACTGGAAGTTCTCGAAGTGAACGTCAACGTCACCGACGTGCACCTGCCGGAAGACGATTCCGACGACGATCAGGATGCGAACAAGAAACCATCGGACCGGTTGGAATGACGCTCCGGCATAAGAAATCCGCCGGACAGGTGCTGCGGTGCCGCCGGCAACCTAGCGAAGGAGGACAACATGTCCGCAACTAAATGGTGCCTGGCAGTGGGCCTCGTCCTGGGAATCGTGCTGGCCTTCGGAGGCTGGTACGCCTTCCTGCTGGCAGTGTTGTTCGGCCTGGTGGGGCTGTTGGTGGGCATGGCCGCCGACGGGAAGCTTGATGTCCAGGCCATGTTCGGCAGAGCGTCGAGCAGATGAGCGCACCCGGAATCCAGGACGCGAGGTCCCCGGCCGCACGCAGGCAGCGGCTCGACGTCGGCGACCGCGGCCGCACCGTGATGGCCCGCAAGGTCCTCGAGAAGGTGGCCGCCCAAATCGTGGCGGACGAAACGTTCGCCGGCGGCAGTTCAGGCGGTTTTCTGGGCATCGGCGCGCGGGCGGACCTGTCCGCCCGTCCCCAGGCCAAGGTTGAACTGGCCGGCAACGTTGCCTCGCTGAAGGTGGAAGTGGGTCTGCCGTATCCGGTGCCCCTGCGGCAGGCCACTGATCAGCTGCGGGACCGGATTTCCAGTCGGGTCAGTGAGATGACCGGTGTGGAAGTGCGCCAAGTGGATGTCACCGTCTCGTGGCTGCGGCCGGATGAACCCGTTGACGGCCGCCGGAGGCTGCAGTGAGCGGCAACCTGCCGGTGTCTCTGCGGCCCCGGCCCAGCCGCGCGGTACCCGCCATCATTTGCGGCTTGGTGCTGCTGGCTGCGGGAGTGGTGCTGGTCTGGGCTGCCGTTGCCCGGCTCACGATGGGGGTGTGGCCGCCCTTCTTCACGGCGGTTTCGGACTGGCTTGCCACGCTGAACTGGAACAGCCCCGGAAGCTGGACCGCCGGCGTCGTCCTCACCGTCATCGGCCTGGTGCTGCTGCTGGCAGCGCTGGTGCCCGGAAAGTTTCACGCGCTTCCGTTGCGCCTGGACCCGATCCGTGAGGTCAGCGGCGACAGCCGTGCGGTGATGTCGCGCCGGGCTGTTGCCCGGCTTGCTGCGGCCACCTGTGAACATATCGACGGCGTTTCCACGGCCTCGGCAACGGCGTCGGACAAAGAGGTGCATGTGTCCGTGCGCACGCCGCTGCACGACACCGCCGACCTGCAGCACTGGGTCACCGACGGCGTACGCTCCCGGCTTCAGGCCTCCGGCCTGGATCCGGTGCCGAACATTACCGTTTCGATCCGACCCGGCCGCTGAAGGATCACTGGCAACTGAAGGGGAACACCATGCGCCACCATGCAGGCACCGCCAACCGTGTTTGGCTGACCATCCTTGCGCTGCTGTGCCTGGCGGCAGGCGTCTATCTCCTGCTGCTGGCTTCAGGAGTGATAGGGACAGCCGGAAGCCCCGTCCTGTCCGGACCGCCGGAGGACGTTACGGGGGCCGACTATGCGCCCGGTGGCGTCCTGATCGCCGGACTGATTTTGGGAACCCTCGGGCTGTGGTGGATGCTGGCACAGATCCCGCGGCGCGTTGAGGCGGACACGTTCAGGCTGCAGGAGAACCCGGCCCGCGGCATCACCGTCTGCAACCCGTCAGTGCTGGCCGCGGCCGTCGAGGATGACACGGAGCGGATTCCCGGTGTGGTCGATTCGACGGCGCTGCTGCGCGGAACTGCCGAGGAACCGGATCTGACGCTGAAGGTCACGGTCAATGCCTGGGCGGATATCCGCGAGGTCATGGACCAGATTGAGGGAGCCGTGGTGCCTCACCTGGCCATGGCGCTGGAGAACCCGCTGCACAGTCTGGGAGTCCAGCTGGAGGCGAGCAACAAACAGGGACTCTCCGGCGGTCCGGTGACCCCGGGCGGAACTGTGGTTTATTAGGTTCCATGTCATCCGCACCGGATCTTCCCCTCTGCGTCACCTGCGGAACCCAATACGGAGCGGAGCGCCGGGACTGCCCCATTTGCGACGACGAACGACAGTACGTGCCGCTGACGGGGCAGGCCTGGACAACGTTCGAACGTTTGCGCGGATCCTCGCACCGGGGAACAATTCATGCGCAGGGCCCGGGTGTCCTGGGAATCGGATGTGAACCGTCCTTCGCGATTGGACAGCGTGCTCTGCTGATCAAGGCCGCAACCGGCAATGTGCTCTGGGACTGCCAGGCGTACTTGGATGATGGGCTTGCCGCCCTGATCCGTGCCGAGGGCGGAATCTCCGCGATCGCCGTCAGCCATCCGCATTTCTACACCACCATGGTGGAGTGGGCGCGTGAATTCGATGCTCCGGTGTATCTGCACAATGCGGACAGGCAGTGGGTGGGACGGCCCGACCCCGCGCTGGAGTTTTGGAGCGGGGACAGCCTCGCGCTTGCCGGGGACCTGACCCTTTACCGCGCGGGGATCCACTTTCCCGGCGGCACGGTGCTGCACTGGTCCGGCGATCCGGCCGGCGGCGGAGCGCTCTTCAGCTCAGACATCATCAATGTCATCCCTGACCGTACGCATGTGTCCTTTCTGTACAGCTATCCGAACCAGATTCCCGAACGGCCGGAGGTAGTGGAGGATGCCGCTGCCCGGTTGGAACCGCTGCGCTACGACCGGTTGTACGGGGGCTGGTGGGACCGGATAATTCCGCACGGCGCAGACCGCATTGTGCAGGAATCCGCTCGGCGGTACCTTGCCTTCACCCGCGGATAGGCGCACCGTTTTCGCTGGAAGCCGTTAGAACAGCGGCCAGGGCACGGCAGGCATGCCGCCGCTGGGAGCCGGAAACACGCCCGCTGAACGCAACCGGGCGCAGCGCGCAGCAAACGCCGCAATCTCCTCAGCGGTGAGCAGGTCCGCCAGCTGCCGGCCCAGCTCACCCTGCAGTCCTTCGAGAACCCGGTCGATGCCTGCGAGTTCCTCGGCGCTTAGTGCCTCCCCGATCCATCCCCACAGCACCGTGCGCAGCTTGTGCTCGTGATGGAAGGTCAGCCCGTGGTCCACGCCGTACCGGTGCCCGCCGCCCATGGCGAGGACGTGGTCACCCTTGCGGTCGGCATTGTTGACCAGGACGTCGAACGCGGCCATCCGGCGGAGGGCCGGGGTGTCCTCGTGAATGAGGGCAACAATCTGTCCGCTTTGGTCCTCGCCTTCGAGAACCTCTTTCCAGCCGGTTTCCGGCATGTCATCCACCGGCACCAGATCCACCGCGGTCTGCTCCGGATCGGTGTCCTGCCAGAGCTGCACCATGCCAACGCCCAGCGGGCCGTCGCGCAGCCAGGTGCGCGGCACGATGTTCCAGCCCAGCACCTCCGACACCAGGTAGGCAGCCACTTCCCGGTGTGCCAGAAACCCGTCAGGAAAATCCCAGAGCGGCTTCTCGCCGGCGATCGGCTTGTAGACCACGGACGCGCCGCCGATGCTGCCCAGGAAGGTGGCGTTGGACGCCGTCGTGATGCGGCCGGTGAGTGTCAGCTCCGCGGTCACCAGATCCGGCGCCGGCATCAGGCCCCGGGGAAGGTGCAGGTGTGCCCGTCGGCGTCGATCGGCTGGCCGCAGATCACGCAGATGGGGCGCCCGGCGCCCACTACCTCCCGCGTCCGCTTGGCAAATGCGCGGGCGGTGCCCACCGGCATGCTGACCCGCAGCACTTCGGCGGGATCGGCGTCTTCATCCTCCTCAAGGAAGCCGTCATCGTCCTCGTCCACTTCTTCGAGCGGGTAGGCCTCGATGACGAGCTGCGCCGTGGTCGGGTCCCAGCCCAGGCTCATCACGCCGGCGCGGAACTGTTCCTGCACTGTCTCGAGGTCGTCATTGTCGACGAGTTCGAGGGGAGTGCTGGCGGGAACGTGGAAGGGATTGCCGTCGACGGTCATGAGCTGGTCGAGGATCTCGTCGATCTTCTCGGCAAGCTGGGCGGACTGCTGCTTCTCCAGGGCGATGCTGACAAGCTGCTTTCCGGTGCGCACCTGCAGATAGAACGTGCGCTGCCCCGGGACGCCGAGAGTGCCGACGACGACGCGGTCAGGCCAGGCGAACTCGTGAACGGTTGTAGGCATAGGACTACTTTAGGCTCCTTCGGCCTGAGGCGCCGCATGTCCCGCGCCTCCGCCGACCGCAGCATCCTCTGACGCCGGAGGAACGGCCAGCCAGGAGAGATCTCCGGCGTCGGTATTGGTGGCAAAAACGGTGGGCCGCCCCTTGCCGTAGTGCACGATCGACACAGAGGCCGGTCCCACGGTAATGCGCTGGAACAGATCCAGATGCATGCCCAGTGCATCGGCGAGGACCGATTTGATGATGTCGCCGTGGCTCACCGCCGCCCATACGGCGCCGGGCCCGTGCTCCGCTTCGAAGGCCGCATCGTGGCGCCGGATGGCGGCCACCGAGCGCGCCTGCATGGCCGCCATGGACTCGCCGCCGGGGAAGGTGACGGCGGAGGGCTGGGACTGCACTGTCTTCCACAGCTCCTCCTTCGCCAGCTCCTCCAGCGTGCGGTTCTGCCAGGAGCCGTAATCGCACTCGGTCAGCTCCTGCTCCACCGGGGCATGCGGGGTGCCGGACTGGCGGTCCAGGATGAACTGTGCGGTCTGCCGGCATCTCTCGAGCGGGCTCGACACCACGCCGACAAGGGGCACGACGGCGAGCCGGTCCCCGGTCACCGCGGCCTGCTCTCGGCCTGCAGAGTCGAGTTCGACGCCGGGGGTCCGGCCGGCCAGCAGCCCGGAGGCGTTCGCTGTGGTGCGGCCGTGCCGCACGAGGATTACTGTTGCCATCCCCATAGCCTAGTCATCCCGTCCGACGGCGGGGCGAACCGCTGGTGATGAGGCAGGATGATGCGGTGACCACCAATGACGAGCAGCTTTTCCTGGCCCATATCCTGAAGAACCCGGTCAACGGGAGAATTCTGCAGCTTGCGCCGCTGCTCGGTGTCTCCGACTGGTGGCTGACGGCTGGTGCGTCGTTCCAAACCGTATGGAATGTGCTGGAGGGCAGGGATCCGCAGGCGGGCATTCGCGACTACGACCTGTTCTACTTCGACGAAGTTCCGGCCGTCCCTTTCACCGGCACCACCGATGCGGTGGATCATTTCGCCGCGAAGACCTGCTGCTTCGCGGTCACGTCCGACCCGGCGGGCAACCTCAGCACCTACGCGCCGCACGGCTACGAAGACTTGTTCGCGCGCCGGATCGTGCCGAACCCGGTCCTTGCCCCTCGGGAAGTGTACGAGGCGAAAACTCAAAGATGGCTTGCTCAGTGGCCTTCGCTGACCGTTTTGCCCTGGCCCGAGGACCAATCGGGCAATGACGCGTCGCCGGCGGCCTCGAATAACCCGACGTGAGATGCTCTAGTCCATGACCACCCCAGCACGCCTCCGCCCCGCCGAGGTGAACGATCTGCCGTTCATCTTCAGCAAGGAGCTCGAGTACATGGAGACCGTCGAGCCGGATGGCCTTGAGGGGTGGATGTCCGCCATTGAGTTGAACCTCGCAGACTGGATCGGCTGCCTCCAGCGTACGGTGTTTGCCGTCGACGACGACGGGCGGCACCTTGGATATGCAATGTGGACCCTCCAGGATGACAGCGCCACCCTGGTCTCGATCCATGTCCTCGGCAGCCATCGCCGCCAGGGACTCGGGCGGCTCCTTCTGGAGGCGTTCGAGCAGGGGGTAACCCCAAGCGGAGTTCGCGTTGTGAAACTCGGCGTTCACCGTAGCAACCCGGCCCGACGGCTCTACACGGCCGCGGGTTATGAAACTACGGGTCAGGACGGCGATTATGTGCTGTTCAGCAAGGTTCTCAACGAATCCTGACTACGGCCGTGCGGCCTGGCTCGTGGCATCGGGCCGACGGGCTGCGCCCAGCCGCGCAGCGAAACCGGGAACTGAGGCGGTGAACGCCTCGGGGCCAAGGACCGCGAACGGGGCGTCGAAACGCATTGCCCAGGCGATCAGTCCTGCCCAGGACCAGGAACCAACACGGACTCGGCAGGCGGTATCGGATACCTGCTCCAGTTCACCGTCGCCCAGCCACGGCGCAACCGCGGAGGCGGGAAGCTCGACGAGAAGCTCCCCGTAAAAGGCCCAGCGGTCGCCGTCGTCGGAGCCTTTCAACCGTGCGGCGAGGAACGTGCCTGCATCTCCGGAGGGGATCGGCCGCGGCACAAATGCGGCTCCGGCCGGGGTTTTCGGCGTCATCTTATCCAGCCGGTAGATCCGCCACCCGTTTTGGTCCAGGTCCCAGGCGATCAGGTACCAGCGGCCCCGCCGGGCGACGACGGAGTGCGGCTCCACGCGCCGGGGCGGGCGGGATTCATCCTCCCCGTAGTCGAAGCGGAGAATCCGCCGGCTCCCGGCGGCGGTGCTGACCGCTTCAAGGACCGCCGGATCCACGCGGGCGGAGGCGCCGGCATCGGTAAACCGGATTCCCTCAATGCGGTGCCGCAGCCGGGAGGGCATCACTTGCTTCACCGTCGTCAGTGCCCGGGCAGCGGCGTCGTCCAGATCCACGCCACTGGAGGGCGCGCTCTGCAGCGCGACGGCGATTGCCACCGCCTGCTCGTCATCAAAGAGCAGCGGCGGCAGTTCTGAGCCGGGCGCCAGCCGGTAGCCGCCGTCGGGCCCCTTGACGGCAGCGATGGAATAACCGAGCCCACGCAGCCGGTCTACATCGCGGCGGACGGTCCGGGCGGTCACATCCAGGCGCTCGGCCAGCACCTGCCCGGGCCAGTCCCGGCGGGATTGCAGCAGCGAGAGCAGTGTGAGCATTCGGGACGAGGTTCCGGACATGGTTTCAGTATGGCGGCAGAAGAGGACACTACCTGTCCGCTATTAGGTTCAATCTGGGCTTAGAGCCGCAACCCGCGGACGAAGCACAGCCACCGTTAGTACAGGCAAAGGATCTATCCCATGAGCATCACCACCACTACCCATCTGAACTTCCGCGGAACCGCAGCACAGGCACTTGAGTTCTATCGATCGGTCTTCGGTGGCAGCATCAGCGCCGCCACTTACGGCGACTTCGGCATGCCGCCCGAGGTGCCGGGAGCGGACAAGATCGTGTTCGGTCAGCTCGCAACCCCGGACGGTTTCCGCCTGATGGCCTACGACATCCCCGGCACGGACAGCGCGGACGGCGAAGCGACCGCCGGCACCACCCGCCGTGAAAACGGCACCACCATCACCGACCGCACCTTCTTTCAGTCCCTGCGCGGACAAACCTTGGAGGAAGTGGAGAAGCTCTGGAGCGGACTGGCTGACGGTGCCCAGATCATTGAGCCGCTCGCTGCCTCGGCATGGAGCCCGGGGTTCGGGATGCTCACGGACCGTTTCGGCGTGACCTGGGTGATTGACGTCGAGGCGCCGGCTTAGCGGGATCACCACCTGCCTTTTCAGCAGGCACCCTGCTGCTCACCCCGGTCACCGGGAGATTGCGCAAGCACTTCCAGCTAGGCTCTGTGCCATCGAGCAGGAGGGAGGGCCATGGAAATCCACGCCGCATCGACTTCCATGCACGCCAAGCTCCGCCGCAACCCGGCCTTTGTTCGGTTCTGGCTGGCATCCACCGTGTCCGACTTCGGCACCTATGTCACCACGGTGGCGCTGTCCGTCCTCATTCTCGTCACGATGGACGGGACACCCCTGGACCAGGGCATCGCCAACGCGTCACGGTGGGCGCCGTACCTGGTGTTTGGGTTGTTTGCCGGAGTGTGGATTGACCGGTTCCCGCGCCGGACGGCGATGGTTGGTGCGGACCTGGGCCGAGGCCTGATCCTGGCCGTGATCTGCACGGTGGCAGTTATGGGGATGCTTTCCGTTCCGGTGCTGGCGGTCTTGCTGTTTATCTTCGGCACCCTGGCACTCACCGGCGACGCAGCCTACCAAAGCTACCTTCCGCAGCTGGTGCCCCGGCCGCTGCTGGTTCGGGCCAATGCCCGGCTCCAGCAAAGCGACACCGTGGCCCAAACTGCAGGAGGTGCTGTGGCAGGGGGTCTGGTGGCGCTTCTCTCGGCCCCTTTTGCCCTCCTTCTGGACGCGGCTTCCTACCTCTTCTCGGCGGCAGTGCTCCTGACCATGGGCGGCTCAGCTGCGGCGCCCTCCCAGCGGGCCGCTGAAAGCACAGAAGAGGCCGGTCCGAAACGGCACAAGCTCCGGAACAAGATCGGGGAGGGCCTGCGCTGGGTCTACGGGCATCCGCAGCTGGCGCCCCTGGCCTGGAGCACCCATCTGTGGTTTGTGGGCTTCTCCGCCCTCGGCGCAGTACTGCCGGCTCTGGTGCTGCAAAACCTCCAAGCCGGCGCGGCGGGACTTGGCGTGGTGCTGGCCTGCGCCGGGGGAGGAGCGGTGCTCGGAACCTTACTGTCCGCCCGCCTGGGGCAGCGGTGGGGCACCGGCCGCACGGTAACCTGTGCCCGGCTGCTTCAGCCGTTCGCCGTTGCCCTGCTGGCAGCCGCTGCCTTTGGCGCCGAGGACAACCACGGACTTCAGGGCACCGGTAGCTGGCCGCCAGCGGCGGGAGCCATGGTGCTGGTGTGTTCCGGACAGCTGCTGCTGGGCCTGGGGATGGGGATCGAAGGCCCGCTGGAAATGGGGTACCGCCAGGCCGTCACACCGGACCGGCTGCTGGCCCGGATGAGTGCCACCATGCGTTCAGCGAACCGGGGAATGATTGTTCTCGGCGCCCCGGTGGGCGGATATCTCGCTACGACCCGGGGCGTCGGCCCGGCACTGTGGTTTTCAGCCGGTACCCTGCTGCTGGCCGGTCTCATGCTCGCTGTGTCACGGTTTCGGAACGCGCGGATAGAGGACCAGCAGCAGGGTTTGGTTACTTGACCGCTTCCGGGTGGGTTGTCAGTGCGGCCCGCTCGGCAGCCGCCATGGCCTTGTACTCTGCCACCCGGGCCTGGTGCAGCGGAGTGCGGCGCAGGAACGCATAGACAACGCCCAGCAGGACAAACCAGATGGGCGTTACCAGCAGGGCCTGCAGGGTGTCGGCCTGGGTGGTCAGGGCCCAGAGGATGAAGGCGAAGAACGCCAGCACCACATAGACCATCACCACGCCGCCGGGCATGCGGAACTTCGAGGCCTCATGCAGGTGCGGACGCCGCTTCCGGAACACCAGGTAGCTGAGCAGGATGATCGTCCAGACAAACATGAAGCACAGCGCGGAGATGGTGGTGACCAGGGTGAAAGCTGCGCTGACCGATTCCCCTGCGTACAAAAGAACGACGCCGGCCAGCAGGAAGGTGCAGGAGAAGAACAGTGCGTTCTGGGGCACCTTGCGCCGTGACAGGCGGCCGAACGCCTTGGGGGCGTCGCCGTCGTGCGCCAGGCCGAAAACCATGCGCGACGTGGAATATATCCCGGAATTCGCCGAACTGGCGGCGGAAGTCAGGACCACAAAGTTCACCACGGCGGCCGCGGCTCCGAGCCCGGCCAGGGCGAACATGCCCACGAACGGGCTTTCGTCCGCACTGAACTCGTCCCAGGGCACCACGGAAATCAGGACAACCAGGGCGCCTACGTAGAAGAGCATGATGCGCAGGGGAATGGAATTGATGGCCCGGGGAAGATTCTTTTCCGGATCCTTGGTTTCGGCTGCTGCCGTACCCACCAGCTCGATGCCCACAAACGCGAAGACGGCAATCTGGAAACCTGCCACGAAGCCCATGGGGCCGGTGGGGAACATCCCGCCGTGCTCCCACAGGTTGTTGAAGCCCGCTACGTCGCCGTCGCCGGAATTGAAACGGGTGAAAATCATGACCAGGCCCACCACAATGAGGGTGACAATCGCCAGGATCTTGATCAGGGCAAACCAGAATTCGGTCTCGCCGAAGGCCTTCACGGTGGGAAGGTTCAATGCCAGCAGCACCAGGATGCAGGCCAGGGCCGGAATCCACAGCGGCGCATCCGACCACCAGAAGGTGACGTAGTGCGAAATGGCCACTACATCGGCAATTCCGGTGACCACCCAGCAGAACCAGTAGGTCCAGCCGGTGAAGAACCCGGCCCAGGGTCCCAGCAGGTCAGCAGAGAAATCGGTGAAGGACTTGTAGTTGAGGTTGGAAAGCAGCAGTTCGCCCATGGCCCGCATGACGAAGAACAGCATGAAGCCGATGATCATGTAGACAAAGATCACCGACGGGCCGGCCACCGAAATGGTTTTTCCGGAGCCCATGAACAAGCCGGTTCCAATGGCGCCGCCGATGGCCAGAAGCTGGATGTGGCGGCTGGAGAGGGAGCGGGAGAGCTCCGGCTCGGAAGAGCTTTTTACACCGGGAGAAGTCTCCGCGGAGGTGGGGCGGGTCAGGCGGTCAGACATGGGGATCTTTCTTATCTAGGCACCCGCCGGCGCGCGTGACGCCGCCACGCGCACGGAAGGCTCGTACCCAGGCCGTAAGAAAGATGTTGGCGCCACCGCCGACATTCAAGTGTGGAAGTCACGGGCGGGCGATGTCAATTTGGCGTCTCCGCCCGGTCAAAGGACGCCGTGACGCCGCACACGGACGTCAAAGAGGAACCGGCGGCCGTCATTCTCTTGATGAGGCACCTCCGGGAGGGTAGGGTCACAGGTGGATATACACAAGTGAATATGCCTTTATCAGCCGTGGCGGGAGAGTCCCGCGAATGCAGTCTCCTTACGGGGAGGCGAGCACCGGCGGGCGCCGTAGGAGCAAACCCTCCCCGGGAATCTCTCAGGCCCCTGTACCGCCACAGCGAGGCAACTCTGGAAAGCAGTTTCCGTACAATGCGTGCGGTACTCACCGACGGTGCAAGCGGGGCCTACCCCTGCGGAATCTCTCAGGTCCAATACAGAGCGGGGAGGACCCAACGTTTGTTGGCGTACCCCGTCTGCCTTCCAGGAGCCCTGAATGACTGCTGATCTGTCCACCGCCGAAACCCCCGCCACGTCCGCCGCGAACTCCCTTGGTTCCGCCGCAGCCGCGCCGCTCGCCGAGGGTTTTGTTGACCGCCACATTGGTGCCCGCGCCGGCTCCGCCGCAGCGATGCTCAAGGCCGTGGGATATGACTCCCTGGACGCTCTGGCGGATATGGCCGTTCCCGCCGCCATCCGGCAGGGCAGCCCGCTGGTTCTGAATCCCGCCCGCTCCGAAGAGGAAACCCTCGCCCAGCTGCGCGCCATCGCCGGCAAGAACAAGACCGCAGTACAGATGATCGGCCAGGGCTACTACGGCACGCACACACCGCCGGTGATCCTCCGCAACGTCGTCGAGGACCCCGCCTGGTACACCGCCTACACGCCCTACCAGCCGGAGATTTCCCAGGGCCGGCTCGAAGCCCTGCTGAACTTCCAGACCATGGTCCAGGACCTCACCGCCCTGCCCATCGCCAATGCCTCGCTGCTGGATGAAGCCACCGCAGTGGCCGAGGCCGTGCTGCTCATGCGCCGCTCCAACAAGTCCAAGGCCAACGGCGCCATTGTGCTGGACTCTGAAACCCTGCCGCAGACCATCGCCGTGGTGAAGGGCCGGGCCAAGGCCCTGGGCTTC
The DNA here is from genome assembly GCF_002929435.1 of Arthrobacter sp. 9E16. Classification (NCBI taxonomy): domain Bacteria; kingdom Bacillati; phylum Actinomycetota; class Actinomycetes; order Micrococcales; family Micrococcaceae; genus Arthrobacter; species Arthrobacter sp. 9E16. The sequence continues at coordinate 1,008,020 of NZ_PJIU01000001.1, read as the reverse complement.
GACGTGATCGTGGCGGATCTGGCCAACGGACTGCCCGACGGCGAAATCACCGGCCTTGTCCTGCAGCAGCCGGGCGTTTCCGGGGTGGTCCGGAACCAGGAAGCCCTGATTGCCGAAGCCAAGGAACGCGGCGCGCTCGTCACGGTAGCCGCGGACCTGCTGGCCCTGACCCTCATCACGCCTCCCGGCGAGCAGGGTGCCGACATTGCTGTTGGCTCCGTGCAGCGCTTCGGCGTTCCGCTGTTCTTCGGCGGCCCGCACGCCGCCTACATGGCCGTCCGCAAGGGCCTGGAACGGTCCCTGCCCGGCCGCCTGGTGGGTGTCTCCAAGGATTCCGCCGGCACCCCCGCGTACCGGCTGGCCCTGCAGACCCGCGAGCAGCACATCCGCCGCGAGAAGGCCACCTCCAACATCTGCACCGCGCAGGCGCTGCTGGCCATCGTGGCCTCCATGTACGCCGTGTACCACGGCCCCGAGGGCCTGAAGCGGATTGCCCGCCGCGCCAACGACTCCGCCCGCACCCTGGCCGCCGCCCTGCAGGACGCCGGCATCGAACTGCTGCACACGAGCTTCTTCGACACCGTCACCGCCCGCGTCCCGGGCCGCGCCGCCGAAATCGTTGCCGCCGCCGAAGCCCGCGGCATCAACCTGCGCTCCATTGATGCAGACACCGTGGGCATCTCCTGCGATGAGACGACGACGCCGGCCGTCCTCGCCGACGTCGCCGCCGCCTTTGGCGCCGCTGATTCAGCGGGCAGCGAGCCGGAAGGCTTCGAACTGCCGGAGGACATCCGGCGCACCTCGGAGTTCATGACCCACCCGGTGTTCTCCTCCTACCGCTCCGAAACGCAGATGCTGCGCTACCTGCGCCGCCTCTCGGACCGTGACCTGGCCCTGGACCGGACCATGATTCCGCTGGGCTCCTGCACCATGAAGCTCAACGCCACGGCCGAAATGCAGGCCATGACCTGGCCCGAGTTCGCCTCCATCCACCCCTTCGCCCCGGATTCCCAGACCGAGGGCTGGCGCGAACTGATCGCGGATCTCGAAGCGAAGCTCGCGGTCATTACCGGCTACGACCGGGTGTCCATCCAGCCCAACGCCGGCTCGCAGGGTGAGCTGGCCGGCCTGCTGGCCATCCGCGGCTACCACCACTCCCGCGGCGAGAACCAGCGCACCGTCTGCCTCATTCCCGCCTCGGCGCACGGCACCAATGCCGCCTCCGCCGTCCTGGCCGGGATGAAGGTGGTGGTGGTGGCCACCGCCGGCGACGGTGCCATTGACCACGCGGACCTGCGCGCCAAGATCGATGCGCACCGCGACAACCTCGCCGCCATCATGATCACCTACCCCTCCACCCACGGTGTGTTCGACGACGACGTCCGCGACGTCTGCGACGCCGTCCACGAAGCCGGCGGCCAGGTCTACATTGACGGTGCCAACCTCAACGCCCTGGTGGGGCTGGCGCAGCCCGGTGAGTTCGGCGGCGACGTCTCCCACCTGAACCTGCACAAGACCTTCTGCATCCCGCACGGCGGCGGCGGTCCCGGCGTCGGCCCCGTGGCCGTGAAGTCACACCTCGCACCGTTCCTGCCCGGCGATGCCGCCACTTGGTCCGAGGGCGAGGACATTCCCGTCTCCGCGTCGCGCTTCGGCTCCGCCGGCGTGCTGCCCATCTCCTGGGCGTACGTCAACCTCATGGGCGGGGAAGGCCTGACCGAAGCCACCAAGAGCGCCCTGCTGGCCGCCAACTATGTGGCCGCACGGCTCAACGACTACTTCCCGGTTCTCTACACGGGCAAGGGCGGACTCGTGGCGCACGAATGCATCCTGGACCTGCGCGAACTCACCGCGAAGACCGGAGTCACCGCCGAAGACGTGGCCAAGCGCCTGGTGGACTACGGGTTCCACGCCCCCACGCTGTCCTTCCCGGTGGCAGGCACCCTGATGGTGGAACCCACCGAGTCCGAGGACCTGGGCGAAATTGACCGCTTCATCGACGCCATGATCGCCATCCGCGCCGAAATCGACCAGGTCGCCGCCGGCGACTTCACCCTGGAAGGCAGCCCGCTGCGCAACGCACCGCACACCGCCGTCGTGGTGGCCGGCAATGAGTGGGACCGCGCCTACCCGCGGGAACAGGCCGCCTTCCCGATGCGCAGCCAGCGGATGGACAAGTACTTCCCGCCGGTGGGACGGATCGACGGCGCAGCCGGGGACCGGAACCTCATCTGCTCCTGCCCGCCCATCGAAGATTTCGAAAACTAGAGCGCAAAGGCTAAGAACAATGACTGAGAAATACACCGCGCTCTACGAAGAGCACAAACGCCTCGGCGCCTCCTTCACCGATTTTGGCGGCTGGCAGATGCCGCTGAAGTACAGCTCCGAGCTGGCCGAACACCACGCCGTCCGCAAAGCAGCGGGCCTGTTCGACCTTTCCCACATGGGCGAAATAAAGGTCACCGGCCCGGACGCCGGCGCCTTCCTGGATTACGCACTGGTGGGCAAGCTGTCCGCCGTCAAGGTGGGCAAGGCCAAGTACTCGCTGATCACCAACGCCGACGGCGGGATCATCGATGACCTGATCAGCTACCGGCTCGACGACGAGACCTACCTGGTGGTGCCCAACGCCGGCAACGCACCGGTGGTCGCCGCCGAACTGGCAGCGCGGGCCGAGGGCTTTGACGTCACCGTCAACAACATCTCCGACGACACGTCCCTGGTGGCCGTGCAGGGGCCCAACGCCGAGGCCATCCTGCTGGCCCTGGTTCCCGCCGAACACCGGGACGCTGTGACGGGGATGAAGTACTACGCCGCAGCCAAGGTGCCGATGGCGCTGGGTGCCTGGAGCGCGGAACTGCTGGTGGCCCGCACCGGGTACACGGGCGAGGACGGCTTTGAGATCTACGTGCCCAACGACGCCGCCCCCATCCTCTGGGCTGCACTGCTCGACGCCGGAGCGGACCGGGGCCTGATCCCCGCCGGTCTGGCCTGCCGTGACTCGCTGCGCCTGGAAGCCGGCATGCCGCTGTACGGCAATGAACTCTCCCTGGACCTGGATCCCTACGCCGCAGGCCTGGGTCCCGTCGTCGCACTCTCCAAGGAGGGGGACTTTGTGGGCCGCGCCGCGCTGGAAACCAAGAAGCAGCAGGCTCCGGCCCGCCGCCTCGTGGGCCTGAAAGGATCCGGCCGCCGCGCCGGCCGCTCGCACTACCCGGTCCTCTCCGACGGCGCCGTGATCGGCGAAGTCACCTCCGGTGCGCCCAGCCCCACGCTGGGCTATCCGATTGCCCTGGCCTATGTGGACACCGCCTTCACGGAGCCCGGCACCGAAGTGCAGGTGGATCTTCGCGGCAAGCCCGAGCCCTTCACCGTCGTCGCACTGCCGTTCTACAAGCGCGGACAGTAACCTCGCCGCCGGCAGCACGGCGGAATGCCGTGCTGCCGCAGTGCCGACCTAGACTTTGAACTAACCCGCAGCACTTCAGATGCACCGAAAGGCAACCCCATGAGCAAAGTGAACGCAGGACTCCGTTATTCGGCAGAGCACGAGTGGGTGGACGGTTCCAGCCCCGTGAAGGTTGGCATTTCCGCCGTCGCCGCCGACGCCCTGGGCGACGTGGTGTACGTTGACCTGCCCGAGGTCGGCACCGTGATCACCGCCGGCGAAACCTGCGGCGAGGTCGAGTCCACCAAGTCCGTGTCCGACCTGTACGCACCGGTTTCCGGCGAAATCGTGGAGATCAACCAGGAAGCCATCGACAACCCGGCCCTGCTGAACGAGGACCCGTACGGCGCCGGCTGGCTCTTCACGGTCAACACCACGTCCGAGGGTGAACTGCTCAGCGCCGAGGAATACGCGGAAAAGAACGGCGGCGAGCTGTGACCGATTACCTGAACTCCCACCTCGCGCAGATTGATCCGGAGGTGGCGGAGCAGATCGACAACGAGCGCCGCCGCCAGCAGTCCGGCCTGGAAATGATCGCCTCGGAAAACCACACCTCCGTGGCCATCATGGAAGCCCAGGGCTCCGTCCTGACCAACAAGTACGCCGAAGGCTACCCGGGACGCCGCTACTACGGCGGCTGCGAATACGTGGACGTCATTGAGCAGCTGGCCATCGACCGCGCCAAGGACCTCTTCGGCGCCGGCTTCGCCAACGTGCAGCCGCACTCCGGCGCCCAGGCCAACGCCTCGGTGATGCACGCCCTGATCCGTCCGGGCGACACCATCCTGGGCCTGTCCCTGGCGCACGGCGGCCACCTTACGCACGGCATGAAGATCAACTTCTCCGGCCGCCTGTACAACGTGGTGCCGTACAACGTTGCCGAAGACACCCACCAGGTGGACATGGCCGAGGTGGAGCGCCTGGCCCGCGAGCACCAGCCCAAGCTGATCGTGGCCGGCTGGTCCGCGTACGCCCGCCAGCTGGACTTCGCCGAATTCCGCCGCATCGCCGATGAGGTGGGTGCCTATCTGATGGTGGACATGGCCCACTTCGCCGGTCTGGTGGCCGCCGGACTGCATCCCAGCCCGGTGCCCCACGCGCACGTGGTCACCTCCACCACGCACAAGACCCTCGCCGGTCCGCGCGGCGGCATCATCCTCTCCAACGACGCCGACATCGCCAAGAAGATCAACTCGGCAGTGTTCCCCGGACAGCAGGGCGGACCGCTGGAGCACGTGATCGCCGGCAAGGCCACCGCACTGAAGATCGCAGGCACCCCGGAGTTCAAGGAACGCCAGGAGCGCACCCTGACCGGTGCCCGCCTCCTCGCGGAGCGGCTACTGGCCGACGACGTCGCCGCCAAGGGCATCTCCGTGGTCTCCGGCGGCACCGACGTGCACCTGGTGCTGGTGGACCTGCGCAATGCCGAGCTCAACGGGCAGGAAGCTGAAGACCGGTTGGCGCAGATCGACATCACGGTGAACCGCAATGCTGTTCCGTTCGACCCGCGGCCGCCGATGGTGACCTCGGGCCTGCGGATCGGCACCCCGGCCCTGGCCACCCGCGGATTTGATGAAGACGCGTTCCGTGAAGTCGCCGACATCATTGCGCTGGCCCTGGTGGCCGGTGCGGACGATGACCTCTCGGAGCTGAAGGCACGCGTCACCGCGCTGGCCGAAGCTCATCCGCTCTACACCGAGGTGGCCGACCTAGCCTCCTCACCTGCGCACGTCTAAGGAATCCTCGTGGCTGTTGGCGTTTTTGACCTGTTCTCCGTGGGCATCGGCCCGTCGAGCTCACATACCGTGGGCCCGATGCGTGCCGCTGCCGTTTTCGCGGCGGAACTGGTGGACGCCGGCATCCTGGACTCTGTGGCCGGTCTCCGCGTTGACCTGTACGGGTCACTCGCGGCGACCGGCCGCGGCCACGGCACCATGACTGCGGTGCTGCTGGGGCTGGAAGGCTTCGCGCCGGAAAAAATCTTGCCCGAAGAGGTTGAGGAACGCCTCGCGGCCATAGAATCGACCCGCAAACTGCAGCTGTGCTCCCAGGTCCCCGGTGCCGATGCCTGCGTGCTGGAATACGGGGAAGCGGACATAGTCCTGCATCCGCTCACCGTCCTGCCCCGCCACACCAACGGCATGAAGTTCGCCGCCAGTGCTGCGGACGGGTCGGTGCTGCACGCGGCAACGTTCTTCTCCGTAGGCGGCGGCTTCATTGTGCGCGAGGGTGAAGAAGACGCTGCCCGCGAGGAGCTGGAGTCCACCAAGGCGCAGCTGCCGTTCCCCTTCCGCACCGCCGTCGGCCTGCTGAAACACTGCACCAATAACGGGCTGAGCATCTCCGACGTCATGCTCGCCAACGAAAAAGCGTCCCGGACCGAGGAAGAGATCCGCTCCGGTCTGCTGCACATCCGCGACGTGATGGAGGAGTGCAAAAACTCTGCCATCGCCCGCACCGGCCTGCTGCCCGGCGGACTGAAGGTCCGCCGTCGTGCACCGGCCTGGCACACCCGGCTGCGCGCCGAGGATCCGAACCGGGATCCCAAGTTCTGGCAGGAATGGGTGAACCTGGTGGCGCTGGCCGTCAACGAGGAAAACGCCTCCGGCGGACGGGTGGTCACCGCTCCCACCAACGGCGCGGCCGGCATCATCCCCGCCGTCATGTTCTATGCCACCCACTATGGTCCCGGCATGGAAAACGCCACGCAGGAACAGAAGGACGACGTCGTCGTGCGGTTCCTGCTCGCCGCCGGCGCCGTGGGCGTCCTCTACAAGGAGCAGGCCTCCATCTCCGGTGCGGAGGTGGGCTGCCAGGGCGAGGTGGGATCGGCGTCGTCCATGGCCGCCGCGGGGCTGGCCGAAATCCTGGGCGGCACCCCCGAACAGGTGGAAAACGCCGCCGAAATCGCGATGGAACACAACTTGGGCCTGACCTGCGATCCCATTGGCGGACTGGTGCAGGTGCCCTGCATCGAACGCAACGCCATCGGTGCCGCCAAGGCCGTGAACGCCGCGAAGATGGCGCTCTGGGGCGACGGCGACCACCGTGTTTCCCTCGATGAAGTCATCGTCACGATGCGGGAAACGGGCCGCGACATGAGTTCCAAATACAAGGAAACCGCCCTTGGCGGACTGGCCGTGAACGTGGTGGAGTGTTGACCCTCAGGACCTTCTGAGGTTTTCCCGTCGGAGAGGACACGCCATGCCCAAGACGGCCAAAAACGGAGCACCCATCAAGGATGAGCTGCCTTCAACTCTGCAGCGCTCCGATTCCAAGGCGCAGGACACCTTCGCGAAGACGTACGACTCGGCCATGGAGGAATACGGCGACGAGGAGCGCGCTGCGCGCACGGCGTATGCATCGCTCAAGCACACCCACGAAAAGGTGGGGGACCACTGGGAGGTAAAGGAAAAGAACGGTCCCTCCGATGCCAAGGCTGCCGAAGGACGGAATTCCGCCAAGCAAACGGCCGGCGGCGTGGACGCAAATGCCTCCAAAAAGCACCTGTATGACCTGGCCTCCAAGCTCAATATTTCCGGCCGCTCAAAGATGACAAAAGATGAGCTGGTGGCCGCGCTCCAGAAGGCCAATGCCGCTGCGACCCGGAAATCACGCGAGAGCTGAACCCTGCCCTGCAGGCTTTTGTGAGGCAGTAGCGGGTTAACTTATATCCCGATTTGTGATTTGTCTAACACTGCGGTTGTAAGCAAAGCTGGGTCCACGCATTCGACAGCTGGCTTACTGAAACCGAGGTTCGAACGATGAACGCACCCCGATCTGTGCACATGGCACCCGCTTCCGAGGAAGTAGGGTGGCTCGGCTCGGTTGACGCGGGCATCAACTCGTTCTTCGAGCCGATCACTGAGATTTTCTCCGCCATCGTGTTCTTTCCCGTCACCGTTGGTGATTTCAGTTTCCCTGCGGTTGTCGCCTGGCTGATTATTGCCGGCATTGTCATCACCGTTTATTTCGGTTTCATCCAGTTCCGCGGCCTGCGGGTTGGAACCCAGGTCATCCGGGGAAAATTCTCCTCCAAGGACGACCCGGGCGAAGTGCCGCACTTTCAGGCCCTGACCTCCGCGCTCTCCGGCACCGTAGGCCTGGGGAACATCGCTGGCGTCGGAGCCGCCATGGCCCTTGGCGGCCCCGGAGCAACCTTCTGGATGATCATCGCCGGTCTCCTGGGTATGGCCACGAAGTTCGCCGAATGCACCCTCGGAGTGAAATACCGCGAAGTCCATGAAGACGGGTCCATCAGCGGCGGCCCCTTCAAGTACCTTCCGGTGGCGTTCAAACGCTTCGGCCGGTGGCCCGCCAAAATCCTGACCGGCACCTTCGCCGTCGCCATCCTGCTCTTTGGCGTGGCTGGCGGCAACATGTTCCAGGCCAACCAGACCTTCGCGCAGGTCCAGAACGTCACCGGCGGCGATGACGGGATCCTCGGCAGCGCCGGAGCAGCCGTGGTGTTCGGGCTGATCCTGGCCGTCGCGGTGGCCGTGGTCATTCTTGGCGGCATCAAGTCGATCGGCGCCACCACCTCCAAGCTCGTGCCGGCCATGGGCGGCATCTACATCCTGGCCTGCCTCGCGGTCATTGCCGTGAACATCGAGAATGTGCCGGCCGCCTTCGGCGCCATCATTGACGGTGCCTTCAAGCCCGAAGGTTTCGCCGGCGGCATCATCGGGGTCATGATTGTTGGCTTCCAGCGTGCCTCCTTCTCCAACGAGGCCGGCGTGGGATCCGCTGCCATCGCCCATTCGGCGGTCAAGACCCGCCGGCCGGTCAGTGAAGGCTTCGTGGCGCTCTTCGAACCGCTCGTGGACACCGTCCTCATCTGCACCATGACCGCCCTCGCGATCATTATGGCCGGCACCCCCAGCCTGCAGGCCGGCATCGACCAGGTCCAGGGCGGAGAAGGCCCGCCCGACGGCGTGATCCTCACCTCGGATGCCTTTGCCACCGTCCTGCCGTGGTTCCCCGTTGTGCTGTCCATCGCCGTCGCGCTCTTTGCCTACTCCACCCTCATCACCTGGTCCTACTACGGGCTGAAGGCCTGGGAATACCTCTTCGGCCGCGGCCGCCGCCGGGAAATCACGTACAAGGTCATCTTCCTGACCTTCACCGTTGCCGGCTGCGTGCTGTCCTTCAGCCAGGTCATCGAATTCACCGACGCAGCACTGTTTGTCTGCGCCTTTGTGAACCTGCTGGGCGTCTACCTCCTGCTTCCGGTCATCAAACGGGAAATGAAGCAATACCTGGCGGACCGCAAGAGCGGAAAGCTGGAAATGCTGGGCATCGAGGAGGCTGACATCAAAGAAGCCGCTGCCAACGCCTGAGCGGTTCCTCCTACTTCACGGCACCCATAGACAACCCGCGCACCAGCTGCTTCTGGGCCACCCAGCCGGCAATCACCACCGGCAGGGAGGCAAGGACAGAGGCGGCGGAGAGCTGGGCCAGGTACAGGCCTTCGCTGGTCATCTGGGACACCAGGAAGACCGGCACCGTGGCGGACTTGGCCGCCGTGAGGTTCAGGGCGAAGAAGAACTCGTTCCACGCAAAGATCACGCAGATCAGGGCGGTGGCCGCCAGTCCCGGCGCAACCATGGGCATGAGCACCCGCCACAGGGTCTTCATCAGTCCGGCGCCGTCCATTTGGGCGGCCTCGAGCACTTCGGCAGGCACTTCCTGAAAGAAGGAGCGCATCATCCACACCGCAATCGGGAGGTTCATGGAGGTGTACAGGACCACCAGGGTCCAGATGTTGTCCAGCACCTTCAGCTGCCCGGCAATCACATAGATCGGCATGATGACCGCCACCACCGGGAGCATCCGGGTGGAGATGAAAAAGAACAGCACGTCGGAGGTCTTCTTCACCGGGCGGATGCTCAGCGCATAGGACGCCGGAACCGCCATGATCACCACCAGCAGGGTGGAAACGCCCGTGGCGATCATGGAGTTGACGAAGTAGCTGCCGGCCCCGGCGTCGAGCACTGCGCGGTACTGATCCAGCGTGGGCGCGAAGAAGAAGGTGGGCGGATTGGATGCGGCGGCTGATTCCTGTTTGAAAGAGGTCAGGACCATCCACAGCACGGGTGAGAAAAAGCCGATCGCCAGGATCCAGGTCAGCGCGGTCAGGAGGGAAGCTCCCGTACGGGGTTTGCCCTTCCGCTGCCGTGCGGGGGAGGAGCCGGAGGTGGAAGGGGCGCCTTGGGACGGTGCCGGTTCAGTTTGTGTGCTCACGGCTAATCCTTTACGTCGAAGCTGCGGAAGATCAGGCGGAGGGCAAAGGTGGCAATGACAATGGTCGCGATGACCACCACCACGCCCATGGCAGCCGCCTGGCCGATATCGAAGCCCAGGAACGCCCGCTGGTAGATGTAGAACGGGAGGTTGGCACTGGCGGTCCCGGGACCGCCGGCAGTCATCAGATAGATCTGGTCGAAGGTGTTCACCACGTAGATGGCCCCGAGCAGGACACCCAGCTCGATGTACCGGCGCAGCTGCGGAAGAGTGACCGAAATGAACGTCCGCCACCACCCGGCACCGTCAACCTGCGCAGCTTCCAGCACGTCCTTGGGCTGCGACTGAAGACCGGCAAGGACCAGCAGCATCATGAACGGTGTCCATTGCCAGACCAGGGACATGAGGATGGAAGCGATCGGATGCGCTGAGGTCCAGTCCACCGGGGAGATCCCCACCAGTCCGATCAGCCAGTTCAGCAGTCCGTAGCTGGGGTTCAGGATGGATACGGACCACAGCAGGGAACCGGCCACCGGCATGATCAGGAAGGGGGTGATCAGCAGCGTCCGGACCACCCCGCGGCCGGCAAAGGAACGGTCCAGGAGGATGGCGAACACAATGCCCAGAAGCATCGCGAAGAACACGCACCCCAGGGTGAAGATCACGGAATTCAACGCGGCCTGGCGGAACGTGGAGTCGGCGAATATTTCGATGTAGTTGGAGAGCCCCACAAAGCGGTCGCCCTCGGGATTGAGCAGGTTCCAGTTCTGCAGCGAGTACCAAATGGTGAAGAGGAACGGAACCTGCGTCACCACCAGGGTGAAGATCAGCGCCGGCAGGAGCGGTCCGCGGCGCCGCCACCCTTCGGCCCTGGACATGCCGCGGGTCTGGCGCTGCTCCGCCTCCCTCCGGACTTTGGCGTGGTGCTTGTCTACCAGGGCGCTCATTTGTTCTCTCCTGACTGGTAGCTTTCCGCAACGGTTTCGGCATAGCGCTGTGATTGTTCAAGCGCTTCGGGCACTGTCTTCTGTCCGGCGATCGCGGCGGAGATCTGTTGGGCAACGCGGGTGCCGAGGTCCTGGAACTCCGGGATGCCCACAAACTGCAATCCCGGATACGGCACTGAACCGGTCATGCTGGTCTCCTGCGAGGCCCCGGCCATGGCCGTCAGCGTGGGTTCCGCATAGGCCCGGGCGACGTCTGCGAATTCGGGAATCTCATAAGTCGACAGCCGGCTGCCGGGCGGGACGCGCTCCCAGCTGATCTTGTCCCCCACCAGCTGGATGTAGTCCTTGTTGGTCATCCAGGAAACAAAGTCCCAGGCAGCATCCTTCTTTTCACTGGTGGCGGGAATGGCCAGGGACCAGCTGTACAACCAGCCCGAGGAGTCGGTTTCCTGCACGGGGGCCTGGGCGTATCCGGTCTTCCCCACCACCAGGGACGAGGCAGGGTCTTCCACGGTGGAGACCATGGAGGTGGCGTCGTACCACATTGCCGCATTGCCCTGGCTGTACTGGGTCAGGCAATCACCAAAGCCGGACGTGGCCGCACCCGGCTGTCCCGAGTTACGGACCAGATTCACGTAGTCAGTAACGGCGGCCTCCACCTCGGGTGAATCCAGGGTCGCGTTCCAGTCCTGGTCGAACCAGCCTCCGCCGTAGGTGTTCATCATGGTGGTCAGGGGTGCCATGACCTCGCCCCAGCCGGCCAGCCCGCGCAGGCAAATGCCGGAAAAGCCGTTGTCCGGGTCATGGAGCCGCTCAGCGAACGCGCTGATGTCCGCCCAGGTGGGTTTGGGCGGCATGACCAGGCCGGCTTCCTCGAACAGATCCTCACGGTAGGCGAGAAAAGAGGATTCCCCGTAGAAGGGAACGGAGTACATGTCGCCTTCGTAGCTGAGGGACTCGCGGATATTCGGAATGAAATCGTCCGGGTCGTAGCCTGGAGTGTTATCTGCATACTCCTGCAGATTGGTTATCCAGCCATTCTCCGCCCACATGGGCGTCTCATAGTTGGAAATCATGACGACGTCGAACTCCCCGCCGCCGGTGGCCACCGACGCCGTGATCTTGGCACGGGCCTCGTTTTCCGGGAGGGAAACAAATTGGGGGTCCACATCCGGATATTGGGCACGAAATTCGTCTTCGAGGGAGATGGCGTCAGTCATCTGCGGGTTGGACACGATGGCCACCACAATCTCTTCGGGGCCGTCGGCGGAGTCGCTGCCGCATCCTGCCAGTATGAGCGCCAGAGCCGCAGCGCCCGCTGCCGTGCTCCTTCCGGAACTCCGCCTGCGGCCACCGAGCGTGCTGCGTTCTGCTCTCATGCGTCACCTTTGCTCATCTGAGAATTGCATTCTGCTCATTTGCAGGGAACTCTAAACAGATAGACTCGAATGAGCAATAGGTTGCGATCTTTCGAAGACAGGCGGGGTCGAATCATTACCGGTACAGATGCGTCCCATGAGGAATTGCTGGCCAGGATTGGCCGCGACTATTACCTTCACAACCATTCGAAGGTTGATATTGCCCGCCGGTTCGGCATTTCCCGATTTCAGGTCGCCCGTTATCTGGAAGAAGCACGCGCGCTGGGCATTGTGCGCATTGACATCCGTTTCCCCGCCTCCGTCGCGGGCGTGGATCCGCAGCAGCTGGCGGTTGAGCTCGGCGTGGAACGCGTCCGCATCTCGCCGACGGGCGCTGATGACCGCAGCACCCGGGAGGCCATGGCCAGAAGCGCGGCCGAGGAGTTGATGGCGGCGGCGTTCGACGGCGCCACCCTGGGAGTGTCATGGTCCCGGACCCTGGACCTCGCGGCCGGATATGTGACGGACCTGCCGCCCTGCGAAATCGTCCAGCTGGCAGGTGCACTGCCGGTTCCTGGCAGCGGCAACTCACTGGAACTTATTCAATCTCTGGGCAGGCTGGACGGCGTGGAAACCTGGCCGCTTTGGGCGCCGCTGGTGGTGGAAAACGCCGCGACCGCGCAGAGCCTGCGCCGGCAGCCCGAGATTGGCGAGACCCTCGCGCAGGCCAACACCCTGGATGCCGCAATCGTTGCTGTGGGCGCCTGGCAGCCCGGGCTGTCCACCGTGTGGGACCGGGTGGATAACCGCCTGCGCCTGGAGGCCGCCCGGGCCGGGGCGGTTGCCGAATGCTCGGGCCGGCTGCTGGATGCGGCCGGGCATCCGGTGGTCTCGGAGCTGGATGAACGCGTGCTGGCCGTGACCATAGCCCAGCTGCAGCACACGCCCCGGGTGGTGGCCGTGGCCCGGGGTGCCGCCCGCGTTGAGGCGGTGCGTGCGGTACTGGCCGCGGGGTTCGTCACCACCCTCCTGGTGGATGAAGAGCTCGCCGCGGCGCTGTCCGGCGGTGCCCCCGCCTGACAAGCGGGATAGCTTAGGTCGGCCGCCCCGCGGCCAGTTCCTCCAGCGTTGTCCGGGCGCCGTGCTCATGCAGCGAGGTCAAGGCGGCCGTATAGGACTGGACAAAGCGGTCATTGGACGCGAGATCTCCGAAGAGATCCCGGTCTTCAACGAAGGCGAGCGGGTCAGCGCGGTTCCGCGCGGCGGCGGCCATCAGGGGCTCGCGGAGCCGGTCTACGACGTCGATTGGTGCGCCCTGCTCGTCCGTTCCCTCGGCGTAGCGCGCCCAGCTTGCCACGATCGCTGCCGAGCGGTGAATTTCTCCTCCCGAGGCCAGGTTCTCGCGGATCACCGGCAGCAGCCACTTGGGAATCCGGTCCGAGCTTTCGGCGCACAGTCGGGCCAGTGTGTCGCGGACGTGCTCATTGGAGAACCGTTCGATCAGCCGGTGCCGGTAGGCATCCAGATCCACCCCGGGCAGCGGCGCCAGTGTGGGGGTTGCCTCCCGGACCATGTAATCCAGCAGGAAACCGGAAAACAGCGGATCCTGGCACACTTCGTGGGCGTACCGGTAACCGGCAAGGTAGCCGAAATAGCACAGGGCCTGGTGGCTGGCGTTGAGCAGGCGCAGCTTCATGAGTTCGTAGGGTTCCACATCATCCACCACCTGGACCCCGGCGTCTTCAAAGGGCGGGCGGCCCTGCGGAAAGTGGTCCTCCAGGACCCACTGCTCGAAGTCCTCGCTGACTACCGGCCAGGCGTCCTCCACTTCGAAGTCCCGGGCTACCATCGTCCGGTCCTCATCCGTGGTGACCGGCGTAATCCGGTCCACCATGGAATTGGGAAAGGCTACATTCTCCTGCATCCAGGCGCCCAACTCCGGATCCCGCAGGGAAGCAAAGGCCGTGAACATTTTCCGGGCCACGTCTCCGTTGCCCTGGATGTTGTCACAGGACATGACCGTGAACGGAGGCAGCCCCCTGTCCCTCCGGCGCTGCAATGCCGCGCAGACCAGCCCAAACACGGTGGTCGGCACGGCGCCCGGCTGCAGATCCGCCGCTACTGCGGGGTTCGCGGCGTTAAACTCGCCGGTCACGTGGTGGAAGTTGTAGCCGCCCTCGGTGATGGTCAGGGAAACGATTCGGGTGCCGGGTGCGGCCATTTTCTCGATGACGGCTTCCGGGTCCTCGGGCGCCAGCAGGTATTCGATAATGGAGCCGATGACGCGGCCCTCACGTGTGCCGTCCGGGTTCTTCAGCACCAGCGTGTACAGGCAGTCCTGCGCATCCATCACCGTCTTCATGGCCGAGTCTCCCGGCAGGACGCCCACGCCGCAGATCGCCCAGTCCCTGGCGCCGCCGTCGTTCATCAGACGGTCCACATACATCGCCTGGTGCGCCCGGTGGAACCCTCCCACCCCGAAATGGACAATGCCCACACTCAGCTCGGAGCGGTCATACCCGGGAACGGAAAGCCGGGCCGGGAGCCCGGACAAGGACGCGGAATTGAGCTTGTTCATGGTTCCACCTGGGGCCTGAGTCGGATAGGTGCGGCTCAATTTATCATGTGAGCAAAAGTGTCCTCTCACATGAGCAGTCGTCCTGCCGATAAGCGGTCCTGACCACTGCCGCCGACGGTGGCCGCCCACGTTCTCTCGCCGCCACCGTTGACCAATTTGCGGCTTCGGGCCTAGGGTCGACCCATCGTTACCGCGGATGGGGCTGGCTCGGCAACAGTGCGGACGGATGTGAAACAAAGACAAAGGAGTTTTTGTGAGAACACAGCTAGCCGCTTTCCAGCAACCGCTCGATCCCATCGGGGATTCCCTCGTCCTCTCCGCGGTTCTTGCGGCGTTGCCGCTGCTGCTCCTGTTTGTCCTGCTGGGCGTCTTCCGGATGAAGGCCTACCGGGCAGGACTCATCTCGCTGGTGCTGTCCATCCTGCTGGCCGTAATCGGCTGGCAGATGCCGGTGGGACAGGTGGCTGCCGCCACCGGGCTGGGGGCGTTTTACGCGATCTTCCCCATCCTCTGGATCCTCATCAACGCCCTGTGGATCTATAAGCTCACGGTGGCCACGCCCTGGTTTGAGGTCCTGGGCAGGACCATCCGCTCCATCTCGGATGACCTGCGGATCCTGTCCATCCTGATCGCTTTCTGCTTCGGGGCACTGCTGGAATCCCTCGCCGGTTTTGGCGCACCGGTGGCCATCGCAGCAGCCATGCTCATGGCGGCGGGCATGAAACCGCTGAAATCGGCCATTGTGGCGCTGCTGGCCAACACCGCTCCGGTTGCCTTCGGCGCCATGGCCGCCCCGATTATCGCCCTGAACGGTGTGACCGGCATTCCGCTGCAGGAGCTGTCCTCCATGACCGGGCGGCAGACCCCGTTTATCGCCCTGGTGGTGCCGCTGATCCTGGTCTTCCTGGTGGACGGAAAGCGCGGCCTGAAACAAACCTGGCCGGTGGCCCTGGTGAGCGGGTTTGTGTTCGGACTGGCCCAGTTCGTTGCTTCCAACTTCTTCGTCGTGGAACTGACCGACGTCGTGGCGGCCGTTGCCACGGTTATCGCCGTGCTGCTGATGCTCCGCGTCTGGCAGCCGGCGGAAATCATCGGCATGTCCGGCCAAGTGCAGGACGACCGGGAGGTTGCCGCTGATTCGAGGGAAACGGTCGACGCCGCGGGTTCCGGCAGTACAACAGACGTTCTCGACGGATCCGGCACGGCAGAGCCGGTCAAAACCGGCCGCGGGCGGCGCGCGGCAGCCCTGCCGGGAGCAGGCGCAACGGCGGCCGGCTCAGCGGGGACAGACTCCGCGCCTGCGGCGGGTCCCGGGTCCACGAGCAACACCGCCCGTCCCGATGCCCGCAGCGTATGGATGGCAACCGCCCCGTACCTGATCATCATTGTGGTGTTCTCACTGGCCCAGATACCGGCCATCAAAACCTGGCTGACGTCCATCGGCAGCGTCACCTTCCACTGGCCGGGACTGGACGTGGTGGACTCCAACGGCAAGGCCGTTGCCGCCCAGACGCTGCGTTTTGACCACATCCGGGCCACCGGCACCCTGCTGCTGTTCTCCGGGATCCTGACCATGATCCTGTACCGGATCCGGCCCCGCGAAGGCGCGAAGGTGTACGGGGAAACCCTGAAGCAGCTGCGCTGGACCATTGTGACGGTCTGCGCTGTCCTGGCCCTGTCCTTCGTGATGAACCTGTCCGGGCAAACCACCACACTGGGCGTGGCCCTGGCCTCCGCCGGCGGATTCTTTGCCCTGCTCTCACCGCTGCTGGGCTGGATCGGTGTGGCGCTGACGGGTTCCGACACCTCCTCGAACTCGCTGTTCGGCCAGCTGCAGGTGGCAGCGGCCAATGAGACGGGCCTGTCCGCCACCCTGATGGCGGCGTCCAACTCGTCCGCCGGAGTGCTCGGCAAGATGCTCTCGCTGCAGAACCTGGCCATCGCCTCGGCTGCGGTGGGCCTGGAAGGTGCCGAGAGCACGCTGCTGCGCAAACTCATCGGCTGGAGTCTGGGCCTGCTGGTGCTGATGACACTGCTGATTTGGCTGCAATCCACGTCCATTCTCGGTTGGATGGTGCCGTAAATGAGCATCTTCTCCGACTCCGATTCGACCGTGGGACTGCCGGATCCCGCTCCCAGCGCCACCCTGCTGGGACTGGCCCCGAACGCGTCCATCGAACCCGGACACCGAGAGCAGGCCAGCACCGACCGCTCCGGTTTCGTGGCCCAAACGCACCCGGACGGTGTGGTGTTTGCCGAGTCCGCCGAGGACGTGGCGGCAACCCTGCGTCTGGCCACCCTGCACCGCGTGCCAGTGGTGCCCCGCGGTGCAGGCACCGGGCTGGCCGGCGGATCGTCCGCCCGCACGGGTGAAGTGGTGCTGGATGTCTCCCGCATGAACCGGATCCTGCGCATCGACCCGGTGGAACAGCTGGCCGTGGTCCAGCCCGGGGTCCTTAACGCTGAAATCAATGCGGCTGCCGGTGAATACGGGTTGTTCTATGCCCCGGATCCGGCGAGCACGGCCATCTGCTCCATTGGCGGCAACATTGCCACCAACGCCGGCGGCATGCGCTGCGCCAAATACGGGGTGACCCGCGAATCAGTGCTGGCGCTGCGCGTCATCCTCGCCGACGGGCGCGAACTGCGCACCGGACGGGAAACCATCAAAGGGGTCACGGGCTACGACCTGAACGCGCTCATCATCGGCTCCGAGGGAACCCTCGGCGTCGTCGTTGAAGCCACGCTGCGGCTGCGGCCCACGCCGGTGGCCACTGCCACCGTTGCTGCCTTCTTCCCCGACGTCGAAAGCGCCGCCCGCGCCGCGTCGGCGGTGGTGGCCGCGCGCATTCAGCCGTCCATGATGGAACTCATGGACGGGCCCACGCTGGAAGCCGTGGATGCAGCCACCGGAACTGATTACCGGTCCCGCGGAGCGGCTTTTCTCCTGGTGCAGACCGACGGCTACGGCGCCTTCCTGGAACAGGACGTGGTGCTGGAAGCCGTGCGCCCCTTCGCGGGCTCCTGCGGAAAGGCGGCCGACGACGACGAGGCAGCGGCCATGGTCAGCGCCCGGCGGGATGCGATCCCGTCGCTGGAACAGATGGGACGGGTGTCCATCGGTGACATCGGCGTGCCGCGGGGAAGGCTGGCCGAAGCCGTTACCGGGCTCGAAGAGATTTCCGCTGCCACCGGGGTCCGGATCTTCACCATCGCCCATGCCTCCGACGGCAACCTGCATCCCATGATCGTGATGGATCCCGAGGATTCGGTCACGGAGGGTCCGGCCAAGGACGCCCTGGGGCAAATGTTCTTCCTCGCGAACCGGCTCGGCGGCACCCTGACCGGTGAACACGGGGTGGGGCTGCTGAAACGCGACTGGGTGGGCGCCGAACTGGGCGACGTGTCAGTGGGAGTGCAGCACTCCATCCGCCGCGCACTGGATCCGCTGGGCATCCTCAATCCCGGGAAGGCCATCTGACCCTGGGCAGCATCGGGGCCGCCGGCCCGTCGCGGTACCGCGACGGGCCGGCTTTGGGCGGACGGCTTTAGGCCAGCGCCTCCCGCAGCGCCAGAAAAACCACGTCGCGGGCCAGCGGAAGAGCGCTGAACCGGACTCCCGTGGCATCCCGGACGGCGTTGGCCAGGGCCGGAGCCACGGGGTTGAACGGACTTTCGCTCATCGACTTGGCACCCATGGGCCCCAGCGAGTCGTTGGTCTCTGCAAAATAGATCTCCGTGCGCGGCACATCCGCGAAAGCCGGCACATGGTATTCGCGCAGGATCTTGGTCTGCACCTCGCCGGTGCTGCTGACCCGGACCTTTTCAAACAGTGCCGCACCCAGTGCCTGGGCAATGCCGCCCTCAATCTGGCCCCGGCACTGCAATGGATTCATGACCACTCCGGCGTCCGCGGCATGCACGCTCTGCAGGATCCGGATTTCACCCGTGCCGGTGTGCACGCCCACCCGGAAGCCCTGCACGTTGAACGCCACGGACCGCGGCGTTCCGCCCCAGCGGCCCTGGGCTGACAGGTCGATTCCGGCCTCCCGTGCGCGGACGGCGACGTCGGCCAGCGTTATCCGCTCGCCGTCGCACTCCACCGCGTCCGGCAGCAACCTCACCTGCGCCGAGGTGTTGGAAAACAGGGAAGCGGCAAAGCCCTTGAGCAAAACAGCCAGTTCCTCTGCCGCCGCGAGGGAAGCCTTGCCCGCCACTACGGTGCCGGTGGAGCCGTAGGCGCCGGTGTCGTGTTCCACCAGATCGGTGTCCGACTGCCGGATGACAATCCGGTCCGCGGTGGTGTGCAGCGCGGTGGACGCGAGCTGGGTGTGCACGGTCGTGGTGCCGTTGCCGAACTCGGAGGTGCCGACGTCGAGCCCGTACCGTCCGTCTTCCTGCAGCCGGATCCGGGCGTGGCTCATATGCCCGCGGGGTGGAACCGTGTCGATCATGGCAACGGCGGTGCCGGTGCCAACCCGCCACTCCTCGTCCAGATCTTCGCCGGAGGTTTCCGCGGACAGTTTTCCCCGTTCGAGCGCAGCACGGACCAGTTCCACGCATTGGTCCAGCCCGTAGCTGCCGTAATGCACGTCCTCCGCCGGAACCGGCGCCGTGGAGAGCATGGCGTCCCCCCGGGCGATGACATTGCGGCGGCGGAACTGAAGCGGATCCATGCCGATGCCGCGCGCCAGTTCATCCATCGCGGACTCGACGGCGAAAATCATCTGGCTCAGTCCGTAGCCGCGGAAGGCTCCGGACGGAACGGTGTTGGTGTAGACGGCCCGCGCGTCGACCTTCTTGTTGTCGCACCGGTATACGGCCACGGACTCGCCGCAGCCGTGGAACATCACGCCGGGGGCGTGGTTTCCGTAGGCTCCGGTGTTGGTGGTGACATCCAGCTCCAGTGCGGTCAGCGTGCCGTCCCGGCGTGCTCCGGCCCGCACGAGGACGGAGAACGGATGCCGCACGGTGGTGGCGGTGAACTGCTCCTGACGGGTCAGTTCCAGCTGTACCGGCCGGTTCAGCTTGATCGCGGCCAGCGCGGCCAGGTCTTCGGTGAGCATCTCCTGCTTGCCGCCGAATCCGCCGCCCACCCGTCCGGTGAGCACCCGCACGGATTCGGGTTTCAGGCCGAACACCCGGCACAGCGCCCGCCGGATGAGGAACGGAACCTGCGTGGAGGTGCGCACCACCAGCCGGCCCGCTTCGTCAAAGGAGGCAATGGAGCCATGCGTTTCCAGTGCCATGTGCTGCAGGCGCTGGCTTTCGTAGGTGTTCTCATGCACGACGTCGGCTGCCGCCAGTCCGGCGGCTGTGTCGCCGAGTTCGGAGTGCAGTTCGGCGACGATGTTGCCGGCGGTGCCCGGATGAACCTCGGGTGCGCCGTCGGCCAGGGCGGCGCCGGTGTCCAGGACGGACGGGAGCAGCTCATATTCCACCCTGAGCGCACGCACGCCTTCGGCAGCGGCGCCCACGGACGCGGCAACAACCGCGGCCACCCGCTGGCCGCGGAAACGGACCACGTCATCCAGGATCCGGGTGTCATCCGGGTCATCGGTATGCAGTTCATGCTGCGCGGTGGAGAACAGCTGCTTCGGGGCATCTTCGTGCGTGAGGACCGCTTCAACTCCGGGCACCGCCAGGGCAGCGCTTGCATCAATGGAAACGATGCGGGCGTGTGCGTGCGGGGAGCGCAGGATTTTCATATGCAGCAGACCGGGCAGCTCCGCTGCCGGCACGTCCATGGTGTAGCGGGCACGGCCGGTGACAATGTCCGGGCCGGCCGGAGCCGGAATGCTGGCGCCCACGGTCCGGGCAACAGGAGAGGTCCCGGCCGGGACATCCACCGTGCGGTGCCCGCAGACTGCGTCCCCGATGGCGCGGTAGCCGGTGCATCGGCAGAGGTTGCCCTTGAGATTCCGGGGCAGGTTCTCTTTCTGCTCCTCGTCGAATGCAGCAGCGGTCATCACCATGCCGGCGGTGCAAAAACCGCATTGGAAGCCCTGTGCGTCCAGGAACTGCTGCTGCATGGGATGCAGTTCCTCCCCATTGGCCAACCCTTCGATGGTGGTGATTTCCCGGCCCTCGGCACGGACCGCCGGATAGAGGCAGCTGTGCACGGGCTTACCGTCAACATGGACGGTGCAGGCACCGCAGTCACCGGCATCGCAGCCCTTTTTGACGCCCAGATTGCCCTGTTCCCGCAGGAAGGTGCGCAGACACTGGCCGGGGAAGGGCGCGGCCTCCACCTCGGTCTTATTGATTCGGTAGGTCACAGCAACTCCTCCTTCGAGCCGGATGCGGCCAGTTCGGCCCGGATTTCTTCGGCCAGCCGGTCCGTCATGTAGTGCCGCCATTCGGGCAGGCCGTGGACGTCGTCATGCCAGAGTTCGCCGTCGATCTGCCCGCTGAGTTCCGCCCGGAGTTCGACGGCGGTAGGCAGCGACGGGAACCGAAGCTGGACCGGACGCTTCGTGGCGGCGGTGATGGTGAGGACAAACCCGCCGTCCTCGTCCACCCGGCCGATCAGCAGCACCCCGGAGCGGCCCAGATTGGTCAGCGACTGCCGGCGGAACGCGGTCTCGGCCCGCAGGACGGCTGCCGGCAGGGTCACGCTGCGCAGCAGTTCTCCCGGCTCCAGGGCAGTGCGGCCGTCACCGATCACCAGTTCGGCCACCGGGATTTCGCGGGACGTGCCGCCGGGGGAGTGAATCAGCGCAACGCCGTCCAACGCAGCGGTCAGAGCCGTCATGGGGCCGGCGGGCAGGCCGGTGCAGATGTTTCCGCCCACCGTGGAGGCGTTCCAGACTTTGAAGGAAGCCACAAAGGAATCGCAGCACAACTGCACCAGATCCAGCGCCCGCCACTCAGCCCGGACGCCGGCAGGAGCTGTGCCGGGAAAGGCGTGCAGGTCCGCGATGGTGCAGGTTGCCGCAATCTCGAGTCCGTCGTCGGACACGCTCAGCGGTTCCCAACCGGCGGCGGTGATGTCCAACAGCCGCTGCAGGGAGTCGCTGCCGTAGGAGAAGAGCACGGTCCCGCCGGCCAGCCAGGCATCTCCGGGACGCCAGTCGCTGGGGTCACTGGTGCGGACCAGTTCGGAAACGGTGGGCATGTCCATAGATAAATCCCTCAATGGCTGACGTGCTGGCGGGTGAACGGATGGATGGGGCCGCTGAGCGCGCGCAGGGGCTGCCCGCTAACGGCGGCACCGGAACGTGCTGCCACTATTTCGGCGAAGACGGACAGCGCGGTTTCCTCGGGTGTCGCGGCCCCGATGTCCAGTCCGATGGGAGAGTGCAGCTTTGCCGTTTCAGTCGTGCTCAGCCCGGCGTCCCGTAACGCGGTCATCCGCTGTTCGTGGCTGCGCCGCGATCCCATGGCGCCGACATAGGCCAAATCCAGGCGCAGCGCCTCGATCAACACCGGGATATCGAACTTGGCGTCATGGCTGAGCACACAGACCACGGAGCGGGCATCCAGGCGTCCCGCCGAGGCTTCCTCTCTTAGGTATTGGTCCGGCCACCGCACCCGCACTTGATGGGCTGCGGGGAAACGTTCCGGAACGGTGAAGGCGGGCCGGGCATCGCAGACGGTCACGTGGTAACCGAGCAGCCGCCCCTGCCGGGCAAGGGCGGCCGAGAAATCATTCGCGCCGATCACCAGCAGCCGGGCAGGCGCAAGCCGGGATTCAAGGAACAACACCGGACCGCCAAGCTCCACGATCCCCGTGCGGCCGGACGCCAGCAGAGGGGCCAGCCGTGCGGCGGCATGCGCCGGGTCCATATCCAGCATCGCAGCCAACGCTGCCCCGTGGTCGGCAAGCAAACCTGCGGTCGAGGCGGCGCGGCGCGGGTCGGGGACCAGCAGCAGCTGTGCCGCATTGTTCTGTGCTGTGCCTCCGGCATCGATTCGCCGGACGAGGGCGCAGGGAGCATCCGGTTTGGGGATGACGGGAAAGGTGCCGGGGTGCAGGAGCTGGATCAGCACCTCCAGGGTGCCGCCGCAGCTGAGCCCGACGGCGAAGGCATCAGTATCGCTGTAGCCAAAGGATTCAACCCGGGGCTGGCCGTCAGCGAGGACCTCCTCGGCCACGGCAACCACAGCGGCTTCCACGCATCCGCCTGAGAGGGACCCAGTGATCCCGCCGGTCTGGTGGATGAGCATGGAGGTGCCAACCGGGCGCGGCACGGATCCGGACGCGCGGACGATGGTTGCGGCGGCGCAGGGAAAGCCGTCCGCCGTGGCCGCAGCCAGTGCGTCAAGCATGTCAAGCATGCGCCCCTACCCTCCAGCGATACCCGCCGGCGGCTGACCGCCACCGGCTAACCAGTAACCAAAGCGGTGAGTTCCCCCTGCCGGAGTAGCCGGGCAGGGGCCTTAAATCCGCAAACAATGACATTGATGAAACATATTAGGGCATTTTTTGGGCCTTATGGCGGGCGGAAAGAAATATAAATGTCAGCACGACAATGTAAATTTCGGCACCGCCGGGAACCAGATCTGCCGTAATTGTTTCGGTAATTGCACGGAAGCCTACCACGGCAATCCGCCGTGCGGGACACCCCGCTGCTTCATATTCGAAGGGAGGGTGTCACCGTGGATGTATGGTGGTCGCGTGCGGACGGTTAGGCCACCGGCGCAGCAAAACCCGGCCTCCATGCGGGCCGGGTGGTTGGAGCAGGACCCGGCCTCTTGGATCAGCAGACAAGCCCACTGAGCTGGCCCCGGGAGGGGTCTGCATGCCCGAGGATGTCCCATGACTGTTTCCATGCCAGCCGCCGCCGTCGCACCCGCAACCGCACCTGTCGCTTCATCCGCACCTGCACCCGGCAGCGGCCGCTTGTGGGTGAAGAATCCGCTGGCCGCCTTCACCGCCAATGAGCTGGATGCCGCAGGGGGCCTGGTGATTGAGAACGGGGTCATCACCGAGGTGCTGGCCGCCGGGCAGAGTCCCGCCGCGCCCTGCGCAGAGGTGTTTGATGCCTCCGCCCACGTGCTGCTGCCGGGGCTGATCAATACGCACCACCACTTCTATCAAACCCTCACCCGCGCCTGGGCGCCGGTGGTGAACACCCCGCTGTTCCCGTGGTTGAAGAACCTGTATCCGGTGTGGGCGCGGCTGACACCGGCGGATCTGGAGCTGGCCACCACCGTGGCCCTGTCCGAGCTCCTGCTCTCCGGCTGCACCACTGCCGCGGACCATCATTACCTCTTTCCCGACGGGCTGGAGGACGGCATTGACGTGCAGGTGGACGTGGTCCGGAAACTGGGCATGCGGGCCATGCTCACCCGCGGCTCCATGACGCTGGGGGAGGACGACGGCGGCCTGCCGCCGCAGCACACGGTCCAGGCGCCGGACGTGATTCTCGAGGACAGCCGGCGGCTGATCCGGGAGTACCACGAGCGCGGCGACGGCGCCGTGATCCAGATTGGCCTGGCCCCCTGCTCGCCGTTCTCGGTGACCCGGGACATCATGCGCGACAGCGCGGCGCTTGCCGAGGAATATGACGTCCGGCTGCACACCCACCTGGCCGAAACCATGGACGAGGAGGCCTTCTGCCTGGAGACGTTTGGGCTGCGGACGGTGGATTACCTGGAGAGTGTCGGCTGGCTGGGGAACCGGACCTGGCTGGCGCACGGTGTGCACTTCAACGACGACGAGATTGCCCGCCTGGGCGCTGCCGGCACCGCCGTGGCGCACTGCCCGACGTCGAACATGCGCCTGGCCAGCGGCATCGGCCGGATGGCGGAACTGGAGGATGCCGGTGCTCCGGTAGGGCTGGGAGTGGACGGCTCGGCCTCCAACGACGCCTCCAACCTGATCTTGGAGGCCCGGCAGGCCCTGTATCTGCAGCGGCTGCGCTACGGCGCCGAAGCCATCACGCCCGAACGTGCCCTGGGCTGGGCCACCAGGGGATCAGCGCGTGCCCTGGGCCGGAAGGATGTGGGCGAACTGGCGCCGGGCCGGCAGGCGGACCTGGCCATGTTCCGGCTGGACGACCTGCGCTTTTCCGGCAGCCATGATCCGCTCTCGGCCCTGCTGCTCTGCGGGGCGGACCGTGCGGACCGGGTGATGGTTGGCGGCAGCTGGCGCGTGGTGGACGGTGCGCTTCCGGGCGTCGATCTGCCGGCGCTGATTGCCCGGCACACCGCGGCGGCCCGGCGGATGGTGGCGGGTTAGGTTTCCGGGATTGTGGCAAGGCCCGGAACCGGAAGCAATGCATTCGGGTAAAAACCGGCGATTGTTTGCACAGAATTAACACCCGTGAAACAAGATGCCGTTTTATTCTGCAACATTTATTTACCTGTTGACAGATTTGCCCGCGCCCGCTCACACTGTCGGAAATAGCAATTCCAACTGCCGGAAACATCGAATCAAGTCGGCGCCGCCGATGGTCAAGGGTGTTCAGCGCCGGCAATGGAACAGATCTACCGAAAGCTGACACCCGTGCGCCCAGAACCACATTTCGAGTCAACCCCGGGAACCGCCGCAGAGTCACCGGTTCCGGACTTCTTGGCAGCCTTCAACACGGCAGGCTATGCCGAGGCTGAAGAAATGCTCCGTCCCTGCCTGGACATTCAACGCTGGTGCAATGAAATTGCCGCAGCCCGGCCTTTCGCCACCCCCGGCGAACTGCTGAGCTTCGCCGAACTGGCGGCGCCGGACTTCACTGAAGCAGAGATCGACGGCGCCCTGGCCCGCCATCCGCGGATCGGCGAGCGCCCCGCCGGAGCGGGCACTGAAGCCACCTTCTCGCGCGGAGAGCAGGCCTCGGTCACCGGGCTGGACGACGTCCAGGAGCAGCTGGCCGCCGGCAACCGCGCCTATGAAGACAAGCATGGGCGCGTCTTCCTGATCCGCGCGGCAGGCCGCAGCGCCGAGGAGATCCTCGCCAATCTGCAGGAACGCCTGGAGCACACCCCGGAGGAAGAAGTTCCCCTCATCGCAGGCCAGCTGCGGGACATCGCCATCCTGCGCCTGGAAGGACTGCTCTCTTCATGACCCGCAGCCACGTCACCACCCACATCCTGGACACCGCTGCCGGGAAGCCGGCTTCCGGCGTCGCCGTATCGCTTTGGGGGAGCGGGGAAGGCGTCTGGACCCGGATCGGGGACGGAACCACGGACGACGACGGCCGGGTGGGCACCCTGGGCCCGGAACGGCTGGAGCCCGGAACCTACCGGATTGACTTCGCCACCGGAGAGTACTTTGCCGCCGCCGGCACAGAGACTTTCTTCCCCAGCGTTTCCCTCACTTTTGCCCTGACCGACGCGGGCCAGCACTACCACGTACCGCTGCTGCTGAGCCCCTTCGCCTACTCCACCTACCGAGGAAGTTGAACCATGACTGAAACAACTCAGGCCCCCTCAGAGGAGAGGGCAGACAACGCCCGGATTGTCCTCGGCAGCAACCAGTACGGCAAAGCCGAGGTACGCCTGGTCAAGGTCACCCGAGACACCGCCCGGCACCGGCTCGAAGACCTCAGCATCACCAGCCAGCTGCACGGCGACTTCGAAGCCGCGCACACGGAGGGGGACAACTCCCACGTAGTGGCCACCGATACCCAGAAGAACACCATCTACGCCTTCGCCCGCGACGGCGTCGGCTCACCGGAGGAGTTCCTGCTGCGCCTGGAGCAGCACTTCACCGGCGGATTCGACTGGGTTTCCGGGGGCCGCTGGGCCGCCGAACAGTACTTCTGGAACCGGATCAGCGACCATGACCACGCCTTTGCCAAGGACAAGTCCGAGATCCGCACCGCGGTGCTGGTCTCCGAAGCCGGCCGGCAGCACCTGGTCTCCGGCATCAGCGGCCTGACCGTGCTGAAGTCCACCGGCTCCGAGTTCTCCGGCTTCCCCCGGGACCGCTACACCACCCTGGCCGAGACCACGGACCGGATTCTGGCCACGGATGTCACCGCCAAGTGGCGCTACGCTCCGGACACGGACGTGAGCAGCCTGGACTTCAACGCCCTCTACGCCTCCGCCCGCACCCTGCTCCTGGACGCCTTCGCCAACACGCACTCCCTGGCCCTGCAGCAGACCATGTTTGAAATGGGCAAGGCCGTCATCACCGCCCACCCGGAGATTGACGAGGTCCGGCTCTCGCTGCCGAACAACCACCACTTCCTGGTGGACCTGGCACCGTTTGGCCTGGACAATCCCAACGAGGTCTTCTTCGCCGCGGACCGCCCGTACGGATTGATCGAAGCCTCCGTGCTGCGCGAAGGCACAGCCGCCGATTCACCGGTCTGGAATACCGTGGGCGGTTTCTGCTGATGAGCCGCAAACAGCGCTCCAATGCCGCCGCCACGGCCGGAACCGCAGCCCGCCCGGAAGACGCCCGGCTGCCGCTGGGCAGCACCTTCGCCTACGGCTTCCAGCACGTGCTCACCATGTACGGCGGGATCATCGCCCCGCCGCTGATTGTCGGCACCGCTGCCGGGCTGGATCCCGCCGACGTCGGCATGCTCGTGGCCGCCTGCCTCTTTGTCGGCGGCCTGGCCACCCTGCTGCAGACCATCGGCATCCCGTTCTTCGGCTCCCAGCTGCCACTGGTCCAGGGCGTTTCCTTCGCCGGTGTGGCCACCATGACGGCCATTCTCGACGGCGGCGGCGGCCTGCAGTCCGTCTTCGGAGCGGTGATCGTTGCTTCCCTGGTGGGGCTGCTGATCACCCCGGTGTTTGCCAAGGTGATCCGCTTCTTCCCGCCGGTGGTCACCGGCGTCGTGATCACCACCATCGGCCTGACACTGATGCCCGTGGCCGCCAACTGGGCCATGGGCGGCAGCAGCGCCGCCCCGGACTACGGGAGCGTCTCCAACATTGGCCTGGCCGGACTGACCCTGCTGCTGGTGCTGCTGCTGAGCAAGCTCGGCAATTCCGCCATTTCCCGTCTCTCCATCCTCATCGCCATTGTGCTGGGCACCATCTTCGCCGTGGTGACCGGCAAAGCTGATTTCTCCGCCGTGGGCAGCGGTGCAATCTTCGCCGTCCCGGAGCCCTTCGCCTTCGGCATGCCCACCTTCGAGGCCGCCGCCATCATCTCCATGGTGATCGTCATCCTGGTGACCCTGACCGAAACCACCGCGGACATTATCGCAGTGGGCGAGATCGTGGAAACCAAGGTGGACTCCAAGCGCATTGCCAACGGACTGCGCGCGGACATGCTCTCCAGCGCGCTGTCCCCGGTGTTCAACTCGTTTACGCAGAGCGCGTTTGCCCAGAATGTGGGGCTGGTGGCCATCACCGGCGTCAAGAGCCGGTTTGTGGTTAGCGCCGGCGGCCTGATCCTGGTCATCCTTGGCCTCCTGCCGGTCCTGGGCCGGGTGGTGGCGGCGGTTCCGACGCCGGTGCTCGGCGGCGCCGGGATTGTCCTGTTCGGCACGGTGGCGGCCAGCGGCATCCGCACCCTGGCCAGGGTGGATTACCGCAACAACATGAACTTCATCATTGTGGCCACGTCCATCGGGTTCGGCATGATTCCGATTGCCGCGCCCACCTTCTACGACGAGTTTCCCGACTGGTTCGGCACCATCTTCCATTCGGGCATCAGCTCCGCCGCCGTGATGGCCATCCTGATGAACATCCTCTTCAACCACATCCGGACCGGAAACCCGAAGGACCCCTCCGTGTGGGCCGAAGGCGCCAACCGCATCGTGCGCCTCGAGGACACTGCGGCGCTGAAAGAGGGCGACCACGTGCTGGACGGAAAACTGCTCGACGCCGACGGCCGGGAAGTTCCGCTGGCCGCCACCGGTACCGCTGAAACCGATTCCCACTAGGACCATGACTTTGAACTCCTCGCCTCCGTCCACTGGGCCCGCACCCGTCCTCGGCTCCGGCCACCTGCAAAGGCTCGATGCCGTCCTGGCGGACACCGACCGGCTGCTGGCCGACAACTACCCCGGAGACGCCGGCACCCGCCAGCCCGTGCACACTGTCTACATCCCGGCGGACCGCTGCGTGCCGGCCCTGCCGTCAGGCTGGGGGAGAGAAGGGCTTGCGGCCGTCGAGGCGCAGGGCTCCCTCGGGCAGGGCGGCCGGGGCGGTTTGCCGGGCCTGGCCGAACTGGCGGGCCTGGACGCCGGGCTGGCAGCCGCCGTCGTGCCCCTTGTGGAGGCGAAGCTGCGCACCGAGCCGATCGAGGACCTGCGCCTGGACTTCGAGGACGGCTACGGCATCCGGCCGGACGCGGAAGAGGACAGCCATGCCGTGCTGGCCGCCGCCGCCGTGGCGGACGCGGTGGCTGCCGGGACTGCGCCGCCGTTCATTGGGATCCGGTTCAAGTGCTTTGAAGCGGCCACCCGGGCCCGCGGTGTCCGGACCCTGGACCTGTTCCTCGCCGGCCTGCTGGCGGCCGGAAAACTGCCCGACGGGCTGGTGCTGACCTTGCCCAAGGTGTCCACCGTGGAACAAGTGGAGGCCATGGTCTACATTTGCGGGCAGCTCGAAGAGGCCCACGGTCTGGAACCGGGACGGCTGCGGTTTGAAGTGCAGGTGGAAACCCCGCAGTTGATCCTGGCCGCCAACGGCACCGTGCCCGCGGCGCAACTGATCCACCGCGGGCGGGGCCGCGTTTCGGCCCTGCACTACGGCACCTACGACTACAGCGATTCGGTGCAGATTGCCGCGCAATACCAGTCCATGGAGCACCCGGCCGCGGACTACGCCAAGGCTGTGATGCAGGTGGCGGCTGCCGGCACCGGAGTCCGGCTCTCGGACGGCTCCACCAATATCCTGCCGCTGGGAACGCCCGAGGAAATCCGGACCGCCTGGCAGCTGCACGCCCGGTTGGTGCGCCGCTCGCTGGAACGCGGCTTCTATCAGGGCTGGGACCTGCACCCCGCGCAGCTTCCCACCCGTTTTCTGGCCACCTATGCCTTCTACCGGGAGGGATTCGACGCCGCTGCCCGGCGGCTGGACACCTACGTCCGGAAACAGGTTGGCACGGTCCTGGATGAACCCGCCACCGCCCGGGCACTGGCCCGGTTTGTGCACCGCGGCCTGCTCTGCGGTGCCCTGACCGAAGCGGAAATAGAACAGGGCACAGGGCTGACCGGCGTCGAACTCGCCGCGCTCGCCCATCCCCAAACTGCCGTATCGCCCATCAAAGAGAAGGTCCGCTAGATGAACACCCCGCAGCACAACGCCCAACACCGCGGCACCCCGCGCTACTACTCCGCGGCAGGCGGCCTGCCGGCCCAGACCGAACTGCTCACCGGAAGAGCGGCGGTGACCGAGGCGTACACCGTGATTCCGCGCGGCGTGCTGCGTGACATTGTCACCAGCGTGCTGCCCGAATGGACCGATACCCGCACCTGGATCCTGAACCGGCCGGTGGCCGGCGGCGCCACAACTTTCGCCCAGTACCTGGTGGAGGTTGCCCCGGGCGGCGGCTCAACCTCACCGGAACCGCAGCCGACCGTGGAATCCTTCGTCTTTATCCTCGAGGGCACGCTGACCGTCCGCCTGCACGGCGAGGACCAGGTCCTGGCTCCCGGCGGTTTCGCCTACCTGCCGCCTGACGCACAGTGGAGTGCCTTCAACGAATCCGGGGAACCGGTCAAGTTCCAGTGGATCCGCAAGGCCTATCAGCCGCTGGCGGGCCACACCCCGCAGCCGGTCTTCGGCAACGAGGCGGACATCGAGCCCACGCCCATGCCGGGCACGGACAACAAATGGCGCACCACCCGGATGATCCCCGTGGATGACGTCGCCTATGACATGCATGTCAACGTGGTGACGTTTGAACCCGGCGCCGTCATTCCGTTCGCTGAAACCCATGTCATGGAACACGGGCTGTACGTGCTGGAGGGCAAGGCCGTGTACCGGCTGAACCAGGACTGGGTGGAGGTGGAAGAGGGCGACTACATGTCCCTGCGCGCCTTCTGCCCGCAGGCCTGTTACGCCGGCGGCCCGTCGAACTTCCGCTACCTCCTCTATAAGGACGTCAACCGCCAGATCCTGCTCGGCGGCCAGCCGTGACCGCTCAGGTGCCGGATATGTCGGCGCCTGAACCCTTTGACCTGGTGATCCGCGGGCACGCCGTACTTACCCCCGAGGGAACCATCCCGGCCGAGGTGGGGGTACGTCGCGGGGTGATTGCCGCCGTCGTGCCGCTGGGCGCCGGGCTGGACGGGGAGCGGCTCATTGAACTGGCCGCGGACGAAACCCTGCTGCCCGGGCTGGTGGACACGCACGTGCACATC
Organism: Arthrobacter sp. 9E16; assembly: GCF_002929435.1. Lineage (NCBI taxonomy): Bacteria > Bacillati > Actinomycetota > Actinomycetes > Micrococcales > Micrococcaceae > Arthrobacter > Arthrobacter sp. 9E16. The sequence goes on along the minus strand of NZ_PJIU01000001.1, from coordinate 977,229 downwards.
AACGAGCCGGGACGCACCGAGTGGGAGGGGTTCGCCTCCGCCACCCGCGCGGCGGCCGCCGGCGGGGTCACCACGCTGATCGACATGCCGCTGAACAGCATTCCGCCCACCGTGAATGTGGCGGCCCTGAACATCAAACGGAACTGCGCGGCCCCGCAGGCCTTTGTTGACGTGGGTTTTTGGGGCGGCGCCGTCCCCGGGAACCTCGCCGATCTGCGTCCGCTGCACGAGGCCGGTGCCTTCGGGTTCAAATGCTTCCTGGTCCACTCGGGCGTCGATGAGTTTCCGCACCTGGAACCGGCGCAAATGGAGGCGGCGCTCGCCGAGCTGAAGACCTTTGACGGTCTGCTGATTGTGCACGCCGAGGATCCGGCAGCCATCCGGGACACACCGCCGGGCAGCGGTTATGCGGGGTTCTTGGCCTCCCGTCCGCCGGCGGCGGAGAACACCGCCATATCCGGTGTCATTGACGCGGCGGCACGCACCGGCGCGCGCGCCCATATCCTGCACCTGTCCTCCGCCGAAGCCCTGCCCCTGGTCCGGGCGGCAAAGGCCGACGGCGTGCGGCTCACGGCTGAAACCTGCCCGCATTACCTCACCCTGCGGGCCGAAGAGATTCCCGACGGCGCCACGGCGTTCAAGTGCTGCCCGCCCATCCGCGGGGACGCCAACCGCGAAGAGCTCTGGGCCGGTCTCGCGGACGGGACCATCGACTGCATCGTTTCGGACCATTCGCCCAGCACCCTGGACCTGAAGGACCTGGAGAACGGAGACTTCAGCGTGGCCTGGGGCGGGGTGTCCTCCCTGCAGCTGGGGCTGGCGCTGATCTGGACCGAGGCCCGCATCCGGGGCATTGCGCTGGAGCGGGTGCTGCACTGGATGTCCGCCGCACCGGCAGCACTGGCCGGCCTGGACCGCAAGGGCGGCATCGTGGAAGGCAAAGACGCCGATTTTGCCGTGTTCGCCGCGGAGGACACCTTCACGGTGGACCCGGCGGCGCTGCAGCACCGGAATCCGATCACGCCCTATGCCGGGAAGCAGCTCACCGGCGTCGTGCGCCGCACGGTGCTGGCGGGTACCGACGTCGATCCCGCTGTCCCGGCCGGGCGCCTGCTGCGCCGGTAGGCAGTGATGGCTGCCACAAAGGCATGCGTCGCATTTAAGGAACGGCCAGCGCGGAAAGTAGGGTCTAGGTATGGCTCCTTTTCGTAACAGCCGCGCTGCGTCGCTGCCTGCAAAACTTTCCCGTTCCTGGCTTCTGGCATCGGCTGCCGATGAAGCGAATTTTGGGCCGGCGCTCGCGTCGGAAGCGGACTCCGTGGTGTTCGACATGGAGGACGCGGTACCCGCGGCCGGCAAGGCTGAGGCCCGTGAGCGCGTTGTGGAGGCGCTGTCCACCGGAATGACCGCCTGGGTGCGCGTGAACGGCATCGAAACGGATTACTGGGCCGATGACCTCGCGGCGCTGTCCAAGGCTCCGGGACTGCGCGGCGTCATGCTGGCGATGACCGAAAAGCCTGAGCAGGTCACCCACACGGCCATGCGCTTGCAGGCCGGCACCCCGGTGTTGGCCCTGGTGGAGTCCGCACTTGGCATTGAAAACGCGACGGCGATTGCTTCGGCTCCCGGCACCTTCCGCCTGGCCTTCGGTGTGGGCGACTTCCGCCGCGACACCGGTGCCTCCGACGATCCCATGGCTCTGGCCTACGCCCGTTCCAAGCTGGTGGTGGCTTCCCGCGTGGGGCAGCTTCCCGGCCCGATCGACGGCCCCACGGTTGGTGCCCTGGGCGATAAACTGCTGGATGCCTGCAAGGTCACGCAGTCCATGGGTATGACGGGCAAGCTGTGCCTGATGCCCGAGGCCGCGGACTTCATCAACCACGGACTTTCGCCGAGCGAATCCGAGATCACGTGGGCGCATGAGCTGCTCGAGGCGCACGCTGCAGGTGCCGTCGTGGGCGACGGTTCCTACCTGCCGCGACTGGCGCGCGCCCAGAAGATCTCCTCGCTGGCTGACTCCTACGGACTCTGGAACGCCTAGCCTTCATCCACCCTGCGCAGCATCTGGAGCACTGTGCGGGTGAGGGCAAAGGCCTGATCCGGGTCATAGTCGGCCAGGCTGATGTCCGCGAACAGGTGTGAGGCGCCGGGGTAGAGGAACAGCTCGGCGTCGTCGGTGGACGCGGCCAGATTCTGGGCGGCGTCCAAATCGCCGGAGTCAACAAACTCCTCGTCGGCGTCCATCCCGTGGATCTGCACGGGCACTCCTGCCGGCCACGTGTCACCGTAAGTGCCCAGCGGAAGGCAGCCGCTGATCAGCACGGCGCCCCGGGCACCCGGCCGGGTCTGTGCCAGGCGCTGGGCCGCCATCACACCCAAAGAGAAGCCGATGTAGACCATCTCCGGCGGGAAGCGTTCAGCGATGGCCACGCTCTGCTCCACCACTGTGTCCATGCCGATTTCGCTGAGGTAGTTCAGGCCGTCTGCAAGCTCGGCAAAGTTCTGCCCGTTGTAGAGGTCCGGCACGGTCACCGTATGTCCGGCATCGCGCAGAACCCCGGCAAAGGCGTCCATGCCCGGAGTAAGGCCCTGGGCGTGATGGAACAGCAGGATGTTGGCCATGCCGGCTCCTAGCGTTCGACGAGGATTCCATCCTCGTCGGCGTACAGCGTGGCGCCGGGACGGAAGGTGACACCGCCGAACTCTACGGGCACGTCCACTTCGCCAACAGAATCCTTGGCGCTCTTGCGCGGGTTGGAGCCGAGCGCCTTCACGCCCAGGGGCAGCTTGGCCACGGCGGCGCGGTCCCTGATGGGTCCGTTGATGACAACGCCGGCCCAGCCGTTGGCAACGGCGGCCTCGGCAATCATGTCTCCCATGAGGGCACTGTTGAGGGATCCTGCGCCGTCCACCACCAGCACGGCACCATTGCCGGGCGAGTTGAGGACGGACTTCACCAGGCCGTTGTCCTCACGGCAGCGGATCGTGCGGACCGGGCCGGTGAAGGACAGGTGCCCTCCGAGGTCCTGGAACTGCAGGGAGACGGAAGCCAAAGACTCACCGTGCTGGTCATAGAGGTCTGCTGTGCTGATTTCCATGGGACCACTGTGGCACGAGTTAACGGTTCTGCGGAACACTGGCGGCATGCGCCTTCAGGACATCCACAACCTCCAGCAGGTCGGCCACTGACTGGGCAGCGGAAGAGTCCTGGTCCCGCGGCCAGCCGCCCGGCAGGCCCTCGTTGTAATAGAGTCCGTCGCCGAGCAGGACAATGGCACGGGCAATGGCCGGATGGCCTACTTCCTCGAGGACCAGATCCATCCAGCTGCGGTGGATCCGTTCCAGCACCGCTGAGGCATCCGGATCGGAGGCCTGGGCAAGACGGACGACGCCGATCAGCGCGCGGTCCAAGGCACTGCCAACATAAACGGACTCCCGGACCAGGTACCGCGACGGGCCTTCCGGGTCGGCGCGCATCCTCACAAGGTCGGCCGCGGCGAGTTCCTCGAGGCGGGCGATGAGGGCCGCGGCCATCGCTTCCTTGTTCTTGAAGTGATAGAGCAGCCCGCCCTTCGAGACTTCGGCGCGTGCAACCACGGCATCGAGGGTGGCGCCGCGTGGGCCTTCATTGATGAGCAGCTCCTCGTAGGCATCAAGGATGCGGTCCCGGGCAGGACGAGTGTTGGACATGCTTTTACGCTACGCCATCACACCGGAAAGCAGTCGCAATTTGAGAACTGTACAGTCTAGACGGTACAGTAGCTTGCCGGGCCTATCTCTGCCCAAAATCCCCCCACGACTTTTAGAAGGAGGACGCCGTGACGGCCGTTCAGGAAAGGCCCGCTATCACGCGTGCAGGAAAGCGCGAATGGTGGGGACTTGCAGTCCTGATGCTGCCAGTGCTGCTGATCTCCATCGACAACAACGTCCTCAGCTTCGCCATCCCGTCACTGTCCCGTGCCCTGGCGCCCAGCGGCACGCAGCTGCTCTGGATTGTGGACATCTACGCGCTGGTGCTGGCGGGACTGCTGGTCCCGATGGGCAGCCTGGGGGACCGGATCGGCCGCCGCCGGGTGCTGATGATCGGCAGCGTAGGTTTCGGCGTCATGTCACTGGTCGCGGCGTTTGCACCCTCGGCCTCCATGCTGATCCTGGCCCGCGCCCTCATGGGTGTTTTCGGTGCCATGCTGATGCCTGCCACGCTGTCCCTGATCCGGAACATCTTCACGGTTCCGTCCCAGCGGCGCGTTGCGGTGGCCATCTGGGCTGCGGGGTTCTCCGGAGGGGCCGCCCTGGGCCCGATCGTGGGCGGAGTGCTGCTGGAGAACTACTGGTGGGGCTCGGTGTTCCTGCTGTCCATTCCGGTGCTGCTTCCGCTGCTGGTCTTCGGACCCATCCTGCTGCCTGAATCCAAGGATCCGAGCCCGGGAGCCGTGGACGTGCCCGGCGTCGTGCTGGTCATGGGTGCCATGCTGGCCATCACCTACGGCATCAAGTCCTTCGCGTCCGACGGCGCCGCTCACGGACTGCCGTTCATCCTCCTCGGCCTGGTGCTGGGCACCTTGTTTGTGCGCCGGCAGCTGAGCCGCGAGAAGCCGATGCTGGACGTCCGCCTGTTCCGCAATCCGGTGTTCACCGGGTCCATCAGCGCCAACCTGCTCAGCCTCTTCGCCATGGTGGGCTTCATCTTTTTCCTCTCCCAGCACCTGCAGCTGGTGGTGGGGCAGTCACCCATCGAAGCGGGCCTGACCATGCTGCCCGGACTGGTGCTGACGGTCATCACCGGACTGGCCGTGGTGCCGCTCGTCAAGCATCTGCGCCCCGCCTACGTGGTGGCCGGCGGGCTGCTGTTCAATGCCGCCGGCTACGCTCTGGTGTTTTTCGCCGGCGAGTCCGTGACAGTACTCCAGCTGGTGGTGGCCTTCCTGTTCCTGGGCGTCGGAGTTGGCGCAGCGGAAACCATTTCCAATGACCTGATCCTCGCCAGCGTTGCCCCGTCCCGCGCCGGGTCCGCCTCGGCCATTTCCGAGACAGCCTATGAGATCGGCTCCGTCCTGGGCACCGCGGTGCTCGGCAGCATCCTCACGGCCGCGTACCGCAACGGCGTGCAGGTCCCGGCGGGACTGAGCGCCGAACAGGCCGAATCGGCCGGCCAGACCCTCGGCGGCGCCGTCGATGCCGCGCAGGCGCTGCCGCCGGAACAGGGTTCGGCTCTGCTGCACTCGGCGCAGGCCGCTTTTGATTCGGGTGTCAGTGTCACGTCCCTGATCGGCGTGGTGATCATGCTGGTGGCTGCCGCGGGCGCCGGCGTGCTGTTGCGCAAGGCTCCGGCCGGGCACTAAGTGCTGCGGCAGGATCCGTACCGGTTACGCCGATTCGCCGCGGTGAACGATCAGCACCGGACAATGGGCATGAGCCGCCAGCGTTGAGCTGACGGATCCGAGCAGCAGTCCCGCAAAGCCGCCGCGTCCGCGGTTGCCCACCACCAGCATTTCCGCCCCGCGGCTGGCTTCGATGAGGAGCTCCACCGGCAGTCCCACCAGGGCGGTCTGCTTGAGATCCGCCGGGACGTCCTCCCCGAAGGCTTCCTCCACTGCCTCCTTGAGTGTCAGCTCGGCCTGGGTCTGCGGAGACCAGACTTCCGTGGGAACCGGCGGGGCCAGGGAAATGCTGTACTCCCAGACGGTCACCACCTCCAGGGAGCACCCCAGCACTGCGGCCAGGCGCCGGGCCTTCCAGAGCGCTTCAATGGAGAGCCGGGAGCCGTCCACCCCCACAACAATGCGTTTGCGGTCCTCTTCACCGTTGCTCATGGTGCATCCGTCCTTCTCAACGTTGGCTTTGGGCGTGCTGGATGGTGCCGTGCTGCCATCCTCCACCTGAATGGAGCCGCGGGGGAGGGGCCACGTACCATCAGGCCTATGTTTAGTCCGTTTCGCCGCAAGCCGGTTACCGCCATGACAACCGGGTTGTTGCTGGTTCTGGCCCTGCTCTCCGCCACCGGGCCGTTTGCCACCGATCTCTACCTGCCCTCCTTTCCGGCCATGACCGATGAGCTCGAGGCGTCCGCCACCGCAGTGCAGCTGACCCTCACCGCGTTCCTTCTCGGCATGGGGGCCGGCCAGCTGGTGTTCGGCCCGCTCTCGGACCGGTACGGCCGCTTCCGCCCGCTGTTCCTTGGATCCGCAGGCTTTGTTGTCGCGTCGGCGGTGTGCGCCCTCGCACCCAATCTGGCCGTACTCGTGGCCGGCCGGCTGCTCCAGGGGCTGTGCGCTTCGGCAGGAGTGGTTATTGCGCGCGCCATGGTCGCGGACCTGACTACGGGCGCGACGTCGGCACGCACCTTCAGCCTGCTCATGACCATCGGCGGCGTGGCGCCGGTGGTTGCGCCGACGGTGGGCGGGCTGTTGGCAGAGCACCTTGGCTGGCGCGGCGTCCTCTGGGTGCTTGCCGGGCTGGCACTGGTGATGTTCGTGTGTGTGGCGGGTGTGCTGGCGGAATCCCAGCCCTTGCACCACCGCAGCAGCGGGCCGCTGCTGGCCGGGCTGTCAGGCGTGGTCGCGAACCGCAAATTCCTCGGCTATGCCGTGCTCTTTGCCAGTACCTTCGGTGTGCTGATGGCCTACATCTCGGCCTCGCCCTTTGTGTACCAAAACCTGATGGGACTGACGGCGTCCGCCTATGGACTGGCCTTCGGAGTGAACGCCATGGGCCTGGTCGGTGCCGGATTTGTCTCCGCCCGGCTGGCCCGCCGGATACCGCCGAGGAAGACGGTCACGGCGGCGGTGTCCGTGCTGCTCACCATGTCCGTCGCTGTTCTGGTGCTGTCAGTTTCGGCCGCGCCACCGCTGCTCCTGGCGGTACCCATCTTCTTCGCAGCCACCTCGGTGGGCTTCATCATGGGCAACACCACGTCACTGGCCCTCGCCGAAGTGGGCCTCGCCGCGGGCAGCGGATCGGCAGTCCTGGGCGGCGGCCAGTTCTTTGCCGGGGCACTGGTCTCCCCGCTGACGGGACTTGCCGGCGAGGAATCCGCGGTGCCGCTGGCGGTCATCATGACGCTGTCCGCACTGGTGGCCGTGGCTGCACTGATTGCCACCCGCACACGTTCGGCCTCCGGTCGGTAGACTCGACGGACTATGCGAACCATGAACAAGTACCGAACGCTCATCGTCTGGCTCCTCATCATCGCACTGGTGGGCAGCCTCAGCGTGGGGTTCCTCGGCATGCTCTTCTGACCCGCCGGATCCCTTCCCCCGCGTACAGCGAGACCAAACTTGAGGGCTGCCGCCTCATGGGCATAGGGTAGTAAGCATACTTACGCTTCTTGCTGGGGCGGTGAAAGTCCGCCCCCGATTGGCGTACCGCATGCAGAATGACCTACCGAAAGTGGGAAACTCTATGACCAACGGCAACACTAGCGACCAGTACACCTTCCAGAACCCCGTGGACCGCTTCCCGACCATCACGCCGCCGAAGCAGGATCAGCCCGAGCCTGGCCTGGATGCGACTCTGGAACCCAAAACGGACCGCGGCGAGGAATCCTACCGCGGCACCGGCCGGCTGGAAGGCCGCAAGGCCCTGATCACCGGCGCCGACTCAGGTATTGGCGCGGCAGTTGCCATTGCGTACGCACGTGAAGGCGCCGACGTCGCACTCGCCTACCTGCCCGAGGAAGAGGAAGACGCCCGGGAAATCGTGCGCCTAGTGGAGGAGGCTGGCCGCAAGGCTGTGGCCCTTCCCGGCGACGTGCGGGACGCGGAGTACTGCAAGCAGCTGGTTGCGGACGCCGTGGAAGCCCTCGGCGGCCTGGATATCCTCGTGAACAACGCGGGCAAGCAGGTTGCCGTGGAGAATCTTGAAGACCTCTCCGACGAGCAGCTGGATGACACGTTCAAGACCAACATCTACGCGTTCTTCCGCATTACCAAGGCTGCGCTGCCGCATCTGCCGGCCGGATCGAGCATCATCAACACCACCTCCATCCAGGCGTACAGCCCGTCGCCGTTCCTGCTGGACTACGCCAGCACCAAGGCGGCCATCAACAACTTCACCAAGGGACTGTCGATGCAGCTGGCCCCCAAGGGCATCCGCGTGAACGCCGTTGCGCCGGGTCCGTTCTGGACGCCGCTGCAGGTTTCCGACGGCCAGCCCAAGGACGCTCTGCCGGAATTCGGCAAGGACACGGCACTGGGCCGCGCCGGACAGCCCACCGAGCTTGCCCCGGCCTACGTCTTCCTGGCGTCCCCGGAATCCAGCTACGTCATCGGTGAAACCCTGAACGTCAACGGCGGCATGCCCACTCCGTAAGGATCAGGCCTCCCGCTTAGCTCAAAAGGAACCGGCCCGCACCTCGAAAGGTGCGGGCCGGTTCCTTTTGTCTGCTCCGGAAAGTCAGAACAGATCAGGCGCGGACGTCAGTGTCGCTGTAGTCGGCGCGGTCAATCCGGCGGTGATAGCGCATGCCGGCCAGTCCGCCGAGCAGCGCACCGATCAGCGTTGCCGCCAGGGTTGCCGCCACACCGATCCAGGCTGCCGCGGTGGCGCCGTCAAGGTCCTCGGGCAGCGGCGCCACCGTGTTCAGTTGGGTGATGCTGCGGATGTCGTCACCGAAGATCAGTCCGAGCACCACAACAACCAGTCCGGCGATGAGGGCCCAGAGCCAAACGGCCAGACCCTGCTTGAGGCCGTTGAAGCGTGCCATCCGTCCCGCCACGTACCCGCCGGCGAAGTAAGCCAGCAGCAGCACCACCAGCAAAATGACCGTGCCAATGATGCCGGCACTCTGGTTGGCCATCGCCTGGTCCAGGGACTGGCCCAGGTCATTGTCGGTGTTGAAGTCGACGGCGGCGCCAATAGCTGCTGCCAGGGCGGACAGGAGCACCACCATTCCGGTGGCGGTCAGCCAGCCGAAGAAAGCCGCTCCGAACTTCATGCCCCCAAAACGTTCCTTTTCCATCGCCAGCAGGGCCTCGCGGTTGGCCTTGCCGGGCAGGGCACCGCCGTTTTCGGTGCTGCGAACGGCCGTGCGTCCGGAGTCGTCGCCGGTGTGGCGTCCGCCGTCCCCGGGACGGTATTCGGTGCCGTCGTCATAGTCTGCGTTGGGATCCTTGGTGTGGCTCACCGGCATCGCCTGGGTGCGCCCGCCGTCGTCGGTCTTGTCGCCGGAAGCCCCCGTCGAGCTTCCTGTTGCAGGGGTCCCGGCTGCGGTTGCTCCGGTTGCTGCGGTTGCCCCGGTCGCCGGGGAATTCTGTGCCTCGGATCCGTTGTCCGCGGGCAGGACCTGGGTTTCGTCGGCGGGAGCCAATCGGTCCGACCTGTCGCGCAGGCGTCCGCCGTCCGGGCCTGTGGAATTTCCGAAGTCGCCGGAGTTGTTGGCTCCGGCCCGGCCGTTGTTGCCTGGTTCCGTGCTCATCTGTGTCTCCTGTTGCCATCGAGTGATCGGGCTGTCAGAGCCAGCTTATAAGTATCCTTACTATTTTCTCCACTTGCCCTGGATCCCCGACTGCCCGCCTGGAACTCCGCTTTGGGACAAATTGACCGGTTTGGGAAATCCCTGCCGCGGCGGACCGGGCGGATTTTCCCAAACCGGAGCAGAATCCCAAACCGGAGGGAAAACTCCGCAGCGGCAGGTCGGCATTCGGGGTTGCCGCCCAAATGAAACACTGGAGGAATGGACCCCGACATAGTCATTACCGTCATTGCCGCCCTTGCCGTCGCCGTGGGTCTCACCGGAATCATCATTCCGGTTCTGCCTGGCAGCATTCTGATCATCGCCGCATTGCTTGGCTGGGCGTTAGGCATGCAAAGTGCAGCTGCCTGGTGGACCTTCGGAGTGGGCGCGGTGCTGGCGCTGGCAGGTTTGCTCGCCAGCGCGGTGCTGACCGGCAGGAGATTGAAGCAGCGCCAGGTCCCCAATACTTCCGTTCTGGCGGGAGTGGTGGTGGGTGTTGTTGGGATGTTCCTGATTCCCGTAGTGGGGCTCATCGTGGGGTTTGTGGCGGGGCTGCTGCTCAGTGAGTTCTTTCGCCGCCGCAGCCTGCCCGAGGCGTGGTCAGCCAGCTATGCCGCACTGAAGGCGATGGGGCTGGGCATCCTGGTGGAACTGGGCCTTGCCTTCGCCGCCGGATCCGTGTTTGCGGGCGGGATCTGGTGGCATTTCGCCAGCCGCTGACCAACCGCTGAGCAGCCGCTGACCAACCCCTGACCAGCCCTCCGCATACGGCTAGCCGGCGCTGACAAACTCCGCCAGTGCGGTGAGCTGGTCCAGCCGGCACTCCGGCTTCAGATACATCATGTGGCCTGCCTCGTGATAGTGGTGCGTGAATCGTGCCCGAGCCGCATCAGTCAGCCGCATGTGCGCCCAAACGTACTCGGCAGCGAAGTGGGGCGTGGCGCCGTCGTGGTAGCCGTAGTCCACATGCACCCGCAGGTGAGGGTTGTGTGCCAGCAGCCGTTCGAGCGTCCCGGTGACATCCACGGGAACCCCTTCGAAGCTCTTGTAGCTCCAGGGCTGGACCCGGCCGGTGAGGATTTCATACGGGAGGTCATTTTCGTAGCCCAGCTCGGCCCGGACGTAGTGGTTGACGGCGGCCGAGTACGGCCCGTTGATGGCCTGCAGGCTGGGGTCATCCCAGTTGATGGAATCCTGCTGGTTTGCGGGAGGTGCCGTGAACCGGCCGTCGATCCGCCCCACCACGAGGTTCTCGTTGCGCAGCAGCTGCGCGGAGAACTGGGCGTAATCCCACCGCAGGTTGGTGCGCCGGATAAACCCCTCCTCCAAGGTGGTGATGTCCGCCAGCCGGCGGACGACGTCGTCGAACTCTTCCGTGCTCAGCCGGGAACCCTGGGTCAGCGCGTAGCCGAACTCCCGTCCGGCGAATTCCTCCGCCTCGGCCACCACATCAGCCAGCGGCCGGTCTCCGTGCCGCCCGTGGAAGTGCGCAATGGCCGCGTACGTGGGCAGATGAAGTGCGTACGGAGTGTCGCGGCCCGGAGCAAAATCCAGCGTGGCCATGTTCAGGACCGTGGAAATCAGTCCGAGCCCGTTGACGGCCAGGCCGTAGGCATCGAACAACCGTCCGGCGACGGCGACGGCACGCAGGGTCCCGTAGGACTCGCCCACCAGATACTTGGGGCTGAGCCAGCGGTTGTTGCGGGTGGTCCAGAGCCGGATGACTTCCGCCACCAGGTCCCGGTCCTCTTCAAAGCCGTGAAACTCTGCGGCCTCGTTGCCGTCCACCACCCGGGAAAACCCCGTGTTGACCGGATCGATCATCACCAGGTCCGCGTGCTGCAGGATGGTTTCCGGGTTGTCCACCAAGCCAAACGGGGGAGGCGTCAGTGCCCCAACGTCCCCGGAGTCAACCATCCGGGGTCCCAGCAGGCCCATGTGCAGCCACACCGAGGACGAGCCGGGGCCGCCGTTGAAGGCGAACACCACCGGACGGCGGTTGGCCTGCGGGGCAGGTGATTGCGCTTCCGCCGCCGGTTCGCCCACATCGGCGGTGTAGGCGACGAGGAAAATCTCCGCCTTGGGCAGGAAGCCGTCCGCTTTTCCGTCCTTGGTTTCTTCCCGCCGCAGCACCAGGCGTCCGGCGGTGGTGGTGTATTTCAGGCCTGTTGGAAGAGTATGGCGGCGGACCGTGAAGTCATCGGTAACCCTCGGGTTCCTTCCTTCCGGCTCTCCGCCGTTTCCGGGGTTCTCACGGCTCTGATGCTGATTGCCGGCGTCCTGGTGCTGCTCGTCATGGGGCATTGGAGCAGTCTAACCAGTTCCTCACCTGCGGGCCGGATCAGGGTACACGTCACGATTATGTGACGCACCTTACATTTCCAAGGGGACTTGGATAGGTTCTCCCCCAGAGGTGCCGGTCTGCAACGCTGCAGGCCACGCGCCTGTTCCACCGGCAGTTTCAGGATCCTTAACGCTTCTCATCTACTCGCGCCCGCGGGGCGCTTAACCAGGGAGAATCCATGCCTTTGAACCAACGGAGCTGGCTGCGTCTCGGCACGGCAGCGCTCATCGCTCCGGCACTGCTCCTCTCCGCCTGCGGCAGCCCCGATACGTCCGGCGATTCCGGGGCCGGCGCGGACGGCGGCGGCGGCACACTGTCCATTGCGACCGGCGGCACCGGTGGTGTGTACTACCCGCTGGGCGGCGGCTTTGCCACCGCTATCCGCGAGAACATCGAGGGCTATGACGCCACAGTCCAGGAAACCAATGCTTCCGTGGACAACGTGCTGCTGATAGCCAACGGGTCAGCCCAGATCGCCTTTTCGGTGGGTGACGTGGTTTCCGACGCCGTGGAAGGCGTTGGAGAGTTCGAAGGCAAGCCGCAGGAGATTTGTTCACTGGGCAACATCTACAACAACTATCTGCAGGCCGTCACCGTTGACGGCACGGGTATTACCAGCGCGGAGCAGCTTGTCGGCAAGGTTGTTTCAGTGGGAGCTCCGGGATCAGCCACTGAAGTTGGTGCACTGCGGATCCTCGAGGCTGCCGGCGTTGACCCGGACAGCGTGGAACGGCGCCAGCTGGGCGTTGCGGAAACGGTGGCAGCCCTGCGGGACGGAACCATCGACGCCGGATTCTGGTCCGGCGGACTGCCCACCGGTGCGCTGATCGACCTGGCCAGCGACGGCGATATGGTCCTGCTTCCCATCGGGCAGTATGCAGAATCCATGGCGGGGACCTACGGCGAGTATTACCTGGCCGAAGAAATCCCGGCCAACACCTATGAGGGCCAGACCGAAGCCGTCCAGGCCATCGCCTCGCCCAACCTGTTGATTGCCAGCCCCAAGATGGACGAGCAGCTGCAGCAGGACATTGCCGCTGCGCTCTTCGACAACGTTGAGCAACTCGAAAAAGTGCATCCCTCGGCCAAAGAAATGGACGCCGCCACAGCCGGTGACGTTTCCTACGTAGACACCTGTCCGGGAGCGGCGACCTACTTCGACCAGGCGGGAAGCTAGCCCTCATGCGCCGGCCGGCCACCGTCGTCGTGATGCTGGGAGTTGCGGCGGCTGCCGGACTGGCCGGCGTTGCCGGGGCCGCCGGGCCCCAGCAGCAATCCGTCGAATGGACGCTGAGCGTCAGCAATGACAGCGGCCGGCTGGCGGAGGTTCCCCTTCACGGGGATTCCTTCGCCGTCAGCTACCGGAACTCGATTTACGGCACCGTGGCCGAAGAACGCTACGAGGTCAGGCCCGACGCCAGCTATCTGCTGGTGCAGCTCGCAGCGGACCAGATGGCGGTGCTGGAGGAATACTATGCGGTGCCCGGTGCCCCCGTGGCGGCGGAACCGCCGGACAGAAGACAGTGGGTTGCTGACCCGGATCCGGCCCGGCCCGCCGCCTTCACGCGGTTGTCCCTGGCGGCCACCGACCTGGGACAGCGCACCGTCCATGCGGACGGGGCGCCGCCGCTGGAACTGTGGACGCTGGTGGACGACGGCGATCCCTTCGTGACGCTGGAACTCAAGGAGAATCAATGATCAAGCGACCCCGCGGCAGCGGCGCAGTCAAAGCTTCGGCCCAGGGTGCCGCCGGAAGCTCCGAATCGCCCACTGCATCAGATCCGCTGCTCAGATCGGAGCAGCTGGGCAAAGCGGGCGACGAGGTCGTCAGCCCGCTCGAGCGCGAGAGCATCATTGACGAAGATGCCCTGATCGCCGAATTCGAGGCCGAGAAACCGGCCCGCCAGCTCAGCGGACTCCCCGCCTCGGTGATCAAGGCGTTCGGTGCAGGCCTGTCCCTGTTTGCCCTGTACTGGGTTTTCAGGCCCATGCCCACCCAGTTCTACCTGCCCATGTTCCTGGGCCTGGGACTGGCGATGACCTTTCTCGTCTACCGGGGATGGGGGCGCTCGGAAAAGGCCAAGGCGAAAGGAAAGGCCGACAACCCGCAGGTTGCAGACTGGCTGCTCGCGGTTATAGCGCTGGTGCCCTTCGTCTACATCGCCTTCAACTGGGACGGATTCTTCCGCCGGGCCATCACGCCCACCTACCTGGACCTGGTCATGGGAATCATCGCTATCCTGGTCACGCTGGAAGCCTCCCGCCGGACCGTGGGCATCCTTGTTCCCCTTGTAGTGCTGGTCTTCTTCGTCTACGCGTCCTTCGGAACCCTGGTGCCTGCACCGTTCAACACCTCGGACTTCAGTTGGATCCGGCTGGTGGGCCACAACGTGATGGGCACCCAGGGGCTGTTTGGCGTGCCCACCGACGTGGCGGCGTCGTACATCATCCTCTTCACCATCTACGGCGCCGTGCTGGCGTCCTCCGGCGCCACCAAATTCTTCATTGACCTGTCCTTCTCGGCCTTCGGCCAGTCCAAATCCGGCCCCGGCCGGACGGTGACCCTGGCCGGTTTCCTGCTGGGCACGGTCTCCGGATCCGGAGTTGCCACCACGGTGACACTCGGCGGAATTTCATGGCCCCTGCTGCGCAAGGCGGGTTACCCGAAGGAACACGGCGGCGCCATCCTGGCAGCGGCCGGTATTGGTGCCATCATGTCTCCGCCCACCCTTGGAGCAGCTGCCTTCATCATTGCCGCACTGCTGGGCGTGTCCTACCTGCAGGTCCTGATCTGGGCCACGATCCCGACGCTGCTCTATTACTTCGGCATCATCCTGGCCATCGAAATGGATGCCCGCCGGTTCAAGACCAAGGCCGTCGATTTCGAGGTCAAGCCCGTCGGCAGGCTCCTGCTGCGCTTCGGTTACCACTTCAGCTCGCTGGTGGCGATTGTCGTGTTCATGATGATGGGTATGACACCGTTCCGGGCGGTGGTGTATGCCACCGGACTCGCCTTTGTCCTGAGCTTCCTGGACCGGCAGTCCTGGATGACGCCGCGGCGTATCTGGGACGCCCTGTCCGCAGGCGCAACCGGCGCCCTGTCCGTCATTCCGGTCATGGCCGCCGCCGGACTGATCGTGGGCGTGATGACGCTGACCGGCCTGGGCCTGAAGCTGGCCAACATCATTGTGGACTTCGCGGGCGGAAGCCTGCTGCTGACGGCTGTTTTCTCGGCGATTTCAGTGACCCTGCTTGGCCTGGCTGTTCCGGTGACCGCCAGCTTCATCATTTCCTGGGTCATCATCGGTCCGGCACTGCAGGACGTTGGCGTTCCCGCTTTTGCCGCGGCGATGTTCATTTTCTACTACTCCGTCCTGAGCGAGGTCTCGCCTCCCACCGCACTGTCGCCGTTCGCGGCCTCAGCGATCACCGGCGGCAAGCCCATCCAAACCATGTGGCTGACCTGGCGGTACACACTCTCCGCATTCCTGGTGCCCTTCATCTTCGTGATGTCCGGACCCGGTATCGGCCTGCTGATGCAGGGAGGGCCGGCCACCGTTATCCTCGCGCTGGCCGTCTCCCTGGTGGCCGTCGCTGCTCTGGCCGTGGCGACCGGAGGATGGCTCGTTGGGCTGGCCCGCTGGCCCGAACGGGTTCTGCTGGGCATTGGTTCACTGCCGATGCTGATTATGGAACCGATGTATATCGGTATTGGTCTGGGCATTATTGCTGCGGGCGTCCTGGTGCATCTGGTCGGCCTGCGCAGGCGCGCAGGGGACACCCCCGACCAACTGCCGGACAGAAGCGCCGCTCCGCCCGCCGCCGTCGTCCGCCGAGGCAGCCACCGGGCACCCTCACCCGTCCCGCCGGCCGCCACGGAAACGCCGTGAGTGCCGGATCTGCCGTGAAAACGCGAAAGGACGCCTCATGACCCCGTCCGTATCCCCGCTGGCTCCCGGACTCTGGGGCGTACTGGCCACGCCTTTTTACGGTCCCGCGCTGGCTGTGGACACTGAATCCCTGCGCCGGGAAGTCCAGCTGTACACGGGTCTCAACGCTGCCGGAATGGTGGTGCTGGGCGTCTTTGGCGAGGGTGCCGCACTGAGTTCCGAGGAGCAGGAACTAACCGTGCGCTCCGTTGCCCGGGACGCCGGGCCATGCCCCCTGGTGGTGGGAATCTCCGCACGCAGCACCGCTCCGGCGCTTGAACAGGCTGTTGCCGCCTCCCGGGCCGCTGGCAGCAGCCTTGCCGCTTTGATGGTGCAGGTCAACAGCCCGGTCCCCGAGGCCCTCGCCGCCCATCTGAGCGCCATCCACGAGGCTACCGGTGCCGGAATTGTGCTGCAGGATTATCCGGTGGCGTCATCAGTGCATATCCGTGCCGAGCAGATCCTCGCCGTCGTCGAACGCTGCCCGTTCATTACGGCAGTGAAGTCAGAGGCTCCTCCCACGGCCCTTGCCATCGCAAGGCTCACCCGCGGAACCCGGATTCCGGTCTTCGGCGGCCTGGGCGGAGTGGGACTGCTTGATGAACTGGCAGCGGGAGCCGCCGGAGCGATGACCGGGTTCTCGCACCCGGAAGGGCTTCTCGCCGCGCTGGACGGCTTTCGCAAGGGGGGATTCCACGAGGCGCGGGCAGCCTTCGCGCCCTGGCTGCCGCTAGCCAATTTCGAAGCCCAGCCCGGTGTTGGCCTGGCCCTGCGCAAGGAGGTGCTGCGTCGGCGGGGCATTATTGCCGATGCGTCCGTCCGTCCGCCGGCACCGTCCCTTCCGCCGGAACTGTCCGATCTCATTGAAGCCCAACTCGCAGCAGTTCGAATGGAGGTCGTCTGATGGACATTGGGTTGAAAGGCAAGAATGTGCTCATTCCGGGATCCAGTTCCGGGATCGGCCTGGCTATTGCCCGCGCACTCAGCGAGGAGGGCGCCAACGTGGTGCTCGCCGCCCGCAGGAGGGACGTTGTGGAGGCGGAGGCTGCCCGCCTGGCATCCGCCGTCGGCGTGACGGTGGATCTGAACGACGGCGGTGCCCCGGAGGAGCTGGCCCGGCTGGCGGAGGAGGCGTTTGGGCCGGTTGACGTGCTGGTGCTGAACAGCGGCGGTCCGCCGCCCGGTGCTGCCGCGGAGCTGACGGCCGAGCAGGCAGCCGCGGCCGTGAACCAGCTGCTCCTCCAGCAGCTGCGGCTCACCTCCCTGGTCCTGCCCGGCATGCGCCGCCGCGGCTGGGGGCGGATTATCGCGGTGGGCTCCTCCGGAGTTCAGCAGCCGCTGCCCAACCTCGCCCTGTCCAACATGGCCCGGGCCGGCCTCGCCGGTTACCTGAAAACCCTGGCGGCTGAAGTTGCCGCTGAAGGGGTGACAGTCAACATGGTGCTTCCCGGGCGGATAGATACAGACCGCGTTGCCTCCCTGGATTCCGCCGCCGCCGCGCGGTCCGGACAAACCCCCGAAGAGGTCCGCGCAGCTTCCGAAGCCTCGATCCCCGCCGGACGGTACGGTCGCCCGGAGGAGTTTGCCGCCGTCGTCACCTTCCTCGCCGGAACCACCGCGTCCTACGTCACCGGGGAACAGATCCGGTGTGACGGCGGACTGGTCCGTTCCTACTAGAGAGTTCCCGCCGGACGCCTTCGCCCACTGTTGAAAGGACCGTTTCCGTGACTCCCCGTATCCTGCGCCTGTGTTCCATCCATGAGGGCAGCTCCAGCCCGGAAAACCCGGTGGAAGCGCCCGCCGTCGTCCATCCACGGCGCGGCACGGCATTGGTCCGCGACCTGCTGCCGGGATTCACCGGTGATCTCCTGGCAGTCCTGAACAACGGACTGCTCGGGGACCTGGAGGACGCGGCGGAGAAAGCGGACGACGCCGTCTTCACCAATCCCGGGTCCGTCACCTACGGCGCACCCTACCGTCATCCGCGGCTCATCTGGGGCATCGGTTTGAACTATCTGGAACATGCTTCTGACCTTGCGGAAGTTGTTCCCGACGAACCGGCGTCCTTTATTAAGGGCGACCACACCGTCATTGGTCCCGGAGAAGCCATTCCTGTGCCGGAACAGAGCACACGCACCACCACGGAGGCGGAAGTGGGTGTGGTGATCGGACGGTACTGCCGCAATGTGGAACCCGAAGACGCCCTGTCCTACGTGGCCGGCCTCGTGCCGGTGCTGGACCAGACGGCGGAAGACATTCTGGAACGCAATCCGCGGTTCCTCACCCGCGCCAAGAACTTTCCGGGGTTCTTCTCCTTTGGTCCCCAAATTGTTCCGCTGGCCGAGGCCGTGGGGGAGGGGACGCTGGGGGACCTGGTGGTTTCCACCGTGGTGAACGGAGAGCAGCGGCGCACCAACACGGTGTCCCATATGCGCTATGACCCGGCCTTCCTCATCAGTTTCCACAGCAAGGTCATGCCCCTGTTTCCAGGGGACATCATTTCCACCGGCACACCGGGCGCCGTCCACATCCGGGCCGGGGATACTGCGCAATGCCGGATCAGCGGGTTTCCGGAGCTCATCAACCCCGTCACCGGCTCCGGCGGCTCCTAAGTGGCACAGGGCTCAAACCATGCAGTAATAGCCGGCGCCGGGATCGTCGGACTGGCCACGGCACTTGAACTTGCCCGGCGGGGCAACCGGGTGACGGTCCTGGACAAGGAAAGTTCCGTGGCGGCGCATCAGACCGGCAACAACTCCGGCGTCATCCACTCCGGGCTGTACTACACGCCGGGAAGCCTGAAGGCAGCCCTGGGCGCCGCCGGGGCCAGCTCCATGCGCGGCTTCGCCGAAACCCACGGCGTGGATGTGCGGATCACGGGAAAGCTCGTAGTGGCAACCCGGGAAAGCCAGCTGCCGGCCCTGAAGGAGCTGCTTCGCCGCGGAATGGAGAACGGTGTTCCCTGCCGTCTCATTGGGCCGGAAGAAGCGCGCGGCTATGAGCCGAACGTCCAATGCCTCGCGGCGCTGCGGGTGGAGTCCACCGGGATTGTGGATTACCGGGGCGTCTGCGCAGCGCTGGTCCGCCTGATCCGGGAGGCCGGGGGAGAAATTTACCTCAATGCCGAGGTGTCGGCTGTGCATTCCGACGCCGGCGGGGTCACCGTCGAGACGGATGCCGGAACCTTCCGGGGCCATCAGTTCGTGAACTGCGCGGGGTTGCACAGCGACCGCGTTGCACGCCTGGCCGGAATCCGGCCCGACGTGCGGATCATCCCGTTCCGCGGCGAGTACTTTGAGCTAACTCCGCAGGCACAGCATCTGGTGAACGGGCTGATCTACCCGGTGCCGGATCCAGCCTTTCCGTTTCTGGGCGTCCATCTGACCAAAATGACCACAGGATCCGTACACGCCGGTCCGAATGCCGTTTTTGCCCTGGCCCGGGAGGGATACACCTGGCTTACGGTCAACCCGCGGGATGTGCTGGACAGCGCCGCCTGGCCGGGACTCTGGAAACTGGGAGCAAAGTTCTGGAGGGTGGGACTTTCTGAAACCGCCCGGTCACTGTCACGGAAACGCTTCCTTGCCGGACTGCGCGAACTGGTGCCGGCTCTTCCGGATGACTGCCTCGTGCCGGCACATGCCGGGGTGCGGGCACAGGCCATGCGGCGGGACGGAACCCTGGTGGATGACTTTTTGTATGAGCGGGCGCCCCGGCAGATTCACGTGCTCAATGCACCGTCTCCGGCGGCCACGGCAGCGCTGGAAATTGGCCGCCTGATCGCCAATGAACTCACCGGAATTCAATAGTAAGTATGCTGATTACTCTTCCCCTGCGGGGGTTGCCGCGGCTACGTTGAGGGTACGCGCACCGGCTCGCCTGCTGCCAAAGCGGTGCCGAAGCGGGTGCTCCAACCCCTCACGGAGGTATCTATGTTTTTCCACAAGCAGGAACTCCAATTCAAGTCCACGCCCGACAAGCCCGACGCCGTCTATGCCCGCAAGCTTCAGGAGGTGCTTGGCGGCCAGTACGGTGAAATTACGGTTGCCCTGCAATATGAATTCCAAGCCTGGAACACGCACATTCCCGGCAAATACCGCGACCTGCTCTTCGGAATCGGGGCAGAGGAAATGGGCCACGTGGAGATGCTGGCCGTCATGATTGCCCAGCTGCTGGAGAAGGCGCCGCTGGGAATCACGGAAGACGCCGTCCAGAATGATCCAACAGTGGCGGCGGTGGTCGGAGGGATGGACGTGCAGCATGCCATCGTGGCCGGTGCCGGCGCGCGTCCGGTGGATTCCAACGGCAATCCCTGGCAGGGCAGCTACATCACCGCCAGCGGTAACCTGTTGGCCGACTTCACGGCGAATGCCAACGCCGAAATGCAGGGCAGGCTCGCTGTTGCCCGGCTCTACCATATGACCGATGACCATGGTGTCCGGGACCTTCTGTCCTTTCTGCTGGCCCGCGACACCATGCACCAGAACCAGTGGCTGGCGGCGGCCAGGGAGCTCCAGGCCGAAGGCGCTGAATCCCTTCCGGTGCCGTCCAACTTCCCGATCAAGAAGGAAGAACGCTCCGTCTCGTACCAGTATTTGAACTTCTCGGACGGAAAGACTGCTTCGGAAGGTTCATGGGCTTCCGGCCCCACTCCGGACGGACACGGTGAGTTCACCTACCATGACGGGCCGACGACGTCGGCCCCCATGCCCCCTCCCACCAGGGTGGACGCGCGTTACTACGGCACCACTGATTTGCCGAACGTAGTCGAAAAGGTGGCGGGCAGCGTTCAGGACAAGCTGCACAAGGAGTAACTGAAGAGCTGATGCCGGGGCTGCCGCCGTCCACAGGTCCGGCGGCAGCCCCGGCATCCACATGGCAGTAAGCGGTCCGGCGGCGGGCTCATCAGGGGAGGTGTGGCGCTGTGGTTCGTCCGGTACTGGCTGAAGCCGGATACATCCTGCCGCTCAAATGGAACGACGGCGGGGACCTTGCCTCGCTTTGCCGGTATCTGGAAGAGCTGAGCCAGTGGATCTCCGTCCTGGTGGTTGACGGTTCTCCCGCCCCTCAATTCTCCCTGCATGCAAAGGTTTTCCCCGCGGCCGTACGGCATTGCCGCCCTCATCCGCTGGGTTTGGCGAACGGAAAGGTCGAGGGCGTGCTGACGGGGGTACAGCTCAGCGCGTTTGAATACCTGGTGATTGCCGACGACGATGTGCGGTACACCCGCGAGTCTCTCGAGCGTGTGGTCGCGCTGCTCGAAAACGCCGACGCCGTCCGCCCCCAGAATTATTTCGCGGACGCAAAACCGTGGCATGCCCGCTGGGATACCGCCCGAACACTGATCAACAGGGCGCTCGGCTCTGACTATCCCGGGACGCTGGCCATCCGCAAGTCAACGCTGCACGCGGCCGGCGGCTACAGCGGTGACGTCCTCTTCGAAAATCTGGAACTGCTCCGCACCATCCGGGCCGCGGGCGGCCGCGAAATTCGGGCGGATGACCTGTTTGTCGCCCGGATCTGCTGTTCAGCCCGTCACTTCTGGGGCCAGCGGGTGCGCCAGGCCTATGACGACTTCGCCCAGCCGGGGCGCCTTGCTGCCGAGGCTGCGCTGCTGCCGCTGCTGCTGATGCTCCGGAAGGAACCGGCACGGCTGGCGATGGTTGCGGCAATCAGCGTCATGACAGCCGAGATTGGCCGGCGCCGGGCGGGCGGAGCGCGGGTGTTCAAGGCGGACGCTGCTCTGTGGGCTCCGCTGTGGGTGGCGGAGCGTGCGGTCAGCATCTGGCTGGCGGTGGGCTGGCGGCTGACGGGCGGAGTTCCCTACGCGGGGAAACGGCTCCTCACCGCCGGACACTCCCAGCGCCGGCTCCGAAAGATCATTTGACGCGATACCGCTGCACCTCCGTCGCTGCTGCATCTGCGGCGCCGAGTCACACTCCGGGCAAGCCTGTGTTTTATGTCACAATTCCGGTATCTTATCCGCAAGGTGCATACCGAACGTTCTTTCAGTTATTCCAGCCCTCCGGATGAACAATGGAGTTTTTCATGAGCAGCAGCATCGCGGGAGCCCCCGCCGCCGGCAAGATGTCACGGGAGGAACGCAAGGTCCTCGCGGGAACCCTCGTGGGCACCACCATCGAATGGTACGACTTCTTTATCTACGCCCAGGCAGCCGGCCTGGTCCTGGCAACGCTCTATTTCGGCCCGGTCAGCGAAGGACCGCTGGGACAGGTGGTGTCCTTCGCAACCATCGGCATCAGCTTCCTGTTCCGGCCGCTGGGCGCCGTTGTCGCCGGGCACCTCGGTGACAAGCTCGGCCGCAAGAAGATGCTCGTCTTCACCCTGCTGATGATGGGTGCTTCGACGGCACTCATCGGGCTCGTTCCCACCTACGCCCAGATCGGCGTTGCGGCTCCCATCCTGCTCGTGCTGCTGCGCATCCTGCAGGGCTTCTCGGCGGGCGGCGAGTGGGGCGGTGCGGCCCTGTTGTCCGTGGAGCACGCACCCGTGAATAAGCGCGGACTCTTCGGCGCCTACCCGCAGATCGGCGTGCCGATCGGCATGATCCTGGCGACGTTCGTCATGTACGTGCTCAGCACCAGCCTCACCGAAGAGCAGTTCCTGTCCTGGGGCTGGCGCATCCCGTTCCTGTTCTCCGTGGTGCTGATCGGGGTGGGGTACTTCATCCGCCGGTCCGTGGATGAGAGCCCGGTCTTCCTGGAAATCCAGGAGCGCAAGAAGGAATCCTCCGCGCCGCTGGCCCAGCTGTTCAAGCACAACACCCGCGAAGTTGTCCTCAGCGCCCTGATCTTCATTGCCAACAACGCCGCCGGATACCTGGTCATCGCGTTTTTCGCTTCCTATGCCACCGGCAAGGCAGACGACGGCGGGCTGGGGATGCACCGCCCCTCAGTGCTGCTGGCCACCACCTTGGGATCCTTCGGCTGGCTGATCTTCACCATGTACGGCGGGATTCTCTCGGACCGGATCGGCAGGATCCGGACCTTCCAGATCGGCTACGCCTGGGTGTTCCTCTGGGCCGTACCCATGTTCCTGCTCATCGACACCGCCAACATCGTCCTGTTCGCCGTCGCCATCTTTGTGCTGACCATCGGATTGGGTTTGTCCTACGGCCCGCAGTCGGCGCTGTACGCCGAGATGTTCCCCGCCCGGGTCCGGTACTCCGGGGTGTCCATCGGCTATGCGCTGGGTGCAATCCTTGGCGGCGCTTTTGCTCCCACCATCGCGCAGATGCTGCTCAATGAAACCGGATGGTCGCCGTCCATCGGCATCTACATCATGGTGCTTTGCGTCATCTCCTTCGCTGCGGTGAGCATGGTGAAGGAAACCCGGGGTGCTGACCTGCACGTCGATGAAGTGCACAAGAGCAAGCGGTGAAAATCCGGGGAGCGGTGCTCGAGGAGATCGGCAGGACACCCAACTACGCGGATTCCAAGCCACTGACCATCTGTGACCTGGAACTGGATGAGCCCGCCGGCGATGAAATCCGGGTCCGGATCGAATGCGCCGGGATCTGCCATTCGGATTTGTCCGTGGTCAACGGCGACAGGGTGCGCCCGGTGCCCATGCTTCTGGGCCATGAGGCCGCCGGCATTGTGGAAAGTGTCGGAGACTCCGTGACGGAGCTCGTCCCCGGTGACCGCGTTGTCATGACGTTCCTTCCCCGGTGCGGGGAATGCCGCGGGTGCCGGTCCAACGGGCTCCTTCCCTGCACTGAGGGAACCGCCTCCAACACCAAGGGAACCCTGCTGTCGGGACAGGTCCGGCTGCACCGCGGCGGCGAAGACGTGCTGCATCATCTGGGCGTTTCCGGCTTCGCCACCCACGCCGTCGTGGACAAGCGGTCGGTGGTGAAGGTGGGCGCCGATGTGCCGCCGGAGGTCGCCGCCTTGCTGGGCTGCGCCGTCCTCACCGGAGGCGGGGCTGTGCTCAACCTGGCCAAACCAAAGCCGGGGGACACCCTGATGGTGGTGGGCCTGGGCGGTGTGGGAATGGCTGCCCTGCTCACGGCACGCGCCCTCGGCGCCGAGGTCATTGGGATCGACGCGAATGAGGAAAAGCTGGGGCAGGCCCAGGCTCTGGGCGCTGCGGAGGCCTACACGCCGGCGGCCGCGGCTGAGCTTGGCATCACGGCGTCCACCGTGGTGGAAGCTGCCGGCAATGCCCGGGCCTTTGAGACCGCTGTGGCGCTGACCGAGCCCGGCGGCACCACCATTACCGTGGGACTGCCGGCTCCGACGGCCCTGGCGCAGATTTCACCGCTCACCCTGGTGGCTGAGGCCCGGACCATTATCGGCAGTTATCTGGGATCAGCCGTTCCTTCCCGTGATGTGCCCATCTTTGCCGACCTCTGGCGCCAGGGACGGCTGCCGGTGGAGAAGCTGGTGTCGGCCCGGATTCCGCTGGAGGGCATCAACGCTGCCATGGACGATCTCGCCGAGGGCCGGGCCCTGCGCCAGATCATCCATTTCGACGGGGAATGACTAGTTAGCGCTGAAGCGTGCCGATGGGGTCGCCGTCGTTGTTGAACAGTGCGAGACTTTCGCCGTCAACCTCGGCGGTGGCCGCATCGGACAGCCAGGTGTCGACGCCGATGCAGCCCACCAAGGTGGAGGTCATGTCTTTCAGTTCCACCGCGGAACCTTTTTGGTCCCAGCGGCCCACCAGGGCGTTGCAGCCGTCGGTGCCGTTCACCCGGCCGCCGGATTCGAACACCAGGGACGGCATGCCCGAATCCTCGGTGTTGCCCCAGCTGCCTTCAACGGAGGAGGAAGGTGTTCCGGCAGAGTCCGCGCAGGACGACAGTCCGGCTGCCGCCAGCACCGCCCCCAGCATGGCTGCGGTCCGAAGCGGCGCTGCAGGGCGGCGTCGCATGCTCACAGCCATTTGTTCCTCTTAAAGGTCAGATACAGAGCTGCCGCCATGACAACCATGGCGCCCAGGGCCAAGGGGTACCCCCACTCCCAGGACAGTTCGGGCATGTTATCGAAGTTCATGCCGTAGATGGCCCCAATCAGGGTGGGAGCAAACAGGATGGCAGCCCAGGAGGAGATGCGTTTGACCTGCTCGTTCTGCGCAATCGAGGTTTCCGCCAGACGGTTCGACGCCAGGGTGGAGGAGAGGTTCAGGGCATTCTCCAGCAGGGCACGGTAGGCGTTGACCCGGTCGATCAGACGCAGGACGTGGTCCAGGACGTCGCCCAGGTTGTCCTGCAGCTGATCCGGAATGCCGAACTCTCCGGTGTTGCTCCGCAGGGTTCCCACCATGCCTTCGAGCGGTGCAATGGCACGCTGGAACTGGATGACTTCGCGGGAGAGCTCATAGATGCGCCGGGACACTTCAACATCGCCGCCGAAGAGCTGGTCCTCGATCTCATCGATGTCGTTCTCCAGCCCGGCCGCCACCGGTGCGTATTCATCCACCACCTGGTCCAGGACTGCGTAGAGCACGGCATGCGGACCGAGGGCCAGCAGGTCCGGTTCCTGTTCCAGCCGCTTCCTGACACGACCCAGGTCAGGGGATTCGGCGTGCCGCACCGTCACTACAAAGTTGGGGCCCACAAACAGGTGCAGCTCGCCGAACTCGACGCGTTCGACGTCGTCCAGGTACCGGGCAGGCCGCAGGACCGTAAACAGCGTGGTGTCATAGTGCTCGAGCTTGGCCCGCTGATGGCCCGCAAGCGCGTCCTCCACGGTCAGCAGGTTCAACCCGAATTCCTCGGCGACGGCCAACAGCTCAATGTCGTCGGGGCGGTACAAACCGATCCAGGCCATGCCGCCGGAAGTGCGGGTCAGCTCGAACGTTTCATCCAGACTGTCCGGTGTGTGCTGGCGCTTTCCGTCCACATACACCCCGTTGTCGATCAGTGTCATGGACGTCCCTCCGTGTTGTTGGCTGCTGCCGCCCGCGGGCAGGTGCGGCGCGGACAAAAGTTCATTATCCCTGCTGTTACGCGGAATTCAGTTCCGAACCGTTCCCGGCACCACGCCGGGAGACTGCCGCGGCGCCGTCGATCCGGCCCAGCGGCCGGGCTGCGGCGGATCCGCCGCCCACGGCGCGCAACGCGTTGAGGATGGCAGCCAGGTCCACGAGCTCCTGGATCAGGGCTCCGGCCACCGCGGGGATGAATCCGAAGGCAGCGGCCACCATCAGCCCGACGCTGAGTGAGATGCCCAGCCAGATACTGCCCAGGGCAATGCGCATCGTCCGCCGGCCAATGACGACGGCGTCGGCCACCTTGGAAATGTCATCCGCCACGATCACTGCGTCAGCCGATTCCCCGGCGGCAGTGGAACCGCGTGCGCCCATGGCAATGCCGACGTCGGCCGCAGCGAGCACAGGTGCATCATTGACGCCGTCGCCCACCATAATGACCGGGCGCAAGGGCATCGCTGCCACCAGCCGGACCTTGTCCTCGGGCAGGAGCTCAGCATGGACCTGCTGGATCCCCAAAGCCGCCGCGGCGCTTTCAGCAGAGGCGCGGCCGTCCCCGGTGAGCATGACGGGCGGTTCCAGGCCGAGCCGGGCAAGCTGCTCCAGGGTGGCCTTTGCGTTCCGCCGCGGCGTGTCACTGAGGAGGAGGGTGCCGGCGAAGCGTCCGTCCACCGCCACGTAAACCCTGAGCTGCCCGGCGCCGGCCTTCGTTTCACCGCCGTCTCCGGTGTCGGGAGCCTCGGCGGCAACGAAGCGGCGCTTGCCCACCAGGACCGTGTGGCCATCCACAACGGCACGCACGCCGTTGGTCGCAACCTCTGAAGCGGTGGTGGCCGGACTCAGCTGCAGTCCGCGCTCCTGGGCGGCACTTTGCACGGCGGCGGCCAGCACATGGGACGAGTATTGCTCGGCCGAGGCAGCCAGCCGCAGCACGTCGTCGGCTGCGAAGGAGGAAGCGGGCTGAATAGTTGTCAGCTCGGGCTTCCCATAGGTCAGCGTGCCGGTCTTGTCGAAAGCAATGCTGCGGGCTCCGGCCAGCTGCTGCAGAGTTGCCCCGCCCTTGACGATGATGCCGTCCTTGGCGGCCCGGCTCATACCGCCCATGAAGGCCACCGGTGCGGCGATCAGCAGGGGACACGGAGTGGCCAGCACCAACACCTCGGCGAACCGGACCGGCTCCCCGCTCACCCACCAGGCAATGCCGGCAAGGAGGAGGGAGAAGACAGTGAACGGGACGGCAAAGCGGTCCGCAAGCCGGACCACCGGGGCCTTGGACTCGGCGGCCTCGCGCACCAGGGCGACGATTCGCTGGTACTGGCTGTCCTCCGTGGCCGCGGTGGCCCGGATCAGCGCAGCCTGCGATCCGTTGACCGAGCCGCTCATCACTGTTTGTCCTTCGGTGATGGTCACCGGCAGGGGTTCGCCGGTCAGCGAGGATTCATCAAAACTGCCTTCCGGGCTGAGCAGGACGCCGTCCACCGGGACCAGTTCAGCCGGTTTAATCAGCAGCACATCGCCCGGGACCACCGCACCCGCCGGGATGTCCTGAGGCGTTTGGGAATTCGGCGGCAGCCGGTGTGCCGCCTGCGGTGCCCGGGCGAGAAGGGCATCCAGCTCCCCGCGTGCCCGCCCGGCGGCGTAGTCTTCCAACGCCTCGCCGCCGGAGAGCATCAGCACAATGATCAGGGAGGCAATGTACTCGCCCACCGCCACGGTGGACAGGATGGCCACCACGGCCAGGATATCCAGCCCCCAGTGACCGCGGAGGATGTCACGGATCATGCGGGCACTGGTTACAGCGGCGACCAGCAGGGCGAAAATTGAGGCGATCCATGCGGCGGGGGTATTGAGATCGGCGCCCAGCAGCGCAAAAACCACCACGCCGACGACGATGGTTGCCGCCACCACCGGGTACCTCCGGATTGCACGAAGAACTCTCATGTCTCCCGTTATAGGCCTGCCGCAAGGACCCCGCCAGCAAGAGATGGCTTGCCTAACTCCGAGGCCGGATTTAGTTCATCCGTGCGGTGATCGAACGCGCCGTTTCTGCCAGCCGCCGGCCCAGTGTTTCTTCATCCCTGCCGGAGCCGAAGTACACCACCGACACGGCCGCCGGCAGCTGCCCGGAAACGGTGATGGGAGACGCGACGGCGGAGACTCCGCCGATGACTTCGTCGTGGCTGACCGCATAACCCCGGGCTCGCGCCAAAGTGGATTCCGGCCGGTAAGGCTGCCCGGGCGCCAGCTTGGCCCATTGTTCCTCGCTCACAGCGGACTGGATGGCAATGCCCGGCGCTCCGGAAGCGAAGGAGTGCCTGGTTCCCGGGCGCTGGACCAGTACCGTGCGGCCGTGGCGCGGTTCCACTGTCACCAGCGTGACGCAGTCGTGCTGGTCCCACACGGCCACGAAAGCGGTCATGGAGAGTTCTTCGGCCAGGACCGTCAGCTCGGGCAGCGCCGCCGTCTGGAGGTCCCGCGATACACCGCGGGCCAGCGCTGCGAGGCCGGGCGCCGTCGCCACCCGGCCGGCGTCGTCGCGCATCACCAGCGAATGCGCTTCCAAGGTGCGCAGGATTCGGTAGGCGATGGAACGGTGGACGCCGAGGCTCTGCGACAGTTCAGCGATGGTCATGGGCGCCTCGGCCTCCGCCAGCAGTTCCAGGGCGTGCAGGCCGCGCGAGAGGGTCTGGGATAAGGATCCGGCTCCGCCGGACCCCGGGGAAGGGGCAGATGCGGACGCGCCGTCGGGGCCGGAGGGTTCAGTCATGGAGCCATCTTAGGATGACACGCCCGGCGCCGGCCGAAGCTAGGGCATTCGGCGGCGGCTCAGCAGGCCGGACATGAGGAAGGCGAGCCCGCCGGCCAGCGGCCACCAGGTGTACATGCTCAGGGTTTCGCCCAGGAAGGCGACCACCAGGATGCCCAGCATGCAGGCAATGACCATGGTCATGCCCACCACTATGCGGATGCGTCCGCGGTTGGGCGAGGGGAGAGGCGGAAGCCACGGAGGACGCTCGTCGGTCCAACTCATGCGGCAAGGTTAAGCCTGCCGGGGCCGATTGCACCCGGCTGGGAGTGGCTTTTTTCTCAGCCGCATCCGTCAATGCCGCTGCTCTATCCCGGCGCGTGCACCCGT
This sequence comes from Arthrobacter sp. 9E16, assembly GCF_002929435.1. Lineage (NCBI taxonomy): Bacteria > Bacillati > Actinomycetota > Actinomycetes > Micrococcales > Micrococcaceae > Arthrobacter > Arthrobacter sp. 9E16. The sequence goes on along the minus strand of NZ_PJIU01000001.1, from coordinate 948,409 downwards.
GAAATGATGGCGGCGATCCTGTGTGCCGGGCGCCGCCGCTGCACTTCTCCTGCGGTTTATCGGCGCGGCAGTTTTTCCTCTCTACGACTGGAGTACCGACATGGAACAGAGCGATCTCCTCATTGACGCCTTTGGCCGGCTTCCCCAGGCGGTCCGAAGCGCCACCCACGGTTTGGACGCGGACGCACTGAACCACCGGCCCTATCCGCAGGGCAACTCCATCGCGTGGCTGATCTGGCACCTGGCCCGGGGCGAGGATGCCCAGATTGCTCCGTTGGCCGGGTATGAACAGGCGTGGACCGCGGAGGGATGGTACGGGCGGGTGGGGCTTCCACTTGCGGTTGAAGACACCGGATACGGCCACAACTCAGAGCAGGTGGCGGCCGTACAGGTTCAATCAGCCGATGTGCTGCTGGGTTACTACGAGGCGGTGCATTCACGCACGGCCGCCTTTGTTTCCGGACTTTCCGGACCGGACCTGGACCAAGTGGTGGACACCGCCTGGGATCCGCCCGTAACCCTCGGAGTGCGGCTGATCAGCATCCTCGGTGACGGCTTGGAACACGTGGGCCAGGCCGCTTACCTTCGCGGGATGGCGGTGGCGGAGGGTTTGTAGCCGGCGGCCGCCGTCGTCGTTGGTAATTGCCCGCTGATCAACTGCGGGACATAACCACCAGGAGTTCCTCGCACATGGCGGCGCAGCGGCGGCATGTTTCCGCACAGATGCGGCAGTGTCCGTGTTCGGCGGCATGCTGGGCGCATTCTTCCGCGCACTGGCGGCAGGCCGCCGCGCACGCCCGCAGCAGTGCTTCCGTGCTGTCCGGATAGCCGGCGTACCGTGTTCCAACCCGGGCTACGACGGTGCCGGTGGCAGCGCAGATGTCGGCGCAGTTGAGGTCCTTGCGGATGCATTCCACCATGTCGCCGAGCATGTCCTCACTGAGGCAGGCGTCGGCGCAGGCGGTGCAGACCTGTACGCAGTCAAAGCAGGCAATGACGCAGGTGGAGACGGCCTCGAGGTCCGTTCCGGCGCCGTCGGGACGTTCACTGAGGATGGATTCGATGAGGCTCATGGCACTGCTCCTTGTTGCGTTCGCTGATCGGTGCGGTTTCGCCGGGAGTGCGGCCGGGGATGCTGCGGCCCGGGCTGTCAGGATAGCCCTGGGCCGGAAGGCCGAACCAGAGCGTGAGCGGCCAGAGGCACTGCGGGGGGCCAGAACACTGCGGCGATTTGCCTATGAACCTGTGCCCGGGTCTAGAATCGGGGTTATGCCCCTCGGGGCTGTCCGGCTTTGGCCGGACTGGGGCTTTAGCTCAGTTGGTAGAGCGTTTCGTTCGCAATGAAAAGGTCAGGGGTTCGATTCCCCTAAGCTCCACCCTTTTGTGTCGGGGTCAATCAGTTACGTCGATACGACGCCGAAGAGTCATGCCTGCATAATGAGGCGGTTCAGCGTGTCCGTTACGTTACGTACTTTGCCTCGGAGTGGGAAACGCGGAAATCGATGCTGTTTCCGGTCGTGATCACGGAAACGATGGTGTACATCATTCCGTCACGTCTTGTGGTCACAGATGAAACTCTCTTGAGCGGGATCATCTCCGTGAAGGCGTTTCCGTGCTTCACTCCGGTGCCAAGGAGGGATACGCCCCCGGTCAACAACCCGGCGGTGAGTTTGCCGGCGGACAGGCTCCGCTTCAATTCCCACTCAATGCGGTCGTGGAAAATGCGAACCTGCGCGTTCCTGCCTTTGGTGTGGGAGGCGAACTCGAGGATCGGGATGCTCACGGTCTTCCTTTCAGTAGTTGATGAGGGAGGACGCTTGGGAGGGCACTTTTCGACCAGACTCCCGGGGCCGAACCTGCATTGCATCGGTTCGGGGCATATCCCCAATTTTATAAGGTGTGTCCCACAGCCATGTGGCTGAGTCCCGCACGATTCCTTGCCCTATACTCGGGCGACGTGCAATGAATCCGACAGCACAGATCCGACGTGCGTCACATCCAAGGAGCAACCATGAAAGTCCTCATCACCGGAGCCCACGGAAAAGTCGGACGCGCCGCCACCCAGGCAATGATCGACGCCGGACACGAAGTCATCACCACCGACCTCAGCCGGCCAAGCTACGAACGGAAGCCGGAAGGCACGCCCCGCTACGTCATGGCCGACCTCACGGATGCCGGGCAAGCGTACGCCGTCGTGCACGGAGTCGACGCCGTCGTGCACATCGCCGCCATCCCCGAGCCCACGGGCCATGCTCCCCAGGTTGTCTTCCAGAACAACCTCATGTCCACCTTCAACGTCCTTGAGGCCGCCGTCAGCTTCGGCGTTCAGCGCTTCGTCTTCATTTCCAGCGAAACGGTGCCCGGGTTCTTTTTCCCGGAACGCGATTTCCTTCCGGAGTACGCTCCCGTGGATGAAGAACACCCGATCCACCCGCAGGACCCTTACGCGCTCGCCAAGCACTTTAGTGAGCAGCTCATGGACGCCGCTGTTGCCCGGTCCGACATTCAATGCATCTCCATCCGGCCCAGCTGGGTGCAGTTCGAGGGCAACTACGAAAACAATCTGGGCCCGCAGATCCGCGACGCTTCGGTGCTCAGCCCCGGGCTGTGGAGCTACATCGATGTGTATGACCTGGCTGACGCCATTGTCCTCGCCGCCGAGTCCGACCTGCCCGGACACGAAGTCTTCTACATCGCCTCACCGGACAACGCGGGCGGCCATGACTTCGCGGAGGTGCTGACGAAGTACTACGGCGACCGGATCGAACTGCGCGATCTTGACCGGCCCGACGCTTCCGGCATCTCCAGCGCCAAGGCCCAGCGCATGCTCGGCTGGCAGCCCAAGCGTTCCTGGCGTGACTACCTGGACGCCGACGGAAAGGCCCTTCATAAGGACGACGGCGCAGCCGGCTAATCGGTCGGAGGCCGCTGCCGCTGACGCTTGGTGGCGGACCGCTGCTTCTTGGCGTCGAGGCGCCGGTAGTTCGAGCCCCGGGTGGGTTTGGTTTTCCGCCGGGCTGCTGCCTCCGGGGCGAGGCCGTCCGCCACCATCTCGGCAAGCTTGGTGAGGGCGATCTCCCGGTTGCGCAGCTGGGAGCGCTGTTCCGAAGCGGTGACGGTGACGGTTCCGGCAATCAGGTGCCTTTTGAGGCGCCGCAGCAGGATCTGCCGCTGGGTATCGGTCAGGGACGTCGAGGCAGCCACATTCCAGGACAGTCCTGCCCGGCTGTCGGAGGTGTTGACGTGCTGCCCGCCGGGGCCGGATGAGCGCGAGAAACGCCAGGTCAGTTCCGACGCGGGAATCGTGAGCGCGGGCGACACCATCAAGTCCATACCCCCAGCCTCGCATGGGTTAGCCGGTGCAGCACCGTGACAACCACTCTTCCATCGGTAGTGTGCCATTGGTACAGTGCCACCCATGACTACAAACACCCTGCCTCAGCCAACCGTCAATGCACGCACCGTGCTCCTGCCGTATCTGCTGGTTCTGGTCGCCGCCATGGCGGGCGTCCAAGCCGCGATCGCCTTCACCGGAGGAGACATTACCCTTCTCGCCGGGATCCTCACTGCCCTGGTTGCAGCCGGAATTGCCGTCTGGTTTTGGCGCAACTACCGCAAACTCACCAAGATCCGCTTTGGCCTGGCCATTGCGCACACCCTCGCTTTTGTCACCGTAACGGCATCCTTCAACCTGCACGCCGTCATCCGTGCGCTTTCGCTGGGTTCGACCGGCGGAGCCGACGGCGCCGCGGCCCATGAGCTGCTATCCACCCCCTGGTTCGGCGCCACGCTCGTGATGAGTGCCGCCTGGGGAGTCGGGCTCCTCGTCCACCTCGCCGGCGTCGTGCTGGGCCGCGGATGGGAAGACTGAGCGTGGCCCGACCCGTTGAGGAACAGGAATGGGTTCAAGCCCGGGTCGAATCCTGGGTGGAGACCTACAAGAAATCCATGCTGACGCCGGTGGTTTTGCGGGCAGTGGCCGAGCATCAACCGGTGACGGTGGCCAGGGTTGCAGAAGAGGTTGCAGCAGGCACCGGCTGGCAGATCACCGAGCGCAGTCTCTACCGCACCCTGAAAAGGCTGCAGGACACCGGTCTCCTGCACAGTGCGGAGGTCGATGTCCCGCGCACCGGGGCAAAGCGCAAGGAGATCTCCCTGACAGGCTTGGGGTCGCAGTTCCTTGCCGGAATCACCGCCAGCCTGGTTGAATTTCCAGACCCTGGAGCCGGCAGGAAACCTGGCCGCTAAACCGCCTTCACCACCGGAAGATCGGACCACTCGGTGGTGTAGCGCGGGGAAGCGAAGTTCCGCGCCATGGTCCAGTCCGGCTTGGCTGTGGACATCCCGGCCAGTCCCAGGCCAATGCTGGCAGCACCGTACTTGTCGGTGACCTGCGCCAGCAGCGGCCCGATGTCCTTCTGCTCCGGTCCGGCATCGAACAGGTCGAACACCGGCTCGGCGCCGGCGGGGGAGAGGCCCGTGAGCATGATTCCGGCCTTGGCATACCGGGCACCCTCCACCACCTGGGGATCCATGGCGTCAATCGCGGCCCGGGTGAGCACCAGGGGATCCGCGGTGGGCCGCTGAAGCCGGACCGTGGCCGAGGGGGAAGATGCTTCAGTGCCGCTGAACCGCGAGGTGGACGCAAAAACCGTCATGACGCTGGCCAGCTGTCCCTCCTTGGCCAGTCGGATGGCCGCTTTTTGGGCGTACAGGCTCATGACCTGGCGCATCGATTCCTGTGTAGTCACCGGCGTCGCGAAGCTGCGTGAAAAGAGGACCTGCTGCTTGTCTGCAGACTCGGTTTCCATGGGAATGCAGGCGGTGCCGTTCAGTTCCAGCACCGTGCGCTGCAGCACCACGGAGAACTTCGCACGGATCGCGGCGGTATCGGCGGCGCGCAGATCCGCGACAGTGTGGATGCCCAGCGCATTCAGCCGGACACCGTTGCGCGCGCCCACGCCCCACAGGCCGGTGACCGGCACGCGGGACATAATTGTGTCGACGACGGCGGGATCCAGGGTGTCGAGGTTGCAGACGCCTCCCATGTGGGGATTCTGCTTGGCGATCCGGTTCGCGAATTTGGCCAGGGTTTTGGTGGGGCCGATTCCCACGCAGACCGGCAGGCCGATGTTCTTCGCCACGGCAGCCCGGATGTCAGTGCCCCGGGTCCGCAGTTCCTCATCGGTGCCGTGCAGGTGCAGGAAACACTCGTCGATGGAGTAAATCTCTTGCTCGGAGGAGAAGCGTGCCAGCAGCTGCATCACGCGCGAGCTCAGGTCCCCGTACAGCTCATAGTTGCTCGAGCGCTGTACCAGACCCAGCTTGGGAGCGGCCTCGGCCAGCTTGAACCACGGCTCACCCGTCTTGATGCCCAGGGCCTTGGCCTCATCGGAGCGGGCCACCACGCAGCCGTCGTTGTTGGAGAGCACAACCACGGGAATGCCGGCCAGCTTCGGGTCAAAAACGCGCTCGCAGGAGACGTAGAAGCTGTTTACGTCCACCAGTGCGATGCGGTGCTGCTCAGCCATGAGACGGCCTAGACATGGTGCAGGCACCGGGTCACGACACCCCAGACGGACAGTTCCGCGGGATCCGGTACCCGGATGTCTTCTGAATCCGGGCTGTCCGCGTGCAGGAAGATCCCCTGGCCGGTCAACAGCAACCGCCGGATGATCAGCTCTCCGTTCAGAACGGCAACAACCACCGACCCGTCTTTGGGTGTCAGCGACCGGTCCACGATCAGCTCGTCTCCGTCGCTGATGCCGGCTTCGTCCATGGCGTTGCCGGAAACCCGCATGATGAAGGTGGACGTGGCATCGCGGATCAGGTGCCGGTTCAGGTCAATGCCGGCGTCGTAATAGTCCTGGGCGGGTGATGCGAACCCGGCCGGAAGGGTTGCGCCGCGGGCTGGAGGTTGGTCATTTGCGCCGCCCGGTCGCGGAGTTGGGCCAGAGGAAAAGACGGGCACCGCACACCTCCCTAGAACACACCTTCGAATACCAACAGGGTAGCACCGAGCATGGAAAACACCTTGGCGAACGGCGCAAGTTGCCGCAGACTGGGTGGACATTGCTGCCAGCCAGGGCAGACCGGGCGCAAGACGGGCCCCGGCCGCGTCTCATGCCACCGGAGCTCCCATGAACCAGCCCGCTGTCGAAACGACCAACCTCGTCAAGACCATCGGCTCTACGCGCGCTTTGGACGGGTTCTCGCTCACGGTGGAGGAGGGACAGGTCGCCGGATTTCTGGGGCCCAACGGAGCCGGGAAATCCACCGCCATCCGGGTGCTGCTGGGCGTGCTGCGCGCTGACGCCGGAACCGCCGCGGTGCTGGGCATGGATCCCTGGGCGGACGCCGTCGCCGTCCACCGCCGGATCGCTTACGTTCCCGGGGACACCACCCTCTGGCCGAACCTGACGGGCGGGGAAGCCATTGACATCTTCACCCGGCTACATGCCGGCAAACGGTACGCGGGGAAGGACCGGGACGCGAAGCGGCAGGCGGCACGACGCGCTGAACTGCTGGAACGCTTTGAGCTGGACCCCACCAAGAAGGCGCGCACCTATTCCAAAGGCAACCGGCAAAAGGTGGCGCTGGTCGCCGCGCTCGCCTCAGACGCTGAGCTGTTCCTGCTCGATGAACCCACCTCGGGCCTCGATCCGCTCATGGAGGCTGCGTTCACCGAGGAGATCCGGAACCTGCGCAGCGAGGGACGTACCGTGCTGCTGTCCAGCCACATCCTCGCCGAGGTGGAAAAGCTGTGCGACACCGTCACCATCATCCGCTCCGGCCGCGACGTGGAAACCGGCACCCTGGCCCAGCTGCGCCACCTCACCCGGTCCACGGTCACGGCGACGACGACGGCGGATCCGGCCGCGCTGGCCGCTGCACCGGGGGTGCACAACCTCAGTGCGGAGCACGGATATCTGCGGTTCGACGTCGACAATGCGCAGGTGAACAGCATCCTGGCACTGCTGGCCGAAGCCGGCGTGCAAAACCTGACCATTGCCCCGCCGTCACTGGAGGAGCTGTTCCTGCGCCACTACGGTGACGAGGCGGGAGCAGAGCAATGAGCGCACCACCCACTGCCCGCCGGCAGTCCTTCCGCAACCCGTGGGCTGCCACCGGCGGATTGCTGCGGCTGCACCTGAGGCTGGATCGGATCATTATTCCGGTCTGGACCCTGGCCGTCGGCACAGGCGTTGCCGGGTCCATGGCCACTTTCGAGACGACCTACACCACCCCGGAATCACTGCAGGCCCGGGCGTCGCTCATGGACAACCCGGCCACGGTCATGATGACCGGACCGGCCTTTGGACTGGAGAATTACACGTTCGGCGCGATGGTCGCCAACGAACTCTCCTTGTACCTCTATCTGGCCGCCGCCATCATGAGCATCCTCCTCGTGGTGCGGCATACCAGGGCGGAGGAGGAATCCGGCCGGATGGAAATGCTCCGCGCCCTGCCGGTGGGCCCTTTTGCACCGGCCGCCGCCGCAATCATCACAGTCGCCGTCGCCAATGCCGCGGTCGGGGCGGCCGTTGTGGCGGCGCTCGCGGGCACAGCGTCCCTGGACCCTGCCAGTTCGCTTGCCCTGGGCGCCGGGACCGCACTCACCGGCATGGTTTTCGGTGCGGTTGCCGCGGTTGCCGCCCAGCTCAATGAGCACGCGCGGGGAGCCACCGGCACGGCAATGGCGGTTCTGACTGCCGCCTTCCTGATCCGGGGAATCGGCGACGTCATCAACAACCAGGGATCCTGGCTGTCCTGGTCCTCCCCGCTTGCCTGGCCGCAGCAGACCCGCCTCTGGGTGGACCTGCGCTGGTGGCCGCTGCTCCTCTCGGTTGCGGCCACGGCAATACTGCTGGTGCTCGCCGTGGAGCTGGCCCGGCGGCGGGACCTTGGCGCCGGGCTGCGGACGCCCCGGCCCGGTCCGGCAACCGCCAGGCCCGCCCTGCTTTCCCCGGCGGGTCTGGCCGGCCGGCTGCTGCGCGGCTCCTTTGCCACCTGGACCGTCTCCGCTTTCCTGTTCGCGGCCGCTTTTGGGGCGCTGGCCAATTCCCTGGAGGAATCATTCTCCGATCTCCCGCAGCTGGCGGATTTCATCACCGTGGACCTGGCGGATGTGACCACCAGTTTTGCGTCCGCCATCGTCTCCTTCGTCATCGTTGCCCCGCTCCTCTTCAGCGTCTCGGCCGTCCTGCGGCTGCGTGCAGAGGAGGACGCGGGCCGTGTCGAGCAGCTGCTCGCCACCGGCAGTTCCCGGACCGGGCTGCTTGCGGGATGGCTCGCTGTGGTGGCCGGGCAGACCGTCCTGATGACCGCCGTCGTGGGGCTCGGCGCAGGTTTGGGAGTGGCCGCGGGAACCGGCGACGGCGGATGGGCGGGCGAGCTGACCCTTGCTGCGCTGACGTATTTGCCCGCCATCGCCCTGTCCGCCGGCGTCGCGGCGGCCCTCTACGGCCTGGTTCCCCGGCTCGCTGCACTGGCGTGGGCGCCGGTGGTGTGGAGCGCCATTGTGCTCTTTCTGGGACAGCTGCTGGCTCTGCCCGATTGGGCCATGGACCTGTCACCCCTCGCCCATGTGGCGCTGGTGCCCAGCGCCGATCCGGAGGCTGCCCCGCTGGCGGTTCTGACGGCGGGTGCAGCAGTCCTCGTCGCGGCGGGTTTTACGGGTTTCCGGCGGCGCGACGTCGGGATCGGGTGATCAGGGCACCCGGATGCAGGCTGCCCCTAGCTGCCGTTTCGGCCGCCCCCTAGGCTGACAGCGGCAGCCAGTCGGCCGCCGTCGGAACCGCCTCAGGAGCTCACGATGAAGCAGGCACCAATTCGTACCGTCATCAGTCCCGGCCGCTACGTGCAGGGCGCCGGCGCCATCCACCGGCTCGGAGAGTTCCTTAGCCAGGTCGGCAAGACACCGCTGCTGGTGGCCGACGACGTCGTCTGGGGCTTTGTCGGCCATGACATCGGCACGTCCCTGCAGGTTGCCCAACTGCCACTCACCCGGGAAGTCTTCAATGGAACACCCACGGCCGTTGAAATTGACCGGCTGACCGGTGCCATCCGCGCCGCGGGCGCTGACGTGGTGGTGGGAGTGGGCGGCGGCAGCACCATCGACGCGTGCAAGGCCGCCGGCGACGCAGCCGGCATCCGCTGGGCATCGGTGCCCACCGTCGCTTCCACTGATGCGCCGACGTCGGCGCTCGCCGTCGTTTACACCGCAGACGGAGCCTTCGAGGAGTACCGGTTCTTCACCCGGAACCCGGATCTGGTGCTGGTGGACTCGCAGATTGTGGCCAACGCTCCGGCGTCGTTCCTTGCCTACGGGGTGGGCGACGCGCTGGCCACCTGGCTGGAAGCACGCGCCACGGCTGCGTCTTTTTCGCTGACCATGGCCGGCGGCCTGCCCACTGAGACCGGCACCGCGCTGGCGCGGCTGAGCTGGGACGTGCTGTGGGAGTTCGCGCTTCCCGCCCTGGATGCCGCCCGGGACAACCTCGTCACGCCGGCGCTGGAAAAGGTTATCGAGGCCAATACCCTGCTGTCCGGACTGGGGTTCGAGTCCGGCGGACTGGCTGCAGCCCATGCCATCCACAACGGCCTAACCGCTGCACCCCAGACGCATGGCCTCGCCCACGGACAGAAGGTGAACATCGGCTCACTGACGCAGTTGGTGCTGGAGGGCGCTCCCACCGCTGAGATCCGGGATTTTGTGGAGTTCACAACGCGCGTCGGCCTGCCGAACACCCTTACCGAGGTGGGTTTGTCCGTGGACGACGCCCGTGAACTGGATCTGGTGGCGGAGGCTTCCACTGTTCCCGCTGAGACCATGAAGTCCATGCCGTTCGATGTTGGTCCAGCCGACGTCAAAGCCGCACTGAAATCCATCGAACGGTTCTCACGCCGGGTACGCCGTGAAGCGGGGCTGCCGGAACCGGTGCCGTACAAAGCGCACTAGGCTCCCCGCAGGGCCACGACGGGTTCAATGCGCGTGGCCTTGCGGGCCGGAAATCCGCCGGCGACCAGCCCGACGAGTGCTCCCAGGAGCGCCCCGCCGCAGGCGAGAAGCGGGTTGAGGACGGGCGTCCACTGCTGGGACAGGGAGATTCCGATGACGGTGAAAACTCCCGCGGCCGCGCCGAGGATCCCGCCCAGGAGTCCGATAATGACTGACTCCGCGACGAACTGCGCGGCAATTTGGCGCCGGGTGGCACCGATGGCACGGCGCAGACCGATCTCTCCGGTGCGTTCCATGACGGAAAGCATCGTCACGTTCGCAATTCCAACGCCTCCGGCCAGAAGCACCACCACGGACAGGACCACAAAAATGAGGTTGACGTCCGCTTGGACATTGCCCGCGAGCTGGGAGCGTCCCTGCGGGGCTGCGACGTCGATGCGCTCGGGCTCATCGGGGGAGAGGGAGAGGGCAGCCTGGTCCGCCACCTGGGGGCCGGCGCCAACAACAATGCGCGCCTGCACCTCTCCCGGCGCACCAAGGCCAAAGTCTGAACGGGCCGCGCCGGTGGAGATGACAACACTCTCCAGCAGCTCGGAGCGCTGCTGGACGTCGCCGAAAACACCGACGACGGCGTACGGCAGGCCGTCGATGAAGATGGACGGTTGGGAATCCACCCGGGTGATGCCAAGACGGTCTGCGAGCCGGTTGCCCAACACAGCCACGCGGTCATGCCGCTGGTCGTGTCCGGCGTCGAAGAGCCTGCCGTGCAGGACGGTGCCCTCCAGCGTGTCGATGAGTCCGGGGGAGGCGGCAAAAACCCGCGGCGGTGAGGTGAGGGGTGCGGAAGGATCATTGACGGGAACGGCGGTGACGGTGCCTTCACGGAGTTTCACTTCGGTGATTAATGCTGCCTGTTCGATCCCTGCGAGGCGTTCCATGCGTTCCACTGCGTCCCAGGGGAGGGAAGCGGTGGCAACGCTGTTGCCGTCGGAGTTCTGGGCCGTGGCGGGAGACGCGATGACCTGGGTGGCGGCGAAGGCGTCGAACTGTTTGGCCAGTTGTCCGGCGGTGGTCTGGGCGAAGCCCAGGGTGGCGACCAGGGCTCCGATGCCCAGGATGGTTCCAGCAAGGGTCATCAGGAGCCGGCCCGGCCGTGTCCCGAGGTCGGAGGTGGCTTCGATCAGCAGGTCGATAAAACTGAAGCGGTCTGCGGAAGGAACGGGGGAAAGGAGTCCTGCCGCCTGCGGGTCGGCAGGGGGACGGTTTCGTGTGACGCGGGCGAGCTTCATACGGGCGTGACCACCCTTCCGTCGGCAATCCGGACGCACTGGGGTGCACGCCGGGCCACGCCCTGGTCGTGCGTGATGATGACCAGGGCCAGCCCGTCGGTCACCAGTTCCTCGAACAGCGTCATGACATCCTGCGTGGTGCCGCCGTCGAGGTTGCCGGTGGGCTCATCGGCCAGAAGCACGCTGGGGCGGGTGACGACGGCGCGTGCCACGGCCACGCGCTGGCGCTCGCCTCCGGAGAGGGTGCCGGGCAGGAAATCGATGCGGTGGCCGAGGCCAACGCGCCGGAGCGCCTCCCGGGCGCGGTCAGCGCGCTCGATGCGCGGGGTTCCGCTGTAGAGCATGGGCATCATCACGTTCTCCAGGACCGACCGCCGCGGCATGAGGTGAAAGGCCTGGAAAACAAACCCGATGCGCTGGGCGCGGACTGCAGCGCGCGTGTCCTCGTCCAGAACTCCGGTCAGATGGCCGTCAAAGCGGTACTCGCCCACACTGGGCCGGTCCAACAGGCCGAGGATGTTGAGCATGGTGGATTTGCCCGATCCGCTGGGACCCACAATCGACACGTAGTCGCCCTGGCGCACAGTGAGGTTGATGCCCTTCAGTGCCTGCACTTCGGGTGGACCCGGGAAGGACCTTGTGACATCACGCAGTTCGAGGAGGGGGACACTCACTTGCCCACCACAACAAGGTCCCCTTCGGCCAGTTCCCCTTCCACCGGGATGACTTCCACGGCACCGGGAGTTGCCAAACCGCTGCGGACCACCACCAGCCGGGTGGCCGTCCGTTCGCCCTCACGGGGATCTCCTTCCACCACTTCCACGCGTGTTTCGCCCCCGGGCCCGGCGGTGAGGGCCGCGTAGGGAACGGACAAAACATCGCCGTCGGTGGCGCCGACGGCGATCGACACGCGAACGTTGGTTCCCTGGAGTTCCTGGATCTGCTCCGGCGTCAGGGGGTCCGGCTGCAGCTGAACGGTCCATCGCGCGGAGTCGCCTTCTCCGGCTGCAACGGACGTGATGTTGGCCCCGTGCGCGGTGCCGTCCGGCAGGTCAAAGGACGCTTTGTCCCCGGCCTTGAGGAGGCGGGCATCAGCTTCCGCTGCGGAACCGGACAGTCCCAGCGTTGCGCCGGAAACTGTCATGGAGGATCCCTCCAGGATGGAACCCCGGGCGGTAGTGACGGTGTCGACGCGGCGGGGCAGATCGGCCAGGTACAGCACCTCTGAGGCAGGCAGTGACGGCAGCGCAGCCTGCTCGGCGAGGACCAGGTCCTCCTGGGCCTGCGCGAGCTGCACCGCAGCGGCGTCAACTGCTGCCCGCTGTGGAGCGTCGGTTCGGTCGGCGCCGATTTGCTGCCGGCGCAGTTCAGCCAGTTCAAGGGCATCCACCAGGTTGCCGATCTGCAGCGCATCCCGGGGTGTGGCCTGCTGCGCGGCGGCCAGCTCTCGCTGTGCGGCGGCTACGGCATTGTCGGCCTCCCGGATCTCCACGGGTGTTGCACCCACCGGCGTCATGGCCAGCTCGTTCTGGGCTGAGGACAAACCCTGCTCCGCCATCCGTACAGATTCCTGCGCTGCGCGGACGGATTCGGCGCTTCCCTCCTCCGACTCCGGAAGCGAATACCCGGCCGCGGCGTAAAGGGTTGCGACGGCGTTGGCTGCGTCTGCGCCGAACACCGGGTCGGACGGATCGCCGGCGTCGATTCCCACCGTCCGAACCGCCGTCTTGAACTGGACCACGTCGGGGCCCGATGCGCCGAGGGAAAGGGTCCGGTAGGCAGGCAGTTCGCCGGGCAGGACCATGACGGGCCGGCCGGCAACCTCCAGGGCTATCGATAGGGGCTTCAGTTCCGCTCCAACTTCCGGCACCTGGCCCGTGACCACGGCGGGGCCGGCTATTGATGTGGTGTCGATGCGCACTTCCACCGGGTCCGCGTAGGCCACCTCTCCGCGGATGGTTACGTCATTGCTGAGCTGGCCGTACTGCACGGGAACGGTCACCAGCCCCGGCACCGGAGGCTCGGCCGCACCTGCTGCGTCAGCCGGCGAGACCAGAAACCGCCCCAGCAGCAGGCCGGCAACCAGGCTCAGAACGGCGGCAGCAGCCACAATCCAGAGAGTTCGGTTACGTTGGAAAACGGTGATGATACCTGCCCATGCTGATGACCGTGCGGGAACGTCCTGCTCCTGGGCCCGGTCCGGAGCCTCTTCCAGGAGCAGACCCAGGCCAGATGCCTGGTCCGCCGGCCGGTCGGCACCATTGCGTCCAAGCCCCGCCACTCAGTTGCCCTGCTCGATGTCCGCGCGGAAAGCTTCCAGCTCGGCCTTGTGGTCATCAATGAACTGCTGCTCGAGCTCGAACTGCACGCTCTCCATGGTGTCCTTGTAGTTTGTCTTCTCCCGGCAGTCCAGGTCAGCGAGGGCGAGGGTAATTTCTTCCTCGGCCAGCTCGTCCATGTCCGGTTCGACCATTGCGCCGGGGTCAACAGCCTCGGCGGTGGCGCTGGTGCTGGCACTCACCCCGTTGTAGGCGGAGTTCATCTTTTCATTGATGCTGTTCTGCGCATCCATCTGAGCCGTGAACCCTGGGTGTCCGGCGTCGGCCATGCAGGAGGACCACTCGGCATCGGCCTCGGTGAGTTCCGGGGAACTCATCATGTCCTCGTAGAGGGTATTCATGGAATCAATCAGCGGCTGGTGCTTCTCGGAGGTGTTGACGTCGTCGCCGTTTATTTCATTCTCCGACCATCCGTAACAGCCCGCGGTGGTCCAGTCCCATTCCGTCATTTCCCCCTCGGCGGGCATGTCCTCTTCGTCGGGAGTGGGGCCGTGGAGCGCCTCATAAAAGGCGGTTTGCTCAGATTCTGACAAACTGGAGACATAATCCGCGTTCGGATCGACGTATTCCTGTTCGCTGGCCACGGGCTCGTCATCCCGGCCGGGGAAATTGATCATTCCATAGCCGTATTGGGACACCCATTCCCGGGAATCAGGATTCCATTCCGTGTCCGTTCCCATGGAAAATGACACGTCCTGGACATTCGGCGTGTACTCGAAACCCTCCTCCGTCATGCACTGGGCCACGAGGTCTTCCCGCTTGCGCTCACGTTCGGCGTATTCCTTCTCCTGCTCCTCCACGCTCATCCCGCTCTCATAGGCGGAGGACATGAATTCAGCCAAAGGGGAATCTTTGGCGGCAGGAGTTTCTTCAGCTTCACCGGACGAACCACACCCGCCGAGGACGATGGAGAAACACAAAGCGGCAAGAAGCGCAGCAGCGCGCGGAGAATGGTGCACGGATATCCTCTTTTAGGAGTGCGGGCGGTGAACCTGCGGGCTCACGTACTCAAAGAATGCCTCACAACCGGCCCGGAAATATGCTCGAGGCCAGTAACGTTTTCATCTCATCTGCAGACGGCATTAAATGGGGAGAAATTCCGGTGCGCGGCGACGGTTCGGCCGCCCTTTCCTTCGGTTAGGGTTCCCCGGCTGGAACGGACACCGAGGTTGTAGCCGGCTGTGGATCGCCGGTGCCGCCGGATCCCGTTGTAAAGAGGAAAACCGACGCCAGAATGCCGATGGCCAGCACGACGACGAGCAGCACGCCGCTGGTGATGGCAACGACCCAGGCGCTGCGTGGCTGCGGCCGCCGCCGAACCAAAGCCACGACCGCGAGCACCAGGGCGAGCCCGGCCAGCGGAAAGAACAGCGGTATAAGGACAATGGACAGAACCAGTGCCGTGAGGGCAATGATGCCCGGAGGCGTGCCCAGCCACGGGCTGGCCGGACCCGGGCGGACGGTGGTTCCGCCAGCGCCGGACGGTGGAGACGGGCGGGCGCTCAAGACTCCAGATCCTCCTCCTGCGGCAGGAACCCCTGCCGCTTGCCGTGCATGGACAGCACAATGTCCAGCACCCGAAGGCCGGAAATGGGCTCAGTGATCCCCGACTTGGCGCGGATCTCCGTCAGCCGTTCGGCAAGAACCCCGTCCGCAAAGGAGGCGTGCCAGTACTCCCACTGGTCCTTGGGCCCGGGCACCGCCGTCACCCGGCGGATGATGGAGTCGTACACCGGAATCAGCCGGGGCCGCTTGCGGGCAAGGAGTTTGCTGGCGGTGCTCGGGCCCACGCCCCAGCCGCCGTCGTCGTCGTGCCTGCCGCGCAGGAGGTTCCACAGCTGGCGCGCCGGGCTGCCGGCGCCCAAATCCTGCACCGCGTCCGCGTCGGGCAAATCGACGTCGGCCGGGATGGAAGCCAGCAGGTCGAAGATGTCCCCGGCCCGGGTTTCCAGCAGGGCAACGGCTGTCCGCGCCGGGATCTTCACCGAGCGGAAGGAGGCGGCCACGACGTCGTCGGCCGTGAACCGGTTCACCACATCCGGGGCATCGCCGCCGCCGGCCCAGGAATCAAACCGCGAACTGCTGCGGACCCTGCCGGTCCGGGGCATGAGTTCGGTGAAATAGTCCTGCAGATTCCGTGCAGCCGACTCAACGGTGATTTCCCCGGTCGAAACAACTCGTCTCATGAATATCCCCAAGTCTGGTTTGGAATGGGTGGGAATGCTGGTGGACACCTAATGACCAACACCCTACTGGTGTCGGATAGGCTCCCACCATGGTTATTAACTTTCGCCTGATGGCCGAATCGGAGTCTGAGGCGGAAGCAATTGTGCAATTCCTGACGTCAAACAGTTTTCCTTTCCATATGACGGCACAACATACGGCGGAGTCGGCACGGGAAGCGGTGGACAGCGGCAGGTTCTGGTCTGAGGAATCGGTGGGCTACTGGATCGTCGCTGATGCCAAAACTGTCGGAATGGTGGTGCTTGATGACCTGGAGGAGGACACCCCCATGTTCGACCTGCGGCTGGCGGAGGACTTCCGCGGCCGGGGACTGGGGCCGCAGGTCCTGAAGGCCCTGTGCTCACTGGTGTTTGAAAAGTTTTCCGATCCGGTGCGGTTTGAAGGCCAGACGCGGGAGGACAACGTTGCCATGCGCAAGACTTTCGTCCGGGCAGGCTTTCTCAAGGAGGCCCATTACCGCCTCGGCTGGCCCACAGCGGACGGTACGCGGGTGGCTTCGGTTGCCTACGCCATCCTGCGGCAGGACTGGGAAAACAACGAAACCACGCTCTTCGAATGGGACGATCTGCACCAAACCTACCGCTAGACTTTCCCCAAACCGGCTGCGGCTGCCGGAGAATCCGGGGGAATTGTGGCAATCAGCGGAGACACCGCTATATCCGTGCGTGGGCTGACAAAGAAATACGGTGCCACCACAGCTGTTGACGACCTCTCCTTTGAGGTTCACCCCGGCACCGTCTTCGCCTTTCTCGGAGTCAACGGCGCCGGTAAATCCACCACTATTTCCTGCCTCACCACCGTCATTCCCTTCAATGCCGGTGAAGCCACCGTCAGCGGGCACGACGTACGCAGCGAGGCCGGCGAAGTCCGTAAGGACATCGGCGTCGTCTTCCAGGACTCGTTGCTGGATCCTCTGCTCACCGGCCGGGAAAACCTGCGGACGAGGGCCAAATTCTATTCGGCCGACACCGCGGCCAACGATGCCCGGATCCAGGAGCTGAGCGCCATGATCGGGATCGACGAATTTGTCGACCGCCGCTACGGCACCTATTCCGGCGGACAGCGGCGCCGGGTGGACATTGCCCGCGCACTGCTGCATTCGCCGTCGATCCTCTTCCTGGACGAACCGACCGCCGGACTTGATCCGGCCAGCCGCGCCATGGTCTGGTCCACCATCCGCGAGCTGCGGGACCGGCACGGACTCACCGTCTTCCTCACCACGCACTACATGGAGGAAACCGAGGAAGCGGACCGCGTGTGCATTATTGAACGCGGCCGGATCATCGCCGACGGCACGCCCGCCCAGCTGCGCGCCCGGCACAGCAACTCCGTCCTGAGCATCACCACGGACAACCGTCCGGCGCTGCTGGCGCTGGCAACCGCTGCAGGCGCCGGCATCCGCGACGAGGACGACGGCGGGGTGGTGCGGCTCGTCGTCGACACCGCCGACACGGCCCGCCGCATTTTGGCGGAACACGGGGACTCCGTGGCGGACTTCGAATTCCGGCACGGAACCATGGATGACGTTTTTCTGGCGCTGACCGGACACGAGGGGGAGGGCGCATGAACATCATCGGAAACCTGATGCAGCGCAACCTGCGGCTGTTCTTCCGGGACCGGATGGGCGTGTTCTTCTCGCTGCTTTCGGCACTGATCCTGTTCCTGCTGTACACCTTGTTTCTGGGCAGCACCCAGATCGACAGCCTGCAGAGTTCTTTCCCTGCCGCCACGAGGGACGAGGTCAAGGGCTTCGTGGACACCTGGATGTTCGCCGGGATTGTCGGCATTACCTCCATCACCACCGGCCTGGGCGCCATGAATGTGTTTGTGGAGGACTCGTCGTCGGGCCGTTTCCGGGATTTTCTCGTGTCCCCCATCCGCCGCGAACAGTTGATTCTTGGCTATTTGCTCTCCGCCGGCGTCGTGGCGCTGATCATGACAACGGTGGTGCTGATCATCAGCCTGGCCTACCTGTACCTGGTGGACGGGATCAGTTTCGACGCCGGTCAGATCGCCACGGTCTACGGCTTCCTGGCGCTGAGCTGCGTGGCGTTTGCGGCGCTGAGCGCCTTTGCGGTCTCTTTCGTCCGCACTTCCGGGGCGTACTCAGCCCTGTCCACCATTGTGGGCACGATTCTTGGTTTCCTGGCCGGCGCCTACATTCCGGTGGGTGCCTTGCCTGAGGGTGTGCGCACCGTGGTTAACGCTCTGCCGTTCATGCAGGCTGCGGTGCCCCTCCGCCAGGAGATGACGGCCGACTCCCTTCAGGTCCTGGCATTGGACCAGCCGGAGGCAGTGATTGAGCTGCAGGAACTCTTTGGGATCACTGCGTCGGTGGGGGACTGGACGGTCACCAACGCCTACGTGGTATTCGTCCTCGCCGCCATGACGGTGGTGTTCACCCTGCTGGCTGCCGTGCAGATCCGGCGCCGCATCGGCTGACTTAGGCTGTTGGGACCGGCAGGGCGGGCCGCGGATCACGTGCGAGGATACCCATGCTGATCGCATCCACCCGCTCACCGTCCCAGAGCAGAGCCTCGCGCTGGCGGCCCTCCACTGTGAACCCGGCCTTCTCATAGGCGCGCTGGGCCCGGGGATTGAACGCAAAAACCTCCAGCGCCACCCGGTGCAGGCCCAGGTCATCAAACGCGTGCCCGACGACGGCGGCCGTCGCCTCGGTCCCGTACCCCTGTCCCCGCACGTCCGCCGGTGCCAGGGCAATCCGGAATCCGACCGACCCGTTGTCGGCATCGAGGTCATTGAGGACCACTTCGCCCAAGTACCGTTCCTCCGGGTGCTGTTCGTCGGAGCGCCGGATGACGGCCCAGTCCCCGCGGTCATGCTGTCCGGCGAGCCCGGCCAGCCATGCCTGAATCTGTTCGGGGGTGAATTCTGAGTGGGTTCCGGTCAGGCGCCGTGCTTCCGGATCCTGCAGGCTGGCCCAGGCGCCTTCAAAATGTTCCGGCCCGAGCGGTTCCAGCCGGAGCCGGGCGGTGGTTAAGGTGGCCTGGTTGGCAAAGAGGTTTTCGGGAAGCATCAGATCAGCCTACTGGGGTGTCCGGATTGGTTTCCCGCTGCCACTTCGAAAATGATCTCCAGCCCGTCTTCCTTATCCCACTGGGAACCGTTTTCCTCGAACCCGTACTGCAGCACCAGGTTGTGGGATGCTTCGTTATCCGGGCTGATAGTGGCGCGCACAGTGCGGACGTCCGGCTCGCGGGCGGCCCGGGCCAGCAGCAGTTCCAGTGCGGCGCGGGCGTAGCCGCGGCGGCGGAACATTGGATCCACGGAATAGCCCAGTTCCACCATGCCGTCCGAATCCGGCGGTCCGTGAAAACCTGCGCAGCCCACAGCCTGCCCCGACTCCGTGTCGACGATGGCCCCGGTGATCCAGCCGGCGTCGTCGGGCGCTGCCGCAAGCTGGGCGCTGCGCATTTTCCACAGCGACTGCCGGTCGGAGGAAAAATGCCGGGTGAGGGGAACGGGGGAGTGCCGGTTGGCGGTGTCCAAGTCTCCTGCTGCCAGCGCGTCAATGGCAGCCACGGGCAACTGCGCCAGGTGTACGGCAGGCCGCCGGGAAGAGGGATGCTGCCGGGCGGGAGTCGGTGAAGGAGAGGGCATCGCTCCATTATGGCGGCGCCGGCACGGAACTTCTTTCCGGCCGGAGCCGGGGCGGTCACACTGGGATCAGTGCCCTTGCTGTTCCCCACCAGACCGCACGCCAAGGACTACCTCATGAATACCGATCAGGTCATCATCATCGGCTCCGGTCCGTCCGGCTATACAGCGGCCATCTATGCGGCCCGGGCTGGGCTGAAACCGCGTGTCCTTGCCGGATCGGTGACCGCGGGCGGAGCCCTGATGAACACCACCGAGGTGGAAAACTTTCCCGGCTTTCCGGACGGTATTCAGGGCCCGGACCTGATGGACAGCCTGCGCCGGCAGGCGGAAAAGTTCGGTGCCGTGGTGCAGTACGACGACGTCGTGTCGGTCGATTTGGGCGGGCACATTAAGCGGGTGGAGACCGGCGGCGGCGACAAATACAAGGCACGCAGCGTCATCCTGGCCACGGGATCCGCGTACAAGGAACTGGGTTTGCCGGAGGAGAAGCGGCTCAATGGCCGCGGCATCTCATGGTGTGCCACCTGTGACGGTTTCTTTTTCCGGAACCAGGACGTGCTGGTGGTGGGCGGCGGTGATTCCGCCATGGAGGAGGCTCTGTTCCTGAGCCGGTTCGGACGGACCGTCACAGTGATTGTGCGGCGCGGCGAGCTGCGGGCCTCACGCATCATGGCCATGCGGGCCAAGAGCCACGAAAAGATCCGCTTTGAGTGGAACAGCGAAGTGACCGCGGTGCACGGCCAGGACAAGGTGACGGGGGTGACCCTTACCGACACGGTCACGGGAGAACGGCGCGAGTTGGCGGCTACCGGGGTGTTTGTCGCCATCGGGCATGTGCCGCGCACCGAACTGCTGTATGGGCAGGTGGACCTTGACGCGGAGGGTTACATAACGGTGGCGGCACCCACCACGGCTACCTCCGCCGACGGTGTTTTTGCGTGCGGCGATGCCGTGGACCACCGCTACCGTCAGGCCATCACCGCCGCCGGCACCGGGTGCGCCGCGGCTCTGGACGCCGAACGCTATCTGGCCGCGGTGCAGGATGCTGACAGCATTGCCACCGCGCTGGTGGAGGGGACGCTAAACGACTGAGCAGGGGACCGGTGACACGGAGGTTCCCGTCGTCGTCGTGCTGTGGTGGTGGACCTTTCCGGCGCTAAGCCGCGCCGGTGAAGGTCAGCACGAGCAGCGTAATGTTCAGCCCCACCAGCAGAATGGCCACCACCACTCCCAGCGCGGTGGTCCACCAGCGGTTGGTGTGCACACCCATTAGATCCCGGCGCGAGGTTAGCCACACCAGCGGAATCAGGGCAAACGGAATGCCGAAGGACAGGATGACCTGACTGAGGATGAGCGCCCAAGTGGGGTCGACGCCGGCCGCCAGGATCAGCAGAGCGGGAATCAGCGTGATCAGGCGGCGCAGCAGCATCGGCATGCGGACCTTCAGCAGCCCTTGCATGATTTCGGCGCCGGCGTAGGCGCCTACGGAGGTGGATGCCAGGCCTGAGGCCAGCAGGCCGACGGCAAAAAGGGTGGCGACGGCGCCGCCAAGGGACGCAGCGATTGCCGCGTGCGCACCTTCCAAGGTGTCGGTTCCTGCGACGCCCTGGAGGGAGCTCGCTGCCAGGAGCAGGATCGCCAGGTTCACGGTTCCGGCGACAGCCAGAGCAATGGTGACATCCCAGCGGGTGGCGCGGATCAGCCTCGGGGTCGTTAGGAAAGCCGTGCGGTCCGGGAACCGGTCCCGGGTGAGTGCCGAATGCGCGTAAATGGCGTGCGGCATGACCGTGGCGCCAAGAATGGATGCTGCGAGCAGCACGGATTCGCTTCCCTCGAAGCGGGGGATGAGGCCGTCAGCAACGGCGCCCCCGTCGGGCGGGGAAATCACGATTCCGGCCGTGAAGCCGACGGCGATAATCGCCATCATGGACACGATCACGTACTCAAACGTGCGGTGACGTCCGCTGCCCTGAAGGCCCAGAACAGCCATGGATATGACCCCGGTAATGACGCCGCCGAGGAGCAGCGGCAGGTCGAACAGCAGCCACAAGGCCACGGCGCCGCCGATCACCTCGGCCACATCGGTGGCCATGGCTACGAGCTCCGCCTGGAGCCAGTAGAGGCGGCGTCCGGTTTTGCGGCCCAGGCGTTCTCCCAGCAGTTCGGGCAGGGACTTGCCGGTGACCAGTCCAAGTTTTGCGGAGAGGTACTGGATGAGCCAGGCCATGATGTTCGCGGCAACCACAACCCACACCAGCAGGTAGCCGAACCGGGCACCCGCCGTCATGTTGCTGGCCACGTTTCCCGGATCCAGATAGGCGACTCCCGCAACCAGCGCGGGTCCCAGCATCCAGATCAGGCGTTTGGGAACAGCGGGCATTTCGGTGGGGGTAGCGGACACAGGGGAAGGTGCGCCTGTTGCCGGCCTGGCAGGCCTCAGGAGGGCAGTCTTGCGGCTCATGACAGCAACGTAACACAAAAGTTCGGTGGCCCGAAGATGGCGTAGCGGGGATGGCGAACTTTTCCGGTGGGGTGGGAGGGTGGCTCGTCCACGGTGGGTCGGACGGCGGATGGGGGAACCGATGTAGGTCGCTTTGACGGTGTGTGCCGGCGCGGCGTAGGCAGCCCCTCCTCTGGCAAGTAGTTATAGAAAAAAGTCGAGTATTTGGGACGTCCCAAAGTGGTCTGTTTTGGGGTTTTTGGGGCTGTTTTCGGGACGGAAATGTCGGTGGCAGGTGAAAGCCTGAAGCCATGGATCAGAACGGATCTTTTCGACGCGGTGGCACTGGTGAAGCATCCGGTGCCGGGCAGGCTGCCGGCCCGAGCCTGTCGATTTACAACGCTGAGCCGGATAGTGCCCCGAGGGATCCCAGAACCACTCACCTGGATCCGTCCTACCGGGACGGGCTTACCGGTTCGTTGGTCCTGCAGGGTGCGGAGTCCCTGACCCAGGACGAGTCCTCAGCGGTGTTGTCCCGGTTGGATGCTTTGGTGCGGTGGGCGCAGGCCCAGCAGGCCAAGGTGCTGCACCGGATGGAAATCC
Source organism: Arthrobacter sp. 9E16 (assembly GCF_002929435.1). NCBI lineage: Bacteria > Bacillati > Actinomycetota > Actinomycetes > Micrococcales > Micrococcaceae > Arthrobacter > Arthrobacter sp. 9E16. The sequence goes on along the minus strand of NZ_PJIU01000001.1, from coordinate 925,912 downwards.
TCTTCCGTGATGATCTGCTTGAAGATGTTGGCCGGGAGGATCCGGCCCTGACCTTCAGTCTGGCGGCGGAGGAAGCCGCAGCCATCCTGCACCTGCCGACGAACACCGCGAAGATGCTGATGAGTGAGGCGGGACGGTTATGCACCACCCATACCGCAACGCTGGCCCGGCTGGAGGACGGGAGCCTGGGTTACGGGCATGTGCAGACGGTGCTGGACCAATCCCAGAACGTCCCCGAACCCGACCTGGCCGCCTTCGAAACTGCCTTGCTGGAGGCCGCTGGTGCGGGGCAGACGTCGTCCCAGTTCCGGGTGAAGGCCAGAAGGCTGCGCGAGGGCCGGTATCCGGAGACCGTCCCGGTCCGGCACCAGAGTGCTTTTGAACGCCGGCGGGTGTGTTTGGTGCCGGAGGAGGACGGGATGTCGTGGCTGTCGGCGTTATTGCCCGCAGCCCGGGCTCAGCTGGTTTATACGCAGCTGACCACGGCGGCGCGCGGTGAGCAGGGGGCCGGAGATCCGCGGGGAGTGGATCAGTTGCGGGCAGACATTCTGGCTGACCTGCTCGACGGTGAAGAGGATGCCAGGGAAGCCGTAGGACGGGATATCGGTGGCCGAGACAGCGTGGGGGCCGGTGACCGGGACAGCAATGGCCGGGACGAGCGGGACAGCGGTAACAAGGACAACCAGGCCCGGATACGTGCCCGGGCCCGCACCGAGATCCTGGTCCTGATCACCGCCGAAACCCTCTTCGGTGCCGACGAACAGCCTGCCGAACTGCACGGATACGGGCCGATCAGCCCCGAAACTGCCCGCCGACTTGCCCGGCAGGCAGCCCACTGGACACCTGTGGAACGAAACCCGGACACTGAGGAAATTCTGCGGGTCGGGCGGCGGCGGAAAGTCCCGGCCGGGCTGCAACGCTGGCTGCGGGCACGGGACGGAACCTGCCGGTTCCCGGGATGCCGGACCAACGCCGTCATCGCCGAGATAGACCACACCAGACCGTGGTCCCACGGCGGGACCACCGATCACGACAACCTGGAGCACTTGTGCCGGCGGCATCACATGTTCAAGTCGCGGGGTTTTTGGAAAGCACAACAACACAGTCCCGGAATTATTGAGTGGACGTCACCGGGCGGTCGAACCTACCGGACCGATCCGCACCTCACCCTGGCCGCAGGACCAAGCGCAGGACCAAGCGCGGGACCAAGCGCGGGACCAAGCGCGGGACCAAGTGCGGGACCCAGGGGGGAAGCCACGAAACCTGCTGTAAGGCGGATGTCGGGCTGGGCCCCTGCGGGTGAACCTCCGGAAGACTACGGCGACGATCCGCCACCCTTTTGACGATAGTTCGGACGATCCGCCGCCCTGCTGTCGGCCATTCTCATGATCCGATCTCATGACCCGCCGTGTCTTCGCGGCGCTTGAGCAGTCCTAGGGATCGCGGACTTCCAAGAGAATTTCTGGCCCCTCCAACGTTGAGGGCTTATCGCCGCCGTCGGTGGGAAAGGCCGCAGTCCGCCGGTGGGAAGCGGCCAACCACAGCACCGACCCCACCACCGGAAGCAGCACAACAGCAAGCATCCACCCGCGACGTGCCGAGCTGGAAACCCACGGAGAACCGGCCAGACTGTAGAGCGCTGCGGCAGCCAAAGTGAGGTACAGAACCAATGACAGCACCACCAGAGGAGCCCACATCAGGTATTCGATAGGCATAACGAAAACCATGCTCTTTCATCATGAACGGAGTCAGAACAAACAATGAACGGGGTCGCGCCGTTTATTTGGGGGTGGACGCCATTCCAGAATAGGGTTCCGGCAGGACAAATAACCTCATCCCCTGTGATGACATGCGGGCGATCCGTACCGTCCCCAAGTAGTACGTCCGGGAGCTGCCCGTGCGCCTGGCGGGAAACATGTTTAGCCGTGAATCTCGCCTAGCCTTAAACCATGAGCACCACATCCCCGGCACGGTCCATGGTCCGTCCCGCAGCCGTTTTTTCTGCTGCTGCGGCGGCGTTAAGCCTCCCGATGGCTCTGCTGGTTCCTTTGTGGATCACAGCAGGACGGATGCTGTTTGGCATCCAGGGGAACCTGGTAGTGATCTTTGCGGCAACTGTTGGGCCGCTGATGGCCATCCTGATGTTGTTGTCGGCAGCGCGCATCACAGTGGCTGCCGCCCGGCGGCCGCGTTTCGGGGCACCATTGCGCACGTCTTTTCTTCTGCTGGGGCTGTGGCTGGCAGGCGGGGCCTTTGGTTTCCTGGTGCCCGACGTCGGCGGAGAACCAGGGCGCGACGGTTCAGTAATGTCCGCGCTGGTCGGAGCGGAAGCGGCAGGCTTCTCCGCCGCACTGGCCAACCCGGTGGGCATACTGACCCTGGGGCTGACCGCGGCTCTGCTCGTTGTGTCGGTGAGGGACAGTCGCCGAGCCTAAGCCGGGTCGGCCGGTCACTTCGGCGGAGGTGCCGCTTCGGCCGGGCGGGCCTGCTGCCAGGGCAGCCGTCCGGTGACTTCCAGTTGCAGGGTGTAGCTAAGGAAGGTCCGTATCAGGACGATGAGAGCCAACACCCCGAGCGATTCAAACGTGGGAGTTACAGCCACGGTCCGGATGATGTCCGCTGCAACCAGCAGCTCCAGGCCCAGCAGAATGGACCGGCCCAGCTGCTGCCGGTACGCCTCATAGACAGGGCGGCCCGTACGGCGCAGAAGGGTGCGCACCACGGACACCGTAGCGAGGACGGCACCAACAATGATGACGGCTACCCCGGCCAGGTCCACAAGCTCGCCGGCGGCTTCAATGATGCCCTTGAATTCCATGCTCTGCTCCACTCACCGGCTCCAATGGTTGCTCCCGTGGGCCGAACCGCCCGTACCTCCATAAGCGGGTGGGCTCCGGCCCATGTCAAGGGAAGGGGTCCGGAAGGGCTTCAGGCGGCCGTCGGCAGAAGTTCCCGGGAAGAACGCTCCGGAGAAGAACCTGCGGCAGCGCCGGGATAGTAGAAGGCCCAGTCGTCATAGGGGTCCTGCCACGATGAATCATCCCGGGCGACGCGGCGGACGTTTTCAGCCGGCACCCAGCGATTGTGGGCGCGCCCGAGGTCGTCAATCCAGTGCAGGAGCACCGAGACGCGGGTCCAGGCGCAAGCCTTGCCGTCTATGATCGACGACGTCGTCTGGAAACGGACGTACGGCTCGCGGCGGTAGGGGGCGTGGGTGACTGTCATGGCACAAGACTGTCGTGCGGCACTGACATTTGATGTGCCGCTCGATCCGGTTCCGTCAGGTGGCCGGGGCGGGGACCTGACGGAACGCCGGGAGTTCTAACAACCGGAAGTCAGGAAGCCAGATCCCGCCACTTGGCAGCGGCTTTGTTGGTCAGGGCTGCACTGTGGTCGGCAACCCTGCGCGGAACGAGACGAATAACGGGTGCAAGCTCCGAGAAACCGGGACGGGCGGAGCTGCCAGCGGGGAGTTCTGTACGCGCAGGCTTGTTGACAACCATGTAGAAAATGGCCATTCCAGCCACACCCAGGGAAATGAGGGTCACCACGCCCAGCCCGTAAAGGGCCAGCATCGCGTAAAAGGGGGTATCAAAGAGGCCGGCTATGAAGTTCGCGCTACCCAGCAGCAGCCACAGCCAAAAGACGGCCACCAGCACGACCATGGTTCGCCCGCGACGAAAAAGCATGGCGGATTTTTTCCGCACAGAAGGCACTGTTTGAGACTCCCCGCCCATTTCTACTCCCCCAGCTAATAGGCCTGGTTATACCGGCCCTAAGCAGATGATAGCCGCTATTTGTCAGTGCGTTGTTCACCGGTGAGCCAGAATGTACTGTGTCGTTGCGAGAAGGGCAGAAAGTGAACAACAAAGCGGGTCCCGGACTTTTGTTTGTGCTGGTGTGTGCAATGGGTGCCGGGCCCGTCATGAATTACGGCATCAGCGCCACGAGCACGCTCATCATCGGCGACCTGGGCATCAGCGAGGCGCAGTTTGGACTGCTGGCCACGGTTTGTTTCCTCAGCGCGGCGTTGTCTTCCGTGTCCCTGGGCAGGCTTAGCGACAGGATTTCCGGACGTGCCCAGCTCATCCTTATTTTCGGAGGCACGGCTCTCGCACTCACGCTGATGGCTGTGTCCGGAAGCTATTTGTGGCTTTTGATTGCCGTAGGTTTGGCGGGACCGGCACAGGCGATTTCCAATCCCACGACCAACAGGGTGATTGCGCACCAGGTGGACCCTGTCCGGCGTCCCGGCTGGTTGGGGATCAAGCAGTCCGGTGTGCAGGCGAGCCAGCTGTTTTCCAGCCTCTTCTTCCCCGCTGCGGCGCTGCTGGTCGGCTGGCGCGGCGCCGCCGCCGGAGCCGCCGTCGTCATGGCGGTGCTCCTGATGTATTCGTGGAACAAGCTGCCTGCTGCACCGCCGGCGCTGCCAAGGACGGGTGCGGCTTCCGGCCCGCGCGACCGGTTCCCGCCCACGGTCTGGCTGCTGGCCGGGTTTGCCCTGTTTTCGGGCGCCGGCATGCAGGCCACCAACGTTTACCTGCCGATGTTTGCGCAGCGCGAGCTGGACTTTTCACTGCTGATGGCCGGAGCGGCCGCCGCGGTTGCCGGAGTGGTTGGCGTAGCGGCCCGGGTGCTGTGGGGCCGGCGGATTGCCGGCGGAACCGCGGTGGCGTCGCTGCTGCTCATCTTGGCGCTGGGAGCCATCGGAGGGACGGCGCTTCTGCTGGCCGCCGGGCAAACAGGGATGCCCGTACTTCTGTGGACCGGAGTGGCCCTCCACGGGGCCACGGTGCTCGGGGTGAATGTGGTGGTGATGGCAGGAGCAATGCGGGAGGTGGAACCGGGCCGGGTAGGGGCGGCATCCGGTGTGGTCTCGCTGGGAATGTACGTTGGATTCGCCTCGGGTCCGCTGGCCATGGGACTGCTGCTGCAGTATTCGGGAGGATTCCTCGCGGGCTGGTTGTTTGTGGCGGCCGGCTACCTTCTGTGCGTGGTTCTGGGCCTGGTCCTTCGCTCGATGACCGCACGTAGCTCAGCCGTCGTGGAGAGGTGAAGTGCCGTTGCGGAGAGCTGAAAATATGCCGTCGACTCTGCGCCTCAGGCGGTTTCCGGCGCCGGCGGGGGCTTGGCCAGACGCGGACTGTTCGGATTCAAAAGCGAGTGGCGGCGGCCGTAGAACCAGTAGATGACAACGCCGATCACGAGCCAGATGGCAAAACGCAGCCAGGTCTCCCAGTGCAGCTGCAGCATCAGGAAGCCTGAGGACAGCACGCCGAAGGCCGGAATCCAAGGCATCAGCGGCAGCCGGAACTCCCGCGGAGCGTCCGGCTGCCGCCGGCGGAGCACAATCACAGCCACCGAAACCACCACAAATGCCGCCAGAATGCCGATATTCGTCAGATCCGCCACGGCACGGATCGGAAACACTCCGGCCAGCAGTGCCGAGGCAATTCCGGCAATCCAAGTGACCCGCTGCGGTGTACCGTGCCGGTCCGTTCCCGAGAACCAGCCCGGAAGCAGTCCGTCGCGGCTCATGGAGAACCAAACCCGGGTGACGCCGAGCAGGAAGGTGAGCATCACGGTGAGGATGGACAGCACGGCGAAGGCGGAGATAACGGTGGCAATGACCGGAAGCCCCACGGCCTGGAAGGCGGAGGCAAATCCGGCGGTCGGGCTGATCTCGGTGTAATTCTGCATGCCGGTCAGGACCAGCGTTGCCAGGACGTACAGGACCATGGCCACGGCCAGCGAAAGCAGGATGGCCTTTGGCATGTGTTTTTTGCCGTCGGTAGCTTCTTCAGCGGCCGTGCTCATCGCGTCATATCCAAACACCGCGAAGAACACCGTAGCCGCACCGGTGAAGACAGCACCGAAACCGTTGGGCAGGAACGGTGTGTAGTTGGCCGTATTCACGAAGAAGAATCCCAGCCCCACAATGAAGAGAATCAACAGCACTTTCAGGCCGACCGCCACCAGCTCGAAGCGCCCGAAGGTCTTGGTGCCCCGGCTGAGGATCCAGGTAATGAACAGGCAGACCACCAGGGCCGGCACGTTCACGACCCCGCCCTCAACGGTGTCGCCGGTGCCCTGCATCCAGGCCGGAACGTCAATGCCGATTCCGCTCATGAACTCGGTGAAATAGCCCGAGATGCCAATGGCAACCACGGCCACAATGGCCGTGTATTCCAGAAGCAGGTCCCAGCCGATAAACCAGCCAATGATCTCGCCCAGAGCCACATATCCATACGTATAGGCGGAACCGGCTCGCGGGACCATTCCGGCAAATTCAGCGTAGGACAGTGCTGCTGCAGCACTTGCCAGCCCCGCGACAAGGAACGAGATCAGCACGCCTGGACCGACGCCGGGCGCGTCAGGCCCGCCGTTGGCAACCAAACCCGCAAGGGTGAAGATGCCGATGCCAATGATGCCGCCGACGCCGATAGCCGTGAGCTGCCACAGCCCCAGGCTTTTGAAGAGTTTGCTGCCGCTCTTTTCGTCTTCGACCTCGTCGATTGGCTTGCGCCGGAAAAGGGAGGAAGACGCGTTTTCCGCTGTGGACATGGAAGGCTCCGATCATCGTTGCCGGTACCGCGGTGCGCCGGAGCATTCCCGGCGCTCAGAGCAGTATCAACCCGCCGGGTCCCTGGGAACAGTGTCTGGGCTCTTGTCCCGGGGAGCAGACTCCACAAACTTCAGGCCGACCACACAGCCAATGATTCCGGCCAGGAAAAGGATCTTCAGCAGTCCGGGCTGTTCGTTGCCGAACACCATGGCATACGCGACTGTCAGGACGGCGCCCAGCCCGGTCCATACGGCATACGCCGTGGAGACGGGAATGGAGTTCATGGCGTAAGCCAGACCCACCATGGAGGCCACGCATGCGGCAAGGAAGATGATGGAGGGGACCAGGAGGGTGAACCCGGCTGAAGCATCCAGGGCGGTGGCCCACACGGCTTCAAGGACGGCGCTCAGGAGCAGGACAATCCACGGCATGTTTAGCCCACCACCTTCAGGCCGATAACACAGCCGACGACGCCCAGCAGCAGCAGGACCTTCAGTGCGGTGGCTTTCTCGCCGCCAAAGGCCATCGCGTAGGCAGCCGTCAGCACTGCGCCGATTCCCACCCAGACCGCATACGCGGTGCCCACGGGAATGGACTGCATGGCCGCCGCGAGTCCGGCCATGCTGAGCAGGAGGCCGGCGGCGAAGATCACCGTAGGCCACACCCGGCGGAAGTTTTGCGATTTGCCCAGTGCGGTGGCCCAGACGGCCTCCAGCATGCCGGAGAGAACAAGGATGACCCATGCCATGACTAAATCCTTTGGCCAGTCTTGTCGCTGTCCGGGTACTGAACCGTCGTCCGGAGACCGGGATCCGGTCTTGGCTACTTAGGGTAGCAAACGCGGCAGCGCCAAACCGGACAGCCCTCCCGGATACTCCCGCACCGGGGGTGTTCGCCGCCGGATGTGGGGATAATGGGCCATGAGCATCGTCAAAATCAACGCCATAACTGTTCCCGCCGACTCCGGAGACGAGCTGGCCCGGCGGTTCGCCGCACGCGCCGGCGCCGTGGACGGGCAGGAGGGGTTTGAAGGGTTTGAACTCCTGCAGCCGACCGATGAGCGCACCACCTGGCTGGTGGTTACCCGCTGGCGGGATGAGAAGTCTTTCCAGGACTGGGTGTCATCGAAGGATTTTGCCCATGGACACGGGCAGGAAACGGCCGACGGCGGCACCTCGTCAGATTCCCGCCGGGCCCGGCCGGTGGGAGTCAGCGCCGAGCTGTGGAGCTACCGCCCCGCCGGAGGAAGCGAAGGAACGGCAAACTAGGCACTCCCTGCGGACCTTCCGGCGTTAAGCCTCGGAGGTCCGCAGTGCAGCAGCGGCATCGGTGACGGTGGTCCGGATCCGGTACAGGCTCGATGACGCGGTCATGTACAGGGTGCGGCCGTCGTCGCCGCCAAAGCAGACATTGCTGACGGTTTCCGGAACAGCTATCTGCAGGATGCGTTCACCCTCGGGCGAAAAGACCTGCACGCCCTCCTTCGAGGAGGACCAGAGATTCCCGTGCACGTCCACGCGGAAACCGTCGGGAACTCCCGGACCAACCTCCACAAAAATCCGGCCGTTTCGCGCAAACCGGCCGGAGACGACGTCGTACGCGTGGATCGCGTGACCGTGCAGCCGCGGCCCGCCGTCCATGGCGGGGGTGCCCAGCGAGGTATCGGAGACGTAGAGGATGGATTCATCCGGTGAGAAGGCCAGCCCGTTGGGGACCTCAACGTCGATGACCGCCGGTGTCAGCTCACCGCTGGCCGGATCGAAGCGGAACACCCAGCGGTCGCCGTACTCTTCCTGTCCCGGATGCCCCTCTTCCTCCTTCTGGATGCCGTAGGAGGGGTCGGAAAACCAGATGGTGCCGTCGGACTTCACAACGACGTCGTTGGGTGAGTTCAGCCGCCGGCCGTTCCAGGAGTCCACAAGCGTGGAAACGGAGGGAACAGCGTCGGGCGCGGTGCCGGTGTCGCGCTCAATGGCACGCCTTCCGTGCGAGCACTGGATCACGGCGCCCTCGCGGTCGAGGGCACGGCCGTTGGTAAATTCGGCATCCGCGGCATAAACCTCCAGAGCGCCGGTGGCCTCGCGGTACTCCAGGATCCGGTTGCCCGGGATGTCGCTGAAGCGCACGGCGGAACGGGCAGGAATCCACACGGGCCCCTCGGCCCATTGTGCTCCGGTGGCCACCTTCTCCACTGCGGCGTCCTGGGCGAGCAGAGTCTGCGGCGTTGTCGGCATGCGCGGTCCTTTTGGTGTTGTGGGAAGTTTGCTCACAGTCTAGACACACTCCGGCCGCTGCCGCGGAGGGATAGGCTGGGAGCAGTAATCAGCAGCCAAGAGGAGAAAAACCACTGTGAGCGCACTTCTGACCTCCCTCGTTTCCAGCGCCGGCCTGATCGGCGGCTACAAGACCGCCCGGGATACCGGCAACCGCCAGCTTGGCGGTGTGGTTCTGGCTGCGGCGGGTACGGCGGCCTTCATGATGTGGAAGCGCGACGCCGGAACCGGCACCGCCGCTGCCCTTACCGCCGGTTATGTGGCAGCGTTCGGGCTGTCCCACCCGCTGGCCAAGAAACTCGGCGCCTGGCCCTCCGTCTATACGGTCACCGCTGCCACGGCGGCTGCTTCGCTGATTTTCGGACGCCGCCGCTAATGCGGCCTGAGCCGTCCTGATTCGACCCACCTAACCAGGAGGCAGACATGGCAGAATCCCGTGGACGCATGCTCTTGAAAGCCGCCGGACAGGGTGCCGTCGCAGGTCTGGCAGGGGTGGCCGCGATGACCGCAGGCGAGAAACTCGAACAAGCAGTGACCAGCCGCCCCAACTCCTACGTTCCGGCCCGGACGCTCCTGAGCCTGCTGGGCAGGCACCCCGCTCCGGATGCGCAGCCGCCGGTTTGGAACCACGCCATGCACTGGGGGACCGGTGCCGTGCTTGGTGCGCTGCGCGGTGTCTGGTCCGTGACCGGTATCCGCGGGCCCGAAGCCAACACCGGGTTCACCGTGGTGCGGCTGGCAACGGACCAAACCTTGGAAAACGCCACCGGTATCGGTGCTCCGCCCGCAACCTGGCCGGCGAAGGAAAGAGCCGTCGACGTCCTGCACAAGGTCGTCTACGCGTGGGTCACCGGAATGGTGTCGGACGCCTGGATTGCGCCTGCCCTGGAATCGCGGCAGGGAACCACCAGCCATTGATTGCAGCGCCACGGAGGGTTCCTGCCCGGGAATCATCCGCGGTACCGTGTCGTTATAAATGGTGGACGCCGGTAGCAGGCGGCGGCCCGGAAGGGCTTGGCAACTGAATACGGGGATGATCGGTTTCGACGATGTCTGTTGAGTCAGGGGAAGCGGGCCGAGAACGCAGAGTTATCTCGTAAACGCTCTCTGCAAAAAAATAAGTGCCAAACCTATGCGCACTGACTTCGCTCTCGCTGCCTAAGCAGCCGGAGTAGTCCGTCAGCCCGGAGCCGCTCTCGCTCCGGATCCTGGCGTCGTTTAGAGGGCCACTGCTGAACACTCCCGCCGTCTGGGTGTTCGGGACTTTTGGACGGCTGGGCCCGGATCAGCCACTTGTTTGCAGGATGGCTGGGGCCGAGAAAATCCGACGCATACTGCGCCCGGAGAAGCCCTGGCAATACAACATCGGACGGGGGTTCGATTCCCCCCATCTCCACGCAGCGGCATTGAAAGGCCTGTCCCCAGGGGCAGGCCTTTCGCGTTTTCATTCGCTGCTGCCCAGGACGGGAGTTCCCTGATGGAAGCGGAGACGCGGCTGCCCGGACGAGGTGTCCCATACGGAGGTATGCCGGCTTTGCCGGTGCCCGGGATCCTCCGTGGTCCCGGTTTGGATCCGGTAGGTAACCAGGACAAGGTGCGGAGCCAGATCCGAGAATTCCCATTCATCCGTCTCCGGGGCAGGCCGCTGCTCCTCGTCGCCGAGGGACTCAATCATCTCTTCACGTGTCCACCGCCGCCCCGAGCGTCCGATCTCCAGGAACCCAGGGTGCAGCAGGCGGCGCAAACGTGCCCCATTGCTCCGGGTGGAGGACGCCAGAAGCTCCAGCTCCGAGGCTCTGATCTGGCCGTGTGTCCCCATGCGTTCAGTGTGCCGCATCAGGTTGTAGATGGCCCTTATTACCGTGGGTTCTTTTCCAGCACGGTGCGCCTCCCTACGCTGGAACATGGACAGGGGGCTTCCTTCAAGAGATCAAGGACCTTCAATGGCACAGCCAGGCAGCAGCACAAATCCCCTGAGAATGGGCGTTTTTTCAATCTCGGCAGCGTTGGCGGCGGGGGAGAAGAAGGGATACTTTGCGGACAATGACGTGCATGTGACCTTGGAACAGGTGGAGTCCCCTGAACAGCAGTTCAGGGACTTCGACGCCGGAAATTACGACGTCCTGCAAACCTCCTGGGACAACGTGGTCAACTACCGGTGCAACGCTTCCAATGACCTGGGACGCACACTGAACGTCCTGGCTGATTTCGCCCTGGATCTGGGGATGGGCCTCAGCGTCATCAGTCCACCGGAAATCACGTCCCTGGAGGCGGTGCGGGGAGGCGAGGTGGCCGTGGACGCACCGAACAGCGGCTACGCGTACGTTCTCTACTCCATCCTCGAAAAAGCCGGGCTGCGCCGCGACGCCGACTACACGGTGGTCAGCTCCGGCAGCGTTGCCGAACGCTACCGAAAGATGACAGACGGCTACGCCGCCGCCACTTTGCTGAGCGACGGACTGGAAGTACTGGCAGGCCAACAGGGGATGAATAATCTGGCCGACGAGTCAGCGCTTGGCCTGCCCTACGTCGGGAGCGTGGCCGCCTGGAACGGGGATTGGTATGACGAGAACCGGGATACGGCCCTCCGTTTCCGGGAGGCTTATGAGGCTGCACTGGCCTGGGCTCTGGAGCCAAACAACAGGGACGAGGCCGCTGACCTGATCGCCAATGCCCGTGACCTGCACGCGCCGGATGCCCGCCGGGTGCTCGACGCCGAACTTGGCCCCTGGGGTCTCGCCCGCGACACGGATATCACCGATGAGACCGCCCGTGCCGTTATTGGACTGCGGAAGCAATACAACGGATTCGATGCCGATCCGGCGGTGAATCCCTACGGGGACCTGTCCGCGTTCTTCGTCAACAGCGGAGCTTGAAAGCCCCGTTTCTCGCAAAAGGAAAACGTTTCCGGCAAAGGAGAATGCTGATGTCCGAAGCAGATGACCGCCCCGCTGTACCTACCGAAAACGAAGCCGATGCCCAGGAACAGCAAACCCCTGCCATCCCCGACGGGCAGGAGGATGCCGGATCCCAGGACCCGGTGCAGGCACACGGTGACCCGCTGCGTGCTGACGGTTCGGAAGCGGACCGCTTGGAGCAGAGTACGGAAAGCGGTGATACCGACGAGGACGAGTATCCCCGCGGGAATGCTCAGTAACCGGTTGGGCTGCTGCGGTTAGGCTGCCCGGTGTGCCGGAGCGGGTGCCGGTGACGAACCGTGGGGCCGCACGCCGAGGCTTTGCCGGGTGTGGGCCTGGAGGTCGGCCACGGCACGGTCCGGCAGGTCGATGATCCCGCGCAGCGAACCCCGCAGGCTTCGGTAGGCAACCTCCACCTCGGACGGCGTCGCCGCGCCATCAAGGATGATGTTCAGTGCCTGCCGGGCGCCGGCGAGCTTGGTGCGTTCGGCGGGATTGAGCTTGGACTGCCCGCAGCGCCGGGCGTACTTTTCAGCTGTCAGGAAGGCAACCTCAAACCTGTTGACCGCATGAAAGAGTTTGGATGCTTCGGCCGGACCGCGGTCCAGGTCCAGTGCCTGGGCTTCGGCGGCACGGATGCCCTGCATGGCGACAATGACGTCCCGGACCACCGGGTCCGTGTAGTCCGTCATGATGGGATAGTCGATCATCAGGGCGACGTCGGTCTCGTAACGGGACCACCGCACCAGCAGTTCGTCCCTCCGTACGTACAACCGGCGCCAGGACTCGGCCTGCGCAGCGGCATTGCTGCGCCTGCTTTGCGCCGCCCGGGCGCGGCGCCGCGAGGAACGCACCCCCATCGTCAGCAGCACCAGGGCTCCGATAAAAAGCGACGGCGCCATGAAGGCGGCAAAGAAGGACCAGACGGAGGGGTCGCCGTCGTCACCGAACACCGCAGCCTGGACGAGCTGGAGTGCACCGTAACCCAGTACCGCAGCAAGGCCAGCAACAAAGGCCGTAAAAATGAGTGCTGCCACCGCGACTTTCTTTGCCACTCTCTTCAGCATGGCGACAGCTTACCGAAAGCGCTGCCCGCATTTACAGGGGGTGCGGCTTGCGTCACGTACAGCCGGCTGCTGCGGGTATGCTGCTGCGGACCGGGCTACCGGGAATGATGGGACGGCTGCAGTCCGTAGACCGGGGTGGGCAGTTTCTCCCTTCGGGCCTTGAGCTGCAGTGCCAGGAACAGTGAGTAGTGCCGGCTCTGATGCAGGTTCCCGCCGTGGATCCAGAGATTATCCACATTGGTGGGTTTCCACATATTGCGCAGCTCCCCTTCCCAGGGTCCGGGATCCTTGGTGGTCCCGGAGCCGAAGCCCCAGCATTTGCCCACCTGATCGGCTACCTGCGGGGAGATCAGGTCCGCCAGCCAGTTGTTCATGGATCCATATCCGGTGGCGTAGACGACGACGTCCGCGTCCAGCTCGGTGCCGTCGTCGAGCACCGCTCCGTTGCCCGTGAACTTGGCGACCTGGCCCTGCTTCAGCTTCACGCGCCCGTCGATGATCAGCTGGGAGGCGCCGACGTCGATGTAGTAGCCGGAACCGCGCCGCAGGTATTTCAGGAACAACCCGGACCCGTCTTCGCCGAAGTCGAGATCAAACCCGGCGGCGCGCAGCTGGTCATAGAATTCGGCGTCGTGCTCGGCGATCTTCTCGTATATCGGGATTTGCGCCTCCGGCAGGATCCGGTAGGGGAGGGAGGCAAAGAGCATGTCCGCTTTTTCAGTGGTGGTGCCGGCTGCCAGAGCGCGCTCCGAGTACAGGTCGCCGAGGGCGAACTCCATCAAGGATTCGCTGCGGACTATATGGGTGGAGGAACGCTGCAGCATCGTGACGTCGGCGCCGTGCTCCCAGAGGTCGGCGGCAATGTCATGGGCCGAGTTGTTCGAGCCGATGATGAGTGCTTTCTTGCCGGTCTGGTCACCGCCGCCGGGGTACTGCGAGGAATGGTATTGCTCGCCAAGGAATGCGTTGGCTCCTTCGAACTCCGGAATGTTGGGATATCCGGAGACTCCCAGCGCAAACACCAGCTGCTGCGGATGCAGTGTAATGTCCTGGCCCCCGCGCCGCACTCTCAGCTCCCAGGCTCCGGCATCGTCGTCGTACTGCGCGCCGAGACACTCCGTGCCGGACCAGTAATCCAGTTCCATGAGGGACGTGTAATGCTCCAGCCAGTCGCCAATCTTGTCTTTGGGAGCGAAGACCGGCCAATCGTCGGGGAACTGAAGGTAGGGGAGATGGTCATACCAGACCGGGTCATGCAGGGCGAGGGACTTGTAGCGCTTGCGCCAGGAGTCGCCGGCCCGTTCGTTCCGTTCGATCACGATGGTGGGAACGTTTAGCCGGCGCAGCCGTGCGGCGAGTCCAATCCCGCCTTGGCCGCCGCCGACGACGACGCAGTAGGGCTGCTCCTCATAGCCCAGGCGCGCCTGGTGCAGTTCCTTTTCCTCGAGCCAGGATTTCCGGCCGCGCTCAACGGTGTGCTCCACTCCCTTGCGCCGGGTGGCACCCTTTTTCTCTTCATGCCCTTTGAGTTCCTGCATGGTGGTGAGCAGGGTCCGGGCTTTTCCGTTTCGCAGCCGCAGGTGGCCCCAGCCGCGCGACGCGGCGGTTTCAAAAGTGATCCACGCTTCGGCTGCGTCGGCGTTGCCGGCGGCCGGTTCCGCCAGCGTCCAGCCGGAGGGCTGCACGTCATCGAGGACGGAATCGAGCATGTCGATGATCTGCTGCTTGCCCTCGAGTGTCTTGAGGTTCCAGGTGAAGGAGACGAAATCCCGCCACAATCCGTCGTCCTCAAACAAGTCGGCCGCCGCTTCGGTATTCCGGGTTGTGAGGGCGGTATTGAGGTTGTTCAGCCAGTCCTGAACTGATTCGTCCAGCTGTGACGGGGAACTGTTGGCCATATCCATATCCACTCCTTTGTGGCTCCTGGGTGCAAACCAAATCGTGGGTCGCGGGGCTCCAGTAAACACTCCCGGTGCTCAGAGCGATAGGGGATGGCCAGGGACTCCTGTTGCCTATCGGGCGGCAGGTCTAAGCTCCTGAGCCATGGAAAATGAACTTGTGGCACTGGAAACCGAGGGATGGCATGCCCTGTCCATTGGGCCTGTGAAAGCGACCGCGTTCTATTCGACTGTTCTGGCGCGGGAACCGGTAATGGTGTTGACCGGCGGGCTGCGGCTCACCAACCGGGACCAGATCCTCGAATCGATGGGGGGTCCGCCGTGGTCTGCCTTCGAGATCATCGACCCGAAGGAATCCTTTCTGGGCTCCGACGCCGGATTCCTCACATACAAAGTGCGGGCCGACCGTGACGGCACTCTCTACACGGCCCTGCTCAGCAGCGTGTATGCCAAGGAAGACGGTGAATGGAAACTAGCCCTGCACCAGCACACGCCCTACTGACCCCTACTGACGCGTGAGGCGCCTGTGGGATCCCGCACCCGATTCGCCGTCGGCGTCATCCTCCCCGGATACTGGAAAGCATGACTTCAACGCACGCTGACGCCCTCCCGCTTCGCGGGCCGGGGGCGGTAACGGTCTCCATCACCCGGCGGGTTGATCCCCTCCGTGTGCCTGAGGCCACCCACTGGGTCCAGGAAGGCGTTAACCTCGCCAACAGCTGGCCCGGTTTCCTGGGCTCCGGCTGGGTCCGCGCCTCCGCCGAGTCCGATGAATGGCACATGCTCTACCGCTTCTCCGACGAGGAAGCGCTGGACGCCTGGGAGCACTCCGAACCCCGCCTTGCCTGGCTGGAGCGGGGCCGCGACATGGTCGAGGACCGCCACGTTCTGCGCCGCACCGGCATCGAGGGCTGGTTTGATGCGCCGTCGGTCTCCACCGATCTCGAGACACCGGTCAAGCCGCCGCGCTGGAAGCAGGCTGTAGCCATCTGGTTGGGCTTCTTCCCCGTGAACCTTGCGTTTACAGCGCTGGTGGGCCTGCTGCTGCCCGAGTGGTGGGATTCGCTGCTGATGCCGCTGCGCGTGTTCCTGACCACCGCCATCCTCACGCCGATCATGGCGTACTGGGTGCTGCCCTGGGTCACCGGTCTGCTGCAGCCTTGGCTCCAGCGCCGGAAAACGTCCTAGCGGATCGCCGGCGCGCTGTATCGCGGGCGCCCTACTGGAGTTGGTCGCCCCGGTAATGGCCCGGCCATTCGTCGGGCCGGATCCGGGTAATCTCCCGGACCTCGCCGACGGTACCCCACTCGTTCAAACCGAGCCGGGAGAGCGGCCGCAGCTTGTCGATGCGCGGGTGGGAATCGCCGTCGAGCACGTCCGTTTGGACGGCCGCAAAGGTGATATCGCCGTAGACCACAAAACAGTCGCCCACTGGATGAATCTCCCGCAGCCGGCATTCAAGAGCAGCCGGAGAGCCTGCAACGCGGGGAGGGCGCACCGTGGCACTGGCCTCCCGGGCAATCCCGGCGGCATCGAACTCGCTGACCTCCGCGGTGAAACCGGTGCCGGTCGCGTTGACCGCCTCAAACAGGTTCTCCGGGGCGAGACTGATGACAAACTCGCCCGTCTCGCGGATGTTCCGCAGCGAATCCTTCTCGCCCACCGAGGTGAAGGACACCACCGGCGGGTTGACCGAGGCGACGGTGAAAAAGGAATGCGGCGCCAGGTTGTCCACGCCGTCAGCCGAGACCGTCGAAACCCAGGCGATGGGACGCGGCACCACCACGGAGGTAAGCAGCCGGTAGAAACTGCGGCCGCCCATGGCGGCCGGATCAAAATCCGTTCTCATAGGGGTGAGCTTAGCTGCGGCTTTGATGGCCCCGCATGAAGTCCAGCACCGGCGCTGCCAGGGATCCACCGATCTGCTCCTGCGCCCGCTTGTTCCCGCGCACTTCGAACATGTGGTTTCCGCCGTCAATCCGTTCGACGACGGCGGACGGGCCGATCCGCTCCGCCACCGGTTCCAGCTCGCCCGGCAACGCGAAGGGATCCCGGGTGCCCTGCAGGAACAGCATGGGCAGGGAAAGCCCGTACAGGTGCTCGTCGCGCAGCTTTTCGGGTTTGCCCGGCGGATGCAGCGGATAGCCCAGGAACACCAGTCCCGCCGCCTGCATCCCCTCGGCCACGGCCATGGACGCCATCCGCCCGCCAAAGGACTTTCCGCACGCCCACACAGGTAATCCGTCGGCACGGTCCTCAGCGGCGGACATCAGCGCGCGCCACGTCTCAATCGCTGCCGGGGCTCGGTCCGGGAATTTCTTCCCGGCCTCCCGGTAGGGGAAGTTGAACCGCCAGGTGGCCACACCGCCGTCGTTCATTGCATCGGTAAACCCGGTGAGGAATGGGTGCTCCATGCCGGAACCGGCGCCGTGCGCCACGACCAGGGACGCCCACGGATCAGCGGGCTGTGCGCAGACGGCGCTGACTTTACCCTCACCGACCGCCACGGTGAGATGTTCGGACTGAGCTGGCATGGTTCCAATTTACGGGACTCGTCCGGGCCTCTCACCTCACAGCGGCAGGCCGGCTTCTTCCTTCACGGTTTTCATCACGATGGTGCTGGTGAGCTTCTCGACGCCCGGCAGGGCCACGAGCACTTCATCGTAGAACTGCTGGTAGCCGAGGAGATCCGCCGCGATGACCTTGAGCAGGAAATCCGGATCCCCGAAAAGCCTGTCCGCCTTCACGATCTGTTCGTGAACGCCCACTGCCTTCTCAAAGGTAAGCATCTGCGCGCGGTCGCGCAGGGTTACGAACACCAAAGCCTGAAAACTCAGCCCGACGGCGGCGGGATCAACCACGGCACGATAGCCCGTCAGCACTCCCTTGCGTTCAAGCTCCTTGATGCGGCGGTGGCAGGGCGCAACCGTCAGCCCCACCTCAGCAGCGAGCGCCGTGGCACTCATCCGCCCGTCAATTTGAAGCAGGCGCAAAATTTCATGGTCAATAGCGTCAATCACGCAAGAATCGTATCGTTCGGAGCCGTGGGCGGGCTTCTTCCGGTCAGCACTTTTCGCCGCCGGATCCCTAGGCTTGAGGGATGGATTTTCAGCAATTCGCGGGCTTTGCGATCGTCTCCGTCACCCTGGCCATGACTCCGGGGGCCGACTGGGCATATTGCATCTCCTCCGGCCTGCGCGCCCGAAGGATTGCACCCGCCGTGGCCGGGCTGTCCGCCGGCTATCTTTTACACACCGCACTGATCGTCGCCGGGCTCGCGGCGCTGATTGCCGCCACCCCGCAGCTCCTGGCCGGCCTAACACTGCTCGGTGCGGCTTACCTGCTCTGGCTGGGGATTTCCACGCTGCGCACCTGGCGTTCGGCCGGTTTTACGACGACGACGGGTTCCTCGGGTTCCGGTGCCGGCGGGCTGCCCGGCGGTGCGGGACCCGCCCTGCCCGGCGGTGCCCAGCCGGAATCGATTGACGCCGGAGGCAGGCTAGCCACCCTCGCCCCTCCGATTCCTGTCCGCCCCGGGCCTGCCCGCCGCGGGGGCCGGCAGGACTTCTTCAAGGGGTTGGGCACCAGCGGCACCAACCCGAAGGCGCTGCTGCTTTATCTGGCGCTCATCCCGCAGTTTGTGGATGCCGATGCCGATGCCGGCCTGGCCGTACCACTGCAGACCCTGGTCCTGGGCCTGTCCCACTTTGGTGTGTCCGTGCTGGTCTACACCTGTGTGGCTCTTGCGGCCCGACGGCTGCTGCGCTCGCGGCCGGGCGGTGCCCGCGCCGTCACGCTGGCCAGCGGTGTCCTGATGGTTTGCCTGTCCCTGGTGCTGCTCGCTGAACAGGGCGCTTCGCTGATCAGTTAGACGGGACTGCCGGCATTGACGCTGCCGGCGTTTGGCGTGAGGCCTTAGCGGCCTTTCTGAATCCGTTGCCGAATTCCCACACCCCAATCACCAGCACCGCGGCAGCGGTGATCCCGGTGGTCCATGACGAGGCCTCCTGGCCCAAGTCGCCGGCGTTGAGGACGGTCAGGTCAAAGACCCGGTCCGTGGCCAGCAGCCAGAGCACCGGAACCATAAACATCAGCGCCAGAGCGGCGTTCACGGCTGCAAGGACAAACGTCCATCGTCCTGATGCATAGAGCACGACGGCGAACACGGCTCTGGCTGTCAGCAGGGCGATGATGAACGGCAACCAGAAATCCCAAAGCTCGTCCTGCAGGACCACTACGGGTTCGCCGTCAAGGAACAGCAGTGATCCCACCTTCTGCCACAGCAGCAGGCCGATGAAGAACGCGTAAAGAACCACCGTGGCGATGGTGTCGCCCAGGGAAACCGAAGCCTGCCGCGGCAAGAGAGGCAGCACGGACGGGGACCAGGCGGTCCGGCCCGGATCCTTCCGCCGGGTTCCGGTGAATTCAATGACTGCAAAGACCAGGGTGAGCCAGAAACCGACCTGCACCACGGCTTCCAGGACATTGCCGAGTGCCGACCCAAAGGCCCCGGCGGGATCTGTCGGATCAGTTGCCATCCGGAACACTACGGTGGCCACGAAGGCGAGCGGCACCACTATCGCCAGCAGCCGCTTGAGCAGACGCCACCAATCCAGGAAAAGTTCCGGTCCAATCAGGTGCAGGGGGCGGTCCGTGTAGCGGGCTGCCAACCGTGCGGGATCTCCGAACTCGGTGAGGACCTGGCGTTCTGCTTCGGTCGGTGACTGGCCCGCATCGGTGCGGGCTTCGACGGAGTCGGTGATCGAGGCGCGCAGTTCCCGCTCGATATCGGACCGCTGGGCCTCGGGAATGGAGGTGAGGGCAGCGAAGACGTACCGGTCAGTGAGGGTGCTCATGAGGGGCTTCCTTCGTTGAGTTGGCGAATGGAGGCGTGCAGTTTTTCCCAGTCCTGCAGCAGGGCGTTTAGCAGCTCAGCTCCCTGCTCGCTGGTGGTGTAGAACTTCCGGGGGCGGGCCTCTTCGGTGTCCCAGGAGCTGGTGAGCAGCCCTTGCTTCTCCAAGCGGCGCAGCAGCGGGTAGAGGGTGTTTGCCTCGACGGAAAATCCTGCTCGTTCCAGTTCTTCTAGCAGGCCGTAGCCGTAGCCGGGCTGTTTCAGGATGGAGAGGCAGGCCAGCACCACGGTTCCCCGGCGCAGTTCCTGAAGGTGTCCACCCAGCAGATCATCTTCCATGCCTCACACTATGGTGTGTTAGACACAGCATTGCAATAGGTAGCCGGACCTCGTGACAATGCCCGGACCCGGTTCCCCTTACGGACGGAAGTCCGCGTTGCTACCGTTTTTGATAACGGCAGGGTCAGCGAGAGTCAGGTTTTTGAAAAGACACCGATGCGTTTTCCTCGAGGAGGAACCATGCGTGCTCCAGTCGATTTCCATCATGCAGCCCGTGACGCCGGCGCCGTGATCGCCGCAATCCAGGATGACCAGCTCAGCTGGCCCACACCGTCGCCCGACTACACGGTGGGCGACCTTCTGGAGCACATCGACGGACTGTCGCTGGAATTCCAGCTCTCCGCACACAAGACTGCCCTGCCGCCGGGAGCCGGGAAGGTGCCTGAAGCGGACGGCAGGAACCTGGCCGAAGGCTGGCGTGAGCGCATTCCCAACCAGCTCACTGCCCTGGCCGGCGCCTGGGCGGATCCGGCGGCGTGGGACGGGGAGACGGTGGCGGGCCGGGTTCCGCTCGATGCCGTGGACGCCGGCATGTTTGCCCTGGACGAGATCATTGTGCACGGCTGGGACCTGGCGCGCTCCACCGGACAGAGCTACAACCCGGATCTGCGTGCCGTACAGGCCTGTGTGGAGTTCCTCGGCGAACAGCCCCGTAATCCGGGCCTCTTCGGCCCGGTGGTTCCGGTTGATGACTCTGCTTCGCCGCTGGACCGGCTGGTGGGACTGACCGGGCGCGATCCCGCCTGGATTCCCGAGATCTGAGTACTACCGGCCCAGCCGGTTCAAAGCCGCCCAAGTTGCAGGCCCGGCAAACTTGCAGGAACTGCATGTAACGTCGGAAAGATGACACCACACGTACTCAGCGCGCAGAACCTGACGAAATCGTACGGGCAGGGGGAAAACAGGTTTGATGCCCTGAAGGGCGTCAGCCTGGCCGTGGAAAGCGGCGAGTCCCTGGCGATTGTCGGCAAGAGCGGTTCGGGAAAGTCCACTCTCATGCACTTGCTCGCCCTGCTGGACAGCCCCGACGAGGGAACCATTTCCGTCAAGGGCCAGGATGCGCGTTCGCTGGGAAAAAATGAGCTGAACGAACTGCGCAACCGGGATTTCGGTTTCGTGTTCCAGCAGTTCTTCCTCACCCCCAACTCTTCCGTGCTGGACAACGTGGTGCTGCCGCTGATGATTGCCGGAGTGAAGCCCGCTGAACGCAAGCGCCGCGGCATGGAAGCCCTGGAGCGCCTGGAAATGGCGGACAAGGCTCGAAACAAGGCCACCGACCTCTCCGGCGGCCAGAAGCAGCGTGTGGTCATTGCCCGCGCCCTGGTCAACAATCCGTCGGTGATTTTCGCCGATGAGCCCACCGGCAACCTGGACACCGCCACCGGCGCCGTCGTGGAAGACATTCTGTTCTCGCTGAACAGGGAACAGGGCATCACCCTGATTACCGTCACGCACGACACGGATCTCGCGGCCCGCTGCAGCCGCCAGTTCTACATCAAGGACGGACGCGAAGTGTCCGCCGATGAACTCTTCTCGACCACCATCACCACAGGGGCCTCAGCATGACCGCCGGCGACATTCTCCGCTCAGCAGTATCCAACACCTTCCGCAGCAAGGTCCGCACGGCACTGACCGTGGTCGCCATCTTTATCGGGGCCTTCACGCTGACCCTGACCAGCGCCATCGGTGCTGGCGTCTCGGACTACATCGACAAGCAAATAGGCGCCATTGGCGGCGACGATCTGCTCACCGTCTCGCCCGCCGCAGAAACCGGAGCGGCCGATGACGGGCCCAAGGAATACGATCCGGACGGTGCCGCCATGCAGGGCAGCTTCACGCTGCTCTCCGAGGCGGACATCGAAACCATCCGCGCCACGGACGGCATCGACAAGGTTGAACCGGCCGCCATGCTGGCACCCGACTTCATCCAGTACGACGGCGGGACCAAGTTCGAGCTGACCGTCAATCCGATGATCGGGATGGCTGATGCGGATCTTGCCGCCGGGCGGCAGCTTGAAGACGGCAGCGGATCGCGTGAAGTGCTGCTTCCGTCCTCATACCTGGAGCCGATGGGCTTCGCCGACGAGCAGGCAGCCCTGGACCAGACGGTCTCCATTGCGGTCACTGACTACGCCGGAACCCAGCACACGGTGGATGCCGTGGTGGCCGGTGTGCAGAACGACTCCCTGTTTGGCGACGGTGCCGGATTCAACGAGGAGCTGCGGACCGAAATGGACGCCCTGCAGAAAACCGGCATGCCTGCCGGTGTTCCCAGCGGCTACATCACCTCCGTTGCCTACCTGTCCACGGACATCAGCGCGGACGAGCTGGACGGCATCAAGTCCGACCTCGCAGACCAGGGCTTCACCGCGCTGACCGTGGCGGACCAGATCGGTGCCATCCAGACCGTCATCAACGGCATCATCGGCGTCCTCAACGCGTTCGCCGTCATCGCCCTTGTGGCTGCCGGGTTCGGCATCGTGAACACCCTGCTGATGAGCGTGCAGGAACGCACCCGCGAGATCGGCCTCATGAAGGCCATGGGCATGGGCGGCGGCAAGATCTTCGCGCTGTTCAGCTTCGAAGCGATCTTTATTGGTTTCCTTGGATCTGCGCTGGGAGCCGGCGTGGCCATCGGGCTCGGCACGGCGATCAGCTCCGTCCTGTCCAACACGGTGCTGTCAGCCCTTCCCGGCCTGAACATTATGCTGTTCACGCCGGCCTCCGTAGCAGTCATCATTGGCGTCGTCATGCTGATTGCGTTCCTTGCCGGCACGCTGCCGGCTCGCCGGGCAGCCCGGCAGAACCCCATCGACGCCCTGCGGTACGAGTAAGCAGCGGCATCGGGAATTGCATCACGGCGGAAGGCGGAGTGATGGACCAAGGCGTTGAAGCATCCGGGGGGCTGCGTGCCCGCAAGCGTGCAGCCGCCCGGTCGGAGATCGAAAAAACGGCTGTGGCGCTGGTCCTGGAACGGGGTTATGACAACGTCACCGTGGACATGATCTGCACTGCGTCCATGGTGTCGCAGCGGACGTTCTTCAACTATTTCGGTTCGAAGGAAGGCGTCTTCCTGGGTCCGCCGCCCGCCCAAATGCGCGACGCCGTCGCCCGCGAGTTCCTGCCCGACCACGGCACCCCGGTTGTCCTGAGCCTTGCTGCGGCCGTAGTCTCCGCCCTGGTGGCCGGCCAGCCCGATCCGGAGCTGGCCGGCCGCAGGATGAAGGCCATCATGGCCTCACCTGTTTTGTTTTCCAAACAGAACGAATGGATGGCCGATCATGAGAAGCAGTTAACGGACCTGGTGATGGAACGTTACGCGGCTGCTGGTCTCCGCAAATCCGAACCGGACCTCGCCGCGGAGGCCGGCATGGTGGTGGGTCTGGCTCTGGGGTTGGTCCGGGTGGTGCTGCAGCAGAACCACCTGGAGCACGACGACGTCTGGCCGGACACCGGCATCATGGATCGTGCGGGGGTACTCCTGGAGAGGATCTTCGGCAGCTAACGCTGGTCGGTGCCGTCCGGGCGGAACCTGTCATCGCCGTCGGCCGTGTCCGGAAGGGAACCAAAGCTCCTCTTGATGCCGGTGCCCTTGCCCAATTCTTCAGGGTTGGGGCGCGACGTGATGATCAGCAGCAGGAAAATCAGCAGGGACACGATGAAGGTGGCGCAGGCAGCGGCGAGTCCCAGCTCCCATCGGAATTCCCGCTCTGTTCCGCCGGTGGAGAAGACGGCCACTGCCACGCCCGCGACCGCTGCCAGCACAGCGGAGAAAATCACCGGAACGTTGCCGTAGCCGGCAGGCGGTCCCTGCGTTCCGGATGGTGAAGACGGGCCGTCAACCATGATGATTCCTCCTGCGGAAGGGTGAACCGGCACGGCCATCCTAAGTCCGCTCCCTCCCGCCCGGAAGGGTCTTGCGGTACCTTCGCGGAGGAAGCCAGATTTGGCGGACACGTTCCAAGACCGGCAGCTGCAGGAGGACACGATGCGCAAGGTGACGGCGGCACTCTTTAGCTCAGTCGACGGCGTGGTGGAGAACCCGGGAGACTGGCAGTTTGACCATTTTGACGAGGACATGGGGCCCTTGATGGAATCCGTCCTGGCGGGCCAGGATACGGTGCTGCTGGGCCGGACGACCTATCAGGAATGGGCGGACTACTGGCCGGGAAACACCGGGGACGGCTTCGGGGATTTCATCAACCCGGTCGAAAAGTTCGTGGCCTCCCGGACACTCACCGATGAAGACCTGAGCTGGAACAACTCCCACCTAATGGACGATGAGCTGGAGGGCTTCGTGCGCCGGCTCAAGCAACGCGACGGCGGAGACATCGCCGTGAACGGAAGCATTTCACTTGTGCGCCAGCTCCTTTTCGCCGGACTGCTGGACTCCCTGACACTCATGGTGCACCCGGTGGTGGCCGGTTCGGGGCAGCGGCTGTTTCAGCCCGGAGACCCGCTCACCCGGCTAAAGCTGCTCGAGTCCCGGACCACTGCATCAGGCAATGCCATCCTGACCTACGGGCCGCGGACGTGACGCCCCCGGAAGCGGACCGAGCGCACGGATATCAAAGAACGGCATCGTACGGCTGACCAGCGGACCCACCAGCAGGGCAAAGGCCACTGTTCCCAGACCCACGGTGCCGCCCAACGCCCACCCCGCACTGAGCACTGCCACCTCTATGCCGGTGCGCGCGGCCCAAACGGGCCATCCGAAGCGGCGGTGCATCCCGGTCATCAGCCCGTCCCGCGGGCCGGGGCCCAACCGTGCCCCTAAATAGACGCCTGTGGCGGCAGCCAGCAGCACCAGACCGCCGGTGAAGAGCAAAACCCTCGCCCAAAGCTGATCAGGAGCGGGCACCAGGGCAAGGCAAACTTCGGCGCTGGGACCAATCAGCAGCACATTCAGGACGGTGCCGATGCCCGGTTTCTGCCTCAGCGGGATCCACAGCAGCAGCACGAGCGCGCCAATCAGGACGGTCACGATGCCGAAGGGAATGCCCGAAGAACGGGCTGCGCCCTGTCCCAGCACATCCCAGGGGGAAACGCCCAGATGAGCCTGAATCATCATGCCAATGGCAAAGCCATAGCAAAACAGCCCGACCAGCAGCTGGACGGCACGGCGTACGGTGATCCACGTCATGGACTAAGACAAGCCTGTTGTCTGCCCGACTTCAAACCGGCGCCCGGTGCTACGCCCGGCGCGGCGGCGGGAAGCTTCCCGGAGCTGAGAATAAAACGGAACCGGGCTAAGCTGGTCGGTCAACCGAACGGCGGTTGACCGTTGAGCTGGAGGAAAAATGTTCAGGCCAGGCGCACCTCTCGAAGAAATCGAGCAGGACGTTGAAGCAATGATTATCGAGCTGGTCCACAAGCTGGGCCGGCTCGCGGACTCGGACCCGGAACAGGTGGGAGCCTCGGACCGCGCCTACATCAAGGCGTTCTCGGATGCCGAGTCCAACAGCGACACTGACCAGGGGGCACTGCTGGCCACCGCCGTCGGACGCCCCAACCTGGCGGAGTCCCTGATCTACCTGAACCGCAGGCTTGACCAGGACAACCTGGACCCCGGGCAGCCCACCGGAGTCATCGGCGTCATTGTCCGTCTGGCAATGGACGGACTCTGGGTCAGCGACATTCTCGATGCCACCCGCTTTGACGCCCGTGAGCGTGCCCGCATCATGAACCTGCTCACCGCTCTCACACGGGTGAGCGATGACCAGCTGAAAGCGATGCTGGGTGCGCCGGCCGCCAAACCGCGCGGGTTGGACAAACCCGCCTAGGCGGAAGGGCCCAGCGGGCGGACCGGCTGCCGCAGCACCGTCCTGAGCTTGTGCACGGCGGTCCGCCGCGGATCGCTGAGGTAGATCTCATGGTGGTCGCCGTTGAAGGTGAGTGCGTGTGCCGGCATCCACTGGTGATGCAGGCGCTCAAGGACCGGGCCCTCGGCGTCGTAGGCTCCGATGTACAGGATCTGCGCCGAGGTGCCTTCCTCAATGGTCGCCAGGCGCACCCTGTCCAGTCCCGGCGGGTTCTTCTTTCTGGCAACCGCGGCGACGGTATCCGAAACCAGGCCAGGGGTAAT
The DNA here is from genome assembly GCF_002929435.1 of Arthrobacter sp. 9E16. Taxonomy (NCBI): domain Bacteria; kingdom Bacillati; phylum Actinomycetota; class Actinomycetes; order Micrococcales; family Micrococcaceae; genus Arthrobacter; species Arthrobacter sp. 9E16. The sequence continues at coordinate 899,915 of NZ_PJIU01000001.1, read as the reverse complement.
CCACGGCGGCTGGGCCACCAGCATGGTCCAGTCCCAGGAATCCTTGTCACCGCGGATAAAAGCGTCCATGTCAGCCGCACGCCAGAGTCCTTCGAGCGGGCCCACGGTGAAATCGCGGCCGAGGTCCTTTTTGGACGCAAACTTCACCGCATACGCAGTGGGGTAGAGGCATTCCAAGGCGCCCTGATATTCCTTCGACGTGTTGGGATCCCCGTGCCCGTCATAGGCAAGGTACTGCAGGGCCGGAACCTCTACCAGGGCGAAATCGCCGGACTTGGGGGCGTAGAGCTCGGGGTAGCTTTTCTTGAAGTCGAACTTGTCCGTTACAGCCTTTTCCATAGCAGGCGCGCCCTTCCGCGGGGTTTTCAGGATAGGGCGGGTCCTGTGCCCGCGGCTACTGCCTGCGGATAACGGTTACCATCCTTCAAGGGACTCCAGTACGGTCCCGCAAGTCTCCCCCTCACGAACGGAATCCATCATGCTTCACGGCACGGCCGCCACAGTGGTGCTGCTGCGCGATGCGCCCGACGGACTGCAGGTCCTGTTGCTGGAGCGTCCCCGCCACCGGGGATCCTTTGCCGGCGCCTGGGTGTTTCCCGGTGGGCGGGTGGACCCCGAGGACTACGGACTGCCGGCGGATTCGGTGCAGCCTACGGCGAACGACGACGGTGAACTTGCGGCCGCGCTCCGGGCGGGCGTGCGTGAAACCGAAGAGGAAACCGGGCTCCGCCTGGCGGAGCCCAACCTGGTGCGGCTTTCCTGCTGGGAGCCGCCGCCCGAAGCGCCGCGCCGCTACCGGACGTGGTTCTTCCTGGCCGAAGCACCCGAGGGCGAGATCCTGCTCAGCCCCGAAGAACACGTGGACGCGGTTTGGCTGACTCCCGCCGATGCCTTCCGCCGGCAGCGGGAGGGGAGCATGGAACTGTACCCGCCCACTTGGGTGACACTGCACGGGCTGCTGGGGGTGGAAACGGTTGCCGCCGCGCTCGCAGCGGCCGGCGCTGCCGCGCCGCAGACCTACACAACCCGCCAGCTGCCCGGCCAGACGCCGCCGGTAATGGTCTGGCACGGCGACGCCGAGTACCCCCAGCTGCCCGGCGACCCGGAGGCCCGGCACCGGCTGGTCATGGGCGGAGACGGCTGGCTCTACGAACGGACCCTGTAACCGGACCCCGGAGCTTGAAACTTACGTGCCGTTAGACTGACCCGATGAACAGCCCCTACCTGATCAGCCGCGAGCGCTTTGTTCCCGCCTCGCCGGAATCCGTGTTTGACCTGCTGGCCCGTCCGGCCATGCACAGTGTTATCGACGGGTCTGGAACCGTCCGTGACGCGCACCCCCACGGTCCTGCCAGGCTGGCCCCCGGAGCCACTTTCGGCATGGACATGAAGATGGGTGTTCCCTACAAGATCCGCAACACGGTCACCGAGTTTCAGGAGGGGCACAGGATTGCCTGGCGGCATATGGGCGGTCATATCTGGCGCTACCTGCTGGAGCCTGCAGACGGCGGGACCCTTGTAACCGAGCAGTGGGATGCCAGGGGCGTCCGCCACCGCGTCATGTACCGGATCATGGGAGTGACCCGCCGGCATCCTGCGAGTCTGGAACAAACGCTGGAAAAGCTGGCGGATTATTTTGCCGCCCGGTGACTGATAAAAGGTGATGCTGCCGAACCCGGGAGCCTGCCGCGCTAGACTGGACGCCGGAAAACACGGCACCAATCAACAGCGGGAGCGGCGTGGAGATTTTGGATCCGGAGGCCGTGTTCAGGGTCGTGGACCTGGCCGGGGTGCTGGCGAACGGCGTACTGGGCGGAGCGGTTGCCCGGCAGCTGCGTATGGACCCGGTGGGTTTTGTGGTCCTGGCGCTCACCTCAGCCCTGGGCGGAGGTGTCCTGCGCGACACGCTGCTGCAGGCGGGCACCCCGGTGGCGCTGACCGATCCCGCCTACCTCTTTGCCGCCATTGCCGGTGCGTTCATTGCTTACCTGATTGAGCTCAAGGGGAAATGGGCCAATCGGTTCCTGATCGTCATTGATTCCTTTGCCCTTGGCTGCTGGGCGGCCACCGGAACATCCAAGGCCCTGGGCTTTGGCTTGGAGTGGCTGCCTGCCATCCTGATCGGCGTCGCCACAGCGGTGGGCGGCGGCATGATCCGCGACATCGCCGTGGGACGGGTGCCAGCGATCTTCGGCGGCAACACCCTGTACGCCACCGGCGCCCTCATTGCCGCCATTGAAATGGCCGTCCTCTATCACCTGGGACTGCGTAATGTGGGCATGGCCGTGGCCATCGTTTCCGCCGCCGTCATCTGCACCGTGGCCCGCCGCCGCGGCTGGCGCCTGCCCGGTCCGGGGGAGCTGAGTGTGCGGCTTCCGCGCCGGACGCGCAGCAAACCCAGCGGATCCGGGGCAATCGAAGCCGGCTCACGCAAGAAGGAACAGGGTTGGCCGCGGCCCCGGTTCGGCCGCTTTCCCCGGCCTCGTTCCGCCCGCCGGAATCCGCCGGAACCCGACGGCGACGCCGCCCCGGCCCGCCGCTAGCCGCGCCTGGTGTGCCGGGTGCGGCGGTTGAGCCAAGAGCGAACCGCTGTGGCTCCTGCCACAGCCGCCGGTAACGTGAGCCCCATGACTGCTTACAAAACCGTGAACCCCGCAACCGGGGAGACACTGCAAGAATTCGCCGAAGCCACCGACGCCGAAATCAACGAAGCAATCAGCGCAGCCCACGGTGCCTTTGCCTCGTGGCGCAGCCAGCCGGTTGAGGCCCGGAGCAAGATCATCGCCCGGGTGGCCGAGCTGTACCGCGAACGCAGCGGCGAGCTGGCGGCCCTGATCGCCACCGAAATGGGCAAGCCCCTGCGTGAGGCCAAGGGCGAAGTTGCCCTGTCCGCAGACATCTACGACTACTACGCCGCCGAAGGCCCCGGCTTCATGGCCGATGAGGAACTGAGCGTAAAGGGCGGCGGCGGGGCCACCGTGCGCACCGAACCGATCGGCGCGATCCTGGGCATCATGCCGTGGAACTACCCGTACTACCAGGTGGCCCGGTTCGCCGGCCCCAACCTCATGCTGGGCAACACCGTGCTCCTCAAGCATGCCAACAACTGCCCGCAGTCAGCCCTGGCCATGGAGCAGATCTTCCACGATGCCGGGCTGCCCCGGGATGCCTACATCAACCTTTTCGCCACCAATGACCAGGCCGCGGACATCATTGCAGATCCCCGGATCCAGGGCGTTTCCCTGACCGGTTCGGAGCGTGCCGGTTCCGCCGTTGCCGAGGTGGCCGGCCGGAACCTGAAGAAGTACGTGCTGGAACTGGGCGGCAGCGATCCGTTCATCGTGCTGGATTCCGAGGACCTGGACTCCACGGTCAAGTCCGCCGTGGCCGGCCGCATGGGCAACGCCGGACAGGCCTGCAACGCCGCTAAGCGTTTCATCGTCATGGAGGATCTCTACGACGACTTCGTGGAGAAGTTCACCGCGAAGATGCAGAAGATCCAGCCCGGTGATCCGCTGGACGAGGGCACCCGCTTTGGACCGCTGTCCTCACAGGCTGCCGCAGACTCCCTGGTGGAGCAGATTCAGGATGCCGTGGATAAGGGCGCAACTCTCCACACCGGCGGTGCGTTGGTGGACGGGCCCGGCGCCTACGTTCAGCCCACCGTGCTGACCGGCGTCACGGAGGATATGCGTGCCTTCTCGGAGGAGCTCTTCGGTCCGGCCGCCGTGATCTACAAGGTCTCCAGCGCCGATGAAGCCGTAGAACTGGCGAACAGCTCACCGTACGGCCTGGGCGGCGCCGTCTTCAGCGCTGACGAGGACAAGGCCCTTGAGGTTGCTGACCGGCTGGAATCGGGCATGGTCTGGATCAACGGCGTGTCCGGAACCCAGGAAGACCTGCCCTTCGGCGGCGTCAAGCGCTCCGGTGTGGGCCGGGAACTGGGACGCTACGGCATGGATGAGTTCGTCAACAAGAAGCTGATCCGTACGCCGCAGTCCCGGAAGTAGCGTAGCCGAACGGCCGGGCAGCCCTTATGCGTTTTCTTTCAGCGCGCTCCGGGCTGCCCGTTCCTCTTCCGTGGTGAAAACGACGTAGCGGTACGCGAAGTACCGGAACACGTTGCCGGCCAGGACACCGATGACGTTGCCGGAAATGTTGTCCGCAAACTGGCTGGTGAAACCCAGCACGTAGTGTGAGATGAACAGGCAGCCGGTGGCGATGAGCAGCCCCACCACGTTGGTCAGGGCGAAAAGCAGGGTTTCGCTGCGGACGCTCCGCCCCCGGGTGCTGCGGAAGGTCAGGTATCGGCTGCCGACCCAGGAGACGGTCGTGGCAGCGGCAACGGAGATGACCTTGGCGGTTATGGGGCTGTCATCGAGCACCGTCGAGGCCAGGACGTTGAAAAGGGAGACATCCACAACGAAGGCCACTGCGCCGACGAGGGAGAAGGACCCCAGACGCCGCAGTACCTTGCGGACGGGTGAAATGCCGTGGTTGGCCATCAAGTAAATTCCCCTGCTGAATGTGCCCGGTAGGGTGCCGGATCCAACTGGATATTTTCACAGCCTTGCGCGGGGCACAAAATCAGCACCGGAACGGGCAAGCGGCAGGGTAACGGTGAAGACAGTGCCCCGCCCTGCCTCGCTGCGCGGGCTGTGGCGGCCGTGAGGAGGTCCGAGACCAGTGCCAGCAGCTTTTCCGAGTTTCGCAGCGCCGCCTTCAGGGACGCGGTGACGTGCCCCGGCAGGTCGCCGGCGTCTTCGAGGGCCACCAGAGGGCGCGCACGGAACACACCCTACAGTGAACCGGGAAGCGGGCAGGGATACGTTGTGGCTGCCGGCCTATTCGGCGGAAAAGCGGAGTTCGGCAGCCCCGCCGTTGAACGACGTCGTCCCCGTCAGCCGCATGCGGCCGGTGGGCGCTGCGACGGGAAGCAGGGGGCGCCCGCTGCCGAGCGCCACGGGCATATAGGTGACCCGCACTTCGTCCAGCAGCCCGGCGTCGGCAAACTGGGCTGCGACATGACCGCCGCCCACCACCCAGACGTTCCGGTTGCCGGCGTCGGCCACTGCGGCTGCGCAGATATCCCGGATGTCACCGGCGGCGAAACGTACACCGGTGTCCGGCGGCGCCTGCAGATTTCTGCTGGTCAGCACCTGGCAGGGCAGGGTGCCGTAGGCCCAGGAACCGGGGTCCTCGGCGCGGACGAAGTCGTACGTTACCGAACCCATCACCAGTGCGCCGACCCCGGCCAAAAACTGGTCATAGTGCGTTTGGAACGCCTCGAAGCCGAAGTCCAGCAGCCAGTCGAGCTTGTTGTCTTCGGTGGCTATGTAGCCATCCAGTGACGATGCAACGTAATAGATGACCTTACCCATGTTTTTGAGCATAGCGGCGGGCACAGCGTCACACATCAATGCATGAGCAGCGGGCCGTCCAAACGTGCATTTCTTGCCCGCGGGATGGAAGAGTGGGGGATACCAAGCACACTGATCTTCCATGGGAGGCATGCAATGGGCGGCACAGGACCACAGGATGAACCGGAATTGGTAGCGGACCTGGTGGTCCAACGGCTCCAGGCATGGGGAGTGGGCCGGATCTTCGGATACAGCGGCGACGGCATCAACCCGCTGATGGGGGCCCTGCGGCGGGCGGGCGGACCGGAGTTTGTCCAGGCCCGGCATGAGGAGAACGCAGCTTTTATGGCGGTGGGCCACGCCAAGTACACCGGGGAAGTGGGCGTGGTGGTCTCCACCCAGGGCCCGGGTGCCATCCATCTGCTCAACGGCCTGTATGACGCCCGGATGGACTCGGTGCCGGTGGTGGCCGTCATCGGACAGCAGAGCCTGAGTGTTTTGGGGTCCGGCTACATGCAGGAAGTGGATCTGATGCACCTGTTCCGGGACGTTGCGTCCGGATTCCGGCAGCAGGTGTCCAGCCCGGAGCAGGCGCCGCTGGTTATTGACCGGGCCTTCAAAGAAGCCCTTGCCACCCGCACTCCCTCCGTGGTGATCCTGCCGCATGATGTTCAGCAGGCGCCGGCTCCGGAACTGGACCAGGAGCACGGCGTGCTTACCACCGCTCCGGTATGGCGGCCGGCCCGGATCCTGCCCCGCGACGAAGACGTGCAGGCCGCCGCCAACCTGTTGAACAGCGGTCAGAAAGTCGCCCTGCTGGTGGGGCAGGGAGCCCGCGGCGCGCAGGAACAGGTGATGGCCCTGGCCGAAAAGCTGGGCGCTGCCGTTACCACCAGCCTGCTCGGCAAGCCGTACGTGGACGAGTCCCTGCCGCTGGCGGCCGGAGTCATGGGCCATCTGGGTACCTCGGCCAGCGGTTATGTGCTGGGCAACTGTGACACGCTGCTGATCATTGGCTCCAATGACCCGTGGACCGAGTTCTATCCGCCGCCCGGGGCTGCTCGAGCCGTGCAGATCGACATCGATTCGGCGGCGATCGGTAACCGGTACCCGGTGGAAGTGGCTCTTCCCGGTGAAGCTGCCGCATGCCTGGACGCCCTGCTGCCGCTGCTGGAGGAGCGCGGACCCTCCGAGTGGCGGAACGACGTCGAACAGGCGGTGCGTTCCTGGCACGAACTTGCGCGCGAGCGTGCCTTTACCCCGGCCGACCCGGTGAACCCCGAGCGCGCCGTCTACGAGCTGAGCAGCCGCATGCCCGCGGACGCCCAGGTGGCCGTGGACGTGGGCAGCAGCGTCTACTGGTACGCCCGCCAACTGCGGCTGCCGGCCGGCGTTCCCGCGCATCTGTCCAGCACGCTGGCAAGCATGGGATGCGCTGTGCCCTACGGCCTGGCCGCAAAGCTTGCCCATCCGGACCGCCCGCTTATTGCCCTGTCCGGAGACGGCGCCATGCAGATGGCGGGGATCACCGAACTGATTACGGTCAGCAGGCTCTGGCAGCAGTGGGCGGACCCGCGCTTCATTGTCTGCGTCCTGAACAACCGAGAACTGGCGGAAGTGACGTGGGAACAGCGGGAGATGGAAACCGAACCGCGCTTCCCGGACAGCCAGGCGCTTCCGGACTTCAACTATGCCGGCTACGCGGAGCTGCTGGGCTTTGAGGGCATCCGGGTGGATGATCCGGAGCAGCTCGGTGCTGCCTGGGACCAGGCGCTCGCGGCTGACCGGCCGTGCATCATCGAGGTGGTCTCGGATCCTGACGTTCCGCTCCTGCCGCCGTTCCCCGGAGGCAAGGCACAGGCAGCGTCCATGATGGAAGCGATGGAAAAGGAAGGGCCCCAGACGCAGCACGCCCGGGACCTCCTGTCCGTCTACCTCCGCCAGGAAGAAGCCCTGGAGGGCTGATCCCCGGCGGAGGAGGAACGTTACGGACGGGCGCCCAGCTCCACGGGCTCCTCGTCGTTCAGGTACGCGGATTCGGCATGGGCTGCCATATCGATGCCCTGCAGCTCGCTTTCCTCCGGAATGCGCAGGCCGATGGTCATCGCCAGCACCTTGGCGATGATCCAGGTGACCACGAAGGAGTAGACGAGCACCGCAGCGGAGGCCAGGGCCTGGATGCCCAGCAGTTCGAGCCCGCCGCCGTAGAACAGGCCGCTGACACCGTTGGGTGCCGCGTCGGTGGCGAACAGGCCGATCAGCAGGGTGCCCAGCAGGCCGCCCACGGCATGGACGCCGACGACGTCGAGGGAATCGTCGTACCCGAGCCGGTACTTCCATTCGATGGCCAGGGAACAGACGAGGCCGGCAATCAGTCCGATGGCCAAGGCGCCCAGCGGACTGACGGCACCACAGGCCGGAGTGATGGCCACCAGGGCGGAAATCAGACCCGAGGCAGCTCCGAGGGAGGACGAGGTTCCCAGCCGCAGCCGGTCCATCAGCATCCAGCCGAGCAGGCCGGCGGCGGCTGCCACAGCCGTGTTCAGGAAGACGACGGCGGCGGAATGTCCGGCACTTAGGGCCGAACCGGCATTGAATCCGTACCAGCCCACCCAGAGCAGCCCGGCGCCGAGCAGTACCAGCGGGCGGCTGTGCGGCTTTCCGGAGGCATGCGGCCAGCCCTTGCTGCGGCCCAGGACCAGGGCCAGGGCCAGGGCTGCGACTCCGGCGTTCATGTGGACGGCAGTGCCGCCGGCAAAGTCGATGGCGCCGAGCTGGTTGGCGATCCAGCCGCCGGTGACCGACCCGTCTTCACTGCTGAAGGCGAAGACCCAGTGCGCCACGGGGAAGTAGACCAGGGTGGCCCAGAGTCCGGCAAACAGCATCCACGCGCCGAACTTCATCCGGCCGGCGGCGGCGCCGGCCACCAGTGCCGTGGTCACACAGGCAAACATCAGCTGGAAGGCGGCGAACAACGCCACGGGAATCGAAGAGTCCGGATCCTCAACCAGTAACTGGGACAGACCCAAGAATTCCAGCGGGTTTCCGAGCAGACCGGCTCCCGTGAGGGAGTTGCCGAACGCTGCGGAATAGCCGTAAAGCACCCAGAGGACTGCGACAAGGCTGGCCCCGCCGAAGCACATCAGCATCATGTTCAGGATTCGGCGTGAGCCCACCATTCCTCCGTAGAAGAAGGCGATGCCGGGGATCATTAGACAAACCAGGGCGGCGCTGGCGAGCAGCCAGGCGGTGTTTCCAGAGTCCATGGAGATACTCCATTCGGGGGTGGCCGGCCGCGCGGGCCGGAGCGGCGGGTGGAAACCGTGCTACTCCCAGCGTGGGCGCCCCGTATTACAACCGCGTTTCCGCGCAAGTTATCCCTGTGTTAACAGCTGCTGGATGCTCGCTGAACGTTTCCTAGTAGTTGAGCGGCATTCCGCGGCCGAAGGAAAAGGCACGCACCACTTCCACAATGCCCAGCACCACCAGGGCAACGCCGCCGAAAATCACCAGTGCTGCAAGGGAGCTCACCGGGAGGAACAGGACCACCACGCCGGCAATAATGCTGACGATCCCGTAGATGATGGCGTACCACCGTGATCCGCCGCTCTCCACCTCGGTCAGGGACATGATGCCCTCCACAATCCAGGCGATTCCAATGAACAGGGCGAGGACGGACAGGGAGGCCAGCGGATTACGGATCGCTGCCACTCCGGCGATCAAGAGCAGAAGGCCGATGAGGATGTTCAGGACGCGCAGTCCGCCGAGCAGCGGAGTCACCAGCCCTGTGACCACCCGGACCGCCCCGGCGACGACGAAATACAGGCCAAACAGGACGGCAATCACGTCCAGGGTGGCTCCGGGCCAGAACAAAACCAGCGCACCCAGCACCACTGAGAGGACCCCGGTGACGACCATGCCCGTGCGGATGCCCCGGACCACCTTGCGGGTGAGCTCGCTGACCTCCAGGCTCAACCCTCCGAACCCAAAAGTACTTCCTGACATGGACATGTGAAACCTCCCGTAGAGTCGGGCTGGCAGCGCCCCTGTTCCGAAAATTATCCTTCCGGGGATGCCCTGATCTCTAGGGTTGGCCTGCCGCAGAGCCCTCGGAAGGGCCAGACAGCACGCCGGTCAGTCTCCGGTGGATCCGTCCAGCAGTTCGCGCAGGATGTCCAAGTGGCCGCAGTGCCGGCCGGTTTCTTCAATCATGTGCACCAGGACCCACCGCACGTTCTGCCCGTCGTCTTCGTCGCCGTCGACGTCCCCTTCACCTTCGCCGGCGCTTCTGCCGCGGCAGCGGTCCTCGAGGTCATAGCGTTCCAGCACCTCCCGGGATTCGCGGCAGGCAGCCTCATAGTCCTTGATGAGTTCCGCGAGGCTGTCATTGTCATTGACCCTGAATTCCCCGTCCGGGTCAGCGGCAGACCATCGCGTGGGCACATCCCGCTGCCCGTCAAGCCGGGTGCGGAACCAATAGCGCTCAACATCGGTCAGGTGTTTGACGAGCCCGGACACCGTGGTGAGGGAGGGCAGCAGCCGTTTGACGCCGTCGGCATCGCTGAGTCCGGCAGCCTTTAGAACCACGGTGGCCCGGAAGTAATCCACAAAGCCGGTCAGCGTCTCGCGCTCACCGGCTGCTTCGGGCGGTTCCGTGCGGGTATCCGGGGGCCTCTGCGCAGTCATCCGCCCAATCTAATTCACTCATCCCGGCTGGCCGGAATCCGTTCCGGTGAGCCGGGCGAGGTGGTCCTGGATCATTTGCGCCACGGCTTCATGCCCGGCCTGGTTCGGATGGTAGGGCAGCGGCCCACCCTCGGTGGGGACAAAGGCGCCCACCGTCCACGGGTCTTCCGAGCCGGCATAGTGGTCAGCGCTGGCCTTAGCCACCCGCACCACGGAACCGCCGGTGGCATTGGCCCCCGCTTCCGTCGCCAGCGCCAGATGCACGGCCAGCTCACGGCCGGCGGCGGCCTGCGCCGGTTTCATGCCGGCCACGCGGATGTGCGGGTCCAGCGGCAGCACAGTCAGATATTCCACGAACAGGACGACGGCGTTGGGGGAGCGCCGGCGGATCAGCTGCCCCACGGAGGCCATGGCCGCAGGCAGCAGCGCGAGCCGCCGGTTCAGGACGGCCGGTGCAAGCGCCTTGAGCATTTCGAGTGAGGGCAGATGCTTGAGACGGGCCAGCGGAGGCAGGCCTGCTGCCATGAGGTACGCCGCGAAGCCAATGTCATTGCCGCCGATGGTGACGGTGACCAGGTCCGTGTCCGCCGCCAGGGCATCCGACTGCGGCGCCTGCCCGTACTGGGAGCGCCACAGCACATCCGCGGTGGTGGCTCCGGAACTGGTGACATCAGTGAGGGAAAGCTGCAGCTGCCGGGCCAGCAGGTGGGGATAGTTGACGTCAGTGCGCCCGGCCTCCGGCGGGCTGCCCGGCACCGGAGTGCCCAGTCCGGGGGCTGATGCGAACGAACTGCCCAGGGCGACGTACCGGGCTCCGGTCCAGTCTGCTGATGCTCTGTTCATTGAGTGTTCCCCTTTACAGGATGCTTCTACGGCAGGCCGAGGAGGCGTTGGACGTTGGCGTCGGTAATCTCGTCGAAGTTCTCGTAGGCCTGGCCCACGGCGGTAAGCCCAATCGCCTGCCAGGGGATGACGACGTCGTCCGCCAACGCCACTGCGGTTTCCGCACCCGGCCCGCAGCTCACGGGAGCCGCCGCCACCAGCCTGGCCGGGTTCTGCCCGCGGAGTCCCAGCAGCGCGGCGTGCATGGACGCGCCCGTGGCCAGTCCGTCATCCACCAGCACCACCGTGCGGCCGGAAACATTCAGCGGGTCCCGCCGCATGCGGTAAAGCTTGTCGCGGCGGATCAGCTCGAGCTGCGCGATGGCGGCGGCGGCTTCGAAGGCCTGCTCCGCGGAGCCGGGCCCGTCGCTGGAGGAGGTGCCGGAATGCAGGGAGCTCTGCCAGTCTGCAAGAACGGCCTCGTTTTGCACGGTAGTGACTGTCCCGGCCACCCATGCCAGTGCCCCGGCGGCCAGCTCGGGCTGTCCGGGGAGGCCCACTTTCTGCACCGCGACAACATCCAGCGGCGCGTGGAGCAGCTTGGCGACTTCGGCAGCCACGGGCACGCCGCCGCGCGGAAGGCCTAACACCACCAGGTTTGGCGCGCCGAGGTAGGGGGCGAGCGCTACGCCCAGCTGGACTCCGGCGTCCTGCCTGTCCCGATACCGGCTAAATGGTGCCATGGCTCCTCCTTGCAGGGGCCGGTTTCTTGACACGGTAGGGTGCCGCCGGCACGGCTGGCAAGGCACCGGCAGTGATCCCGTGCGGCGGATTGCGAAAGGTTGCCGGGCATAGCAGGGTGGGCGTGGAAAGGTGGACCCATGACTCCCACAGCTTTGATTACCGGCGCCACGTCCGGCATTGGTGCCGAATTTGCCCGCCAGCTCGCGAACCGCGGCTACAACCTGGTCCTCACCGCCCGGAATGAGGAACGGTTGAAGGAATCCGCCGGCCGCCTGGCAGCCGAGTACTCCGTGCAGGCGGAGTACATCGCGGCGGACCTGGCCGAGCCCGAAGGTGTTGAACGGGTGAGCCGCCGGCTGGAGAAACCGGACATCGCCATGCTCGTGAACAACGCGGGCTACGGGTTGAAGAACAGCTTTGAACGCAATGAGCTGGCCGCCGAAATGGACCATCTCAACGTTCTGGTGGCGGCACCGCTGCAGCTGAGCCATACCGCTCTTAACACGATGCTCTCGAAGATGGAAGAACCCGGGGGCCACATCATCAACGTGGCCTCCGTGGCCGGCTTCATTCCCCGCGGCACCTACAGTGCGGCCAAGTCATGGGTCATTACGTTCAGCCGCTGGGCAAACATCAATTACGGCGGACGCGGGGTGCACGTCACAGCGCTGTGTCCCGGGTTTGTGCATACGGAATTCCACCAGCGCATGGACATGGACAAGACCCTGTATCCGGACTGGATGTGGCTTGATGCCGAACGCGTGGTTCGCGAGGGTCTAGCGGATGCTTTTGCAGGCAAGGGCATTTCCATTCCCAGCAAGCGGTACAAGGCGCTGGCCTGGTTTGGCGCCCGCGGCCCGCAGGCACTCGTGACACGCATCGCGGGCCGCGGCCGGTAGCCGCCCCTGGTCCGGAACACGCCGTAATCCAGCTCGATCCTTCCGGGGCCCGCCCCCTAGTGTGGGTGGCTATGACGAGCGCCACAAATCCCAGTCCCGCGTATCTCAACCAGCTCGACGCCGAAACCGGGCGCCGCATGGAAACAGTGCAGGCTCCGGTGTCGGATTTTGCCGGAGCTTCCGCTGAGCTTTCGGCGGCCGTGGAAGCACAGGTGGATGCGCTGGCTGCGGACCTCAACGACGTTGTCCATACGCTGCACGGGGATCCGGAGACAGCTTATGAGGAGCACCGAAGCGCGGCGTTCCTCGTGGATCTGCTGCGCCGCCACGGCATCAAGGCTGAGCTTGGGGCCCACGGACTGCCCACTGCCGTCAGGGCTGAAATTGGGACGGCAGGCTCCGCGGCCGAAGAGACAGGGGCGGACCGCGCACCCGCCATCGCCATCCTCAGCGAATATGATGCGCTGCCTGAGGTGGGTCATGCCTGCGGGCATAACGTCATAGCAGCCACCGGAGCCGGGGCATTCATTGCGCTGGCGAAAACGCTTGAGGAAAACCCGGAGGCCTTCCCGGGCAGGGTCGTGTTCCTGGGAACGCCGGCCGAAGAAGGACATTCCGGCAAGGAAGTCATGGCCCGCAACGGCGCCTTCGATGACGTGGATGCAGCGATCATGGTGCACCCCTATGCCATGGACCTTGCCGAGCAGGTCTGGCTGGGCCGACGGCTGCTGACCGTGACCTTCTCCGGCGTCGCCGCCCATGCCTCCGCCCAGCCCTTCATGGGACGCAACGCAATGGATGCCGCAGCCCTGGCCTACAGCGCCATCGGCCTGCTCCGGCAGCAGCTGCCGCCCGTGGACAGGGTGCACGCCATCATCACCGAGGGTGGCCGGCGTCCCAGCGTGATCCCCGAAAAGGCCGTTCTGAAACTCTATGCGCGGTCCAAATATCCGGAAACGCTGAAGGACCTCAGCGCCCGGCTGGAAGACATTGCCCGCGGCGCCGCACTCATGACCGGCACCGGCGTCACGATCGACTGGGACGAACACCCGCCGTCGCTGCCGGTCCGCACCAACTCCGCGCTGACCGGACGCTGGGTCAGTGCGCAGCAGCGCCGCGGCCGCAGCCCACTGCCGGCCGGCGTGGTGTCGGAAACCATCGCCGCCTCCACGGACTTCGGCAACGTCAGCTACCGGATCCCCGGCATCCATCCGCTGATTGGCATTGCACCGGCGGACGTTGCCCTGCATACCCGGGCCTTCGCGGAGGCGGCCGGCTCACCCGCTGCCGAATCCGGAGCCCTCGACGGCGCCGCGGGCCTGGCGCTGACTGCCCTCGACTATCTCTGTGATCCGGAGCTCCGCCGTGCCGTGGCCGAGGAATTTGCCGCTGCCGGCGGACCGGTTGATGTTGCCCGTTACTTCGACTGACAGGAAATGAGACCGGCATGACCAGTACCCCCTCTGCATCCGTCAAGACCCGCTCCAATTTTCCGGACCGCCTTTTGGGCGGCATTGAACGCGTGGGCAATAAGCTGCCGGATCCGTTCATGCTCTTCTTGATCCTTTTCCTGATCGTCGCGGTGGCTTCCACGGCCATGGCCTGGGGACACGTTGCGGTTACCGTTCCCGGGGCAACCGAGGAAACGGTCATCAAGGGCTTTTTCACCGCCGAGGGCCTGAGCTGGTTCACTACCACCCTGGGAGCGAACTATCTGGGGTTTCCGCCGCTGGCTACGGTGCTGCCGATCCTGCTGGCCGTGGGCGTGGCGGAGAAGTCCGGGCTGCTTTCGGCACTGATCCGCAAGGCCTTCGGCTCCGCACCGCGGTGGGCGCTCCCGTACGCGGTCGGCTTTGTGGGCGTCACGGGTTCGATCATGTCCGACGCCGCCTTCGTGGTCATCCCGCCGCTGGCCGCGCTGGTCTTCAAGGCAGCCGGCCGCCATCCGGTGGCCGGACTGCTGGGCGGTTTCGCCGCCGCCGGTGCAGGTTATTCCACGTCCATGCTGGTGACCAGCCTCGATGCGCTCTTTTCCGGGATTACGACGGCGGTCACCGAGACGCTGCCGAACCCCGGTTCCCCGGTGAACCCGCTGTCGAACTATTTCTTCAACGTCGCCTCCTCGATCGTGCTGATCCTGCTGGCGGGGTTCATCATCGACAAAATCCTGGAACCGCGGCTGCGGCGGCAGGATGTGCCCACTGAGGAACTTGCCGACGACGAGGCGCAGTTACCGGGAGCGCTGCCGTCCACCGCGCTGCCTTCCACCGCACTGTCCTCCACCCTGACTTCCGTGGAACGCAGGGGCGTGATCCGGGCAGTCGTGGCCGGCGCCGTCGTCGCCGCCGTCATCCTCACGGGAGTGCTGCTGCCGGATTCGCCCTGGCGCAATGATGACGGCGGCTACCTGCCCAAGTCACCGCTGCTGAGCTCCATCGTCTTCATTGTCTTCATCATGTTCACCGTGCCGGGGCTGGTCTACGGAAAGATCACCGGAACCATTGCCTCCGGCAAGGATGTTCCGCGGGTCATGGGGTCCTCGATCAAGGACATGAGCGGCTTCCTGGTGCTGGCGTTCATCCTCGGGCAGTTCATCGCGCTGTTCAACTGGTCGGGAATCGGCAACTGGCTGGCTGTCGCCGGCGCTTCCGGTCTGGAGTCCATCGGGCTGACCGGCTACCCCGCCATCATCGGGTTCATCCTTCTGGCCTCACTGCTGAATCTGTTCATCATCTCCGGCTCGGCCATGTGGACGTTGATGGCGTCGGTGTTTGTGCCGATGTTCGCCCTGCTCGGCTTCGAACCGGCCTTCATCCAGGGCGCGTTCCGGGTGGGGGACTCCGCCACGCAGATCCTTACCCCGCTGAACCCCTACATGATTGTGCTGCTGACCATGCTCCGCAAATATGAGCCGCAGGCCGGGCTGGGTACGGTCATCGCCCGGATGCTGCCCTTCACCGTGCTGTTCTGGCTCGCGTGGGTGGGCGTGCTGACCGTGTTCTTCGTGTTCGGCCTGCCCATGGGTCCCGGCAATGGAATATACATCGACGGCTAAGCGCTGGATTCCAATAACTACAGAGGAAAGGCAACGCGCCATGAGCTCGACCAGCCCCAAGATTTATGCCCTGCATGAGAACCCCGAGTGGTTTCCGCCGTTTGCCCGCGCCTTCGAAGCCGAAGGATTGGAAGTGGAGGAATGGCTGCTGACCGATGGCGTCCTGGATCTGGACTCGGTGCCGCCGGAGGGCATCTTCTGGTCCCGGATCAGTGCCTCCTCCCACACCCGCGACCACGGCCTGTCCAAGGACTATGCCCGGGCGGTGCTGTCCTGGCTGGAAGCCCACGGCCGGCGGACGGTCAACGGGCGGCGGATCCTGGAACTGGAAATGAGCAAGGTGGACCAGCTCACCGCGCTGCGCGCCGCCGGCATCGACACTCCGCGCACGGTGGCCGCCGTCGGCCGGGACTCCATCCTGGCCGCTGCCAAGGAATTTCCGGCCCCCTTCATCACCAAGCACAACCAGGGAGGCAAGGGTTTGGGGGTCCGCAAATTCGAGTCCCACGGCGAGCTGGCCGACTATGTGGCGGGACCGGACTTTGAGGAACCAGCTGACGGCATCACCCTTATCCAGGAGTTCATCAACGCCGCCGAGCCGTTCATTACGCGCGTGGAGATTGTTGGCGGCGAGTTCATCTATGCGATCCGGGCAGACACCGCCCGCGGCGGATTCCAGCTCTGCCCGGCGGACGCCTGTGCCATCGACCCGTCCACCGGCAAGCCGATCATGCCGCCCGGCGCCACCATCGCCCCGGATGAGGACACCCAGCTCTTCAGCCTGCGGGAGGGCTTCGACCATCCGATCATCGGCAAGTACCTCGAGTTCGCCAAGCGCATGGGCCTGGAGGTCTGCGGGATTGAATTCATGGAAACGGCCGACGGCCGCATCCTCACCTACGACGTGAACACCAACACCAACTACAACGCCGTGGTCGAGGCCGCCGCTCCGCGCTCGGCGCCCCGCGCGCTGGCTCAGTATCTCAAGGGGGTTGGCGCCTAAGGGCGGCACCTTTCTGCCCCGCTGCGACGTGGTGCAGGACAAACAATTTATCTCCGGGCCGGGCGCGTCGCTATAGTCAGGATTATCCAAAGTGAAGGAGCTTCCTCAATGACTGCTGCCCAGGAACCATTGTGGGTCAAGAACTACCAGCCCGGCGTTCCGGCAACCATTGAGCTGCCCACCGAGTCACTGACGGACATGGTGGAGGACGCGGTTAACCGTTACGGGCCCAAGGTGGCGCTGGAATTCTTCGGTGCCGAAACCACCTACACCGACCTCGGCGACCAGATAAACCGTGCCGCCGAAGGCCTCCGGAAGCTGGGTGTGCGCCGCGGACACCGCGTGGCAATCGTGCTGCCGAACTGCCCCCAGTACCTCATCGCGTTCTATGCCGTGCTCCGTCTGGGCGCCGTCGTCGTCGGGCACAATCCGCTCTACACGGAACGCGAACTTCGCCACCAGTTTGAAAACCACGGCGCCCAGGTGGCCATTATCTGGGACAAGGCCGTGGAGAAAATCCAGGACTTCCCCGACGACATTGCCGTCAAAACGGTGATCGCCGTGGACATCACCAAGGCCATGCCGCGGCTCAAGCGCATCGGGCTGCGGCTGCCGCTGCCCTCGATCCGCCGTACCCGGGCAGGGCTGACAACCAAGACCGAAAACACCATGTCCTGGGAAAAGCTGCTCAGTTCCGCTCCGATCGACAGCGCCCATCCCCGCCCGTCGGTGCGGGACCTGGCCGCCCTGCAGTACACCTCGGGCACCACGGGAATCCCCAAGGGTGTCATGCTCACCCACTTCAACCTGCGCTCCAACGCGCTGCAGGGGCAGGCCTGGATGCACGGTGCGCAGGAGGGCAAGGAAGTCATTTACGGCGTGCTGCCGATGTTCCATGCCTTCGGCCTGACCCTGTACCTGACCTTCTCCGTGCTGACCGGGTCGCGGCTGGTGCTTTTCCCCAAGTTTGACGTGGATCTGGTGCTGGACGCCGCCAAGAAATCCAAGCCCACCGTCTTCTGCGCCGTCCCGCCGATCTATGAGAGGACGGCGCTGGAATCCAAGAAGCGGGGCATTGACCTCTCCACCATCCGCTTCGCCATTTCCGGCGCAATGACCCTGCCGGCGGCCACCGTAAAGCTCTGGGAAGAGGTTTCGGGCGGACTCCTGGTGGAGGGCTACGGCCTCACCGAATCGTCGCCGGTCGCGCTGGGTAATCCGTTTGCCGAGAGCCGCCGCAACGGCACCATCGGTGTTCCGTTCCCGAGCACGGAAATGCGCGTTGTCGATCCGGAGCAGCCTTCCTCCGAGGTGCCGCACGGCGTACCGGGTGAACTGCTGATCCGCGGCCCGCAGGTCTTCGCGGGCTACTGGAACAACACTGAGGACACGGAACAGGTGCTGCTCGACGGCGGCTGGCTGCGCACCGGCGACATTGTCACCGTGGACGACGACGGTTTCGTGAAGGTGGTGGACCGCCGAAAGGAACTGATCATCACCGGCGGCTTCAACGTTTCTCCCACCGAGGTGGAGGAAGTGCTGCGCAGCAACCAGGCTATTGCCGACGTCGCCGTGGTGGGCCTGCCCCGCCCCGACGGCGGCGAGCAGGTGGTGGCGGCCGTTGTCCTGACCGAGGGTGCGGAACTGGATGAAGCCGGGCTGCGGGCCTGGTGCCGCGAGCGGCTCACCCCGTATAAGGTTCCCCGCCGGATTGTGGCCATTGAGGAGCTGCCCAAGTCGCTGCTGGGCAAGGTGCTCCGCCGCCAGGTGCGCGAACTGCTGACCAGCGAGAAGTAGGCTCCCTTCCGGATTACCTATTGACGCTCCGAAGGCGTTGGGTTGGAATGGTAAGCAGGCTTGGCATTTCAGGTCTGCCTGATACTACAGCCGCCCAATAAGGCCCCCGCAGGTATCTTCGCGATGCCTGTTGCAGGCTCGGCCCAAACGTGAAACCAGACCGTACAACGGCGATGGCTTCACAGCTGAAGGAGAACAGCATGATCAGCAACCAGCAAGTTGAAGGTCTCATGGCAGGGTCCGGCAACGTCTTGGGACCCAACGGTGACAAGATTGGCGCCGTTGGAACGTTCTATTTGGATGACCAGACCAATGAGCCCGCCTGGGTCACGGTCAACACCGGAATTCTTGGAACGAACGAGTCCTTTGTGCCTCTCAGCGAAGCAACGGTGGAGGGTATGGACGTCCTGGTTCCTTATTCCAAGGACGAGGTTAAGAACTCCCCGCAGGTCGAATCCGATGGATCCATCACCCCCGAAGAGGAAGTGACCCTCTACCGGTACTACGGGTTTACTTACGACGACGGCAGTGACGACGTCTCCACCATGGACGCGGGCACCATGACGGATTCGGGCACCATGACGGATTCCGGCGTCGGAACCCGGAGCGGCGACCGGTCGGACTTCATGGAGGACAGCGACATGACGCGCTCGGGCATGTCAGCGGACGCGACCGTGGGCCACGATACCTCTGGCCCCACCACTGATGACGCCATGACCCGCTCGGAAGAGCAGCTGGACGTGGGCACCCGGTCGCGTGAGACCGGCAAGGCGCGCCTGCGGAAGTACATCGTCACTGAGACCGTCACCACCGAGGTTCCGGTCAGCCATGAAGAGGTCCGCATTGAGACGGAGCCGATCACGGATGCCAATGTCGATTCCGCCATGGCCGGACGGGAGCTCAGCGAAGAAGAGCACGAAGTGACGCTTCACGCCGAGGAACCGGTCGTCAGCAAGAAGACGGTGCCGGTGGAGCGGGTCCGGATGGATACCGAAACTGTCACGGACACGGAAAGCGTGTCCGAGGAAGTCCGCAAGGAGCAGATTGAAACCGAGACGGACGACAGTATCCGTCGAAGCTCCGGCACGGATTCCCACGGCGGTTCCGGGCATTCCGGCGGCACGTCCGGGGGAAGCGGTTCCGGCGGCTCGGGCAGCTCAGGCAGCAGCAGGTAATTTGAAGCGCAGCGTTTGAGGGCGGGGTTCCGGCAGTTGCCGGAACCCCGCATCGTGTTATGGCGTACTTATGACGCCGCCACCTGGCGGGCAGTGCGCTCGAGCACCTCACGGCAGGCCAGGACCGCCGGCCGGTTGGCGCCGGCCCGCCGGACGGACGTGAAGATGCTTCGGTGCGGCTTGCCGTCCAAATCCATTAAGTGGACGCTGGGATCCCGGCCGGTCCACACCAGGTCCGGCATCAGCGCCACGGCGTTTCCGGACTCGATCAGCCGGATTTGGGCCTGCAGATCGGCCGTCTCAAAACGGACATCAGGTTCAAATCCCGCACGCCGGCAAATCTGCTCCGCCCAGTGCCGGGAGGCCGCGCCCCGCGGTTCCATCACCCACGGAAGCCCCGCGGTGTCCGCCAGGGACTGCACCGGCGGAAGGCCCTCATGCGGCACGGCCAGGCGGATGGCATCCGAGGTCAGGTGCACCCGGTCCAGTTGGGCATGCCGGACGGCGGCATGTCCGGGATACTGTTCAGCGATCACCAGGTCAAAGTCGCGTGCCCAGGTTTCGTACAGTGCTGTCTCGGGCTCACGCTGAACCATTTCCACGCGCAGTTCCGGATGCTCACGGCGAAGGATGCGGAGTGCGTCGGGCAGCAGGGCCAAAGCAGCTGACTGGAACACCGCTATCCGAATGGATCCGGTCACAGCGGTCAGCGACGAAGCCAGGTCCGCTTCGGCCCGCTCCAGCGATTCAAGGATGTCGGAGGCATGGGCCACCAGAATCTCAGCCTGCGGTGTCAGCTGCACACCCCGCCCGGTTTTCCGCAGCAGTTCCACCCCCACGGACTTCTCCAGCTGGCCCAGCTGCTGGGATACCGCGGAAGGGCTGAGGCTCAGTGCTTCCGCCACTGCGGCCAGGGTTCCGCGGGCTTTGACTTCCCGGAGAAGGATCATGCGGCGAACATCGAGCACGGTCATTTCCCCCTTTCAATTCATTAGTAAATCTAATCTATACCGGTAAGAAAACCCATCTTTGCCTAATGGGAAATAGTGCGGATACTTAGAGGAATACCTATCAGTTGCACGTTGAAATGAGCTGCCCGCATGAGCAACATCCTCACCGAAACCACCGCGGGATCGGACACCCCACAGGCCCTGGCCGATGAGGCGGTGGCCCTTGTCCGCCGTTGGCTCGCAGAAGCGGCAACCGTCCCGGTGGACGCGTCCGCTGCACAGCTTGCCGGCGTGCTGAAAGATCCGGCCGGACTGGACTTCACGGTTGGATTCGTTGACGGCGTCATCCGCCCTGAAGACCTCCGCGTGGCAGGCCGGAATCTCGCCGCCCTCGCGCCCCGGGTGCCGGGCTTCCTGCCCTGGTACATGCGCTCCGCCGTCCGTCTGGGCGGAGTTATGGCGCCGGTGCTGCCCCACGTTGTCATTCCGGTAGCCCGCAAGGTGCTGCGCCGAATGGTCGGCCACCTGATCGTGGACGCTACCGACGCGCGCCTCGGCAAGGCGATTGCCGGCATCCGCAAGGACGACGTCCGGCTCAACATGAACCTCCTGGGCGAAGCCGTGCTCGGCGAACGCGAAGCCGCCCGCCGCCTGGAGGGAACCCATGAACTCCTGGCGCGCGACGACGTCGACTACGTCTCCATCAAGGTGTCCTCCACCGTCTCACCGCACTCGCACTGGGCGTTCGATGAAGCCGTTGAGCATGTGGTGGAAAAGCTCACCCCGCTCTACCGGCGGGCAGCGTCCTCCGCGCAGAAGAAATTCATCAACCTGGACATGGAGGAGTACAAGGACCTGGAGATGACCATGGCGGTCTTCACCAAGCTCCTGTCCATGCCCGAATTCAAGGACCTGGAAGCCGGCATTGTCCTGCAGGCATACCTCCCGGACGCCCTCTCCGCCATGATGCGGCTGCAGGAGTTCGCTGCAGCCCGCCGGGCCGACGGCGGCGCACCCATCAAGGTCCGCGTGGTCAAGGGCGCCAACCTGCCCATGGAACAGGTGGAGTCCTCGCTGCATGACTGGCCGCTGGCCACCTGCGGCACCAAGGCTGAAACGGACACCAACTACAAGCGCGTCATCAACTACGCCCTGCAGCCGGACCGCGTGGCCAACGTGCGCATCGGCGTGGCTGGACACAACCTGTTCGACGTCGCCTTCGCCTGGCTGCTTGCCCAGCAGCGCGGCGTGACCGGGGGCATCGAATTCGAGATGCTGCTCGGCATGGCCACAGGCCAGGCGGAGGTGGTCAAGCGCGACGTCGGTTCGCTTCTGCTGTACACGCCGGTGGTGCACCCGGCGGAGTTCGACGTCGCCATCGCCTACCTGATCCGCCGCCTCGAAGAGGGCGCCAGTTCCGAGAACTTCATGTCGGCGGTCTTCGAGCTCAGCGAAAACGAGGCCCTCTTTGAACGCGAAAAGCTGCGCTTCCTCACTTCGCTGGAAAACCTGGATGACCGGGTTCCTGCCCCGAACCGCACCCAGGACCGCAGCCAGCCGCGCCCGGATGCTTCCACCGGAACCGGCGGCGCCCATTCGGGCTTCACCAACACGCCGGACACTGACCCGTCGCTGCCGGCCAACCAGGCCTGGGGCCGGTCCATCCTGACCCGCATCGAGGGCTCACCCCTGGGCAAGGCTGCCGTAGCCGACGCCCAGGTGGCCGACGAAGAGGCGCTCTCCGCCGTCATCGAGACAGCGGTTTCTGCCAGCAAGGGTTGGGCCGCCCTCAGCGGCGCCGACCGCGCCGAGATCCTGCACCGCGCAGGAACCGTCCTCGAAGATCACCGGGCGGACCTGATGGAGGTCATGGCCGCCGAAACCGGCAAGACCCTGGACCAGTCCGATCCCGAGGTCTCCGAAGCCATCGACTTTGCGCACTACTACGCGGAGCAGGCCAAGGACCTGGAAAAGGTCGACGGCGCCCGCTTCGTCCCGGCCCGCCTCACGGTGGTCACCCCGCCGTGGAACTTCCCGGTAGCCATTCCGGCCGGTTCCACCCTGGCTGCCCTGGCAGCCGGTTCTTCCGTGATCATCAAGCCCGCCCGGCAGTCCGCGCGCAGCGGAGCCGTCATGGTGGAAGCGCTCTGGGAAGCCGGCGTTCCCCGCGATGTCCTGCAGATGGTTCAGCTGGGCGAGCGTGAACTCGGCCGCCAGCTCATCTCGGATCCTTCCGTGGACCGGGTCATCCTCACCGGAGGCTATGAAACGGCAGAGCTGTTCCGGTCCTTCCGCACGGATCTGCCCCTGCTGGCGGAAACCTCGGGCAAGAACGCCATCATCGTCACGCCCAGCGCCGACTTTGACCTGGCCGCGCGCGACGTCGTTTCCTCCGCCTTCGGCCACGCCGGGCAGAAGTGCTCGGCAGCCTCCCTCGTGATCCTCGTGGGCTCGGTGGCCAAGTCCCCGCGTTTCCGCAACCAGCTGGTGGACGCGGTGCAGTCGCTCAAGGTCGGCTATCCGGTGGATGCCGTGACGCAGATGGGCCCGGTCATTGAACCCGCCGAAGGCAAGCTGCTGCGCGGACTGACCGTGCTGGGCGACGGCGAGTCCTGGCTCATCGAACCGAAGCAGCTCGACGAATCCGGCCGTCTCTGGAGCCCGGGCGTGCGCACCGGGGTCCGTCCCGGTTCTGAGTACCACCTCACCGAGTACTTTGGTCCCATCCTCGGCGTGATGACGGCTGACACCCTCGAAGAAGCCATCGCACTGCAGAACCAGATCGACTACGGGCTGACCTCCGGCCTGCACTCGCTGGATCCGGCGGAAATGGACCTGTGGCTGGAAAACATCTCGGCGGGCAACCTGTACATCAACCGCGGTATCACCGGCGCCATCGTCCAGCGCCAGCCGTTCGGCGGCTGGAAGAAATCCGCAGTCGGTGCCGGAACCAAGGCCGGCGGCCCCAACTACCTCATGGGCCTGGGCGGATGGGAGCCTGCAAAGGCCACCGGCAGCGGAGCCCCGGTCCGGCACCAGGGTGCCGCAAAGCTTCTGGCAGCGGCTTCATCTTCCAGCTTCGCTGCTGACACCGACTTCCTGCAGCGTGCGCTGAGCAGCGATGCCGCGGCGTGGGCCGAGGAGTTCGGCACTGCCAAGGACGTGTCCGCGCTGAGTGCGGAACGCAACGTGTTCCGCTACCGGCCGCTGCCGGTGACCATCCGGCTGTCCGAGAATGAGCCGCTCGACGCCCTGGTGCGCGTAGCCGCTGCCGGGCTGCTGGCCGGATCCGCGCTTCGGGTCTCCACCGGCGTCGAACTGCCGCTGGCGCTCCGGTCCGTCCTGACGGAACAGGGAGTCCCCGTGGCGGAGGAGAACGACGCCGAATGGCTGGCTTCCGCTGCAGGGTTTGACCCCGCAGCGCAGGGGACCCGGATCCGGCTGATCGGCTCCGGCGCCTCGGCCCTGGCCACCGCCCTTGGGGGACGGCCCGACGTGGCCGTCTACGCCAATCCGGTCACCGAGGCCGGGCGCGTTGAGCTGCTGCCGTTCCTGCATGAGCAGGCCGTGAGCATCACCGCGCACCGCTTCGGGACGCCGAACCACCTCTCTGATGCCCTGATCTAGTCAGCACATTCGGCAACAAGAAAAGGCGGCACCGGGTCTATCCCGGTGCCGCCTTTTCTTGTTAAGGTTTTGCCCATGGAACTGATTTACGAGTAGGGACCCTCCGGGCCGGATTACCGGCTCCGAGCACCCGCTCTCATCGCTGACCCCATTCGCCCGTATCGTCCGGGTAGGCGGTCCATGCTGTCAGTGCAGGACGGCCATCATCAGCGCAGTTCCCGGCCGGTACTTAAACAGTCCGGAGATCAACCATGACAACATCCAAAAAACACCCGTCAACTCCTTTCCCGGGGCTAGCTGCCCCTGCCTCTTCCCTCACGTCCGTGTCTGCCGTCACCTCCGAGGTGCCGGTAACGGCAACGGTGAACATCGCCCCGGCAGCTGCAGCCAAGCTTGGTGCCGAAGGCGGAGATAAGCCGGTTCCCGGCACGGACACCGAGAGCGCCCTCCCCGGATGGCAAAGCCTGGGCAAGGACCACAAGCCCACGCACAGCTTCGGGAAACAGGGGCGGAGGGAGAAAAAGGTCCGCTGGTAACAGCACAGGGGCCCGGGCAACAGCCCGGGCCCCTGTCCACGCCAGTGGGGCAGTGCCATCATGGACAGCCACAGCCACAGCTATCCGAAGAGGTTCCCATGCTGCTCAACGAGAAGAATGCCGTTATCTACGGAGGAGGCGGAGCGATTGGGGGAGCAGTGGCCCGGGCCTTCGCGAGGGAAGGAGCACGCGTTTTCCTGGCCGGCCGGCACCTTGAACCCCTGGAGCGGGTGGCCCGCGACATCCGGGCAAACGGAGGACTGGCGGAATCCGCGCTGCTGGATGCCACCAACGGGCAGGCGGTGGATGACCACGCCAATGATGTCGCGGCCACGGCAGGGAGTCTGGACATCTCCATGAATGTAATTCAACACGGTGATGTGCAGGGCAAGCCGATGGTGGATATGTACGTGGAGGACTATCTGCGGCCGGTATCCACGGCGGTGCAAACCATGTTTCTGACCTCGCGTGCCGCTGCCCGGCACATGATGCAGCAGCGTTCCGGCGTGATCCTGGCTTTCGGAGGTTCAGGCAATCCTTCGCCCGGCCTCTGGCTGGGCGGACTGATCACCGCCTTCGAGGCGATGGAAGCCATGCGGCGCCAGCTCGCGGTGGAGCTTGGGCCGCACGGCATCCGCGTTGTGACCCTGCGCAGCGGCGGCATCCCCGAGTCGCTGCCGCCGGATATGGAAGGGAGGCAGGACATTGCCAACAGCATCGTCGACGCCACCCTGCTGCGGCGCGCGGCAACCCTGGAAGAGGTGGGCAATGCTGCAGCCTTTGCCGCTTCGGATAAAGCCGGAAGCATGACGGCCGCAACTTTGAATATCAGCGCCGGGGCGCTCATGGACCGCTAGTCGCATGCCTGTCCCCGCCGTGTCATCCCGCTTCGGCGGGGAGCACCTGCCAAAGCCTGTATTCATCCGTATGGATCAGGGCCCGTCGCCCGGCATCAGTCCGGATCCAAACGGCGCCGAGTCCCGGCGCCAGATCCAGCACCTTTCCCCGGTGATGGACAACGCTGCGAATCATGGCTTCTACCTGATCACCCCGCCGCAAATCATTGAGGTTGCGCACCCGGACCCGGTAGTGACTGGGAGAGCGGGACATGGCGGCTCCTCACGGCGATGCTCATTCGGTGTGGATGTTTTCCGGTACCGGAATATTTCCACAGCCCTGCGGCAACGGGAAGATTCGGGCTACGCCGGAAGCTTCCAAATGGTGAAGTCCTCAACGCTGATTGCGGTGCGGATTCCTTCTTCGTCGCCGCGGATCCAGATGGTGCCCAGACCCGGAGCCGTTTCACGGACTTCTCCGCGATAGTAAACCTGTTCGCCGCTGCGTACTTCAACATGATCTCCGCGGCGGATGGAGCGAATGTTTCGTACCCGCTTGGAGCGGGTGGTTGAGGGGTGGTGCGGTGCGCTGACAGCTGGCACGGGCTCTCTTTCGTTCGACTAGTTATGTCAACCAAGCGTCGGTAAGAAATATTCCTGCCCCGGCATGCGGATTTTGGGTACCACCCCTGACACCGCCATTTATCCCTGCGTACGATCATGGGCATGGACATGGACATCGTGGATTTCCTGTTGACACGCTTTCAGGACGACGCCGCGGAGTCCCGGAAGCTCCTAACTGCCAGGGGCGTCGCACCGTCTGACCGCTGGTACGAGGAACGGCTGCTGCGCGAGTGCGAAGCCAAGCTCATGCTGATCGACATCATCGGCGGTGCCCGGCGCAATGCCCTGGCACGGATGCTCCTGGATCCCGACGGCCAGGGCAAACTGTTCGCCGATGAGCTGGAGTGGACCTCGCTGGCACTGGCCTCCATGGCTGCCGGCTACCAGGACCACCCCGATTATCAGGATGGTTGGCGGCTCACCGAAAAACGCAGCTGAGGATAGCTGGTTCCACCCGGCTGGGCGAAGGCACCCCGGGACGCCTAGATTGGCTGACATGACTGAAGCGAATATCACAGGCGAACCAGCCGGCGAGACCGCACTCCTACAGGAGCTGGCCGAACATCATCATGTAGCAACCACGTTCAACGGCTGGGACGGAACCCGCCGCGAAGTTTCCAATGAGACCTTGAAAAAAGTGCTCGGCGCGTTGGGGGTGGCCACGGCAACGCGGGAGGACCTGTCGCAGTCATTGGCTTCGGCACGCCTGCAGGGGTGGCACCAAACACTGCCGGGCGCCGTCGTCGTGCGCGAACACCGCAGCCGGACAGTCCCCGTCCATTTACCCGCCGGAGTGCACGCGGACGTGCGGATCGTGCTGGAGGACGGAAGCAGGCGTGAGCTGGAGTGGCCGGCGGTGCCCGGCGAGGAACTGGACGTTGACGGGACCCTCACCGGCCGCACCCTGATTCCGCTCCCGGAGGACCTTCCACTGGGCTGGCACCGGCTCGAAGTGACTGCCGGGCAGCGGCAGGCCGGCACCGTTCTCGTGGTCACGCCGGAACGGCTGACGACGACCGCCGGCCTTGACCGCCACCGGGCCTGGGGACTCATGGCCCAGCTCTACTCGGTACGCTCCTCCCGGTCCTGGGGCATCGGGGATCTGGGCGACCTGGCAGATCTCGCAGCGCTCTCCGGCGGACGCCACGGCGCCGGTTTCCTCCTGACCAACCCGCTGCATGCGGCGGAACCGGTTCCGCCGGTGGAACCCTCGCCGTACCTGCCCACCACACGCCGATTCTTTAACCCGCTCTACATTCGGGTGGAGGACATTCCCGAATACGGCTATCTTCCGGGGGCAGACCGTGCCCGGGTTGAGGAAGCTGCGCGGACCTTCGGGGCGGCCAACCACTCTGCCGAGAAATTGGACCGCAACGCGACCTACGCCGCCAAACTGGCGGCGCTGGAACTGATCTTTAGGGTGCCGCGAAGCATTGCGCGGCAGCAGCAGTTTGAGCGCTTCTGCACACTGGAGGGCAAGGGACTGCAGGATTTCGCTCTGTGGTGTGCGCTGTCCGAGAAGCTGCCGGCAGATGATCCCCAGTGGCAGCAGATTGCCGGTCCGGACAGCGAATGGGTCCGGGAGCACCGCTCCGCCTTCACGGAGCGCAGCCGGTTCCATCAGTGGCTGCAGTGGATCTGCGACCAGCAGCTGGAGACAGCCCAGAGTGCCGCCCGGAGCGCCGGCATGGAAATCGGGATTGTGCATGACCTGGCGGTGGGCGTGCACCCTGCCGGGGCCGATGCCTGGATGCTCCGCCCGGTCCTGGCTCCCGGAGTGTCAGTGGGTGCTCCGCCGGACATGTTCAACCAGCAGGGCCAGGACTGGAGCCAGCCGCCGTGGCATCCCGGGCGGCTCGCGGACGCGGGCTACCTTCCCTACCGGGACATGCTGCGCACCATTCTCCGCCACGCAGGCGGCATCCGGGTTGACCACATCCTGGGCCTGTTCCGCCTGTGGTGGATTCCGCAGGGTTCGGGGCCCGGCGACGGCGCATACGTGCACTTCGACCACGAGGCGCTGATAGGAATCCTGGTCCTGGAAGCACAGCGCGCCGGTGCCGTGGTGATCGGCGAGGATTTGGGGGTGTTTGAGCCCTGGGTGCAGGAGTACCTCGCCGAGCGCGGCGTGCTCGGCACGTCCATCCTGTGGTTTGAGCACGGCGACGCCGGTCCCCGCCCGCCGGCGGAATACCGGAAGGGCGCCCTGACCTCAGTCAACACCCATGACCTGCCGCCCACGGCCGGTTACCTGGCCGGAGAACACGTGGACCTGCGAGAGTCCCTGGGGCTTTTGAACCGTCCGGTGGAGGAGGAGCGGGCAGCGGATGCTGCGGCCCGGGAATCCGTCCTGGAGCTGGTGCGCAGCGCCGGGCTGCTGCCTGCTGGAGCCAGCGGTACGGATAACGTCCAGCAGTCCGTGGAGGCACTGCACTCCTTCATCCTGCAGTCCCCGTCCGTGCTCATCGGCGTCGCGCTGGCTGATGCGGTGGGGGAGCGGCGCACCCAAAACCAGCCCGGCACCGGGGACGAGTATCCCAACTGGCGCATTCCGCTTTGCGGCCCGGACGGCAAAGCCGTTCTGCTTGATGATCTGCCGTCCAACGAGCGTTTCAACTCGCTGGCGGACCTGCTCAGGGACGCAATCTGACTTAGCTGTCCGGGGGAACGGCCGAAGAGGTGAGGAACACCTCTTCGGCCGTCCGGCACGGTATAAAGTGCCGCGTACCGTGCTGATGGTTTCGGATCAGGACTCCAGCTTCATCGCCTTGCGCAGGGTCAACGCGCCGCCGCTCTGCATCACTGCCCGGCGGTAGATCTTCTCGCCGAAGCGCAGCAGTGCGTAGGCTGCGGCCAGGGCGATCGCCAGCGACAGGAAGGTCTCCCACAGCGGCACGTCGCCGTTCAGCATCCGTACCGGCATGGCCACGGTGGAGATTACGGGGACGTAGGACGCCGCGACCAGCAACTGTCCCTTGGCGAACAGGCCCGCAAAGAGCGCCGCGATGATGATCGTGAGCACCGGCCCGGAGCTGTTGTTCAGATCCTCGGACCGCGAAGCCATGGAACCGATCATGGCCCAGAGGGAAGCGAGGATCAGGAAGCCGGCCAGGAAGAAGACCAGGAACCAGCCCGAGGCCGGAATGATGGTTCCGGCCAGTTCCGCAGTGTCTGTGAAGTTCAGGGCAAGCAGGGCGGCCCCGGCGTAGAGGGCCAGCTGGATCATGGCCAGGACGGTGTTGCCGGCCACCTTGCCGTAGAGCAGCTGCCGAATCGGAATGGCCGTGGCCAGAATCTCCACCACCCGGTTCTGCTTTTCCTCGAGGACCGAGGTGGCGATCGCCATCCCGAAGATGATCGCAGCCATGTAGAACAGGAACCCGAACACGAAGCCGGTGAACTGGGCCATGAACTGGTTTTCCGTGTTTCCGTCCAACAGGGCGGTCTGGAACTCGCTGCCTGCCAGCAGTGCCTCTGCGGTGGTCCCGGCGTAGCCGGCGTTGATCTCCAAGGTGTAGGCGCGCAGGGCGTCGGCGATGCCCTGCTGCAGGCCGCCGTCGAGTTCCTCGTTGCCGGTTAGCGTCCAGCCGTCGTAGCCCACCAGGAGTGCGGCGTCGGCCTCCCCGGAACGGACCAGTTCCTCGGCCTGCTCGGGCGAGTCCGCGAAGATCGCCTCAAAACTGGTGTTGCCGCCGTCGGCCTGGCCTGCTTCATTGGCCGCTTCAACAACTTCTTGGGCGGGATTTTCGAGGGCGGTGCTTTGCATCTCGGTCACCGCCACGGTGTATTCGTCGGCGCGGGTGCTCATGTAGGCGTTGAAGACCACGGTGCCCACAATCAGGACCAGCGTGACCAGGGTGGAGATCAGGTAGCTGCGGTCGCGGGCCTTGACCATGACCTCGCGGAGGGTGACGATCGCCCAGGGGGGCGTGGGGCGGGAAACGGAGCTCATACTGCGGTCACCTCACGGTAGATTTCGCTCAGGGACGGTCGGATGGGGGCGAACTCCTCCACGGAGCCGCGGGTGAGCGCGGTGGCGAGCAGGCGCTGCCGCGCGTCGTCGTCGTCGAATTCCAGGACGGCAGTGGGACCTGCAACGTCGAGGACGCGTATCCCCGGCTCGTCCCGCACCCAGCCGGCATCCGGGGAAACCGTAATGCGGTGCCGGTTGACTGCCCGGGCACGCAGGGCATCGCCCGTGCCTGAGGCAATCACCTTGCCCTGCTGCAGGACCACCATGCTGTCGCAGAGCCGGTCCACCAGATCCAGCTGATGGCTGGAAAAGAGCACCGGAACTCCGGCGGAGGTGCGCTCGCGCAGCAACTCCACCATGGAATCCACGGCCACCGGGTCCAAGCCCGAGAACGGCTCGTCCAGAATCAGCACATTTGGCTTGTGCAGCAGCGAGGCGGCGATCTGCACCCGCTGCTGGTTGCCCAGGGACAGGGACTCCAGCTTGTCCTTGGTCCGGCCGCCGAGGCCGAACCGCTCCAGCAGGTCCATGGCGCCCTTGCGGGCCTGCGACTGGCTCATCCGGTGCAGCTGACCGAGGTAGATCAGCTGATCCAGGATGGGCTGCTTGGGGTAGAGGCCGCGTTCCTCGGGCATGTACCCGAAGGTCGACCGGGCCAGGGCCGTCAGGGGAGCACCGTCGAGGAGCACCTCGCCGGAGGTGGCGCTCAGGACCCCCATGATCATCCGCATGGTGGTGGTCTTGCCGGCACCGTTGGCGCCCACAAAACCGGTCATCTGGCCGGACGGAACATCAAAGCTGACGTTGTCGACCGCCACTTTGTCCCCGAATGTTCGGGTCAGGTTTTGCACCTGCAGCATGGTGGCTGCTCCTTTTCCCGGTCGCGCCGGGCATGGTGGGAATCTTCTCCCTTAACCCTAGGTGCGGCGGGAAGGCGGCGGATCGGCCGTGCGGGTGAACCGTTGCCGGCTAGGAGGAGCTGCGGGCAGCGGGATCCGACGGGTTCTCCCCCGGAAGGATGAGACCGCTTTCATAGGCGAACACCACCGCCTGCACCCGGTCACGGACCTGGATCTTGGCGAGCAGGTTGGAGATATGGGTCTTAACTGTCGCTTCGGCCAGGAACATCTCCCGGGCGATTTCAGCGTTGCTCCGGCCAGCGGCGATTTGGATGAGAACCTCGCGCTCGCGGGAGGTCAGGGTGTCCAGGAGCTTCTGCTGCTCCGTGGCGGGCGTGGCGGGAAGGGCCGTTCCGGCTTCCCTTGCCTCGGAGCCGGACTCAGCCTCGGACTCGGACTCGGACTCGGACTCGAGCGACCGGGCGAACCGCTCGATCACGCGGATGGTGACTTCCGGAGCCAGCAGGGCGTGGCCGCAGGCGACGGCGTGCACTGCCGCCACCAGGTCATCGGGGTCCGCATTCTTCAGCAGGAAACCGCTCGCTCCGGCCCGGATGGCATCGAAGAGGTAATCCTCGCGTTCGAAAGTGGTCAGGATGATGACCTTGGCCGTGCCGGCGCGCACCACCTGTTCCGTGGCGCGGATTCCGTCCAGAACCGGCATCTGCACGTCCATCAGAATGACATCCACCGGGTTGGCGGCGGCAAATTCCACTGCTTCGGCGCCGTTGGCCACCTGGCCCACCACATGGATCTCGTCCTCGACGGAGAGCATCATCGCGAAGCCGGCCCGCACCAGGGCCTGGTCATCAGCGAGCAGTACGTGAATTGGTTTCATGGTGTCCCTCATCCCCCGGCAACGAGCTTAGCGGGCTTTCCTCCCGCGGCACGGAATCTCAACGCTGTGTGAAGCGGACGCGTACCCGCCACCCGCCGCCTGGCCGGGGGCCAATCTCCGCAGTGCCGCCGTGCAGGGCCGCCCGCTCCCGGATTCCCCGCAGCCCGAATCCGGAGCCGGGCTGTCCACCCGTCCGGGGAAGGCCGTCGTCGACCGTTTCCACCTCGAGCCAGCGCACGCCGTCGGTCGATCCGCTGCGCAGGGCAACGACGGCGGAACCGGCGGTGGAATGGCGGCGCACGTTAGCGAGGGATTCCTGAACGGTGCGGTAGACGGACAGGGCCAGCGGAGCCGCGACGGCGTCGAGCGCCCCCGGTGTGTCTTCCACCCGGGTGAAAGTCACCTGCAGTCCGTTGGCCAGATGTTCGGCCACCAGCGCATCCAGGTCCGCAAGGCCCGGTTCCGGCCGGCGAAGGGCGCCGTCGCCGGCGGGATCGGTCTCATCGCCGGCCCGCAGCACGCCCAGCAGGGAACGCATTTCCTGCACCGCCTCACGGCTTGAATCTTCAATGGTTTGCAGGGCGCCCGCAGCGGCTTCGGGTTTCTTCTCCATCACGCGCCGTGCCGCCCCGGCGTGCACGCCAATGACCGCGATATGGTGCGCGACGACGTCGTGCAGTTCCCGGGCGATCCGCAGCCGTTCATTCACCACCGCCTGGTGCGCCAGCTCCGCCGACTGGGCGCGCAGCTGCCCTGCCTGTTCTGCGAGACGTTCGCGCTGGTGCGCGCTGCGCCAGGAGGTGAGACCGAACAGGATGGCTCCGCCGAAAAAGGCGGCATTGATCAGGAATGAGTACACGGCGTAGGAGGCCAGCGGAGGCAATAGACCGCCGTAGGTTTCATCGCCTGCCGGGGCGTTCTCTTTGAGGTTTTCGAAAAAGGAGTCATAGGCGCTGGACACGGTGAAACCGAGGATCAACCACAGCGCCATCGCCGCGATTACCGCCGCCAGTGCCAGCCGAAGCATCCTCCGGTCCCGCGCCCAGGCCACGGCCGAGTAGATGGAGGCGAAATACGCGGCTTGAAATGCGAGCTGGGTGCTGATGGCCGGCATATAGGTGCTCAGGAGAAAGAAAAGCAATGAGGACACCAGCAGGACGCTGATCGGGAAGCGGCGCCGCAGAGCCAGAGGCACCACCATCAGCGCCAGTACCAGATGCTGGAGCCAGAACGGACGGTCCTCCCCGCCCACAGCGCCGAATCCGCGGCTGGTTTCAAGCGCAATTGCGGCAACCAGAATGACGGCGGCGGTTCCGATGACGTCCCGCCGCACCTGAGCCGGCGTAGGCGCCGGACGTTCCCAGTCGTCGTCGTTCTTCTTCCGCAGCCGCTCCCGGACCCAACCGGTGCTTTGGGACGGGGCGGTCTCGCCTATGGTCGCGCTCTCGATCATGGAACACAGTCTAGGGCTGGACGGCATGTCTTCCGGGGCTAGGCGGGGTCAGCCTTTTCGGCATCGGAGTCATAGTACTTACTGCTGACGCCGTAGTCGGGGTCCAGCTTGGAGCGGGTCATCCGGTGGTCTTCGGGGTTCTTCATGCAGGGGCTGGTGATCACGACGCTCACATTCCGGCTGCTGTTAAGTTCGGCATGGTCGTAGCGGGCACTCAGCTGCAGGTCCTCGTGGTGATAGCGCATGACGTGGACATCGCCGTTGGTTTCCGGCGCGTTGCGCAACTCGTCGTCCTGGACCCACCCCCCTGTCTCGAGGTGGCTTTTCCATGCGTCCATGGCTCCCTGGGCTGACTCATGATCCGTGAATCTGCCTACCAGCCACCCCAGGGCGCGGGTCTGGGTATTCCAGTTGTCCTCCTGCAGGGGGTCAAGACAGGATTCTTCCTTGAGCTGTTGGACGGCAAGCGGCGACGCCTCGCCGCCGAGCGCCATGAGGTCCGGCAGGATGGTTTCCAGCTCGGGCAGCACCTGGGCGGCGGGACGCGAGGGTGCGGTGGACGGATCGGGTGTTCCGGCTTCTGAAATCAAGGTGCAGCCTCCCAGGCTGAAGATCAACAGTGCGGCGGCCGCGAGACGCGGCGATTTCGAGGAACGTTCCTGCATCAGGGGCCTGCACTTTCCACGGGGACCGAGGGCATTTTTTCTCCCGCGTAATTCTGCGGTCTGGTTTGTAATGGACTGTACGTCCACATGCCGCCTTCATCCACGAAGGCTTCATCAGGAATGTACGGAAAAACGGCTTCATTGAGCACCACCCGGCGCATGTTCAGCATGGCCGTTGAGTCCGGTGAGAAGTATTCCTCGTGGCCCGAAACCAACGGGCCGCCCTTGGAGTGCTCTATGAACCCGGATTCCAGCCGCACCACATCCATCTGTTGAGGGTCTCCGCCCTGGGGAATGCCGCCGAGGAGCTGGGCTAGCACAATGGGATCGTCCCGGGTCTGGATCCAATACCGGTGGGCTTTCTGGTTTCGGGTGTCTTCCACGCCGTCGACTTCGTTGCCGGCACCGGAAGGGGCGAGATAGATGATGTTGGTGGAATTGAGTCCTTCGCGTTCAGCGGTCCCCACAAGGGCGGCTCCGGCGCTGTACCCGATGTACGTGCTTCTCGTCTCCGGCGACAACTCAAGGTCAAGGGCTGCGTCGAAGCCGGCAAGCAGAGGTCCCCCGGTTTCGTTGTAAGAGCTGGACCTGTTGTCCGGCACCTCGTTGGGAAGGTCGGTGCCCTGCCAGTAGAACGAGACATCGTCCGCCCCCCGGTCCGAGGTGATGTTGTCCAGCCGCAGGGAGTAATCTTCCAGAGCCGACAGGTCGCTGCTGGTGCCGGGGACCAGTATGGTGCTGGTTTTAGCGTCCTGCGACGGAGTGCCGTTCATGGTGACAATACGGCCGTCTCCCTCCAGACTGGCCATCACCACCTGCCGGTTACTCTCCACGGCATTGTCCAGGCCCGTCTTCTTTTTATTGAGTTCGTCCCAGACGGAGCGAAGCGAGGTGTACAGCGCCTGCTCCCCGGGGTTCTGCGCGAAGCTGCTCTTAACCGGTTCACCTCCCATAGCGGCCATCTGCCGGGTGACCTGTTCGCGCAACCCGGCAACCGTGACGATATTGGCAAAGGCGCGCTGTTCCATCGGTATGCCGTTCATGTTCCCGAACGTGCCGGGGTACAGGAGCAGCAGCCGCTTTTGTTCCAGGTCCGTCAGATTCAGCCAGGTCTCCCGGATCAGTGCGATGCCTTCCGGCGCCAGGGTTGCGGCGAGGCTGCCCCGCTCGCGCCGGTAACCGTAGCTGCTGACGTTGCCCATGGTCCGCTCGGGATCCCGACCGTGGTGGGGCATCTTGTTTGTCGCTAGGACAAGGGCCGCCTCCGGATTGACCTTGGCCCACTCGCGGAGCTCTTCAGCGTTCAGGTGAAGGATGGAGTCCACCACGGCTTCCGGATCGATTGCGCCGATGTTGTCCAGAGTGGAAGTCAGATGAAGCCAGTCAACCGCGGGGAGTGTTCGACCGCCAATTGCGGCTGTTACCGGGAGTCCGTCTCCGGTGCCTCCCGTGATACCGGCGAGTTCTGCAGCTGTGCTCGCAGTAAGGCTGTTCCACCTGTCCCGCAGGGACCGGACCCGGTCATTGAAATCCGCCACGGCGCGTTCGGCGGAGTCCTGGTCCTCAGCGCTGGAGTCTTCTGCTTCGGCGGCCGTTCTCAGGAGTCCGGCGCGTTCGGCTTCGAGGGACTCCGATTCGCGCTGCAGCGGCCGCCCGGCCGCCGCAAAATCCTGCACGGCTGCGCACGCGGAGGACAGCGCCACGGCCCAATCGACTGTGGGGTCACGCAGGTCCTTGAGCGCAGCGTAAACCCGGTCCTGGGTGCCGGGGTGGCGATATGCCTGCTGCAGCCCGTTCCAGGCAGCGGATGCAGCATCCAGGATGCTCGGGATGGTTGATGCCTTGGCCCGCATGTCTTCCACCGCAACAGTGAGTTCCGCCCAGGGGACGTCGATGCGGAGAACCGGGTCGATGGATGCCATGGTGTCAGGCCACAGGGGTTTTCGGCCGGTGCCGGGGCACGGGGGCGGCAAAGTCCGTATTGATGCGGGCGAGAGCCTGATGGGCGCTGTCCGTCATCTCCTGGTTGGCCGCGACGAAGGCTTGGGCGGCTTCAGCGACGCTGTCTGCCTTGCGGAACACCAAGCTGGAAACCCGTTGTGCCACATCTTCCCGGGTTTTCCAGAAGTTGGTGAAGGCCTCCGCCACTTCCTGCGCCGTGCCGAACCCGGCCGCGGCGTCGTCGCCCGCCTGCCTGGCAGCGTTCGCTGACTCGTTCAGTGCCGTGCCCTCGACGGCAACGGCCATGAGCACAGCCTGTACGGCCGCTGTGTCAATGTCATAGTTCATGAGCTTGCCCCCTCGTGTGCCCAGACTCGTGTGCACAGAGTAGGCAGGGACGCTCCGTACCGGCAGCGCAATGCTGCCGGCTGTGGAAAACTTCCGCGGGTCATGTCCAGTTCTGTTGCTTCCGAGACTGTCCCGGAGCGCTGCGGCGGCTGTGCCCTCGGCAACAGGGATGGTTTACTCCTTAGTAACACTCCTGCCGCTGCTGCGGCCGGGCATCAGCGCGGATGACAGGACTCAATGCATGTTTGTTTCTGAAGCACAGGCGATCCTCCCGGAACTTGTGGCGCTGCGGCGCGAACTCCATCAGGATCCGGAGACCGGGCTCGACCTCCCGCGGACCCAGTCCCGCATCGTTGCTGCGCTGGAGGGCCTGGACCTGGAAATCACTCTGGGGTTGAAGGCCTCGTCCGTAGTCGCCGTGCTGCGCGGAGCCGAGCCGGGACCGGCCGTCCTGCTGCGCGGGGACATGGATGCGCTGCCGGTGACCGAACTGACGGACCTGGAATACGCCTCGACCAACGGAAACATGCACGCATGCGGGCACGACCTGCATGTGGCAGGGCTGGTTGGCGCCGCAAAGCTGCTCTGCGCTCAGCAGCAGGACCTGGCCGGCAGTGTCATCTTCATGTTCCAGCCCGGCGAAGAGGGCCACAACGGTGCCAGCCTGATGATCGATGAGGGGGTGCTCGACGCCGCCGGAGAACGTCCCGTTGCCGCCTACGGGATCCACGTGCGTCCCGGTCCGCTGGGAGTTTTCCGCACCAAGCCGGGCACGCTGATGGCCGGAGCAAACGAGCTGCGCATTACGGTCAAAGGTTCAGGCGGCCACAGTTCCCAGCCGCAGACCGCCGTCGACCCCGTCCCTGCGCTCACGGAGATAGCCTCCGCGCTGCAGACCATGTCCACCCGCCGGTTCTCTGTCTTCGATCCGATTGTCCTCACCGTTACGCAGCTGGAAGCCGGGGACGCCATCAATGTCATTCCGGATACGGCCAGACTGGGCGCGTCCGTGCGCACACTGTCCGAGCAGTCGCTGGACCGGGTGATTGTGGAGTCGAAGGCGCTCGCCGAAGGGATTGCTGCCGCGCACGGTTGCAGCGTCGACGTCGATTTCACCGTCCGCTATCCCGTCACCCGCAATGACGCCGGCCGCACCCGTGAGGCACTTACGGACCTGCGGGGGTTGTTCGGCGAGGACCGGGTGCTGGAGTCCCGGGATCCGCTGATGGGGTCCGAGGATTTCTCCCTGGTGCTGGACGAAATCCCCGGGACCTTCCTGTTCCTGGGTGCCACACCGCCGTCATTGGATCCCGCAACGGCGGCCTGGAACCACTCGCCGAGGGTGCTTTTCGATGACTCGGTGCTGGGTGATCAGGCCGCCGCACTGGCCCAGCTGGCCTACAACCGCCTGACGTAGGCTTGGCCGCATGTCTCTCGTTTCACGCCTTGCCGCGGCTGCGGCCCGTCCTGCCCCGCCGACGTCGAAACCCCGACGGCTGGGCGCGATCGCTCTCGGCGCGTTCCTGGCGTTTGCCGGAACCTCGCACCTGACCTTTGCCCGTTCAGAGTTTCAGGCGCAGGTTCCGGACTGGGTGCCCCTGGATGACGATGCCGTGGTGCTGCTTTCCGGGGTGGCGGAAATCAGTCTTGGTGCGGCGCTGATTCTGCTCCGCAAGCGACGGGTGCCGGTGGGATGGGCTGCAGCGGCGTTCTTTGTGGTGATTTTCCCGGGCAACATCTCGCAGTACGTCACACACACTGATGCTTTTGGCCTGGATACGGACGGCAAGCGTCTGGGCCGGCTGTTCTTCCAGCCCCTGCTGGTGATCTGGGCCCTGTGGTCCACGGGTGCCTGGAAGGCGCTGCGGGCTGCGGCGACGAAGTAGCGGCGGGGGGCTTGAGGGCAGGGTCCCGGCCTGAACCGACCGGGTTTTCCTCAGAACGGAGCGAAGCGCGACTGCCTTGGCCCAAGCCCAGGAAAATGTCTGGGATCCTTGACTTTGGATGTCAAGGATCCCTAACATTTCTGTATGGTTCCTCGAAAGGCTGACTTTGCGAGTCCGGTGCGGGAGCGTCGGAAGCAGCAGCGCATGACGCAGGCAGAGCTGTCCGAGCTGGTGGGGGTGAGCCGGCAGACGATTATCGCCGTCGAGCAGGGCGACTACGCCCCGTCGGTGTATCTGGCCCTGAAGATTGCCCGCGCCTTGGGCGGGACCGTCGAGGAACTGTTCACCGACGAGGCGGGAGACCGGAAATGACACGCAAGCCGAGCAGGCTCGACCGAG
This sequence comes from Arthrobacter sp. 9E16, assembly GCF_002929435.1. Lineage (NCBI taxonomy): Bacteria > Bacillati > Actinomycetota > Actinomycetes > Micrococcales > Micrococcaceae > Arthrobacter > Arthrobacter sp. 9E16. The sequence goes on along the minus strand of NZ_PJIU01000001.1, from coordinate 861,399 downwards.
CCGCCGAACGAATCATGGACCTGGACAGTCCCGCCTACGGCGACGAACGGGAACGGTCCGTCTTCATGGAGTCGAATGCTTTCGGGTTGACGATCGGACTTTATGCGGGCCTCGTGGGTGCCCTCATCGCCGCAGTGTTTGGGCTGTTCCTGCTGCCCGTGACGCTGTTGGTGCTAACGACGATGCTTCCGTCCCTCGCCGCGCTTTGGTACGCGAAGCGGCGCGGCGTGAATCCGCAGAAGCTCGCGGAAAATGCCGGGGCCCGGTCCACGATGCTGGGCATCGCCGTCTTTGGCATCGGCATGGTGGTTACGTTTGCGGCCATGGCCTACACCGTGTTCGCGGGCCAGCCGCTGATCAGCCCGCCGCAATTTGATGTGACCCCCGGTGAAGGATTTTTTGGCGGGATGGCGCAGGGAGCCGTGGTCGGCGGCATGATCGGCGGAGCCGGGGCCATCATCGGCGGGGTGCACGGCTACCGGCGGGCTAACCGGGTGCGGACGGCGCGCGGAGACTAGACAGGCGGCGTCCGCCTAGAGCCGTTTCTCCGGCCTCATCTGTAGTATCGGCCATGGGTGAGCGGCCGCTGCCCTGCCCACCATTGGGGAGGCAAAACGTGCAGATTCCGGAAATGCTCACTAACCCGCAGCCAGTTGCGCGTGATGGATGTGGTGCTCTGGATGAACGGCACGGACGGCGGCGCCAAGGCGCCGCCCGGTGAAGACGAAGTGATTTAGCATCGCCCTCGTTGCATCGATAGAACTAACGACGACGGATCGTGACCGCCGGAAGCAGCTTCATGTCCGCGAATGCGCCGCGTCCTCCTCGGACGTGTCCGCTGACGAATTCGGTTCGGGGAGCGTTGGGCGAGGATCCTTTGGGTCGGCGGTAGAAGGAGCGAACCTGGTGGGGTTTTTGTCGTCGAACCCGCTGAAGAAGTCCTCATCAAGGGTCGTGTCGACCTGCCCGTCGGTGATCGTAATCGGGACCAGCCACGTGTTCTCCGAGTCGGTACCCAAGCGTCCGCGGCGCTGAGGAGGACATCGTTCCCGCTCTTCGAGGCGTCAATGCCCCAGCGCCACTGGTGGCTTTTCTACCCCGGACTCCGTGGACACCCTGGCGAAGATTCTGTGCGGCCTCCGACATGAACTTCACGATGTCCTGGTCTCGGAGGGACAAGTCTGTGCAGACCGGAAGATTCTTTTCGGTGCCCAGCGGAATGTGATGGGTGGTGAGTGCAACGTATTCTACGGCAGCGAGTCCGTCCAACCAGTCATGCATATCCTCGAACCTGACATCCAACAGGTCCCAGATTTCCCCACGCGCCAGAACAAAAAACGCCCATGGCACAAGTCAGTCAGCACTCCCACGATGTGCTCTGGGAAACCGAGGAAGGAGTAACGACGGCGAACCCGCTCTACTTTGATGCGAAGGATGTCGACGGGCGTAAGGGCGAAATGTATATGTTCGCGGATGGGCAGCTTGGATCGGGGGATGTGCTTCCGGGGGACAAATCGCGCGGGTTTGTTTCCTTCGATATGGCGCCGGGGGAAGCCACAGTCACTGTGACCGACCCTATGCTTCAGGAAGCGGCTCGAATCCAGATACCCGGTTAGCGGGCTGCGGATGCCGGGATGCCCTGTCGGGCCTCCCGGCCTCTGTGTCCGGCGGCGCCGGTAATCGGGAGTGAAGAACCGGACGGAATGGCAGCGCTTGCAACCCCGCAGAAGGCTGTCCGTCTACGTCACAGGGGACATGAATCGAGTAATACGCCCGTACTTACACTCTGTCCGTGGTGTCACCCGCGCACTAAAATAGAACACATGTACGAGGAAGCGTCGGGCCGTGAAACGCACAATGACGTCTGGGCCAACAGGAACTCTGACCCGGATCCTTCCGTGACGGGCCGGGATCCCGAGAGCTCTGTGCCGGCGGCACCGGCAGCATTGGCAGCATTGATTGACCAGATCCGGGCACTGGAAGAACTCAAGGCAGCCGCGTCCGCCGCCCAAGCCCGCGCAACAGCGGTGTTCGACGCCATCACCCGCCGAACCCAGGCTGCAGCCGGCGCCCGGGCCGAGGATCTCGGCAAGGGCGTCGGTGCGCAGATCGGATTCGCCCGCCGGGAATCCCCGCACCGCGGAAACCGGCTGCTCGGTCTGGCCCGGATCCTGACCCGGGAAATGTCCCACACCCTGCACGCCCTCACCACCGGGGTCATCAGCGAATGGCGGGCCACCCTCCTGGTCCGTGAAACCGCGTGCCTAACCCGGGAGGACCGGCAGCGCGTGGACGAACTCGTCGCCGGCAACCTCTCCGCCCTGGAACAACTCGGCGACCGGCAGCTCATCGCCCGGATCAAGACCCTCGCCTACACCCTGGACCCGCACTCCGTAGTGAACCGGACCGCCAAAGCCACCGCAGAACGGTTCGTGTCCTGCCGTCCGGCACCGGACACCATGACCTACGTGAGCGCCCTACTGCCCGTGGCCCAGGGAGTGGGCGTTTACGCAGCCCTGACCCGGGAAGCGGACCGGCAGCGCGCTGCCGGAGATCCCCGGACCAAGGGCCAGATCATGGCCGACACCTTCGTGGAACGCACCACCGGACAAGCCCGGGCCGAAGACGTGCGGATCGAGGTGCAGCTGATCATGACGGACCGGACCCTGCTCGCCGGATCCGCGGAACCGGCCGTGCTGCCCGGCTACGGCATGATCCCCGCACAGACCGCCCGGAACCTCGTCCGGGGCGGACCGGACACCCAATGCACGCCTGGCCCGGACACCCAACCCGACAAAACCGTTCACACCTGGCTGCGGCGCCTCTACACGGAACCGTCCACTGGCCAACTCGTGGGAATGGACTCCCGGGCACGGCTGGTACCGTCCGGGCTGGCACGGTTCATCGCGGTCCGCGACCAACTCTGCCGGATGCCGTGGTGCGGAGCGCCGATCCGGAACTACGACCACATCCGCCCCTTCCACGAAGCCGGACCCACCACAGCGGACAACCTGCAGGGACTGTGCGAGGCCTGCAACCAGGCCAAAGAAGCACCCGGCTGGAAATCCACAGTCGTCACAGAGCCCCCGATCCAGCCCCATGCTCGCGAACCACTCACCCTCCAACCGCATACGGTCGAAACGCGCACACCCACCGGCCACGTCTACCGATCTACCGCGCCGCCCCTTCCGGGAACCGGACATACGTAAGGCTGCACCACGAGGGAAGCTTCAGTCCTCCGCCGCCCGGAGGGCTGAACCCTTGTGGACCGCGTGGCGGTGCGAGGAGTCGCTGCGGACCTTGTACTGCGGCTCGTCCTCGGAGCAGGCCCGGACCCGGCCCATGAACTCAAAGTCAGCGGTATGGATTTCCGTGACTTGGCCGCTAATATCCGATCCCCGGTAGTTCCAGCGAACCTGGTCGCCCACGGCATACCGCGGGTTCGCGTCGGGTGAATTCGTCATAAAACCAGTGTGGGCAGCCGTTTCCGCCACGGCAATGGGTAGCCCACTAAGTTACTGACCAGTAATATAGCGTCCATGCACCTTCTTCTTCGCACTCTTCTCGTGTTGTTCCGTTCCCGCCGGCGTCCGAAACTGGACTTCTTCGATTCGTCCTCGCTCCCGATGCGGGTGCTTCCCACCGACATCGACATCGCCATGCACCTGAACAACGGCATGTACTTTTCGCTGATGGACCTCGGCCGCTTCGACCTCATGGTCCGCAGCGGATTCTGGGACAGCATGCGGCGCAACGGCTGGAGCCCGGTGGTGGGCAACGAGACGATCAGTTTCCGCAAATCCCTTCAGCTGGGCCAGCGGTACACGATCGAAACCAAGGTTATCGGCTTCGATGACCGCGCCAGCTACATTGAGCAGCGCATGGTGGCCGACGGCGAGATTTACGCACGTGCCTACATTGCCGCACGTTTTGTGTCCAAGAACGGTCCGGTGAGCAACGAAGAGATCTTCAAAGCAGCCGGAGTCCTGCCTCCCTCGGATCTGGAACTGCCCGAGTGGGTTCGGCAGTGGCGGGCCGACGGCGCACTCCCGAGCACCCGCCGGCCGGCGCCGCACGCCTGGGCCCAAGGGGCAGAGAGCTAAGGCCCCGGAGCGGCAAAAGGTGCAGTGGTCATACCGGTGGCGCCCTGCCGCGGCGTAAATTTGCCCTTATGACACTCTCCGTCAACATCTTCCTGAGTCTGGACGGCGTGATGCAGGGCCCGGGTTCAGCGGACGAAGACCTGTCCGGAGGCTTTGACCGCGGCGGCTGGCTGGCGCCTTACCTCCATGACCTAATGGTGGGACAGATTGTTAACAGCTGGCTGGCGAGGGCTGATTCGCTGCTCCTGGGCAGGTATACCTACGAGATGATGCAGCCCTTCTGGGAGCTTGTCACCGACCCGGACGACGCCGTTGCCTACGCCCTCAACCACCTTCCGAAATACCTGGTCTCCTCCACCGTGGAAAACCCGACGTGGCACAACACCCAGGTTCTCCCCGGGGACCCGCTCAATGCCGTTGAGGCGCTGAAGCGCGGGCGCGGCGAGATTCAGGTTCACGGAAGTCACCGGCTGGCCAGATCACTGCACGATGCCGGCATGGTGGACGAGTTCCGGCTGCTCGTCTTTCCCGTGGTGGTGGGGACGGGAAAGCGTCTCTTTGACGCCGGGTCCGTGCCGTCAGGGTTCCAGGTTCTCGAATCGGAAACCCTGGACAGCGGTACCTTCCACCTGCGGCTGCGGCCGATCCCTTTCGGAACCGCGGATATGGGGCCGCGCATCGGTCTCTAACCGAAGTGCAATAAAGAGTTTCCGCCATGCGATAAAGTTTGCAGGAAAATCTCGGAAGGAAAACTCATGGCCGGAAAAGCCGCCGGTTCCGGCGTGCAGTCAGTCGAACGCGTTTTTGAGCTGCTGGAAATCATTGCAGATGCCGGCGGAGCCGTAACACTGAGCGAACTCTCGGCTTCCACGGATCTGCCGCTTCCCACCATCCACCGGCTGCTCCGGACCCTGGTAACGCTTGGATATGCCCGCCAGTTGCCTAACCGGCGCTACACCTTGGGTCCTCGCCTCATCCCGTTGGGGGAAGGGGCCACAAAACAGCTGGGATCCCTTGCCCTTCCCCAGCTCAAGAAGCTGGTCGACGGGCTCGGAGAGACGGCCAACATCGCGGTGCTGGACTCAGACATGGTGGTCTACTTGGCACAGGTCCCCTCCCAGCACTCGATGCGGATGTTCACCGAGGTCGGCCGCCGGGTGCACCCCCATGCCACCGGTGTCGGCAAGGCCATCCTGGCGCAGCTGCCCGACGACAAGGTGCGCGACATCGTCGCCCGCAGCGGGATGCCGACACCCACCGACAAGACCATCGGGACCATGGATGAGTTGCTGGCTGACCTCCAGCGGATCCGCAAGCGCGGATATGCCATCGACGAACAGGAACAGGAGCTGGGCGTGCGCTGTTTCGCCATCGCCGTGCCGGACGCTCCCACGCCCACTGCCGTCTCTGTTTCCGGACCCATCTCCCGGGTGGACGAAAGTTTCGCCAAGCGTGCTGTTCCGCTGCTGCGCTCTGCCGCCACCTCCATTTCCCAGGAGTTCAACGGCCAAGAGCCCGGCTAGAGGCCTCTGCGTCCACAAAGAAGCATCCACAAAGAAAGGGCGGAGCCGCGTGCGCGGCTCCGCCCTTTCGGCGGGACGTGGTTTCGCTTCTAGTGCTGTGACTCGCGTGAGCGGCCGGAAACCAGCATGACCGCCGGAATCATGAGCAGAAGCAGCGGGATGAGCACTGCCAGAACCTTCGGGGAAGTAACGATTTCGCCGGGGGTCATGGCCGTGGTGCTGGCCCGCATGGTGTCGGCGCCGTCGGAGATTTCCCCGTTGCCGTCGGCCAAGGTTGTGCTGCCCTCGGCCAGCTTGGTGTTGCCTTCGGCCAGTTCAGCGGCGCCGTCCTTCAGGTCCGCCGTTCCTGCGGTGAGCGTCTTGCCGCCCTCATCCAGCTTGACGGTGCCGTCCGCAAGCGAGCCGCTGCCGGACACCAGCTTGCTGGTGCCTTCGGCCAGAGTGGTTGCCCCGGTAGCCAGTTGGTCGTTGCCTTCCGAGAGCGTCACCGCGCCGGTCTCAAGGGTGCTCAAGCCGGTGGAGAGGGTCTGCGCGCCGGTGGCGAGCTTGTCTGCACCGGCAACCAGGTCCGGTGTCTTGGCGGCCAGCTCGGATGCTCCGGCGTTGAGCTTGTTGGCGCCCTCTGCAATGGCACCGTTGCCTGATGCCAGCGATCCGGCACCTGCCCGGAGCGTGGCCAGGCCGGTGGAGAGTTCCCCGGTTCCTGCGTAAAGCGTTTCTGCACCCGCCGTGAGGACACCCGCACCGGTAGCCAGCTGGGCGGCGCCCGTCTCCAGGGCCTTGGTGCCCGTCGCCAGAGCGGTTGCGCCCGTGTTCAATTTGCCGGCACCTACAGCGATGGTTCCGTTGCCGGCGGCAAGGCTGCCTGCTCCGGCCCTCAGTGTGGTCAGTCCGGTGGAGAGGTCTGACGCGCCGGTGGAAAGCTCCGTTGCTCCGGCGTTCAGCGCTCCGGCACCTGCAGCGAGCTGACCTGCACCTGCTGAGAGGAGCGGGGTGCCGGCCGCGAGGGTCTGGGCCCCGGTGTCCAGCTGTCCGGCACCGGCAGCAAGCTCTCCGTTGCCGTCGGCCAGATCAGCGGATCCGTTCTCCAAAGCGCCGGTTCCGGCCGCCAGATCGGCAACACCGGTTTCGAGCGCACCGGCTCCGTCAACAAGCTGCTTCGCCCCACCCTGCAGCTGCAGGGAACCCGCGGCAAGCTGCGCGGCACCGTCGGCCACACCCTTGGCACCGTTGCGCAGACCCGGTTCCTCCGGCGTGCCCTGGCCGTCGAAACCGGCCTTGATGGCGAGGACGCCGTTGTTCAGCGCCTCGGCGCCGGCGGCAACCTGCATTCCGCCGTCCCGTACGCCGGAGACTCCGGCAGCCACGGCCGCTGCGCCTGCACCCGCATCCACTGCGCCGGCACGAACCTGCTCCAGCCCGTCCTTGAGCTGGGTGTTGTAGGCATTGCTGAAGTCGGTGGCACCGGTGGCGATGCCGTCCACGCCGGCCTTGGTTTCCTGCGCCTGTGCCGTGATGGCCGTCAGGCGCTCAGCAAGCTGAGCCTCGGTCAGGGAAGGCGCATCCTGCTGCAGCTGCTGCAGCTGGGCCACCATGTTGGCTGCGGCTGCGGACGCGCTGGATGCGCCGCCTGCCACCGTATCGGCGCTGGATGTCAGGCCGGCTGCTCCGCCGTTGACCAGGGGAATCCCGGTGGCGAGACTCGCAGCACCGTCACGCAGCGCAGGACCACCATTGACCAGGGCATTGATGCCGTTGGAGAGGTTCCGTGCGCCCGCTGCCAGTTCGGTTGAGCCGTTTGCAGCCGTGTTGACGCCTTCGCTGAGAGCCGCCGCTCCCGCATTCACCCGGTTGGCGCCGGCCAGCAGCGCCTCGGTGCCCGCCACCGCAGATCCGGTTCCTTCGTACAGGGCCACTGCGCCTACGCGGAGGTCGCCGGCACCCTTGGCCAGCTTGGAGACGCCGCCATTAACCTGCTTGGCTCCCGCCGCAACCTGGTCGGCGCCCGCTTTTGCGGACTTTGCGCCGGTGTTCAGGTCCTTTGTGCCTGCGGCGAGCTGCTGTGCTCCTTTGTCAGCATTCTCGGCACCGGTTTTCAGCTCGATGCTGCCGTCGTTGAGAGCAGACGCGCCGTCGGCGATGGCTCCGGCGCCGCCGGAAATCTTGTCGGCGCCGTCTTTGGCGGCTCCGGCACCCACGGTCAGCTGGTCTGCACCGTCTTTGGCGGCAAGTGCCCCCTTGTTGAGGTCCCCGGCTCCCGCGGCCACCTGGCCCGCTCCGGTATTGGCGGCCGAGGCGCCGTCGCGGAGCTTCACGCCGCCGTCGTTCAGCGCCTTGGCTCCGCCCACAATCTGTCCCGCGCCGTTGCGAAGTGCAAGACCGCCGTCGTTGAGCTTTACGGCACCGGCGTTAAGCGCACCGGCACCTTCAGCGGCGCTCAGCGCTCCGTTGTTCAGTTCCCCCGAACCCGCTGCAAGCTGCTGCGCACCGTCGGAAGCGCGGACCGCACCGTCGCGAAGCTGGATGCCGCCGTTGGCGAGCTGTCCCGCACCCGTGTTGGCCGTTCCCGCACCCGCGGCGATCTTCAGCGCTCCGTCGGCTGCCGATACAGCGCCGGTCTGAAGCTTCACCGCGCCCTCATCCAGGGCCACGGCACCGTTCTTCAGGGACGTGGCACCGGTCTTGGCGCTGGCGATGCCGTCAGCCAGGGTGTTGGCACCGGCGTCGACCTTCTCGCTGCCCGCGGCAACCTTGTCGGCACCTTCCCGGGCTTTGGCGGCTCCTTCTTTCAGATCACCGGCACCGGTCGACGCGCGCACGGCACCGTCACTGAGCTGGGCGGCTCCCGCAGCAACCCTGCTGGTGAACAGCACAAAGAAAGCCAGAAGAAGGATGAGGAACAAAGCCAGAAGAGCTGTTAGAAGGGCATGCGGCCGGGAACGGTTCCGGCCGGAAAGAGAACTCGTCATTGAAATTCCTTTGTGGTCATAAGCCGGTCCGATAACCGGACAGGCAGCGAGGAGTGCGCCGGTGGGCCCTCGATTTCGGTCGTGCCGGACCGAAAGCGCCTCTGCTCTGATGACGAATTCCCCCGACACAAGTGTGATGTCTGTTACATCTAACTTACTGTCCGGTAACAAAGCAAGGATTCCGGTGAAAAAACTTACCGGCCAGTAGGTTGTGGATTTCCGGCCTGTCGGATAAACGGCTGGCGGCGTGTCACAGTCTTCCGCAGGCCGGCATGGGGAATGCTGGCTGACACAGCAGTTAAGCACGTGCCGCAGCACCACAAGGGAGTTATGGATGAGCTGGCTCGACCGTGAAAACACCATCGCCCCGCCGGGATTCAATCGGTGGCTAATCCCGCCCGCGGCTCTGGCCGTCCACCTGTGCATCGGCCAGGTGTATGCAACGAGCGTCTATAAGAACGCACTGGTGGAGCACTTCGACGCCAGCCTGACCCAGATCGGCATCATCTTCTCGGTGGCGATTGTCATGCTCGGCCTCTCCGCCGCCGTCATGGGGACCTGGGTTGACCGGAACGGACCGCGCAAAGCGATGTTCGTCTCCGCCGTCTTCTGGACCGGAGGCTTTCTGGTGGGTGCGCTCGGCATCTTCACCAACCAACTCTGGCTGCTCTACATCGGGTATGGAGTCATCGGCGGCATCGGGCTGGGCATCGGCTACATTTCTCCGGTCTCCACACTGATCAAATGGTTCCCTGACCGTCCCGGGCTGGCCACGGGGATGGCCATCATGGGGTTTGGCGGCGGCGCGCTGATCGCCAGCCCGCTCTCCTCTGCACTGCTGACCTTCTACGATCCCGATTTCGGAACGGCCGGAGCAAACGCCGGCGACGCCGTCGGGAAGCTTTTCCTGACCCTCGCCGCCATCTATCTCGTATATATGCTCTACGGGGCATTGACCATCCGGGTACCGGCGGACGGCTGGGCGCCGGAAGGGTTTGATCCCAAAACAGTGGCGTCCAAGGCCCTGGTCACCACAAACCATGTGTCTGCGGCCAATGCGATCAAGACCCGGCAATTCTGGCTGGTTTGGATTGTCCTGTTCTGCAACGTCACAGCCGGAATCGGCATCCTGGAACAGGCCGCGCCCATGATCCAGGACTTCTTCCGCCAGCCCGACGGCGTTTCCCTCGTCAGCGCGGCGGTCGCCGGAGGTTTTGTGGGCCTGCTTTCCATCGGCAACATGGGCGGGCGCTTTGTCTGGTCCGCCACTTCCGACGTGATCGGGCGAAAGCGCATCTACATGGTGTATCTGGGGGCAGGAGCAGTGCTCTACCTGATGCTCGCCCTGTTCGGGAACACGTCAACCATCCTGTATGTTCTCCTGGCCTTTGTCATCCTCTCCTTCTACGGCGGCGGCTTTGCCACGGTTCCCGCCTACCTGCGGGACCTGTTCGGCACCTTCCAGGTAGGCGCCATCCACGGACGGCTGCTGACGGCATGGTCCGCTGCAGGCATCGCCGGTCCGCTGATCGTGAACTCGTTCCTTGATGCCCAGGGGACACCCGGGGAACTGAACGCCGAGGCCTACCAGCCGGCGCTGCTCACGATGGTGGCCCTGCTGGTGATTGGCTTCATCGCCAACCTCATGGTGCGCCCGGTTGATTCCAAACATCACGAACCGGACAAGCATCAGAAGGCCAGGGGCGCGGACAGCGGGGGAAATGCCGGCAAGCCGGACACCACCAAACTGGAGGAGGATCACAAGTGAGCAAGACAAGTATCCGGATCACCGTGAGTTGGCTTCTGGTGGGTGTGCCGCTGGCCTACGGAGTCTTCCAAACCCTGTCCCGGGCTGCGGCTCTCTTCAGCTGACGCCCGGCACGCCGTTGGGGCATTTCCCGCCCCCACTGCGCCGAAGGGGGTGTGTTGACGGCCGGTGCGGTGTCAGGATGGGGGACCAAGCCACTCAACAGTTCCGCTCCGGCCCCTGCCGGCTCCGCGGAGAAAAGGAGTATGACGTGTTGGCACTTCAATACCGCACGATTGGTTCGGCGCCCGAGGTTGTGGAAATCGAGACTCCCGAGCCCGGCCCGGGGCAGGTCCGCATCAAGGTGAGCGCTGCCGGCGTATGCCATTCCGATGAGTTCATCATGAGCCTGCCCGATGACCAGTATGTGTACGGCAGGCCGCAGACCCTTGGCCACGAAGGCGCCGGAGTGGTGGACATGCTGGGCGACGGCGTGGAGCACCTGGAGCTGGGAACATCGGTGGCGGTCTACGGCCCGTGGGGCTGCGGACAATGCTATGAGTGTTCCAAAGGCAGCGAAAACTACTGCACCAATGCTGCCCGCTACGGCATTGTTCCGCCGGGACTGGGAGCGCCCGGGGCCATGGCGGAATACATGATTGTGGACAGTCCCCGGCATCTGGTTCCCCTGGGTGACCTGGACCCGGTGAAGAACGTGTCCCTGACCGACGCGGGGCTGACGCCCTATCACGCGATCAAGGGTTCACTGGCCAAACTGCATGCCGGTGCCACCTGTGTGGTGATCGGCGTAGGCGGTCTGGGGCACGTGGCAGTGCAGCTGCTGCGTGCGATGACCCCGGCCACGGTGGTTGCGTTGGACATCAGTGAGGACAAACTGAACCTGGCCACGGAAGTCGGAGCCCACTACACGTTCCCGTCCGAGCAGGGAACGGTGGCTCTGGTGCGGGACCTGACCCACGGTGAAGGGGCCAACGTGGTATTCGACTTTGTCGCCAACCAGGCCACCATGGACCTGGGCCAGGCCATGATCCGGCCGCAGGGGGACCAGGTCCTGGTGGGTGTGGGCGCCGGAGTGCTGCCCGTCGGACTAATGGCCGGCGCCTGGGAGGCATCCATCCGCTCGCCGTACTGGGGCACCCGGCCCGAACTGATTGAAGTCTTCGATTTGGCCCGGTCCAGCGGGATCAACGTGCACACCGAGGTTTTCTCCCTCGCCGATGCGCCGAAGGCCTACGAAAAACTCAAGAACAACCAGATCCTGGGCCGCGCCGTCGTCGTTCCCTAGCCGGCCCTTTACCTACCGCGCGGCAGCGGGGGACAGGCCTGCAAACACGCGTGCCTGGGCTAGCAGCTGCGGAACGCCGTCCTCCAGCGTCGGCGCGAACAGGGTGTCGTTGGGACGCTCTCCCTTGAGCCATCGGGTGTAGATCGCTTCGCAGAAGATGGAGGCTTTCCACAGGGCCAGCGCCTGATACCAGGGGAGGGCGTCCAGGGACAGGCTGGTTTGTTCCTGGTAGCGGGAAATCAGCTGGCCGCGCGTCAGATAGCCGGGATTGCGGGTGACGGCGGTCAGCTCCAGCGGGCTGGGCGGGCTGTCGGGCTGGGCGTACGTTGCGGTCAGGTAGCCCAGATCGGCCAGGGGATCGCCCACTGCCGCCATCTCCCAGTCCAGGACGGCAGTAACCCGTGCCGGCGCTGATGGATGGAACATCAGGTTTCCGGGGCGGTAATCCCCGTGCAGCACCGAGGCCTGCTGGCTGGCGGGCAGGTTGTCGGCCAGCCAGTTCCCCAGCGGGGCAACGTCGGGCAGGGAGCGGGTGGTGTTGATGTCCCAGAGCGCGGAGAAACGTTCCACCTGCCGGCGCAGGTAACCGTCGGCACGGCCGAAGGACGCCAGGTCACCGGTCGCCACATCCACCGCGTGCAGCTGAACCAGGGTATCGACGACGGCGTTGCTGGTGGCCAGCCGCTGTTCGGCAGAACTCAGGGCCGGTGGAATGGTGTTGGTGATGACCAGACCTTCCAAAAAAGTCATCACGTAGAACGGCACGCCCAGGACGGACTCGTCCTCGCACACTGCAAGGATGGCGGGAACCGGAATGCCGCGGCCCCGCAGGAGCTGCTGGATCCGCGCTTCGCGGACCATGTCATGCGTTGAACGGGGCAGGGGCGGCCGCGGTCCCCGGCGGAGGACAAACACGTCGCCGCCGCGCTCCAGCCGATATGTGATGTTGGACTGTCCGTCGCCGATCTGAGCCCAGGACAGGGGGCCGGAGCCGAGGTTGTGGCTGTCGAGGAAATCTGTGACTGCGTCCAGGATCAGCAACGGAGGTGAAGCGAGCGCGGCGGCCTCGGCCGAGGTTGCCACCACCTCGCTGCCGTCAGGGACCGAGTGCATGGACGCTGCGGTGACAGCCATGCCTATGCCTCCGTGGAACTGTAGGCCGCAGCGGTGTCTACGGAAGCCTGGAACGGCGCTCCCGCTTCCACCTCGCGCCGCCGGGCAGCGGATGCCCGCCTTGCGATGGCCCACTTGTGCGTTTCGTTGGACCCGTCGTAGATGCGGAAGGCCCGCACCTCGTTAAGGTAGGACGCCAGCGGCAGCCGGTCGGAGACGCCGTCGCCCCCGCACAGCTGCAGTGAGCGGTCGATCACCCGGTACACAGCCTCGGAGGTGTGTGCCTTGGCCACCGATGAGAGCGCCGAGCCGGCCTTCGCATCGGCTTCCAGCAGGGCGGCCGTTTTGGTGATGATCGCATCGGACGTTTCCAGATCCATCACGTTCAGTGCCAGCATGTCCTGGGCAATGCCGAGTTCATGCATGGCGGAGCCAAAAATCTCGCGGGTGTTGGTTCGGTCCAGGGCAATGTCCATTGCCCGCCGGGCCAGCCCGAGCCAGCGCATGCAGTGCGTCAGCCGCGCCGGACCCAGCCGGACCTGCGCATAGCGGAAGCCCTCTCCGGGCGAACCCAGAACGGCAGAGTCCGGAACGAAGACGTCCTCAAAGTGCAGATGGGGGTGTCCGCCGCCAATGGCGCGGTCCATGGTGGAGATTTGTTCGCCGATGCGGACGCCGGGGGTGTCCATGTCCACCAGCAGCATGGTGGCTCCGGCCGGGGCGGGGGAGGAGGTGCCGCCGTCAGCGGCTGCCTCGATTGCCGGCGTGCGCACCATGGCGATGCAGAAGGACGCATTGTTGGCGCCGCTGATGAAACGTTTGTGGCCGTTGATGACCCAGCCGCCGTCGACCTTCTCAGCCGAGGTCCGCAGCGCAGCCGGATCGGATCCGGCGCCCGGGTGCGGTTCGGTCATCCCGAAGCAGGAACGCGCAGCACCGGACACGAGGGGACGCAGATACTGCTCCTTCTGTGCCGGCGTGCCGATGAGTTCGAGCATATGCATGTTGCCCTCATCCGGTGCCTGGCAGTTGAGCACTGTGGGGCCGATGAGTGAATAGCCCGCCTCCTGGAAGATGGGGGACCAGAACTGCAGGGGAACACCCTGTCCGCCGTATTCCCGCGCCACATGCGGTGCGAACACGCCGGCGCTCTTGGCAGCTGCCTGCAGCCGGTCCCGTTCGCCTTCCGACAGCCGATCCCCCGGAGCGGGCTCCGCCGGCATGACCACAGTGCGGATAAAGTCCCGGGTGCGCAGGCGCAGGTCTTCGATGTCCGGGGGAAGGGTATTCATTCGGTGTCCTTTGCGTGGCTTATGCGTTGCCGCCGGCAGCCAGCAGGCCGCCGTCGAGGTTCAGGATTTGGCCGGTGATCCAGGCTGCGTCATCGGAGGCCAGGAAGGCGGCTGCGGCCGCCACGTCTTCCGGGGTGCCCAGCCGACCCAGCGGGTAGGCGGCGGCCACTTGTTCTTCCCGCCCCTCATAGAGCGCCCGGGCAAACTGCGTCTTGACGACGGCGGGAGCCAGTGCGTTGACCCGGATGGCCGGGCCAAGCTCCACGGCCAGGGAACGGGTGAGCTGCTCAATGGCAGCCTTGCTGATCCCGTAGAAGCTGATGCCCGGAGACGGCGTTTGGGCGCTGACCGAGGACAGGTTGATCACGGAACCGCCGCGGCCGGCAAAATCGAGCTTCTCGTGGTGATAGGCGGCCTGCACCCAGCCGAGGGTGCCGTACAGGTTGACATCGATGATCTTGCGGGCGGCCTCGGGCTCCAGGTCCATCAGCGGACCGTAGACCGGATTGATGCCGGCATTGTTCACCAGAATGTCCAGCCGGCCGAATTCCGCTGCCACCGTGTCCAGTACTTCGGCCCGGTGGTCCGCGTCGTCCGACTTGCCCGCGATGGCAAGTACGGACCCTTCGGGGAACAATGCCGCGGCTTCGGCCAGGGGGCCGGGCTTGCGGGCCGTAATGCAGACGCGGGCGCCTTCAGCCGCCAGCCGGCGGGCCACCGCCAAACCGATGCCGCGGCTGGCACCGGTGATAATGGCCGTTTTTCCGTCCAGCCGGGGGGCGGGAACGCTGTTCTCTGGCATGGAGCTCCTCAGGATGGAACGGGACCGGCAGGAACCGGACCGACGAGCATCGGACCGAGCAACCGATCGGTATGGCGCGTGGGTATGCTAAGTCTGGTGCAGGGGCAAAATTGTGTCAAGGGTCACTTACGGCCGATCGGAAAGGGATGGAGCGGCATGGGTAGCGGCAGTATCGACGGGGAAGCGGAGCGGTCGGCCGCCGCAGGCATGGACTGGCGGGATTACTCCGAACAGGAACTGCCGCCGGTGCTGGCGGCTGCCCTGGCATGTTTCGTGGAACAGGGCTATCACGGCACCACCATCCGGGAGGTGGCCGGCCGTGCCGGTCTCTCCGTTCCCGGGATCTATCACCACTATTCCTCAAAGCATGCACTGCTGGAAGGCATAGTGCAGCGCGCGATGACTGATCTGTACCAGCGGAGCGAAGCCGCCCTCGCGGAGGCCGGCCCGGGAGTGGAGGAGCGCTTCCGGCTGCTCATCGAGTGTCTGGTGCTGTTTCATGCCCACCGCAGTGGGCACGCTTTCATCGCGGCATCGGAAATCCGCAGCCTCCATGACGATGCCCGCGCAGCGCACATTGCCGCCCGTGACCGTCAGCAGCAGCTGCTGACGGAGGTGGTGCACGACGGCGTCTCCGCCGGAGTGTTCGCCACGCCTTACCCGGTGGAATCCGCGCGTGCCGTGATTACCATGTGCACCGGCGTCGCCCAGTGGTACCGGTCCGCCGGTGAGCTGTCCCCGGAAGACCTGGCCGCCCGGTATGTGGTGGTTTCCCGCGCGGCCATGGGTAGCTGACGGTCAAAGGGGCAGCCAACGGTAGTCACCGGTACCGGCGGTGCAGGTCCTCACCTGCATCCGGCCCGTTTGCCGACGCGGAGATCCAGGGGCCGGTGCCCTCGGACTGGTCCAGCACCCCTTTCTCCAGCCAGGTGTAGCGTCCCGCAAGCACGCCTTTGGTGAGCTTGCGGTCCTCTGCATCCGAGTTGCGCCACAGATCGTCAAAGAGAGTTTCAGTCCGCACGCGTGACTGCGCGCAGAAGGCTGCAGCCAGCTCATACGCCTGCGCACCCTCTCCGGGATTCCTGCGGCGGAGGGTTTCAGCCCGCATGCACACAGCGGACATGGCGAAAAGCTCCGCGCCGATGTCCACTATCCGGCCCAGGAACACCTGATGGTGTTCCAGTCCCGCCTGCCACCGTGCCATCCCGTAGAACGTGGAGCGGGCAAGCCGGCGTGAAGCTCGGTCCGCGTAACGCAGGTAACCCGCCAGGGGGCCAAATTCCGCATAGGCGGTGGGAACGGACCCTTTCCCGGCGGCGAGCGTGGGGAGCCAGCGGCCGTAAAATCCGCTGGCCTTTACAGCTGCCTTGGCCTTGTTGCCCAAAGAGGCATCCGCCACCGCCAAGTCACCCGCTGCCTTCAGATGCGCATCAACCGCGTCACGGGCAATCAGCAGGTGCATGATCTCCGTGCTGCCCTCGAAGACCCGGTTGATCCTCAGATCCCGCAGCTGCTGTTCGGCGGCAACTGCACGCTCGCCCCGCGCGGCCAGGGAAGCTGCTGTTTCGAAACCGCGTCCGCCCCGGATCTGCACCAGCTCATCGGCAATCCGGTAGGCCATCTCAGAGGCCCACAATTTAGCCAGCGCGGCTTCGATCCGAATGTCCTTGGTGCCGGCGTCGGCCAGGGAGGCGGACAGCTCGAAGACGCTTTCCAGGGCGAAGGTGGTGGCAGCGATGAAAGCCACCTTTTTTGCCACGGCCTCATGGCGGCCAATGGGCCGGCCCCACTGCTCGCGGGTTCCGGTCCACCCCCGGGCGATCTTGACCGACCATTTTCCGGAACCGGCGCACAGCGCCGGGATGGATAAGCGTCCGGTGTTCAGGGTGGTGAGGGCAATCTTCAGCCCCTGGCCTTCCCTGCCCAGCCGGTTGGCGGCGGGAACCCGCACCCCGCGCAGCCGGGTCACACCGTTTTCAATGCCGCGCAGCCCCATGAAGTTGTTCCGGTTTTCCACCGTGATGCCGGGAGTGTCCATTTCCACGACGAAGGCACTGATTCCGCCCTTTTCCGTGCCGTGCGGCGGCACTGCGGCCATGACCACCACCAGCTCGGCAATCACGCCGTTGGTGGTCCAGAGCTTTACTCCGTCCAGGACATATTCGCTCCCGTCCCCGGAGAGCACGGCGGTGGCGCGCATCCGTGCCGGGTCGGAGCCGACGTCGGGCTCGGTCAGCAGGAACGCAGAGATGGCTCCGCCGGCACAGCGGGGAAGGTACTTTTCCTTTTGTTCGTCGGTGCCGAACACCTTGACCGGCTCGGGTACGCCGATGGACAGATGGGCCGAGACCAGTGCACCAAGGCTGGGGTGCACGGAGCCGAGCAGCATCAGCGCGCGGCCGTACGCGAGCAGGGACAACCCCAGTCCGGAGTAGCGGCGCGGAATCTTCATGCCAAAGACCCCCAGATCCGTCAGCCCCTGCAGGTATTCATCGGGGATGACGCCGGTGGTTTCAATGACCTGCCCGTTCAAGGTGCCGCAGAAGGCTTCCAGCCGGTCCAGGAAATCGCGCTCGCGGATGGCTTCCTCGGGATCCGCCGGCTGGGGCCGAATCAGATCCAAGTTGTAACTGCCCATGTAAATGCCTTTGGCAAAACCGGGCCGCCGGTCCTCGGCGATGCGGGACTCTTCAGCCAGCGCACGGGCATCCTCGGCGGTGACCACGCGTTCCTTGACTTCCCGAACGCCGTCACTGCCGGTGGTGCGCGCATCCTGCAGGTCCTTGGTGCTCATGGCACTTCCCCTCGTCCGGGCTGCTCCAGGCAGCCTCCGTTGGCTGTGCGCCACAGCTTACGCGCGGCGGCAGTGGGCAGAAAGGGTGTGCCGGTGCCCTTCTTCTCGGCCGATGGCTTTGACCAGGCAGCCCGGCCGAATGTCCAAATTGTTGACAAGACCCCCCACCATGGCGTTGGAATAGTAAGCACACTGATTGTTTTGATGCCAACTGGAGATACGTACAGGAAAGCAGGCAAATGCAGAACGAGGGGGAATGGGAAGCTGTCCGGCTGCTGTCCACGGCAGCCCGGCTGGTGCGCCGCGAGGTCGACAACCGGTTGAGGAGCGTTGGCCTGACGCAGGAGCGGGTCACGGTGCTTCGGGTGCTGGACGCTGAGGGGCCGATGAAGCGGGCGGAGTTGGCGAGGAGGCTGCGGGTGACAGCGCAGACGTTGGGCACGTCACTGGTGACGATGTCCCGCCAGGGGCTGGTGGGGGAATTGCCGCCCGAGCCCAGCGGCTCGCGCCGCGCCGTGAGTATTTCCCAGTATGGGCGGAAGATGTTGGGGCGTGCCGATGACATCGAGCGGTCCGGTTTCACTGCAGCCCTCCGGCCGGAGCTTCGCCGGGAACTCATCGGGCTCATTCGCGAGCTGGAGATCCGGCGTACCGGAGCCTCGGCCTCCCTGTAGCCCCGCGCAGGTCCGTCCCATGTCCTGTGCGGGCGGGCCGGGGTGCCGGGTAACGTGGTTGGAGGGAAGAACACCTTGCTACATCCCGTGCTGGAGGAGGGTAATGATGGCCGAAGGCATTCGTGTTGCGGCTGCGGATGAAATTGATGAAGGAACCGCACTGAAGGTCGATGCCGAGGTTGCCGGCACCTCGGACGACATTGCTGTTTTCCGCAGCGACAACGGAGGCTACTACGCCCTAAATGACACGTGCACCCATGAGGAAGCGTCGCTGTCGGAAGGGTGGATTGAGGATACAGAGGTGGAATGCCCTGTCCATTCGGCGCGGTTCTGCCTGCGCACCGGCCAGGCCCTGTGCCTGCCGGCCATGGTGAACGCCAAGACGCATCGAGTCGAAGCGCGTGAGGACGGCATCTACCTTTACCCGGGGGAAGCGCCGGAAGAGGTGAACTGATGGCCCGGCGGCCGCAATACGCAAGGCAGACGTTGCGTATTTAATCTAAGGATAGGTTAGCCTTACTTTTGTCCGGATTCTCCGGACATTGGTTTTGCCTCAAGAGTCCAACCCTTAGTCAAGGAGCCCACCATGGCCCTGTCCCGGATGCGCCGCGCTGCGGCTGTTGCCGCCGTCGCTGTTTTGTCCCTCTCCGCCTGCTCAACCGGTGCCACCGGTGAAGCGGGCGACGGCGGCAGCTCCACTGCAGCGGCAACCGATTCCTTTCCGGTCACCATCGAACACGTCTACGGCGAAACAACCATAGAGTCCGCTCCCGAGCGGGTGGCCGCCGTTGCCTGGTCAAATGCAGAAACAGCTCTGGCCCTCGGCGTTGTGCCGGTGGTCATGCCGGCCATCAGCTACGGCGGCAACGAACAGGGAACCACGCCCTGGATTGATGAGGCGCTGGAAGAACTGGATGCGCCCATCGGATCCGAGAATGCTCCGGCCCTGTATTCGGACACCGACGGCATCGACTTCGAAGATGTTGCTGCCGCGAACCCGGACGTTATTCTTGCCGCCTATTCCGGCCTGACCCAGGAAGACTACGACAAGCTCTCCAAGATCGCCCCCGTTGTCGCGTACCCGGACGCTCCCTGGGGCACCTCATGGCAGGAAACTGCTGAGATGACCGGTGAAGCGCTGGGCCTGAGTGAAAAGGCCGGACAGCTGGTTGCAGATACGGAGCAGTCGATCAAGGACGCTGCCGCCAAGTACCCGGAGCTGGAGGGCAAGTCCTTCATTTACGGCAACCTCGCCAAGGGTGCCTCCTCCGTCTACACCTCCCTGGATAACCGCCCCAAGTTCCTGACTGAGCTGGGCATGGTCCAGGCGCCGATCGTGGATGAGAAGGCCCCGGCTGACGCCTTCTACTTTCCGTGGGCCGATGAGGACGCCAACCAGCTGGACTCCGACATCTTCGTAACTTGGGTGGCTGATGATGAAGCCGCTGCAGCCCTCGAGGCCGACCCGCTGCTGGGCCAGATTCCTGCGGTCAAGAACGGCGCCCTCGTTGCCGATGCCAATGCTGAGCGTGTCTTCTCCGTCTCAGCCATCAACGTCCTGAGCGTCCCGTATGCCCTGGAGAATGTAGTGCCGATGATTGCGGAAGCAGCCGCTGCGGCCGACGCCGCCAAGTAGTTTCGGTGCAAAAAGGGCATCCCGGCGTGGCCGGGATGCCCTTTCTGCCGATTGGACAGGACCCCCGGGGGTACTGACACGATCGAGGGTATGCAAGACGTCCTCTCTGTTGCCTCCGGCCTCAAACCCGTATTTGCCCTCCTGATCGCCGTCGCGGCAGCCTTGGTGCTGGCGCGGATAGTGCGTGAGTCCATGGCAAAGATCTTCCGGCGCGTCCCGCGGATCCGTGAGGTCATTGCGCTGGGACGCAACCCCCTGCGGCTGGTGCTGTCCCTGATCGGTGTGCGGATTGCCCTCGGTGCCACCGCTGTCGGCTTCGACTGGTTCGAACCGGTCAGCTATATCCTCACCCTGGCCCTGATTGCCTCGCTGGCTTGGCTGGCCGTTGTTGTCCTGCTCATCATCGAAGCGATGCTGCTCACCAAGTACACGACGGACACCAAGGACAACCGCCGGATGCGCCGGCTCAAGACGCAGGTCATGCTGGGCCGGCGGGTAGGTGTGGCCATCATCATCACGATTGCCGTGGCCTGCGTCCTGCTCACCATTCCTGAGGTTCAGGCCCTCGGCGCCGGTATCCTGGCCTCCGCCGGTTTGATCTCCATCGTCGCCGGTCTGGCGGTGCAGAGCACGCTGACCAATGTGTTTGCCGGCATGCAGCTTGCCTTCACCGACGCCATCCGGGTGGATGACGTTGTGGTGGTGGAAACCCAGTGGGGAACCATCGAAGAAATCACGATGACTTATGTGGTGGTGCACCTCTGGGATGACCGCCGTCTGATCCTGCCGTCCACCTACTTCACCACCACGCCGTTCGAGAACTGGACGCGGAAACAGTCCGCCATCCTCGGCACGGTGGAACTGGACCTGGACTGGCGTGCACCGGTGGGGGACCTGCGCACCCATCTGAAGAAGACTCTGGCGGAAACCGACCTCTGGGACGGCCGCACCGGCGTTCTCCAGATCACCGATGCGATAAAAGGCCTGGTCCGGGTGCGCATCCTGGTCAGCGCCGCGGACAGCGGTGCCCTGTTTGACCTGCGCTGCCTGGTGCGTGAAGCGATGGTGACCTATATGCAGGAATGGCATCCGGGAGGCCTGCCCCGCCAGCGCTGGGAAGAAGTGAAGTCCAGGGCCCCGGAGGTGCACCGGAATGCCCGCCCGCAGTCCGGCGGGGATCCGGCGGACACCAGCACCTCGCAGTTCTTCACGGGTTCGCTTGAAGCCGTGGACCGCCGGCATTCCTTTGCCGGGCCGGGGAAAGAGGTTTATGCGGAGCGGGAGGAGAACTCTGCCGAGGACGAGGGACTCCGCCGCTGACATCTTCCCGCTGTCCGTTGACAGGCAGGCACTCTTCTGGCCTGCTGGGATAACGTGCGCTCCGGCGGGACAGGAAAAGGGGAACGGTTATGGCAGATGAATTTGTCCTCCACGAACTTCAGGGGTCCACTGTCTGGGCCAAGGACGGTGAGCGGCTGGGGCTGGTGGGCCAGGTCCATCTGGACCGGGCAACCGGTGTGCCGGAGTGGATTACTGTTGCGCTGGGCCTGTTTGAAGCCCGCCAGCACTTTATTCCTTTGGCGGGCGCACGACGGGACGACGACGACATCTACGTGAATTACAGCCGGCAGGTGGTGGATGACTCGCCGCAGGTTGATCCCGACGGCGCGCTCAGCCCGGCGGAGGAGACCCTGCTGACGGACTACTACAAGGATTTCTGACCTCAGCGGCAGGATAAAACCGAAACCCGCCCCGCAGCCTTTGGTAGTAAGCCTCCTTAGCAATAGGATGAAATTCGATCATCCAACGCACCGAGGAGGCTGTCATGGCGCAGCAAAACAGCGGGGACCAGGCGCAAACGGCTCCCAGTCCGGACGACGCGAGCAAGCCGGACACTCCGGCCGAGGTCACGAAGCCCAACTGGAAGTACATCGCCCGCAAAACCATCCGGGAGTTCAGCAAGGATCAGTGCACCGACCTCGCGGCAGCGCTGACGTACTACACGGTTCTTGCCCTTTTCCCGGCGCTGTTGGCGCTGGTGTCCATCCTTGGCGTGGTGGGGCAGGCTGAAAGCACCACCAAGGCCATGCTGGAGCTCCTCGGAGAGTTCGCCCCGGCCAGTGCAGTGGAGGTCCTGGAAGGCCCCATCACCCAGCTGACGTCGTCGAGCAGTGCAGGATTCGCCCTGATCATCGGTATTGTCGGCGCTCTTTGGTCCGCCTCCGGCTACGTCAAAGCCTTTGGCCGGTCCATGAACCGGATCTACGAAGTGGACGAGGGCCGGCCGGCCTGGAAGCTGCTGCCGACCCAGCTCCTGGTCACCCTGGTGCTCGTCCTGCTGGTTGCCGCGCTGCTGATGATGCTGGTGCTCAGCGGCCCGATCGCTGAGACCATAGGCAACTTTGTTGGTCTCGGCTCCGAGGCCGTCATGATCTGGAACATCGCCAAATGGCCGGCGATGTTGATCTTCGCCGTGCTGCTTGTCGCCATTCTGTACTACGCCACGCCCAACGTGAAGCAGCCCAAGTTCCGCTGGATGAGCATGGGCGCTTTCATTGCGCTGATCGTGCTGGGGATCGTCACGCTGGGATTCAGCTTCTACGTGGCCAACTTCGGCAACTACAACGCAACCTACGGCGCCATCGGTGGTGTGATCGTTCTCCTGCTGTGGCTCTGGCTGGCAAACGTGTCATTGTTGTTCGGTGCGGAGTTTGACGCCGAGGTGGAACGCGGACGCGAGCTGCAGGCCGGTATCCAGGCTGAAGAAAGCGTTCAGTTGCCACCGCGTGACACCCGCCAGACGGAAAAGCGCGAGGCGCAGATGGAAGAGGACATCGAGGAGGGCCGCAAGCTGCGTCAGCAGCACGCCGGCAAGGATTACGACGACGACCTCAAGTAGGCCCTCAGCCCACCTTGCCCTTGACGGCGCGGCGGACGAGGTAGAGCACTCCGCCGATCGCCAGCAGGATCCCGGCCCGCAGCCATACCGACCCTGACTGCTGGGTGAGCAGCAGGACGCAGGAAGCAATGGCAAGGTAGGGCAGCACCAGCGGAGTACGGAAATGCGGATGGTCCACGGAGTCCTTCCTCAGCACGATCACTGAAATATTCGTGCTGAGGAAGACCAGGAGCAGCAGTAGCACCACGGTTTCGGCCAGGGACGCCAAGCCGCCGGTCATGGTCAGGACCATGGCGACGGCGGTGGTGACCACAATCGCCACCCATGGCGTTTTCCGGTTGGGCAGGACTTTGCCGAAAACTGCGGGAAGCAGGCCCTGCTCCGCCATTCCGTAGGTCAGCCGGCTGGACATGATCATGGTCAGCAGGGCGCCGTTGGCGACAGCCACGAGTGCAATCAGGCTGAAGAACCAATCCGGCAGGCCGAAGCCCGTGGCGCTGACTACTGCCAGGAGCGGGCCGCTGGAATTTGCAAGCTCCTCCGTGGGCAGCGCACTGGATGCGGCGATCCCGATCAGCAGGTACACCACCCCGGCGGTGAGCATCGCCCCGAACAGCGCCCGGGGATACACCCGGCTGACGTCCCGGACCTCTTCCGCAACATTGGCTGAGACCTCAAATCCCACAAAAGAGTAGTACGCAAGCAGGGAGGCTCCCAGCACCGCCGTTGCCGGGTTGGCGCCGGCGGGGAACTGGGTGATCTGTTCCGTGTAGCCGTCGCCCCGGCCAACCATCACGGCCACCAGCACGATGACGAGGACAAGGCCGGAGAGTTCAATGACGGTCATGACTACATTGGTCCGTACCGATTCGGAGATCCCCCGCGCGTTGAGCAGGGCAACGAGCAGCAGGAAAACGATGGCTGCAGGCACCGGAGGAACGTCCAGGAAGGCGTTGAGGTAGTCGCCGGTAAAGGCCAGCGACAGGCCGGCAGCACTCGTGACACCGGCGGCGAGCATGCAGAATCCCACCATGAAAGACAGTGCCGGACGCTTGAAGGCGCGCTCCGCGAAGACAGCGGCCCCGCCGGCCTTGGGGTACTTCGTAACGAGTTCGGCGTACGAGGATGCGGTGAGCAGTGCCAGCAGCAGCGCTGCCGCCAGCGGCACCCAGATGGCTCCGCCCACTTCGCCGGACACCTCGCCCACCAGCGCATAGATGCCTGCACCCAGGACATCCCCAAGGATGAAGAGGTACAGCATGGGGCCGGTGATGCCCTGTTTGAGTTTTGAGGCGGAAACTGCCTGCGGGTTGTTCGTCATGGAGTAAAACTAAGCCTGCTGACGATTATTGAAAAGTGCGATAGAAAAGAATCATGACTCGATCTTCCAATGCGTTTGTAGACCCCGCCGACCGCTATGACGTGGTCATTATCGGCGGCGGAATAGCCGGTCTGACAGCTGCCACCGTGCTGGGGCGGGCCTGCCGCCGGGTTGCGGTTGTGGACGCAGGCCAGCCCCGGAACGGTCCCGCGGACCAGGTTCACGGCTTTCCCTCCCGGGACGGCATTTCGCCTGCGGAACTTGTGCGGCTGTGCCGGTCGGACCTGGAGCGGTACGACGTTGAGCTGGTGTCCGGGCAGGTTATCCGCGTGAACGAGGACCGGCAGGCCGAGCTTTCCGACGGCAGGGTGCTGCAGGGCAGGCATCTGCTGCTGGCGACCGGGCTCCGGGACACCCTGCCGGACATTGCCGGTGCCCGGGAACGGTGGGGCCGGGACCTTTTGCACTGCCCCTACTGCCACGGCTGGGAGATGAGGGACCAGGCGCTGGCCATTCTGGGGACGGGCCAAAGCTCCGTCCAGCAGTCCATCCTGGTCCGGAGTTTCTCCGCGGACGTGACCCTGATCGTCCAGGACGGACTCGAGCTTTCAGACGATGACGTCCGTTCCCTGGCGGCTATGGGCGTGGACGTTGTGGAGGGGACGGCACAGCGGCTGCTCATCCGCGAGGACGCCCTGGACGCGGTGGCCCTGGCGGACGGCCGGACCGTCCCGTGCCGTGCCCTGTTCTGCGAACCGGTGGCCACTGTTGATCCTGCGCTGGCCGACATTCCGGGATGCACCCTGGACGCGGACGGGTGCCTGGAAACGGATGACAACGGCCGGACCGGGGCAGACCGGATTTGGGCCGTCGGGAACGTCACCGATCCGTCCGGCCAAGTGGTGGCGGTAGCCGGTGACGCCTACCGTCTGGCAGTGGCGCTGAACGCACAGCTGCTGGAGGAGGACACCGAGGCGGCGCTCAGCGGCGGGGAGCGAGCAGCGGCGAGCCTTTGACTCCGTCGCCGTCCGTCATTCCGTCCAGGACAAACCTCAACGCCTCCACCGAGGTGCGCCGCGGAGTCCAGCCCAGCAGATCCCGTGCCCGTGAGGTGTCCATGAGCGGAGCACCGGCGGCCATGTCGATCCATCCTGGATCGGTGCGCTGCAGGTGTGCGGCCCAGGTCAGGCCGACGACGGCGCGCACCAGTTTCACCGGGATGTTCAGCAGCCGGCGGGCACCGAGTACTCCGGCCAGCAGCTCCGGGGTGATTACCGGATCGGCGGCAATGTTGAAGGCGCCCTCGGCCCGCTGGTCCACCACGCGCCAGTAGGCATCGGCGATGTCATCAGCGTGGACAACCTGGAAGGAGAACTCCTTGGGCAGGGGGATGAGCGGCAGCCGCAGCTTGTTCAGGATGAACTTCGGCACCAGCGGGCCCAGGAAGTAGTTGCCGATTTCCGTGCCTGCATCCGAGGAGAAAATCAGCCCCGGACGAAGCCGGGCCACCGGGATTTCGGGGTACTCGCGAACAAACTTGTCCAGCAGTGCTTCCTGCTCGCCCTTGTGCCGGCTGTAGTGTGAGCTGGCGATGCCGCGCGCCGGCCAGGACTCATCGGTGAGCCGGTCCTTGGGTGCGGGGGAGTAGGCGCCCACGGATGAGGCGCAGACAAACTGGCGCACGCCGGCGGCCGCCGCAGCGGCCAGCGCGTTTTCGGTGCCGTGCACGTTAATGCGGTGCAGCTCCGCCTCGTCCCGGTTGGGCTGGATGGCCCAGGCGAGATGGACGACGGCGTCGGCCCCGCGCAGCGCCTCCGTCAGCTTTTCACGGCCCTCAGAGGTGGCGATATCGATGCTGTGCCACTGAACGCCGTCGTACGGCGGGGTGCCGCCGTCGGGGATCCGCCGGGCAATGCCCACGATCTCCAGGCCCTCCGGACGTTCGCTGCGGGCCTGGGCCAGCCGACGGAGCAGGGCTGTGCCGACGTTTCCGGTTGCTCCGATGACAGCTACTCGCATGTGGCTCAATTCCTCCGGCTGTGGTGATCGTGGATAAGCAAGCGTAGTCCTTAGACTCTACCGGGGAGGCGGCCCCCAGAGCAGGGGGCAGCCGGGACCGGTTCGGAGCCACTAGTGTTGAGTGCAGGATCAGGCACACCCACCCGAACGAGGATTCCCATGGCTGAGAACACGGCAACAGACCAGGACAACGGGTCCGGCTTCAGCACTCGCGGAGCCTATGTCACCGGCGGTACGGAATACACCCGGGACACCAACTACATTGAAACGCGGATCACGCGCGACGGCCGGGACGGTTATCCGGTGGAAGCCGGCAGATACCGGCTGATCGCAGCACGGGCCTGCCCCTGGGCCAACCGGACCATCATTGTGCGGCGCCTGCTGGGTCTTGAAGATGCCATTTCGCTGGGCACCCCCGGCCCCACCCACGATGCCCGGAGCTGGACCTTTGACCTGGATCCGGACGGGAGGGACCCGGTGCTGGGGATCGAACGCCTGCAGGAGGCGTTCTTCCGCCGCACACCCGGCTACAGCCGCGGCATCACCGTACCGGCCGTCGTGGACATTCCCAGCGGCGCCGTGGTGACCAACAATTTTCCGCAGATCACCGAGGATTTCTCCACTGAGTGGAAGGACTTCCACCGCGAGGGTGCCCCGGACCTGTTGCCTGCAGAGCACATGGAGGAAATGCGGGCCGTCAACAAGCGCGTCTTCACCGAGATCAACAACGGCGTGTATCGCTGCGGCTTCGCCGGATCGCAGGAGGCGTATGACGCCGCCTATGACCGCCTGTGGGCCGCAATGGACTGGCTGGAGGACAGGCTCTCCCGCCAGCGCTACCTCATTGGCGACACCATCACCGAGGCCGACGTCCGCCTGTTCACCACCCTGGTCCGCTTCGATGCGGTCTACCACGGCCACTTTAAATGCAACCGGAACAAGCTCACCGAGATGCCGAACCTTTGGGGCTACGCCCGGGACCTCTTCCAGACGCCGGGCTTTGGCGACACTGTCGACTTCGAGCAGATCAAGGCCCACTACTACATCGTCCATGAGGACATTAACCCCACGGGGATCGTTCCCAAGGGGCCGGATTTGTCCGGGTGGCTCACCGAGCATCACCGGGAGCAGCTCGGCGGCCGGCCGTTCGGCAACGGAACCCCGCCGGGCCCGGTGCGTCCCGGCGAAGAGGTGGCCCCGGGGCACGGCGCGCGCTGATTGCTTTCCGCCCCGGCGAATAGGGCACAGAAACGTTTCTTAAGGACCGGGACCGTAGGTTAGCCTTACTTAAGATCATTCCGTCTTAAGGAGGTGCCGCGGTGGGCGTGAACGCCAGCTCCTCCGCACCGGCACCTAAAACCCTCCGCTTTGCCGGGACGGAAGGGCAAATACCGTCCCGCACGGCGGTTCCTCGGAACGGCCGCCGGGCGGCCCTGCTGGCGGCCGCGATCGGCGTGCTGGCGCTGGCCTGCCTGGCATCCGTGGCCTTCGGCGCACGGGCGCTGCCCTTTGGAACCGTGCTCGAAGCCCTCACCTCCTACGACCCCGGCAACGGAGACCATGCGGTGGTGGTGTCGAGAATTCCCCGCACCGTCCTTGGCCTGCTGGCAGGAGGTGCACTGGGGCTGGCCGGGGCCGCCATGCAGGGCGTGGCCCGCAATCCACTGGCGGACCCCGGAATTCTGGGGGTCAACGCCGGAGCGGCTTTCTTTGTGGTGCTCGGCATTTACGGGTTCGGCATTTCCACCTTCCTTGGCTACATCTGGTTTGCGCTGGCCGGCGCGGCACTGGCCGCCGTCCTTGTGTACACCGTGGCGAGCCTGGGCAGGGAAGGCGCCACTCCGGTCAAACTGGCCCTCGCCGGGGCGGCCCTGTCCGCCGGCCTGACTTCGCTCATGAGCGCAGTGCTGGTTTCCAGCCAGCAGACACTGGACATCTTCCGTTTCTGGCAGGCGGGCAGTCTGTCCGGTCGGGGCTGGGACGTGATCAGCGCCGTCGTTCCCTTCCTGGCAGCCGGCGCCGTCATCACGCTGTGCGCCGGCCGGGCACTGAACGGTCTGTCCCTGGGGGATGACGTGGCCCGGGGGCTGGGGCAGCGGGTGGGCCTCAGCCGCGGCATCACTGCCCTGGGAGTGGTGCTGCTGTGCGGTGCCGCCACGGCCGCCGTAGGCCCGATCGGCTTTGTCGGCCTGGTGATCCCGCACATGGTCCGGTCCTTCACCGGACCGGACTACCGGTGGATCCTTCCCTTTTCCCTGGTCCTGGCGCCGGTGCTGCTGATCATTGCCGACATCATTGGGCGCCTAGCCCTCCCGCCGGGAGAAATTCCAGTGGGCGTCATGACCGCCGTCATCGGAGCCCCTGTCTTTATTTGGCTCGTCCGGCGGCGGAAGCAGGCCCAGCTGTGAGCGCATTGCTGGACCGTTCCGCAACCGGACCGGGAGCCCTCCTGGTCCGCGCCGCCCGCCGCCGGTCCCTGAAACGGGGCCGCGTGGTGACCACTGTCCTGGCGGCCGCCGTCGTCGTTCTCTTTGCAGTCAGTATCCTGCTGGGCACCTACACCGTCACCATCCCGGACTTCTTCCGGATACTCGGCGGGGAACAGATTCCCGGTGCCACGTTCATCGTGATGGAGAGCAAGCTGCCGCGCGCCGTTATTGGACTTCTGGTGGGTGCCGCCTTCGGGATTTCCGGCAGCATTTTCCAAACCATGCTGCGCAACCCGCTGGCCAGTCCGGACATCATTGGCATCAGCTACGGAGCCAGTGCCAGTGCCGTGGTGGCCATAGTGGTCTTCGGTGCCGCCGGGACAACTGTTTCCCTGGCCGCCCTGTGCGGAGCCCTGGCTGTCGCGATGGCCATCTACCTGCTTTCCCGGCGCGGCGGTGCAGCCGGCTACCGGTTGATTCTGGTCGGCGTCGGCTTCGCCGCCGTTATGCAGGCGCTGGTGACCTTTTTGATGACGCGTGCCGATGTGCGAACCGCTTCCCAGGTGCTGGTCTGGCTGAACGGTTCGCTGAACTCCAGCAACTGGGACCGTGCCGCCGTTCTGGCCCTGGCCCTGCTTGTGCTGCTGCCCGTTACTGCGGTCCTTGCGCGCCGGCTGCGCGGGCTGGAGCTGGGAGAGGACACAGCAGCGGGGCTTGGACTGCGGGTTGAGGCGTCCAAACTGGGGTTGCTGGTGGCCGGGGTGGCTCTGGCTGCCGTGGCCACCGCTGCCGCGGGACCAGTGGCTTTCATTGCCTTTCTCTCCGGCCCGATTGCCAGGCGCCTGCTGGGCGGGCGGCACTCCCTAACGGTCTCCGCCCTGGTGGGCGCCGTCATCGTGCTGGCCGCAGATTTTGTCGGAGCCAATCTGGTTCCGGGTGTTTCACTGCCCGTGGGCGTGGTGACAGGTGCCCTCGGGGCGCCGTTCCTGCTGTGGCTGCTGGTGACTTCCAACCGTGTAGGCCGAGGAGGCTGAGATGGATAATACCCCTGATCCGAACACCCTGAGCGCACAGGACCTGGTTCTTTCCTACGGCGAGCGCCTGGTGGTGGACGGTTTGTCGGTCACACTCCCCGCCGGGCAGATCACGATCATTGTCGGCGCCAATGCCTGCGGCAAATCCACACTGCTGCGCGGCCTCTCGCGGCTGCTCAAACCTGCCGGCGGCACGGTGCTGCTGGGCGGGAGGGACATCCATTCCCGGCCTGCCCGCGAGGTGGCACGCACCCTGGGCCTGCTGCCCCAGACTCCGGTGGCGCCGGACGGCATCACCGTGGCGGATCTGGTGGGCCGCGGCCGCTACCCGCACCAGGGCTGGTTCCGTCAGTGGACACCCGGGGATGACGACGCCGTTGCCGCCGCACTGGAAGCCACCGGCACTCTGGACCTGGCGGAGCGGAACGTTGATGAGCTCTCGGGAGGCCAGCGCCAGCGGGTGTGGATTGCCATGGCCCTGGCGCAGGAGACCCGGATTCTTCTGCTGGATGAGCCCACCACCTTCCTGGACGTCACCCACCAGATTGAAGTGCTGGACCTGATCACGGACCTGAACCGGCGGGCAGGCACCACCGTGGCGATCGTGCTGCATGACCTGAATCTCGCCGCCCGCTATGCAGACCACCTGATTGCAATGAAGTCCGGTGCCGTCGCCGCTCAGGGCGCCCCGGCCGACGTCGTCACCGAAGACCTGGTCCGTGACGTTTTTGGTCTGGAATCCAGAGTCATTCCCGATCCTGTCTCCGGAACCCCTATGGTGGTTCCCATTGGCCGTCATCATGCGTTGCAGCCGGCTGATGAGGACCCTGCCAGAGAGGTGGGCTACCTGCCCAACCCGCACGACACCCTAACCGCACGCGAACCAAAAACCCGCCTGGAGGCCGCATCATGACTCAGGTCAGCACCCGCACCGGAGCAACAGCGGTACCCCGCAAGGCACGCCGTGCCTCAGGTGCCGGAGCCGTGATGTGCTTCGACGTCCAAGTGCGGCGGGTCCAGCGCCTGAGCGAAAACTTCCAGCGCATCACCTTTGCGGGTCCGAGCCTTTCCGAGTTTGGGATCCAGGGACAGACCCACGATCTGCGGATCAAAGTGGTGGTTCCTTCGATTGCTGCTGACGGCAACCGGATTCCGGTGCCGGAGTTCGACTGCAGTGATACCGCCTGGTACCGGAACTGGCTGCAGCTGGACGAGGCTGTGCGCGGTTCCATGCGCACCTACACCGTCCGTGCTGCCCGGTGCTCGGGTGCCGAGCCGGAGATCGATGTCGATTTTGTCCTGCACTTCGATGAAGAGGGCAGGGGCGGCCCCGCGTCCAGCTGGGCTGCCGCTGCGGAACCGGGGGACCGGGTCAGCATCATTGGGCCCAACGCCGCCCACTGTGTCACGGCGGAGTCTTACGGCGGGATTGAATGGCGTCCCGGGATGGCCCGCCACATCCTGCTGGCGGGCGACGAAACGGCCGTACCGGCGATCACGGCCATCCTGGAGAGCCTGCCCCGGGACGTGACCGGCCACGCCCTTCTGGAAGTTCCAACAGCCGCCGACGAGCAGCAGGTATCCACGGAATCCTCGGTCCGGGTGAGCTGGCTTGCCCGAAGCGGCCGGCCCCACGGTGAACTGCTGGACGCCGCTGTCCGGGAGGCCGTGGCGCTTCCCGGATGGGCCTCCGTGGACGGTGCGCCGGTGCCGCCCCGCCCCCGGATCGAAGACATCAACGTGGACGAAACCATCCTTTGGGAGACACCTCAGCGGCTTACTCCGGCGGCCGTCCAGGGAACACCCAACCCGCACACGCCGTCGGGCGCGCTGCCGTTCTACGCCTGGATTGCCGGCGAGGCCGCCGTGGTCCGCGGGTTGCGCCGCTATCTGGTGAGCGAAGCCGGAATTGACCGCAAACAGGTTGCGTTCATGGGCTATTGGCGCAGGGGACGCGCCGAAGGCTAAGGTTCGGAGCCACCTCTACGGAGTGTGATCTGCCGCCAAGGGATGACTGACCTTCATCACAATTGCTTTCATCCCAAAGTGCCGCGTCGGTAAAGTGAAACGAGTGGGAGCCTGGCTCCCGCCTATGAGAACTATTGCTGTTCACTGCCCCTTTGCCGACAACTGCACAAGAGGTGATGGATTACGACGAAGTACTCAGATCATTTCACTGAAATCCGGGAACGGCTTCTGCCGGAACTGCGGGACCGTATCCTGCCGGACCTGCGGGAAAAGGTCCTCAGCTGGACCACAGAAAGCGCACCGCCCGGAAAGAGTATTTCCTCGAGACTTGCAAAGCACTGGCCGGAGACAATGAGGTACCGGCTCGAAAAGGTACCGGCGGCCGTTCAATCCCTGCCGGCAGACCTGCGCTGGCTGTCCACCCCCGCTCGCAAAACCTGTGCCCTCGGGGCCGGGGCGGCGCTGGTGCTCGGGTCGGCCGTGGCAGGCACTGCCCACAGCGCCGGGCAGGATGCGCTCCTTTTGGAGCGGGCATCTGTGACTTCCGAACTGTCCGCGGAACACGGAGACAGCTCTGCGGAACCCGGAGAGAATTCCGGGGAGCCGGCCGAAGCGCCCCCTGCGGAAAACGGCCAGGGATCCACGACGCCTGTGGAGGAGGCGCCCGCAGAACCGGCTCCGGAACCCCCGTCGGTGCCGCTGGACGAGCTACGCGTCACGTCTCCGTTCGGCTGGCGGGAAAACCCGCTGCTTGGAAACGGTGCACTGGAATGGCACACCGGAATTGATTTCGGTGCCAATCTGGGCACACCCGTCAAATCAATTGCGCCTGGCACCGTGGTGTATGCGGAATATCACCAGTACGGCGGACTGCGGGTTGTTGTTGACCACGGAGACGGTGTCGAAACCACCTATAACCACCTGAATGACATCTTTGTCGAGGTGGGCCAGTGGGTGGATATCAACCAGGAGGTCGGGGCCGTTGGAAGCACCGGAAACTCCACCGGACCTCACCTGCACTTTGAAGTGCTGAAAGATGGCGAATATCAGGATCCCGCAGTCTGGATGGGACTCTAGCAACGAAGGCCGCTGCCCCTGGCCCGGGGCAGCGGCCTTCTAGACTTCAGGGTCGGTCAGAATGGCCGGATCCTTCTCACCCTGCGGCATCCGAACCCGCAAAGCGCTGGGATCGACGCGGAAAGCCACATGCGAGGCCTTGCCCAGGTGGTCACCGTCAACTTCGAATTCCTGCGGGGTCTGCGTGAAGATTTCAGCTTCCTTGCACTGGTAATACTCCACGGAAGTTCCCTTGCCCTTCCCCCGGCGCAGCAGTCCGGCCACAACACCGAGCCAGCCCAACCGCCCCTTGGGGGCCATGGTCATGATGTCCAGCAGCCCGTCGTCAATCCGGGCACCGGGGAAAATCTCCAGGCCGCCCATGATCTTTCCGCAGTTGCCGCCCATCACGCTGCGGGGAAAGCCGGAGATCTCCTTGCCGCCGTCGAGCCGGATGGTGCTCTTGACCGGTTTGCCTGGCAGGTTTCGGACACCAGCGTCAATGTAGGCCAGCCAGCCGACACGGTCCTTGAGCGTGTCGTTCGTATCGCCCATGAGAGCGGCGTCGTACCCGAGCCCGGCCATGACCAGGAAAACGTCGCCTTCCAGCGCGCGGTCCAGGGTGACGTGGACGACGTCGATATTGCGGTCCGTTCCGGTAAGTGCGGCGGTAACCGCGGCCTCCGGATCGTCGACGGCGATATCCAGATTGCGGGCCAGCAGGTTCCCCGTTCCAAGCGGGATCAGCCCCAGCGGCGTGTCAGTGCCTGCCAGTTCGGCGGCAACACAGCGTACGGTTCCGTCGCCGCCGGCCGCGATCACCACATCCACGCCGGCTTCCAGGGCCTCTTTGGCCATGCCGCGCCCCGGATCTTCCTTGGTGGTTTCCAGCCACAGCGGCTCATCCCAGCCCTGGTCCCGGCAGGCGCTCTCAACCAGGGCGCGGATGTCCACATCGGTCTTTTTGATGGGGTTCATGATGACTGCGGCACGTTGGCGCGGTCCGGCTGCTGAGCTGGCCATGGGTTCCTTTGGTTGCTCGCGGTGTACTGCGAAACGGTGACGGTATTGTTCAGAGTCTAATCCGCCGGGCGTGCAGCTAGCTGTCAATGCGGAAACAACAGAATCAACTTGTACCCTGTGGGAGTGACTTTTACTTCTCGGTATGTGGCTTTGGGCGATTCGTTCACTGAAGGCGTGGGGGACTGGGATGACTCCCTGCCCAACGGGGTGCGGGGCTGGGCGGACCGCGTCGCCGAGCAGCTGATCCTCGCCGAAGACTCCTGGGGATACGCCAATCTGGCGATCCGCGGCAAGAAACTGCATCAGGTCCTGGCGGAACAGGTGGACGCCGCCATCGCACTGGAACCAACGCTGGTGAGCATTTACGCAGGCGGCAACGACATCCTGCGCCCCCGGGTGGACATCGACACACTGATGGACTCGTACGACGGCGCCATTGCCAAGCTGCGTGCCTCCGGCGCCGCTGTGCTGATGTTCACCGGATTCGATTCGGGCCGGTCACCGGTGTTTGGGGCCACCCGGGGGCGGACGGCGCTGTACAACGAGCTGGTGCGCGAGGTCGCTGACCGCCACGGTGCCGAGCTCGTGGATTACTGGCGCATGAAGGAACTGCAGGACGAAAGGTACTGGGACATAGACCGGTTGCACATGGCCCCGGCCGGACATATGTTCACCGCCAAGAAAGTCCTCGAAGTCCTGCGCCGCACCGACACCATCGATGTCCCGGAGCTGGACGAGCTGCCTGCGCGGACCCGTGCCGAGCAACTGCGCCGTGATGCCCAGTGGGCTCGGGAATACCTCGGACCGTGGGTCGGGCGCCGGCTGCGGGGGGTTTCCTCAGGTGACAATCTGACCCCTAAATACCCGATTCCGGTACACCCCAAAGTTCCGGTCCGTTCCTGAAAAAGGGCCCCTGAACGGTGCGTAAAACCTCCAGGGTGAGGTGATTCACAGAATTCCCCAAGAGCCCAATGACTGCATGGGTGTTTTCCCGGCAAATGGTGTCCTGAACGCATCATCAGAACACTGATAATTCGGTAACCCCCGCTGTTTTTCCTAAACTTGTTGGTCTGCCTGACGCCTGTTGCGGCGTCCGGCCGGTTGCTTCCGATACACGCAGCTGACTTCTAGGAAAGAAAGCCAACATGCCTAAAGATGCACCCACTCTCCGCCGCCCCGTCCTGAGGCGCCGGCGCCTGAAGGTTGACGACGTGAATGTTGTCGACAAATCGATGATGAAGAAAGCCGTGGGCGGAACCGTCGTCGGCAACACCATGGAATGGTTCGACATTGGTGTCTACGGCTATCTTGCCGTCACCATGGGAGCGGTTTTCCTCTCCGAGGCCGACGCCTCCGCCCAGCTGATCTTCAGCCTGGGCGTTTTCGCCGCCACCTTCCTGGCCCGCCCGCTCGGCGGAATTGTCTTCGGCCGGCTCGGCGACCGTCTGGGCCGCCAGAAGACTCTGGCCACCACTCTGATGCTGATGGCCGGCTCAACGTTCGTGATCGGCCTCCTCCCCGGCTACGACCAGATCGGCATGTGGGCTCCGGTGCTGCTGGTCCTCATGAAGCTGCTCCAAGGCTTCTCCACCGGCGGCGAGTACGCCGGTGCCACAACCTTCGTGACGGAGTACGCCTCCGACAAGCGCCGCGGCTTCCTCTCCAGCATTCTTGACCTCGGCAGCTACATGGGCTTTGCCCTCGGCGCCGGGGTCGTGTCCATCCTGCAGTTGACGCTCAGTGCCGAAACCATGCTCGACTGGGGCTGGCGCATTCCCTTCCTCGTTGCAGGCCCCCTGGGCCTGATCGCCATCTACTTCCGGCTCAAGATTGAAGAGTCACCGGCCTTCCAGGCCACCCTGGATGCGCAGGAGGAGAACGCAGCTTCGGGGAAGCCCGACGGCGAAACGGCACCTCCGGGAACGCTGGCCATGATTGGCCTGTACTGGCGCCCGATCATCGTCGCCATGGTCCTGGTAGCCGCAGCCAACACTGTCGGATATACCCTGACCTCCTACATGCCGTCCTACCTCACCGACTCAATGGGATACGACGCCGTGCACGGCACACTGCTGACCATCCCCGTCCTGGTGGCGATGGCACTGTGCATTCCTCTCTGCGGAAAGCTGTCGGACCGCATCGGCCGCCGTCCGGTGCTGCTGATGGGCGCGGGGTCCACCATTGTGCTGGCCGTTCCGGCGTTCCTGCTGATTGCCCACGGCCCTGTCTGGTCGACCCTGCTGGGACTGGGCCTGCTGGCCGTTCCCGTGACCCTCTACGTGTCCAACCTCGCCTCGGCGCTTCCGGCACTGTTCACCACGGCGAGCCGCTACGGCGCCATGGGCATCTCCTACAACTTCGCCGTGGCGATCTTCGGCGGCACCGCACCGCTGATCATGCAGGGGCTGATCAATCTGACCGGCAATGACCTGATGCCGGCATTCTGGCTGATGGCAACTTCCGTTGTGGGAGCAGTGGCCGTCTACATCATGAAGGAATCCGCCAATCGGCCCATGCCCGGGTCCATGCCCAGCGTGGATACTCACGCCGAGGCACGCGAGCTTGTGGCAACCCAGGATGAGAATCCCCGGCTCGACGTCGATTCCCTGCCGTTCGGTGTGGAAGGCACCGGGGCGCCTAAACAACAGGACAGCTAAGCGCGCCGGCCCCGCCCGCCGAATCATTGAAGGCTCAAGCAACCATGGGAGTATAGACAAATGAGCGACACCGAGTTCTCCTCCGTCCCCTGGCTGAGTCCCGATGAACGACGGGCGTGGCTGGCTCTTTACGCCGTGGCCACACGGCTCAACCCCACGCTGGATGCAGACCTGTCCAAGCGGGCACGGATCACGCTTTTCGATTACCACGTGCTGGCGATGACCTCCGAGGCACCGGAGCGTGCGCTGCCGATGAGTGAACTGGCGGCCCGGTCCAACGCATCCCTCTCCCGGCTTTCGCACGTGGTGAAGAAACTTGAGGGCCGCGGCTGGATGGAACGCTCGCAGTCGCCCGACGACGCCCGCGTCACCATGGCCGCGCTCACGGACGAGGGTATGGCAGCCCTGGCCTCACTCGCTCCCGACCACGTCCGCTCCGTCCGGGATCTGGTCTTCGACGGACTGGACGCCCGCGACGTGAGTGACCTCGAACGCATTGGCCGGCGCATCCTGGGCCGGCTGGAACCGGGCAACAGCATCGTTGAAGACAACACCCCCGCCGATCCCTCCTGAGAGCGGCGTCAGGGCATTTTGTTAGCCTTGGTGTAAATGGAGAGCAGTCAACACGCCCCCCCCAGCGAGAGGTACCACATGCACACCCCCCGCATTCTGACACTGATTCTTGCCGGCGGAACGGGAGGCCGCCTTGGCTCCCTCACGGACCACCGGGCCAAGCCTGCCATGCCGGTTGCCGGCTCCTACCGCCTGATCGATGTTCCCCTGTCAAACCTCCACAACAGCGGCCTGTCCGACGTCTGGATCGTGGAGCAGTACAAGCCCAAGTCACTGAATGACCATTTGGTCAGCGGCCGCCCCTGGGACCTGGACCGGACCAACGGGGGCCTGCGGGTGCTGCCGCCCTATCAGGGCGGCGAAGGGGAGGGGTTTGCGCAAGGCAATGCTGACGCTCTGTACCGCCAGGCCGACTACATCCGCGATTATGATCCGGACCTGGTCCTGGTGCTCAGCGCCGACCATCTCTACCGGCTCGATTACCGGGAGGTTCTTGCCACCCATGAGCGTTCCGGTGCTGCCCTGACCGTGGTTACGACCAAGATCCGCAGGAACCCCTCCGACCACGGTGTGGTGGAGGCGAAGGACGGCTTCGTGACCGGCTTTGAGTACAAGCCGGAGAAGCCCAAAACCGACCTCGTGGCTGCCGAAATCTTCCTTTACGACGCAGCCGTGCTCCTGAACGCCATGGATGAGCTGATGGAAAGGGACTGCCAGCTGGAGGATTACGGCGACCAGCTGATTCCCTACCTGGTGGAGACGGAAAAGGTGGCCGAACATCGTCTGGAGGGCTACTGGCGGGACATGGGCACGCCGAGCAGCTACCACGAGGGCCACATGGACCTGATTGACGGCCGCGGGCTGGACTTCGATGATCCTCAATGGCCCATCCTCAGTGCCTCACCGCGCCGGCTGCCCGGTTTCGCCGGCGAGGCGGCCCGGGTTTCCAGCAGCCTCCTCGCGCCGGGCTCCCGGGTGGAAGGCAGCGTCCGGCGCAGCGTCCTGGGGGCCGGCGTTCTGGTGGAAGCCGGCGCTGAAGTGGAGAACTGCGTTCTCCTGGGTGACGTGAAGATCCGTTCCGGCGCAAAGCTGCGCAACGCCATTGTGGATGCCGGCGCAGTGGTGGGCGGCGGCACCGAACTCGACGGCGCTGAGCTGGATCCGGAGGCGGCAGTGGTGGTTGTCGGGGCGGACGGGGCAGTACAAACGCCGTCATCGCCGTCTAAAGGGTGAGGTCAGGCACCTTTAACGGGTACAGTATCCCGCCGGTTTGAATGAAAGCCGGGTTGCCCCTAGGATAGAGAGGCGTTAAGTTGCGCCTATGTTCGAGAGAGATGCCGTAAGGCGGGCCTGGAGACATTTGCGCGGCCACCCGTATAAACCTAGAATTGAAGGCTGTCCCGGCAGATACTGCTTGGCATCCTGAACTTCACCGTCTTCCCCGCGGCGAGGCACTTCGGCTGGATCTCACCCCGCCAGGTCAACCTCCGGAAAGTCGCAGTAATAACGGTGTCAAAACTGGTGGCGGGACGCTCTTTATGGCAGGTGCTTAGGCAAACGCCCTGTGTCTGTTTTTTGAGGACCGTCATATTTACTACAACTGGAGGAGAGATCATGGCAGCTTATTGCCAGGTCACCGGAGCCATCCCCGGCTTTGGTCACAGCATTTCGCACTCGCACCGCCGCAACAAGCGCCGGTTCGACCCGAATATTCAGAAGAAGCGCTACTGGGTTCCGTCCCTGCGCCGCAATGTGACGCTGCAGGTTTCGGCCCGCGGCATCAAGACGATTGACGTGCGCGGTATCGACGCCGTCATCACTGACCTTATCGCGAAGGGTGTGAAGCTCTAGTGGCTAAGGACAAGGACGTACGTCCGATCATCAAGCTGAAGTCGACCGCCGGCACCGGGTACACCTACGTGACCCGCAAGAACCGTCGTAACGACCCGGACCGCATGGTCCTGAAGAAGTACGACCCCAAGGTCCGCCAGCACGTCGAATTCCGTGAGGAGCGCTAAGAATGGCAAAGAAGTCAAAGA
Organism: Arthrobacter sp. 9E16; assembly: GCF_002929435.1. NCBI lineage: Bacteria > Bacillati > Actinomycetota > Actinomycetes > Micrococcales > Micrococcaceae > Arthrobacter > Arthrobacter sp. 9E16. Next base: position 822,422 of record NZ_PJIU01000001.1, on the reverse strand, counting down.
TTGCCCGCAATGAGCAGCGCAAGGTCATTGTTGAGCGCTACGCTGCGAAGCGCCTCGAACTGAAGAAGACCCTGGTGGATCCGAACGCTACCGACGAAGCCCGCGAAGCTGCACGCCTCGGCCTGCAGAAGCTTCCGCGCAACGCCTCGCCGGTACGCCTTCGCAACCGTGACCAGATTGACGGCCGCCCCCGCGGTACCCTCCAGAAGTTCGGTATCTCGCGTGTGCGTTTCCGCAACATGGCCCACGCAGGCGAACTGCCCGGCGTGAAGAAGTCCAGCTGGTAAGCACTGCTTAACTAAGCTTTCAAAAGGGCGGCAACCTACGGGTTGCCGCCCTTTTGCATGCCCCGGAGCTGTTTGGCGGCGGGTGTGCGTAAAATCCGCGCCGTTGCAAGGAAACAGGCTAAGGGCCTCGATGGGGTAAATGGCACCTTTTTCTGGGCTGAGAGCTGAAAAAACCGCGAAAAACAGCGGATTTTTCCTGATTTCCGGGCGCGGACTGGTAAGTTTCCAACAGTGGCGGTTTCGCATCCGTGATCCGCTCGAGCTAACACCTAGTCCAGGAGGACATAAATTGGCTATGAACCGCAGTGAACTTGTTGCAGCAGTGGCAGAGAAGTCCGGCAACAGCCAGACGGCAGTGAACGGCGTTCTCGACGCTGTCTTCGACATCTTCGCAACCTCCGTTGCCAATGGCGAGAAGATCACCATCCCCGGATGGCTCGCAGTCGAGCGCACTGACCGCGCTGCCCGCACGGGCCGCAACCCGCAGACCGGCGAAACCATTCAGATCCCGGCAGGCCACAGCGTCAAGCTGACCGCCGGCTCCAAGCTGAAGGCTGCTGTCTCCACCAAGAAGTAACCTCCGTTCCTGAGGCAAGGGCCGGCGCCTGAGGGCGCCGGCCTTTTTTGTGCAATTAGCCCAAATTTCTACCGGGGGTAGAGAATAGGTATCGTGCCTAAAACTGCCAACACCGATACCGCCGGCGCCCGCCTGCCGTCCGGCGCTTCCACGTCTGCCGGAGCCGTTCGGGGCGGCTGGCTCGCCGCCGCCGCTGCCGTCCTGTTCACGGCCCTTGCCGGGGCGCTGGTCTTCTCCGGTGCCGCCGCGGCCCAGCAGCTTTCCGACCCCGGTGCACTGACCCGATGGGCCCTGCCTGTTGCCAAGGCCGTGCAGAACGGTGCCATGGCAGCGGTCATTGGAGCGCTGGTGTTCTCAGTCGCCATCCTGCCAAAGTCGCTGAAATTCACGCGGTCCCGCAAGGTCCGGGCGGATGAGCCGGAACACCCCGCCTTCGCCCGCGCCATGTCACTGGCAGGGTTCGCCGCCGCGGTCTGGACGCTGGCCGCCGTTGGCGTGCTGCTCTTCACCTACTCGGATGTCTCCGGCCTGCCGCTGAGCGCGGAGGCAAGTTACACACAGGGCCTTGGCGCCTTCGTCACCGACTTCTCCACCGGCCGCGCCTGGCTGGCAGTGAGCATCATTGCAGCAGTGGTCACCACCCTGGCCTTCGGTGTCCGGTCCCTGAACGGTCTCGCCGCCACCACCGTGCTGGCCGCCGGGGCCATCATCCCCATCGCGCTCGTCGGCCACTCAGCAGGCGGCGACGACCACAGTGCCGCCGTGAACTCCATCGGGCTGCACCTGGCCGGTGTGTGCCTGTGGATTGGCGGACTCATTGTCCTGGCTGTTGTCTCGCGCCAGCTGGGTCCCATTACCGGCGTGGTGCTGCGCCGCTACTCCGCCCTTGCCGGTTTCGCCTTCGCGCTGGTCTTCCTGTCCGGCGTCATCAACGCCTCCCTGCGCATCACTTCTCTTTCCCAGCTGAATTCCGAGTGGGGGAGTCTGGTTATTTTCAAGGCCGCGGCAACCCTGCTGCTGGGCGTGATCGGGTTCCTGCACCGCCGCTGGATCATTCCCCAGCTGCCCGCCAAGATTCCCGGATCCGCCGCAGGGTCCAACGAACAGGGCGGCCCCCGGGCGAAGAGCGCCAACCGCATTCTCTGGCAGCTGATCGGTGTGGAACTGCTGATCATGGCCGCTGTCTCCGGCGTGGCCGTGGCCCTGGGCCGCACCGCCACCCCGCGGCCGGAGGAGCTGCCGGCCAACGCGTCGCCGGCGCGGATCCTCACCGGATACGACCTGCCGCCGGAACTGACGAATGAACGCTACCTCACCGAGTGGCGCTTCGACTGGCTGTGGGTCGCGATCGTGCTTGTCCTGGCGATTTCCTACATTGCCGGAATGGTCAAGGTGCGCCGCCGCGGTGATAAGTGGTCAATTGTTCGTGCCCTGTGCTGGCTGTTTGGCCTTGCTGCGCTGACCTACGTCACGTCCGGTGCCCCTGCCGTGTACGGCATGGTGCTCTTCAGCACCCACATGCTGGCCCATATGTCCCTGACCATGGTGGTTCCGCTGTTCCTGGTACTCGGTGCCCCCGTAACACTGGCCCTGAAGGCGCTGACACCGCGCGGGGACGGCACCCGCGGGATCCGGGAGTGGATCCTCGTCGGCGTGCACTCGTGGTTCTCCAAACTGGTCACCAACCCCATTTTCGCGGCCGTCAACTTTGCCGGGTCCATCGTGATCTTCTATTACTCGGAGCTGTTCGGGTTCGCCCTGCGCCAGCATGTGGGCCACGAACTGATGGTTGTGCACTTCCTGCTGACCGGCTACATCTTTGTCCTCACCATGATCGGCATCGACCCGCTGCCCTACCGGGCGCCGTATCCGCTGCGCCTGGTGATCCTGCTGGCCACGATGGCCTTCCACGCCTTCTTCGGCGTGGCGGTCATGGGCGGAACCTCCCTGATCCAGGCCTCCTACTTTGGAAACATGGGCCGGGACTGGGGACTGTCCGCCCTCGCTGACCAGCAGCTCGGCGGATCCATCATGTGGGGCCTGGGCGAAATTCCCACTGTCATGGTGGCCATTGGGGTGGCGCTGCAGTGGTCCCGGACTGACGCCCGCGAAACACGGCGTAAAGATCGGGCAGCCGAAAGGAATAATGAGGCTGAGCTGGCCGCTTACAACAACATGTTTGCCAATCTGGCCAAGCGGGATGCCAGCAGCTCTGAAGGAGACCGTTAATGACTGAAACTGTGCGCACCGGATACCGGGTGCGGGCCTCCGCCCTGGAGGGCCGCAACTGGCTGAACACCGGCGGCCGCCAGCTCGGGCTGGAAGACCTGCGCGGGAAGATCGTGCTTCTGGACTTCTGGACCTTCTGCTGCATCAACTGCCTGCACGTCCTGGACGAGCTTCGCCCGCTGGAGGAGAAGTACTCCGACGTGCTGGTGACGGTGGGTGTGCACTCGCCCAAGTTCGAGCACGAGGCAGACCCCGTGGCCCTGGCAGCGGCTGTGGAACGCTACGAAATCCACCACCCGGTCCTGGACGACCCGGAGCTGATCACCTGGCAGGCCTACGCGGCCCGCGCCTGGCCAACCCTGGTGGTCCTGGATCCGGAAGGCTACATCGTGGCCAACCTGTCGGGTGAAGGTCACGCCGCCGGCCTCGAATCATTGATCAGCGAGCTCGTCGAAGAGCACGAAGCAAAGGGCACGCTGCACCGCGGAAACGGTCCGTACGTTCCGGCCGAACCCACCGCCGGCAACCTGCGTTTTCCCGGCAAGGCCGTTCCCCTTCCCGGCGGGACCTTCCTGGTGGCCGATACCGGGCACCACCGCCTCGTGGAACTTGAGGATGATCTCACCACAGTGCGCTCTGTTATCGGTGACGGCACCAAGGGATGGCGCGACGGAGACGCCGGCACGGCACAGTTCAACGAACCCCAGGGCCTGGCCGTCCTGCCTGCCGCCGTGGCGGAGCAGACCGGGTACGACGTCGTGGTGGCGGACACGGTCAACCACCGGCTGCGCGCAGTGGCCCTGGCCTCCGGAACCGTCACCACTGTCGCCGGAAACGGCGTGCAGCGGCTCCTGGACGCCGGCAACCAGACAAAGCGGGCACCCGGCGCGGACCACCCCTCCGAAGCCGCCGCAGCGGCCGGCAGCGACGTACCCGGATCGGCGTCCGTGCAGCCGGCCCTTGGCTCCGACCCGCTGGCCGTGTCCCTGTCCTCGCCGTGGGACGTGACCTGGTCCACTGCGCTGGGCCGGCTGGTAGTGGCCATGGCCGGCACGCACCAGATTTTCAGCTTCGATCCGCTCACCGGCGCACTGGGCATCCTGGCCGGCACCGGGCTTGAAGGCCTGCTGGACGGCGACGGTGCGGAGGCCTGGTTTGCCCAGTCCTCCGGCCTGGCCGAAGACGCTGACGGCAACATCTGGGTCGCCGACTCGGAAACCTCAGCGGTTCGCCGTTTGGCCTTTAGTACAGCCGACGGCACCACACGGGTATCGGTCAGCACCGCCGTCGGAGCCGGGCTCTTTGACTTTGGCTTCCGCGACGGGCCTGCCGGGGAGGCGCGTTTGCAGCACCCGCTGGGAGTTGCAGTGCTGCCGGACGGTTCGGTGGCCATCGCCGACACCTACAACGGTGCTGTTCGCCGTTACGACCCCGCAACTGAAACCGTTTCCACCCTGGCCCGCGGACTCTCCGAGCCTTCCGGCGTCCTGGTGGACACCACTGCCGGGGAACCGCTGCTGATCGTGGTGGAAGCCAACAAACACGAACTGGTGCGGCTGCCCATTCCCAAGGAAGCCCAGTCGGTGGACGAGGGTGCCCGGCAGACACAGCGCCCTGCCAGCCCGATGGCCGCGGGCACGGTGGCGCTTTCCGTCCGCTTTGCCGCTCCCAAGGGCCAGAAGCTGGACGACCGGTGGGGAGATCCCACGCAGCTGAAGATCTCATCCTCTCCGGAGGAACTGCTGGTTTCCGGCGGAGGGACTTCCACCGGGCTGACGCGTGAGCTGGTGCTTTCGGACTCCGTCTCCGGCGGTGTTCTGCACATCACGGCACGCGCCGCGGCCTGCGACGGCGAGCCCGGCGGCGAGATCCCCGACCACGCCGCCTGCCACCTGTACCAGCAGGACTGGGGCATCCCGGTGACCATCGACGCCGCGGGAGACACTGAGCTCACCCTGGACCTGCGCGGGCTCGACTAGCGGAATCTGTGCGGCAATCGACCAGCCCGGCCACAGACATCCGGCCGGGCTAGTCGATCAGGGGAGTAACGGACACCTCGCCTGCACCAACGGACAGCTGCGCGGCGAAGCTGAAATCCTTCTCAACCTCCAGCGGGCTCTTGACACCGCTGAAGAGGTCCGTCTGCTCAGCGGTGAGACGGGCCTTGCCGTTGAGCGGGGAGAGTACCCACTTCCCCGACACCGAACGAATATTGACTTCCGGGTACTGCGTGATTTCCCAGACGATGGGCGGCTGGACCCGGTTGTCGGTGAAGTGGAAGAACGGACAGCCCGGCGGGGCGAGCCGGTCCTGGGCGCCGGTGCAGCCGGCGAGAAAATCGCGGACCTTGGCATCTACGGCATTTCTCAGGGCCTCGGTGGCCTCGGTTGCCAGGACCAGTGAGACGGTGTCACGCGGCGAAGTCAGGACTCCTGATTCCGCCGGGGCGGCGAAGAACTCCGATTCGTAGGAAGCTTCCACGCGGGTGGGATAGAAGGAAGCAAACGTGGTGGTCTCTTCAGGCAGGGCCACCTGAACGCCGTTGAGGACGGCTTCGCGCTGGCTGGGGGCGCTGACAGTCACCGTGGGAAGGACCGAAGGGACAAAGGACCACTGGTCAAAAAAGAACCAGTGCTTCTCAGTACGCGTCAGGCGGAAGGTGCTCTGCGCCTCCCCGCCGCCCATGGCATAGGTGACGTCAATATCCACCCTGTCCTCACCGGCGTCGCGGGGTTCACCGATCTGAACCAGCTCAAGGTCCGCGGCTGCGGCCCGCAGCGCGTCTCCGTCCAGCAGGGCGGCATTGGATTGCGGAACCGTGGCGGCCAGCAGGCCCAGGGCGCGTTCCCCGTCCCCTTCTTGGAGGGCGTCGAAGTAGCTGCTCACCTGGTGCCCCGGCCCGTACACCTTCGCATTGACGAAATAAATGACCACCACTGCCGCAGCGATGGTGAGCATGAGGGCAAGCAGCCACGTGGCCACTGCTTTGATTACCGATGTTGTTCCCTGCACCGATCAAACGATACCGGGTGAAACAGGAGAAGCCCGGACCGCGGGCCTGCCGCCGTCCGGGCTTCTCCGGGCAAATCCGCGGGAACTTAGTTTCCGCTGCCCACCTTGTCATTCTCGTGTGCCATGGCGATTTCTTCGGCACGTGCTGCGTTGGCTTCCTCAGTCAGCTCCGCACCTGCTTCGGCATCCCGGGTGAGGTTCTCCCCGGTCTCGGGATCGAACAGATGCACCTTGCGGGTGTCCAGCCACAGCTCGGCGTCGCGTCCTCCGCGGATGCGGGAGGCTGCGTCGATGGTAACCACAATCTGCGGCCGGAGCTCGTCGGCATCCATATCCCGTGCCAAGTTGTCCAGGAGTTCCTTGACCTCAGGATCCGGGTGGAAGGGGATGTAGCCGTACTGCTCGTTGCCCAGCCATTCGGTGTGGCTGATGGGTGCGGTAAACGTTGAGCCGTGGTGAAGCTTGGCCTCGTCCACAAACTTGGCATCCTCAAAGAACTCCGGCCGCAGCCCTACGAGCACAATGTTCTTCCCCGTGGCCTTGCTGGCCTTATCCTGGGGAATCGTGATGTCGCCAACCGCAGTCCGGAGCACGTTGCCGTCCACCGTGGCCGGCAGGAAGTTCATCGACGGAGAGCCGATGAAGCCCGCGACAAAGAGGTTGATGGGCTGTTCATACAGTTCGCGCGGCGACGCCACCTGCTGCAGGATGCCCTTCTTGAGCACTGCTACGCGGTCGCCGAGGGTCATGGCTTCAGTCTGGTCGTGGGTCACATAGACGCTGGTGGTTCCCAGCCGGCGCTGCATCTGCGAGATCTCCGACCGCATTTGTCCGCGCAGTTTGGCGTCCAGGTTGGAGAGGGGCTCGTCAAAGAGGAAGGCATCCGCCTGGCGGACAATGGCGCGGCCCATGGCAACGCGCTGTCGCTGACCGCCGGAAAGGTTGGCAGGTTTCCGGTCCAGATGCTCAGTCAGCTCCAAGGTGGCAGCAGCGTCATTCACCAGCTTGTTCACCTGCTCATCGGTGTACTTGCCCTTGGCGAGGCGCAGCGGGAACGCGATGTTCTCGAAGACCGTCAGGTGCGGGTACAGGGCGTAGTTCTGGAACACCATGGCCAGGTTGCGGTCACGGGGTGCCTTGTCATTCACCCGCTCCCCGTTGATCAGCAGGTCTCCGGACGTGATGTCTTCCAGACCTACGATCATCCGCAGGAGGGTGGACTTTCCGCAGCCGGACGGGCCAACCAGGATGATGAACTCACCGTCTGCGATATCCAAGCTGACATCGTTGACGGCAGGGAAGCCGTCGCCGTATTTCTTGACGAGGTGGTTGAGGGTGATCGATGCCATGAGAATAAATCCTTTTCTTCGACCGGACGTAAGGAACTTAGCCCTTGACGGCGCCCTGGGTTAGGCCCGAGACGATCTGGCGCTGGAACGCCAGCACCAGCACTACAACGGGGATGGTGACAATAATTGCGGCCGCCGAGATGGCGCCCGTCGGTTCTTCGAACTGGGAGGCGCCGGTGAAGAAGGCCAAGGCTGCTGGAACCGGCCTTGCTGCATCGGTTGAGGTCAGCGAAATGCCGTACACGAAGTCATTCCAGGCGATGAAGAACGCAATGATCGCCGTGGTGAACACCCCGGGTGCCGCGAGGGGAACAATAGCCTTGCGGAAAGCCTGCCAGGTGGTGGCTCCGTCCACCTGGGCTGCCTGTTCCAGCTCCCAGGGAATCTGCCGGAAGAACGCTGACAGCGTCCAGATGGAAATCGGCAGGGTCAGGGACAGGTATGGAATGATCAGTCCGAGCCAAGTGTCATACAGCCCGATGTTGCGCCACAGGTTGAACAACGGAGTCACGATGGAAATTACGGGGAAGATCGAGACGCCGAGCGCAGTGGTCAGGATCAGCTTCTTGCCGGGAAAGTCCAGCCGTGCAATCGCGTAGGCACACAGGGTGGCCAGCACCACGGCAACAAACGTGGCGATCAGGGAGATGCCGATGGAGTTGCGCAGTGCGGAGAGGAAGAGATCCTGGGCGTCCCCCACAAGGATCTCTTCATAGTTGGTGGTGGACCACGTATTGGGGAGGAACGTTCCCGACGTGAGGTCGCTGGGGATCTTGAACGAGGTGGCGAGAATCGAGGCTACCGGGAACAGTGCATAGACGATCACCACGATCGAGATGATGGTCCAGATCAGCCTGCGACGAACAGGTGAGGATTTCACTAGTTACCCCCTCGTGCACCGGTGAGGTCCACCTTGAACAGTTTGATGGCGATGAAACAGATGATGATCACGCAAAGGAACAGCAGGACTGAAATCGCTGAGCCCATGCCAATCTCCAGCCGGGAAATCGAGGTGCGGTATGCCAGCAGCGACAGGACTTCGGTCCCGTAGGCACCGTTGGTCATGATGTAGACGTTGTCGAAGATCCGGAACGCGTCCAGCGCCCTGAACAGGACGGCAACCATGATGGCGGCCTTCATGTTCGGCAGGATCACCCGTGACATCCGCTGCCACCAGGTGGCACCGTCCACTTCCGCGGCTTCGGTCAGTTCTCCGGGAACCTGCGCCAGCCCGGCGAGCAGCAGGAGAGAAATGAACGGTGTGGTCTTCCAGATTTCGGAGGCGATAATCACGAACAGGGCGGTGGGCCCGTCGGCAAACCAGTTCAGGTCCGGGCTAATACCCGGCACCCAGTCGAACCAGTGGTTGATGTAGCCGGAGTTAATGTCGAAGGCGTAGAACCAGGCGAAGGCCGAAACCACGGTGATGATGCCGTAGGGAACCAGGATGGCTGTGCGCAGCCAGCCGCGGACGGCCTTCAATGCACTGTTCATCACCAGGGCCAGGGCAAAGCCCAGAACGAGTTCCACAGCCACGGTAATGACGGTGATCAGCAGCGTCACGCCGAGGTCGCGCCAGAAAACGCTGTCGGTGAGAATAACGCTGTAATTGCCGAGGCCAATGAATTCTCTGTCGCCCGGCGCCGTCAGCCGGTACTTGAACAGTGAATCCCACACGGCCAGGAGGATCGGATAGGCAGTGACGGCCAGCATGATCACGAATGCCGGGCCGGCCAGCCACAGCCCGAGCCTGCGTTCGGACCGTGCCCTGTCACTCAGGCGCGGCTTGGCGGGTTTGGATGCGGGCACTGCTCCCCGCTGAGCTTCTACGGAAGTGCTCACAACAGCTTCTCCCCTTTCAGGACCGCAAGGATGAACTCGGAGCTGGTTTCCGGCGTGGTTGCCGGATCAACGTCGCTTGGCGGGGTCCACGTCTGCTGGATGCCGGTTGAAACTTCGTTGTAGTACGGGGTTTGCGGCCGGGGCTTGGACAGCTCCAGGGACTCACGGATGGTCTCCGCCATGGGGAAGGTGTCCGATACGCCCGGAGCATCATAGGCATCGATGTTGGCCGGGGGATTGCCGTTGCTGGTGAAGTACAGGGACTGGTTATCCGGGCTGACAATGCACTCAATGGCCTGGTAGGCCAGGTCCTGATGCTTGCTCTCGGACCCCACACCGAGGTTGATCCCGCCCAGCGGGGGAGCGGTTTCTTCACCGGCATTGACCTGCGGATACAGGGTCCAGCCTATGTCATCGATCAGGTCTGCGGGCAGTGTTCCCGCTTCCACTGCTGCATTGGTGGCAGGCCAGACAAAGGGGTAGTTGACCATGAACGAGCCCTGGTCGCCCTGGAACTGGATCATGGAGGTGTTTTCGGTTTGGGTGGGCAGTCCGGGGCCGCCGAGGCCTTCCTTGCCAATGGTGGACACGATTTCGGCAGCTTGGGTTCCCGCCTCGGAATTGAGGCCCAGCTTAATCTCGTCTGCAGGGGCGTCCGGATTCTCCACGATGGTGCCGCCCGCAGATTCGACCAGTGCGTTGACCCACACGGTCATGGATTCGGCCCGGGCACCCTGGACCCCCAGGAACTTGCCCTGGCTGGCGGCTGCGTCAATGAGCTGCTGCCAGGTGACCGGCTGGGTCATGTCCAACCCTGCGGCTTCCGCCACCGACTTCCGATACCAGAGGATCTGGGTGTTGGCCCAGAACGGAACGGCCACCACCTTGTCCTTCCACTTCGCTCCGGTCAGTGCACCTTCGACGACGTTCTGCGTGGTGTTGTCGATGACCTCCTGCGGAACAGGAGCGAGGTAGCCGGGTTCGGCCAGTTCGGGGACAAAAGGCGGGTCCAGGCTCATGATGTCCATGGTGTCGTCGCCGGCTGCGAGCCGGCGGGCGAGCTGCTCCCGCTGCGCTCCGGCATCGCTGGGCAGCAGCGAGGTCTGGATGGTGTAGGCGCCATCTGCCTGGTCGGTGCAGATTTCGGCGATCGTTGCCTGGCCGCCGTCATCCGGGTTGATGTACCAGGTGAGGGTTGGGGGACCTTCTTCGGAGGAACAGCCGGTCAACAGCGTCGCTCCGATAGCGAGGGCAACCCCCGCAGCTGCGCGCGCCCGTTTGCGGGGCCGGTCGTTGTGTCTCGCATCCATTGGCATCGGTGTTGTGCCTCCACCTCGTCGTAGGCGCGGATTGATAGAACCTTCCGCAAAACTGCCACCCTAAGCAGCCTTTCGAAAAGACACTATGCCTTGGGTGTGAATTCCGCCACTCTCAGGACGAGTGGCGGTGAGAGAAACCTCAGGTCAGGAGTGCAGCAATGACTATGAGGACCGGAAGGGAGAGAATGGTGGTCAGCAGAACCGTGTCCTTGGCTACGAGTTCGCCCTGGCCGTAGCGGTTGGCTGCCACGAAGACATTCTGTGCGGTGGGCAGGGCAGCGGTTACGACGACGGCAAACAGCAGGGTTCCCTCCATCCCCAGGATGTAATGCGCCAGGGCGTAGGCCAGCAGCGGCTGCAGCACCAGTTTGAATGCCGTGGCGAGGAGGACGTCGGCCCGGCGGCCGCCGTCGCGCTCCAAGAGGCGGGATCCAACAAGGGAGATCCCGAAGGCCAGCAGCATGGCGGGTACAGCAGCTCCGCCGATGAGGGTAATGGGCTCCAGGATGATGACCGGCAGGGTAAGGCCGGTGGCGGCCAGGAACAGGCCGATCAGGGTTCCGATAATGATCGGATTGCGCACGACTTGGGTCAGGAAGGTCATTAGCGAGGTCCGACGCCCGCTCGTCGCCGAATCCAGAAGCATCAGGAACAGCGGAGTGAAGAAGGCCATCTGGAAAATCAGGACCGGGGCAATAAAGGCGGCATCGCCCAGGACATAGACGGCTATGGGCAGGCCCAGGTTGGCGCCGTTGACCAGCGACGAGGACATGGCTGAGATCAGTGCCTCGGGCAGGGGGCGGCGCAGCCACCAGCGGGTGCAGAGTACAAAGATGCCTGCCGTTACGACGGCGCTGGCTGCCGCTACGAGCAGTGGCAGGGAAAAGACCGTGTGCAGGTCCGCATCACTGAGGGTTACGAGCAGCAGGGCGGGGGAGGCAACGAAGAACGCCAGCCTGCTCAGGACATTTTGCGCGTTTGCGCCCAGGACCTTGAGCCTGCCGATCAGGTATCCCGCAAGAATGATGATCCAGACAACGGTGAACCCGGTAAGTACCCCCAACACCGGCTCAGTATATCCCCGCCGAAAGACAGCGCAGACAACAAAAGACCCCTGGGAATCGCGGAGGATTCTCAGGGGTCTTTTTCTCGGAGCGGGCGACGGGAATCGAACCCGCGTATCAAGCTTGGGAAGCTAGCGCTCTACCATTGAGCTACGCCCGCAGCGCCGGAAGGGTCCGGCACAAAAAACCACTTTACATGGAACCCGCGCCGGGCCGAATTCGGTGTTCACCCGTCGTTGCTGTCTGTCTCCCTGCCGCCCTGCCGCGCACGGTCCACCAGATCCCGCCATTTACCCTGAACACAGTGCTCGGGCAGGGTAACCGCAGCCGGGCCCACGCTAATCTCGTAGACAAAGCGGTCTGATCCGTCAGCCTTTTCCGGCGGACGCTCCTGCAGCAGCGGCAGCCACTCCCGCTCCGCTTCTTCGGTGCTGACCTGGGTGCTCCACACCCGGGTCAGGCCGGCGAAGCCGCCGGTGCGGACCACCACAATCCTCATGGCAGCACGCCCACGGCTTCCCAGGCACCGGACACGGAAGCGTACTCTGCTCCCGAGCTGCCGTAGCGTTTTTCCGCAGCGGCGAGCGTTCCGGCCGCAAACAGTGAAAAAGTGCAGTCCGCAGGGAGGTCCTGCTCGGCCAAAGTGTCATACCAGATTTGCCCGGCCCGTTCCCAGGCGAAATTTCCCATGGCGGTTGCGGCCAAATAGAAGGCGTGGTTGGGAATGCCGGAATTGATGTGGACTCCCCCGTTGTCCGATTCAGTGTCCACGTAACCCGCCATGGTGGCCGGCTGCGGGTCACGGCCGATCACGTCGTCGTCATACGCCGTGCCGGGAGCCTTCAGGGACCGAAGCGCAGCGCCCGACACCTGGTCGGTGAACAACCCCGCGCCCACTAGCCACGTTGCCTGCGCAGCTTCCTGGTGCAGGAGTTTCTGCTCCACGAGGACACCGAAAACGTCTGCGGCGGATTCATTCAGCGCGCCGGCCTGGCCGGAATACTCAAAACGGGAGGTGTACTGGACAACGCCATGGGCCAGTTCATGCCCAATAACTGTCAGCGATTTGGTGAACCGCTGGAAGATTTCGCCGTCGCCGTCGCCGCACACCATCCGTTCACCGTTCCAGAATGCGTTGTCATAGTCGCGGCCGTAGTGCACAGTGGCCGCCAAAAGGCCGCCGGCGCCGTCCACCGAGTCCCTGCCGTAGACGTCGCGGAAAAGCGCGTGGGTAGCCCCGAGCCCTTCATAGGCCTCATCCACTGCTGCATCGCCGGTTGGATCTGCGCCCTCTGAACGGACCAGGGTGCCGGGGAGGATCTCCAGTGAACCGGCGTCGGAAATCTCCCGCCGCAGTGTGGAGGCCAGTGCGCTGCCGCGCGGGGGAAACGGCGGCTGCAGTGTCTGCGACCGTGCCTGATGAACCGGAGGGAGCTCTGCCAGCGCCCGCTGCGCAGCTTCCGGCGCCCGGCTAAAGCCTCCGCCCTGCAGTTCGGCAATGCGTGTCAGGAGATAAGGGGGAACAATTGAACAGGTCATGGTGTCCTCCGGAGTCCGGGTGCAGGGCAACTGGTTTCCCTCCACGCGTGTGGCCCCAGCCTAGAGGCCACCCCTGACAGCGCAAGGGTGGCTACTGAGGCTGCGTCTCGCCGCTGCCTGCTTCGTTCGCCGCAGCGGCTGCTGCCTGATTGGCCGCTGCCTGATCGTAGGCGGCAACGATGGCGGCGATTCCTTCCGGTCCCAGCTCGAGTCCCAGGTTGCTGCCGGGGTTGATGGCCAGTCCGTAGCCTGCGCCAATGCTGCGCAGGGTAGCTTCACCGCCGGCCTTCACCATGACCGGAGCCTCTTCGCGGATCTGTTCCGGCACCCGCTGGGCACTGGTGAACGTTGCGGCTACAGCGGAGTCCCCCTCGGGGGCCTTCAACACCAGGGCCTGGAAGGACGCGGGGTCCTTCTCGTCCAGCAGCCGGCCGACGCTGAGCAGCTCCGATTCGCAGATCCGGGCTACCAGCTCCTGGCTGGTGATCCGGCCTTCCTGGCCGGCGAGGATGGCTTCTTCGAGCGCTGCAGCACCTTCGGGGTCCTGATACTGCGCCTGGCCGGGAAGTGCGCCTTCCGCATCCGCCGTGCCGTGCGTGCTGTCCGTATTCTCCGTCATGGGGATCTCCTTGAGTGCTGGATGTTCGTCAAAGGCTCAGCCGCAAGTCTGGCACAGCGGCAGGGGGGTGAATCAAGCTACGGTGGGAGAATGAGCGTGAGCAGGAACACCCGAAACCTGGAGCCGGGCATTGAACGGGACTTTACCGACAAGATGAGCTACGGCTCCTATCTGGCATTGGATGATCTCCTGGCTGCCCAGCATCCCGTGAGCAGTCCGGAGCACCACGATGAGATGCTCTTCATCATCCAGCACCAGACCTCCGAGCTGTGGCTGAAACTTGTCCTGCATGAACTGCGGGCCGTCCGGTCCAACCTGGCCGCGGATGACCTGCGCGCGGCCATGAAGGGCATCGCCCGGATCAAGCACATCCAGCGCTCGCTGACCGAGCAGTGGTCGGTGCTGGCCACGCTGACGCCTTCGGAATACGCCGAGTTCAGGGGTGATCTGGGCGCCTCGAGCGGGTTCCAGTCCTATCAGTACCGCGCCGTGGAATTCCTGCTGGGCAATAAGAATGCCGCCATGGTGAACGTTTTCGCAGCCGATCCTGCGGCGCAGGCCCTGCTCACGGATCTGTTGGAACAAACCAGCATCTACGACGAGTTCATCCGGTTCCTGCACCGCCGCGGCTATGCCGTCCCCGCGGAACTGCTTCACCGTGACGTCACGCAGGCGCATGTGGCCAACGAGGGCCTCATGCGTGTTTACAAACACGTTTATGAGAACGCCGCTCAGAATTGGGACATTTATGAAGCCTGTGAAGAGCTGGTGGATCTGGAGGACAACTTCCAACTCTGGCGTTTCCGCCATCTGAAGACCGTGGAGCGCACCATAGGATTCAAGCGGGGAACCGGGGGATCCTCCGGTGCGTCCTTCCTCCAGCGGGCGCTGGAGCTGACGTTTTTTCCTGAGCTGTATGCCGTCCGGACGGAGATTGGCCGCTGACAGCCCCGGCCGGCTCCCGCGTGTGCATGCGCTATTTTTAGATAGTGCTGATTTCTGACCGCGACATTCGAACCGAAATTGCCGACAAGCGGATCGTCCTCGATCCCTACGATCCCTCGATGGTTCAGCCCTCGAGCGTGGACGTGCGCATTGACCGGTTCTTCCGGCTCTTCGACAACCACAAATACGCGCACATTGACCCGTCCCTGGACCAGCCGGACCTGACCCGCCTGGTGGAGGTCGACCCGGACGAGCCCTTCATCCTGCATCCGGGCGAATTTGTCCTAGGGTCCACCTATGAGACGGTCACCCTGCCCGATGACATTGCGGCGCGGCTTGAGGGTAAGTCCTCGCTGGGCCGTCTGGGGCTGCTGACGCATTCCACTGCCGGTTTCATTGACCCCGGCTTCTCCGGGCACGTGACCCTGGAGCTGTCCAACATGGCAACGCTGCCGATCAAGTTGTGGCCAGGTTCCAAGATCGGCCAGCTGTGCTTCTTCCGGCTGACCTCCCCGGCCGAATATGCCTACGGGTCCGGACAGTACGGCAACCGTTACCAGGGCCAGCGGGGCCCGACGGCGTCGCGCAGCCACCTGAACTTCCACCGCTCCCAGGTGTAGCGCCGGGCAGCGGTCAGGCTTCCGGAACCACCGCGCGCGGTGTCTTGTCCGGTGATCGCACCGGCAGCAGCACCAGCAGGCCCGCCAGCAGCACCAGCAGGATGCCGAGGATGCCGTACCGCTGGGCGCCGAAAATGGTGATGAAGGCGGCGAAGAGCGTGGGCGCCAGGAAGCTCACGGCTCGGCCGGTGGTGGCATAAAGCCCAAACAGCTCGGCTTCCTCGCCTTCCGGGGCAAGCCGGGCCAGGAACGCACGGGACGCCGACTGGGCCGGCCCCACAAACAGGCACAGCATCAGTCCGAATATCCAGAACGTGGTGTCGCCGCTCCACTGCAGCCCGAAGAGGCGCTGGTCCCCGGCTCCGAACAGCGCAATGAACCCGCCGGAGATCAGCAGCCCGATCAGTGAGAAGACAATGACCTTCTTGGGGCCGGCGCGGTCGTCGAGGAAGCCGCCCGCAATGGCGCCGACGGCTGCCACCACGTTGCCGAAGATGGCGAAGATGATGACCTGTGAGAGGGGCCATCCAAAGGTCCCGTGTGCTATTACTCCGCCGAACGTGAACACCGCGGCCAAGCCGTCACGGAAAACTGCGCTGGCCAGCAGGAACCAGATGGTGTGCGGACTGGTCTTGTAGATGGCCTTGACGCGACGGAACAGCAGTCCGTAGGACGCCAGGAAGCCAATTCCGGCAGCTCGTTCCTTACGGGGAACTTCGGGAACCGCAAACAGGACGGGCACCGCGAAGACGGCCAGCCAGACGGCGGCGAAAACGGCGACGGCGCGGACGTTCAGGCCGTTCTCCGAAGTAACGCCGAACCAGCCCACGTCGGGGTTGATGAAGCCCACCAGCACCACTGCCAGGGCAGCAATCCCGCCCACATACCCCATGCCCCAGCCGAAACCGCTGACCCGTCCCACCGTTGCCGGCGTCGAAATCTGGGACAGCATGGCGTTGTAGTTCACGCCGGCAAATTCACTGAAGACGTTGCCCAAGGCGATCAGCGCAACGCCGAGCAGCAGGAACTCCGGCCGTGGAAGGACGAAGAAGCACAGGGCGGTGGCCAGGCACACCAGGGCCGTGTTGATGCCCAGCCAGAGCCGGCGCCGGCCCCCGGCGTCCGAGCGCTGTCCCATGACGGGGGCGAACACTGCCACTGCCACTCCTGCCAGGGCAATACCGTAACCGAGGACGGAGGAAGCATGGTCTTTCCCGCCGAAGCTCTCCGAGGTCAGGTACACCGTAAAGACGAAGGTGGTCATGACGGCGTTAAACGCGGCGGACCCCCAGTCCCAGGACGCCCAGGCCAGGACCTGCCGTTTCCGGAAATGCGGAGGCGGCCCGCCGGGCAGGGCGCGGTGAACTTCTGTGTTGGAGACCATAGGCAGATGCTATAGGTGCCCGGCCCGGGCAGAGCGACAACCGGCTCTCCGGCATGTCCCGCGGCATGGCTGCCCGGCCCTCGAATGGGGCTTGGGTGTATGCCATGAGTAGAATAGATATACGCCCTCTGACCACCACCTTGATAACTACAGCTGTGTTTGTGGCTGGAAGACTGTCAAAAAAAGCTCGGGAGATCTAGTGCTAATTGTGCTCACCGTTTTGTTTACGGTGGCATTGGTGGCGCCCATAATGTTCCGCAGGATCGGCAGGTCGGCGTTCTACGTCCTGGCCGCCGTCCCCGCAGCAGCCTTCATCTGGCTGCTGGTCACGTTCCCCCGGTACACAGGTGCCGACCAGACGCTGGCCTCGGGCGCTCCCAACGCCCCGCCGTCCGTAGTGATCCCCTGGATTCCCGATCTCAAAGTTGAGCTCGCGTTCCGGATGGACACCCTGGCCGCGGTCCTGTCCATCCTCATTCTCGGCGTTGGCTCGCTCGTGCTGTTCTACTGCGCACGCTACTTCCGCCCGGGGGACGCACAGATGGGCGCCTTTGGCTCCCAGCTGCTGGCCTTCGCAGCAGCCATGTTCGGTTTGGTGACGGCGGATGACCTGATCCTGCTCTTCATCTTCTGGGAAGTAACCACCGTCCTGTCCTATCTGCTGATCGGATACTCGGCGCATCGGCTGTCGGCGCGCCGGGCCGCCCTGCAGGCACTGGTGGTTACCACCCTCGGCGGGCTCACCATGCTCGTGGGCATGGTGTTGATCGGTGATGCCGCCGGAACGTTCCGGATTTCAGAGATCATGGCCATGGCCCCGCAGCTGCTGGAGCGCGGCGCCCTCGTGGACATCGCCATTGTGCTCATGCTCATTGGCGCCATCTCCAAATCCGCGTTGGTTCCCTTCCACTTCTGGCTGCCCGCCGCCATGGCCGCGCCCACCCCGGTCAGCGCCTACCTGCACGCCGCAGCCATGGTCAAGGCCGGCATTTACCTTGTTGCGCGGCTGGCCCCCGGCTTTTCGGAAAGCACCTACTGGCATGCGGTGGTGCTCGTTCTGGGCCTTTCCACCATGCTGCTGGGCGGTTGGCGCGCGCTGCGCCAGCATGACCTCAAACTGATCCTGGCCTACGGAACGGTCAGCCAGCTCGGCTTCCTGACCCTGGTGGTCGGTCTCGGCAACCGCGAGGCGGCCATTGCCGGTTTGGGACTGCTGCTGGCTCACGGCTTCTTCAAGGCGACTCTGTTCCTGGTGGTGGGCATCGTGGACCACCAGGCCGGTACCCGCGACATCCGCAAACTCTCCGGTATTTACCGCTCCGCACCGAAACTGTTTGTCGTTGCCGTCATCGGCGCCGCTTCCATGGCCGGCGTTCCGCCGCTGCTGGGTTTCGTGGCCAAGGAATCCGTCTACGAAACGTTTGTCCACTTCGCCGAAAAGCAGGGAACTTTCGGTGCGGCCGTCCTGCTGGCCGGCGTCGTCATCGGCTCCATCCTGACTTTCGCCTACAGCGCGCGCTTCGTCTGGGGCGGCTTTGCGGCCAAACCTAATTGCCGTCCGACGCCCTTCAAGCCGGTTCCGTGGGCGTTCATCGGCGCGCCGGCCATCCTCGCGGCGGTTACGGTGGTGTTCGGTCTCTGGCCGGCCCCGATCGATGCCGCCGTCAGCTCCTACGCTGATCTGTACCCGGCCGACGGCGCCCCCACCCATCTGGCGTTGTGGCACGGTTTCACCACGGCGCTGCTGCTGACGGTCATTACCATCGGCGCCGGGGTGCTGCTGTTCTGGCAGCGGCTGCGGGTCGAAAAGCTCCAGGCACGTTTCACCGCACCGCTGGACGCCGAGCGTTCCTACCGCGGAATCATTGGCGTGCTCGACGACGTCGCGGTCTGGATTACCGGCCGCACGCAGCGCGGTTCGCTGATGTTCTATCTGTTCGTCATCCTGACGGTGGCCGTCCTGACACCGCTGTCCGCCCTGCTTTGGCGCGGAGCTTCCCTTCCCGACCAGTTCCACTGGTGGGACACCCCGCTGCAGGCAGTGATCGGCGTGGGAATCATCTTGGGCGCCCTGGCCGCAGCCCGCGCCAACAAGCGCTTCCTTGCGGTGCTGATGGTCAGTGTCACCGGTTACGGCATTGCCCTGATCTTTGCCCTGCAGGGCGCACCGGACCTGGCCCTAACCCAGATGCTGGTGGAAACCATCGTTCTGGTGGCCTTTGTGCTGGCCCTGCGGTCACTGCCGGCCCGGCTGTGGAAGCGGGAACCCGCCGGGCACCGCCTGCTGCGGGCCCTGCTCGGGATCGCCTTCGGCGCCACCATGGTGCTCATCGCCATGACGGCCATGAACTCCCGCGTCGCCGAGCCCATCTCGCTGCTGTACCCGGACCTCGCGTATGAGGTGGGAGGCGGCGCCAACATCGTGAACGTAACACTTGTGGACGTCCGCGCCTGGGACACCTTCGGTGAGATCTCCGTGCTGGCCATGGCCGCCACAGGCGTGGCCTCGCTGATCTTTGTCCGCGGACGCGGCGACAAGCGCCGTCGTGCCGAGGGAGTTGCCACCGGCTCGGTGGACCGCGGCCGCGAACACTTTGCCTCGACAGGCCGCCAGGAAGCCACGCTGGCCCTGGCCCGGAAGTTCTCCAGCGTGAGCCGTGATGCCTGGCTGGTGGCCGGGCGGACCCTGGCACCGGAACGCCGTTCCATCATCTTTGAAGTAATTACGCGGCTGCTGTTCCACTCGGTCATCATGTTCTCGATCTACCTCCTGCTGGCCGGGCACAACATTCCCGGCGGCGGCTTCGCCGGCGGGCTCATGGCAGGGCTGGCCCTGACCATCCGCTATCTGGCAGGCGGACGCTTTGAACTGGCTGAAGCGAGCCCGGTCAGCGCCGGCCTGCTGCTGGGCGGCGGGCTGGGCATCGCCGGCCTCACGGCCGCGGCGCCGCTGCTCTTCGGCGGCCAGATCCTGCAGAGCGCGATCATCAAGTTCACCTGGCCGATCTTTGGCGAAATCAAGTTCGTCACGTCCACCATTTTCGACATCGGCGTGTATCTGGTGGTGGTGGGGCTGGTCCTGGATGTCCTGCGCAGCCTGGGCTCCGAAATCGATGAACGCAGCGAAGGCGGATCCTCCGACGACGAGGACCTGCTTGAACCCGAACCCGAGATAGTCAGCAAGGAAGAGGAGGTGGCCCGATGAGCGTCAACATCACCTTCATGATCATTATGGGAGCGCTGTACGCCTGCGGCATCTACCTGCTCCTTGAACGCAGCCTGACCCGCGTGGTGCTGGGACTGACCATGCTCACCAACGCCACCAACATCCTGCTGCTCTCAACCGGCGGTTTCCAGGGCCTGGCGCCCCTGTTCAACGCGGAGATCGCGGCGGAGGATTACAACGATCCGCTGCCCCAGGCCTTTATCCTGACGTCCATCGTGATCTCCTTCTCGGTGACGGCGTTCATGCTGGGCATCATCTACCGGTCCTGGGTACTCAGCCGCCAGGACGAGGTCCAGGACGATATCGAGGACCGCCGCGTGGCCAGCCAGAGCAGCTTCGACGCCGAGGACGACGCCGACGTCCCCGAGGACACCACTGAATTCACCCCGCCCGAAGAGGCTGAAGAGGCGCCGGGCTCCCTGCGCGCCACCGGTCAAAGCACCAGCCCGGAGGCCAAGGAATGAACACCATAAGCCTGGCCCCGATGGCCGTTGTCCTGCCGTTCTTCGGTGCAGCCCTCGCCTTCATCCTGATTCGCCACACCAGCGCCCAGCGCATCATCAGCGTCAGCATCCTGTCCCTCACCCTGGTACTGGAAGTGGTCCTGCTGTTTTCCGTCTGGGAGACCGGGGCTCAGGCAGTAAACCTGGGCGGTTGGCTCCCGCCGGTGGGCATCACCATGGTGGTGGACCAGTTCTCCGCCCTGATGCTGGTCATTTCCACGGCCGTAAGCCTGGCGGTGCTCATTTACGCGGCCGGGCAGGGCATGGCCGACGGCGATGAAGACGGACCCATCTCGATCTTCCATCCGACGTACCTGATCCTGGTTGCGGGGGTATCCAACGCCTTCCTGGCCGGGGACCTCTTCAACCTCTACGTGGGCTTTGAAATCCTGCTGACCGCCAGCTACGTGCTGATGACGCTGGGCGGGACAACGCCGCGGATCCGCGCCGGTGTCACCTACGTGGTGGTCAGCGTGGTCTCCTCCCTGCTCTTCCTGATCACCATCGCCATGATTTACGCTGCCACCGGCACCGTAAACATGGCAGACCTGGCGGTGAAGCTGGCAGACCTTGATTCGGGAACCCAGCTGATGCTGCACCTGATGCTGCTGGTGGCGTTCGGCATCAAGGCGGCGGTGTTCCCGCTGTCCTTCTGGCTGCCTGACTCCTACCCAACCGCTCCGGCACCGGTAACGGCAGTGTTCGCCGGCCTGCTGACCAAGGTGGGCGTCTACGCCATGGTCCGCACCGAGACGCTGCTCTTCCCCGGCGACCGGATCAACTCGCTGCTGATGGTGGTTGCCGGGCTGACGATGGTGGTGGGCATCCTCGGTGCCCTGGCGCAGACAGACATCAAGCGAATGCTGTCCTTCACCCTGGTCAGCCACATTGGCTACATGGTCTTCGGCCTGGCGGTCGGATCCGTGATCGGCATCGGTTCCGCGGTGTTCTACGTGGTCCACCACATTACGATTCAGACCTCACTGTTCCTGGTGACCGGCCTGATCGAGCGCCGGGGCGGCACCGCCAACATGGACCGCCTAGGCGGACTGGCCAAGCTGTCGCCGATCCTGGCCGTGCTCTACTTCATCCCCGCCATCAACCTGGGCGGCATTCCGCCGTTCTCCGGCTTCCTGGGCAAGCTGGGGCTGCTGGAGGCAGGCGCTGAACTGGGCACGCCGCTGGCCTATACCCTGGTGGGGGCCAGCGTCCTGACCAGCCTGCTGACCCTGCTGGTCATGGCCCGGGTCTGGAACCGTGCCTTCTGGCGCACCCCGGAAGACGCCGTGCACCCCGATCCGATCCTGCTGGCCACCGGCACCGACGGATCGTCGCTGCGGACCTCCGGTGACGTCACCGAAAAGTCCACCGGAAAGTTCTCCGGCCGCGGCGCCGTCGACCTGCTGCCGCGCACCATGGTGTACCCCACAGTGGGACTGGTGGCGCTGGGTGTTGCCCTGACCGTCCTGGCCGGCCCGCTGTTTTCGCTCAGCGACCACGCTGCGCAGGATTTGCTGGACCGTACCCCGTACATTGAAGCCGTTCTTGGAGAGGGGGCCGGACAATGACCCGCAGAGCCCAAATGCGGAACCGTCCGCGCGTACCGCTGCTGAAGGAAATCCCGCTGCTAATCTGGCTGGTGTTCCTGTGGGGCGCCCTCTGGCAGGACTTCAGTGCCGGCAACCTGATCTTCGGGGCCGTGATCGCGTTCATTGTGGCCAACATCTTCTACCTGCCTCCCGTGGAACTGAGCGGACGGTTCAACCCGCTCTACGCCGCGGGTTTCCTGGTCCGGTTCTTCTACAAACTGGTGCACGCCAGCTTCGAAGTGCTGTGGCTGTCCCTGACCAAGGGCCCAAACATCAAGAATGCCGTGGTGGGCGTGAAGCTGCGCAGCCGCTCGGACCTGCTCGTCACTGCCACCGGACACGCACTGTCGCTGATCCCCGGCTCGCTCGTCGTGGAAGTTGACCGGTCCACCTCCACCCTGTACCTGCACTGCCTGAACGTTTCCACACCGGAGGAAGCGGACAAGGTCCGCAAGGACGTGCGGGACACCGAGTCCTGGCTGATCCGCAGCATTGGCACCCGTGAGGACCTGGACGTGCTGAAGGCAGAGCAGGCTTTGGCCAGATCGGAGAGCGCCCTCCCGGCCGCAACCAGCAAGGAAATGAACCCATGATGAGCATCTTTGTGGTCCTGGTGGCAGTCATGCTCTCCGTCGCGGCAGCCGGTGCCATCTTCCGGATCGCGCGCGGTCCTTCCATCCTGGACCGGGTGCTGGCGGCTGACGTCCTGCTGACCATCGTGGGAGCTGCCCTGGCCACGGACATGATCGTGAACCGGAACCTGAACTATTTGGCGCTGCTGGTCTCGATTTCACTCATCGGGTTCATCGGTTCCGTGACCGTTGCCCGCTTTGTTACGGACCGGAGGTAGCCCGTGAGCCCGGAACTGAATGACCTCATTGTTGGAATCCTGATGCTCGGCGGGGCGCTGATGTCCCTGGCGGCCGCCATCGGCCTGACCCGTTTCCCGGACTTGATGAGCCGCATGCACGCCGCGTCCAAGCCGCAGGTGCTTGGACTGCTGCTGTTCCTGCTGGCCATGGCCGTCCAGTTTGAAAGCTGGGCACTGCTTCCGGTCCTGGGCGTGTGCTGGTTGTTCATGATCCTTACCGCACCGGTGTCCGCCCACATGGTGGGGCGTGCCGGCTACCGTACCAAGCACCTGCGGCCCGAACTGCTCACCATCGACGAGCTTGACGACGTGGTGGGCCGCGCGCAGGAGCTGCTGCTCCAATCCCGGGCCGGCGATACCGACAGTGGCGACGAAGATGAAGACCCGCGCGTGGATGACGATCCCGGAGCCCACAACGAGGCAGGGTCATTGGACGACGATTCCTCGGTGGAAACAGTGCAGGGCGCCCGCCGCCCGGGACACAGTCCCGAGGGCTGAGCGCCCTGTGGTGAAACCCGGTGCTGCTTAGACGACCTCGGGGGTCTTCTGGTAACGCTGGATGGCGCGCTGCGTGCCGCGGGTGGTCAGCACCCGGATGGCCTGGCTAACGGCGCCGGAAACGACGGCGAAGACCACCGCGGTGCGGAGGCTGACGTCCAGGACTCCGTCATTGTCCCGGGGAGGCTCGTTGCCGGTGATCCGGGTCCAGAGGAAGTCCAGCAGTTTGGCGGACACAATGCCCGCGCCGATGCTCACACCGGTACTGAGCAGTTTCAGGATCAGGTTCATGGATGCTCCTAGTTTTTGTGGGCCGTTTCCCTAACCCTACCCGCCGGGCCGCCCAAAATGGTTTGCCCGTGTGTAGAGTGGGACTCGCAAGACATACGACAGGGGAGCGCCCTTCCCGCCCATGCCGAGGCATGCTGCGGAAAGACCCAGGCGCTGAGAGTGCGGACAACCGCAGACCCTCGAACCTGATCCGGTTAGTACCGGCGATAGGGAGTCGAGATCTCACGGGATCTCACGGCAGTCCGCCGTGAACAGTCCCTCCCCTCCTGTACCTCAGGAGGTTTTTTTCATGCAGCAGAACAATTCCCCGGCGCAACGCTCCGGCCGGCAGGATTCACCGTGGCGGCGCCCCTGGCGGGTCGTCGACATCGTGGTGGCATCCGTGCTCGCAGTAGCCGTAGGCGTCATCTTTTGGGTCTGGTCGCTGGCCTACAGCGGCGTGGAGGTTATGTTTCTTGCCTTTCCGCCGCTGGGCGGCCTCTACACCGGCGGCTGGCTCATCGCAGGCGTCCTGGGCGCCCTGATCATCCGCAAACCCGGAGCTGCCATCTACTGTGAGGTCCTCGCCTCGGCCGTGTCCGGCGTGCTGGGAACGCAGTTCGGCCTCTCGGTGCTGCTGTCCGGATTCATCCAGGGGCTGGGAGCCGAACTGGTCTTCCTGGCCTTCCTTTACGTCCGGTACACCCTTCCCGTTGCAGTGCTGGCCGGACTGGTGTCCGGAGTGTTCCTTGGGGTTAGCGAAAACATCCTCTACCGGCCCGAATGGGCCCTGCAGTGGCAGGCTCTGTACACCCTGTTCGCCGCCGTCTCCGGTGCCGTCCTTGCCGGGGTGCTGTCCTGGCTTGCCGCCCGGGCGCTGGCCCGGACCGGAGTCCTGGCATCGTTCGCCTCGGGACGGGCAGCAGATGCGCGTTCCTGACGTTTCCCCTGGGGCGTCCCCGGTATCTTCCCCCGTGTCTTCCCCCGTGGCCGTGCGGGCGCGGGACTACTCGTGGCGGCACGCCGGCCGCAGCACCCCCGCACTCTCCTCCCTGACGCTGGACATCGAAGCAGGGGAGAAGGTCCTGCTGCTGGGTGCTTCCGGGGCCGGGAAATCCACACTGCTGCACGCCCTCGCAGGTGTCCTGGGCGAAGGCACCGGACCCGACGCTGCGGGGGAGGAACACGGCAGCCTCACCCTGGACGGGGTGCATCCGCTGCAGGCCCGCGGCCGGGCGGGCCTGGTACTGCAGGATCCCGACTCACAGCTGGTGCTCTCCCGCGTGGGGGATGAGGTTGCCTTCGGTGCGGAGAACCTCCGGATACCCCCGCAGGAGATTTGGGAGCGGGTGCGCACCAGCCTGGCCGATGTTGGCCTGCGGGTGCCGCTGCACCATTCGACGTCCGCCCTGTCCGGAGGGCAGAAACAGCGTTTGGCCCTGGCCGGCGTGCTGGCCATGCAGCCGGGCCTGCTGCTGCTGGATGAACCCACCGCCAATCTGGATCCGCACGGCGTGCGGGAGGTCCGTGCCGCCGTCGAACGCGTGCTGGAGCGAACGGGCGCCACGCTCATTGTGGTGGAACACCGTGTTGCCGTCTGGGCGGACGTGGTGGACCGGGTGGTGGTCCTGGCGGCCGACGGCGGAATCCTGACTGACGGACCGCCGTCGCAGGTTTTGGCGGAGCCGGGGAACCGTGCCCGCCTCGCCGCTGCCGGCGTCTGGCTTCCGGGGGCCCGGCCTGCGGTTCCTGACTCTCCGGCGCAGGACGCCGGAGCTGAGTTGCTTGTTGCCGGTGGGCTGGCCGCCGGGCGCGGGAAACGGAAACCGGCAGTCGTCAGCGGGGTGGACCTGACGCTGCGGGCCGGAACCTCACTCGGCATTACCGGCCCAAACGGCGCCGGAAAAACAACCCTTGCCCTGACGCTGGGGGGACTGCTTCCACCCGTGGCCGGCGCACTGCATGCCTCACCCGCGCTTGCCGGTTCCGCCGGAACTGATCCCGGCCGCTGGAAATCAACCGAACTGGTGACCCGGATCGGCACGGTTTTCCAGGAACCGGAACATCAGTTCCTGACCGGCACCGTCCGCGGGGAACTGGCCTTTGGCCCCCGGCGTGCAGGACGGCTGACAGAAACGGAGATTACCGACCTGGTGGAACGGCTGGCGGACCGGCTGAGGCTCACCTCCCTGCTGGACGCCAACCCGTTCACCCTCTCCGGGGGAGAGAAGCGCCGGCTTTCGGTTGCCACGATGATCGCCACGGAACCGGACATCCTGCTGCTGGACGAACCTACCTTTGGCCAGGACGCCAACACCTGGGCTGAGCTTGTGACCCTGCTCCGCAGCTTGCTGGCCGAAGGGCGCTCGGTGGTGGCCGTGACCCACGACGCCGAGTTCCTGCAGGCGCTGGGAGGAGATGTCCTGCACGTGGAGGACGGCGCGGCCACGGCACGCAAGGCTGTCCGGAATGCGGTGTGGAAGTGAGCGGCACGGAAATGATGACGGACCTGCGGAATCCGACCCGGCGTCCGGCGGGGACACTGTTGGAGCGGGCAAATCCGCTGTCAAAACTTGCAGCTGCCGCGGCCGTAACGCTCGCGGTGCTGGTGAGTGTGGACTGGATCAGCGCAGGCATTGTCCTGGCCGGTGAGCTACTCCTGCTGCCGCTGCTGAGGATCCGGCCCCTGGTTCTGCTCAAACGCATCTGGCCGCTGGTGATTGCCGCTCTGGTTGGCGCCTGGGGCACGGCGCTGCTGGCGGAAAAGACCGGCACCGTCCTCGTGGATGCCGGGCCGGTCCTGTTCACTTCGGATTCGGTGGCCGCCGGCATCGCCATCGGACTGCGCGGTTTGGCGATAGCCCTGCCGGGGATTTACCTGCTGGCCTCGACAGACCCCACGGATCTGGCGGACGCCCTCGCGCAGAAGATGAGGCTTCCGCACCGGTTTGTGCTCGGGGCGCTGGCCGCCATGCGTCTGGTGGGGTTGCTGGTTTCCGAATGGCAAAGCCTGGGCATGGCCCGGCATGCCCGGGGAGTGGGCGCGGATTCCGGCCCGTTGACCCGTATTCGTTCCTTCCTGGGGCAGGCGGTTGCCCTGCTGGTGCAGGCGGTGCGCCGGGCCACCCGGCTGGCCGCAGCCATGGAAGCCCGCGGTTTTGGCAGCGGGGGGAGGACGTGGGCCCGCACCTCGGTGTTCACGGTGCTGGATGCCTGGGTTGCCCTCTACGGGGTGCTGCTGGCCGGTGCGGCGCTGACCGCCGCCGTTGCCGCCGGAACGTTCAACTTCATCCTGACCTGACCCGGACTGAGCAGCCCGGATTGAGCAGCCCGGATTACAAGGCCCCGCGCAGCAGTGCGGTCAATTCTTCGGTCAGCTCGGGGGATGACGGGATCGGGGTGCCGTCGATGGAGGTCACCGGGGCGAGGAGCCGGATGCTGGAAACCAGCCACACGGCGTCGGCTTCCATCAGGTGGGCCGGCTCCAGGGGTCCGTAGCCGCGTGCCCATCCTGCGGCTTCAGCCGCGTCGAACAGAGCGCGCTGAGTGGTGCCGGGAAGGATGCCGCTCTCAAGCTCGGGCGTCAGCAGCGTTTTGACGCCGTCTTCTTCGACCGCAAGGATGACGCTCGACGTCGGACCCTCCAGGACCTTTCCATCGGAGGACGTAAAGATGACGTCGTCGGCGCCCTGAGCTTTCGCGTAGCGCAGCGCCGCCATGTTGACGGCGTAAGACAGAGTCTTGGCGCCCAGCAGCAGCCAGGGCGCCCGGTCGGCCACGGTGCTGTCATAACCCCGGTCCAGCAGCAGGACAGCCAGGCCCTCGGCGGTGCGTTCCCTGACCTCGGCGGGTACGGGGGAAGCCGCAACCCACGCGCTGGGGGAGCCGGCGCCCTCGACTCCGCGGGTCAGCAGCAGCTTCACCACCGCCTCTGTGGGTCCTGCCTGAATCAGCAGCTCGGAAAGGGCCGTGGAAACGGCACGTTCCCAGCTCTCCCGTTCCGGAAAAACAAGGTCAAGAGCCTGCGCCGAAGACGCCATCCGGTCCAGATGGGCGTCCATTTTACGGGCAGTGCCGTCAACGGCGAGCATCGATTCAAACACGCCGTCGCCGCGGGTGGCCCCCAGATCGGCGGCCATCAGCTGCGGGACGGCGGCATCCGCGAGACGGCCTTCGGGAAACTTCGGATCCAGGAACACCAGAACAGTCATGACCCCAGCCTAGTTTGTTCATCCGGCAGACTAGGCTATTGGGGAACCGGTCAGCTGATAGGAGCCTCGTGTGTGGGTTGCATTAACGGGCACGGCGCTCCCAGTATGGATCGCCACGGCACTAACCGTGCTGGATTACGCGATCCGCATCATCGCCTTGGGCGTAGTGCCGGGGAACCGGCGGCCCACCACCGCCATGGCTTGGCTGCTGTGCATCTTCTTCCTCCCGGTGCCGGGAATCATCCTGTTCCTGCTCTTCGGCAATTTCCGGCTCTCCGAACACCGGGTCAAGCGCCAAGCTGAGGTCAACCGGGCGGTCCGTGAGAACACCCGCGAACTGGAGGCCGAGGGCAGCCGGTATTCCGGGCCGGAATGGGTGGTCTCGGCCACCGAGCTGAACCGCCGGCTGGGATCCTTCCCGAGCCTGGACGGCAACAAAGTGGAGCTGCAGCGGGACTACAGCGAGTCCATCCGCGAAATGACCGAAGTGGTCCGCACCGCCCAAAAATACGTGCACGTCGAGTTCTACATCATGAGTTACGACAGCGTCACCCGGGAATTCTTCGCCGCGTTGAAGGACGCCGCCGCGCGCGGAGTCCGGGTGCGCCTGCTGTTCGACCACATCGGCACACTGCGGGTGAAGGGCTATCGGAAACTGCTGAAGGAACTTCGCAGCACTGACATTCAGTGGCGGCGGATGCTGCCCCTGCTCCCGGCCCGCGGTTTGTGGCGGCGGCCGGACCTGCGCAACCACCGCAAGATCCTAGTGGTGGACGGCAAAGTGGCGTACACGGGATCGCAGAACCTGGTGGAACCCTCCTACCGCAAGCCTCATAACCAGAAGATGGGCCGGAAGTGGGTGGAGCTGATGGCGCGGCTGGAAGGGCCGGTGGTTGATGAAATAAACGTTGTTTTCGCCACCGACTGGAACGCGGAGACGGATGAGAACCTCGAGCGCGAGCTGAGCCTCTATGAATGGGACAGCCATCCCGGCGACGTGACGTGCCAGGTGGTGCCCAGCGGCCCCGGGTTCACCACGGAAAACAACCTGCGCCTGTTCACCTCCCTGATCTACTCGGCCTCGGACCGGATTTCCATCACCAGCCCCTACTTCGTGCCCGATGATTCCCTGCTGTACGCCATCACCACGGCTGCCCAGCGCGGCGTTCAGGTGGAGCTGTTCGTTTCCGAGCGGGGCGACCAGTTCCTCGTGGACCATGCCCAGCGTTCCTACTATGAAGCGCTGCTGCGTGCAGGCATCCGGATCTACCTGTATCCCAAACCGCTGGTGCTGCACGCAAAGCACTTCACCATCGACAACGAGGTGGCCGTCCTGGGGTCCTCGAACATGGACATGCGGTCCTTTTCCCTGAACCTGGAAGTGTCGGTCATGATGTTCGACGGGAACATCGTGACCGACATGCGTCGGATTGAAGACACCTACCGGTCCATGTCCCGGGAGCTGCTGCTCTCAGAGTGGGTGGGGCGCCCCGTCTGGCAGCGTTACATCGACAACGTATGCCGGCTGACTGCCACCCTGCAGTAGCTACTCCGGGAACTTGGCGCCCAGCGCACTGAGTACCCCGAAGGCCTTTGCCTGGACTTCTTCCCACTCCGCCTCCGGATCCGAGTCCGCCGTGACCGCTCCGCCAACCCCCAGGAACAGGGAACGGTCCCGGATTTCCAGGGTACGGATCACCACGGACAGATCCGCGGCACCGGTCAGGGAAAACCAGCCGACGACGCCGGAATAGGCTCCGCGCGGGGCACCCTCCAGCCGGTCCAGGATAGCCATGGTGCTGATCTTGGGAGCCCCGGTCATGGACCCGGGCGGGAAGGCAACGGCAAGGGCCTCGGCCCGGGACGCCCCGGCAAGCAGCACCGCGTCCACTGTGCTGACGAGCTGGTGGACCGTGGCGTAGGTTTCCACCGCGCAGAGGCGGGGCACGGTGACCGAGCCCGGGACGGCGAACCGGGACAGGTCATTGCGCAGCAGGTCCACGATCATGATGTTCTCCGCGCGGTCCTTCACCGAGGAGGCCAGGTCTGCTTCCAGTTCCCGGTCCTCCGCGGCCGTAACTCCGCGCGGGCGGGTTCCCTTGATCGGCTCGGCCCGCATCCGTCCGGCGGCGTCGAAGGACAGGAAGCGTTCCGGAGAGGTTCCGGCCAGGCTGTACCCCCCGAAGCGCAGCAGCGAGGCGAAGGGTGCAGGGCTGCGCCGCCGGAGTCTGCGGTACAGCCCCAGGACGTCTGCCGGGCCCGGCGGCTCGGCCAGGTGCCCGGTAAGTGAGGTGGTCAGGCACACCTCGTAGGAGTTGCCGTTGCTGATTTCTGTCTGCGCGGAACGGACCTTGGCCAGATAGGAATCCCTGCTGTCCCGCACAGTAAACTGCGGGACGGGCAGGGAAGAACCGGTGGGCGGAAGATCCGGCATGGTTCCCGGAGGGACAGCGGCAGCAGTTTCGACGGCCCGCCGCACCAGCGCAGCCCAGCTGTCCGCGCTGCTTTCACCGCCGTCCGGGCTGTTGCCGGAAAGGGTCAGCACGTAGACGCACCTCAGCTCGTGGTCCAGCACCACGGCCCGCCCGGCATAAATGAGGGCGGCGTCCGCGACGGATTCCGGGTTTGTGCCCGGAGCCGCCGGAGTGTTGCTGCCGCCTGTTTCCCGTTTCAATTCGTAGCCCAGGAACCCGAGCCAGCCCAGGGCAAAACCACAGGGGTAGTCGGCCGGGGCCTGTCCCCGGGGCCGCCCCCAGACCGAGTCCAGCCAGGGGAAGAACGCTCCCGGCCGACGGGCGCTCACTGGTCCGGACACGATGGTGGTCACTCCGCCGCCGGTTTCGCGCCGGTGCTCGGCGTAGCGTCCCAGCGGGCCGCCGTCGTCGGCCATGATGCTGAAGCGGCTTCGGGCCAAAACGTGCGCGGCACCGGATTGACCCGGGCCAACCGGCACCTCCGGGTCCGGCACGACTGAGTCCGGGGCGCTGGAACTGTCCAGCCAGACGGCGCGGGAAGAACTGCCGTACAGCGCGGCGTACAGCAGCTCAGGGTGCACCCAGGTGTCCAGCCGCTGAACCCGGACAGTTCCGGCGTCCGCGCCGGCCCCCGGCCAGCCGGGCGTTAGCGGAAGTGCGAGTTCCCCCAGGGCCTGCAGCACGTATTGGACGGTGGCCGCGGGATCCGGTGCGCCGGCGTTCCGGTCCACGCCGAGGTCAACAGTGATGTCCGCGCAGGACGACGCCGGATCCTCCGCCGCCCAGGCCTGCTCCTGTGCGGCCCACCGGTCCCAATGCGGTGCGTAGGTGTCGCCGTCGCGCGCCAGTGCCTGTTTCCGCCGAAGTTCCGGCGGTGCACTAACCCACACGGCAGCATGGAGCAGGCTGCGCACGGCAGCGCTGGAGGAGCCCACGCCCTCGAAGATGATGATGTCAGCAGGCTCGGTGCGGCGCGCGTCGGCGTACCGGCCCAGGCTCCAGTCCCAGGCCTGCCAAACGGCGGCGCGGCCGGCGGACAGCGGTTCGGCGACGTGCCGGTGGAAGTACCCGATTCCCTCCGCCAATCCGTCCCATCCCGGATAGATGTCTTCCAAGTGGAAGAGGGACACGGTGTGGTGGGCGCGAAGTGCCGCTGCCAACTCTGTTGCGAGGGCGGTTTTGCCGGCACCGGAGAAGCCGTCAACGGCGATGAGGACAGGCAGCGTGCCGGCGCGGGGAAAGACCCGGGGCGGTTTCAGTGCGATCCGCCGGCGGATGCGAGGGCGTCCCGCACATACTGCACCACGCCCGGCACTGAAGCCTGGATCAGGGCGTATGAGGAGTCAAAGTCGCTCATGTTGCCGTACCAGGGATCTTCAATACCCTGTTCTTCGACCGGAAGCTTTGCCGATGACGGATCAAAGCTGCGAATCAGGCGAACCTTGTCCCGGTCCTGAAGAGTTGCTGCCCGATCACGGAGTTCGGTGTAGTGCCCGTAATCCATGGCCAGCACGAGGTCACGGTCGGCGAACCAATCCAGTTTGAACTCCTGTGCCCGGAATACCCGGGTCTCCCCGGCACCGAAACCCTGGTTTTGGAGTTCCTTCGCGGCACGGGGGTCCATGGGGCGCCCGGCTTCCCAGGCGGTCACCCCGGCGGAATCCACACGGACGTCATTTCCGAGTCCCGCCTCGTCAAAAGCACGGGTCAGGCAGAACTGGGCCATGGGGGAGCGGCAAATGTTGCCGGTGCAGACCGTGATGATTCTGTACATTCATCCAGCCTACCCACCGAAGAAGATGGCGGGCGAAGAGGACCGGCACTGAACAGCTAGGCCCAGGCGATGATCTCCCCGGACGGAATCAGGAACCATCCGTCCGGACTTTGTGACCAGCGCCGCCAGCCGCCTGCCATCCGGGCCAGACCGGCTTGGTCAGTCAGCTCGCGGTCCAGCGCCTGGGCGGCGAATGCGGAATGCAGCACCCGCTGGGCCCAGCCGTCACCGAACCACGCGCGGCGTTCAGGAGTGGCGTAAAGCCAGTTGGACGCCGAGGGTACAAATTCCGTAAAGCCTGCCTCCAGGATCCACGAAACGAGGCGTCGGCCGGCATCGGGCTGTGCCGCGTTGCCGCGGGCAATCCGCTGGTAGGTGTCCATCCATTCAGAGAGTTCGGGAAGCTCCGGGTACCAGCTCATGCCGTGGAAATCGGCGTCCCGGACCGCCACGATCCCGCCGGGCCGGGTGACGCGCCGCATCTCCCGCAGGGCCGCCACCGGATCTGCGAGGTGCTGAAGCACTTGGTGGGCGTGGACGACGTCGAACGCGGCGTCCGGAAAGTCCAGGTCATACACGTTCCCCGCGGCAAACTCCGCGTTGTCCAAGCCCCGGGCGGCGGCGAGCTTCCGGGCCTGGGCCACCACGTCCTCGGACTGGTCCAGTCCGGTGACGGGCCCGGGGTCTACGAGGTTCGCGAGGTCAGCCGTGATGCTGCCCGGGCCGCAGCCTACATCCAGCAGTGTCATTCCCGGTTCAAGGTAGGGGAGCAGATACGCCGCTGAATCGGCGGCCGTACGCACGGCGTGGGCGCCAACCACGCTGGCGTGGTGGCCGTGCGAATACTGTTCGGAAGCCATAGGAGGAGGATACGCGCAGGCGTGCCCGTATCTGGGCGAGTCTGCGGCCTGTGTCGTCCGGGCTGCGTCGCCGTTGCCGGGTATGGAGCCCTTGTCCCGGGTCGAAGAGTTCGGGACGATGGCATCTGGACCCGCCTCCAACGGCCGGGCGTTGCCTGGCGAGATGCCTCGGAAGGCAAAGATGGAATCGTCGAGGGAGAAGGCCGCCCGAATCTGCGTGTGGACGGCGTGCGCCGCAGGATTGGTGCATGCCTCGTTTAGCGGTTACTGGGCCCTTGGCGGGCAGTGGCTGCTGGACACGGTGGGCAGGGACGCATTGCAGATCTCCTCGGATTCACGGCTGCTGACCGGACTCGGACTGGGGCTGGTGGCCCTTGCCAAGGCCTGCGGCGCCGTCATCCCGGTGGCAGTTGCCTACGGCCGGATCGGTTGGACAGGACTATGGCGCGGGCTGAGCTGGGCAGGGGCTCTGCTGCTGATCCTGTATGGCGGCATAAACACAGCAGTCAGCAATGCGGTACTGGCCGGATGGGTGGTGCCGGCAGGCGGATACAACCTTCCCGCCCTGGCCGGCCACGCCTGGCTGTGGGATCCGCTGTTCCTGCTTTGGGGACTTTGCCTCTGTGGGTACCTTCTTTTGTCCCGGAGCCGGAACGTCAAGACCGGGGCACCGGATGGAAGAACTTGAGTCGATCAGACTCAACTTTATTGACAAAGATCGGAGCGTGAGTAAAGTTGAGTGCAGAACGCTCAAGACGCGTTGCGGAGGCTCAGGCCCCTCGACGGCGTCGTTTTCCACGGAAAGAGGAAGCAAATGTCACGTGCAGTAGGTATTGACCTTGGAACCACCAACTCGGTTGTCTCCGTCCTTGAAGGTGGCGAGCCCACCGTTATCGCCAATGCAGAGGGTGGCCGCACCACGCCGTCCGTAGTTGCTTTCGCCAAGTCCGGAGAGGTCCTCGTAGGCGAGATCGCCAAGCGCCAGGCCGTCAACAACATTGACCGCACCATCTCCTCCGTCAAGCGCCACATGGGCACCGACTGGAGCGTGGACGTTGACGGCAAGAAGTACACCGCCCAGGAAATCTCCGCCCGCATCCTCCAGAAGCTGAAGTCCGACGCCGAGTCGTACCTGGGTGAGAAGGTCACGGACGCCGTGATCACCGTTCCTGCGTACTTCAACGACGCCGAGCGCCAGGCCACCAAGGAAGCCGGCGAGATTGCCGGCCTGAACGTGCTGCGCATCGTCAACGAGCCCACCGCGGCCGCTCTGGCCTACGGCCTGGACAAGGGCAAGGAAGATGAGCTCATCCTGGTCTTCGACCTCGGCGGCGGAACGTTCGACGTTTCCCTGCTGGAAGTTGGCAAGGATGAAGATGACTTCTCCACCATCCAGGTGCGCGCCACCGCCGGTGACAACCGACTCGGCGGCGATGACTGGGACCAGCGCATCGTTGACTACCTGCTGAGCCAGGCCAAGGCCAAGGGTGCTGACCTGTCCAAGGACAAGATTGCCCTCCAGCGTCTGAAGGAAGCTGCGGAGCAGGCCAAGAAGGAACTCTCCTCGGCCACCTCCACCAACATCTCCCTGCAGTACCTCTCAGTGACGCCCGAGGGACCGGTCCACCTGGACGAGCACCTCTCCCGTGCCAAGTTCCAGGACCTGACCAAGGATCTGCTGGACCGCACCAAGAAGCCGTTCAAGGACGTCATCTCCGAAGCCGGCATCAAGGTTTCCGACATTGACCACATCATCCTCGTCGGCGGTTCCACCCGCATGCCGGCCGTCACCGACCTCGTGAAGGAACTGGCCGGCGGCCAGGAGCCGAACAAGGGCGTGAACCCGGATGAGGTTGTGGCCGTAGGTGCCGCACTGCAGGCCGGTGTCCTGAAGGGTGAGCGCAAGGACGTTCTGCTGATCGACGTCACCCCGCTGTCCCTGGGCATTGAAACCAAGGGCGGTGTGATGACCAAGCTGATCGAGCGCAACACGGCCATCCCCACCAAGCGCAGCGAGACCTTCACCACGGCGGATGACAACCAGCCGTCCGTGGCCATCCAGGTCTTCCAGGGTGAGCGCGAGTTCACCCGCGACAACAAGCCGCTGGGTACGTTCGAGCTGACCGGTATCGCTCCGGCTCCGCGCGGCGTCCCGCAGGTTGAGGTCACCTTCGACATCGATGCCAACGGCATTGTGCACGTGTCCGCCAAGGACAAGGGCACCGGCGCGGAGCAGTCCATGACCATCACGGGTGGTTCTTCCCTCTCCAAGGAAGACATCGACCGGATGGTCCGCGAAGCCGAAGAGCACGCAGCGGAGGACAAGAAGCGCCGCGAGGCAGCCGACGTCCGCAACTCCGCCGAGCAGCTGGCCTACTCCGTGGACAAGCTCCTCACGGACAACGATGACAAGCTGCCCGAAGACGTCAAGACCGAGGTCAAGGGCGACGTTGACGCACTGAAGAAGGCTCTCGAAGGCACCGAGAACGACGACGAAGTGAAGTCGGCGTTCGAGAAGCTGCAGACCTCGCAGACCAAGCTGGGCGAAGCCATCTACGCTCAGGCACAGTCTGAAGGTGCCGCAGGCGGCGCCGGCGCCGGTGATGCAGGTGCAGCCGGCGGATCCTCCGCAGGTGACGAAGACATCGTTGACGCAGAGGTTGTCGACGACGAAGACAAGAAGTAATCATGACTGAAGCAAACAACGAGAAGCACAACGGCGACGAGCAGGATCCCGCCGGCACATCGCCGGCGGAGTCCGAAGCTGCGGCCTCCGGTGAGGCTCCCGCTGCAGACAACGGTGCCGAAGGCGATGCTCTGGCTCAGGCCGAGCAGATCCTCAACAGCGCCGATGTTCCCCCGGAACCCTCTGCCGCGGGATCACCGGAAGCTGCGGAACTGCGCAACGACCTGCTGCGGTTGCAGGCGGAATACGTCAACTACCGCAAGCGGGTAGAGCGGGACCGCGACGTCGCCCGGGAAATGGCCGTCATTGGAGTGCTGAACTCCCTGATGCCCGTCCTGGATGACATCGACGCCGCACGCCAGCACGGCGACTTGGCGGAGGGGCCTTTTGCCTCCATCGCCAACAAGCTGGAAAATTCGCTGAAGACGTACGGCCTGGGACGGATTGACGAGGTGGGGGTCGAATTTGACCCCAACATCCATGAAGCCCTGATCCAGCAGCAAAGCCCGGACGTCCAGTTCGATACAGTGACGCAGATTCTGCGGGCCGGTTACAAGTCCAATGACCGGGTCCTGCGGGCGGCACAGGTTATCGTCTCCGTTCCGGAGCAGTAGGCAGGGGTGCCCGGGGCCGTCTCACGGCGGCCCTGGGCACCTTTTTTCCAGCAGTGCACGTCCGGTCCGCAACCCGCGGGGTGTGGGCAGGAGCAGTAAATTGAGGAAGGGGACGCCAATTGGCTAGTCAGGATTGGGTCGATAAGGATTTTTATAAGATTCTGGGTGTCCCCAAGGACGCGTCGGAAGCCGATATCAAGAAGGCCTATCGGAAGCTGGCGCGCAAGTACCATCCGGACCAGAACCAGGATGATCCGTCAGCCGAGCGGATGTTCAAGGATCTCTCCGAAGCGTATTCGGTTCTCTCCGACCCCGAGGAACGCCAGCAGTATGACGCGATCCGTGCCATGGGCAGCGGAGCACGCTTCTCGGCGGGCGGTCCCGGCGGCGCAGGTCCCGCGGGAGGCGCAGGCTTCGAGGATCTCTTTGGCGGGCTCTTTGGCCAGGGTGCACGTCCCGGCGGTAGCCGCCGCACCAGCTACAGCACCGGCGGCAGTAACATTCCCCCGGAATTCGCCGACCTGTTTGGCGGCGGAGGGTTTGGCGGCGGGTTCGGCTCAGCGCAGCCGCAGAAGGGTGCGGACCGCACGGCGAGCACCACTATCTCCTTCGCAGGCTCCATCAACGGCACCGTCATTGGGTTGCGCGAGCCAAGCGGCGAAGTGGTGGAAGTCCGTGTTCCCGCCGGGGTCAAGGACGGCCAGAAGATCCGCGTCCGCGGCAAGGGCCAGCCGGGTGCCGCCGGAAACGGCGATCTGATGGTCACCGTGAACGTCACCCCTCACGACTTCTTTGTCCGCGACGGAAACAATATCCGCATCCATGTGCCGGTCAGCTTCCCCGAAGCTGCATTGGGTGCCACGATCGAAGTTCCCACGCTGACTGCTGAGAAAGTGAAGCTCAAGGTGCCTGCCGGCACCCCCTCCGGGCGCACCCTCCGGGTCAAGGGCCGGGGCGTTCAAACGTCCAAGGGCAACGGGGACCTGTTGGTAACCATCGACGTCGCCGTCCCTTCGCATCTCAACAAGGAAGCCAAGGCCGCAGTGGAGGCCTTCGCCGAGGCTACAAAGGGCGAGGATCCGCGCGCCGGCCTGGCCTCCAAGGCCAGGTTGTAGCCGCAAAACACGGTTCGGTTTCCGGTGCTCCGGAAACGGAACCGGGCTATGGTTACTAACGTCAACAGCTGTCAAGGAGGAACAATGGGCATAGACGTGAACGCGCCCATCTTTGTGATCTCCGTTGCTGCGGAGTTGGCGGATATGCATCCGCAAACCCTGCGGCAGTATGACCGGCTGGGCATTGTTTGCCCGAGCCGCGCTCCCGGAAGGTCCCGGCGGTATTCACAGCATGACATCGACATGCTTCGTGAGGTTCAGCGGCTTTCCCAGGAGGGCGTGTCCCTGGAGGGCATCAAGCGCATCATGCAGCTGGAAAACCAGGTGTCCGGGCTGCGCGCCCGCATCGATGAACTTTCCGCGGAGCTGGACTCCATCCAGCAGCGCACCCCGGACCGCAGCCGGGTGTTTGCTGCCGGACTGGCCGGCGACGTCGTGACCCTGACCCGTGGGCAGCGGCCGCCCGCTTCGCGGCCTTTCGCTACACAGCTCAGCCTCGCTTCGCTGGTGCAGCGCCGCGGCAAGCTGCGGGCCCTTCCGGCCGGGAAGCAGCAGGACGCCGTGGACTACGACGGCGGTTACGTTCAGTCTCTCTGACTGCTTTGTCCGGCCGCCCTCAGCGGAACCGCCGGCCCTGGTCGCGGCGGTTCGCCCACACCGCCAGTGTTCCCAGCACCAGCGTCCAGGCGACGAGGCAGGGGATGGCGGACGGACTTAGCGGCTGCCCGGCGAAGACGGTCACCGCCAGATCGCGGGCAGCCCGGGTAGGCAGGAACAGGGACAGCGCGTTGAGTCCCGGACTGAACAAGTCCGGAGGAAGCATCAGCCCCCCGCCGAAGGCCAGCGGAAAAAACACCACCTGCGTGACGGCGATGGCTACCTTGGAAGTGCAGAGGTAACCGATCAGCAGGCCCAGGAACAGGAACGGCAGGCCGCATACCAGCCATACCAGCATGGCCGCCGGCACCCGCCACCAGGACAGCGCCCCCGTTGTGAAGGCCTCCAGTGCCGAAGTGGTGAACATGCCCACGAGCATCACCGGGATCAGGGAAAAGAAGGCAAACAACATGGCGGTTAGTGCACGGGCCGCAGTGGGCGGTACGGCGCCGGCGGGCAGCGTCCGTACATAGCTGCTCCACGGATTGGCACGGTCCTCCGCGACGCCAATGCCGTAATTGAACAGGAATGAACTCATCACCCCAAAGAGCGCCAGCTGCGCGACGGCGATGAGCGAGGCCACGGGATTGGAAGTCACCGCCTGCTGCGGGAGGACGAAAAACACCAGTGCCAGCGTGGGGAACAGCGTCGACGAAATGACGGAAATCGGAATGCGCAGCTGCTCAAGAACCTGTGCCTTGGTGTGCGCGCGGACCAGCGTTGCGGTACTCATAGCTTCTCCTCCCGGGCTCTTGTCTCGGGGCCGGCAGATAGGTGGGTCAGAGACAGGAACGCCTCTTCGAGGCTGGCCGTGTGGACCTCGAGCCCGGAAAACGGAATGTTGTCGCGGACCAGGCGCCGGACGGTCGCATCCGAGTCCCGGCTCAGCACCGTCACGACGTTGTCCCCGCCAGCGGTGACTCCCGCGCTTTCGGGTAAGGACTCGAACAACGACGGCGGAAGGTGGGTACGGAAAAAGACTCTGCTGACGGAGACCCGGCTGCGGACCTGGTCCACGGTTCCGTCGGCAACAACCTCCCCGTTGTTCAGAACCGCCACCCGCCCCGAGAGGGCCTGAATCTCCTCCAAGTAGTGGCTGGTCACCAGCAGCGTGCCGCCGTCCCTGCGGTACTGGCCCAGACGCTCCCAGAGGTTTTCGCGCGCTTCAACATCCAGGCCGGTGGTCGGCTCGTCAAGGATGACCAGCCGGGGCCTTCCCACCAGCGCAAGTGCCACCAGCAGCCTCCGCTGCTGCCCGCCGGAGAGCCCGCCGCACTGTTTGTCTGCGATATGCGTGAGCCCGAAATCCCTGAGCAGCCGGGTTCTCGGCACCGGATGCTCGTAGTGGGCAGCAACAAAGTCCACAGTTTCCCGGACCCGCAGAGTGGGCGGCACGGACGTTGCCTGAGGCGTAGTCCCCAGTTGCCGCCGCGCGGCGGGCTCCCGGGGATTGCGGCCAAAGAGTTCCACCGTTCCTGCGTCCGGAGTGCGGATTCCGCACAGCAGATTCAGGAGGGTGGACTTTCCCGCTCCGTTGGGGCCGAGCAATCCCAGGGCTTCCCCTGCCCGGAGGTCCAGGCTGACGCCGCTGAGGGCGGGTTTGCCGGCGTAGCTTTTGGTGACGCCCCTGGCAGCCGCCAGCACGTCGGACGTGCCGGCGAGGCTGGCCGGCCGGATGGCTGAACTGGGATTGGAAGTCACGGTGCCTCCGATAGTTGCGGTGTGGCCAGCAGATCCTGAAGGGCTGTCCGGTACTGGGCGTAAGCCAACTTTCCCTCCGGACTGATCCCCAGATACGTGATGGGGGAACGGCCTTCTATGGTCTTGGTGACCACGATGTAGCCCGCATCTTCGAGCTTTCGCAGGTGGGTGGACAGGTTTCCTGCCGTCATGTCCAGCATTGCCCGCAGCTTGGTAAAAGCGATGCGGTTGCTCTCACCCACCTCGTTGAGCATGGTCAGCGCCCGTAGCCGTGCTTCGGCGTGGATCACCGGATCAAGCTCAGGCATGGTTCACCGCAGCGGGGCGACGGCGCCGTGTTGCGAGGTACTCGGTGACGGACCCCGCCAGGAGCCCTGCTGATCCCAGGTACAGGAACACAGCCAGGAAGTGGTTGGGGCCGGAGAGGAGGGCAGCGATGGTCACCACCAGCAGCCATAGTCCGAGGTAGCACTGACGCTGATCATTGAAGGTGGTGCCGCCCGTGACGTAAAGCAGGCCCACGATCAACACGGCAACGGAGTTGATCAGCATGCCCCGGACCCAGAAATCGTCCACTGCCCGGCCAATGAGGACACTGAGGATGCCCATGATGAGGAATCCCAGGGCCCAAGAGGCGCCGTACATGCCGGCTTGGAAAGAAGTGGGGCCTCGAAGTCCCCGGGCGCCGCGGACCGACAGGATGACCGTGGCGATGGTGGCTGCGGCCAGGCCAGCGCCCACAGCAGGTAGATCAGAGCGGCATTCC
Organism: Arthrobacter sp. 9E16; assembly: GCF_002929435.1. Lineage (NCBI taxonomy): Bacteria > Bacillati > Actinomycetota > Actinomycetes > Micrococcales > Micrococcaceae > Arthrobacter > Arthrobacter sp. 9E16. The sequence continues at coordinate 781,821 of NZ_PJIU01000001.1, read as the reverse complement.
CGGTCAGTTGCCGCCGGACGGACCGTTCGGCGTCGTCGACAATGCGCAGGGCGGATGCGAGGTCAAGGGGCTGGTCGGGAACGGCAGCGTTTGGGACGGTGTTGCCTTCGAGGCCGCTGCCGCCCCGCAGGCCGACTGGTTTCTTTGCCATGGAGTGCTCCGCTCAAGTTGCGGGAAGCGAATGTTACCGGTTGCAAAGTAGTTTGCGCCGCAAACTGGTCTGCGGCAAGAGGTTCGCGAAAACAATTAAGACAGCAGACAACTAAGAGCGCAGACGGCCAATTAAGAACACAGACAGCGATCAGCGCAGGCGGCGCGCCCGTAGGACAACATCCTCGGTGTGGTGGGCACCTGCACCGGCGGAAACGTTCCGGGGCCGGATCTCGTCCACCTCAATCTGCCAGTTCTCGTCCAGCATGGCTGCCACATCGGCGAGTCCCACGTAGTCCCGGAGTGCGGCGCTGTGTGGCCCTGCGTCCCCGTCGGCGGGCAGCTGATGGTGCACCAGAAGGAGAACGCCCCCGGGGGCCACGGCACGAAGCAAAGCACGTTCGGCTGCGTTCGAGTCGGTGCGCAGCAACGCCGGATACTGGGCGGATACCAGGTCGAAGGAAGCGGGCGGGAGAGCGGCCTCCACCAAGCCGGAGTGCAGCCAGTGCACGGTCACGCCCCGCTGGTCGGCCTGCCGGGCTGCCCGGTCCAGCGCCACGTTGGAAACCTCCAGTGCCGTGACATCCCAACCCTGCTCCGCCAGCCACACCGCGTCAGCACCTTCACCGCAACCTACGTCCAGAACCCTTCCGGGCTTCAGCCCGCGGACTTCGCTCACCAGAGCGGCGTTGGGTTGCCCGCTCCACAGAGCGGGCCTTTCGGAGTAGCGCCGGTCCCAGAAGTCGCTGGTTTCCTCAGGTGTCTGCGGGGTGACGTTGCCGGACTCAACCGTCTCGGAGGCAGCGTGATGGTTTCCATGTTCCATTACTGAAGCATGCACCGGGAATACGCAGGCGGCAAAGTCCTTTTGCCGCCCTGGCAAACCGGACCGCCCACCCCTTGTGCCAGACGCCGCGCGAAACTAGCTTGCGGCGTTCCCGGCGTCCGGGCGCAGGCGGATGAGGCGCTGCGGGCCGCTTTCCTCCAGTTCCACCAAGTCGCTGTGGGATGCGAGGAAGTCGGTGAAGGACCGGTAACCGAGCGGCTTCTCGTTGAAGGAGGGGTCCATCCGGCGCATCTGGTTCTTGATGGTCCCGGAGTTGAGCCACTCGTCGGAGTCGCCCTTCGCGTGGCCGATCTGCAGGGCGCGGATGAGGAGTTCGGTGGCAATGGTCTGCGGGTCGATGTCCTCGTGTATTTCCGGCTCATCACTGAACTGGGTGTCCCCGGCATCGGAGAACATGGGGATCGTGGTGAGCTGGTGGACCTTGCCGGGGGCGGGATCCAGCTGGGCCTGCGCCGGTTCGGGCACCCGGTCCTTGTCGACGCGCTCCGGCGCTGCGGCCTTATTGATGCCCGGCAGCGAATCGTAGTCTTCGAATTCGTCACAGGCGGCGGCCAGCGAGGTGCTGGTGGATCCGGCAACGCCGATGCCCACGACGAACCGGCCCAGGCGCTTCGACTTCTGCGCGAGCGCAATGTAGTCCGAATCTCCGGCGACGATAATAACGTGGGTGAGGTCCGGCAGCCGGAAGAGATCTTCCACCACATCCACGGCAAGACGGATGTCCGCGCCGTTCTTGGTGCCGCGGGTGGTGGTGGTGAACAGCTGGGTGAGGTCCACGGCCCGGGACATCAGCTGGCGCTGGTAACTGGCATTGACGGGCACCGACCAGTCGGCGTACGCACGGTTGACCACCAGTGTGCCAAAGGACGCAGCGAAGTCGATGATGGCGTTGAAATCGACCGTGGCGGAGGTCAGTTTCGCTGCGATATCGGGGTCGGCGTCACGGCTGAACTTGTCGAAATTGCGGATGCCGTCGCGCTGGAAGGCATTGCGGCCGTGCAGCTGCTGATAGCGGGAAATGACGATGTTGTCGAAGTCGATGTAGAGGCCGACGCGGGCATCATTGGGTTCAGTCATGGGAATCAGGCCTTGCGGTAGGTCAGGTCGAAGATCAGGCGGCCGGCTTGGTGCGCCTTGTTCTCGAAGCTGGTCAGGGTGCGTCCCGCAAACCGCGGCGCCCACCCTCCCCGGGTGTCGACGTCGTCCACCGGAGCCTTCTTTTCCAGGCCTTCGCGGTTTACGCGCGTCAGCGGGCTGTCCTCGCCGGCCTGCTCGCCGTCGTGCAGGTTCACAAACCGGGCGGACGCGTCGAGGACTTCACGCATCTGCACGGCGTAGTCGGACCAGTCGGTGGCCAGGCGCCAGATACCGCCCGGCACCAGGACGCGGGCGACCAGCTCGGCAAATTCATCCTTGACCATGCGGCGCTTGTGATGGCGGGTCTTGTGCCAGGGATCGGGGAAGAACACCCAGACTTCATCCACGGAACCGGCGGGAAGCATAGTGGTCAGGACCTCGGGAGCATTGGCTTGGACCACGCGGACGTTGGTGAGCTCTTTTTGGCCGATGCGCTGCAGGGTCTGGGCCAGGCCGGGAAGGTAGACCTCCACGGCGAGGTAATCCTTGTCCGGATTCTGTTCAGCCGCATGAGTCACGGCTTCACCCAGGCCGGAACCGATTTCCACCACCAGGGGAGCGGTGCGTCCAAACTCGGCGGCGGCGTCGAACACGTAAGCGGGATCCACTGAGGTATCCGCTTCCGCACGCGGAACGTCAATGACAAACCGGTCCGACAGTTCATCCCAGGCCTGCTGGCGGCGGCCCTGGAGGCGGGAACCGCGCCGGACAAAGGACACCGGCGAGCGGAAGTGCCGGGGGTCTGAAGTCTCGTCCGGCGTGCTTGCGTCCGCCGGACGTTCAGCGTTCAGGGATCCGGTGTCGGGCAGGGCTGGTTCAGTAGTCATTACTGTTAATGTTATCGGCTGCGCCGCGGCGTGTTTGCAGGCATGAAACTGTCCACAAATGCCTCTCCCCGGACAGTTCCAGGACCCTCCGTGCGGGCGGCGATTAGGAAACTGGGCACAAACCGGTAAACTGGACGAAGTTGTTGTGACTGCCGCGCCTAAAAGCCGCGTGTGTAAGCAGCGCAACCTGCGTCGATGAACGCTTTCTTTTGTCCCGCCGGTCACATAAGGCCGAGCCACTGGACACTGTCTGACTTTTCTTCGGCGAACCCCGGTGCCATACGGCTTTGGGGCCACTTACCGAAAGTTGCTTGTCTTTTAATGACTACTTTTGCTGCCCTTGGTGTACCCAAGGCTCTGGTTTCCTCCCTCTCCGCTTCAGGAATTGACGAAGCATTCCCGATTCAGGTTGAAACCCTTCCCGATACCCTCAAGGGCCGCGACGTGCTCGGCCGGGGCCGCACCGGCTCCGGTAAGACCCTCGCTTTCTCACTTCCGCTGGTCACCCGGCTGGCTGAGGCTGAAGCGGCCTACCGCCGCAAGCCGAACCGCCCGCTGGGCCTGGTCCTGGCACCCACCCGCGAACTGGCCACGCAGATCAACAACGTGATTGAGCCGCTCGCCAAGGAACTGGGCCTAACCACCACCGTTATTTACGGCGGCGTTTCCCAGCAGCGCCAGGAAAAGGCACTCAAGGCTGGCGTTGACATTGTCATTGCCTGCCCCGGCCGGCTTGAAGACCTCATGAAGCAGAAGGTCATCAGCCTGGAATCCATTGAAATCACTGTGCTCGATGAAGCCGACCACATGGCTGATCTCGGATTCCTGCCGGTAGTCCAGCGGCTGCTGGACCGCACCCCCGAAAAGGGGCAGCGGATGCTGTTCTCCGCCACGCTGGACAACGGCGTGGACAAGCTCGTCCGCCGTTACCTGTCCAACCCGCTGACCCACTCGGTGGACGAGCCGCAGGCAGCGGTGTCCACCATGGAGCACCACGTGCTGCTGGTTCAGGACCAGACGGCCAAGAAGCTGCTCGTCAAGGAACTGGCTTCCGGCTCGGGCCGCCGCATCATGTTCATGCGCACCAAGCATCACGCCCGGAAGATGGCCAAGTTCCTGACGGACAGCGGAATTCCCACCGTTGACCTGCACGGCAACCTGTCCCAGAATGCCCGCGACCGGAACCTGGCGGAATTCTCCTCCGGTGACGTGCGCGTGCTGGTTGCCACCGACGTCGCAGCCCGCGGCGTGCACGTGGATGACGTGGAACTGGTAGTCCACATTGATCCCCCCACGGAGCACAAGGCGTACCTGCACCGTTCAGGCCGTACGGCACGCGCCGGTTCGTCCGGAACCGTTGTCACGCTGACGCTGCCGGAACAGAAGAGTGAAGTGTCCAAGCTGATGAAGGCTGCGGGCGTTGACGTCTCCATCGAAAAGGTTTCGCACAATTCTCCGTCCATCGCCAAGCTGATCGGTGACCGAGCCGCTGTTGTGGAGCCGCATGTGCGCGCCGCCCAACTGGCATCGAAGTCTCCGCAGCAGGGCGGCGGCCGGTCCACCGGCGCCAATGCCCAGCGCAAGCGCGCCGCCCGTTCCACCACCGCACCCCGTGCCGGCGGCCGGGGCGGATCCGGCGGACGCGGACGTGTCTCGGCTGAACGCAGTGAACGCAGCGAGCGTGACCGCAACGATTTCACTCCCGATGCTCCCCGTGCCCAGCGGTCGCAGGACGGACGCCGCGGCGCTGCTGCTGCGTCCACCGCGCAGGGCCGCAACCGCCGTCCGGCCACCGGCCAGCGCGCCGGTGATGTTGCTCCGGCAGGCGCAGGCCGTTCGGCTTCCGGATCGCGTGCGCAGGCACCCTCCGGTGCCGGCCGTCCCGCACGAGGCGGCGGCCCCCGCCGCGCCACGGCTCCGGCGTCGAATGAGCGCCGTTCCCGCTAGGGTTCAGCACTAAAGCGCAAAAGGCGCCTGTTCCCTTTGGGGGCAGGCGCCTTTTCTGTGTTCGCTGGTGCGTTCCGGGTTAGTCCAAATCGTAGAAGGACACGACGGCGGCGAATCCGCGTCCCAGCACTGACGGGCGTTCATCGGCACCGACCACGGTGTCCAGCGGCTCAATTGCTGTTGCTGTACCACCGTCCGCGGTAACCGTGGCGCTGCCGTGCAGCAGGACCAGGAACTGGCCGGATCCAAGCGTCTGCGGATTCTTCTTGGACAATTCGGCCACCATCACCGCGGCGCCGGTGGTGGTGCGGTCCGCAAGCGTGTTGAGCACCGTGACAGGCCCGGTGGGCAGGGCAGCCTCCACTGCGGAGTCTCCGGAATAGCGGAACGGGCGGAACTTCTCCATCCCGTGTTCGGCGCCGTCCACGGTGAGGACCAGCAGTTCACCCTCCACCGGAACCGTAATCCGGTCCATTCCAGGAAAGGCCGTGAAGGCACCGGGCTTGTCGATGGAGGCAACGCTGAGGCGCCATCCTGTTCCTGATGCGATTTCCTTGACCCGGCCGTTGTTCTTTCCCCAGGGAACCGAGGGAAGTTCAGGGAACCGGATGATCGGGGAGGCAGCATTCACTGTGCTGGTCACGGTGTCCTTACTCGGCTCATTTACTCGACGGAAGGCTGCGGCTTGGCGTCGCGCAGGTAATGCCTGCGGGCTGCGCTGTTGATTTGGAAACTGCGGCCGCTGGTCTCCGCCGGCTCAATCCGCATGAAGTGGTTCTTCTCCCCGGCCTGCCAGGGGAACAGGGGAAGCTCCTCTGAGGCGAGGACCTCCTCGATGGACTCCAGCTGGGCTGCCGAGCCCTTCAGGACAACGCTCCAGGCGAAACCAAGCCGGTCATCGTAACCGTCAACCTCGAAAGTCACTGCAGCGCCTTCCAGGGCTGCCCGAAGCTTGGTGCCTTCGGCGGTCCGGAAGACAACGGATCCCCGGTCCACGACGAAGTTGATCGGGAAAATCTCGGGGTGCTCGTCGGCAATGACGGCCAGCCGGCCGATCGGAGCCTGGCGGATGTAATCCCAGCACTGGTTGGCGGTCAGTTCCACGGGCTTGTCAGCAGGTGTCCCGGCATCATCTTTGATTGGCAACATTCCTCCAGTCTAGTTGTACGGGCACCGACCACAATGAACGGGCGTCCGGGACATGGTGCTGCAGGCCACGGTGCACCACAATGAGACGATGAACCTCATCCTGAACCTCATCTGGCTCCTGTTCGGCGGCATCTGGCTGGCGCTGGGATATGTGCTGGCCGGTATCGTGTGCTGCCTGCTGATCGTGACCATCCCGTTCGGCATCGCGTCTTTCCGGATCGCGTCTTACGCCTTCTGGCCCTTTGGCCGCACCATAGTGGACCGCGGCGGCGCACCCGGGCTGCTGTCCACGGTGGGCAACGTCATTTGGCTGGTGGTGGCAGGGGTGTGGATCGCCGCCGGGCACATCATGACGGCCATACCGATGTTCATCAGCATCATCGGCATTCCGCTGGGCATTGCGAACCTGAAGATGGTGCCGATCTCGCTGATGCCGCTGGGGAAAGTCATTGTTCCCACCGGGCGTCCCGGCATCATGCCGTATGGCTCGGCTGAACCGTACGGTGTTTACGGGCCCGGCGGAGGCTACGGACCCGGAGGGCAGTACGGACCTCCCCGCGGCGGGCAGTACCGGGGCTAAGGCTGGCCGGCGGCACCGTCCAGGAAAGCCTTCATCAGCGGGCCGCCCGAGGTGGAGCCCAGTTCGCCTTCGGCCACAAACACCGCCACAGCCAGGTCACCCTGCACGGCCACCACCCAGGCATGCGTGCGCGGCGGGGTCTCGCTGCCGAATTCCGCCGTACCGGTCTTGGCCAGCACCGGTTCTCCCGGGACGTCCACCAGCATGTTGGCGCCTCCGTCGGTGACAACGCCGCGCATCATGTCGCGCAGCGAAGCAGCCTCTGCCGCTGTGAATGCTCCGGCGCCGCCGGCGCCTGTGGGCGCCGGGGAAGGGGACGGTGAAGCCGGTGCTGACGACGATCCTGACTCTGCGCCCGTTGTTTCTGCCTCGGGACCGGGGGTAACCAGCAGCGGAGTCACCCGTTCGCCCTTGCCCACGGATGCGGCGGCAACGGCCAGAGCCAGCGGAGAGACGAGGACTTCGCCTTGACCGATCATGGACGCTGCGTGTGCCGTTCCATCGGCTTCTTCCGGGACGGAACCGAAGAACGCGGGTACGCCCATGGAAGCGGAAACCCCGATGCCCAGATCCTGTGCGGCGGAGGCCAGCGCGTCCTGCGGCACCGTGTCCCGGGTATTGATGAAGGCGGTGTTGCAGGACTGCGCAAAAGCATCCCGCAGGGGAATCTCCCCGACAAAGGCCGCCGGATAGCTGCCCGCATTGTTGAATTTGCGGCCGTCAACGCTGAGTTCCGCCGGGCAGGAGAGCGAACTGTCGGGCGTGACTCCCTGCCGCAGCAGGGCCAGCGAGGTGGCAATCTTGAACGTTGAGCCGGGCGGATACTGGCCCAGAAGCGCAGTCTGCTGTCCCTCGCTGCCGGGCCCGTTGGCCACGGTGAGGACGTCTCCGGTTGAGGGCTGGATGGCGACAATGGCCGACGCCGACGGCTCGTCTTCCAGGATCCCCTCAGCGAGGGACTGCAGCCGGGGATCGAGGGTGGTTTGCAGAGCCGTGCCGTCCTCGGAATTGATGCTGAAGACGATGTTGTTGCCTGACGTGTTCTCAAGGGTGACCGCCACGCCGGGGGTGCCCTGCAGCTGCTCGTCATATTGCTGCTGCAGTCCGGAGAGTCCGGTCTGGTTGCCGGTGGAAAGACGGCCCTCGGATTCCTCGATCAGCTCTGCAGTGGCCTCGCCCACCGTGCCGAGCAGTGCGCGGGCAAAGGTCCTGGTGGGGGCAAGCACCCGCGAGTCGGGGATTGACAGCGCGCCCGGAATGCCGGCGAGGGCTTCCGGAGTTACGGGGCCGTCCGCCTCTTGGCGCTGCACGATGGCTTCGACAAAGGCCTCGGGGCCGGACGCCGCCACCTGGGCCGCGTAGCCTGCCGGATCCAAACCTGCGAGTTCGGCCAGCGCAGTGGCGGAGGCCGCCTGGCGGTCCTCCGGAATGTCCGGCTTGTTGATCCCGATCCGGAGCACGGGGCGGGAGCCCATCAGGGGCTGGCCGTTGCGGTCCAGAATGTCGGCGCGCAGTCCGGGAGATGTGGTGCGGACCAGCCGGTCGCCGTCGGCGAGGGACTCAAAGAGCACGGAGGGGGCCCACTGGACCTGCCAGGCGTCATCTTCGCCGCGTCGCAGCTGGGCGGTGCTTTCATAGGACCAGTCCGGAGCCGAGTCCATGTTCACATCCCAGGCGTAGGCCAGGCGGACGGCGGCGGCGTCGTCGTTCTCCGCGTCTTCATCGATCCCGGCCACGGTGACGGCGGGACGGACCGGGCCCATGCCGGCCAGCAGCGTCTCCAGTTCGGTGTTCACCTGGGCTGGCGTACCCGCGGTGAAGGAGGACGCCGACACATCAGCGTTGCTGAGGCCTTCCGCCAGCGCTGCGGCGGCATCATCGGGCGACGGCTTCTCGCTGGAGCAGGACATCAGCGTCAGCGTGAGAGCCGAAACAGCCAGGACGGTTGTGAGTGCGCGGTTTTTCCCCATCCGGTCAGGGTACCCGTGCCCGGGGGCGGTCAAAGACATAAGACACACGCCGAGGTGAAGAGTCCGAACTGCGGTTTGGAGTGGTCCGGACCCAACTTGGTCTTGCCCACCCGGGTCAGTGCCGTGACCAGCACAAAAACCACCACGAGGGTGACGACCAGGAAGTAGTACCAACCCATGTTCGTTGAAACCCAGCCGACCATGGACCCGATGACCGTCTCGGCGTTGTCAGTGGCAAGCATGGCCCACAGGGCAATGGCCAGGATTCCGGTAGCTGAACCGATGAAGACCGTCTTATTGACTCGGGTTCCCGGTCCAGCGGTCTCCGATATCTCCGGTTCCGCAAGTTTGCTCATGGGGGCAAATCCTTCGGGTTTCAATGGAGTTTTGGCATGCTCCGGCAGCCAACCATCCTGCACAGCCCGGCAGTGCAGCCTCCGGCATTTTCCTCGGAAAGGGCGTACGGCAGCTGGGCTTCGGTGCGGCAAGGGGGGACAATCCGAACCTGTCAAATGCCTGCTGCGGGCCTCCATTTCTATGGTTTTAGTCACAGGCGTACTGTCATTCAATGAAGCCGCGAACTCTGTGCAGCGTAGATTTTCCCTGCTACCGTCGTGGAAAACCGGCCCTCCGCGGCCCTGTCGCATACCCGCTTCAGCGATTCCTCCCAGTGGCACCCCGGGCGCCGCCGGCCGCTGGAAGAGCCGGAGTTCCCAGCCGGTTGTTCTACAGAGGAGTGGAAGCTATGCCTGAACCGTATGCCTCGGCTGCACCCACCGAACGCACTTTTGGCAAGCGGCAAATCCAAGCCGGCCACGCGCTCATGATGGTCGTCGGCAGGATCATTCCCTATCCCATTGGGGAAGTGTGGGCGGCCCTGACAGACCCCGATGCCCTGGAGAAATACGTGGGACGGCCCGAGGGAGATTTACGACGGGGAGGCAACTACGAGCTCCCCGACGGGACCAGGGGCGCTATCCTGCGGTGCGATCCACCCCGGTTGCTGACCGTCTCCTTTACCCGTCCGGGCGGCCAAACGGCCGAACTGGAAGTGCATTTGGCTGCAGAGGATTCATATACGCATGTGGAGCTGAAGTACGCCTCGGTACGCAGCGGCTTCTTCCTCATTAACTCGGATTCCGGGGAATGGGCAGCGGGCCCGGGATGGGAATTCTTCCTGGACCACCTCACCGGCCATCTCGGCGGGGAGGAATTCCAGGAAACTATGGGAGTGATTGGCTGGGCCTCGCTGGAGGGGGAGCAACTGCGGCTGTACGAGGCGCGAAACGCCCAGTGGGAGCGGGCCAAAGAGGACTGGGACCACGAGCACGAAGCCGTGCCCGGCCTCTCCTAGAACGGGCTCGCGCAGTCCGGAAACTGCGTTCGATATTTTTGGGTCCAAGTGCGCGCAAACCGTGCCTCATTGTCGTGCAAACGCCGTGGATAACCTATACAATTCAAGTTGAGTCGAATTGACTCAACTTTGTTGCGTCCGGTGGGATGATCTTTTCTAGGACTCGCTCCGGAAGCTGGAATCCAGTTTGAGCTTGGAAGGAACCCGTAGTGGACACCAAATTCACCAACAAGAGCCAAGAAGCGCTCCAGGCAGCTGCCATGAACGCTGCCACGGCGGGCAACCCCCAAATCGAGCCTGCCCATCTCCTGAAAGCACTGATGGACCAGCGTCAGGGGGTTGCAGTGGCCCTGCTGAAGGCAGCGGGCGTGAGCGCTGATACGGTCAGCGCCGCAGCGTCCAACGCGATCCACTCCCTGCCGTCATCTTCGGGCTCCTCCGTGGCACAGCCGCAGTTCTCGCGTTCCATGCTGCAGGTGATCACTGCGGCTCAGCAGGAAGCCGAACAGCTGGGCGACGCGTACGTGTCCACCGAGCATCTGCTGCTCGGACTGTCCCTGGACAGCGGCGCGGCCGGCAAGGCACTGCGGGACAACGGAGCCGGCCACGACGCTTTGAAGGCAGCCCTTCCATCTGTACGAGGAGACCGAAAAGTGACCAATGCTGATCCGGAAAACACCTTCCAGGCGCTGGAGAAGTTCAGCACCGACCTCACCGAGATGGCCCGCAGCGGCAAACTCGATCCGGTCATCGGGCGGGATTCAGAAATCCGACGCGTTATCCAGGTGTTGAGCCGCCGCACCAAGAACAACCCTGTGCTGATCGGCGAACCCGGCGTGGGTAAGACCGCCGTCGTCGAGGGGCTTGCCCAGCGGATTGTGGCAGGCGATGTTCCGGAGAGCCTCAACGGCAAAACCCTCCTGTCCCTGGACCTGGGGTCCATGGTGGCCGGCGCCAAATACCGCGGCGAGTTCGAGGAGCGCTTTAAGGCCGTGCTGGAGGAGATCTCCAACGCCGAAGGCCAGATTGTCACCTTCATCGACGAGCTGCACACCGTGGTGGGCGCCGGGGCCGCTGAAGGCTCCATGGACGCCGGGAATATGCTCAAGCCCATGCTGGCGCGGGGGGAACTGCGCCTGATTGGCGCCACCACACTGGATGAATACCGCGAAAACATCGAAAAGGACGCCGCGCTGGAGCGGCGCTTCCAGCAGGTTTACGTGGGGGAGCCCAGTGTTCCGGACACCATCGGGATTTTGCGCGGCCTGAAGGAACGCTACGAGGCGCACCATAAGGTGGCCATCGCCGATGCTGCCCTGGTGGCCGCGGCTACGCTGTCCAACCGGTACATTACGGGCCGCCAGCTTCCGGATAAGGCTATCGACCTGGTGGACGAGGCCGCTTCCCGGCTGCGGATGGAGATTGACTCCGCGCCGGAGGAAATCGACGAACTCCGCCGCGCCGTGGACCGGTTGACCATGGAGGAACTGGCGCTGGCAAACGAGACGGACGAAGCCTCGGTGGAACGGCTGGCGGTCCTGCGCGAAGACATGGCCAATAAGAAGGAAGAGCTGGCTGCCCTGAACGCCCGTTGGGAAGCGGAGAAAGCGGGCCTGAACCGCGTGGGTGATCTGAAGGCCCAGATTGATGAACTGCGCAGCGAGGCGGAGAAGTTCCAGCGCGACGGCGACCTCACGGAAGCTTCGAGGATTCTTTACGGTGAAATTCCCGCGCTGCAAAAGGAGCTGGAAGCTGCCCAGCAGGCGGAAGAAAGCAAATTCGGCGAGGAAACCCATGAACTGATGGTCTCGGAGGAAGTCACGGCGGACGACATCGCCGAGGTTGTCTCCGCTTGGACCGGTGTTCCGGCCGGCCGGATGCTTCAGGGTGAATCACAAAAGCTCTTGGACATGGAGGCCAACATCGGTTCGCGCCTGATTGGCCAAACCAAGGCAGTGAGCGCCGTCTCGGACGCAGTCCGCCGTTCCCGCGCCGGTGTCAGCGACCCGGACCGGCCCACCGGTTCCTTCCTCTTCCTGGGACCCACCGGCGTGGGCAAGACCGAGCTCGCCAAAGCGCTCGCCGAGTTCCTCTTCGACGATGAGCGTGCCATGGTGCGCATTGACATGAGCGAATACTCGGAGAAGCACGCGGTTTCCCGCCTGGTTGGAGCGCCTCCCGGATATGTGGGGTACGAGGAGGGCGGCCAGTTGACTGAGGCGGTGCGCCGCCGGCCGTACTCCGTCATCCTGCTGGATGAGGTGGAAAAGGCCCATCCGGAAGTCTTTGACATTCTGCTCCAGGTGCTCGACGACGGCCGGCTCACCGACGGTCAGGGCCGCACCGTGGACTTCCGCAACGTCATTCTGATTCTGACGTCCAACCTCGGGTCCCAGTTCCTGGTGGATCCCGGTCTGACGGAAGATCAGAAGCGGGAGTCGGTTATGTCCATGGTCAACGCGAACTTCAAGCCGGAGTTCCTGAACCGGCTGGACGACGTCATCCTGTTCGATCCGCTGAGCCTGGAGGATCTGTCCAAGATCGTAGACATCCAGGTGCAGGCGCTGGCGAAGCGGCTGCATGAACGCCGTCTGGTGCTGGACGTCACCGACGCGGCACGCGAATGGCTGGCGTTGACCGGGTATGACCCGGCGTACGGCGCCCGTCCGCTGCGCCGGCTGGTGCAGCGCGAAATCGGCGACAAGCTGGCGCGGGGCATCCTCGCCGGCAGGATCAGTGACGGAGACACCGTGCTGGTGGACCGCCCGGAGGGAAACGTGAGCATGGACGGCGAGGAGCTGGTGACGGAACCGGTGGGTCTGACGGTGGAAGCCGCCTAAGCGGCCGGCCTGGCTGCCCTCGGGCAGCTAGTCGGCGAGCAGTGAGGCAGTCAGGTCCGCTTCTCCGCTGGAAACCACAAAGCAGTCGATGCGGCGGTCGCCGTCTTCCCACGACTCGCGGGTGGGGATGACCTTGTTCTCCTGAAGCTCCAGGTCAGGGGACTCGGTCAACGCCTCGGAGTAGCGGACCTGGGCGCAGATCTCAGTGGCCCGTTCCGACAGTGCCTCGGTGCCGGGGAACTCGTCGCTGTCCGGATAGGTGGCTGCGGCGACCAGCTGGGCATTGTGCGGAGTCTCGCAGGTGACCACCGTGACGGGCTCGTTGACTCCGGCGAAATCGGCAAGGCAGGCTCCGGCATCCAGTTCTACGGGTGCAACGTTCTCTTCCAGCACCCCCGGTTCCTTTTCCGAACCCAGGATAACGGTGAAGAACAGCACCACGAGGACGGCGAGCACCCCCAGCACACCAATGATGAGCAGGGTGCGCTTGGTTGTTCCGTTGCCGGAAGGTTCCCCGGATGATTCGGATGATGCTGCGGTGCCGCGTGGCTCAGTGCCGCGGCGGGAACGCCGGGAGTCCGCAGGCTCTGCAGCAGCCTGCGGCTCCGCAGCTTCGCCGTTGCCGGAGGTCCCATCCGTGTTGCCATCGGAGCGGGGAGTCTCCTCCTTCGGGGATTCGTCATCCGCGGTCCCTGTGTCATCCGCGGTCCCTGTGCCAGTCATGGGAGCCGCTGCCGTTATTCCCGCGGTGTGGCTGACCGCCGCAGGATGATTGGCAGCCGGATCGGTGAGGACAGCCGCATCCGCCGCTTCAGCCTCCACTGCCTTAACTTCTGCAGTTGCATCGTTGAGCGAGGCGGCGTCGGCTGCATCGGAGCTGATGTCCGGGCTGCCCAGGGACGGCTCTGCCAGCGTGACATCGTCCGGGTTGGTCAGTTCCGGTTCCTCACTCATCATTGCGTCAGGCTCTGCGTCAGCGGGTTCAGCGGCTGTACTGCCGCCGTCGTCCTGTGCGGCTTCGGTGCCTTCGAACGCGGCGGACCAAACGCGGGTGTCGTGTCCGATGTCCCCTGACAGCCACTGCGGTGGCTCAGCATGGGCTTCAAGGTCCGGCAGCCCGGGTGATGCAGCGGTCGCTGCCCCAGCCTCTTCCGCTGTTGGCTTTATCGGGGACGCTCCCGAAGCGGGAGGGGAATCTGTCCCCGGCGTGCTGTTTTTATCGCTCATGGTGAACGTCAGTCCTCCCTATAGGCGGCCCGAAAAGGGCCCCAAATCTGTCTCTACCCCTGACTTTACCCAGTGTGGGTGCGGTCGTGCAGGATGAGGGGTGCTGGGTGCCATGAACAATCCGGGGTCTTGGAGCGCCACATCGGGCGAGGCGGGGCACAAGGCGGCCCGAAAACATGTAACCTGTACTTACGACAAATTGACCAAATATTCCGGGGCCTCGCTCATCTTGCTCAGAGCGACCACCTCCGGATCGACGCAAAAAGGGGGTCACGCCATGGGGCGCGGCCGTCAAAAGGCAAAAGCAACCAAGCAGGCCCGGGAAATGAAGTACTTCACCCCGGCCACGGACTACTCGGCACTGCAGCGTGAGCTTGCGGGACCAACGAGCCGTCCATCGAGTCGATATCCCGAGGAACCGGCCGAGCCGGATTACTCGGCGTACGAAGACAAGTACGCGGATCAATTTGGCGACGATGACGACGATGAAGGTACTTCCCGCCGCATCGGCTAAAGCGGCACTTCAAAGCGTCGGCCAATTGCTATCCTTCAGCGGATCACCCCCGGGTGGATCCGCTGAAGGCCGTTAAGACGCGTTGCCGTTCCCAGCAGGACCTTTCCTCTCCCGGGACGGGGCACAACAAAGGGCGCCCATCGAAGCCGATGAGCGCCCTTTGTGTTGGGGTCCTGGTGGGGGTTCGGCCCGTTAGCCTGCGTAGTTCCCCACCAGCCGGACGGCACCGCCGTCGACGCCCTTGGCTCCCTGGACGTAGTCCGGGCCTGCCTGCGCCGGGCCTGCGGCACCTACGGTACCCATGACCCATGCGGGGACGCCGCGCTCCGCCAGCCGGGCCAGAGCCGCATCCGCGCCTGCCGCGTCCACGATGGCCACCATGCCCACTCCGAGGTTCAGGGTGCGTTCCAGATCGGACTGCGGCACATTGCCCAGCTCACCCACGAGCTTGAAGATGGGCGGCAGCTCCCAGGTGGAGCGGTCCACCGTCGCTTCGAGGCCCTTGGGCAGCACGCGTGCCAGGTTGGCGGCGAGGCCGCCGCCGGTGACATGGCTGAACCCGTGGACGCCTGCGGTTTCCAGCCGGGCCAGATCCAGGCAGTCAGCGGCATAGACGCGGGTGGGTTCCAGGAGCTCTTCACCCAGTGTCCGACCGAACTCGCTGACCTGGCGCTCCAGCTGCCAGCCGGCACGGTTGATGACACTGCGGACCAGAGAGTAACCGTTGGAGTGCAGCCCGGAGGACGCCATGCCGATCACCACGTCGCCGTCGCGGACGCGTTCGGGGCCCAGCAGGTTGGCGGCCTCCACAACACCGGTGGCTGCGCCGGCGACGTCGTACTCGTGTTCGCCCAGCAGCCCGGGGTGCTCGGCGGTTTCACCGCCCACCAGCGCGGTGCCGGCCACCTCGCACGCCGCAGCAATGCCGCGGACAATGTCCGCGATACGTTCCGGAACCACCTTGCCGCAGGCAATGTAATCGGTCATGAACAGCGGTTCGGCGCCCACCACCACAATGTCATCAACCACCATGCCCACCAGGTCAAAACCGATGGTGTCGTGGATGTCCATGGCCTGGGCAATGGCAACCTTGGTGCCCACGCCGTCGGTGGACGTTGCCAGCAGGGGCTTCTTGTAGGTCAGGAGCCGGGACACGTCGTAGAGTCCGGCAAAACCGCCCACCCCGCCCAGAACGGAGGAATTGTGGGTAGCCTTCACGGCTGCCTTCATCAGTTCAACGGCTTTGTCTCCGGCTTCAACGTCCACGCCCGCAGAGGCATAGGTGATGGCGGTGTCGGACGAGCTCATACGGCTTCCTTCTTATCGGATTCGGTGAGGAGGTTCTCAAAGTCTGAATCTGGTCCGGGATCACAGCCATTGGCGCTGTCTGCGTCCGCAGGGTTGGCCGGCGCCTCGGACTCCAGCAGGGACTTGCCCAGTTTGTCCGCTGCCGGCAGCTCAATCGGATACACGCCGGTGAAGCAGGCAGTGCACAAGCGTTGGCGGGGCTGCTGGGTGGCTCCGATCATGCCGTCCTCGGAGATGTACGCCAGGCTGTCGGCCCCGATGGACGTGCAGATTTCCTCCACGGCCGCACCGTTGGCAATCAGTTCTGCGCGGGAGGCGAAGTCGATCCCGTAGAAACAGGGCCATTGGACGGGCGGCGAGGAAATCTTGACGTGCACCTCTTTGGCGCCGACTTCGCGCAGCATCCGCACAATGGCCCGCTGGGTGTTGCCGCGCACAATGCTGTCATCGACCACCACCACGCGCTTGCCCCGGATCACCGATTCCAGCGCGTTGAGCTTGAGTTTGATGCCCAGCTGACGCAGCGTCTGGCTGGGCTGGATGAAAGTGCGTCCCACATAGGAGTTCTTGACGAATCCATGGGCGAACGGAATGCCGGACTCTTCGGCATAACCCACGGCGGCGGGAGTTCCGGACTCAGGCACGGGAATGACAATATCCGCTTCGACCGCGTACTCGCGGGCGAGCTGGCGGCCCATTTCCACCCGGCTTTCATACACGGAGCGCCCGTTGATGACGGCGTCGGGCCTGGCCAGATAGACGTATTCGAAGACACAGCCGGCGGGAGTGGGCTCGCCGAAACTGCTGCTGCGGATCCCGTTCTCATCAATGGCAATGAACTCACCGGGTTTGATTTCGCGGATGAAGCTGGCGCCCACGGTGGCCAGGGCGGAACCTTCCGAGGCTACGACCCAGCCGCGGTCCAGCCGTCCGAGGACCAGGGGGCGCACCCCGTAGGTGTCACGGGCGGCATAAAGGGTGCCTTCATCCATGAACACGAAGGAGAACGCGCCGCGCAGTTTGGGCAGCAGTTCCAGGGCCGTTTCCTCGAGCGAGCGGCCGTCGGAACCGTTGAGCAGGGCCGTGACCAGTGCCGTGTCCGAGGTGTTGCCCTGGGCGATCTCGCCGGAACGGGGCCGTCCCTCGCGCTCAACGATCATTTCGTAGAGTTCAGCAGAGTTGGTCAGGTTCCCGTTATGGGCCAGCGCCACTGTGCCGCTGGCGGTTGCGCCGAGAGTGGGCTGTGCGTTGGCCCAGTGCGAGGCACCGGTGGTTGAGTAGCGGCAGTGTCCCACCGCGATGTGACCGCCCAGGGTGTTCAGAGTCGTCTCGTCAAAGACCTGGGACACCAAACCCATGTCCTTGTAAACGCTGATTCTTGAGCCGTCACTGGTGGCTATGCCGGCGGACTCCTGTCCGCGGTGCTGCAGTGCGTAGAGCCCGTAATAGGTAAGTTTTGCTACCTCTTCGCCGGGGGCCCAGACGCCGAAAACTCCGCAGGCATCCTGCGGACCTTTTTCGCCGGGCATGAGATCGTGGGAAAGCTTTCCATCACCGCGTGCCATGAGATTAGTCTCTCACGCCGCGGGCAAAGCCAGACCTTCATGCGCAACCATTACGGCCGCTGGGAGCAGGACTACTCTTCGTCCCGTTCGACGACGGCACGGCGGGTTTTGCGGACACTGTTCCAGTCCAGGAGCAGGGCAACCAGGGCGCCGAGGCACACACCCGGAATCGCGAACATGATGGTGAAGAAGCCCAAGGTGGCTTCCCGCGTGTACGTGGGATTTTCCGGGCCGATATAGGCGACCAGCAGCGCCGCGATGAAGCCGGCGATCACGCCCAACAGGAGGAAGGGGACGAAACGGGGGGCACGCCGGACGGTAATTTCGCGGCGTTCGGGACTGTGCTGCTGGGAATCCATACGAGAATTCTACCGGCAGTAGAGGTTATTGGCCTGCACGGAAGAGCGGCAGCCACTCAGACAGGTTGGCCCGCAGCCCTGACGCAGCCACTTTTCCGGCCTGAACGGACTCATTCCAGGACTGCTGCCCGGAGACCAGACCCAGCCAGGTGGCCGCGTCGGTTTCGATCACGTTGGGCGGGGTGCCGCGGGTATGCCGGGGGCCGGCGACGCACTGGGTGACGCCGAACGGCGGCACCCGAACCTCTACGCTGTTGCCCGGCGCGCGCTCCGCCAGCTCTTCCAACGAATAGCGGACGGCCGTGGCCAGGGTGTTCCGGTCCGGTTTCGTCCCTGCAGCAGTGGCAGCGAGGGCAGCGCGCAGCGCAGCTTCGCCGTCGGTGGCGGGGACCCGTCGTCGTGCCATGAGTTGTTCAGCCGGTCCGCTCAGGAATCCAGGAGTGCGGAATCCAGCAGCGCCGTCACGGGTGCGCCCAGACGGATGCTGCCCACGGGCGCGCCGCCGCCCAGAACGGGACGGACAATCTTGTCCAGCACCGCGCTGATCTTGCCGGGATCCACCGCACCGCTGGCGGCCAGCAGGGTCAGGCCCACCAGGGACGCGGCCCGGGTGTCGCCGTCGAGCATCTTCAGCGCCACTGACACACCGGTGTCGGTGCCCAGGACCAGGACGCCTTCGGCGCCGTTCTTGGAAATGATGCCAAGGTCCTCCATCACCACCGTGTTTTCACGGCCGTGGCCGTGAACGGCCCAGGGGTAGTCCAGCATGGCGGTGGCCACCGTGGCGGCGCGGGCATTGCCGTGTTTTCCGGACGGAGCCTTGGCCAGGCGGCCGATGCCGCGGGCCAGCCCGGTGAGCGAAACAGCGGCCAGGGGCGCACCGCAGCCGTCGGTTCCCCAGTGGCTGACGCTTTCGCCGGTGAATTCTTCGATCACGCCGGCGATGCTCTGCTGGAGGGGATGCTGCGGGTCCAGGTAGGTGGCGTGGTCCCAGTTGTTTTCGGTGCAGGCCCAGAGGAAGGCGGCGTGCTTGCCGGAGCAGTTGAAGGCCAGCTTGTTTTTGCCCTTGCCGGCACGGATCAGCTCATGGCGGGCGGCCTCATCCTGCGGCCAGTCTTCGGGGCACTGCAGATGGTCCTCGGTGACGCCGGCGGCGGCCAGCATCGTCTTGACTACGTCCGTGTGTTCCTTGGAGCCGGTGTGGCTGGCGGCGGCCAGCGCCACCTGCGGCCCGCGCAGGGGGACCCCGGCCTGCATGGCGGCCACGGCCTGGAAGGGCTTCAGCGTGGAGCGCGGAAAGATGGGCGTGGTGATGTCGCCCAGGGCGGTGACAACGGTTCCGTCGGCGGCCATGACCACGGCGGACCCGATATGGCGGGACTCGATGAAACCGCTGCGTTCAACAACGGCAAGTTCAACGGCATCGGACGCAGTAAAAGTGGCAGGCATGTTTCTATTCCACCATGAACTGAACGGACTGCCAGCCGGAGGCGCCGTCCGGAACCGTGTCGGCCCGGGCGCCGGTCTGCACACCGTCCTGCGGGTCCGTGGCGCGGGCCCGGACCGTGTGGTTGCCGCTGGAAAGGTTATCGGTGCGGAAGGACCACTGGCGCCAGGTATCCACCGATGCCTCGGCTGCCAGAACGGCGGGCTGCCAGTCGCCGTTGTCGATGGTAACTTCCACGCCGGTGATGCCGCGCTGCTGGGACCAGGCGGTGCCGCCCACGTCCACGGGACCCGCAGGCACGCGGGCAAACGACGCCGGGACCTCCACCCGGGCCATGGTCTTCACCGGTGCCTTCTGGGCCCATCCGCGGTCCGTCCAGTAGGCGGTCTGCGCGTCGAAACGGGTCACTTCCATGTCCACGATCCACTTCGTGGCGGAGACAAATCCGTAGAGCCCGGGCACCACCATGCGCACGGGATAACCGTGCACCGGGGGCAGCGGTTCACCGTTCATTCCCACGGCCAGCAGGGCGTCCCGGTCATCCTGGAGCACTTCCAGCGGAGTGGAGGCGCTGAAGCCGTCAACGCTGGTGGAAAGCACCATATCGGCGTCCGCGGCGGGCCGTGCCCGTGCCAGCAGTTCGCGCACCGGAAGTCCCAGCCACTTGGCGGTGCCGGCCAGGTCTCCGCCCAGGGGATTAGAGACGCAGGTCAGCGTGAGGTGACGCTCAATCAGCGGCGAGTCGAGCAGTTCGGCAAAACTGATCCGCACTTCCTCTTCCACCATCCCGTGAATGCGCAGCTCCCAGGTTTCCGCATCGATTTCCGGCACGCTCAGGGCGGTGTCAATCCGGTAGAAATCCGAGTTGGACGTCAGCCACGGGGTCACTCCCGCCACGGGTGACTGCAGCCCGGCCGGCAGGGCACGTGCCGGGTCAGCGGCGGCCGGCAGCTTCAGGGCCGCGCGGAAGGAGGCAGTGGTGTTCCGGGCTGCGGCGATGGCCCGGCCGCCGGCCGCGGCGGCAGTTCCCGCGATGACGGTCAGCCCGGCGGCGGTGAAAAAGCCTCGGCGGGTGGGGCGGTTCCGGAGCGGAGCGGGGGACGGGCCGCCACGGGATTCACCGGATTCGGCGGCAGGAGTGCGGCGGATCAATCCGCGCAGGACGCCGATCCCCACTGCGGTGCCCAGTACCGTGGGGATGGCGTCCACCGGGGAGGCGCCGGCCCTGGTCACCACGCAGGCCACAATCACCGCACCCATGATGAGGACGGCGGCTACGCCGAGCCCCCAGCGGCGGTGCGCCAGTATCCCTGCGCAGGCCGCGAGTACCGCGATGGTCAGGGCCATGCCCGCGAACAGAGCTGCCTTGTCATTGGTGCCGAAGGTTTCCACCGCGAAGTTCTTCAACCACAGGGGGGTGAAGTCAATGAAGGTGGATCCCAAGGCAATCAGCGGGCGGGCGCGGGCAGTGAAGAAGGACCCCGCCAGTTCCGCTGCAGCCAGGACGGTTCCGGCGGCGAGGATGCCCGCCAGCGCGGCGTAGAGCAGGGCTGGAAGGTTCCGGGGCCGGCGGGCTGGGTACTTCGGGGAAGCGGTCATGGCTCCTATTCGCGGCGGGAGGGCGTTTGTATGGGTGCGGCCACTGTGCCGGCGCTGCTTCGTCACAAGGCCGCCGTTCTTTCTGCTGCCGAAGCGCACCCAGTACGCTGAACTACTGTGAAGGTTCTAGTTGTTGGCCCCGGCGGCCGCGAACACGCCCTTGTCCGATCCCTGCTGGCAGATCCGTACGTCCGCGAGGTGCACGCAGCCCCCGGAAACGCGGGCATCGCGCAGATGGTACCGGTGCACCCGGTCAACGCGTCCAGCCCGGAGGAGGTGACGGCGCTGGCCCGCAGCCTCGACTCGGACCTGGTGGTGATCGGCCCTGAAGCTCCGCTCGCCGCCGGCGTGGCCGATGCCCTCCGCGAAGCAGGCATCCCCGTTTTCGGCCCCTCGAAGGCGGCCGCCCAGCTGGAGGCGTCCAAGGCTTTCGCCAAGCAGGTGATGGCAGCGGCGGGCGTTCCCACCGCCATGGCCCGGATGGCATCCAACCCGGAAGAGGCCGCCGACGCCCTGGACACTTTCGGTGCCCCCTACGTTGTCAAGGATGACGGGCTCGCCGCCGGCAAGGGAGTGGTGGTCACCTCCGACCGCGACGAGGCTCTGGCCCACGCCCGCGCCTGCTTCGATGTTGGCGGCACTGTGGTGATCGAGGAGTTCCTGGACGGCCCCGAGGTGTCCCTCTTTGTCCTCTCCGACGGCCGCAACGTGGTGCCGCTGGCACCGGCACAGGATTTCAAGCGCATTTTTGACGGCGACGGCGGCCCCAATACCGGCGGAATGGGCGCCTACTCACCGCTGGCCTGGGTGCCGGCGGACCTTGTTGAGGACGTTGTCCGCCGCGTGGCCCAGCCTACGATCGATGAGATGGCGGCGCGGTGCACTCCCTTCGTTGGAGTTCTGTACTGCGGCCTTGCACTGACGTCACGCGGGATGCGTGTCATCGAGTTCAACGCGCGGTTTGGCGATCCGGAAACCCAGGCCGTGCTGGCCCGGTTGAAGACTCCGCTGGGCGGGCTGCTGATGGCCGCCGCGAAGGGCGAGTTGGATGCCATGGAACAGCTCAAATGGGATCCCCGGACGGCGGTTGCCGTGGTGGTTGCCGCCGCCAATTACCCGGACACGCCGCGCACCGGTGACCGGATCCGCGGATTAAAAAAGGCCGAAAGGCTTGACGGCGTGCACGTGCTGCATGCAGGCACCGCCCTCAATGATGACGGGAAAGTGGTGTCCGCGGGCGGGCGGGTGCTCGCCGTCGTCGGGCTGGGCGCCGATCTGGAGGCAGCACGCGCGCTCGCCTATGCGGGGGTGCAGGAGATCCGGCTGGACGGCTCGCAGCACCGCAGCGACATCGCCCTGAAAGCACTGCGGGGTGATGTCACGGTGCCCGCGGGCTCCCAGTCCCCTGCGGGCCGTGATGTTGAAGGAGAGCTGGCATGAGCGCCCCCGAACTGGCCGGTTGGACCCACGTCTATTCCGGAAAAGTCCGCGACCTGTACGTTCCTGCTGATCTGTCCGCACCGGGGGCGGGGGAGAAGGTCCTGGTGGTGGCCAGCGACCGGATCAGCGCCTATGACCACGTGCTGTCCAGCATCATTCCGGACAAGGGCCGGATCCTCACCCAGCTGAGTCTGTGGTGGTTCGACCAGCTCGGCAACGTCCCCAACCACGTCATTTCCGCTGATGAGGGTGTTCCTGCCGAAGTGGCCGGCCGGGCCATGATCTGCAAAAAACTGGACATGTACCCCGTGGAAGCCATTGCCCGCGGCTACCTGACCGGGTCCGGGCTGGCCGAGTACCGCCGGTCGCAGACGGTATGCGATGTGCCCCTGCCCGCGGGACTGGTTGACGGCTCACGGATCGACCCCGCGATCTTTACCCCGTCTGCGAAGGCCGAGGTGGGTGAGCATGACGAGAACATCAATTACGACGCCGTTGTGGCGGCTGTCGGTGCCGAAACGGCTGCGAAGATCCGCGACCTGACGCTGGACATCTACACTGCGGCCGAGGCCATTGCCCGGAGCCGCGGGATCATCCTGGCGGACACCAAGGTGGAGTTTGGCCTGGACCCCGCCACCGGCCTGGTGACATTGGGAGACGAGGTGCTGACCCCGGATTCCTCGCGGTTCTGGGACGCGTCCCTGTACGAGCCGGGCAAGGCCCAGCCGTCCTTCGACAAGCAGTACGTCCGGGACTGGCTGACCTCCCCTGAATCCGGCTGGGACAAGGCTTCGGACACTCCGCCGCCTGCCCTGCCCGCCGACGTCGTCGAGCGCACCCGCTCCCGCTACGTCGAGGCGTACGAGCGGCTGACCGGGCGGACTTTTACTTGATGTGTGCGGCGTGCGGACTCAGCGCCGGAAGGTCAGGTGGGTGACGCCGTCGTCGGCTGCTTCGGCGCTGGCTTGGTAGCCGTCCTCCAGGCCGCGCAGGCCGTCCCAGAGGTTGATGCCGCGGCCCAGCAGGATCGGTGTGATGCTTACATGGATCCGGTCCACCAGCCCGGCTTCCAGGAACGCTTTGACCACGGTGGGACCGCCGCCAATCCGCACGTCCTCGCCGCCTGCCGCATAGACCGCCCGTTCCAGCGCCTCTTCCGGTGACGCGGCCAGGAACTCAAATCTTGTTCCGTCCGGCATGTCGATGGGTGCACGGGTGGTGTGGGTAAGGATGAAGACCGGGTAGCGGAACGGGGTTTCATCGCCCCACCAGCCCTGCCAGGCCGGGTCGTCGGGGAAGTTGTGCAGCCCGAACATTCCCGCTCCCATGATTTCGGCGCCGATGCCGTCGAAGTACTCGGCTGCGTATTTGTCGTCCACGCCGGTGGTGCCTCCGCCGGACTCCTGCAGGACACGCTCCCGGAACGTCCGGGTAGCGGTGTACGGACCCACCAGCCGCGACCAGTCTTCACCAAACGGGTTTTCCGGAGTTTGGTCGGTGGTGGTGGCGAACCCGTCCAGGGAAATATTCAAATCAACGCGGACAACCATGGGGAGCTCCTGGCGGTGTGTGCTGTCGCCACGAGCTTACCGTCGGGAATTCACAGATCAAGGGTGCGGGAACGGGACGCACCGCGTGCCGGCTCAGATGGAGGCAGGCTGGGATGCGGGTTTGACGGACACGATTTGGCGCACCACCGCACAGGCCTCACCGGAGCTGTCCGTAACCCGGACGTCCACGACGGTGGTGCGGCCCGTGCGCGTTACCTCGGCTTCGGCCCGAAGGACACCGCGTGCCGGCCGCAGGAAATTTGTGGAGGATTGCAGTGTTGCCGGCGCAGCTGAGGGGTCACCGGAGGCCATGACCGCCATGACTGCAGCGGCGATGTCTGCCAGGGCCATGACCGCGCCGCCGTGCACTCCGCCTCCGATGGTGCCGTATTCCGGCCGGTCGGCAAGCTGCGCCACCACGAGGTGCGGCGACAGTTCGGGAAAATCGATCTCCAGGAATTCGGCAAACGGAACGAGCTGTCGAATCATCTGAGGGGTAATGCCCATGGTTGTTTCCTCCGTGGTGAGCAGCGTGCGGCCTGAAAGGGTCGGATTGAAGCGTACTCGGAGCCGGGAGGAGAAGGGCAACAAAAAAGAGCCTGTCGAATGACAGACTCTTTTTGTTTGGTCGGGGTGACAGGATTTGAACCTGCGACCTCGTCGTCCCGAACGACGCGCGCTACCAAGCTGCGCCACACCCCGTAACCATTGCTTTTCGCCGGGTTTCCCCGCCGCTGAAGCAACTTTACAAGTGTAGACGATCACCGTGGATTCCGCGAAACCGGGCTCGCCGCCGGACGGTAACATCGCCCGGCGGCGAGCTTTCGCCGTCGTCGTCCTACACGAGGGATTCCTGCCAGGCGGCCTGCAGCTTGGCAAACCGGCCGGTGCCGCCCGTGAGCTCCGCGGGGGTGCCGTCCTCCACCACTTCGCCGGCGTGCATGACCAGTACCCGGTCGGCGATCTCCACGGTGGAGAGGCGGTGCGCAATGATCAGCGCCGTCCGGTTGCCGAGCAGGGTCTTGAGGCCGTGCTGGACCAGCCGTTCGCTGGGGATATCCAGCGAGGAAGTGGCCTCGTCCAGGATCAGCACCGCCGGATCGGCCAGGAAGGCCCGGGCGAAGCTGATCAGCTGCCGCTGGCCGGCGGAAACCCGGCCGCCGCGCTTGTTCACGTCGGTGTCATATCCCTCCGGCAGCGCTTCGATGAACTCATGCGCACCCACCGCCTTGGCCGAGGCAATGATCTCCGCGCGGGTGGCTTCGGGCTTGCCCAGGGCTATGTTGTCCGCCACCGAGCCGCTGAACAGGAACGCTTCCTGAGTCACCATGACGACGGCGCGGCGCAGGTCCCGCTGGGTCAGGTTCCGCAGATCCACGCCGTCCAGCAGCACGGAGCCCTGGGAGGGGTCGTAGAAGCGGGCGATCAGCTTGGCGAGGGTGGACTTGCCGGCACCGGTCTGTCCCACCAGGGCAACGGTCTGGCCGGCGGGAATGTGCAGGTCCATTTGCGGCAGGATCACCGGTCCGTCACCGTAGCGGAATTCCACACCGTCAAACCGGATGTCGCCCTTGGCGTGCTTCAATTCCACGGGATGCTTGGGCGGGCGGACGGTGGGCACTTCCTCCAGCAGGCCGGAGACCTTTTCCAGCGCCGCGGAAGCGGACTGGAAGGAGTTGTAGAACATGGCCATCTGGTCCACCGGCTGGAAGAAGCGCTTGGAGTACAGCAGCAGGGCCAGCAGGGCGCCCACCTCCAGGCCGCCGTCGAGTACCCGGAAGCCGCCCGCCAGCAGGACCACGGCCACCGTGGCGTTGCCGATGAGCACCAGCCCGGGCTGGAAGACTCCGTTGAGGTTGATGGAGCGGACGGTGGCCACGCGATAGTCCTCGGCCAGATCGTCGTACTTCTCTGCGTTGACCTTTTCGCGGCGGAAGGCCTTCACAGCCCGGATTCCGGTCATGGTTTCGATGAAGTGCACAATCAGCTTCGCGGAGGTGACCCGGGAGGCGCGGTAGGCCAGCTGGGAGCGTTTCTGGTACCAGCGGGTCAGCAGGTACATCGGTACGAAGGCCACCAGCATCAGCAGCCCGGTGCGCCAGTCCAGCAGGAAGATGCTCACGGCGGTGAACAGCATGTACATGGCGCCGGAGGCCAGGGAGCTGACGCCGGAGTCCAACAGTTCGCGCAGTGCTTCCAGATCGGAGGTCTGCCGCGAAATGATCCGCCCGGAGGTGTACTTCTCATGGAATTCCAGGCTCAGGCGCTGGGTGTGCCGGAAGACCCGCAGCCGCAGGTCCAGCAGCATGGCCTGGCTCAGCAGGGCAGTGGCGCGGACATAGCCCGCCGTCAGGCCGGCAGCCAGCAGGGCGGCCAGCAGATAAGCCACGCCGGAAAGGATCAGGGGCAGGCTGTTGCCGGCCTGCAGGTATGGCAGGGCGTGGTCGATGCCGTAGGCGATGATGGCGGGCCCGGCCACGCGGGCGGCCTGGGAGAAGACCACCAGCAGCACCGTGCCGATGAACCGTCCGCGGTTGGGGCGGATCAGGGAGCCCAGCAGTGCCAGCGAGCGGCGGCGGACGGCCTGGTTCTCTTCCTTGCCCAGGTGAACGGCGTCCTCGCCGGCGGTGCCCAGCCTGGCGGTGGCATCATAGGCCGGGTCGGCACCCTTGCCGCGGCGGACGGTGAAGCGGCTCATCGGATAATCTCCTCATCGTCCAGGCTCGGTGCTTCAAGGGCTCCTGCGGCGTCGTCGGCTTCCTCCGCGGGCCGCGGACCGTCCTCCAGGGGGCTGTCCAGGTCTTCGGGATCCGTGGGCAGGCTGGCAATCACATACCGGTAGTGGTCGTTGCCGGCCAGGAGTTCGGCGTGCGTGCCGACGGCGCTGATGCGTCCGTCTTCCATCAGGGCCACACGGTCGGCGAGGGAAACGGTGGACGGGCGGTGCGCAACCACCAGCGTGGTGGTGTCCGCCAGCACTTCGCGGAGCCGGCCTTCCACCAGTTCCTCGGTGCGTACATCCAGGGCCGAGAGCGGATCGTCCATGATCAGCACCGTGGGCCGGGCGGCGATGGCCCGGGCCAGGGCCACGCGCTGGCGCTGCCCGCCGGAAAGGCTCAATCCTTCCTCGCCGATGAGGGTGTCCGTGCCCTCGGGCAGCGAGTACACAAAGTCGGCCTGCGCCACGTCCAGGGCCTGGGCCAGGAGCTGGTCCGCTTCGGCGGAGCTTGCCGGTTCGGCGCCGAGCAGCACGTTGTCGCGGACGGAGCTGGAGAACAGCGTGGTGTCTTCGAAGGCCACAGCCACAATGGTGCGCAGTTCTTCCAGATCCAGCTGGCGAAGATCAGTGCCGTCGATCCGGATGGAGCCGCCGGTGACGTCGAACAACCGGGGGACCAGCTGCAGCAGGGTGGATTTTCCGCTGCCGGTCACGCCCACCAGCGCCATGGTCTCGCCGGGACGCAGGCACAGGGTCACGCCGTCGATCAGGTTGCGCGTGCCGTCCTTGGTGTCCGGATAGGCAAAATGGACGTCGTCGAACACCAGCTCTCCGCGGACATCGTTGAGGTGCACCGGGTGCTGCGGGCTCTGAATGGAGGACTGCGCGTCCATTACTTCGTAATGCCGGTCGATCGCGGTTTTCGCTGTCAGGGTCATGGACAGCAGCGGACCCACGGCTTCCACCGGCCCGGCGACTACTGCGGCGGTGGCAAAGAAAGCAACCAGCGAACCGATGCTGAGGTTGCCGTCCGCTACGGCAATGATTCCCACCACGAGGGCAACGGCGAGGGCAGCTTCGGGCAGCAGCGTCACCACGAGGGAGAACTTGGCCAGCGAGTTTGCCTTCGACACTTCGGTTTCACGCAGTTCCTGGGCCTGCTCCTCAAACGAGTCCAGGGCCTCACGGCTGCGGCCGAAGGCCTTCAGGACGCGGATGCCGTGGACGGATTCCTCCACCGTGGTGGCCAGGTCTCCGGTTTGGTCCTGGCTCTGGCGGGACACCTGCCGGTAAAAACGGTTGAAGCGGTAGCCGTAAACCACGATCGGAACGGCTGCAGCGATGAAGATCAGCGCCAGCACCCAGCTCGTGAACAGCATGATGGTGAAGCCAACCACCACGGTCAGCGCCGTGACCACCAGCATGATGGCACCGAACGCCATCCAGCGGCGGACCAGGTTCAAGTCGCTCATGGCCCGCGAGAGCAGCTGCCCGCTGCCCCAGCGGTCATGGAACGAGACGGAGAGGTCCTGCAGATGCCGGTAGAACGAGGTGCGCATCCGGGTTTCCACGGTGGTGGCCGGTGCAATCACGAACTGGCGGCGCAGGGCGATGAAGGTAGCTTCAAGGATGCCCAAACCCAGGACGACGCCGGCCGCTCCCCAGACAGCCGCCGTGGATCCGCCGGGTGCCAGGGAGGTGTTGATCAGGACCCGGAACACCTGGGGGATCGCCAAAGCCATGAGGCTGGCTCCGAGGGCACAGAACAACCCGCAGATTAAGCGGGGGAGGATGGGCCGCAGATGCGGATAGAGCCGTGCAAGGGATTGCCACAGGGTTGTCTGCGCAGGCATGGAACCTTCTCGAGCGGGTGGAGGGTGCTGCAACAAGCAGAGTGTCCCTTTGAGGGCTCAATCCTAAGCCCGCTTACAGGGGAGAATCGATGGGCGTCCGGAGTTTGGTCGTCCATGGTGGGCAACCCTGTGACCCGGCGGGAGGGAAACGGTCTAAGACCGCGCCGTCAGAGTCAGCAGGACAGCCTCGGGGCGGCAGGCGAACCGGACCGGGGCAAAACGGGAGGTTCCGATGCCGGCCGAAACGTTCATCGGAACTTTCCGCCCGTTGTGCTCCCAAACGGCCAGGCCCTTGGCCAGCCGCGTAGGCAGGTCGCAGTTGCTGACCAGTGCGCCGTAGAACGGGATGCACACCTGTCCGCCGTGGGTGTGGCCGGCCAGGATCAGCTCAGCCCCGCCGTCGGTGAAGTAGTTGAGCACCCGCTGGTAGGGAGCATGGGCAACCCCCACCCGGACAACCGGAAGCCCGGTGCTGGAACTTGTCTCTGGAAATCCGGGGTAAACGTCCCGGTCCAGATGCGGGTCATCCACCCCGGAGAAATCAAGGCGGACGCCTCCCAGCGCCATGGAGTCCCTGCGGTTGGTCAGGCCCCTCCAGCCCGCGTCCTCGAACGCTCCAAAGAGTTCGCCGAAGGGCAGCGCCGGCGGATCCTTGGTGATCTTCGAGGGACCGGTGAAATACGTCAGCGGGTTCTTGGCCCGGGGACCGTAGTAGTCATTGGAGCCGGGAACGTACACGCCGGGAAAACGCAGGAGCGGCTTGAGCGCTTCCAGCAGGGGCGGAACGGCTTCCAGATGGCTCAGGTTGTCGCCCGTGTTGACCACCAGGTCCGGTTCGAGCTCGGCGAGGGACTGCAGCCACCGAACCTTGATGTTCTGGTTAGGCACAAAATGGATGTCCGAGAGGTGCAGTACCCGCAGCGGGGCGCTCCCCGGCGGCAGGATGGCCACGGTCTCTTCACGGATTCCAAAGAGATTCCGCTCAATCAGCGACGCGTATGCCAGCGCTGCCGCACCGGCTCCGGCAGTGCCGCCGGCAACCCAGGCGGCCGAACGCAGGGCAGAGCTAAGCGAAGGAGCAGCCACCGTTAGTCGTCGCCGTCGTTCTTGTTTTCGCCCTGGTTGCCGCCGCCGTTGTTGTTGTTGTTCTTGTTCTGATCATTGGACGGAGCCGGTGCAGGCCGGGGCGGCGCCGCCACGGTGCCCATGACGGATGCCGGCGGCGGGGTGAACGGATTGGCCTGGTACTGGTCCGGGATCCGGTCAATGAAGTTCTTCCAGGACGGGCCGGCAATCTTCGAGCCGTCGATCTCGGGGTAGACCTGCCCGCCAATCTGCTTGCCCTCCATCGAGCCCCGCTCGTTGCCCCAGACGTGGTTGCCCAGCCAGGAGGCGGTGACCATGCCCGTGGTGTAGCCCATGAACCAGGTCTGGGACCGGAAGTCATTGGTTCCGGTCTTGCCGGCCACCGGCTTGCCGTTCTGCAGGTAGTAGCCGGAGCCCTTGGTCATCACCTGCTGCGTTGCCGCATTGACGCCCTGGGCAACTTCCTTCTTCATGACCTGCGTGCACTCCTGGGCCGGTACCTCGAAGGACCGTCCATCCGCGGCCGTCACCGACTCCAGGGCACGCGGTTCGCATTTCAGGCCTTCGGCCGCAAACGTGGCAAAGCCGGTGGCCATGGCCAGCGGGGAGGCGTCGCCGCCGCCGCCGAAGGACGACGGCGGGTTGACCTCAAGCGGTTCGTTCTCGCCGCTGGCGCTCTTGCCGTTGTGGATGCCTGAGGCAAACGCCATTTCCTGGAACTTGCAGAGATCAAGCTGGTTGATCTCGGCCATGGTGATGGTGTTCAGGGAGTTCGCCAGACCGTCGATGACGGTGGTGGTCTTGTAGTTGGTGTCCCCGTAGTTGATGGGCGTCCAAGGCTCCGGAATGCCATAGCGTCCGCCCGGCAGGCAGCTGGCGTTCCAGCTGTGGCCTGCAGGGTAGGTGCGCTTGCTGCCGTTCAGGGTGGTGTTCAGGGTTTTGCCTGCGTCCAGCCAGGCTGCCACCGTGAACGGCTTGTACGTTGATCCGGGCTGGAAACCGCCCATGCCGCCCAGCGGCTTGTTGGGGTCGCCGTCCTGGTTCAGGTCGACGTTGAAATTGATCACCGAGTTGCCGGCGCCTTCTTCGGGTGTGTAGCGCGTGTTCTGCGCCATGGAGAGAATTTTTCCGCTTCGAGGTTCCATCGACACCATGGAGTGGCCGATCTCGGGGTCCGTGGTGTCCGGGTTAGCGGTTTCGTTGATGGCCGTCTGCGCGGCGTTCTGGATCTCCGGATCCAGGGTGGTGTTGATGCTCAGGCCGCCCCGGTAGAGCAGCTTCTGCCGGTCCTCCGTAGTGGCACCGTATCTCTCATCGTTGAGGATCAGGTGCATGACGTAGTCGCAGAAGTACGGTGCCTGGACGGCGCCGGTGCAGTTGCTGGGAACCGGTGTGATGTTCAGGCCCAGCTCCGTGGCGACGGCGGCGTCGTGCTCTTCCTGCGTGATGCGCCCCTTGTCGAGCATGGCGCGGATGACAATGTTGCGCCGTTGGAGGGCCAGTTCCGGATTGCCCGTGGGGCTGTAGACGGACGGGCCGTTGACGACGCCGGCCAGCAGGGCTGCCTGCGGAATGTTCAGCTGCGAGGCGTCCACATTGAAGAAGAACTTGGACGCGGCCTGGACACCGAAGGTGGTGCCGCTGAAGGGAACGATGTTGAAGTAGCCCTCAAGGATTTCATCCTTGGAGAGCTGCTTTTCCACGGCAATGGCCAGCTTCATCTCCCGCAGCTTGTCGCCGTAGTCCTTGTTGCCGGAGAGCACCACCTCCTGCTTGTTCTGCAGGTTGGTGTCGATGATGACGCTGTTCACATACTGCTGCGTGATGGTGGACGCGCCGCGGTTGGTGCCGGAGGTGAGGTTGGAGGCCAGGGCTCCGATGACACCCTGGACGTCCACGCCGCCGTGCTCGTAAAAGCGGTCATCCTCAATGGCCAGCATCGCGTCGATCATGGTGGGGGAAACCTGGTCCAGCTTGATCGGCTGGCGGTTCTCCTCATACAGGGTTGCGATGAGAGAGCCGTCATTGGCGTAAATTTTTGACGGCTCGGCCAGCGCGCCGGCCTGCAGTTCCGACGGGAGGTCATCGAAGAACTGGATTGATCCGGACGCGGCTGTGCCCGCGGCGGCGGCGGCGGGAACCAGAAGACCCGCGGCCAAAACACCACAAAGCGCGCTGACGCCGAAGAAGGCGACAATCTGGCCAAGGGTGGTAGCCGTATCAAAGAGCGGAGATTTGCGAGCTGCCATGCGCATCAGTCTACAAGCACGCGTTAGTCTTTGGATTATGAGCAAATGGGAATATTTCATCACGCCGCTTCCTCTTCACACACCGGGAGCTGTCCTTAACATGCACGGCGAAGAAGGTTGGGAACTCGTCCAGATCACGCCCGCCCCCAACGGAACGGGTGCCGTGGCGTACATGAAACGCGAGAAGTCGCAGTGACTGAGGTGAACGGGGCGGTTTCCGCCGTGGAACGCAGGCTGGCGGAACTGGGTATTGAGCTGCCGGACGTCGCAGCACCGGTGGCCGCCTATGTACCCGCCGTTGTCACGGGGAACTACGTCTACACCTCCGGGCAGCTGCCCTTCGTCTCGGGCGTGTTGCCTGCGGCCGGCAAAGTTGGCGCCGGGGTACCGGCCGAGGACGCCGCAGGATACGCCGCAACCTGCGCTGTTAACGCGCTGGCTGCCATCAAGGCCCAGATCGGAGATCTGGACCGCATCAGCCGCATCGTCAAGGTGGTGGGCTTCGTGGCATCGGACCCGTCCTTTACCGGGCAGCCGGCCGTCATCAACGGTGCATCAGAACTGCTGGGGAAGGTCTTCGGCGAGGCGGGCGCGCATGCCCGCTCCGCCGTCGGGGTGGCCGTGCTGCCGCTGGATTCCCCCGTCGAAGTAGAAGTGATCGCTGAATTTGCCTAATTCATCAGTACGGCTTTTCCCGGTTCCCCCGTATCTTCGGGGAGCCGCGGAAAGCTGGTTTGAACACGGTGACCGTGCACCGCGCAAACCCCGCCTGGCGTCCTCCGTGGTGCTGGTGCGGGACGCGCCGCGCGGCGCCGAGACCTATCTGGCTTACCGCCGGGGCGAATCGCCGCTGGGCCGGGTGGCGTTTCCCGGCGGCAGCATCAACCCGGAGGACGACGACGCCGTGACCTGGTTCGGTCCGGCCCCGGCAGCCTGGGCCAAGGCACTGGGCATCGACGATCCCCGGCTGGCCCGGCGGCACGTGGTGGCGGCCATCCGTGAACTGTTTGAAGAAACCGGCATTCTGCTGGCCGGACCGGACGAATCGACGCTGCTGGAGGGCAACCGGGGCCCGGACTGGATGGCCGCCCGGGTTGCGCTGGCAGCCGGAGACAAGTCCTTTCCGGAGCTTCTCAAACGCCGGGGACTGGGCCTGCGCACCGACCTGCTCCGGCCGCTGGCCAACTGGCAGACGGCTGATTTTGCGCTGCGCCGGTTCGACACCCGGTACTTCGCGGTTGTTCACCCCATGGGGCAGGAAGCCTCCCTGCTGGAGGGCAAGGGGAGCTGGGGGCAGTGGCGGTCCGCGGCCGAGGAGATCGCGGCCCGGAACACCACCGCCCTGGGCGATGAGATCGGGCTCCCGGACACCACCGGGCTCACGCTGTCTGAACTCACAGTGCCGCCGGTGGAACTGGTGCTGGAGAAACTGGCCGGTGCCCGTGGCTGCATTGCCTACCTTGCATCCCGCCGTCCGGCGGCCGTCTTCCGGCCCGAGCTGGTGGAGGCCGACGGCAGTTACTGGCTGTCCGTTTCACTCAGCGGCGCCGGGGAGGGATCGGCCCAGCACGGGCGCTGATTCCTGCACCGAGACCGATTCCCGCACACCTTAAACGCAAACGACGGCGCCGCCCCCGGTAAAGGGGAGCGGCGCCGTCGTTCGCTGTAAGGCGGTCGGAAAAGACCTAGCGTGAGCGCTGGCGCAGCCGCTGCACGTCCAAAATGACGACGGCGCGGGCTTCCAGGCGCAGCCAGCCGCGCTGAACGAACTCGGCCAGGGCCTTGTTCACCGTTTCGCGGGAAGCGCCGACCAGCTGGGCCAGTTCTTCCTGCGTCAGCTCGTGAGCCACCAGGATGCCGTCAGTGGCGGGGCGGCCGAAGCGGTCCGCCAGATCCAGCAGTGCCTTGGCAACGCGGCCGGGAACGTCCGAGAAGACGAGGTCCGCAAGGGACTCGTTGGTGCGGCGCAGCCGGCGGGCCAGGGCCTGCAGCAGCTGGACCGACACCTCCGGGCGCGTTTCCAGCAGTGCCTTCAGGTTGTCGTGCCGCAGTCCGGCCAGTCGCGTTTCGGACACCGCGGTGGCGGTGGCGTTGCGCGGGCTCGGATCAAACAGCGCCATTTCGCCGAAGAGCTCGCCCGGGCCAAGAATGGCCAGCAGGTTCTCGCGGCCGTCCGGTGCCGAACGTCCCAGCTTGATCTTTCCGGACACGATGAAATACAGCTGGTCGCCCTGGTCACCCTCGCGGAAAACTGATGCGCCGCGCGAAAGGTCGACCTCAGTCAACTCGTCGGTCAGAGCTGCGAAGACGTCGTCTCCCAATGAGGCGAACAGTGGCGCACGGCGCAGTACCTCGATATCCATGAAATCTCCTGTAAATAGTTGTCCCTTCCATTATCTTCTCGCACTACGGCCCCATGTGACACCTGTAATAGCTTTGTTCGCCCACGGATGATAAAAAGGACGCCCCTGCGTACTGCCCTCTGCGGTCCGGCGCGGACGAAGTCTCCAGTTTGGGCCGCTAAACTCGGGAGGCAGGGACAGTCTCGAAGAGTCCCCGCAACACCCCCTAGACCGCGCTTGGAGCTGTTTGTGCTCGGATTTTCACTGCTAGACATCATTCTGCTGTTGGCGCTGCTGTTCTACCTCATCGCCG
This sequence comes from Arthrobacter sp. 9E16, assembly GCF_002929435.1. Lineage (NCBI taxonomy): Bacteria > Bacillati > Actinomycetota > Actinomycetes > Micrococcales > Micrococcaceae > Arthrobacter > Arthrobacter sp. 9E16. The sequence goes on along the minus strand of NZ_PJIU01000001.1, from coordinate 747,449 downwards.
GGCTGCGGAACGGTCTTGTGGTGACGCTGGGCGGCATTGTGGGCTTTGTGGCCGGGGCTGTGGCCGCGTTCTTCGCGATCCCCCTGGTCACCGAATGGGTGCCCGACGACGGCTGGCGCCTGACCGCTGTCATCGCCACCATTGTGGTGCTTGTCCTGGGCGGGCATGCTCTCGGCGCCGCGCTGGGCGGGTCCATCCGGCGCTGGATGAACTTCCCGCCGCTGCGTTTTCTGGACCGGCTGCTGGGCGGGGGAGTGAACCTCGCCGTATCCGCCCTGGTGATGTCCGTGCTCGCTTTCAGCGTCAACACCCTCGGGGTTCCGTTCCTTTCGCAGCAGATCACGTCCTCGAAAGTGCTGAACGGCATCGAGGAAGCCACTCCTGACCGGGTGAAAACCTGGACGGCGGAAGTGCGTTCCTTCACTCTCGCAGAGGGCCTGCCCACCATCCTGGACAGCGCCGCCCCGGACAAGGTGGTTGCCCCCAATGAGGCGCTCTCATCCGCAGCTTTGCAGGCGTCGTCGGATTCGGTCGTGAAGATCACCGGAACGGCTTATCAGTGCGGGCAGAACCAGACGGGCTCGGGCTTCGTCGTCTCCGATGACCGCGTGATCACCAATGCCCACGTGGTGGCCGGAGTTTCCCGGCCCGTGGTGCAGGTCCCCGGCGGCGGGGCGCTTCCGGGTGAGGTGGTCTATTTCGACAGTGCCCGTGATCTGGCCGTGCTGGCTGTGGACAGCCTAGACGCCGAACCGATCCCGCTGGGCGATGTCCTTCCGGACGGCACCACTGCGGCGTTTGCCGGGTACCCGGCCGGCGGTCCGTTCCAGCTGCAGGCGGCCAACGTTGAAAAGCTCTCCGAGGTCTCGGTGCGTAACATCTACGGGTCCGCCCCGGAAGTGCTGGAGGTCTACACCCTCGCCGCGAACGTGCAGCAGGGCAACTCGGGCGGGCCGCTGCTGGACATCGACGGCCAGCTGGCCGGTGTCATCTTTGCCAAGACCACCGGCGATCAGCCGATCGGCTATGCGCTGTCCCTGAGCGAGGTTGGGCCGGTGGCGGAAGCCGCCGCCGGATATTCCGATCCTGTCTCGCCCGGGCAGTGCATCTCCGGCGAGTAGCGGATCAGGCGCCGGCTTCCGCCTGCGCTTCCCCGTCCAGCCGCGCGGCGAGGTAGTCCACGGCCATCTTGTAGCCGGCGATTCCGGCCCCGCAGATGACGGCGTCCGCCACCGCTGATACGTAGGAGTGGTGCCGGAATTCCTCGCGCCGGTGAATGTTGCTCAGGTGAACCTCGACCACGGGCAGACCGACGCCGGACAGCGCATCCGGGATGGCGACTGATGTGTGGCTGTAGGCCGCCGGGTTGATGATGATCGCGTCAGCCAGCCCCGGGGCACCGTGGATCGCATCGATCAGGTCACCCTCATGGTTGGACTGGATGCAGTCCACGGTCCAGCCGTGGGATTCCGCGGCGTCCAGCGCCAGTGCCTCCACGTCGTCGAGCGTTTCGGTGCCGTAGATTCCGGGCTCGCGGGTGCCCAGGAGGTTCAGGTTGGGGCCGTTGAGGATCAGCAGGTTGCGGGTGCGGGAGGCAGTCATGGCTTAACTATGCGCCAACCTGCGCCGGCGCTGCTGCCTCATCCCGGCGGCGCGTCATGCGTCCCGCCGCCAGGGCGCCGGCGATGGTCACCACCGACATCAGCGCCAGTACGACGCCGGGATGCCACCACGCGCTGTCCGTTGCCTTGGCGAATGCCTGCGTTGCGGCCGGGGCGAAGCCGGCGAGGATGCCCGCAAAGCTGTAGGCCAGGGACAGGGCAGTGAAACTGGTGCGGGCCGGGAAGAGATCAGCCATCAGTCCGCCCAGGGCCGCCCACGCGGCGGTTGGCGCGATCCCGCCGATGAGGATGGTGAGGATGTAGGTCGTCTGGTCTGCGGTGCTGATGAGCCAGTACAGGGGAAAGGAAATGAGCAGGGTGGCGAAGGCTCCTGCGGCGACCATGCGGGCCGAGCCGATCTTGGTGGCCAGCCAGCCGAATGCCGGAATGGTGGCCAGCTGCAGGACCGAGCCCACCAGTGCCGCATTGAGCACAGTGGTGCCGGACAGGCCCAGCTGTTCGGTTCCGTAGGCCTGGGTATAGGTGGTCATCAGGAAGTAGGAACCGATGCCGAGCAGGGACGCGGACGTGGCAACCAGGACGGCCAGCCGCTGGGTCTTCAGAACCTCCAGGACGGGAACGCGGGGAAGGGCCTGGTGTCCGGCAACATCCTTGAAGACGGGGGTTTCTTCGATGGCAAACCGCAGGTACAGGGCAATGGCCATGAACGGGAAGGCCAGCAGGAACGGAACCCGCCACAGGCCGGCCTCCATGGTTTCCTGCGGGACGCTGGTCAGCAGCAGGAAGATCCCGGTGACCATGATGGTTCCGACGGGGGAACCGATCTGCGGGATCGCGGCATACAGGGCGCGTTTGCGGGGTTCTGCATGCTCGGTGGCGATCAGGACGGCTCCGCCCCATTCACCGCCCACTGCCAGGCCCTGCAGCAGCCGCAGTGTCACGAGCAGGGCGGGGGCCCAGATGCCGATGGTGTTGTAGTCCGGCAGCAGGCCGATGATCCCGGTGGCTGTGCCCATCAGGACGATGGTCCAGATGAGCGACTTCTTCCGGCCGATGCGGTCGCCGAGATGGCCAAAGATGACGGCTCCAAGGGGGCGGGCAATGAACCCGATGCCCAGGGACAGGAAGGACAGCAGGGTGCCGATCAGCGGATCGACCTCCGGGAAGAAGATCCGGTTCAGGATCAGGGCAGCTGCCGTTCCAAAAACATAGAAGTCGTAGGACTCCAGGGCTGTTCCGACGAATGACGCTCCGGCGACTTTGCGCGCCATGCGTCGGGAGTGGACCGGCGGGTCCTGTGGTGCGGAGGGTGCGGAAGCGGACAGCGGGGAGGAAGTGCTGGAAGTGGACACGAGCACTGATTCTGCTACCCCGGACGCTGTGGTGCCAACTCCATGAGTTTCCATCTCACCAACGGACGTGTTGGGTGCCGGGCCGGTGCGGAAAACCGGTCAGGCCGCGAGGCTGCCGAGAATGGCCCGTCCGCCGCTGACCAGTGCCCCCGCAACACCCGTGGGATCCGCCACATAGCCGTGGACCATGGCGCCGTCCCGCAGCATCAGCAGCTGATCTGCCAGGGAATCCGGATCTGCTGCCCCCAGCTGCGCCAGCCTGCCGCTGACCTCTGCGTGCAGCCACTGCCTGTGCTCAAGGACCACGGCACGGACCGGCGAGGCGGGGTCCGGATACTCGGCTGCCGCGTTGATGAACGGGCAGCCGCGGAACCCGGGGACGCAGGCCTGCGCCCCCATGGCCTCGGCCAGTTCCAGCAGCCCGGTGCAGGGATCGGGGCTCAGGTGGCCCGCTGCCTCCCGGATCCGTTCCGACTGTGCCTGCAGATAGGCCACCACCAGCTCCTCTTTGGTTCGGAAGTAGCGGTAGAACGTCACCTTGGTGGTTTCCGCCGCAGCGATGATCCGGTCTGCACTCACGGCACGGATGCCTTCGGTATAGAAGAGCAGGGCGGCGGCATCCAAGATGCGGGTGCGCACCGGCGGACTGGCGGCCATGGGTCCTCCCGGGGTTGCGGTTTGCGGTGAAGGCGCGTTTACTGGGTCCAAGTAGACGTACTAGTTAGTCTACCTGATGCCCCCCGACTTAGAGGAGTTGCCATGAGCGCTTTGTACACTGCAGTTGCCACCGCGTCCGGAGACGGCCGCAACGGAGAAGCCCAGACAAGCGACGGACAGCTGAAGGTCAACCTGGCCACTCCCACGGAGATGGGCGGCTCAGGCGACGGCACCAACCCGGAGCAGCTCTTCGCAGCCGGCTACGCGGCCTGCTTCCTGTCCGCCCTGAAGATGATTGCGCGCGCCGAAAAGGCTCCGATCGCCGACGCAGCCATTACGGCCGATGTCAGCATCCACAAGCAGGACGTCGGCTTCAAGCTGGGCGTGGCCCTGCATGTGGAAATGTCCGGCGTGGACCAGGCCACGGCCGAGAAGCTGGTGGACGCCGCCCACCAGGTCTGCCCGTACTCCAACGCGACCCGCGGCAACATTGACGTGGAACTGGACGTCACCACGGCCTAACAGCCTCTCTCCGCGGCACAACCGCGTCCCGGAAAACAGAACACAAAACACAAAAGGTGCACGCCCCGGTCCGGGGGCGTGCACCTTTTGTTGGCTCAGCGTTTGTTGGCTCAGCGCGGGACGTTAGCTCCGCATCGACTCCGCGATCTGCTGCATGACGGTGTTGTCCGCCAGTGTGCTGGAATCCCCGGCCTCGCGGCCTTCGGCGACGTCTTTTAGCAGGCGCCGCATGATCTTGCCGGAACGGGTCTTGGGCAGCTCCGGCACCACCAGAATGTGCCGCGGCTTGGCGATCGGACCGATTTCCCTGCCCACGTGGTTGCGCAGCGTGGCGACAATGTCGTCGTCGTCCTTGGCGCTGCCGCGCAGGATCACAAAGGCCACCACGGCCTCGCCGGTTGTCTCATCCGCGGCGCCCACGACGGCGGCTTCCGCCACCGAGGGGTGGCTCACCAGTGCGGACTCGATTTCAGTGGTGGAGAGCCGGTGTCCGGATACGTTCATCACGTCATCGACGCGGCCCAGCAGCCAGATGTCGCCGTCCTCGTCCTTCTTGGCGCCGTCGCCGGCGAAGTACATGTTGTCGAACCGGGACCAGTAGGTTGCCTTGAAGCGCTCAGGGTCGCCCCAGATGCCGCGCAGCATGGCCGGCCACGGTTCCTTGATGACCAGGAAACCGCCGGATCCGTTGGGCACGGATTCTCCCATCTCGTCCACCACGTCAATCGAGATGCCCGGAACGGCAACCTGGGCGGAACCGGGTTTGGTGGCCGTGACGCCCGGCATGGGGGCAATCATGTGCGCGCCGGTCTCCGTCTGCCACCAGGTGTCCACGATGGGTGCCGGGATTTCCTTCTGGTTGCCGTTGGCGCCGATGACGGTGCGGTACCACATCCACGCCTCCGGGTTGATGGGCTCGCCCACGGAGCCCAGCACGCGGATGGAGTCCAGATTGAACTTTCCGGGAATGTCCCGGCCCCACTTCATGCAGGTGCGGATGGCGGTCGGCGCGGTGTAAAGGATGGAGACCTTGTATTTCTCCACCAGTTCCCACCAGCGTCCCTGGTGCGGAGTGTCAGGGGTGCCCTCGTAGATGAGCTGGGTGGCACCGTTGACCAGCGGGGCGTAGGTGACGTAGCTGTGCCCGGTGACCCAGCCGATGTCCGCGGTGCACCAGTACACGTCGGTTTCCGGTTTCAGGTCAAAGGTGTTGAGGTGGGTGAACGCCGTCTGCGCCAGGTAACCGCCGGTGGTGTGCAGGATGCCCTTGGGCTTTCCCGTGGTGCCGGAGGTGTAGAGGATGAACAGCGGATGCTCGGAGTCGTGGCCCACTGCAGTGTGCTCGGCGCTCGCGGAACCGACGGCGTCGTCCCACCAGATGTCCCGCCCCTCGGTCCACTCGACGGGTTCGCCGTTGCGGCGAACGACCAGGACGCTGGTGACGGTATGGCCTTCCTTCGCCAGTGATTCATCCACGGCGGGCTTCAGGGCGGTGGGCTTTCCGCGGCGGTAGGAGCCGTCTGCGGTCACCACCAGCTTGGCTTCGGCATCGTCAATGCGGTTGCGCAGTGCATCAGCGGAGAACCCGCCGAACACCACCGAGTGGACCGCTCCGATGCGGGCGCACGCGAGCATGGTGATCACGGCTTCGGGGATCATGGGCAGGTACACGGCTACCCGGTCGCCCTTGGACACGCCCAGGGATTCGAAGGCGTTGGCGGCCTTCTTGACCTCTTCAGTGAGCTGGGCATAGGTGTAGGTGCGGGTGTCACCGGGCTCGCCCTCGAAGTAGATGGCCACACGGTCGCCGCGGCCGGCTTCAACATGGCGGTCCAGGGCGTTGTAGGCCGCGTTGAGTTTTCCGCCGCCAAACCACCTGGCAAAGGGCGCGTCGGACCAGTCCAGCGTCTCGGTGAAGTCTTCGTCCCAGGTCAGCAGACTGCGGGCCTGGCGGGCCCAGAACTCCGGACCTTCGGCCGCTGCTTCGTCATAGACCGACTGCTGGGCAACCGCGCCGGCGGCGAAATCCGCGCTGGGCGGAAAACTGCGGCGCTCGTGGAGCAGGTTCTCCAGTGCGTCGCCTTGCTGCTTGACGGGGGACTGTTCAGACATCATGAACCCTTTCGCTTAGCTGTCGCCCACGGTCCAGCCCGGATCGAGGGGCTGCCGTAGCGTTGCAATTACCCTAACGCCGATCGGCCGCCAGTGTGTTAACCGTCACATTCACGCCCGGTAACGGGGGTATTTGTGCGGTGAGCGGTAGATCACGGCCCGTGTCGCAGCGGCAGTTCGGCTAGTCTGCGGTGCCGGCGTTGACTAGGCTGTGCAGGGAAGCAACCGCTTTTTACCAGTGCAGGCGGCTCGCCCTGCCGCGGACCGCAGATGTTCTGCCGGCCTGCAGGCGGCGGCCGCGAATGGAGAAACGAATGAACCAGCCCCCCGTTGAGAACGACGCCCGAACGGCGACGGAGACTCCGGCACCGTCGGAGATTCATTCCGCCGGCGAGGACAACGCCCGGACGGCAGTCCTGGGTCCGTTTGGCCTGCGGGACACCGTGGTCGGTGGCTCCGTCCTCCTCATGCTGATTGGTTCCCTGCTGCCGTGGAGCTTTGCCTTCGGCCTGGAAGCCACCTTCTGGTCCCCGCTGACGCCGTTGTTCTTCCTCGGAATCGGCATCATCCTGCCGCTGCTCGTCGCCGGGCTCTTTGCCGCCCGCCGGATGGCTCCCGAACTGAAATACCGCGTTGGCTCGCTCTCCGTGGACCAGTTTGGTTCCGTTGTAGCTGTTTTGGCGGTGGCCTTCTTCTTCCTGCAGGTGGTCAACGACTTCACGATTGGCGCCCTGGTCACCCTCATCGGAGCCCTGGGCCTGGTGGCATCCACCACGCTCGCACCGCATATCCCGCCCTTCTCCCGCGAGTTCGACGAGCGCCCCGCGGCACCGGCCCACGTCATGGCCCGCGACGCTGTCCGTTTGCGCCGCCGTCCGGCCAAACCCGCACCACAGGGGGCCACGGCCGCCGGTGCTGAGCACGGCACCGGTGAGAACGCCGGCAACAGCGCCGAGCCGGCAGAATCGCGCTTCGCAGGGATGGGCAAGGGCATGGGCAAGCTGGCCCCGACCGGATTGTTTGGCCGCAAGGCTAACGACGGCGTGACCCCCGGCGCCGATGCCCCCGCCGTTAACGGCATCCCGGCAGATGCCGCGGAAGCCGGCTCCGGAGCGGGCCGCACGGAACCTGCCCGCACGGAAGCTGTTCCTGCCGACTCAGCCCGGACGGAATCCTCAGCTGACCAGAACGCCGCATCCCAGGGTTCCGCTTCGACTCAGGCACCCGCTTCGACTCAGGCTCCCGCAGCGTCTCAGGCTCCCGCAGGGTCTCAGGCTCCCGCAGCGGCGCCGGACAGCGAGGATGCCCTCGCGGCCACCACGGTCAACCCGGTGGTTCGGGCAAAGTCCGCCGAGGCGGAACCGGCCACGCAGGCGTCGGCCCAGATGCCGTCGTCGGGCAATGAATCCATCAGCGCCACCCGTGAAGAGTCCGAAAACGTGGTGGAAGCATTCTGGTTTGCGGTGGGAACCCCGCGCCAGATCGTGGATGAACGCACCGGACTGCCGCTGTTCATGTTCCACCCGGGAGACTGGGAACTGGGCCTGGAAGACCGCGGCACCGAATTCCTGGTCCAGGACAAGCGCACCGGCCGCATCGGCGTGCTGCGGGACCTGAGCAACATCGAGCGCGTTGGTGAGGATTCCGGCGAGTAGTCCGGAAACCTTCACCACCGCAGCGGCGCAACAGAAGGACACCAACCAAGTGGCAAAGGCAACCGGGAGTGATCCCTCCCTGCTGGCCCTGAAACGCAGGGCCCGGAAGATCAACCGGATGCTGGGGGAGCTGTACCCCTACGCCGTGGCCGAATTGGATTTCACCAACGCGTTTGAGCTGCTGGTGGCCACCGTCTTGTCGGCGCAGACCACCGACATCCGGGTCAACGCCGTCACTCCCGCGCTGTTTGCCCGTTATCCGGATGCCAAGGCACTGGCCGAGGCGGACGAGACGGAGCTGCAGGAGCTGATCCGGCCCACCGGTTTCTTCCGGGCCAAGGCCGCCAGCATCAAGGCGTTGTCCACCCGGCTGGTGGATGAGTACGACGGCGAGGTGCCGGACAAGCTGGAAGAGCTCGTCACGCTGCCGGGAGTGGGCCGGAAGACGGCCAACGTGGTGCTCGGCAACGCCTTCGGCATCCCCGGGATCACGGTCGACACGCACTTTGGCCGGCTGTCACGCCGGTTCGGCTGGACGACTGCCAAGGACCCCGTGAAGGTGGAGGAGGACGTCGCCGAGTTGTTTGAACCCAAGGACTGGACGCCTCTGTCCAACCGGGTGGTTTTCCATGGCCGGCGGGTCTGCCACGCCAAAAACCCGGCCTGCGGCGCCTGCGCGGTGGCCGCGCTGTGCCCGTCCTACGGCGAGGGCGAAACGGATCCGGAAAAGGCGAAAAAACTGCTGAAGTATGAGCTGGCTCCGGGCCGCGAGGAACTGCACGCCCGGATGATGGCCGCTGAGACCCGTGCCCAGCTGCGTGCCGCGGGCTACGGGCTGGAAGCATGAGCGCCTACGCCGATCTGAGGGAGCTGGGTGTTTCAGCCTCGGCCCGCAGCACCAGCTTCGACGCGAATCTGGAGCTGCTGCGCCGCAGCGTGGACCCGGCCACTGCCCGCCGTGCCGCGGTGCTGATCCTCTTCGGCAACCTGGATGACAAGCCCGCTGACTTCCGTACCGCCGGTGTTCCCGAGGAATTGGATGTCCTGCTGGTGGAGCGGGCCGCCACCCTGAACGACCATCCCGGGCAGGTGGCCTTTCCCGGCGGCTCCGTGGACGCGGTGGATTCCGGCCCGGAGGCCGCCGCCCTGCGCGAAGCGCAGGAGGAAACGGGGCTGGACCCGGACGGCGTCGTCGTTCTGGGCACGCTGCCCGAGGTTGGCCTGCCGGTCAGCAACTTCCTGGTGACTCCGGTGCTGGGCTGGTGGGACCGGCCCACCCCGGTGGATGTGGTGGATTACGGCGAGTCGGCGTCCGTGTTCCGGGTCCCGGTGGCGGACCTGCTGAACCCCGAAAACCGCCGCACCGCGGTGATGAGCCACGGCCGGAACAAGCACCGCTCGCCCGCCTTCCTCGTGAACGGGGTGCTGGTGTGGGGCTTCACCGGGATCATCCTCAACGGGGTGCTTGAGGAGCTGGGCTGGACTCTGCCCTGGGATGAAAACCGGGAAATCGTTCCCGATCTGTAGACGCTGGTTGGGCCTGCAGGACGGTCACGGCCAGCTGGACGCGGTTGGTCACATCCAGCTTGGTGAAGGCGTTGGCGATGTGGGTCTTTACGGTGGCAATGCTGACATAGAGCTCGGCGCTTATCTCCGCATTGGTCAGCCCGCGGGCAACGGCCCGGGCAATGACGTGCTCGCGTTCGCTGAGGACCGCCAGCGGGTTGTGCTGTGACGCGGGCTCCGCTGATTCTGCGGATGCGGCCGCCGCGGCCGCCACGATGCGCTTGAGGACACCGGGGGAGAAGCGCAGGTTGTCGGCAGCCGCCGCCCGGACGGCGGAGACCACGTCTGCCGGCGGCGTGTCCTTGAGCAGAAATCCACTCGCACCGGCACGCAGTGCGGACAGGATGAAATCATCGGTGTCGAAGGACGTCAGGACGATCACCCGGGGCGGCTCCGGCGCCGCCGTGATGCGCTCCGTGGCGGCGATGCCGCTCAGGCGAGGCATCCGGATGTCCATGAGGACGACGTCGGGCGATAGTTCGGCGGCAAGCCGAACGGCGGTGTCGCCGTCGTCCGCTTCACCGATGATGGCAATATCCGGCGCTCCGTCGAGGATGAGCCGGAGCCCTGCCCGGATGAGGGGTTCATCGTCCGCGAGCAGGACCTTCAGCGGATCCGTGCTCACCACGGAACCTGCACTGCGGTGGTGTAGACCCCGCGCTTAGCACCCGATTCAAAGGAGCCGCCGGAGAGCCTGGCCCGCTCGGCCAGCCCAATCAGGCCGAGCCCGTCCGGTGCAGGGGACGTGGAGCGGGAAACCGGATTACTGACCGTCACCGTGATGCCCTCCCCGGGCGCACCTGTGAGGGACACAGCCACGGGATGGCCGGGAGCATGTTTTTGGGCGTTGGTGATGCCCTCCTGCGCCACCCGGTACAGATGGCGGGAGGTGGCATCGGCGGGACCATCCGCTCCGGCTGCCAGCAGCGCCGGTTCGATGCTCAGCGTGATGTCGGTGCCGGCCGCCCGGGCTGATTCCACGAGTGCCGGAATGGAGGAGATATTGGGCTGGGGCGCCGTGGCCTCCGGCTCTTCACGAAGAACGGCCAGTACCTGGCGCAGCTCCGACGCGGCTTTGGCAGCGGTCTCCCGGAGGACCCCGGCTGTGGAACGGATGGTCTCCGGCTCCAGATCGGTGCGGTACTCCAGGGCGCCGGCATGCATGCTGATCAGGCTCAGGCGGTGCGCCAGGGTGTCGTGCATTTCCCGGGCGATCCGGGTCCGCTCGGCCAGCCGTGCCTGATCCGCCCGCGCATCCTGTTCCCGACGGGCGCTGTCCGCTTCCTGCCGGAGGGAGACGATCAATGCTCTTTTGGCGCCGCGGTTCAGCCCAATCAGCACCAGAACTCCCAGCATGCCCAAAGCGATCAACAGCACCCACCCGTAGTCTTGGGCGCCATCAACCGGGTTGACCGCTAAGTCGACCAACACTGCTGCAAGAAAGACAAGCGCAGTGGCGGCCAGAAGACGAGGTCGCCGCAGGGCCGCGACGCGGACGATGCACAGGCAGGCGGCGGGAAGGGCCAGGGTGGAGAGTCCGCTGAGGGCAATGATGGCAAGTCCGGCGCCCACGGGTGACCGGCGCAGGGCGATGGGGAGGAGGCCGACGGCGGTCAGACCCAGGATGAAGTCCAGGAACATCAGCCCTATGAAAGGCAGCGGATCGGCGTCGTCCGGCGGCAGCATGGAGCCGCGGACGATCAGGAAAACCAGGACCCCGACTGCCGCGGCGGCGGCGGTGATGCCGGCCGTCTTCCAGGGGCTGGGGCGTTGAGTCGGGAGCGGCATTCTAGAAATCCTAGTGAGCGGTCTGCCGGAGAACAATTAGCCAAAAGCATGAAGTCTTTTCCGCCATGTGGCTGGTGGCGGGAGCCGATTGGCCGAAGCGTTACGCGGCGCCGGGCGGGCAGGCTGGGAGCATGACAACTGATCTTCCGGCCACCGCTCCCGCCTATCCCTTTCACCGGCTGCCCCGCTCCCTGCCCGGCTACCGCTGGTGGCACCCGCTGACCACGGTGTTGGTCACCGTCGTCCTCTTTTTTGTCCTGATGATGTTGGCGATGGGGATAACAGCGGTGGTGGGGATCTTTGTGCCGGAGGTTTCCGCCATGGTTGACCGGGCATTGTCAGCGCAATCAGACCTCGGGGACCCGGTGCAGCTCGCCTTTCTGCTCGGAACCGTCTGCCTGCTGTGGCCCGCGGCGGCACTGGGCGTGCGGTGGGGCGGCAGGCGTTCCGCCGGAACTCTCTCTTCGGTCACCGGCCGGCTGCGCTGGCGGTTGTTTCCCAAGCCGCTCGTCCTCGCGGCCGGCCTGTTTGCTGCCTTGAACGCCCTGAGCCTGCTGGTGCCGGAGTCCTTGCGAGGAAGCGGCGGAGTCCCGGACGGGAGACCAAACCCCGGTGATGTCTGGCTTCTGCTGCTGGTGGTCCTGGCGCTGGTGCCCGTGCAGGCAACTGCTGAGGAGTATGTGTTCCGCGGTCTGCTGATGCAGGGCATCGGTTCCTGGCTGCGCCATCCGGCCTTCGCCATTCTGCTGCCGGTTCCCCTCTTTGTCCTGGGCCACGGCTACGGACCGGCGGGGCAGATTGACGTGGCTGCCTTTGCCGTCGCGGCCGGCTGGATCACCTGGCGCACCGGCGGGCTGGAAGCGGCCATCGCGCTGCACGTCATCAACAACCTGGGAGCGTTCGGCCTGGGCGCGGCGGGCTTCGGGGACCTCAATGCCACCGACCTGCCGTGGGCGTCCCTGCCCTTCTCGCTGGCCTTCCTGTTGGCCTACTCCCTGATCGTTATCCGTTGGTTCCCGGCTCCTGTGCCGTCGCGTGCGGCGGAGCGTTACTTGGCTTCGGCGTAGGAATCCACGGTTACGGCCACCACCGGGAATTCCAGCGGGATCCGGCCGAACAGCAGGCGGGTGGCTGCCGCAGCGGCCTCGGTGACCAGGGCGCTGACCTCCTCTGCCCGGTCTGCGGGCACATGAAGCATCACTTCGTCATGCAGGAAAAACACCAGCTGCCCCGCCGGGGAGGAGGACGACGCCGCCCGCAGCCGCCGTCGTATTTCCGCCAGCCAGCACAGCGCCCATTCCGCCGCCGTTGACTGCACTACAAAGTTGCGGGTGAACCGCCCCTGGGAGCGGGCGAGGGAATCGGCGCGGCGCTGTTCCTCGGCGGACGCGGTCTGCTGGGCACGCAGCCAGCGTTCGGAGACCGGCGGCGAGGTGCGGCCCAAATGGCTGCTGACCGTCTTTCCGGCTTCCCCTGCCCGGGCGCCGCGCTCCACCACTCCAATTGCCTGCGGGTAGGACCGGGTCAGGGCGGGCATCAACCGGCCGGCTTCACCCGAGGTGGCACCGTACATGGCACCGAGCATGGCCATTTTGGCCAGCGCCCGGTCACCGTTGAAGTTCTGGTCCGCGATGCCCTGGTACAGGTCCTTTCCGCGGGCCGCGGCAGCCAGGGCATTGTCTCGGCCCAGAGCGGCCAGCACCCGGGGTTCCAGCTGCGCGGCATCGGCGACAATCAACCGGTAACCCGGATCCGGGCGCACCGCATCGCGCACGTACTTGGGAATCTGCAGGGCACCGCCGCCGCGGGAGGCCCACCGGCCGGAGACCACCCCGCCCACCACGTATTCGGGCCGGAACCTGCCGCCGTCCACCCAGGCATCCAGCCAGGTCCAGCCGTTGGCGCTCAGCAGCCGCGAGAGCCGCTTGTATTCCAGCAGGGGAGCAATGGCGGGGTGTTCATGCTGCTGCAGCTCCCAGGAGCGGGTGGATTTCACCTCAATGCCGGCCCGGTGCAGGGCGCGCAGCAGTTCCTGCGGCGAATCCGGATTGAACCCCGGGTTGCCCAGTTTGTCCCGCAGCTCTGCTGCGAGCTGTTCCAGCCGCACCGGATGCTGCCCCTCGGGCGGGCGCGGCCCCAGCTCGGCCTCCAGCATGGCTTCGTGAATGTCCCGCCGCCAGGGCAGGCCGGCGTGCTCCATTTCCACGGCAATCAGGCCGCCGGCGGATTCGGCGGCCAGCAGCAGTGCCAGCCGGCCTGGGGCGGAGGAAGCCGCGATGGCCGCCAGCTGGTCCTGCAGCTCGGCCGCCTGGTCCTCCGGCGACGGACCGCGCCTGCCGGCCAGGGCATCGAAACCCTCGAGTTCCTCAAAGAGCGAGCTCTGGTTCGGTGCCGGCTGGACCGGCAGCAGCTGGCGCGGGAGCAGGTCCGCGTCCTCGCCCGGCGTCTCGGCACGCAGCTTGTCGATATAAGGGGACGCCGGCACGGCTTCGGAAAAACGCAGGATCCCGCGGACCAGGGCCAGATCATGGCTGCGTTCCACGGTGACCCCGGCGTCCAGCAGGCGGGGATAGATGTCCCGGGTGCTGCCGAAAACCCAGCGGACGTTCTGCGGCCGTTCCTCGTAATGCCGCACCGCGGCGGCCAGGTGCCCGGGGGCGACGACGGCGGGTGCTGCGCCGGGCTGCCCGGTTTCGTCCATTTCCTGCAGCAACAGGGACCCGGCGGGGGAGGCCGGCCCGGCGGCGGAGAGGACAACGTACATGGTTCCATTGTCCCTGCCTGCCGGCGGTGCTTCAGCCGACCCAACATGACGAATAAAAACGTGCGTCACTCCTCATTACATAGGTCACACCAGTATCGTTTATATTAGGTTTGGCAACCCTAACCCGCGTGGTCCGTAAACGCCTTTGGTACGCCGCCCTCCCGCCTCAGGCCCGCGACGATTCAGGTTCCCTATGTCCACAGTGCAAGACCAGTGCTCGCGGCTCCAGGCGATGCGCGGAGAGAATTTGGTACTCCGCTACGGCAGCACGCTCGTGGTCCAGGGTGTTTCGCTGACGCTGGAACCCGGCCGGGTCACCGCGCTTGTCGGCCCAAACGGCAGCGGGAAGTCGACCTTGCTGCGCTCCCTGGCACGTCTGCACCGCGTCGACGGGGGGACCGTAAAGCTGGGCGGCGGAATCGACCGGCCCGAACGCGAGGCTTCCCTGCTCAGTGCGCGCGAGTTCGCGCGTGAGGTCACGTTGTTTGCCCAGTCGCGGCCGGCTCCACAGGGCTTGACGGTGAGTGAGGTGGTTGCCTTCGGCCGCCACCCGTACCGGCGGCGATTTGCCGGCCTCTCCGCCGCGGACCGCAGCGCCGTGAACCGTGCCCTGCGCGCCACCGGAGTCATGGACATGGCGCAGCGGCCGGTCGGGGAACTCTCCGGCGGCGAAGTGCAGCGCGTCTGGCTCGCCGCGTGCGTAGCGCAGGAGACCGGCGTCGTCCTGCTGGACGAGCCAACCAATCATCTTGACCTCCGCTACCAGATCGAGACCCTCGATTTGGTCCGCGACCTTGTGGATGACCACGGCGTTGCTGTCGGCATCGTGCTGCACGATCTCGACCACGCTGCCCGGATCGCCGATCACCTGCTCCTGCTGTCGGACGGCCGCATCCACGCCTCCGGCAGCCCGCTCGAGGTACTGACCGCCGCGAACATCAGCGAAGTGTACGAGCTCTCCGTCGAGGTCACCCTCGACCCGCGCACCAACCATCTGCGCATCGATCCCGTTGGACGCCATGCCAACCGCACCGCAACCCAAGTTCCTGCTCCGCCCCGGAGCGCCACCCGAGAGGACCACCGATGATCCGTTCCCGTTCTTTTGCGAGCACGGCCGCGACACTGGCCGTCGCCGCCCTCGCCCTCAGCGCCTGCGGCACCACCGAGGTCAGCGAAGCTGCCGATGTCGCCGCCGCAACGTCCGAGAGCTGCGCGGCAGACACAACGACCACCTCCACCGATGCGGTCTCAATGACCGACGGCGTGGGCCGCACGGTGGAGCTCGACAAGCCCGCCGAGCGCATCGCGGTGCTTGAGTGGCAGCAGATCGAGGACGCTCTCACACTGTGCGTAACACCTGTGGCGGTCTCCGACGCCGAGGGCTACGGAACGTACGTAAGCGCCGAAACCATCCCGGAGGGCGTTGCCGACATCGGCACCCGCGGCGAGCCCGACATGGACGCACTCTACGCAGCGGACCCTGACCTGATCATCATCGAGGCCTACAGCGCCGACGATGAACTCATCGCCCAGCTCGAGGAACGCGGCGTTCCCGTGCTTGCCACTGTCGGCGCGGACGGAGCGGACCCGATCGGCAACATGAAGAACGTGTTCACCATGATCGCCGAGGCGACCGGCCGCACCGATCGTGCCGCCGAAGTACTGGGGGACTTCGACGCACACCTGGCTGCTGCCAAGGACAAGGTCCAGGCCGTTGACCTGCCCACCACCGACTTCCTCTTCTTCGACGGATGGATGGAAGGCGGCAACGTGGTGATCCGCCCGTACGGCGAGGGTGCGCTCTTCACCGCGCTGGGCGAGGAGCTTGGCCTCACCGCTGCCTGGACGGACGAGATTGATGCCTCCTACGGCAGCGGCGGCGTCGATCCCTCGTACGGCCTGGGCCAGACGGATATCGAGGGCCTCACCGCCGTCGGCAACGCCACCTTCTTCTACTCTGCCGACGAGGGTGCCGACGGGTATGTCAGCGAGTTTGAGAAGAGCCCGATCTGGACCGCTCTTCCTGCCGTGAAGGAAGGCCGTGCGCACGCGTTCCCGGCAGGAGTCTGGGGTGCCGGCGGTCCGCTGTCCAACCAGCAGGCAATCGACGCGTACGTCAACATCATTACCGAGCAGGGTTGAGCAACTCCGCCCGAACAGCACCGCCCGGCACCGGACACGCTCCGGTGCCGGACGCCGGTCTTCGCGCCGGGATGAGCGGGGCGGCCGTATTGGCCGCCCTGTTCACCGCCGTCGTTTTGGTGGGCATGTGGCACCTGACCCAGGGCACGTCCGGAGTTGGCATGCTGGATCTGGTGCGCCTGGCCGGCGGTGCCCGGGAGGACATTGGCGGCGTGCCGGTCAGCGACATTTTGACCGGTTCCCGCCTGCCGCGTCTGCTCGCCGGAGTGGGGGTGGGCTTCGCGCTTGGGGTTGCCGGAGCGCTGCTGCAGTCGATTTCCCGGAACACCCTCGCGTCTCCGGACACCCTCGCGGTCACCGCCGGTTCCTATTTCGCGCTCACCGCCGTCGCCGCCTTTGGCCTGGCTGTTCCGCTTTGGGCATCCGGCGGCGTCGCGTTTGTGGGCGGGCTGGCCGCTGCCGCACTCGTGCTGGGTCTCGCCGGAACTTCCGCCGGCTCGGGAACCACACGGCTCATCCTTGCCGGGTCCGCGACCGCCATGGCCCTGGATGCGGCCACCGCGATGCTCCTGATCCTCTTCAAGGAGAACACGACAGGTCTCTTTGCCTGGGGCAGCGGATCCCTGGCGCAGCTGAACCTCGACGCGTCCGTACGTGCAGCGCCGGTCATCATTGTCGCGCTCGCGGGTGCCCTGCTGCTTGCCAGGCGGCTGGACGTGCTCGGCCTCGGCGATGACACCGCGTTTTCGCTCGGCGTGCCGCTCCGTTCAACCCGCATCGCCGCAGTTGTTGCCGCCGTCGTGCTCACCGCCGTCTCCGTGACGCTTGCCGGGCCGATCGCCTTTGTCGGTCTCGGGGCACCGGTACTCGCGCGGCTGCTTGCCAGCCGGATCGCGGTGCTGAACCGCCACGTTTTCCTGATTCCCGTGTCCGGCCTTCTCGGTTCACTCCTGATCCTGCTGGCAGACGCGACCCTGCGGGCTCTCCTCGGGGCTGAAGGTGCTTCGTCCATTCCCACCGGGATCCCCACCGCCCTGCTCGGGGCCGTGGTCATTGTTCTGCTCGCCCTGCGGCTGCGGGACTCCGGCCCGGTGCGGCAGCCCCCGCAGGCACGCGGCGGGCTGCGCACTCGTCGCCGCTTCGTGCTGGTGCTGGCCGGTGCCGGCGTCCTGCTCGCGGCCGCCGCTGTGGCGGGCCTGCTCGCCGGCAGCCTGTGGCTGCGCACCGGCGACGTTGCCCTGTGGCTGAACGGCACGGCACCGGACCTGATTGGGCGGGCGCTGGATGACCGGATGCCGCGTGTCCTTGCAGCATTGCTGGCCGGTGCCGCGCTCGCCCTGGCCGGCTGCGTGGTGCAGAGCACGGTGCGCAATCCGCTCGCCGAACCCGGCATCCTCGGCATCACCGCCGGCGCGGGCCTCGGCGCCGTCATAGTCGTCACCATGCTCGGCGGCGGACGGCCCCTCCTGATCCTCACCGCGGTGGCGACGGGACTGGCCACGTTCGGCCTGATTGCCCTCCTGACCTGGCGCGGCGGGTTCCTGCCGGACCGTTTCGTGCTGATCGGCATCGGCTGCGGCTACGGGCTGAGCGCCCTGACGACCTTTTTCCTGCTCCGTGCCGATCCATGGAATACGCCGCGGATCCTCACCTGGCTCTCCGGCACAACGTACGGAAGGACGCTGCCCGACGTCGTTCCGGTCGCGATCGCGCTCGTTGTCGCGGTTCCGCTGCTGTTTGGCATGCGGCGGCAGCTGGACCTCCTCGCTGTGGATGAGGACACTCCGCGCATCCTGGGCGTACAGCTGGACCGGACCCGGCTCGGGGTGCTGTCCGTCGCGGCCGTCCTCGCCTCACTCAGCGTGGTCGCCGTCGGAGCAGTGGGCTTTGTGGGCCTGGTGGCTCCGCATCTTGCCCGGGCTCTGGTCGGAGCGCGGCACGGGCGCCTCATCCCCGTGTCCATGATGCTGGGAGCGCTGCTCGTCTGCGTTGCGGATACGCTGGGCCGCACGCTCATCGCCCCCGCCTCTATTCCGGCCGGGCTGATGATTGCGCTAATCGGCGCGCCGTATTTCGTCTGGCTGCTGCGCCGCTCACGCTAGGGATGCGGGTGCCCGGAGGCTTATGAGCGGGCCTAGGCCGGGAGGAAACCGCGGATCACGCTGCTGATCAGCTTCGGGTGCTCGGCCAGCAGCCCGTGGGAAGCGCCCGGCACAATGCACAGCCGGGCGCCGGGAATGGAGGCTGCAATCAGGAGGGTGTGGTCCGGCCGAATCGAGTCACGGTCCCCGGCCATGATCAGGACGGGAGCGGTGATGCGGGCAAGGTCCGCTGCCGGGATGTTCGGTTCCGTGGTCCAGAGCCGGAACAGCTTATTGAGGACGACGTCGGCATGTTCCGGGCCGTCGGGTGACAGCCGTTCGTAGTGCAGGCGTTCGACGTCGGGCTTGGCGGCCGGAGCGGATGCGCCGTCGCCGTCGGGTCCGCCAGCGGTGTGGACAGGACTCTGCCGCGCCGGTGTGAGCACCAGTGATTGGTGCTCTTCGTCGGTGCTGAAGGCCGAGGGATCCAGATTGGCGCTAATAGCGGTCAGCGAACGGACGCGGTCCGGCTGCTCCAGGGCAAGGAGCAGGCCGAGGATGGCTCCGTCGCTGTAACCGATGACATGAACCGCTTCGAGGTTCTGGCTGTCGAGGTACGCGATGGTGTCGGCGAGGCCCCGGGCGTAGCTGTATTCGTCGTCGATGTCGGCGGAGCGGCCGTGGCCGGGACGCTCGAAGGCGTGCACCCGATAGTGCGGGACCAGGGAACCGGAGAGCTCCCGCATTGATTCGAGGGAGCAAAAGCCGCCGTGGAGCAGGAGAACAGGGGCGCCGTCGCCGGCAACCTCTGCATAGAGGTCCATGCCGTTGATGCGCAGGTACGTCATGCGTCCGGCATACCTTCCTGTTCCACTTCTGTTTTCACCGCGGATGCAGCCCATCCATCCTCCCACGCGGACTGCTGGCGCTGTGTTCCTTCACGCCCGTCCTCCACACCGTACGGGCAACCTCGGCTTGTCCCCAGTGCTGCAGTGGTCCGCTGTGCTGCTGCTGCGGCTGGGCGAGTCTGGTGGCATGAGCGAAGAACAACTGTGGGTGCCGTCCTCCGGGCACCGGAGGGCACGCGCGCTGCGGGCGCAGTTCCCGGCGGAACACACACGGGCACCGGCTCGGTTTAACCTGCGCACGGAGAGCGCCCCGTCCCATTCAACGGCCCGCGGTCCAAGCACCTCGGCGCCGGTCATCCTGATCAGTGCATCCCAGCGGATCCAGGATGAGGTGGCCAGAATTGCTGCGGCAGCGGGCGTGGAGTTGGAAGTGATACCGGACGCAGCAGCCGCATTCCAGCGCAACCCAGAAGTGATGCTGTTGGGCAGCGATCTGGCGGGTGTGGGACCTGGACACCGTATGTCACCGGACAGGAACCGGCGTCGACGGGCGGAAACCATCCTGGTGGGCTTCGAGCAGGACACGGATTTGTGGAAGCAGGCTGCCCGGCTCGAAGCCGCGCGCGTAGCCGTGCTTCCGGCGGCTTCGGGCTGGTTGGCGGAATACCTTGGTCGCCGGCGAGAACACAATTCGGGCTTTGTGCTGGGAGTCGTGGGCGGAAGCGGGGGAGCCGGGGCCTCCACCCTTTCGTGCTGGCTGGCCCAGGAAGCTGCCGAACACCGGATGGAAACGCTGTTGGTGGACGGCGACCCCCTCGGCGGTGGACTGGACGCCAGCCTGGGAAGCGGTGAAGTCCCCGGAGTGCGCTGGCCCGACTTGGCGGAGGTCCGCGGGGCGTTGAACCCGGTGCAGCTCACTTCTGCGCTGCCTCGGGTGTCGGGTTTCGCGCTGCTCGCCGGTGGTTCCGCGGATTCCGATGCCGACGACGGCGAGGCGGGACCCGGGTATTCGGGAACACAGTCCTTGGTTGAAGCTCCTGCAGAAGAAAGCATCCGGGCAGTCATGGACGCAGCCCGTGCGGCCTTTGCCCTCACCATTGTGGACTGCGCACGGCACCTGCCCGGTCAGCTGCTGCTCTCCTGCGACGCATTGCTGGTGGTGGTTCCGGGACGGCTGCGGCCCGTACTCGCAGCCAGATCATTGAGTCGAAGCCTGGGAGGCACCGTACCCAAAGCAGCAGTGGTCCGCGGACCGCTGGGCGACGGACTGGACGACGCCCGTGCAGCTGACGCCGCCGGGCTGCCCCTGGCCGGCTACCTGCCCGCGACGCGCCGCCTCGAACACGCCGAGGCACGCGGACTGTTGCTGCAGCGTGGCCGCAGCCGCAGCATCCGCCGGGTAACCGGACAGCTGGTGGAACGGTTTGCCGCCGAGGTGCCCCAGCCCGCTGACCCGAGGCAAAGGCCGCTGTCATGAGCGGGGCAAAGGGCCGCCGGGCAGCATCTTCCTTGCCCGCAGATGACCAGGCGCCCCGCGCCGGTGATTCGACCATGGTGCGGGAGGTTCGCCGCAGGATGCTGGACGACGGCGAGCCCGTCACCGCCGCCCGGTTGGCAGCGGCAGTGCACTCCAGCGGGCGGCTGCTCGGCACCCAGGGGGCCCTGCGCGCCGTTGACCGGGTGCAGGCGGAGCTGCAGGGGCTCGGCCCGCTGCAGGAACTGGCGTTACTCCCGGGGATCAGCGACATCCTCGTGAACGGGCCGGACCGGGTATGGGTGGACAGCGGGCACGGGCTGGAACTGACCGGGCTGCGGTTCGGTTCCGACGCGGAGGTTCAGGGACTTGCCGCCCGGTTGATTGCCGCCGGGGGAAGGCGGCTGGATGACTCCAATCCGTGCGTGGATGTTCAGCTGCGCGGCTACCGGGTCCATGCGGTGCTGCGTCCGGTATCCACCGGTTCCACGCTGCTCTCCATCCGCATCCGGCGCACGCTGACCTTCACCATGGAGGAACTGCAGGCCGGTGGAACTATGGATCCTGAGTGCGCCGCAGTGCTTCGGCGCATCATCGCGTCCCGCCTGAACTTCCTGATCAGCGGAGCCACCGGCACGGGAAAGACCACACTGCTCTCCACCTTGCTGTCATTGAGTAAACCGCACGAACGGCTGGTGCTCGTGGAGGACGCCGCAGAGCTGGATCCCCGCCACCCGCATGTTGTGGGCCTGCAAAGCCGGCATGGCAACGTCGAAGGAGCCGGGTCAGTGGATCAGGCCGAACTGGTGCGCCAGGCTCTGCGGATGCGGCCGGACCGGCTGATCGTGGGGGAGTGCCGCGGCGCCGAGGTCCGTGAACTCCTGGCCGCCATGAACACCGGTCACGACGGCGCCGGTGGCACAATCCATGCCAACTCGGCTGCCAATGTTCCCGCCCGGCTGGCAGCTCTCGGGGCGCTCGCCGGCATGAGCAGCACCGCGGTTACTCTGCAGGCTGCAAGCGCCCTGGACGTGGTGGTGCATCTGGCCCGCAGCGCCGCCGGCCGCCGGGTTGCCGAAATAGCCGTGATCACGGCATCGGCTGACGGCCGGCTGCTGGCGGTGCCGGCGTTGCGGCCGCTGCTGCCAACGGATGCTGCAGATCGGCACGGCGAGGGGTGGGCTGCGCTTCAGGGGCGGATCGGCGGTTCCGGGGAGGAAGCGGCACCGTCCCGCCCAGACGGGCAACAGCCCTCCTGCGGAATCGCCGGGGCCTTGGAGACCTCCGTTTCATGACCGGTCTTTGGATTACCGGGCTGCTCGGGCTGTCGGCGGTTCTGCTGCTGTCGCCTTCCCGAAACCCGGGGCAATTGAGTCCGGGCCTGGGCCGCCGCCTGTCGGGTCCCGGCCGGCCAGAGGACCGGTTCCTGCGGCCCTCGCTTTTGCATCGGCTATCTTCGGACTTTCGACGGTCCCGTTCTGAGCCGGCACTGCAGGAGCTGCCACTTCTGATCCATCAGCTCACTGGTCTGCTGGCGGCCGGCCGCGCCCCGCACCAGCTCTGGGCTGACGCAGCAACCCTGCAGGCAGCGGCCGGGAAGGAATCCGCTGGGTCCCTGCCCGCGCGGCTGCTGCCGGTGCTGGAGGCCGCCGCGCAGTCCGCATCCCTGGGCATCAGCCCTGTACCGGTTTTCCGTGCCGCTGCGCAGGAACAGACTGGAACAGCTCGGAAGACGCGGCGGTCGGGCCGGAGCCGTGACGCAGCATCCCTGGCCGGGTTGTGGACCGGACTTGCGGCGTGCGTGAGCGTGACGGAGCGCAGCGGTGCACCTCTGGCCGGTGTCCTCGGACGGTATGCCGCGCAGCTGGAGAGCGGTTTGGACAGCCAGGCGGCGCGGGAGACCGCAATGGCCGGACCCCAGGCAACCGTCCGCCTGCTGACCTGGTTACCGGTGGGAGGGCTGGGCCTTGGTTATTTGCTGGGGGCAGATCCCGTGGGCGTGCTGCTGGGCAGTCCCCTTGGCTGGTTGGCAGGGACGGCAGGAGTTGCCTTGTCCCTGGCTGGAAGGTTCTGGTCGCGTGCGCTCGTGCGTCAGGCAGCAGGCATCTGATGACCGGAGCCCTGGTGGCGGTATTTCTTGCTGCCGCCGTTGCGCTGCTCCTGCTGCCGGGATGGAATACCGCGCCGCTAACTGTCTCTCCAAACGGGGACGGTGCGCAGAGGACACCGGGACACAACGCCGTTCCCGGGGCAGGCATAGAGGATCCTGCCCTGATGCTGGATCTGACGGCAGCCATGCTGGAGGCCGGGCAGCCGCTCCTCCAGGCGCTTTCCGTCTTGGCAGAGGTAGTGGAACCGGACACCTCAGTGTGTCTTTGCCGGGTGCAGGCTGCCCTGGAGCTGGGTGCCCCCTGGGCGGCAGCGTGGGATCTGGCGGCACCGGAGCGCAGCCGGCTCCCCGAGCCCGCAGCACACCTCCGCGAAGCACTGAGATTCGCAGCCACCACCGGGGCGCCGTCAGCTGCGGTCCTGGTGGCGGAGGCGGCGCAGATACGCCGCCGCCGGGCCCGCGAAGCGGAACGCCGTGCCGCGGCTCTGGGGGTCCGGCTCGTGGTTCCCCTGGGGCTGTGTGCGCTCCCGGCATTCGTGGCCCTGACAGTGGTGCCGCTGCTGATGTCCCTGCTGCCGTCGCTTCCCTAAGACACATCTGCGCGGGTGCTGCGCATCCTCCACAACCGTCTTGCCCGCGGGCGTTGTCCGGAACGGCAACATCCTCACTGGTTCCGAGGGGCCGGCCGATGAAGGATCGGATCACCGCCTCAACAGCGGTGCAGTTACAGCTCACAGCAATCACATCAGGAGGAACCATGCCAGGTTTAAGCAGATCCGTTACCACCGTCCAGCGCGGCCGGGGCAGCACCGGTGAGTCGAACTGCGAGCCGGACGCGCCCGTTTTTTCAACGGAGCACAGTCCCGGGGCGCCGGCTTCCGGGAGCCAACCCTGCGGCTCGGGATTCGGCACAGTGACCGTGCTCTACCCCCGGGCAACGGAGAACGTGTTGCCGATTCCCCTCAACAGAGGGGAGCGCCGCCGGAGAAGCTTCCGCGACAGCGAAGCAGGAATGGCAACGGCAGAATATGCGATTGCCACCTTGGCGGCCGTTGCCTTTGCCGCCCTTCTGGTAGCGGTCCTGGGCAGCGGCGAGGTGCGGTCCCTGCTCATGGGATTGATCCGCAGTGCCCTCACCCTTGGGTAGCGTACAGCGGGAGAATCCACCGGCAGAGTCCTCACGCGGAGCGGTGACCGCTGAACTGGCCGTGGGCCTGCCCGCCGTCGTGCTGCTCCTGGCCGCCGTCCTGACGGGAGTGGCAGCGGGAGCCACCCAACTGCGGGTGGAAGAAGCCGCGCGGGCGGCGGCACGGGAAATCATGCGCGGAGGCACCGCCGAAGCGGAGGACGCGGCCCGCCGGATCGCAGGACCCGGTGCACGGGTGACCGTCACCGCGGACGGGGAATGGATGCTGGTGGAAGTAGGGACCTCCGTCTCGGCTCCGCTGCTGGACCGGCTGCCGCTTGAGCTGACCGGATCTGCCGCGGCGCTTCCGGAATCCCTGCCACCCGGAAACTAAACAAGCCAGAGGAAGCGTGCCGCCGGGCAACCGGACAGATCGGACCACGACCAGCCGAAAGGACGAACCAACGTGGGAGAAGCGCGAGCGGCCGCTGCGGCCGGGAAAGGAGATAAAACCGAGGAGGGCGCGGGCACGGTCATGGTGCTGGGTTCCGGACTATTGCTGCTGATCCTGTGCGCAGCCGTTCTGATGCTGCTGCAAACCGCGGTGGCCGCAAGCAGGGCGGCCACCGCGGCCGATCTGGCAGCACTCGCGGCCGCTGACACGGTTCGTGAACTTCGGAGCGGAGAGCCGTGCGTGGTGGCTGCAGAGGTGGCCGGCCGCAACGGCGCCGTACTGGCAGCATGCACGGTGGACACCGGAGAGCGGACCGTCCAGGTGGAAACCCGGGTGCCCGTCCCGCTGCTGCCGCAGCCTGCCACCGGGCATGCCCGCGCCGGACCTCCGCCGTGAGTCTGGTCTTAGCCCGCTTGCCGGACCGGCGCTGCTGCAGCCGCAGCGGGAGCAGCGCCGGAGCCGGGTTCGGTTTCCCTGCTGCGGGCGTTGTCCAGCAGCACCTGCAGCAGGGTCACCGCACCGGCCTTGGACAGCGGATTGTTCTTGTTGCCGCACTTGGGGGACTGCACGCAGGAGGGGCAGCCGCGCTCGCACTCGCAGGCACGGATGGCGTCGCGGGTGGCGGTCAGCCACAGCTCGGCGGCTTCATAGGCCCGTTCCGCAAAGCCTGCACCGCCGGGATGTCCGTCGTACACGAAGATGGTGGGCTTCTCGGTGTCGGCGTGCAGGGCGGTGGAAACGCCGCCGATGTCCCAGCGGTCGGAGGTGGCGATCAGCGGCAGCATCCCGATGGAGGCATGCTCGGCAGCGTGCAGGGCGCCGGGAAAATCGGCCGGAATCAGGCCCGCCCCGGTGAGCAGGTGCTCGTCAATGACAAACCACACCGCTTTGGTGAACAGTTCCTTGGCCTCAAGTTCCAGCGGCTCCTCGCCCAGGATCTCGTTGGAGATCAGGGCCTTGCGCTGAAAAGAGACCACCTGGGTGGTGACCTTCACGGTGCCAAAGCAGACCTGGATTTCGCCCCAATGCGAGGTCCGTTCCGTCTCGATCACTTCAATCTGGGTGACGTCCCGGGCCTGGGTGTAGAACTCCGGGTTGCCGCGGGTGACCATGGCGCAGTGGTCCGCTTCATTAAGCTCGTCCACCAGGAACGTCTGGCCCTGATGCACGTAGACCGCGCCGGTGTGGGCCTGGTACTGGCTCTGCGGCGAATCCATGGTGCCCAGCAGCATTCCGGTGTCGGATTCCACAATGTTGATCGGCCCGCCGCCGTCCGCCCGCAGGTTCACCAGGGCGGCTGCACTTTCCGCATGCGTCCAGAACCACCCCGAGGGCCGGCGCCGCAGGTAGCCCTGGTCCACCAGTTGATCCAGCAGTCCGGCAGCGGTGGGACCAAAGAGCTCCCGCTCGTCGGGGGTCAGCGGGATTTCGGCGGCGGCGGCACAGAGGTGCGGGCCGAGCACATAGGGGTTGGACGGGTCAAAGACAGTTGCTTCCACCGAAATGTCGAAGATCGCCTCCGGATGGTGCACCAGGTACGTATCGAGGGGATCGTCACTGGCCACGAAGGCGGCCAGCGCGTCCTGGCCGGAGCGGCCGGCCCGGCCGATCTGCTGGAAGAGGGAAGCGCGGGTGCCGGGCCAGCCGGCCACCAGCACGGCGTCGAGCCCGGAAACATCGATACCGAGCTCCAGGGCGGAGGTGCTGGAAATGCCCAGCAGCTCGCCGCTGCGCAGCCGGCGTTCCAGCTCGCGGCGTTCCTCGGGCAGGTATCCGGAGCGGTACGCGGCCACCCGGTCCGGCAGCGAGGGATGCACCTCATCCAGCAGCCGGCGGGTGATGGTGGCAATGGTTTCGGCGCCCCGGCGGGACTTGATGAAGGCAATGGTGCGGACCTGTGCCGCCACCAAGTTGGCCAGCAGGTCGGAGGTTTCGGCAATGACGGTCCGCCGGGAGCGCACCCCGTTTTCGCCCTTGAGGTCGGTGAGCTGCGGCTCCCAGAGCGCCACGGTGGTGGCTCCGTGCGGAGAGGCGTCGCGGGTGACGGCGGTGACCTCGCCGCCGATCAACCTGCCGAAGGAGGAGGCCGGGTCCGCCGAGGTGGCGGACGCTCCGATGAACACCGGGTCGGCGCCGTAGTAGCGGCAGATCCGGCGCAGCCGGCGCATGAGGTTGGCAACGTTGGAACCGAAGACACCGCGGTAGCTGTGGGCCTCGTCAATGATGACGTACTTCAGCCGGCGGAAGAACCTGGCCCACCAGGCATGGTTGGGCAGCACGCCAAAATGCAGCATGTCGGGGTTGGCCAGCACCAGGTTTGCGTGGTCCCGGATCCAGCGCCGGGCACCGGTGTCTGTATCGCCGTCGTATGTTTCAGCGCGCACGGTGGGAAGCTGCAGGGCGTTCACGGCGGAAAGCTGGTCAGCGGCCAATGCCTTGGTGGGGGCCAGATAGAGGGCCACCGACCCGGTTGGCTCCAGCGTGACCCGGTCATCCAGTGCCGTGCGGTGGATCTCGTCCAGGGCCGGCAGCAGGTAGGCCAGGGATTTTCCGGAGGCGGTGCCGGTGGAAATAATCGTGTGCTGCCCCGAGTGCGCGGACTCTGCGGCTTCAATCTGGTGGCGCCAGGGTTCGTGGACACCCACCGTGGCGTAGGCGGCAACGACGTCGGGGTGCGCCCAGTCCGGCCATGGAACGGGAACAGCCTGGCGGGCGGGGATTTCGTGGACATGGACCAGCTGTTCCGGGTCGGCGCCGGAGCCGAGCAGGGGGATCAGGGAATCATGTAGGGCCACTGTGCCATTCTCCCACCGGCCGTCCGGACAGCCGCTGTTAAACGCGCCCGCTCAGCTCCGGGCTGAACCGCTGCGTCTTCGCCGCAAACGCGACCGCAAAAGCCACCGCAAACCGGCCGCAGACGCCTACAGCCGCGGTTCGAACATCACCACGCTGGCCAGGTTTTCCCAGCCCAGGTAGGTGTACAGTTCCAGCCCGTCGGCGGTGGCGACCAGCAGCCCGGAATCGGCGTCGTGTTCCATGGCCACTGCGGTGAGAGCCCGCGTCACGTAGCTGCCCAGCCCGCGCCGTCGGAACCCGGGCTCGGTGACAATCCGGTCGTACACCGCATGCCCTTCCACGATCGCCACGCTGCCCCGCGCGGCCAGCTCGCCGTCGGCTGTGACGGTAACGGTGCCCACCTTGCCGTTGCGCACCGTTTCCGCTTCAAAACCGTCCAGCGGCAGCGGGTCTTCAATGTCCTGCCCGGTCATGTCCAGTGTCATGAAAACCTCGTCCGCGGACCGGACATTCAGCCCGTAAACCAAGGCGGCGCCGTGGATTTCATTCACGCGTCCGGTGACGATGGTGAAGAGCCGCCCGGGACTCATCCGGGCCGAGGAAGCCAGCGCCGCGAATTCGTCATGGGAGGGTTCCAAGGCGAAGTACTCCCAGTCGTTGGTTTTGTCGTGCAGGAAAGCCGCCGGAAAACGGCCTTCCCGTCGGGTTCGATAGCCGCGGGCCTGCGCCCATCCGGTCACCCAGGTCTCAAGCAAATCATCGTCCAGCAGGCTCATGAATGAACACTAGCGGGGGCGGCAGGTGAAAGGTATGTGCGCTGATGAAATTCGGGGTCCCGCGCCGGTCTACCCTTAATGTGTGGCTTTGAACCGAATTGCACTGTATTACGCCTTTACGCCCCTCCCCGATCCGGAGGCCGTGCGCCTCTGGCAGCGCGCCCTCTGCGAGAAGCTGGGACTGCGCGGCCGGATCCTGATCTCGCCCGACGGGATCAACGGAACCGTGGGCGGCGAGCTTGACGCCGTGAAGGCATATGTGAAGGCCACCCGCGAATATCCGGCCTTCAAGAAGATGGACATCAAGTATTCCGAGGGCGGTGCGGAGGACTTCCCGCGGCTGAGCGTCAAGGTCCGCCAGGAAATTGTCAGCTTCGGCGCCCCGGGTGAACTGAAGGTTGACGAGAACGGAGTAGTGGGCGGAGGCACCCACCTGCGGCCGGAAGAACTCCACCAGCTGGTGGAGGAGAAGGAGGCCGACGGCGAAGAGGTGGTCTTTTTCGACGGCCGGAATGCCTTTGAAGCCCAGATCGGCAAGTTCAAGGGGGCCGTGGTGCCCGACGTTGCCACCACGCATGACTTCATCGCCGAACTGGATTCCGGCAAATACGACGATCTCAAGGACAAGCCGGTGGTGACCTACTGCACCGGCGGCATCCGCTGCGAGGTCCTGTCCTCGCTGATGGTCAACCGCGGCTTCAAAGAGGTTTACCAGATGCAGGGCGGGATTGTCCGCTACGGGGAAGCCTACGGTGACAAGGGACTGTGGGAAGGCTCGCTCTACGTCTTCGACAAGCGGATGCACATGGAGTTCACCGAGGACGCCGCCACCATCGGCAAGTGTGTGCGCTGCGAGGCTCCCACCAGCAAGTTCGAGAACTGCTCCAACCCCTCCTGCCGCAAGCTCACCCTGTACTGCGCGGAGTGCGCCTCGGACCCGTCCACCCTTCGGTGCCCGGACGGCTGCATCGAATAGGAACGATGACGACGGCGGCAGCCCGGGCGCGAAGCCTGGTGGGGCCGCCGCCGCGCCGCCGGACCGTGACGTTAGGCCGTAGCCGGTTCGGAAAGCAGGCTTTCACCGGCCGCCAGCGCATCGCGGCGGAGGCAGGTGCCGCGGTCCAGGACCACGGTGTCCCCAACCCGTGTCTGGAAAACGGCACCGGTTTCGGTCATCCACATGCTGGTGGTCAGCTCGTCGCCCGGAATCACCGGTGCGGCAAAACGGACACTCAGCGAGCCGAACGCATCGACGTCAGACCCCAACGCGCCTTCCAGGAGGGCACGGCCGGCGAAGCCCATAGTGCACAGTCCGTGCAGGATGGGCTTCTCAAAGCCGATCATGGCGGCCATCGCGGGGTCTGAATGCAGCGGGTTGCGGTCGCCGTTGAGGCGGTAGAGCAGGGCCTGGTCGGGAGAGGTCCTTTGTACGTCCACAAGATCGGCCGGGCGGTCGGGCAGCTCCCACCCGTCATGCGGTGCCGGCTCGGATCCGAAGCCGCCCTCTCCGCGGATAATCATGGAGGTCACTGAGGTGGCAGTGAGCTCCCGGGTGTCGGCGTCGAGCAGATGGGTGGTGAGCTCAACAACGGCATTCTTGCCTTTGTCCCAGGCGCCGCTCATAAAGCTGCGCGGAATCACGGTTCCGGCCGGGGCCAGCGTGCGGTGCAGCGTGACCGTTTGTCCGCCGTGCAGGATCTGCGAAAGCTTGAAGTCCCCGAACTCATCCATGGAACCGCCGGATCCGCCCAGAAGCACGGCGAAGGTGGGCAGCACGCTCTGATCGATCCCCCGGGAGTTTTCCGTGGTGAAGGCAAGGTTTGCTGTTTGGTCGCGGGCACCGGCACCCACGCTCAGGGCGTACAGGAGAGCGTCCTTGGACTCCCATGAAACGGGAGCGCCTTCCGTGACCTTCCCGATGTTCTGAAGATGGATTGTCATGGTCTTTCCTCTTTCACAAGCGTTTACTGAAATGCGGATTTCATGGGCCCCGGCGGCTCCGGGGACTTCGCAGCTGAGGGTTACAGCGGTGCGTGGACCGTGTCTTGCGGGCTTCGGTTGGTGCCGCGGCGAATGTCGCGCTCGCCGGCAGTCTCGGGAACCCACTGTGCGGGAGTGCGTCGCAGCATCAGTGCCACCACTACTGACAATGCAGCGAAAATCAACACGAAGATGAACGCTGAGCTGATGCCTTCCTGCGCAACGGCCGTTGTGGCCGGGTCTGTGTGGCTGGCCAGGATGTACGCGCCAATGGCAACGGCGGCGGACTGGCCGATGTTGCGGATCATGGTGTTGGTGCCGGCAGTTTCCGAAGTGTGGGTTTCCGGGACCACTTCAATGAGCAGGTTCGGCAGCGCGCCGTAGGCAAGCGATATGCCGGTGCTGTTCAGGACCATCGCAATGATAAACATCAGCACGCTTCCATAGGTCAGCAGGATGATGGGAATGACCAGGGCCACCAGCGCCAGACCAACGATGAAGACTGTGCGGGCGCCGAACCGGAAGGCCAGCTTTCCGCCCAGCGGTGAGAATAAGTAGCCCACCAGCAGAGTTGAGCTGATCAGAACCCCGGCGCCGGTGGGAGAAAAACCAAGCCCGTATCCCGACGAAGTGGGCGATTGCATGATGAGCTGCGCCGGGACGTTCCCGCCGCCCAAAGGCCCGACGGCGGCGAGCACGGTGGCGGTCATGGCCAGGGCAATTTGGCGGTTCTTGAACATCCGAAGGTTCACGATGGGGGATTCCACCCGCAGCTCCCACCACGCCCACACGGCGGCGGCGACGATCCCAACGCTGATCAGGGCGACGAACTGGGCGGACGCAAAACCGGTCTTCGAAGCGCCGGAAAACGCGAGCAGAATGGCACTCACGGCGATGGGCAGCAGTACCGCGCCAAGGTAATCCGGTTTCTCCCGGCTGGGCAGCACCGTGTCCCGGGGAATCACCAATTGGATGCTCACCGCGGCCATAACCGACACGACGGCAGCAAAGACGAAGATGCCGTGCCAGGAGAAGGCATCAATCATGAATCCGGCGATCAGTGCGCCGCCCCCGCCGGCGATGAGCGCCGAGGCCCCCACCATGGAGATGCCCACCGGAACACGTTTTTCGTCGAGATGTTCGCGGGCCAGTCCGAAAGCCAGACCCAGCACCGCACCGGTAACACCCTGAATGGCGCGGCCGAAGATAATCATGCCAAGGGAGCCCCCGAGCAGCGAGATGAGCGAACCGACGGCTGCGATGACCAGGGCAATGACCATGACCTTCCGTCTGCCGTACAGATCTCCGAAGCGTCCACCCAGAACACCGGCGGAGGCTGACACCAGCAGGAAGGCCGTAACAACCCAGGCAACCGTGTTTGCGTCCACCTGGAAGTCCCTCATCAGGGTGGGCAGGGTTACGTACATCATGGACAGCTCGAAGGCCGAGACAATCTCAGCGAGAATCAGGACTATGACAATCGGTGCAAACCCGGGACGTTTCAGCGCCCTTGCGGTGGAGGACATCGCGTCCTGCCTTTCGTGTTGGAAACCAAAGGCTGGCATGCACCGCGTGAGGCGGTGCATGCCAGCGCTTACGGGAACTTCGCTGTTGACTAGGCAGAGGCTGAAACGATGCCTTCCGGATCGCGCGTTGTCCCGCGGCGAATGTCGCGCTCGCCAACCGTCTCGGGAACCCAGGGCTTGGGATTGCGGCTCAGCATCAGCCCCATGATGACTGAGAGCACGGCAAAGGCCAGGACCAGGAGCAGGGCGGCGCTGATGCCCTGCTGTGAAATGGCCTGGGTTGCCGGGTCCGTGTTCTTGGCGAGGATGAACGCGCCGATGGCGATCGCCGCGGACTGGCCGACGTTGCGGATCATGGTGTTGGTTCCGGCTGTTTCCGAGGTGTGGGTTTCCGGGACCACCTCAACGAGCAGGTTCGGCAGCGCACCGTAGGTGAGGGAAATGCCGACGCCGTTCAGAGTCATCGCCACTACGTACATTGCCACGTTCCCGTAGGTGAGCAGGATGAGGGGCAGGACCAGGGCCATCAGCACGAGCCCTCCGATAAACACAATCCGCGCCCCGTACCGGAAGGACAGTTTCCCGCCCACCGGTGAGAGAGCGAAGCCAACAAGGGCGGTAAGGCAGATGATGACGCCCGATTCGGTGGGCGTAAAGCCCAGCCCGTACCCCAGCGACTCGGGGGACTGCATGATCATCTGCGAGGGAACGGACACTCCGCCCAGGGGACCGACGGCGGCGAACACCGTTGCGGTCATGGCCAGGGCGATCTGGCGGTTCTTGAACATCCGCAGGTTCACGATCGGCGATTCAACCCGCAGTTCCCACCACGCCCACACCGCGGCAGCAGCGAGGCCCAGGCCGATCAGGCCCAGGAACTCCACCGACAGGAAGCCGGTCTTTGAGCTGTTGGAGAGTCCCAGCAGGAGGGCGCTGACCGCGATGGGCAGCAGGATGGCACCCAGGTAGTCGGGTTTGTCCGTGGTGACCGCGTTGGTGTCCCGCGGAATAACCAGCTGGATGGCCACAGCGGCAATGACCGCCAGGACGGCAGCGAAGACGAAGATCCCGTGCCAGGAGAAGAGATCGATCATGAACCCGGCGATCATGGATCCGCCGGCGCCGGCGATCAGGGCCGAGGCGCCGACCATGGAGATGCCGACCGGCACCCGCTTTTCATCCAGGTGTTCACGGGCCAGCCCGAAGGCCAGGCCCAGGACGGCACCGGCAACACCCTGAATGGCGCGGCCGAAGATAATCATGCCCAGGGAGCCCCCGAGCAGCGAGATGAGCGAACCAACGGCTGCGATGGCCAGGACAATGACCATGACCTTTCGCCGGCCGTACATGTCGCCGAAGCGTCCGCCCAGCACAGCGGCTGAGGCGGAGACCAGCAGATAGGCGGTGACGACCCAGGCGACCGTGTTGGCGTCTACCTGGAAATCCGCGATCAGGGTCGGCAGCATGACGTACATCATGGACAGTTCGAAGGCCGAGATGATTTCGGCCAGAACCAGGACTATGACTACTGAAGCAAAGCCTGGGCGCTTGAGCGCCCGAGTGGTGGAGGACATCGGTGTCCTGCCTTTCCTATGAGGTCAACAGAATGCAGCGGCGCCGGCCGACAGGTATCGGGCGGCGGTGGAGCAGACGATCTTTAGAGAAAGGTGGTGCGGTGGTGCTGTACTCGGTGTTAGCCGTTCCCGTAGGCGACGGATTTGGTCCAGAAGAACTCTTCAAGTCCCTCCAGGCCGCCTTCATTGCCGGTGCCGGAGTGGCCGATGCCGCCGAAGGGGCGTTCCGCCACTGCGCTGGGGGCGCCGTTGATGGTTACTTCACCGGTTTCGAGCGCCTCGGTCACGCGGACGGCCCGGCGGGCGTCGCCGGTCCAGACGTATCCGGAGAGCCCGTAGTCGGTGCTGTTGGCCAGGGCGATTGCCTCGGCCTCGTCGCTGAAGCGGGTGATGGCCAGCACTGGGCCAAAGACTTCCTTCTGCGCCAGTTCGCTGGCAGGATCCACATCGGCCAGGACCGTGGGCGGATAGAAGAAACCGTCAGCGAGGTCCTCGGCAAGCCGCTGTCCGCCGGTAACCAGGCGGGCCCCGTCTTCCTGGGCCTGGGTGACCATCGAATGAATCCGGTCGATGGCGGCTTGGTTGATGACCGGACCGCAGATCGTGTCGAGTTCCTGGGGGTTTCCGGTCTTGAAGGAGGCCGCGATTGCACCGATGGTGGCCACAAAGGAGTCGTAGATGGAGTCCTGGACCAGCAGGCGGGTGGGCAGGGCGCAGGCCTGTCCGCTCATGATGCCGAAAGCCATGAAGGTTGAGTGCATGGCAGCGGCCTCGAGGTCGGCGTCGGCGAAGACGAGGTTGGCGGACTTGCCGCCCAGCTCCAGGACCACCGGTTTGAAGGTCTGCGCGCAGGCCGCGGTGATCTTGCGTGCGGTGTCGGGGCCGCCGGTAAACGTCACCTTCTTGACCAGTTTGTGCTCCACCAGGGCCGCCCCTGCCTCTGCACCGCCGGAAACCACATTGAAAACGCCCTCGGGTATGCCGGCTTCGGTGACCAGATCGGCAAAGAGCATAGCGGTGAAGGGAGTCAGCTCGCTCGGCTTGACCACCACGGTGTTTCCGGCGGCCAGAGCGGCGGGAACCTTCATGGCCAGGGACATCAGCGGTGCGTTCCACGTGATGATTGCACCGATCACGCCGTAGGGCTGACGCAGGGTATGGCCGAACGATCCTCCCGCACCGGCCACCGAGGTGATCCGGCCCAGCGGGAGTTTGTCAGCCCAGCCGCCGTAGTACCGGATCCACTCCACCGCGGCGTTAACCGTGGGATAGGCATTGGAGCGGGCAATGCCGTTGTCGGCAATGGCGAGATTGACGAAGTCCTCGGTGTGGTCCTCGACCAGCTGCGCCAGCTTGAGCAGCGCCTTGGCGCGGGTGCCCGCCGGTGTTGCCCGCCAGAGCGCGAAGGCAGCGTGGGCGGCGTTGACGGCGTCGTCAACGTCCGCGGCACCTGCCAGCGGGACCTGTGCCTGGGCTTCGCCGGTGGCGGGGTTGATATGGGTGTGCGTTCCACTGCCCGTGCTGCGCGCTTCACTGCCGATGCGCAGGGTGACGGGTGGCAGGGCAAAATCGGTGCTGACTGTCATTTTCAGTTCTCCGGTTCGTAGCGCAGCATGGTGATTCCCGCTTCGGGGTAATCGCAGAAAACGGGCTTAACCCGCATACCCACCTCGATGTCATCGTGGGCTACGTTGACGAGTTCGGTGGAAAACTTAGGGCCTTCATCCCACTGCACCACCGCGAGCACCAAGGTGCCTTCCTTCGCGAAGTGCGGGGCCACCGGCCGGGTGGAGACGGTATACGTGTACAGGGTTCCGGCTCCGGATATTTCCCGCCATTCCAGGTCGTCGGCGAGGGTGCCCGGGGCAAGGGGGCGGGGGTAGAAGATGTATTCGCCCAGTGAAGGCGAATACTGGATGCGGATGCGGTGCTCCGCCAGTGCATCCCAGAACGGCTTGGTCAGGGGTGTCGGGACCGGCATCGGACGCTGCAGATCCGGAAGAGTGTATGAGGTGCTCATGGGGTGTACTCCTAGTTGCCTTCGAGGATCAGTGCCGTTTGTTCGCTCATGATGCCGCCGTTGCCGGTCACGAAGGCCCGGTTGCAGTCGGTCACCTGTGCTTCACCGGCACGGCCCATGATCTGGCGCACGCCGTCGATCACGTGGTGCATGCCGCCGGCAATGCCCGCCTGCCCGAAGGAAAGCTGCCCGCCGGCGGTGTTCATCGGGAAGTCCCCGCGGAAGGTGAGATCGTGTTCGTTCACGAACTGCATGCCTTTGCCCTTTTCGGTGAAGCCGGCATCCTCCAGGCTCATCAGCACAGTGATGGAATAGCAGTCGTAGATGGAGACCATGTCCACCTCGTTGCGTCCGATGCCGGCCATGCCAAACGCCTGGTCGGCTGCGTGGATCATGGGTGAGTGCATCAGATCCCGTGCGTAGGTTGGTGTCTTGTAGGGCACCCGTTCTCCGAAGCCCTTGATCCACACCGGACGGTTCTTGGATTTGGCTGCGAGGTCCTTGTTTCCAATCACCACAGCGGCACCGCCCTGGCACGGCATCACGATTTCGAGCATGTGCAGCGGGTCCGCCACCATGGGTGATGCCAGCACGTCCTCAATGGTGATGGGCTGACCGTGGAAAACGGCGCCCGGGGTGGCGCAGGCGTTGGTGCGCTGGTCCACGGCAATTTTTGCCATGGCGCGCTCGTCGTAGCCGAATTCGTGGCCGTACCGCTTGGCAATTTGCCCGTAGGGACCGTTCTGCCCCAGGTTTCCATACGGGATTTCAAATTCTGCCTGCGGCGACCCGTAGGCGTTGGATGAGGCACCGAAGTACATTTTGTCGGTCATCTCGAACGGCCGGCGGGCGTCGGCCGGTACGTCGTGGGTGCCCGGGAAGGTAACCAGTACGGCGTCGCACAGTCCCAGTTCCACGGCCGCTGCGGCCCGCCACACTCCGGCGGCGGAACCTGCGCCGCCGAGGTCCACGATCTCGGCGAAATTTGCGTTGATGCCGAGGTATTCCGTGATGGTGGAGGGAACAAACATGTCCGCTTCCCCGATCATCGGGGTGACGATGCCGTTGACGTCGGTGGCGTCCAGTCCGGCGTCATCCAGCGCCGCCTTGGAGAGCCGGGCCCACTGTTCCAGGTTGAAGGTCTTCTCACGCTTCAGCTTGCGTTCCGGCGGCAGCTCAAAATAGCCCAGGATTGCGGCTTCTCCACGAAGTCCCATACGTTTGTTCTCCTCATTGCTGGTATATGAAATGTGCTGGTGCACCAAGGTCCGTGCAGATGCCGGATGTGCGACGCCGGCTGGTTGGGTAGGCGTGAACGGTCTAGCCGGATCTGGCCGGGGCGGGAATGCGCAGCGGCGAAATCCGAATGCCCAGTTCGGGATAAAAAGACCCCGCACCGAGCAATTCCAGAAGTCCGGGGGAATCCGGTCCGGCCCAGGGCTCGTCCGCTGCGGTGAAGCCCAGGGCTTTGAGGCCTGAGTCTCCGGCGCCGGGCACCGATTCCTGCAGGATGAGGTCCGCGCCTTCCGGCCACCGGAACACGGTGGCCGCCGGTTCTCCGTCGGGAACTTCCGGCAACCGCTGCCTGCCGGCGCCAAG
The DNA here is from genome assembly GCF_002929435.1 of Arthrobacter sp. 9E16. Lineage (NCBI taxonomy): Bacteria > Bacillati > Actinomycetota > Actinomycetes > Micrococcales > Micrococcaceae > Arthrobacter > Arthrobacter sp. 9E16. The sequence goes on along the minus strand of NZ_PJIU01000001.1, from coordinate 710,905 downwards.
AACGTTGACGAGCACGTGTTCCGCACGCTGCAGGTCAGGCACCAGCCCAAAGACAACCGGCAGCCGGGCCGGAGAGGACGGGTCTTCCTCCCAGGGGCAGTCCGCAGTGAACTCGTTGGCAGCGGTGATGTCCTCCAGAGCTTCCGATGTCTGGACCATCTGCGTCAGGAACCCGAGCCCGGTGTCCTTGGGATGCAAAAAGGCTTCCTGCCACAGCGGATGCTCGGTGTTCACCAGAATCGGCTCGATTCCGGCCGCCTGTGCCCCTGCGATTGCTGCGGAGATGTCCTGCACCTTGAAGGTGATGTGGTGCGGTGCGGCGTTTCCTGCGTTTTCGGAGAGGAACCGTGCGATGAAGGACGTGGAGGAGCTGCCGGGTTCCAGCAGCTCCAGCCGCATGTCCTCGGCGAGGGCAACCTGGCACGGGTTGAACTCCGGCAGGGTGAAACCGCTGGCAAACCGCGCTCCGAGTTCCCGGTGCAGCATTGTTCCGGCCCGGCCCCAGGCCGGAACGGCAAAGGCAACATGGTCGAGTTCATGGGCGCTCATTCAGACACCCGGCCTGCTGCAGCGGTTAAGGTGCTCCCGCTTCGACCTGGTCGAGCCGCAGCCCGATCATTTTCACAAAGCGGACCAGGACCCGGTTGGCATCCTCCAACGTCTGGTTGCCGGCCAGCAGGCGCCCCACCATGTCCATGAGGATGGCCCACACCATGGCGGTAATGTCCGCAGCCTCGTCCGGTGACAGGGTGGAGAAATCGGCACGGAGAGGTTCCTCGAGCAACAGGACCAGCTGCTGCATCAGCTCGCGCACATCCGGATCGGAGGAAGTCCGCAGCATCAGGATCGTCTGGTAAAAATTCGGCCTTTTCTGGAACGCGGCCAGCGCCTGCCGCAGCCGCTGGGCGACCCGCTCGGTGGTGCTGAAGCTGTCCGGCACGGCCTCGTCCGCTGCACCAAACGGAACGCTCCAGTCGTAAACGACGTTCGCATACAGGTGCTCCTTCGAGGAGAAGTACCGGTACAGCGTTCCGAGCGCCACGTTCGCCTCGGACGCGACGTCGCGGATTTGGATTGATTCGTACTCGTTGGCGCGGAGCAGGTTTTTCGCAGCATCCAGGATCCGTTGCCGGCGCTCCACCTGATAGGCGGGAAGGTCCATTGTTTCGCGCGTTAGTTGCCGAACCATCACTCGCCTCCCGGCCGAATTCCCTCAGAAATTGCAACGTTATCACCGCCTCCCGGCGCCCTTGGATGTGGCTCACCGGCTACTGGTCCTTCCAGCGGATCAGCGCGTCCAGCGCCTCGATCTGGTTACCGGAAACCCGGAGCGGATTGATTTCGAGTTCCTCGAGTTCATCGCCGAGTCCCACGGCCACCTGGGAAATCTTAAAGATGGCCTCAGCCAGCTCGTCGAGGTCGGTGGCTTCTCCGCCACGGAAGCCGGTCAGGAGGTCAATGCCCTTCAGGGATTCGAGCATGCGGCGGATCTCGGCGGGCCCCACCGGCAGCAGGCGCACCGCCGAATCCTTGAGCAGCTCCACCATGACCCCGCCGAATCCGACGGCGAGCACGAGCCCCCAGCGCGGGTCACGGACAACGCCTACCAGCATTTCGGTGCCTGCAGGACGCATCGGAGATACCGCAACACCCTGGACCCGGGCAGCCGGTGCCAGTTCAGCCACGGAAGCACGGATGAACCGGTACGCCTCGGCCACCGCATCGGCATCCGAGAGCATCAGCCGGACACCGCCAACCTCGGTCTTATGTGCGATGTCCTCCGACGCAATCTTCAGTACCACCGGGTAGCCCAGGTCTTCGGCGGCGGCCACGGCTTCCTCAGCGGAGGAAGCAACCACTGCAGGCACGTACGGCACGCCAAGGCTGCGGAGGAATTCACCGCTCTGGACTTCCGTCCATGAATCCGCACCGGCCGGTTTGGCGATCGGTGCGGCGGCCGGCGGTTCGCCGTCGGCTGCGAGTTCAGCGGCACGCTGTCCCCACCAGGCGCTGCGGGCGGCCGCGGTGATGCCGCGGTCAAACGAATCGGAGGCATGCGGGAAGCCGTGTTCCGCGGCAAACGCGCGGCCAAACTCGGTCACCTCCGTGGGCAGGAAGCTCATCGCAATGACGGGTTTGGGGGAGGAGGTCAACTGCCGGAGCATCTCATCCTGCGTGGCCCGGCTCATGTCCGCCACGGCTTGGTTGGCGGGCCAGGAGCCGTTGACCACTACGAAGTCATAATTCGGGTCATCGATAAAGCACTGGGCAGCCTTGGTGAGGATGGTCGGGTCAACTGACACATACCCGGTGGTGTCCATCGGGTTGTTGACGGTGGAGAAGGCGGGAAGCCCGGCGTCGTGCAGTCCCTGCACCGTGTCGGGGTGCGGAGCGGGCAGGTCCAGCCCTGCGGCGTCGGCCTTGTCGGCCACAAGGGCGCACATGGCACCGGAGCCGGTGACAACGCCCATGCGGCGGCCGGGCAGGGCGCCGTAGGCCTCGATGAGGCCCGCGGTGGCCACGAGGTCCTCGATGCCTTCCACCCGGATGACTCCGTGCTGGCGGCAGGCTGCGTCAATGACGGTGTCGTCGCCCACCAGCGAACCGGTGTGGGCTGCAGCGACCCGGGCCGATGCTTCACTGCGTCCGGCCTTGAAAATGACAATCGGCTTGCCTGCGGCGCGGGCGCGGGCAGCCACGTCGAGGAACTGCGCCGGGTCGGAAATCTGTTCCAGGTAAGCGGCGATGACCTTGGTGTTCTCGTCGTCCACCAGCAGGCTCATAACGTCGATGGCAGAGATCATCGCCTCGTTCCCCACGGTCACCGCCGTGGAGCAGCCGACGCCGCGCGAGGCCATGTAAGGAAGCAGATAGATGGCGAGCGCTCCGGATTGGGTGGCAATTCCCACGCCGCCGCTGATCATGGGCATCTGGGTCATATGGCTGAAGGCTGCAACCCTGGAATGCGTGTTGAGGAATCCCAGGTTGTTGGGTCCCAGGATCAGCTGGTCCGCCGCTCGTGCCCGCTCCACCAGACTGGCCTGCAGGGCAGCGCCCTCGGCTCCGGCCTCGCCCAGCCCCGCAGCCAGCATGATCAGGTTGCGGATGCCCTTGATCCGGGCTTCCTCCAGGATGGTTGCCAGGGAATCCGTTCCGGTCAGGACAATCGCCAGGTCCGGCGCCTCCGGCAGATCGGCAATCGTGGCAAATGATGCCTGGCCGTGGCAGTCCTCGCCCCGGCGGTTGACCAGGTAAAGCTTGCCCTCGAACCCGCCGGAGACCAGGTTGCTGTAGGTGAAGTGGGACCAGGCGGATCGGGTATTTGCTCCGATGATCACAATGGACTTGGGCTCCAGGAGTTCCCGCAGGCGGGCGGGATCCAGGGTGCGTGGGCTGTCGGTCTCGCTCGTCAACGTTGTCATGCGAAACGGTTCCTTCCGGTGGAGCTTGGTTGTGGGGTCACTGCGCTCGGGGGTGCGGCGGGTCCTGCTGTCCTGGATCAGCCGCGGGGAAGTCCAAGGATGCGTTCAGCAATGACATTGAGCTGGATTTCCACCGTTCCGCCGCCGATCAGCACCTGCGGAACGGAAAGCTGTCCGGTCACTGCGTCTCCGGGAGCCTGGGCAAAGAGCGCTCCGGGTCCGGCCAGCGCCAGGACGCGGGATGCGGCCTCGCGGGTTAGCCGGGCGTGGGCAACCTTGGCCAGTGAAGATCCGGCACCCGGTGCCATGCCGTTGACCTGGCGAAGGGTCTCCCGCAGGTTCAGGGCGCCGATGGCCGAGCTGAAGGCTGCGATCCTGCCGAGGGAGGAGAGTGCGTCATGCTCGCGGCCGGCGTAGGTGCCCTGGGTGATCATGGACCGCAGCGCGTCCTCCGTACCCACCGAAACACCGGAGGAAATCTGAGTCCGCTCGTTCTGCAGCGTCATGGCCGTGATGCGCCAGCCCTGGCCGGGTTCCCCCAGCAGGTAGGCGTCGGGCACGAAGACCGAGTCCAGGAACACCTCATTGAATTCGGCGTCGCCGGTGGACTGCTTCAGGGGACGGACATCCACCCCTGCGCTTCGCATGTCGATGAGGAAGTAACTCAGTCCCTTGTGCTTAGGGACCTCGCTGTCCGTGCGGGCCAGGCAGATGCCCCAGTCCGCCTCATGGGCGCCGGACGTCCAAACCTTTTGTCCCCGCAGCTCCCATCCGCCGTCCACCTTGGCTGCCCGGGTGCTCAGCCCGGCGAGGTCGGACCCGGCACCGGGTTCGGAGAAGAGCTGGCACCAGATCAACTCCCCGCGCAGGGTAGGCAGCGCAAACTGTTCCTTGACCGCTTCACTGCCGTAGGCCAGCACGGTGGGCATGGCCCATTCGCCGATCACCGACGACGGCTGGGTCATCCCGCGGCGGGCATATTCCTGGGAGATGACCACCTGCTGGGCGGGAGTGGCGCCCAGCCCATAGGGGGCAGGCCAGTGCGGGGCGGCGAGTCCGTTTTCCGCGAGGAATGTCCGCTGCGATCCTCGCGAGTACCAGCGCCCGCCGTCGTGCTCATTGGACAGTGTCCGGGCATGATCGAGCAGTTCGCCGATGCGGGCGCGGAAGGCCGGATCCTCGTCGGGCAGTTCAATGTCAATGCGGCGGTCCTGCTCCAGGGCAACCCTGCCCAGCGATGTGGAGGCGTCGTTCATGGCCGGCACCAGAGCGGCCAGCGTCATTGCCCGCCGCCAGTACAGATGGGCATCATGTTCCCAGGTGAAGCCGATTCCGCCGAAAATGGTCACTGCTTCGGTGACCGCTTCTGCCGACGGGGCGATCGCGGCCTGAACGGCTGCACCGGCAGCCAGTTTTTGCTGGTCCTCATCCTGGTCTAGGGACACGACGGCGGACCAGGCTGCCGCTGCGGCCAGTTCGGCGGTGATGAGCAGGTTGGCACACTTGTGCTTGACGGCCTGGAAGGAACCGATCGGCGAACCGAACTGTTCGCGCAGCTTGGCGTATTCAGCGGCAGCTTCCACAGCCCAGCGGCTCACGCCGGCTGCTTCCACGGCGAGCAGGCAGGTCTGCAGGGTTTCCACGCGGCTTGCCCCGAGGTTTTCCAGGATCGCTTCGGAGCCCACGGCCACCGAGGAGAGTTCGAGGATACCGGCGTCGCGGGTCAGATCCGTGCAGGCCTGGACCCTGCGGCTGACGCCGGCGCTGCGGGCATCGACCAGGGCAAACCGCGTGGTTCCGCCGTCGTTGAAGCCAACCACCAAAAGATCGGCTGACTGGAGTGAGAGTACGTTGGCGGTTCCGTGCAGGAGCCAGCCGCCCTCAGCGGCGGAGGTGCCGGTGATTGCGGAAGAAAGAACCAGGGTGCCGCGGGCGCCTTCAGCGAAGGCGGCCAGACCGCTGGCTGAGGCTTTGCAGTCACCGGCTGCCGCGACGGCCGCACTGGCGAGCACCGTTGAGAGGAAGGGGCCGGGTACCAGCCGGCGGGCAAATTCCTCCACCACGATGGCCGTGTCAGCCACCGTTCCGCCCTGTCCGCCGTGCTCTTCGCCGATATGCAGGGCGTGCAGTCCGTTGGCAACCAGGTCATCCCAAAACGGCGCGGGTTCCCCGGCCCCGTAAGAGTCCAGCTGCTCGCGGGTGACCCGTGTGTCGGCGAACCGTCCCGCAAAGTCGGCTGCAACGGAGCAAAGGTCCGCATGCTCTTCGGTAAGGGCAAACGCCATGTGCTGACTCCAATGTCATAGCGCACCGAGCTGCTTCAAGGAGACGGTCGGTGCATGTTTCAGATCCTGAACTGAAACTGGACTCTAATTCACAAATGTGATGTAGGCAACACTTTGCTTGGTTGGGTTTTGCGGCCGGACCACTGATTTCCACTGAAAAGTCATCATGTAGCATTCGTCGCACCCCGGACGCTGACGTCCGGGACACGCGGACCCATAGGGGGAGCAGGCCATGACGCAGGAGCAGAGCACGCGAACGGGCACCACAAAGGACACAGCGCCGCCGGGGAGCGAAGAGTGGGACAGGATCGTAGACGTCCTGGTGGTGGGCACCGGAGCGGCAGCCCTCACCGCCGCTGTCACCGCGGCGGAGGATGGCCTGGATGTCCTGGTGGTGGAAAGCACCGATGTGTGGGGCGGCACCACTTCGATTTCGGGCGGGGGACTGTGGATGCCGAACAATCCGCTGATGGGCAGGGCCGGGGTTCCGGACAGTACGGAAAAGGCTCTCACCTACATGGAAACGGTGATCGACGATGTCGGCCCGGTGTCCTCCCGCGAACGCAAGCTGGCGTTCCTGAATGCCGTTCCCGACGTGGTCACCCTGCTGGGCACCCTGGGCGTGCAGTGGATGCGGTCCAAGGATTATCCCGACTACTACCCGGACAAACCCGGCGGCATGATCGGGCGTTCGCTGGAAGTCCGCCCGTTTGACACCAAACTGCTCGGTTCCTGGTTCAAGCAGTCCCGGGCCGCCAAATCCGGCATCCCGGTGCCGCTGATGACTGACGATGTCTGGGAGCTCTCCCGCGCCTGGTCCACGCCCGGCGGGTTCATCCGCGGTGCCCGTTTTGTTTTCCGGACCCTGGGCGGGCTGGCCCGCGGCAAACGGCTGTACGGTCTGGGCGGAGCGCTGTCCTGCTCCCTCATGCACATCGTGCGCCAGCAGCAGACACCGGTGTGGCTGTCCTCGCCGCTGACTGATCTGGTCCAGGACGACGACGGCGCGGTGGTGGGCGCCGTTGTCACCCGCCGCGGGCGCAGCATCCGCATCCGGACCCGGAAGGGCGTAATGCTGGGCGCCGGCGGATTTGCCCGCAACGCGCAATGGCGCAAAAAGTACCACGGGCTGGAGCAGGAGTATTCCTCTGCGCCGGAGGGGGACCGGGGCGACGTCATTGACCTGGTGGCCCAGCGCGGCGGAGCCCTGGCGCTCATGGACGACGCATGGTGGGGACCGTCCACGGTGGGTCCGGGCGGCGGAGTCGCGTTCTCACTCGCCGAGCGTTCCATGCCACACTCGCTGGTGGTGGATGCCTCGGGGCAGCGGTACCTGAACGAGTCCGAGTCCTATGTCGACTTTGGGCACCACATGCTTGAACGCAATGAGACGGTGACGGCCAATCCGTCCTGGCTGGTGATGGAGGCGCGGCACCGGCGGCGCTATCTGTTTTCTGCCATCATGGTCGGGAAGAAAAAGTGGGCTGCCGAGGGGCTGCTGCTGGAGGCTGGCACGGTGGAAGAGCTGGCGGAGAAGATGGGTGTTCCGGCGGCAGGTCTGGCGGCCACGGTGCAACGGTTCAACGAATTTGCACGGACCGGCGTGGACGAGGATTTCGGCCGGGGCAACACCGCCTATGACAACTACTACGGTGATCCCGGGGTAAAACCCAACCCGAACCTGGGCGCCCTGGAAAAGGGCCCGTTCACCGCCGTCCGCCTCTATCCCGGGGACCTGGGCACCAAGGGCGGACTGGTCACGGATCCGGACGCACGGGTGCTCCGGGAAGATGGTTCGGTGATCCAGGGACTGTATGCGGCAGGGAACACCACGGCCTCGGTCATGGGCCGGACCTACCCCGGGGCGGGAGCCACCATTGCCCCGGCTGCGGTCTTCGGTTATCTGGCGGCACGGCACGCGGCCGGGCGGCAGTCCGAAAGAGTGACGGATGAACGCGGCGAGCTGCAGGAGGTTTCTTCCCAGTAGCAAAACCCCTGTGTCCGGGCACCCGGCGAGCCAGCCATAAACTGGGGAGGTGACTGATTTCGCCGGTGTCCCGGATGCACCCCAGAGTTCCGACCTTCCCCTGATCCAGAGCCTTGCCGCGGATTTGGCGGCTGTCCGCTACACGGTGGATGGGGTGGCGGACTTCCTGGGGGAGTCTGCCGCCGCAGCCTTGGGCCGGGACCAGCTGGTACCGGCGGTGCTGCGCTGCCGTGAAGAGGCGGCCAAGGAAAACCCGGCTCCGGTTTCCGTCCTGATCCGGCTGTGGCTTGCCGGAGAAGAAGTGGAAGCGGCGCCGTTGGATGCCGCCCTGCCGCGGACCGGCACCCGCGGGCTTCTTGCTTTGGGGCTGGTCGAATCGGTGCCGGACGGAGGCTTCCGCGCCGCGGTTGACCTTCGCCCGTACGAAATCGACGATGACGCCGACGGCGCCAACCTCTGGGTCGCCAGCGATTTGGGTGCTCACCAGCGGCCGGGCGTCCTCCGCCACGATCACGTGCTGGGCATCGGACAGGCCTCGCTGAGCCTTGCACAGCTGACGATCCGCCGCCCGGTTCAGCGTGCCCTGGACCTGGGCACCGGCTGCGGGATCCAGGCTTTCCACCTCCTCCGCCACGCCCGGCATGTGACGGCAACGGATATTTCGGAACGGGCGCTCGCGTTCACCCGCTTCAACCTGCTGCTGAACGCGGGCGCGCTGGATCTGAATCCCCAGCGCCTGGCGGACCGGGTGGAACTGCGGGCAGGCAGCTTGCTGGAACCGGTGGCCGGAGAACAGTTTGATCTGGTGGTGTCCAATCCGCCGTTTGTGATTACTCCCCGCCCCCGGTGTGAAGATCCCGAGGACCGCTTCACGTACCGCGACGGCGGTTTGGCCGGTGATGAAATCGTCGCCACGCTCGTGCGCAGCCTGCAGGGCGTCCTGGTTCCCGGTGGAACGGCGCAAATGCTGGGTAACTGGGAGATTCAGGACAGTGATCTTCCCTACAGTGAGTCTCCGGAAACGCAGGAAAGCGGGTCCCCGAACTGGTCGGAACGGATCGAGTCCTGGCTGCCGGCGGAAACCGATGCGTGGGTGATCCAGCGCGAAATCCTGGAGCCCGCCGAATACGCGGAAATGTGGCTGCGGGACGCCGCGGAGAACCGGAACCGGGCCGAATACTTGGCCTCCTACGCCGCTTACCTCGAGGATTTCGCCTCCCGCAAGGTGCAGGCCATCGGCTTCGGATCCATCTTCCTTCGCCGCCGCTTGGCCCCGGACGCTGTTCCGCTGCGGCGTTTTGAGGAGATCACGCACCCGCTGGAACAGCCCGTTGGGCCGCACCTGGGCGCCGCCGTCGAGCGCTTTGACTGGCTGGCGGCGCATCCCTCGCTGGCGGAGGCGTACTTGGAGGTGGCCGACGACGTGACCGAGGAGCGCCACTCACGGCCGGGGGCGGAACATCCCGGCGTCATCCTGCTGCGCCAGGGAGCGGGACTGCGGCGTACGAATCTCATGAGCACGGAACTGACCGGCTTTGTCTCCGCCAGTGACGGAGAGCTGTCCGTGGGACAGATCATTGGAGCGCTCGCGGTGCTGCTGGACCGCCCGGAACCGGAGTTTGCCGCCGGGCTGGAAGCCGAGGTCCGCAACCTGGTCCTGGACGGATTCCTGGTTCCCGCAGCCAATTGACGTCCGCAGAAGGACCTCCGGCTTTTCGGTAGGCTCGTCAATAAGTCCTATTCAATGCGGCTACCCTAGTGCTGGGGCATCCCGCATACTGTCTGAGGATGAATCGGGCCAGGCAGCAGAGCCCGGCCACAACAACCCATACTTTGAGAACCACCTTCGTACGTAGGAGAACAGTGCCAGTTAAGGCGACGGACAAGAAGACCGGCAAGAAGAAGCTTGTAATTGTCGAGTCTCCGGCCAAGGGCAAAACCATCGCCGGGTATCTCGGCGAGGGTTTCGAGGTGACGGCGTCCATGGGACATATCCGTGACCTTCCGCAGCCCTCCGACCTGCCTGCCGAGTTGAAGAAGACAGCCGTCGGCAAGTTTGCCGTGGACCTGGATAAAGACTTCGAGCCCTACTACGTGGTCTCCGCGGACAAGAAGAAGAAGGTTGCCGAGCTCAAGGCTGCCCTCAAGGACGCCGACGAACTCTACCTCGCAACTGACGGTGACCGTGAAGGCGAAGCCATTGCCTGGCACCTGCTCCAGGTGCTCAAGCCCAAGGTTCCGGTGCACCGCCTGACCTTCCCCGAAATCACCAAGGAAGCCATCCAGCGTGCGCTGCTGGAAATGCGCGACGTCGATGTTGCCATGGTGGACGCCCAGGAAACCCGCCGCATCCTGGACCGACTCTACGGCTACGAGATTTCCCCGGTGCTGTGGCGCAAGGTGGCCCGCGGCCTGTCCGCCGGCCGCGTGCAGTCCGTCGCCACCCGCCTGGTGGTGGAGCGCGAACGTGAGCGCATGGCCTTCCGCCCGGCGTCCTACTGGGACCTGCTGGGCACCTTTGCCACCGGCGCGGCCGAATCCTTCAAGGCCAAGCTGGTTTCCGTGGACGGTGCCCGCGTGGCCACCGGCAAGGACTTCAGCGACCTGGGCGAGCTCAAGGCCAAGTCCGTGGCCCACCTGGACGAAGCGGCAGCCACCTCGCTGGCAGCGAACCTGGAATCGTCGTCGTTCACGGTCCGCTCCGTGGACACCAAGCCGTACACCCGCCGTCCGGCCGCTCCGTTCACCACCTCCACCCTGCAGCAGGAGGCCGGCCGCAAGCTGCGCTACTCCTCCAAGGTGACCATGCAGGTGGCCCAGCGGCTGTATGAAAACGGCTACATCACCTATATGCGTACCGATTCGCCGGCGCTGTCGGACCAGGCAATCAACGCCGCCCGCCGCCAGGCCTCCGAACTGTACGGCCCCGAATACGTGCCCGAAGCGCGCCGCGTGTACAAGGGCAAGTCCAAGAACGCGCAGGAAGCCCACGAGGCCATCCGCCCCGCCGGTGACTCCTTCCGCACCCCGGCGCAGGTCGCCTCATCACTGCGTGGCGACGAGTTCAAGCTGTACGAACTGATCTGGAAGCGCACCGTCGCATCGCAGATGGCCGATGCCAAGGGCTCCACGGCGTCCGTCCGCCTCGGTGCCGTGGCCTCCGACGGCCGGGACGCCGAGTTCTCCGCCTCCGGTACCGTCATCACCTTCCGCGGCTTCATGGCCGCCTACGAGGAGGGCCGCGATGCGGCACGCGACGACGACGCCGAGGGCACCGAGGGTGCACGCCTGCCGGTCCTGAAGGCCGACGATGCGCTGACCGCAGCCGAGCTGAACGCCGTCGGGCACGAAACATCCCCGCCGCCGCGCTACACGGAAGCGTCGCTGGTGAAGGTGCTCGAAGAGCTCGGCATCGGCCGTCCGTCCACCTACGCGGCCACCATCTCCACCATCATGGACCGCGGCTACGTCACCAACCGCGGCCAGGCGCTGGTGCCGAGTTGGATCGCGTTCTCCGTGGTGCGGCTGCTCGAAGAGCACTTCACCGACTACGTGGACTATGACTTCACGGCCGAGCTGGAAGAGGATCTGGACCGCATTGCCCGCGGCGAAGCCGGCCGCGTGGAGTGGCTGAACCAGTTCTACTACGGCGACCGCGTGGACACCGGACTGCACACCATCGTGAACGACCTCGGCGAAATCGATGCCAAGGCCATCAACTCGATCGAAATCGCCCCGGGCATCACCCTGCGCGTGGGGAAGTTCGGCCCGTACCTGGAGCGCCCGCTGCCCGCGGACGCACCCGAAGGCACCGAGCCGGAGCGCGCCAACGTCCCGGAGGATCTGGCCCCGGATGAGCTGACCGCCGAGAAGGCGATCGAGCTGATGGAAACGGCCGGGCCGGAAGAGCGAGTCCTGGGCGAGGATCCGGAAACCGGGCGCACCATCGTGGCCCGCAACGGCCGCTACGGCCCGTACGTCATCGAGCTGATCCCCGAGGTCACAGCCGAGGAACTGGCGAATCAGCCGGTGGAGTATTACAAGAACGGCAAGCCCAAGCCGCCGAAGAAGCCCGTAAAGCAGAAGCCGCGCACCGGATCGCTGTTCAAGTCCATGAGCGTGGACACCGTCACGCTCGAGGAAGCGCTGAAACTGATGAAGCTCCCGCGCGTGCTGGGCACCGACGCCGAGGGCAACGAGATCACCGTGCAGAACGGACGCTTCGGCCCGTACCTGAAGAAGGGCACCGACTCCCGTTCCATCGGTTCGGAAGAGGAAATCTTCACCATCACGCTGGAACAGGCGCTGGAAATCTATTCCCAGCCCAAGCAGCGCGGCGGGCGTCAGGCAGCGGCTCCGCTGGCCGAGTTCGGCACCGACCCGGTCTCCGAGAAGCCGATTGTGGTCAAGGACGGACGCTTTGGTCCGTACATCACCGACGGCATCACCAACATCACGGTGCCGCGGTCCACTGCGATTGAAGAGCTGACCCGTGAGCAGGCCATTGACCTGCTGGCGGAGAAGCGCGAAAAGGGTCCGGCGAAGAAGCCCGCCGCCCGCAAGCCGGCAGCCCGCAAGCGCGCACCCGCGAAGAAGTAGCCCGCGAAGAGCGCAGCCGCCGTACGGCGGCTGCGTTTCAGAGCGGCTGTGTTTTGAGCGGATAATGGGGTTATGCGATTAGGCGTGCTCGACATTGGCTCCAACACCGTCCACCTCCTCTTGGTGGACGCGCACCCGGGTGCGCGGCCGTTGCCGTTTGCCTCCCACAAGCGTCCGCTGTCGCTGATAGCGCATCTGGACGACGACGGCGCCATCACCGAGGCGGGGCAGCGCGAGCTGATCAATTTCGTCGCCGAAGCCGGGGACTTTGCCCGCCGGCACCGTGCCCAGGACCTCCTGGCATTCTGTACCTCGGCCATTCGCGAGGCGGCCAACGGTGCGGCCGTGCTGGCCCGGGTCGAGGCCGAAAGCGGTGTCCACCTGCGTGAACTCAGCGGTCCCGAGGAGGCGTCCCTAACGTTCCTGGCTGTCCGCCGGTGGTACGGCTGGGGCGCCGGGACACTGTTGGACCTGGACATTGGCGGCGGGTCCTTTGAAATGGCGCAGGGGGCCGATGAGCTGCCCGAAACGGCGCTGTCGCTTCCCCTGGGCGCCGGCCGGCTGACTCGGGACTGGCTGACGGGGGATCCGCCCACGGCCAAAAGCATCAAGAAGCTGCGCAAGTACATCCGCGGTGAGGTCCGTGAGGCTGCCGCGGAATTTGAACGGCATGGCCGGCCTGACCTCGCCGTGGGCACGTCCAAGACCTTTCGGTCACTGGCCCGGATTGCCGGTGCCGCGCCTTCCGCGGACGGCCCCTATGTCCGTCGGCGCCTGCAGCGCACAGACTTGGGACTGTGGACCAAACGGCTGGAGACCATGAGCATTGACGACCGCAGCAACCTCGGCGGAGTGTCTCCGATCCGTGCCGCCCAGGTGCTGGCCGGCGCCATGACCGCCCATGCCGCGATGGAGGCCTTCGACCTGCCGGTACTGGAGATTTGCCCGTGGGCCCTGCGCGAGGGACTGATCCTGCAGCGTTTTGACACTCTCCGCTTTGAATCCGACGGGCCGCTGCCCGACACTCCGCGAACTGAGACCACCCCTCAAGTCATGGAGTCCGGCACCGGAGCCGGACGCAGCCTTATCTACGGAAAGTCCAACTGAATGCCTTCTTCACCCCACACTCCACCGGCGGAGGAAAGCGGCGCCAAAGTCATTCCGGTGGCCCTCTCCAGCGCTTCCGTCTATCCGCTGTCCGTGCATGACACCTTCGCCGTTGCCCATGACCTGGGCTATGACGGGGTGGAAATCATGGTTACGGGAAACAGCGACAGCCAGAACCCGCAAATCCTGAACGGACTCAGCGAGCGTTATTCGCAGCCCATCCTGGCTATTCATGCGCCCACACTGCTGCTCACCCAGCAGGTGTGGGGCAAGGCCTGGACCAAGATTGAACTCTCCGCCGCCATGGCCGCGGAAGTGGGAGCCACCACGGTGGTGGCTCATCCACCGTTCCGCTGGCAGTCCGGTTATGCCGAGAACTTCGCCGAAGGCGTGCGGCACATTGCCGAGCAGTACGGCGTCACCATCGCGGTGGAAAACATGTATCCGTGGCGGGTCCGCGGGCGCGAGGCCAAGGCCTACCTGCCGCACTGGAATCCGATTCCGGAACCGTACGAGCACGTCACCTGGGACTTCTCCCACGCGGCCATCGCCGGCATGGACTCCTATGAGGAACTGCGCAAGCTCGGTCCCCGACTGCACCATGTGCACCTCACCGACGGCACACCCAACGGCCGCGACGAGCACATGCTTCCCGGAGAAGGGACGCAGCGCTGCGCCGAAGCCCTGCAGTATCTCAGCGAAACCGGCTTTGACGGCGTCGTGGCCATTGAAGTGAGCACCCGGAAGGCCAAGGGGGCGGGGGAGCGGGAGGACCAGCTGAAGCAGACGCTGGACTTCGCGCGGATGAACCTGGGACAGATTTCGGAATAGCCTGCTTCTTATGAGCCGCTTGTCACGGAACATGGCAGCGCGCAGTGCCGTGACAGAATCGAAAACATGGATACCGGAGAAACCCACCTGACCTTTCTGGGCTGCGGCTCAATGAATGAAGCCATCCTGAGCGGAATCCTCGCCGGCGGGCTGCCGGCCGCGCAGGTGACGGCCACCGTGCGCCGTCCCGAACGGGCAGCCGAGCTGCGCGAACGGCACGGGATCACCGTGCTCGCCGGCAATGACGACGCCGAGGCCAACCGCACCGCCGTGGCCGGCGCCGACGTCGTCATCATCGGGGTCAAGCCCGTGGGCGTCGCAGCACTGCTGGAGGAGATTTCCCCCGCTCTGCCCGGCGGCGCCGTTGTCATCAGCGTGGCTGCCGCCGTGTCGCTGGAAATGCTGGAGGCGGGCCTTCCCGCCGGACAGCCCGTCATCAGGTCCATGCCCAACACACCCTCCAAGGTGGGGCGCGGCGTGGTGTCGATCTCGGCCGGAACCAGTGCCACCGAGGCAACAATGGCGCTGGCCGCCGAGCTGCTGTCGGCCACCGGCCGCGTGGTGCAGGTTCCAGAGGACCAGGTGGACGCTGTGTCGGCGGTCAGCGGATCGGGCCCCGCTTATGCCTTTTACCTGGCCGAGGCCATGGCCCGCGCCGGCGTAGAGCTGGGCCTGGACCCTGAGCTTTCAACAGTCCTGGCGCGGGACACCGTTGCCGGCGCCGGATACATGCTCGCCGAGCCCGGCGCCGACGCAACCGCCCTGCGCCGCGGCGTGACCAGCCCCAACGGCACCACCGAAGCAGCCATCCGGACTTTCGACGAGCAGGACCTGCCCGGTGTCATCGCCCGGGGAGCGCGGGCCGCAGCGGAACGGGCAGCCGAAATCACGGCGGAGCTTTCAGCCAAGAAGTAGCACTTCGGGCAGGGGTTGCCTCAGCGTCCCGGACGGACCTCCCGGTGTGCGGATTGATGCCTCGGCACCGCACAGAGCTACGGCCGGGCCGCGAACCGTTCGAGCAGGTCCACGTGGCCGGAGACGATGAGCATGTCGCGGGAGGAAACCCTGGTGTCCGCGCGGGCATAGGTGAAGTCCTCGCCCGGGGACTTCACCCCCACCACCGTGACCCCGTATTTGGAACGCACGTTGGACTCTCCGAGGGTGAAGCCCTGGGTCTCGCGCGGCGGGTACATCTTCACGATGGCGAAGTCGTCGTCGAACTCGATGAAGTCCAGCATCCGCCCGCCCACCAGGTGAGCGGCGCGCCGGCCGGCGTCGGCCTCCGGATAAATGACGTGGTTGGCACCGATCCGGGTGAGGATCTTGCCGTGCGCGGAGGTGATGGCCTTGACCCAGAGATGCTCGATACCCAGGTCCACCAGGTTAACGGTAATCAGCACGCTGGATTCGATGGAGGTGCCCACGCCCACGACGGCGGAGGAAAAGTCCTGCGCGCCCAGCTGCTTGAGGGCGTCGATGTTGGTGGCATCGGCCTGGACCACATGGGTGAGAATGCCCGAGGCCTTCTGGACCAGGGTGGGATCCCGCTCGATGGCCAGAACCTCGCGGCCCTGCTTGACCAGCTGTTCGGCGGTGGCGGAGCCAAAGCGTCCCAGTCCAATCACCAGAACCGGAGCATTGTGAGCTGGTCTGTCAGCCAATGATCGGCCTTTCTTCGGGGTAGTGGTAGAGGGTGCTGCGCTGCCGGATTGCCAGTGCTGCGGCCAAAGTGATCGTACCCACCCGGCCGGCGAACATGAGGGCGGACAGCAGGTACTTCCCTTCCGGCGGCAGCACTTCGCTCAGTCCAATACTCAGCCCGCAGGTGGCAAAGGCGGAAATTACCTCGAAGAGCACCGGCTGCAGTGTCTCCTCCGTAATGGCCAGCAGCGCAACAGTGGAAACGGCCACCATGGTGGCGCCGAGGATAACCACCGAGATGGCCACCCGCATGGCGCTGTAGGCAATGGTGCGGCCGAACGCCCGGACATCAGAATCGCCCCGAGCCTCCGCCACGATGGCGAGGAAGATGACGGCCAACGTGGTGACCTTGATGCCGCCAGCCGTGGACGCCGACCCGCCGCCGGCAAACATCAGCATGTCAGTGATCAGCAGCGTGCTGGAATCCAGATCGGACATGTTCACCAGGCTGAAGCCGCCGGAGCGGGTCATGACGGATGCGAAGACCGAATGCAGAATCCGGTCCGCCACATTCATGTCTCCGATGGTGCGTGTGTTGAACCATTCGAAGGCCCCCCACAGAATGCTGCCGCCCACGAGCAGGATGCCGGTGACCAGCAGGGTGAGCTTGGTGTGCAAATTCCATTGACGAAGGTGCAGCTTGCTTTGCAGCAGGACCATGATGACCGGAAAGCCGAGGCTGCCGAGGAAAACCCCGACCATCAGGGGAATCAGGATCCAAAGGTCCTCGTCATAGGGCACCAGGCCGTCCGAATGCGGAGTGAAGCCCGCGTTGTTGAAGGCGGACACCGAATAAAACACCGCATGCCAGATGGCCTGGCCCGCGGATTCACCCAGGATCATGAACCGCGGCGCCAGAATCACAGCCAGGATCAGCTCGATCGCCACGGTGGTGCTGACGACGATGCGGAGCAGTGAACCAACTTCACCCAGCCGGCCGGTGTTCATGCCTTCCTGTGCAATCAGCTTTCCGCGCACTCCGAGCCGCCGGTTAACGGCCAGAGCCAGCAGGGAGGCCATGGTCAGGATTCCCAAACCACCCACTTGGATGGCGATCAGGATCAGGACCTGCCCAAAACCGGACCAGTGCGTGGCGGTGGAAACCACGGTGAGTCCGGTGACGCAGACGGCCGATACTGCAGTGAAGAGCGCATCATGCAGGGGAGTGACCTGCCCGGTGCTCGAGGAAGCCGGCAGGGACAGAAGCCCGGTGAACACCAAGATGACCAGGGCGAAGACGATCAGAGCCAGCCGGGCCGGGGAGCCGGCGGCGACTGCATCCACAAAGTCACGCAGGCCGGAGAACACCTTGGAGGGCTGCAGTTGCCGAAGCTGCCGCAGGCGTTCCCGGGGCTCCCGGTGCTGCCGGATGGTTGCCATATTCGTGCTTGTTTCCTTGGTGACAGGTGATTACGGGTTGGGCGCGCGGTGCTCAACAGTAGTACACCACCGATGCGGTGCCGAAGCAGCGGACCGGGATGCTCCCGCCGCGTACAAACTCCAAGTATCGCGCACATCGCGTAGCCTGTTCAGCATGATCAACCGCGGACTGAGTCTTCCGGTCATGCCAACCCGCATCATCTGGCACGAGTCCATGCTGGCCTACAACTTCGGTGCGGGCCATCCCATGAGTCCGCTGCGTCTGGACCTCACCGCCAGGCTTGCCCGCGAGCTGGGAATCTTCGACCTGCCGGGCGTGTCCGTGGGGGAGCCGTTCGTTGCCAGCGACGCTGAGCTGGGCACCGTCCACGGCAGTGATTACATTGCCGGCGTCCGTGCCGTCAGCGCAGACCCCACGGCGACCAGCGAGAAGTTTGGGCTGGGAACCGAGGACAACCCCGCTTTTGCCGGCATCCACGAGGCCAGCGCCCGGCTGGCGGGCGGCTCCCTGGCAGCTGCGGACGCCATCCTGTCCGGAGAGGTGCTGCATGCGGTGAATTTTGGCGGCGGCATGCATCATGCCGCGGCCAGCCGCGCCTCCGGCTTCTGCATTTACAACGACGCCGCGGCCGCCATCGCCCGCCTGCTGGACAACGGTGTCAGCAAGGTCCTGTACATCGACGTCGACGCCCACCACGGAGACGGAACCCAGAGCATCTTCTGGAATGACCCGCGCGTCATGACCATTTCCCTGCATGAGACGGGCCTGACGCTGTTCCCCGGCACGGGCTTCGCCAACGAGACGGGCGGCCCCGGAGCAGAAGGAACCGCGGTCAATGTGGCGCTGCCGGCCCGGACGTCCGATGCCGGGTGGCTGCGGGCCTTCCACGCCGTGGTTCCGCAGCTCGCGGCTGCCTTTGAACCGGAAGTGATCGTCAGCCAGCACGGCTGCGACAGCCACCTCCATGATCCGCTGACCAACCTCCGCCTCAGTGTCGAAACCCAGCGGCAGGCGGCCCTCACCATTGCGGACCTTGCCAACACCATCTGCGGAGGCAGATGGATCGCCACAGGCGGGGGCGGCTACAACGTGGTGTCAGTGGTTCCGCGTTCCTGGAGCCTGCTGATGTCCGTGGCGGCCAACGGCAGGATCCGCAGCAACACGCCGGTTCCGGAACCGTGGCGTAAGTATGTGAAGGAGCACTACGGAGAAGACTCCCCGCCGATGATGGGTGACGGCGTGGAACTCTGGTGGCGGTCCTGGGAAGTTGGTTATGATCCCAACGACGAGATTGACCGCACGGTGATGGCTACCCGCAAAGAGGTTTTTCCGCTGCACGGACTCGATCCCTGGTTTGATTAGCAGCGCGCGGCCGGGACGGGACGGGAACCTGCCCGAGTCCGCCAAAACCGGGCTTTCCCCGGGGAACGGATAAAGTGGGTGTCATGGTCATCGATGATGTTTTTGCGGTCATTGCGGAAGGCACCCGCCGTGAACTGCTGGGAGCGCTGCGCAGCGGAGACAAATCCGTGGGCACACTCGTGGAGGAGCTGGAAGTCAGCCAGCCCACTGTGTCGAAGCACCTGAAGGTTCTCCGTGAGGCTGGTCTGGTCAGCATGCGGGCCGAGGGGCAAAAGCGCTATTACTCGCTGCAGACAGCTCCGCTGGAGGAGATTGTGCTGTGGCTGCGCGCCTTTGACCTGCCCTCGTTCTCGGCGGCATCCGCTGCAGACTCCCGGCTGGCGGCGTCCGTAACCGCGGGATCGGCAGTTGCGCCCTCACGTCAGGCAAGGCCGCTGTTCACCGGCCGGCCAGGGGCGCCGGATCCCCGTTCCGCAGCGGCGGCCTCAGCCGCCGCGCTGGAGCCCGGAAGTGCAGAGGCATCACCTGCCGGCGTGGATCCGGCCCTCGCACCCCATCTGGGCCGCACTGTGGGCAGGGCTGCGGAACGCGCCGCAGACCTGCTGGGGCAGTTCCCGAAGTTCCGGCGTCGCCGCTCCTAGCCCTTCTTTCGCCGTCACACATCGCAGGCACGGCGCGCAAACGCTAGCGTAGAAGAGGAAATACGCTAAGGAGCATCACACCATGGACCCAACACTCATCAGCGTCCGGGATGAAGTCTTTCGCCGCAATCCGGGCGAAACTGAATTCCATCAGGCGGTAGTCGAAGTTTTCGACAGTTTGGAGCCGGTGCTCCGGAAGCACCCTGAGTTCCGCGACGCCGCCATCCTGGAACGCATCTGTGAACCGGAACGCCAGATCATTTTCCGTGTTCCCTGGGTCGATGACAAAGGCCAGGTGCAAATCAACCGCGGTTTCCGAGTGGAGTTCAACTCGGCGCTCGGCCCGTTCAAGGGGGGCCTGCGGTTCCATCCCTCGGTCTACCTGGGCATCGTGAAGTTCCTCGGCTTCGAGCAGATTTTCAAGAATGCCCTGACCGGGATGCCCATCGGCGGAGGCAAAGGCGGATCCGATTTTGACCCGCGCGGCAAAACGGACGCCGAAGTCATGCGCTTCTGCCAGTCCTTCATGACCGAGCTTTACCGCCACATTGGCGAGTACACGGACGTCCCTGCGGGGGACATCGGTGTGGGTGGACGCGAAATCGGTTACCTGTTTGGCCAGTACAAGCGGATCACGAACCGATACGAGTCCGGCGTGCTGACCGGCAAAGGCACCAGCTGGGGCGGTTCGCTGGTACGGCCCGAGGCCACCGGCTTCGGCGTGGTGCTGTTCGTCGAGGAAATGCTCAAGAGCCGCAGCCTGAGCCTGGACGGGCAGCGCGTCATTGTCTCCGGCTCCGGAAACGTGGCCATCAACGCCATCGCAAAAGCACAGTCACTCGGTGCAAACGTCATTGCATGTTCCGATTCCCAGGGTTACGTAGTGGATGAATCGGGCATTGATGTACCCCTGCTGCGCGAAGTGAAAGAGGTGGAGCGCGGCCGGATGACCGACTATGCCAAGCGCCGGGGCAGCTCAGCAACCTATGTTCCCGGCGGCTCCATCTGGGACGCCGGCGCCACAGTGGCCCTGCCCTGTGCCACGCAGAACGAGTTGAACGCCGGTGACGCCCGGACGCTGGTGAAATCCGGAGTCCTGGCAGTCGCAGAGGGCGCCAACATGCCCTGCACGCCCGAGGCCATTGAAATCTTCCAGGAAGCCGGCGTGCTGTTTGGCCCCGGCAAGGCTGCCAACGCCGGCGGCGTAGCCACCTCGGCGCTGGAAATGCAGCAGAACGCCAGCCGCGATTCATGGTCCTTCGAGCACACCGAACGCCGGCTGACCGAGATCATGGTCAACATCCACGACAACTGTGCGCAGACGGCGGAAAAGTACGGCTCACCCGGAAACTATGTGGTGGGGGCGAACATCAACGGTTTTGTCCGGGTGGCCGATGCCATGCTCGCCCAGGGCGTGATCTGAGCCCGGAGGCTCTCCGGCCGAAAGGATGGATTGGAGGCCTAAGATGGCCCGCCAACTTCACTGGGGTGACGTGAGACACTAGAGTGGAAGACCGGACAGCATTCCCTTGGCAGGCATCCGCGTCTGAGGACTCACCTGCCGTGCAGCTTGGTGGCTGCACATCAGCAAAGGAACAAAAGGCATATGGCAGACGAGGGCAATTTCTCGGACGTTCGGTTTCTGACCGTGTCGGAAGTCGCGGATGTCATGCGTGTGTCCAAGATGACCGTGTACCGGCTGGTGCACTCCGGCGAGCTGCCGGCCGTCCGTTTCGGGCGCTCCTACCGGGTGCCTGAATCCGCGGTGCAGCAGGTGCTTAAAAACGCCGTCGCCGACCGCCGAACAGACACCGCGTAGCGCTGTCACTGGATACCGCGGCGAGGCGGTACCCTGTTAAAGAACGTTTTACACCGTGGCAATTAACTGCCGGTGTCGACGCGCGGGTGCCAACGGTGCCGAAGCGTTGGAGCCGGCGTCTGACTATTTCAAGTTTGTGAGGACTCTGTGGGTTCAGTAATTAAGAAGCGCCGCAAGCGTATGGCAAAGAAGAAGCATCGTAAGCTGCTTCGCAAGACCCGCCACCAGCGTCGTAACAAGAAGTAACCAGGATCTTTCCTGGACAAACCCGCCGCCCCTTGGGCCGGCGGGTTTGTCATTTAACCAAAAGCCCCGGATGTGGCCGGAAGACTAGCGGGAGCGGACCCAGGAAAATCCGCGCCACAGGCCGTAAGCGCCTCCGGCCACCGTGGCACCTTTTAGCCCCAGGGTTGCGGCGCGCCGGCCGGACCGGAAGTCATAGATGGGCCAGTTGCGGTCCCGGGCATGGCGGCGCAGCCGGGCATCGGGGTTGATGGCCACGGGGTGGCCCACGATGCTCAGCAGGGGGACGTCGTTATAGGAATCGCTGTACGCCCAGCAATGCTGCAGATCGAGGTTTTCCTTTTCCGCGAGCACCCGCACGCCTTCGGCTTTGGCGGGGCCGTGGAGGAACTCGCCCACCAGGCGTCCGGTGTAGAGGCCGCCGTCGATTTCACTGACCGTTCCCAGCGCCCCGGTCAGGTGCAGCCGGTCAGCAATCACGGAGGCCACCTCCACGGGGGTCCCGGTGACGAGCCAGACCGGCCGGCCGGATTTCATATGCTGCTCGGTGAGAGCACGGGTTCCCGGCCAAATCTTGGATTCGATCATCTCGTCATAGACTTCTTCGCCCAGAATGCGGATGTCCGAGGCTGCCAGCCCGGTGGCCAGCGTCAGGGCGGCATCGCGCACTGAGTGAACATCCTTGAGATTCTCGCCCTGCAGCATAAACCGCAGCTGTTTGCGGGCAAAGCCGAACGCTTCGCGAAGCGTGAACACCCGGCGCTGGTACATCTTGCGCCCCACATGGAAAAGGCTTGCTCCGCGCATCAGAGTGTTGTCGACGTCGAAGAAGGCAGCCTCGCCAGGTTTGACCGCCGCTGCCATGGGCTCGACGGCTCGTACTGCGGTGGTTCTGGGCATACCCCGAGTCTACGCAAAAAGTTGGTCCGAACGGCCCGTGACTAAAAGCGGCAGGAGAAATAGACGGAGCGGCTAATTTAGAGGTATGACTTCTTCACCGGCTGCTCCGGACCTGCTCCTGCTTACCCGACCGGGGTGCCATTTGTGTGCCGATGCGCGCAAGGTGCTGGAACGAATCAGCAGGGATTTGTCCATTGAGTGGCGCGAACAGTCCATTGAAGGCGATGCGGATCTGACGTCCCGGTTCGGCGAAGAGATTCCCGTGCTGATGATCGACGGCGTGCAGCGGGACTTCTGGCAGCTGGACGAGGCGAGGATCCGCCGGCTCCTGGAAGAGGGATGGCCCGGGCTTCGTCCGGACTCCCGCCGGGCATAGAGTGGAAATCCACCGACGGATAGAGACTTTGTGAGCAATTCTGAGGAACCCGCACCGGCAGGAGCAGTTGTCCACCGGCACATTCCGCCTGCCTCCCTGGCCCGGCTCACCATTTACCTGCGGGCGCTGGGCGCGCTGCTGGCGGAGGGTGTGGAGCGCGTCTCGTCCGACGAACTGGCGGCAGCGGCGGGAGTCAACTCTCCGAAACTACGCAAAGACCTGTCCTACCTGGGCTCCTACGGAACCCGCGGCGTGGGATATGAGGTCTCCTACCTGAGCGACCAGATCTCAGCTGCGCTGGGGCTGACGCGCAATTGGCGGGTTGCCATCATAGGCGCCGGAAACCTCGGCAAGGCGCTGGCAGGATATCCGGGGTTCGGATCGCGCGGCTTCGAAGTGGTGGCCCTGTTTGACGCCGATCAAATGGTCGTAGGACAGGAAGTTGGCTGGCTGCGGGTGAGCCCCGTCAAGGATTTGGAAGCCGTGGTTCACCGTACGCGGGCCAACATGGCGGTGCTGGCTGTTCCCGCCGAGGTGGCCCAGGAATTGTGTGACAGCGTTATCGCAAGCGGCATTACCAGCATCCTGAGCTTCGCGCCGGTGGTGCTCCAGGTTCCGGATCACGTTCAGCTGCGCAAGGTGGACATGGCCACCGAACTTCAGATCCTGGCCTACCACGCCCAGCGGGCCCAGGCCTCGGATATAGCGGCGCAGGCGCGGGCCCGGCTGGCCACGTAGTAGTGGAGCCGCCGTCGCGGTTCCGGGTCAGGACTCGCCGAGATACTGGCTCCGCCTGGGCCGGAAGTACCTGGCGCAGTCCCGCCGGTACAGCAGTGCCAGGCCCAGGGCGGCCACCAGCAGCGCAACCGTTTGGGGAACCACGGCGTTCAGGACGGCCCAGACCAGTGCCGAGGCGACCAGGACCGAGCCTCCGATGCGAGCCCAGTTCCGTCCTTCCCGAATCATGGAGGCGAACAGCAGATAGAGGCCGAAGACCACAAGCGTGGCAGCCAAGGTCACGAATTGCAGAACCGCTGCGTATTCGCCGGTGTCAACGCCCAGCTCTCCCAATTGGACGACGAGAGGCGGCATCTCGGTGACGGGCGCCCGGCTGGCTTGCACGCCGCTGATGAGGCTGATGCAGCCGGCCAGCATAATCAGGGCATAGGCCACCCGGACGGCACGCGGCCGCGGGCCCTTCCATTCGCTGTAGGGAATACGGGCAGGCAAAGCAGGAGCGGGGACCGCAGAGGGCATATCGGGAACCACCACGCCGGCCACCTCTCTGTGCCTGGGTGCCGGCGGCGCCGGATGTTTTTCCGTGGGCCGGGCAGCGGACAGCGGCTCGCCGCCGGGTTCCCTGGGGCCGGATCGCGCTGTTCGGATGCGTGCAGTGACCAATGTCCGCACCTTGGTGCCCAGGGCGGAAACACGGGTTTTTTGTGGATCGGGGGAAGCAGGAAGGGAACTCATCGCGGGTGCCGCCTTCGTCCAAAGGGATACGCTCTCCGCGCCTGGATGGGCTGCCCATCCCAGCGGGAGATCAAACGCTACGCCGCTTCCCTGCTGTTGTGACCACTGCAGGCCCTCTCCGGGAGGCCCGGGCACCAAAAAAGCCGGTCCGTGGAAACGGTCCGGCTTCTTTGGTGCGTGCCGCCTCAGCAGCGGCTGCCTTGGAGGTCCGTCAGTAGGGTCCGAAACGCGGCTGACTGCGGAAATGTGGCTGGGACTCAGGGCGGTACAGCAAGAAAACGCCGGCGATTCCGGCCAATGTGCCCAGCATGTTCAGCAGGTTCAGCGGCGAGGAGAAGGCCATTCCGGCCACCAGGGAAAGCAGCAGCCCGACGGCGGATATCGCCGCGAACACCGTGGCAACAATCCGTGCCCAGTTCTTGCCCTTGCGGATCAGGACGGCAAGCAGGACATAGATCAGCAGAGCGATCGCCGCCATCACCACACCGACCGTCACGAACGAACTTCGCATCAGCTCCGCGGTGACACCGGCGTCCTCCATGACCCGGCGGTCTTCGGGAGGAAGTGTGGCCAGGGGATCGTCGGCGGTGGAGAGCACCGTGATAATCGTGGACAGGAAGGTCACGATGCCGGCCGCGATGATGAGCCAGAAGCCAGTCATAACCTCGCGGGGCGCAGGCCCCTTGGCACCCGGAACCGGCCCGCCTGATCCCGGATACGCATACCCGGAGGGCTGCGGTGCCTGGTAGCCGTAAGGGCTTTGCGGCTGGCCGTAGGGCTGCCCGTACGGCTGCTGTCCATAGGGCTGGCCATACGGGGAGGAAGGCTGGCCGGGCTGATTGGCGGATCCAGGCTGGCCATAGGCAGGGTACGGCTGGTCCTGCCCATACTGGGGCTGCTGGGGCAGCCGCTGTCCGTATTTGGGCTGGTCATCCGCCGGGCCGGGAATTGGTGGAACGAACGGATCCTGCGGATCCGGATTATTCGGTGGGGTACTCATCGCCGCCTGCTTGCTCGTTGGTGCGGGTACTGCTCCCTGCAAAGGACCGACCGGGCAGGAAAGCAGTAATCGGTTCCCATCCAGCCTATCCCGGGGCATAAACGACGGACACCCCGGCCCGAAGGCCGGGGTGTCCGCTGCGGCCCGCCGGAGCGGGATCAAATGTCTTGGTTAGGCTGCGGCCACGAAGGCTGCGTCAACGCTGATGGTCACCTTGTCACCGACAAGGACGCCGCCGGTTTCCAGAGCGGCATTCCAGGTCAGGCCGAAGTCCTTGCGGCTGATGACGGTGGAACCGGAGAAGCCGGCGCGGGTGGCGCCGAAGGGATCCACGGCTACGCCGTTGAACTCGGTGTCCAGGACCACCGGACGGGTAATGCCCTTGATCGTGAGGTCGCCGGACACCCGGTAGGTTTCACCGGAGCCCTCGATGCCGGTGACGGTGAAGGTCAGCTCGGGGAACTGCTCGACGTCGAAGAAGTCGGCGCCCTTGACATGGCCGTCGCGGTTGGCGTCGTTCGAGTTGAAGGAAGCTGACTGGATGACGGCGTTGATGGCGGAATCCTCAAGCGAGGGACCGATTTCCATCACGGCGGTGACGTCGTCAAAGTTGCCGCGCACCTTGCTGATGCCCGCGTGGCGGACAGTGAAACCGATCTCGCTGTGCGAGCCGTCGAGGGTCCAGGTACCGGTGGTGAGTCCGCTGGGGATCATGATGTGCTCCTGCTGCTGGTAGGTATCGGGGCGCTGCCCGCTGCATGTCCATGCATTTGCATCAACTATCGCACGGTTTAGTTCAAGCTTCAAGCATTGTGACGAATTTAGTCCTGCGCACTCTCTCTGCGAAACTTAGGAACATGTCGCGTGCCTCGATCCATCTCGTCCGCCATGGAGAAGTCTTCAACCCTGACGGAGTCCTTTATGGACGCCTGCCGGAGTTCCACCTGTCGGAGCTGGGCCAGCAGATGGCCCGCCGTGTCGCCGGATACTTTGAGGCGCAAAAGAACGACGGCGCCAAGCTGGTTCATCTGGTGGCCTCACCGCTGACCCGGGCGCAGGAGACCGCCGCACCGATCGCCGCATCCCTGGGCCTGGACATCACCACCGACGAGCGCATCCTGGAAGCAACCAACAAGTTCGAAGGGCTCTCCGGCGTCACCAGCCGGCTGCGCAACCCGAAATACTGGCCGCTGATGTACAACCCCTTCAAGCCGTCCTGGGGTGAACCGTATGCCGCCCAGGCCGAGCGGGTCATGGCTGCCGTGACGGATGCACGGCTGCGCGCCACCGAGCTCGGCGGGGACCGCGCCGAAGCCGTGCTGGTCAGCCACCAGCTGCCCATCTGGGTTACCCGGCTGTCCGCCGAGGGCCGCAAACTCTGGCATGATCCGCGCAACCGCCAGTGCACCCTTACCTCGGTAACCTCCCTGGATTTCGACGGCGACACCCTCATTGGTGTCCGGTACGCCGAGCCCTCCGCCGACCTTCTCCCCGGTGCAGCGAGCATCCCGGGAGCATAATAGAATTACTACGCGTTGTAGAAGTGGCCCCCCTGCCGCGATGAAAGCTGGAAATAGTTGAAGAATCCTCAGAGCACTCCCCAGCCGGATGCCATGCGCCGCCGCTCCTTCCTGAAGCTGGGCGCCGGCCTGGCCCTCGGTGTGCCCGCAGTGGCGGCAGCATCGGGCTGCGCGGTGGAGGATCCGCTGGCAGCGCAGGCCAAAGCGGGGGACAACAAGAACTACATCGCCGGTGACGGCTCCGTCACCGAATATGCCTCTGACCAGCGCGGCGAGCCCGTGCAGCTGGAAGGCACCCTGTTTGACGGCACCACCGTCTCGTCGTCGGAATTCGCCGGCAGCGTGGTGGTGCTGAACTTCTGGTACGCCGCCTGTGCGCCCTGCCGTAAGGAAGCTCCGGATCTGGTGGAACTTCACGACACGTTCGAACCCGAGGGGGCACGCTTCTTCGGAGTGAACATCAGGGATGAACGCAATACTGCGGAAGCCTTTGAACGGTCGTTCAGCATTCCCTATCCCAGCTTCCAGGACAAGGACGGCGGAATCCTGCTGGCCATGACCCAGTTCGTGCCGCCGTCGGCCGTTCCCACCACGCTGGTCCTGGACCGTGAAGGCCGTGTGGCTGCGCGCATCCTGGGCCTGGCGGACAAGGGCACCTTGAAGGCCCTGATCTCCGACGCGCTGGCAGCCTAGCCGGCATGCTTCCCTCAGCCCTCGCCGCCGGTGTGCCTGCCGCCCTGCCGGCCGCCAATGTTTTCGCCGAAACCATCCTGAACGGATCCATGCTGCTGGCCATTCCGGTGGCAGCCCTCGCCGGCCTCGTCTCGTTCCTTTCTCCGTGCGTTCTGCCGCTGGTTCCCGGCTATCTGGGCTACGTCACCGGCCTGACCGGTGTTGACCTCCAGAAGCAGCGCCGCGGACGGATGCTGGTAGGGATCGGCCTGTTTGTGCTCGGTTTTTCCGCCGTCTTTGTCATCATCGGTGCCGGGGTGGGCCAACTGGGCGGCTGGCTGCGCGGCGCGGACCAGGCCTGGATTCCGCAGGTCCTCGGCGCAGCCATCATCGTCCTGGGCATCGTCTTCATGGGCGGCCTGAGCTGGTTCCAGCGGGACCGGAAGATCACCGCCCGCCCGCCGGCGGGGCTGTGGGGCGCGCCGCTGCTGGGCATCACGTTCGGACTGGGGTGGGCCCCCTGCCTTGGCCCCACACTCTCGGCCGTGCAGCTGCTGTCCTTCTCCGGAGATGATGCCACCGCCGCCAAGGGCGCGTTCCTGACGTTCATCTATTGCCTCGGACTTGGCCTGCCGTTCCTGCTGATCGCTCTCGGATTCCGGCGGGGCATGGGCGCCCTGGGTGTCTTCCGCCGCCACCGGCTTGCGCTGCAGCGTTTCGGCGGCGGAATGCTGATCGCACTCGGTGTCCTGATGATCACAGGCGTCTGGAACATCTGGATCAACAATCTCCAAGGTTGGTTGGATAGTGTGACCCTGCCGATCTGATGCTGATGACAATGCCGTTGACAAAAGACCAAGGACTGCCGGGGCCCCTGCCCGGCACAAGCCCCCTTCAAAGAACCATGAGAGCCAGTTGAAGCGCGAACCGGAAGTTTTGACCGAAGCCGAGAACAACGGCGCAAGTGCCTCCGGCGTGCCCGGCGGCGGCAAGGGCGGGCGGAAAGGCCCCGGCGGCAAAGGCTCCGCCGGAGACGTCCAGCTGCCGTCCCTCGGGCCGCTTGGCATGGTTCGCTGGGCCTGGACCCAGCTCACCAGCATGCGCACTGCACTGTTCCTGCTGCTGCTGCTGGCGGTCGCCGCGGTGCCCGGATCGCTGTTTCCGCAGCGGCCGGCCAACCCCGCCGTCGTCACGCAGTACCTGAAGGACAACCCGGACACCGGCCCCTGGCTGGACCGGCTGCAGCTCTTCGACGTGTACTCGTCCGTCTGGTTCTCGGCGATTTACCTGCTGCTGTTCATCTCCCTGATCGGCTGCGTCATTCCGCGCGCCAAGGCACACTACCGCGCCATGCGCTCCAAGCCGCCGCGCACCCCCAAGCGGCTGTCCCGGCTGCCGGAGTACGGCACCTTGGCTGTGCCGGCGTCGTCGGGCCTCACCGCTGCCGCTGCCGTCAAGGAAGCCGCGCAGCTGCTGCGCAAGCGCGGCTACCGGGTGGATGTCCGGGACCTGGATACCGACCGTCCCTCCGTCGGAGCGGAACGCGGCTTCGCGAAGGAAATTGGAAACCTGGTGTTCCACACTGCCCTGATCGGCGTGCTGATCTGCATTGCCATCGGCGGGCTCTTTGGTTACAGCGGCCAGAAGGTGGTGGTGGAGGGGGAGTCCTTCGTCAACACCCTGGTGGGCTATGACTCGTTCACCCCGGGCACCAGCTTCACCGAGGAACAGCTGGCGCCCTACTCACTGACGCTGGACGAGTTCAACGTCCGGTTCGACCGCGAGTCGCCCACCCACTACGGCCAGCCCCTGGACTTCACCGCCGACATGACGGTCAAGGACAGCCCGGATGCCGCCGAGCACACCGAAACGCTCAAGGTCAACGCTCCGCTCACCATCGGCGGCAGCCGGGTCTACCTGGTCGGCAACGGCTATGCTCCTGTCGTCACCGTGCGCGACGGTGAGGGCAACATTGCGCTGCAGGGGCCCGTGGTCTCCGTCCCCAGCGACGGCATGTACACGTCCCTGATGGTGATCAAGGCTCCGGATGCCAAGCCGGACCAGCTCGGTTTCGTGGGCTTCTTCCTGCCCACCGCCATGCTCGATGAACAGGGCGTGTCCTACTCCGGAGACCCCGATCCGATCAATCCGCAGCTCAACCTCAATGCGTACTACGGCGACCTTGGCCTGGATGACGGCGTGCCCAGCAACGTGTACGTCCTGGACACCGAGGACCTCACGGAAATCAACAGCCGCAACTTGGACGCCGGCGGTATTGTCCTGGGTGTTGGGGAAACCTATGAGCTGCCCGAGGGCAAGGGCTCCATCAGCTTTGACAGCATCAAGCGCTACGCTGCCCTGGACATCCACTACGATCCGGCGAAAATCTGGGTTCTGGTCTTCGCCACCCTCTCCCTCACGGGCCTGGCCGCCTCACTGTTCCTTGCCCGGCGCCGTGTTTGGGTCCGCACCGGCACCCATGCCGACGGGCGGATCATGGTCGAATACGGGCTCCTGGCCCGAGGTGAAGACCAGCGCCTGTCCACTGAGGCCGCTGCCGTCCGCGATCTGCTGCAGAAGCAGTGGTTGGCGGGCACCGGCTCAGTGGAGGACAATGGCGCGGGGGAAGCATCTGCTCCGGGCTCCGGACAGCACACGACAGACCGGGACGCAGAGCCCGGAGCATCAGCGGACAGCAGTGCCGCGCAGAAGAAGGAAACAGGTAAGGACTCGTAATGCCCTCCATTGACTATGCCCTCGCTGAGTACAGCGAGCTGTTCATGCTGTTGGCGGCGTTCGCCTATACGGTGGCGTTCCTTGCCTTCACCTGGGATCTCGCCAAGAGCAGCAAAACCATCCAGGCCGTGGAATCCAAGCTCTCCGAGCAGAAGGCCGGGGCGCCGGTACCGGCGCATGCCGGTGCATCCGCCCGCTCGGGCCGCGCCGGATCGGACACATATCTGGCCGACGGCAACGTACGCGGCTGGGATGCCGACGGTACAGCTGCCGACGGCGGTGCCGTGGCCCAGACAGCCGACGCCTCCATGGGCTACGTCGGAGCGCGACGGAACACCGCGCGCGTCGGCGTTGCACTGACCGTCCTGGGCGCCCTGATCCACACCGCTGCCGTGGTCACCCGAGGGCTCGCCGCCCACCGGGTGCCCTGGGGCAACATGTACGAGTTCTGCACCACCGGCGCCCTCGTAGTCGCCGTCGTGTTCCTGCTGGTGCTGCTCAAGCGGGACCTGCGCTTCCTTGGCACCTTTGTGGTGGCTCTGGTCCTGACCATGATGATGGTCGCGACCATTGGCTTCCCGACGCCGGTGGCGCACCTGATTCCGGCGCTGCAAAGCTACTGGCTCATCATTCACGTGTCGGTCGCCGTCATTGCTTCCGCGCTCTTCACACTGACCTTCGCCATGTCCGTCCTGCAGCTGCTGCAGGCGGACCGCGAGTCCAAGATTCGCGCCGGCGGCACCTCCAAGCTCACGTTCCTGCGGATTGTCCCCTCCGCCCAGGCCCTGGAGAACTTCGCCTACCGCATCAACGCCGTGGCCTTCGTGCTGTGGACCTTCACCCTCATGGCAGGGTCCGTCTGGGCCGAGCAGGCCTGGGGCCGGTACTGGGGCTGGGACACCAAGGAAGTCTGGACCTTCGTGATCTGGGTCGTGTATGCCGGCTACCTGCATGCCCGTGCCACCCGCGGCTGGACCGGCACCCGTGCCGCCTGGCTCTCGATCGTCGGTTACCTTTGCGTGGTCTTCAACTTCACGATCGTCAACGTCTTCTTCGCCGGCCTGCACAGCTACTCCGGCGTCTAACGCACTGACCGGCTTCGGCCGATAAAAACCCGCCCTCCGGTTCGCCGGGCGGCGGGTTTTTTGTTGGCCCGCCGAGTGTCCCGTCCGCGCCGCCGGCAACAAAAAACCCGCCCCGGGGATGACCGGAGCGGGTTTGGCGGCTAGCCGCTGAGCTACGAGGTGGGCTTTTCGTCGTCGTTCTTTTTGTTTCCGGCCTGCTTCTCACGCTCGCGGAGTTCAGCCTCACGGCGCTTGAGCTCGGCTTCCTTCTCCTGCTGCCGACGGCGGATGGCCAGGTTGCGCAGGAACTCCGGGTCGTCGTCGGGAGCGGTGGGATGGCGCGGCTTCCGGTTCTTCGGCTCCGGACCGCTCATCGGGCGGCCAAACAGGAACCACAGGAGCGCGCCGAGCACCGGCAACAGCACGATCGTGAAGATCCACGCCGTCTTTGAGATGCTGCGCACCTCCTGTGCACGCGACATGACGCAGTCGACGATGGCGTAAATAATGACGGCGGCGACAATGATGACACCGAAAAGCACGAGGCGAGGCATGACTCAATTGTAGGGGAGCGCAGCTGACCTTCAGCTGTGAGTTCCATACCGGGCGGGTCGGCGGGTGCCCTCGTGGCCGTGAAGAAGCTGCACACAGGAACAGCCACTAGAATGGCGGTGTGGCTTTCTGGAAATTTACCGCTCTCCGCCTTGGTTTGGTGGCCGTCTTCTTCGCAGCATGCGTCTGGCTTGGGCTGGGGCTGGTGTTCTCCGCGATTGTCGGCGCGATACTTGCGTGGTGCGTGACGTACCTGTTCTTCCGCGACATGCGCGACGAGGCGGCACGCACTGTGCAGCAGCGCTTCCACGGCAACAACCCGCGGACCACAAACCGCATTGAACGTGACGACGCCGGCGCTGAGGACAGCCTGCTGGATGCGCACCCGGACGTGCAGATCAACTCCGACCGCCGTCCCCGCGAGGATAAGTAAGCGCGGAACCTACCCGGGCATTACTACACCTAGGCCAGCATCCGGGTGAGGACCAGGCCGAGGCTGTACAGCAGGGCGAACCCGAGGTTGATCAGCCCCGTCTGTTTCAGGACCGGGATCAGGCTCCGGCGCTTCTTGCCCTTGAGCATCAGCCAGCTGGGCATCAGGCAGGCCGGGATCAGCAGCAGGACCAGCAGAACCCAGGGGTAGTCGGAGGCGAGGAACAGCGGCAGCAAAATGGCCACCGCGAGCATCATGACGTAGCTGATGCGAGCCGCTTCGTCGCCCAGCCGTACGGCCAGGGTCCGCTTTCCGGCCTCGCGGTCCGTGGGGATGTCCCGAACGTTGTTGGCCATCAGCAGCGCCATGGCGATCAGTCCGGTGCCGACGGCACCAAGCACCGCCGGCAGGCTGATCTGTCCCGCCTGCGTGTACGTGGTACCCAGCGTCGCCACCAGGCCAAAGAACACAAACACGAAGACGTCGCCCAGTCCCATGTAGCCGTAGGGGTTGCGTCCGCCCGTGTAACCCCATGCCGCTGCGACGCAGCCCACCCCGACCAGGATCAGGAACCAGGCGGAAGACAGGATAACCAGCACCAGGCCGGCCACCATCGCCGCGCCAAAACAGGCGAAGGCCGCGTACTTGACCTGCTTGGCCCGTGCCGCGCCGGAGCCGGTCAGCCGCAGCGGGCCCACCCGGTTGTCGTCGGTGCCGCGGATGCCGTCCGAGTAGTCATTGGCGTAATTCACGCCTACCTGCAGCAGGATGGCCACCAGTGCGGCGAGCACGGCATTCAGGGGTTTGAACGAACCCAGATCATAGGCCGCGGCGGTGCCGATAATGACCGGAGCCACCGCCATCGGCAGAGTGCGGGGGCGGGCTCCTTCTAACCACTGCGCGGCTGTAGCCACAATCAACATCCTCTTGTTCTAGTGAAGGTTCTCTGGGATCTATTCTGCCGCAGCTTCGCGCCGCGAAATCCGCCGGGCCGACGGCCCGGTGCAGACATCAGGGGTGCGTGTGGCCGGCGGCCGCCAGCAGCTGGCGGATCCCCATCCGGTCGGTTTTGCCGTTGGCCAGCAGCGGCAGGGCCTCCAGCAGGAGCACCACCTTGGGTACCGCGGCCTTTCCCAGCGTTGTGCGGACAACGTCGCGAACCTTTTCAGGATCAACGGAGCCGACGACGGCGGCAGCGACTATGCTTCCCCATTCCGGGCTGTCCAGGCCCAGGACCACGGCATCGGAGACTTCGGCCAACTGCTCGATGGCCGCGCCGACAGACGCGGCGGAGATCTTGACGCCGCCGCTGACGATGACGTCATCCAGCCGCCCGGACACCGTGACCCGGCCGTTCTCCACGTTGCCTGTGTCATCGGTCCGGTACCAGCGTTTGCCGGAATTGAACCGGAAGCGTTCCGCGGTGAGTTCGGGCCGGCCCAGATAGCCGTCCGCCAGGATGTCCCCGGCGATCCAGAGGGCGCCGGATTCCACCTCAACGTCGACACCGGGCAGCGGCACGCCGTCGTACACGCAGCCGCCGCAGGTTTCGCTCATGCCGTAGGTGGTGACGACGTTCAGGCCGAGTGCGGCTGCGTCGGCGAGGAGCCCGGTGCCGGCAGGAGCCCCGCCCAGGAGGATGGCATTGAAGCGGCGCAGCACGCGCACCGTTTCCGGCTCCGGGTTGGTCAGCAGCCGGTGCAGCTGGGTGGGCACCAGGGACGTGAACCGGTTACGGTCCGTCATCTCTTCGGCCGCCTGCGTAAAGCGGGCCGCGCTAAAGGATCCGGACGTGTCCATGAACACCGGCTGGGTCCCGGCATACAGCGAGCGGATCAAGACCTGCACGCCGGCGATGTAGTGCGCGGGCAGAGCCATCAGCCACTGCCCGTCCGCATGCAGCGCCATGGCCGTGGCCATGGAGGAAGCGGCCAGGGCATCCGTGCTGAGCATGGTCTGCTTGGGGGTTCCGGTGGACCCCGAGGTGCTGATGACCAGGGCGATGTCATCGTTGGGGAGTTCCCCGGAGAAAGTCTGGTGCGGGTCCGCATAGGGGGCAACAGCTGGACCTTCGCCGGCGAGGGCATCTGCCAGCGGAGCCAGGAGCTCCTGGGCATTAAAGCCGGCGGGTGTGTGGACGGTCAGCAGTTCCATGGCGGCGGCCTAGAAGTAGTAGGGGAAGGAGGACCAGTCGGGGTCCCGTTTCTCTAGGAAGGCTTCCTTGCCTTCCACCGCTTCATCGGTCATGTACGCCAGCCGGGTGGCTTCCCCGGCGAAGACCTGCTGGCCGGCCAGGCCGTCATCAGCCAGGTTGAATGCGAACTTCAGCATGCGGATGGCCTGCGGGGACTGCCGGGCGATGTCCGCGGCGTATTCCAGGGCCACCTTCTCCAGGTTCTCGTGATCGACTGCCTCGTTGACCGCGCCCATCTCCACCATGTCATCGGCGGAGTACTCCCGGGCCAGGAAGAAGATTTCGCGGGCCTTTTTCTGGCCGATTTGCCGGGCCAGCAGCGCCGAACCGTAGCCGGCGTCGAAGCTGCCCACCGTGGCATCCGTCTGCTTGAACTTCCCGTGCTGGCGGGAGGCGATGGTGAGGTCCGAGACCACGTGCAGGCTGTGCCCGCCGCCGGCCGCCCAGCCGTTGACGACGGCTATGACCACCTTGGGCATGGTGCGGATCAGGCGCTGGACTTCCAGGATGTGCAGCCGGCCGGCGCGCGCGGGATCGATGGTTTCCCGGGTCTCGCCCTCGGCGTACCGGTAGCCGTCGCGGCCGCGGATCCGCTGGTCACCGCCGGAGCAGAAGGAATGGCCGCCGTCCTTGGGGGAGGGGCCGTTGCCCGTAAGCAGCACCGTGGCAACGTCGGGGGTCATCCGGGCGTGGTCCATGGCCCGGTAGAGCTCATCCACGGTGCCCGGGCGGAACGCGTTGCGGACCTCCGGACGGTTGAACGCGATGCGCACGGTAGGCAGGTCACGCACGATCCCGCCGTCGGCAGAGCGCTCCACTTGGCGGTGGTAGGTCATGTCCTGCAGGTCCTCAAACCCGGAGACAAGACGCCACTGCTGCGGGTCGAAAATATCGGACACCTGTTCAGGAAGATCTGTGCTCACAGTTCCGAGTTTATCGCTCCATCCCAAACCCACTGCGCGCGACCCCGTGGAGGAACCGCCTAAGGTCCTCCCGCCGGACCGGTCTGCCTTCCGAGGCACGAATTTCTTGCCGATGGGCTGTCCCGCCCACCGGCTCCGGGCCTAGCGTGGTTTCATGGCTGGCTCCGCACCGGGGATTGATGGCCCGGCAACAGAAGCAATGCTCAAGCTCGGCAGGTTTTTCACCCGCTGGGATGAGACCGATGACGGCCGTGCCGTGTTCCGGGAGGGCGGCCGCAAGGGTGATTCCTTCTACCGGAACCGATGGAGCCACGACAAGGTGGTGCGCTCCACCCACGGAGTCAACTGCACCGGGTCCTGCTCCTGGAAGGTCTACGTCAAAGACGGGATCATCACCTGGGAAGCGCAGGAAACGGACTATCCCACGGTGGGTCCGGACCGTCCGGAGTACGAGCCCCGGGGCTGTCCGCGCGGCGCCGCCTTCTCCTGGTACACGTATTCGCCCACCCGGGTGCGCTATCCGTACATCCGCGGCGTGCTGCTGGAAATGTACCGGGCGGCGAAGAAGGACACCGGAGACCCGGTGCTGGCCTGGGAACGAATCGTCAATGACCCGGAAAGCCGGCGCACCTACCAGCAGGCCCGCGGCAAGGGCGGGCTCGCCCGGTCCACCTGGGCCGAGGCCCTGGAGATGACCGCCGCGGCCCACGTTTCCACGGTCAAGAACTACGGTCCGGACCGCTGCACCGGCTTTTCGCCTATTCCGGCCATGTCCATGGTGTCCCATGCCGCCGGTGCCCGCTTCATCAATCTCATCGGCGGGGTGATGAACAGTTTTTACGACTGGTACGCAGACCTGCCGGTGGCCAGCCCGCAGGTTTTCGGCGACCAGACGGATGTGCCCGAATCCGGGGACTGGTGGGATGCCACCTACCTCATGATGTGGGGTTCCAACATCCCGGTGACCCGCACTCCCGACGCCCACTGGATGGTGGAGGGACGCTACCGCGGCACGAAAGTGGTCTCGGTCAGCCCCGACTATGCGGACAACACCAAGTTCGCCGATGAGTGGCTGCCCGCCCAGGCCGGTTCCGACGGCGCGCTCGCCATGGCCATGGGCCACGTCATCCTCAAGGAAAACTTCGTGGACCGGCGGGTACCGTTCTTCGAGGACTATGTCCGCCAGTTCACCGACCTTCCCTTCCTCGTCAGCATCAACACCCGCACCGACGGTTCCGTGGTGCCGGGCAAGTTCCTCACCGCTGCGGACCTCGGTCCGGCCGAATCCGGTGCCGCGGACGCCGCCTTCAAGACGGTGCTGCTGGACCGGGACGCCGGCACTCCGGTGGTGCCCAACGGTTCAGTGGGTTTCCGCTACAACGACGCCGACGCCGGCAAATGGAACCTCGACCTGCAGGGCGTGGTTCCGGCGCTGTCGATTGCCGATGCGCCGGCCTGGCAGGGTGAAGTCAGCCGGGTGGACCTGCCTGCCTTCACCGATCCGAGCGGCATCGGCTCTGTCCTGCGCCGGGGCGTACCCGTCATGACCGTGGCCGGCAGGACGGTCACCACCGTGTTTGACCTGATGCTCGCCCAGTACGGTGTGCGCCGGGACGGTCTGCCCGGGGAATGGGCCACCGGATACGACGACGCCGAAACCCCCTACACTCCGGCCTGGCAGCAGGAGGTCACCAACGTCAAGCCCGACGCCGTGATCCGCACCGCCCGGGATTTCGCCGCCAACGCCGAGAAATCCAACGGCCGCTCCATGATCATCCTCGGCGCGGGCATCTGCCAGTGGTATCACGGCGACGTCACCTACCGGGCCATCCTGGCAATGCTCATGCTCACCGGCTGCGAGGGCCGCAACGGCGGCGGCTGGGCGCACTACGTCGGCCAGGAGAAGTGCCGGCCGATCACCGGCTGGGCGGCAATGGCCTCGGCCGGTGACTGGAACCGGCCTCCGCGGTTCATGATCGGCACCGCATTTTGGTACATGCACACGGACCAGTTCCGCTCCGACGGCTACTCCTCCGACTCCATGCAGTCGCCGCTGGCACAGGGACACCTGCGCGGCCTGCACACCGCAGATGTGATCGCCAAGTCCACCCGCATGGGCTGGATGCCGTTCTTTCCGCAGTTCGACGCCAAGAACTCGCTCGATGTGGCCGATGAGGCAGCGGCGGGCGTGGCCCGCGGCGAGGCAAAGGATGAAGCGTCCTGGGTGGCCCGCCGGCTCAAGGACGGGAGGCTTCGGTTCGCGGTGGAGGATATTGATGCCCCGGAGAACTGGCCCCGGACCCTGGTCCTGTGGCGGTCCAACCTGCTGGGTTCCTCGGCCAAGGGCGAGGAGTATTTCCAGAAACACCTGCTGGGCACCCTGAACAACGTCATGGGCGCCGATCACGGCGAGTCCCGGCCCGCCGACGTCGTCTGGCGCGACGAGGCGCCGCAGGGAAAGCTCGATTTGCTGGTGTCCGCGGACTTCCGGATGACCAGTTCCACGCTGCTCTCCGACGTCGTGTTCCCGGCCGCCACCTGGTACGAGAAATACGACCTCTCCTCTACCGACATGCACCCGTACGTGCACGCCTTCACACCCGCCATCGCGCCGCCGTGGGAAGCCAAGACAGACTATGACCTGTTCCGGCTGCTCTCCGAGGAGTTTTCGCGCCAGGCAGCGGTCCATCTGGGGGTGCGGAAGGATCTGGTGGCCACGGCGCTCACCCATGACACGCCGGGGGAAATTGCGCAGCCCGGCGGGCACGCCCCGGACTGGAAAGGCACGGATATTCCCGCGGTGCCGGGCAAGAACCTGCCCTCCCTGGCCGTGGTGGAGCGGGACTACACCGCCATCGGCGAGAAATTCGTTGCCGTGGGGCCGCTCGCGGACAAGCTGGGCCTGACCACCAAATACGTGAAGTACGACGTCACCAAGCCGCTGGAAGACCTCGCGCGCAAGCACGGTGTCTTTGACAGCGGGGCGGCGGCGGGACGCCCCGCGGTGGACACCGACGCGCGGATGGCCGAGGCCATCCTGCTGCTCTCCGGAACCACCAACGGCGAACTGGCGGTGCAGGGATTCCGGACCCTCGAGAAGCGGACCGGCACCCCGCTGGCTGACCTGGCGGAGGGCGCGGAGGACAAGAAGATCACCTTCCGCGACACCCAGGATCGGCCGACGCCGGTCATCACGTCGCCGGAATGGTCCGGCTCGGAAACCGGCGGGCGGCGCTACGCCCCGTTCACCATCAATATCGAACGGCTCAAGCCCTTTCACACGCTGACCGGCCGGATGCACTTCTTCCTGGACCACGACTGGATTCAGGACATGGGTGAAGCCCTGCCGATCTACCGGCCGCCGCTGGACATGCACCGGCTGTTCGGAGAGCCGCAGCTGGGCACCCGCGGCGACCTGTCCGTGGCGGTGCGTTACCTGACCCCGCACAACAAGTGGTCCATTCATTCCGAGTATCAGGACAACCTGCTGATGCTCTCACTGTCCCGGGGCGGCACCGCAGTCTGGATGAGTACGCAGGACGCCGCGCTGATCGAGGTCAATGACAATGACTGGGTGGAGTGCATCTCCAACAACGGGGTCCTGGTGGGCCGGGCCATTGTGTCCAGCCGGATGCCGGCCGGAGTCATCTACGTCCACCACGCCCAGGAGCGCATCATCGACGTGCCCAAGTCGGAGGCGACCGGCCGGCGCGGCGGCATCCACAACTCGGTGACCCGCATCCTGGTCAAGCCCACCCACATGATCGGCGGCTACGCGCAGCTGTCCTGGGCGTTCAACTACCTTGGCCCCACCGGCAACCAGCGCGACATTGTTTCCGTTGTCCGCAAACGCTCCCAGAAGGTGGCTTACTGATGCGCATCATGGCCCAAACAGCAATGGTGATGGCGCTGGACAAGTGCATTGGCTGCCATACCTGCTCCGTGACCTGCAAACAGGCCTGGACCAACCGGGCGGGCACCGAATACGTCTGGTTCAACAACGTGGAGACCCGCCCCGGCCAGGGGTATCCGCGCCGGTACGAGGACCAGGAGAAATGGAAGGGCGGCTGGGAACTGAACAGCCGCGGCAAGCTCAAGCTGAAAGCGGGCGGCCGGCTGGCCAAGCTTTTTGGCATCTTCGCCAGCCCCGTCCAGCCGGAGCTGGACGATTACTACGAGCCGTGGACCTACGACTACGAGAACCTCATCAACGCCCCGGCGGGCAACGATTTTCCGGTCGCGAAGCCCAAGTCGCTGATCACCGGAGAGGACATGAAAATCGAGTGGTCCGCCAACTGGGATGACGACCTGGGCGGCTCGGCGCGCACGCAGCTCAGCGATCCGGTGCTAGAAAAGATGCGCCGCGAGGCGGAGGAGAAGGTGAAGCTGGAATTCGACTCCACCTTCATGTTCTACCTGCCGCGGATCTGTGAGCACTGCCTGAATCCGTCCTGCATGGCGTCCTGCCCGTCCGGCGCCATTTACAAGCGTGAAGAGGACGGCATTGTGCTGGTGGACCAGGACCGCTGCCGCGGCTGGCGGCAGTGCGTGACCGGCTGTCCCTACAAGAAGATGTACTTCAACCACCGCTCCGGAAAGGCTGAGAAGTGCACCTTCTGCTATCCGCGGATCGAGGTGGGCCTGCCCACCGTGTGCGCCGAGACCTGCGTGGGCAGGCTGCGCTACATCGGCATTTTCCTGTACGACGCCGACCGGGTCACGGCCGCGGCCTCTGTCCCGGATGAGAAGGACCTGTACGAGGCCCAGCTGGATCTGATGATGGATCCCAACGACCCGGAGGTGCTTGCCGCGGCGCGGGCCGAGGGCATCCCCGAGGACTGGCTGGAAGCGGCCCGGCGCTCCCCGGTGTACGCACTGGCCAAGACCTTCCGTGTGGCGCTGCCGCTGCATCCGGAGTACCGCACCATGCCCATGGTCTGGTACGTGCCGCCGCTGTCCCCGATCGTGGATGTGCTGAACGAACAGGGGCACGACGGCGAAAGTGCGGACAATCTGTTCGGCGCCATCGAGGCGCTGCGGATCCCCGTGGAGTATCTGGCCGAACTGTTCACGGCCGGAGACACTGATCTGGTCACCGGTGTACTGCGCAAGCTCGCAGCGATGCGCGCCTACATGCGGAACATCACCCTCGGCGACGTCCCCGATGAACAGATTGCCGCCGACGTCGGAATGACCGGCGAACAGATCGTGGCCATGTACCGGCTGATGGCCGTCGCCAAGTATGAGGAGCGTTACGTCATTCCCAGTGCTCATCTGGAGGATGCCCACAACCTGGAGGAGATCGGCTGTTCGCTGGATGTGGACGGCGGCCCCGGAATGGGACAAACCGGTGTATTCGGCGAAGCCTCCGGGCGGCCGATGCCGGTGGCGGTGGAAAACTTCGCCGCTCTGCAGGCCCGCCAGCGGGGGGACGATCCCACCGGCAACGGAGATCTCGGCGGCCGCGTCAACCTGTTGAACTGGGACGGGCGGGGCTCACCCCGGGGCCTGTTTCCGGCTGACGGCAACCGCGGCGTGCCTGGAACCACCGGCGGTACCCAGTCCGAAAGCGGCATCGGCGCCGGTTACGACCAAGCCGAGGGTGACGGGCCGGACCAGCAGGGAGGTGGCCGGTGAGCCTGCTGGAGAAGCTTCTGGGCAAACCCGGCAAGGGCACCTTCGAGCCGGAACCTTACAAGGACGCCAATCCCCGGCGCAGCGCCGTCGTCCGGCAGGTCTGCGGGCTGCTGCTGGAGTATCCGGACCAGGAACTGGTGGACCTGGTGCCGTCCATGCGTGCGGCGCTCGCGGAAGCCGGCGCGGATGCCGAACCGCTGGAGGAACTGCTCTCCTGGCTGACCGTAAAACCGCTGCCCGAGGTGCAGGCGGATTATGTCCAGGAATTCGACCTGTCGAAGCGGCACAGCCTGCACCTGACCTACTGGACCGACGGCGACACCCGCCGCAGGGGCGAGGCGCTTGCCGCCTTCAAGGAGGTTTACCGGGCGCACGGTGCCCTGCCGGAAGGGTCCGAGCTGCCGGACTACCTGCCGCTGGTGCTGGAATTCGCCGCCAAAGTTTCCCCGTCGGACGGCTACGAACTGCTGCAGCGCTACCGGCCCTCGCTGGAACTGCTGCGGCTGGCACTGCGCGATGACAATCTTCCGTACTCCGGAGCTTTGGCGCTGGTTTGCTCGACCCTGCCCGGGGTTTCTCCCGAGGACCGGCAAACGGTCATGCAGACAGCCGGCTACGGGCCGCCCACGGAAACGGTGGGCCTGGAACCTTACAGTTCCCGGCTGCTGCCGGTGCATGAAAGGAACGCGCCATGATACGTGCGGACGTACCTCCGCCGGTCAACGTGCAGGTGGGTTTGGGTGACGTGATGCTCTGGGGCGTGCTGCCCTACGTGGTGCTGGCCGTACTCATTCTGGGCTCGATCTGGCGCTACCGGTATGACCAGTTCGGCTGGACCACCCGCTCCTCCCAGCTGTACGAATCCCGGCTGCTGCGCATTGCCTCTCCGCTGTTCCACTTTGGCATTCTGGCGGTGATCGTGGGCCACTTTGTGGGGCTGGTCATCCCGAAGAGCTGGATGGATGCCATTGCGATCAATGAGGACCGGTACCACTTCTTTGCCCTCAGCGTGGGCTCCATTGCCGGGTTTGCCACGCTTGTGGGGATCGTCCTGCTGATCTACCGGCGGCGGACCACCGGGCCGGTCTTTATGGCCACCACCCGGAACGACAAAGTGATGTACATCTTCCTGCTGGCCGCCATCCTGGCCGGGCTGGCCACCACAGTCTTCTCCGTCTTTGACGCCGGGATCGTGAACTACCGGGACACCGTGGCGCCGTGGTTCCGCTCTCTCTTCATTTTTCAGCCGGATATTTCGGCGATGACCGCGGCGTCCCTTTCCTTCAAGATCCACACCCTGTGGGGCCTCGCCCTGTTTGCGCTCTGGCCGTTCACCCGTCTGGTCCACGCCTTCACCGCGCCGCTGCAATACCTTTTCCGCCCGTACATCGTCTACCGCTCCCGCGGAAAAAGGCCTGCACCCGGGTCACCTACTCCGCGCGGCAGCTGGGCTCCGGTAGGCACTCCGGACCGCAACCGCAAAGGCATACCCCGGAACTGATGCGCCGGCACCAGCCCTGCACGAGAGGAGACCGTCATGCCAGCTTCAGCGCAATCGCCGGCGTCATCCGCGGACCTGAGGTCCGGGCAGCTGAAGAACCTTATTGTTGCCACGGTGGCGTCTACGGTGGGGTTCTGGGCTTGGACAATCATTGGGCCGTTGTCCAGCCGGTACGCCGCGGACATGGACCTGGGACCGGGCCAGACCTCCATCCTGGTGGCCATGCCCATCCTGGT
This sequence comes from Arthrobacter sp. 9E16, assembly GCF_002929435.1. NCBI lineage: Bacteria > Bacillati > Actinomycetota > Actinomycetes > Micrococcales > Micrococcaceae > Arthrobacter > Arthrobacter sp. 9E16. The sequence continues at coordinate 668,310 of NZ_PJIU01000001.1, read as the reverse complement.
GGGATCAGTGGCCCGCATCCCGGTGGGGGCCCTGACCGACCGGTACGGCGGCAGAATCATGTTCACCGTCATTCTGGGCATCACCGCGCCGCTGGTGCTGCTGACCGGCATCGTGGGACAGATGGGGAACTTCCCGTTCCTGGTGGTCATTGCGTTTTTCCTGGGCATCGCCGGGACGGTGTTCGCCATCGGCATTCCGTTCTGCTCGGCCTGGTACGAACGCACCCGGAAAGGATTCGCCACCGGCGTCTTCGGGGCCGGCATGGTGGGCACTGCCGTCTCGGCGTTCTTCACGCCCCGGCTGGTCACCGCCGTCGGCTACATGGGCACCCACATCACCATCGCCGTCGTGGTGGCTGCCATGGCGGTGCTGAGCTGGCTGATTCTGCGTGAGTCACCGGCCTGGTCTGCACCCACCGAACCGGTGCTGCCGAAGATTACCCACGCCTTCAGCCTGCGCGTGACCTGGCAACTGTGCTTCCTCTACGGCGTGGTCTTTGGTGCCTTCGTGGCGTTCTCCAACTATTTGCCCACCTACCTGGGCAACGTGTACGACTATGACGCCACGGCAGCCGGAACCCGGACCGCGGGTTTTGCGGTGGCTGCCGTGATCGCCCGGCCCATCGGCGGAACGATCGCGGACAAAGTGGGTCCGAAACTGGTGACGCTCACGTCCCTGGCCGGCACCGTGGTCCTGGCCATTGTCGTTGCGCTGCGGCCGGAGGAGGAACGGGTGTACGGCACGGCATTTATCCTGATGGCCCTGTTCCTGGGTCTGGGCACCGGCGGCGTGTTTGCCTGGGTGGGACGGGCAGCACCGGCGCAGGACGTGGGCACGGTCGGCGGGATCATCGCCGCCGCCGGGGGACTGGGCGGCTATTTTCCGCCGCTGGTCATGGGCGCCACCTACGATCCCGCGAACCGCAGCTACTTTGTGGGGCTGATGCTGCTGGCGGCCTTTGCCGCCGTCGCGTTCCTGCTGACCTTCACGGTCCGCAACGGCGGCAAGACGGATCAGCGTGCCAACACGTGACGGCGCGCGGGAGGCTTATTCTGCGTCGTGCACCCATGCCGCGAGCCAGTAGGGGGAGCCGTGGGCTGTTTTCACGGTGACTTCCACGCCTTCAACGGCCTCGTCGGCCGGAGCATCGAAAGTATACGACGAGGCGGGGCTGCTGCAGGGAACGGTATAACGCCCCGTAGCTCCGCTGACGGACACTGAATCTCCGGGGGGACAGGACGCGGAGAGGCTCAGGACCTGTCCCGCTTCCAGCACTCCGTCAAACTTATGGGTTCCGGTGCCAACGCCCTGCTCGGAAAGAACCCTCTCTCCGGACGGAGAAACACCGTCCAGTTCAATCTGTGGTGCAAGGGGTTCCGCCACATCCGAATCCTCAAGAGGGCCGGAAGGGGAGACACTTGCGGCAGCCGCCGGCGTGGTGTTGGCCGGCTCGGCTTCAGCCGTCCCGTCCGCGGAACATCCGGAGAGGACAGCAACAAACATTGCGGCCAGGGCGCCGCGGCCAATCCAAAGGCCGGGGTTGCCGCGGCCGCGCTGCCCTGTGGCGGAGGTACATGCTGCTCTCGATGCGCTTTCCTTCATATAGGTTCCCATCAACGACCCTAAACACAATGAGGTGAGTTGAATCAAGGGTTTTTGAAAAGTGCCGGAAATTTATTTATCCATGTAAAGGAAACATTTTCATAAATGCTAGGCGCCGCCGTGGACCCGGGCCTGTACCCAGAAGGATGCGCCGCTGGACGTCTCCACAGTGACCGACAGATCCGGAATATCCCGCACGAGGGCGGGATTGCTGACACTCATGTCAAGCGGCCCGTTGCCGCAGCGAAAGTTGCCGATGCCTGCGATGGCGGGGTCGGTTTTCACGTCCAGTTCTCCGCCAGGGGTGCACGTGACCGCAATGGTGAGGGATTCCCCCTCTCTCAGACCACCCTCAAGAACGTAGCGTCCGCTGCCTGTTCCCTTTTCGGAGAGGACGAGTTCTTCCGCCGGGTACGACCGGGAATCCGGTGACAGAGGTTCATGTAAGGGCTCAGGTGTAGCTGCAGATGGGGGAACGGGCGTGGGGGAGGAAGAAGTTGAAGGGACAGCGGGGGCAGGGCTGTTGGTGCCCCCGGCGTCGGTGCTGTCCGCGGGACCCGCGGAGCAGGATGCAAGGACAATTACCGCTGAGCATGCCAGCAAGGCCCGCCGGGCCCGATTCGCTGCAGAAGTCTGGGAAATGTCCGTTGGATCGTTCCAAAGCGTATTTTCCATTGCCGAGCCTAATCACATTTGGTGTACCCGAATCAAGTGCTATGAATAATGAATCCGCAGGTTTTTCCCGTGAATTCATCTCGAATCGGTTTTGGGGCGGGGGTAGAGTCGGAGGATGGGTGCAATCGAACTGGTCCTGATCCGGCACGGCGAGAGCGCGGGAAACGTAGCAGCCACTGCGGCACAGCGCTCCGGGGCCGAAGTCATCGACATTGGGCTGCGGGACGCCGACGTTCCGCTGAGTGACGCCGGTGTTCAGCAGGGTGAAGCGCTGGGCCGCTGGCTCGCCGGGCTGCCGGAGCATGAACGTCCCGAGGCTGTTTGGTGTTCGCCGTACCTGCGGGCCCGGCAGACAGCGGAGCTGACCGGTCTTCAGGACATACGCCTGGACGAACGGCTGCGCGACCGGGAACTGGGCATCCTGGACCTGCTGACTTCAGCAGGAGTGGACGCCCGTTTCCCGGATGAAGCACAGCGGCGAAACTGGCTGGGCAAGTTCTCCTACCGGCCCCCGGGCGGGGAATCCTGGGCCGACGTGGCACTGCGCCTGCGTTCGGTCCTCCGCGACATCGACGACGAAAACGACGGAAAGCGCGTCGCCGTCGTCTGCCATGATGCCGTGATTATGCTGATCCGCTACATCTGCGAGCAGCTCAGTGAGGCCGAACTTCTCGATATTGCTTCCAGTACAAGCGTCCGTAACGCTTCCATAACCCGCCTGATGCGCCCGGAAGGAAAGGGCCGCTGGGTGCTGGAGAGTTTCAATGCCGTTGACCACCTGGAATCCGGCGGCGCCCCGGTGACCGAGCATGCAGGAGATGACAACCATGTCCACCCCCGCTGAACCCGTAATTGCCGTAACTCCCGCCCTGCTGAAAGGCTGGCAGGTCAACCGTGAGGCCGCTGACAAATCCGACCGCGGCAACGTGCTGGTGGTTGGCGGTGCGCGGCGTTCACCGGGCGCTGCCATGCTGACCGGCCGCGCCGCCCTGCGCGTGGGCGCCGGGCGGCTGACCCTCGCCGTGACCGATTCAGTGGCCGTGGCCGTTGCCGTGGCAGTGCCTGAATCGGGGTGCGCTCCGCTGCCCGAAGACGACGGCGTTATTTCCGGGTCCCGGGCGGGCAAGGCCATAGGGGCCGATCTGGAAACGTCCGACGTGGTGGTGGTTGGCCCCGGTCTGGACGACGCCGATTCCACCGCAGAGCTGCTCCGGAGCATTGCCCCGCTGATGAAGGAAGACGCGTCGGTGGTCCTTGATGCCTACGCACTGGGTGTTCTGCCCGGCCTGCCGGAGGTGTATGAGCGCTGGGCCGGGCGTCTGGTGCTGACACCGAACAAGAAGGAAGCCGCCCGGCTGCTGGATCTTGACCCCGGGACGGACCTCGACGTGGAACAGGCGGCCCTGGACATTGCTGCCAAATATCAGGCGGTAGTGGCCGCCCAGGGCTTCATTACGGCACCGGATGGCCGGCGCTGGGAAGTTCCTGCGGGCAACTCCGGCCTGGGCACGTCCGGCAGCGGAGACGTTCTGGCCGGCGCCATCGCCGGGTTCCTGGCCCGGAAAGCCAGCCCAGAACAGGCCGCCTGCTGGGGAACCTACCTGCACTCCACCGCCGGCGACCGGCTGGCCGCCGCCCAGGGACCCCTCAGCTTCCTGGCCGGGGAGCTGCTGGACGCCATGCCCCGCGTCATGGCTGAGCTGACCGTCTAACGTGGCTGAGCTTCGCCGGCCGGACTTCCTGTCCTACGCCTTTACCCGGCGGGACGGAATTGCCGCAGGGTTTTACGTGCTGTTCCTGCTGATCTTCAGTTACGCCCCGGGGCTCGGCATCCCCGGACTGACCACGCTGATTCCCGATCCGCTGCTGGCCGGCTATGTGGTGAACCTGGCGTTCTACCTTTCGGCCGGCGCACTGGCCGCCTGGGCTTCCTGGCGCTACGCGGTGCGGGAAACCCGGATCCTGGCCACCCGGCCCTGGCTGACGCTGGCGATCATTCCGGGCGGCGTGTTTGTCATGCTGCTGCTCACCGCCGTCGCGGTGGCCTTCACCGGACCACCCGAAACAGCGGTCAACCAAGAAGCTGTCCAGGGCCTGGTGGTTTCCCTGCCGCCGCTGCTGATCATTCCGCTGCTGGTGCTGATCGCTCCGTTTGTGGAGGAGTACATCTTCCGCCACCTGCTCATCGGCAAGCTCAGCAGGCACCTGAACATCTGGGCCTGCTGCACAATCTCCGTGCTGCTCTTCGCGGGCATCCACCTGGCCGGCAAGGAAGCGCTGACGCTGCCGGTCCTGATGCCGTACCTGGCCATGGGGGCGGTGCTGGTGGGCATCTACGTCTGGGCGGGAAACAACTTCATCCTGTCCTACGCCGTGCACGCCGCCAAGAACCTGCTGGCCGTTGTGCTGACCTACGCTGTGCCGGCGGAACTGCTGCAGTAACCCTGGAAGCGCCGCACGCCGGACCCTCCCGCTCCAGCCCGTTGGCCTAGGCGATGCAGAATTCGTTTCCTTCGGGATCGGCCATGGTGTACCAGGAGGATGGCCCCTGCTGTTCCGAATACAGGAAGGTGGCTCCGCGTGCCTCAAGTTCCGCCCGCTTCACGTCCTTGTCCGCCCCGTTGATATGGATGTCCAGATGGATGCGGTCCTTTGCCGTCTTGGGCTCGGGCACGGGCTGGAAAAGGATGCGCAGGCGTTCCGGGGAGCCGACCTCGCTTTCCCGGCAGATCGCCGCACCGTCGCGCCACCGCCGCTGCCCTTTATGGTCAACCAGCATGTCCGGGGAAATGGTCCCCTGATCCAGCAGGGAATCAATCAGGGCCTGGTCCAGGGGTTCATTGACCCAGCCCAGCGTTTCCGCCCACCAATCAGCCTGCTCATGGGCGTTTTCGCAGTCCACGCATATTTGAATGTTGAAGCTCATGCCCGAAGCCTAGCCCCGTGAACCGCCGGCTGCGGGCGTTCCTGCGGACATTTTCTGTCCGCAGAGCCGTCCGTCACCCGAGGCCGGTCACATTGACCGCTTTCCGCCGTCGTGCAATTCTTTACAGAACGAATGGTCAGTAAATGCTGTCCGGCCAGCGTCGGCCGGCGGCACACAGACGGTGGGAGCAACAATGACTGAAGCGTTTCTCGTGGGCGGAGTGCGGACTCCGGTGGGCAGGTACGGCGGCGCGCTGTCCAGCGTCCGGCCCGATGACCTGGCGGCACTGACGCTGCAGGAACTGGTGGCGCGCGAGGGACTGGACCCCGCCGTCGTCGACGAAGTCATCCTCGGCAACGCCAACGGTGCCGGTGAAGAGAACCGCAACGTTGCCCGCCTCGCCGCCCTGCTGGCCGGGTTCCCCGGCGACGTTCCCGGCATCACCGTGAACCGGCTCTGCGCCTCCGGACTGTCCGCCATCATCATGGCCTCGCACATGATCAAGGCGGGAGCCGCGGACATTGTCATTGCCGGCGGCACCGAATCCATGAGCCGCGCGCCCTGGGTCACCGAAAAGCCCACCAAGGCCTTCGCCAAGCCCGGTGAAACCTTCGATACCTCCATCGGCTGGCGCTTCGTGAACGAACGCTTTACCTCCGGAGAACTCTCCCGCGACGGCAAGATGACGTACTCCATGCCGGAAACCGCCGAGGAACTGGCTGCCGTGGACGGCATCTCCCGCGAGGACGCCGACGCGTTTGCCGTCCGATCGCACGAGAACGCGCTGGCAGCCATTGCCGCCGGACACTTCAAGGACGAAATTGTTCCGGTCACCATCCGCGGCCGCAAGGGCGACACCGTGGTGGATACCGACGAGGGCCCGCGCGAGTGCACCACCGCCGAGGTGCTCGCCAAGCTGCGTCCCGTGGTCCGGCCCGGCGGCATTGTCACCGCCGGCAACTCCAGCACGCTGAACGACGGCGCGTCCGCGATCATCGTCGCCTCCGAGCGTGCCATCCGCGAGTACGGGCTCACCGCCCGGGCCCGGATTGTCGACGGCGCGTCCGCCGGAGTGCCGCCGGAAATCATGGGCATCGGCCCCGTCCCGGCCACGCAGAAAGTGCTCGCCCGCAGCGGCGTGAAACTTGCCGACATCGGCGCCTTTGAACTCAACGAAGCCTTCGCCACCCAGTCCCTGGCCTGCATCCGCCGGCTCGGCGTGAACGAAGACATCGTCAACAACGACGGCGGCGCCATCGCCCTGGGGCACCCGCTGGGTTCCTCCGGCTCCCGGATTGCCATCACGCTGCTGAACCGAATGGAACGCGAGGGTGCCTCCCGCGGCATCGCCACCATGTGCGTCGGCGTCGGGCAAGGCACCGCCATGCTGATTGAGGCCGTCTAAATGGGTGCCGACTACAGCTCCTTCACCACCCTGCAGGTCACCGACGGGAACGGGCGCGTCACCGCGGTCCTCAACCGGCCCGAGGTCCGCAACGCCATCGACGCCGCCATGGTCGAAGAGCTGCACCTGCTCTGCGCGGACTTGGAGGAGAACCCCCGGACCCTCATCCTTGCTGGAAGCAACGGGGTGTTTGCCTCCGGCGCGGACATTGCCCAGCTGCGCGAACGCCGCCGCGACGACGCCCTGCGAGGCATCAACTCCACTGTGTTTGCCCGGATCGCCAAACTACCGATGCCCGTCATCGCGGCATTGGACGGCTACGCCCTGGGCGGCGGGGCGGAGCTGGCCTTCGCTGCGGACTTCCGGATTGGAACACCCCGCGTCAAGATCGGCAATCCGGAAACCTCGCTGGGGATCCTGGCAGCCGCCGGCGCCAGCTGGCGGCTGAAGGAACTGGTGGGCGAACCGCTGGCCAAGGAGATCCTGCTGGCCGGACGGGTGCTGAACGCCGAGGAAGCGCTGGCCGCGCACTTGGTCACCGAGCTCGCCGAACCGGAAGACCTGCTGGCCGCCGCGCACGCCCTGGCGGACCGGATTGCCCGCCAGGACCCGCTGGCCGTCCGGCTCACCAAAACGGTGTTTGCCGCCCCGGCGGACGCCCACCCCGCCATCGACAATTTGGCGCAGGGGATTCTGTTTGAATCGCAGGCCAAGTTTGACCGCATGTCCGCATTCCTTGAGAGGAAGAAAAAGTAATGGCAGTTCCCTCCACGGTAGGAGTGCTCGGCGGCGGGCGGATGGGCGCGGGTATCGCCCACGCCTTCGTCACGGCCGGAGCAACGGTGGTGGTGGTGGAGCGCGACGACGACGCCGCCTCCGCCGCTTATGACCGCGTCTCCGGCGCACTGGCCAAGAGCGTCGAGCGCGGCACCGTTTCCGCGGGCCTGGCGGACCTGACCGCGCGTTTGTCCGTTTCCACGAACTATGCGGCGTTCTCCGGTGCCGGGTTGGTGGTGGAAGCAGTGCCGGAGGATTTCGGACTGAAGGCAGCAGCCCTGGTTGCGGTCGAGGAGCAGCTGGGATCCGAGGCCTGGCTGGCGTCCAACACGTCTTCACTGTCCGTCTCCGGCCTGGCGGAAAAGCTGCAGCGCCCGGAGCGGTTTTGCGGGCTGCACTTTTTCAACCCGGTGCCCGCCTCCACCCTGATCGAGGTGGTGCTGGGAAAGCAGACCTCCGAGGAGCTGGCTGAAGCCGCCGCCGCCTGGGCGCAGGACCTCGGCAAGACGCCCGTCGTCGTGAACGATGCCCCGGGCTTTGCCAGCTCCCGGCTGGGAGTGGCCATCGCCCTGGAAGCCATGCGCATGGTGGAGGAGGGCGTGGCCACGGCAGAGGATATCGATGCCGCCATGGTCCTGGGCTACAAGCACCCCACGGGACCGCTGCGGACCACCGACATTGTGGGTCTGGACGTGCGCCTGGGCATTGCCGAGTATCTTGCCGAAACCCTTGGTCCGCGGTTTGAACCGCCGCAGATCCTTCGGGACAAGGTGGCGCGCGGCGAGCTCGGCCGGAAGTCCGGCAAGGGCTTCTTCGACTGGTCCTAGAGTGGCGTGATGGGCAACCGGGATGTGGAGTGGGAAGGCGCGGCGAATGCCCGTGACCTGGGCGGCATCCCGGTTGCCGGCGGCGGCTCCGTGGCACCCGGCCGGATCTTCCGGATGGGCCGGTCCGAATGGCTCACTGAGCGGGGCTGGGCGCAGGCCCGCGAAGCAGGCGTCCGCACCGTCATCGACCTCCGCAACGACGTCGAGCAGGGCCGCCGGGACACCGACCCGGAGGTGGGCGCCGACGCCGCTGCCGGCATCACCTTCCTGACCCGGCCCACGCAGGAAGCGAACGATCCCGACTTCACCGCGCTCTGCGGCCCGTACATGGATTCACCCAAGTGGTATCGGGAGAACCTGCGCCGCTGGCCGGAGAAGATCGCCGCCGTCGTTCAGGCCCTCGCAGACGCCGACGACGGCGCGGTGGTGATCCACTGCTCCGCCGGCAGGGACCGCACCGGGCTCATCATTATGCTCCTGCTCCAGCTGGCCGGGGCATCGCCGGAGGCCATTGCCGATGATTATGAGCAGGCCGTACGCGGCATTAATGCCTTCCACGCCACGCAGGTGCATCCGCGGGAAAAGCCGCTGACCTCCGAGCAGGAAGACGCCCGGGTGGCCGACGGAAGGCGTGAACTGCTCCGCGCCCTGGACGGGCTGGACGCGGAACAGTACCTGCGCGACGCCGGGGTCAGCCCTGCTGTGCTGAAGCGGCTTCGGCGCCGGATGCTGAACTGAACCCGCTACACGGCCTGAGCTTTTCCGGCGTCGCCAAGTAGAAAAAAGAGCGCCGGGCCGGGCCGTCGAAACCGCCGGGGACCAGGAGCGAGGAGTACCGGGCGCACCACTGTGCCGCTCCGCCGGAACCAGCGAGGGCCAGGGCCAGCGTCGGCAGGTCATGGAACCACATCAGCTGCTGCCTGCCGTCCACGACCAGCTGGACGATGCCCAGGTCCAGGTCCACGTAGGCCTGGGCATCCACCCAGTCATCGAAGCCAACAAGCTTCTTGGCATGGATCTGATGGATGTTATGGCCGGGCCGGAAGCTGGCGCAGCGGGTGTCACTGGAAGTGCTCACAGCGTGTTCCTTTACAGGTTGTCCTTGCCTGCGCCGGGCGGCGTCAGGCCGCTTCGTCATCCGAACCACCCGCCGAACATGGGGTTGGTGTGAGGCCAGTCGGAGCTTTTACGGACCCGGATTCCTCCGGGCGTTGGCCACCTCTCGTGAAGCTGACACCACCATAGCGCATGCCGGTGACAGCCGGGAACCGCCGCCGTACGGGAGGCATCAGCGCCAGCCGGCCGCCGGCGCGACATGCTTCACGATGTTTTCCAGCAGCTGCACGTTGTAGTCCACGCCCAGCTGGTTGGGCACCGTCACCAGAAGCGTGTCCGCAGCCTGAACCGCGGCGTCCGCGGCAAGCTGGGCGGCAATGACGTCGGGTTCGCCAATGTAGCTCTTGCCGAACCGGGCCAGGCCGCCGTCGAGCCGCCCCACCTGGTCGCGACCCTCGGCCTGGGCGCGCAGCCCGAAATACCGGCGGTCGGTGTCGGTCACCAGCGGAATGACGCTGCGGCTGACGGAGACCCGCGGAGTCCCCTCATGTCCCGCATCGGCCCAGGCCTTGCGGAACACCGCAATCTGCTCGGCCTGGAGCTCATCGAAGGGAACTCCGGTATCCTCCGTCAGCAGGGTGGAGCTCATCAGGTTCATGCCCTGTTCGCCGGTCCACTTGGCCGTCGCCCGGGTTCCGGAACCCCACCAGATCCGTTCTGCGAGGCCCGGGGACTGCGGATCGATGGCCAGCGCGTCGGAACTGCCGGTCATCATCGGATCCGCGTTCGCCAAACCTGCACCGGCAATCGCAGCCCGGAACACCAGCGTGTGCTTGCGGGCCTCATCCGCATCGGTGCTGTCCCCGGTGGGAACGTAGCCAAATGCCTCATATCCGCGCAGCGCAGGCTCGGGTGAACCCCGGCTCAGGCCCAGCTGAAGCCTGCCGCCGCTGATCAGATCCGCGGCCGCCGCTTCTTCGGCCATGTACAGCGGATTTTCGTAGCGCATATCGATCACCGCCGTGCCCAGTTCAAGCCGGTGAGTCCGTGCGGCCATGGCGGACAGCAGAGGGAACGGCGCAGCGAACTGCGGGGCGAAGTGGTGGACCCGAAGGAAGGCTCCGTCAATGCCCGCTTCCTCGGCTGCCACCGCCGTTTCGACGGTCTGCAGCAGGGCGTCCCTGGCGGTGCGGACAAAGGAACCCTGCACGTCGCGGTAATGTCCAAAGGACAGGAAACCGATCTTCTTCATGTTCATTGACAGCACCGGTTTCCGAGCAGATATTCCCGGCTGCCGGCTCCCCGGCACCACAGGATGAGAGGCGAACAGCATGCACCTGACCATGGTCCCCGGGATTGGCGGCTCCAATGATGAGCACTGGCAAAGCCGGTGGCAGGACGGTGCCGCGGACGTGTCCCGGATTTCGCCGTCGTCGTGGGATGACCCGAACCTGGAGAACTGGATGGACGCGCTCGACGACGCCGCCGGCTCCCGCGGCGGTGACACCATCCTCGTGGCCCACAGCCTGGGCTGCCTGGCCTCCGCCGAGTGGCTGCTGCGCAACCCGAAAGGCGCCCGGGGTGTGCTGCTGGTGGCGCCGCCGGATCCGGCCGAGCCGGCCTTCCCGGACACTGCCGGATCTTTCCGGGACCCGCGGTTGGAGCCGCTTCCGGTGCCCGGACTGCTGGTTGCCAGCGAAAACGATCCCTACTGCACCCTCCCCGGAGCACGGCTGCTGGCCCAGGCCTGGGGTGTCCCCGTGATCGACGCCGGAGCACTGACCCACATCAATGATGAAAGCGGCATCGGGAACTGGCAGCAGGGCCGGGACCTGCTGACCGCGTTTGCCGCGGGGCTGGGCGTTTCCATTCCCCTCGACTGAAAACCGGGTAAGAATGGGGCCCATGAAACTTCCGGTAATGCCGCCCGTAGCCCCCATGCTGGCCAAAGCCGTGACTGCGCTGCCCGAGGGGGACTACTCCTATGAGCCCAAGTGGGACGGTTTCCGCTCCATCATTTTCCGGGACGGTGATGAGTTGGAAATCGGCAGCCGCAACGAAAAGCCGATGACCCGGTACTTTCCGGAACTGGTGGACGCGCTCAAGACCAACCTTCCGCAGCGCTGCGTGGTGGACGGCGAGATTATCCTGATCAGCGAATCAGGGAAGCGGCTGGACTTTGAGGTCCTGCAACAGCGCATCCATCCGGCGGCCAGCCGGGTGAAACTGCTGGCCGAAAAAACACCGGCGGCCTTTGTTGCGTTTGACCTGCTGGCGCTGGACGACACCGGTTTCATGGACCGGCCGTACGCGGCGCGCCGGAGCGCACTGGAAGCCGCGCTTGCCCACGCCGCCGCACCCGTTTATCTGACCAGTCGCACCACCGATCCAGGCACCGCGCAGCGCTGGTTCAGCGAGTTCGAGGGTGCCGGCCTGGACGGCATCGTGGCCAAACCCCTGACGGATCCCTACCAGCCGGGCAAGCGCACTATGGCGAAGTACAAGCATGAGCGGACCGCTGACTGCGTGCTGGCCGGCTACCGGGTGCACAAATCCGGGCCGGACGCCGTCGGCTCGCTTTTGCTGGGCCTCTACAACGACGCCGGCGAACTCACCAACGTGGGGGTGGCCGGCGCGTTCAGCATGGCCCGCCGGCGTGAACTGTTCGCTGAACTGCAGCCGCTGGTGTCGGATTCGGCAGACCACCCGTGGACCGCCGACAAACAGGACACCGGAACGCGCACGCCCCGCAACTCCGAGGGCAGCCGCTGGAGCGGCGGCAAGGACCTGTCCTTTGTACCGCTGCGGCCCGAGCGCGTGGTGGAGGTCAAGTATGACCACATGGAGGGGGAGCGGTTCCGGCACACCGCCCAGTTTCTGCGCTGGCGGCCGGACCGCTCCCCGGACTCGTGCACCTACAGCCAGTTGGAGGAGCCGGTGAAGTTTGACCTGGCGGAAGTGCTGACCGCACCGGCCGGGACGTAGTTTGAGCCTGCCTCTCAGTCAGCGGCGTCCGCGGCAGTGCCCCTTGCCTCCCTGGGCCGGGCGCTCCACGTCCACTGCGGCGGTAATGGCGGCGAAGTAGCCCTCGCTGTATCCGGTGGCCGTGGGATGCAGGGCAAAGGGGCCGTCCGCAAGGATCCAGGGGTCCGGTGAACCGATGCCGTGGCCGGCGAAGGCTTCGGTCACGTCCACGAAGGTGCCGTCGCCCACCTGCCCGGCGACGACGGCGTTGAGCGCGTCTGTTCCGGCGTTGAACAGGTTCTGCGCCTCTACGCTGAGGATTCCCGGCGCGGCGGCCTCGAACAGGTGCGGATAACCGGCCACCACCAGTTCCGCCCGCGGTGCCGCCCGGCGGATCTGCGCAAAGCTGGCCTGCAGCTGGGCAACGACGGCGGTCTCCGCGTACGCCTGTGCCGCCGCCACAGCGGGGGCGCAGGTTTCCGGCAGCACGGGTCCGGCGCAGGCAGCCACCACTGAGCCGAACTGCACGTCATTGCCGCTAATGGTGACGGTGACCAGATCGGTCTGCCGGTTCAGCAGGTTGGCGGAGACGGCGGTGGAGATCTGCTCCGGCAGGTCCACGGGGCCTGCGGGCGGGGCCGGATCGGTGGTCAGTGCCGTGGCGCCGGCGCAGGACTGATCGCTGTCCAGCTCCACGCGCGGCAGGGCGTCCAGCAGGGTCGGGTAGCCCTGGGCTGTGCGGCGGCAGGCATCCAGCAGCGGCCCGCCGCCGAATCCTGAAGCGTAGGAGTCCCCAAACGCTACATAGTCAACCGTTTTGTCCCGGCCGTGGTGGCCGCCGCCGTGGCCTTTGCCGTGACCGTTCCCGTGTCCGTTTCCATATCCGCCCCGGTGGCTGCCGTCTGCCCGGGCATCGGTGCCGGAGCCGGACACTGTTTCCGCAGCCGAAGCCGGCGCCGCGGTCACGGCGCCGGCAAGGGCTCCGGTCAGCCCCAGCAGCAGGGCGCCAACCAGACCGGTGCGTCGGAACCGGCCGGCCGGTTTGGATTTCCCCGGTGACCCGGAGGAAACGGAGAGCGGAGGCAAAACCGTAGTCGGGGAATGAAACTCGTACATGATGCTCCTCAGGGGATGCGGATGTGCGCTCCAACGTAGTCCTGCACAATCTCCGCAGAACACCGTGGGCAGGGTTCCGGCGCACAGAACGGGTAGATTTCCGGTACCCCGACCCGGCAGGGTGTGCTGCGCCACATCCTGCTGTAGGCTAAATCCTATTACTGAACGTCCGGTCAGTTATCCTGCGGTGGCCTGCCGGCCTGCCGCTGGACCTTGGCGCGGACGGGACCGTACTTCAGGTCCCCATCAATGCTTTCGAAAGGGCCAGTCAACGATGACCTCCACAGCCATAGACGTCCGGGTAGTGCCCAGCTACGTTCGGGATTCCTGGTGGACACCGGACCGCTCGGAGCTCACGGCCGCAGGCCCGGCGGAAGTCCGCGATGCCAGCACAGGGGAAACACTGGCCCTGGTCAGTACGGCGGGGCTGGACCTGGCTGCCGCCGTCGAGCACGCCCGCACGGTTGGCCGGAAGGGCCTGCAGCAGCTGACCTTCCACCAGCGTGCCCTCAAGCTCAAGGAGCTGGCCACCTACCTCAACGCCCACCGGGATGAACTCTATGAGGTGTCCGCCCGCAGCGGCGCCACCCGCACCGACTCCCTGGTGGATATCGACGGCGGCATCGGGGTGCTGTTCACCTTCGGATCCAAGGGCCGGCGTGAACTGCCCAACTCCACGGTGCTGGTGGACGGGGCAGCGGAGTCACTGTCCCGGGACGGCTCCTTCATCGGCGAGCACATCTACACCTCGCTGCCGGGAGTCGCCGTGCAGATCAACGCCTTCAACTTCCCGGTCTGGGGCATGCTGGAAAAGCTCGCCCCGGCCTTCATCGCGGGCCTGCCCAGCATCGTCAAGCCGGCCACGCCCACCGGCTATCTCACCGCAGACACCGTGAAGATGATCATCGATTCCGGCATCCTGCCGCCCGGATCCCTTCAGCTGATCTCGGGTTCAGCCCGGGACCTGCTCGACCACCTGGACTACCGCGACTACGTGTCCTTCACCGGCTCCGCCTCCACGGCCAAGCTGCTGAAGGCCCATCCGAACGTCGCCGAGGGCGGGGTCCGCTTCACCTGTGAGACCGATTCGCTCAACGCCGCCATCCTCGGACCCGACGCCGTCCCCGGCACCCCGGAGTTCGATGCCTTCGTGAAGTCCCTGGTCACTGAAATCACCGTCAAGGCCGGCCAGAAATGCACCAGCATCCGCCGCGCCATTGTGCCCGCTGAGCTGGTGGACGACGTCGTTGCCGCCGCCGGCAGGCGCATTGACCAGCGCGTGGTGCTGGGCGATCCCCGCGCTGAAGGCGTCACCATGGGTGCGCTGGCGTCCACCGAACAGCTCGAGGGAGTGTGCTCCTCCGTCCAGACCCTGCTCGATGCCGGAGCTGCATTGGCCTACGGATCGCTGGACGCGCCGGAGGTCCTTCGCGGCGACGGAAGCCGCGGTGTCGCCGAGGACGGAGCGTTCCTGGCTCCCATCCTGCTGACCTGGGCAGACGCCGAAGCTGAGGCACTGCACTCCGTGGAAGCGTTTGGTCCGGTGGCCTCCGTGATCGGTTACGACGACGTCGCTGACGCCGTGCGCCTGGCCGCCCGGGGCAGCGGATCACTGGTGGCCACAGTGTGCACCAATGACCCGGACACCGCCCGCGAACTGACCCTGGGCATCGCTGGACATCACGGCCGGGTGCTGCTGCTCAACCGTGAGGATGCCCGGAGCTCCACCGGCCACGGCTCACCCGTGCCGCACCTGGTCCACGGCGGACCCGGCCGCGCGGGCGGCGGCGAAGAACTGGGTGGCATGCGCTCGGTGCTGCACCATATGCAGCGCACTGCCGTCCAGGGGTCCCCGAACATGCTCACCGCCCTCACCGGCGTCTGGCACGCGGGTGCGGACCGGAACTTCGACGGCACCCATCCGTTCCGGAAGGACCTGTCCGAACTGAAGATCGGCGATGCCGTCCGCTCCGACCTCCGCGAAGTGACGCTGGAAGACATCACGGCATTCGCCAACAGCACCGGGGATACGTTCTACGCCCACACAAACCAGGCAGCCGCCGAGGCCAACCCCTTCTTCCCGGGCATTGTGGCACACGGCTACCTGCTGTTGTCCTGGGCGGCCGGGTTGTTCGTGGAGCCTGCGCCTGGGCCGGTGCTGGCCAACTACGGTTTGGAAAACCTGCGGTTCATCACGCCCGTGGCCGCCGGTGATTCCATCCGGGTCACCCTCACCGCCAAGAAGATCACGCCGCGGGAAACCGACGAATACGGCGAGGTTGCCTGGGATGCGCTGCTGACCAACCAGAACGACGACGTCGTGGCCACCTACGATGTCCTGACCCTGGTGGAGAAGAACCGCAGCACCGACTGATCCGCCGGAGCGGCGGCACCGGGGTGTCCGTGTCCCATCTGCGGCGTGCACTAACAAACTAAACGTACTTGGTAACGAACCATTTGGATTGTTAGCCTTGGGGCATGATCTCGATACCCAACGTTCCTCCGCAGGCCGGCCGCAGGGAATGGATCGCCCTCATTGTCCCTATCCTTGCCGTCACGCTCCTCGCCATTGACGGGACCGTTCTGTACATGGCGGTCCCCGCTCTGACGGCGGATTTGGCCCCCACGGCGACGCAGATTCTCTGGATTGGGGACATCTATTCGTTCGTACTCGCCGGGCTGCTGGTGACGATGGGCAACCTTGCCGACCGCATCGGGCGCAAACGGTTGCTCATCATCGGCAGCCTGGCCTTTGGTGTTGCCTCCGTGATTGCTGCCTTCGCTCCTTCCGCCGAGGTGCTGATTGCCAGCCGTGCCCTGCTGGGCATCGCCGGCGCCACAGTAATGCCGTCAACGCTCTCCATCATCCGCAATCTGTTCCACGATCCGATCCAGCGCACCCGGGCGATAGCCATCTGGTCAGCGGGTACCATGGCCGGCGGCGCCATCGGCCCACTGGTGGGCGGCGCCCTGCTGGAGTTTTTCTGGTGGGGCTCGGTTTTCCTCATCAACGTTCCGGTGATTGTGCTGATCCTGGTGCTCGGTCTCTGGCTTCTGCCCGAGTCACGGAATCCAAATGCCGGAAAGATTGATCTTCTGTCCGCGCTGCTGTCGGTGCTGGCGATTGTTCCACTGGTTTACGCGATCAAGCAGGCCGTCGGATCCGGACTGGGCTGGCCGGTTCTCGCGGGTGCACTGATCGGCCTGGGCTCCGCCTGGTTGTTCGTTCGCCGGCAGCGCGGTCTGAAGACCCCGATGGTGGACATCAGCCTGTTCCGGATCCCGGCATTCAGCGGTGCGGTCGCCGCCAACACGCTGTCCATCTTCGCGTTTCTGGGCGTGTTGTTCTTCTTCTCCCAGTATCTGCAGCTGGTGCGCGGATACTCGCCTTTCTGGGCCGGCATGGCCGAGATGCCGGCGACCATCGCCTCCCTCGCCGTCGTCGCCGTCGTTGGCCTGGCGCTCTCGAAGCTGGGGCGCGGACGTGCCATCGCCGCCGGACTGTTTGTTGGAGCCCTGGGGCTGGCGGCGCTCGGTGTGACGGAGGGCCTGCCCCACTACCTTGGCATCGGTCTTTCGCTGGCAGTTATTGGCCTGGGAACAGGGCTGGCTATGACACTCTCCACCGATGCTGTGGTGGCGGCCGCGCCGCCCGAACGCGCCGGGGCCGCAGCCTCGATCTCCGAGACCGCCTATGAACTGGGTATCGCTCTGGGCATCGCCGTTCTCGGTTCGCTGCAGACGGCCCTGTACCGGGCCCGGCTTGAGATTCCGGAGGGCACCTCGCCGGAAACTGCGGCAGCTATGCAGGACTCCCTCGCCAGCGCGGCCGGTCGTTTGGGGGACAGCAACGAAGCCCTGCTTGCGATGGCGCAGCATGCTTTTACGTACGGCATGCAGGTAGCCTCATTTATTGCTGCCGCACTCCTGGTTGTGGCCGCAGTCCTCGCCGCTCGGCTGATTCCGTCGGACACCACGAAAGAAGACACTCATGCCATCCACTGAGACAGCTGCCACGCGGGACAAGGAAAGGACCCGGAAATCGATCGTTGAGGCGGCGTCCCAGACGTTGTTTAGCCATGGCGGGGGCGTCAGCCTGGCGGATATAGCAGCGGCAGCAGGAGTATCCAAGGGGGCGCTGACCCATCACTTTGCCAGCCGGAACGCGCTGGAGGAAGCAATTCTGGCGGATGTGTCCCAAAAGCTCTGGGATGCCGTGCACGCCCGCGTTGATCTGAGCGAGAACCGGCCCGGGAAGCTGCTGCGGGGCTATGTCCGGGCGCTGACCGACGCGGATAATCCCGCGGTGCGCCAGGTATTTGCCCCCACATCCCTGCTGCTGATCATCGGCAGCACGGAACCGGCCATTCAGGGGTTCCTCCGTGCGGATGCACAGAGGTGGCGGGAAGCATTCGACGCCGACGGGCTGGATCCGGCTACCTCCCTGACCATCCGGTACGCCGCCGAGGGCCTCGCAGGGTCCATCGGGACTCCCTACCTCACCGCGTCGGAACTCCGGACTTCGCGGGCGAGGCTTCTGGAGCTGGCTGAGCCGGAATGACGCGGGTGTGCACCGCACTCCCGTCAGGACCGCGCGTGCAGCCCGTCAAACATGATCGAGATGACATCATCGGCCAGCTGGTCCGGGGAAATGGGGCCGCCGGGCTTGTACCACTCCACAATCGAGTTGATCGTGCCGAAAAGCAGGCGCGTGGTGGTGCGCGGATCAATGTCGCTGCGCAGAGTTCCCTCGCTCCGCGCTGCGTCCACCAGCTTGGCCACCCGGTGGTCGAATTCGCGGCGCCGGGACAGGGCGTCGCGCTCAATTTCGGTGTTGCCTCGCAGGCGCAGCAGCAGCGTTACGAACGGCAGACGCTCGGTGAGGACCTTGATAGTGCCGCGCAGCACGAACTCCAGCTGCTCATCCGCAGGACCGGTGGAGGCCCGGGCGTCGTCCAGTACTGCCTCCAGCCCGCCGAGTGCGTTTTCCAGTGCCAGACGCAGCAGGTCCCCCTTGGAGGGCACATGGTGGTAGATCGCTGACTTGGTGATGCCCAGGTTTTCCGCCAGGATCCCCATCGAGGTTGCCTCGTAGCCGTGTTTGTTGAAGACGTCCACGGCAATGGCGAGGACGGACTGCTGATCGTATCCGGGACGGCCGCGGCGGTTGGCGGCGGTGGCAGCGCCGGATGCGGCTGATGGCGTTGAAGGCATGGAGTCCATTTTCTCACGAACGTTCGGCCGGGCGGGCCGGTCCCGGGCGGGCACTGCTCAGCCCTGGACCAGGCCCGCTTCTTTGGCGCGCAGGTCATAGATTCGGCGGAGCTTGCCGCTGGAGCGGGCCAGGGTTCCGGGCTCCGCCACCTGGACGGTGCAGGAGGACCCCACATGGATCTTGATCTGCGTCCGCAGCTCCATGGCGGCGTTCAGGCACTCGTCCGAGGTCGAGTCTTCGCGCCGTTCAATCTTGACCGTGAGTTCATCCATGCGGTCCGGCCGGGTAATTTCCAGCTGGAAGTGCGGGCTCAGCGCGGGGATGCGCAGGGCAATCTCCTCGATCTGGCTGGGGAACAGGTTCACGCCGCGCAGGATGATCATGTCATCGCTGCGTCCGGTGATTCGGCCCATGCGGCGCATGCCCGGGCGTGCGGTGCCGGGCAGCAGCCGGGTGAGGTCATGGGTCCGGTAGCGGATGATCGGCAGGGCTTCCTTGGTGAGGGAAGTGAAGACCAGTTCACCGGGTTCGCCGTCGTCCAGCACCCTGGTGTCATCGAACGGGTCGATGATTTCCGGGCGGAAGTGGTCCTCCCAGATATGCGTGCCGTCCTTGGACTCCACGCACTCTCCGGCCACGCCCGGCCCCATCACTTCGGACAGGCCATAAATGTCACAGGCGTCCAGGTCCATGGACACTTCCAGTTCGTGGCGCATTTCTTCGGTCCACGGTTCTGCGCCCAGGACAGCGTTCTTCAGGGAGGTGGAGCGCGGATCGATCCCCGCGGCCCGCATCGCGTCGGCGATGGTGAGCAGATAGGTGGGCGTGCACAGGATGGTGTCCGGCTGGAAGTCGGAGATCAGCTGTATCTGGCGTTCGGTCTGTCCGCCGGACATGGGGATGACCGTGCAGCCGAGCTTCTCTGCACCGGCGTGGGCACCCAGGCCGCCGGTAAACAGGCCGTAGCCGTAGGCGTTGTGGACCTTGTAGCCCGGTTTAACCCCGGAGGCACGCAGGGACCGCGCCACCAGCGTGCTCCAGCGGTCCAGGTCGCCGGCGGTGTAGCCGACGACGGTGGGCCTGCCCGTGGTTCCGGAGGAGGCATGGATTCTTGCCACCTGCTCCTGCGGCACGGCGAACATGCCGAACGGGTAGGTCTGACGCAGATCCTCTTTGGTGGTGTACGGGAACTTGGCCAGATCCGCGAGCTCCCGAAGGTCTTCGGGATGGACGCCGGCCTCGTCAAATTTCTGCGTGTACAGCGGCACGCGCTCGTAGGCGTACTTCACCGTGTGCTGGAGCCGGGTCAGCTGCAGTGCTTCAATTTCATCGCGGCTCATCCGCTCTTCGGGATCAAGCGACGCCGAGTCTGCAGGGGTGGATTTGAGCAGTGCGGGGGAGGAGGTCATGGAATGCCCTTTGGGTTGGAA
The DNA here is from genome assembly GCF_002929435.1 of Arthrobacter sp. 9E16. Taxonomy (NCBI): domain Bacteria; kingdom Bacillati; phylum Actinomycetota; class Actinomycetes; order Micrococcales; family Micrococcaceae; genus Arthrobacter; species Arthrobacter sp. 9E16. The sequence goes on along the minus strand of NZ_PJIU01000001.1, from coordinate 648,316 downwards.
CGTCATCGTCAGGGAAAGAGCCGCGGCATCGAAGAGGTGGCTAGCTGCGGGAGCGGAAGGCCGGGTTGGGCACCGCGCGCGACCGGCCGCGGAACTCCGCAACCACCCGGCTGCCGCCGCCGGGGCCGGAAGCGGTGATCTCGACGTCGTAAACGCCGCTTCGTCCGGCGGATGCCCGGTGATTGGCCACAGCCCGCAGAGTCTCACCAGGCAGTGCGGAGGAAATGAACGTGATGTCAGCGCCGGACGCGACGGTGATCAGTTCCATCTCCGCGACGCTGGTATCGGCGGGATTACAGGCGAGGGCAAAGGCAGTGTCTGCAAAGGCGAAGACCATTCCGCCGTGGGCAATGCTGAAGCCGTTGAGCATTTCGGGGCGCAGCACCATGGTGATGGTCGCTTCGCCGGGGGCCAGATGCTCCACCGTGAATCCCAGCCAGCGCCCCGCGGCGTCGTGTTCCAGGATCGGATGGTCCAGTCCGTGTTCCTGCACATGAGCGGCAACGTCGATGTCAGCCATGAGACCCTCTCGCTTTATTTACCGAATGTTCATTAGGTAATCCTGTGAGCGAGGTCACTGTCAAGCCGGGCGGCGTAATGCTCCGGCATTTGCCAGGGGCAGGGACACAGCGCCGTACCGTGCCGTAGGTTGAGGAGGTGATAGCTTTCGATGCCGCGGCCGCGGCCGGGGGAGCGGCCTGCCGGGCCGCGTCAGCCGGTGCTCCCTGAATGGCTGGATCCGCAGGTCTTCCTGGCGGATCCGGCGTTGGGGCCGTGGGTGGTGCTGGTGGTCTGCGGCATTGTGTTCGCCGAGACCGGCCTGCTCGTGGGGTTCTTCCTGCCCGGTGACACGCTGCTGTTCACCGCTGGCCTGCTGGTGGCCACCGGAACGGTGCACATCAACGTCTGGCTGCTGGGACTGCTGATTTCCCTGTCGGCGTTTCTGGGCGACCAGCTCGGGTACTGGATCGGCAGGCGGGCCGGGCCCGCGGTTTTTTCCCGGCCCGAATCGCGGATTTTCCGGCGCGAAAACGTGGACCGTGCCGAGGCATTCTTTGCCCGGCACGGCGGCAAGGCCATCACGCTGGCCCGTTTCGTGGGCATCGTCCGGACCTTCACTCCAGTGGTGGCCGGAGTGGGCAAGATGCGCTATTCCGCCTACCTGGCCTTCGACGCGGCGGGGGCGCTGCTGTGGGGGACGGGGTTGACGCTGCTGGGATATGTGCTGGGGGACAGGTTCCCCTTTATCCGCGACCACCTGGACCTGCTTGTGGTGGGCGTGGTCCTGCTGACCGTGGCGACCATTTCGCTCACGCTGCTGCGGCAGGGTAAAAAGGGCCAGCGGGCGCCGGGGCAGCCGCTGAACAGGCCCGCGCCGGAGCCGGGCGACTGAACGCCCGGGCCCCGGCAGCGGCAGCCGCTAGTTGCCTGCGGTGCCGGGAAGCAGTTCCGTGGCTCCCAGGGCATCCAGCACAAACGCGTAATCCCAGGCGCGGTCCTTCCAGGCCTCGTAGCGGCCCGAGGCGCCGCCGTGCCCGCCGTCCATCTCGATCTTCAGAACGATCGGCTCGGAGCCCGTGGTCACCTCGCGCAGCTTCGCCACCCATTTGGCCGGCTCCACGTACAGCACCCGGGTGTCGTTGAAGCTGGTCACCGCAGCAATGCGGGGATAGTCCACGGCCCGGATGTTCTCGTACGGGGAGTATTCCTTCATGTACCGGTACACCTCGGGGTCGGTGATCGGGTTGCCCCATTCCTCCCACTCCAGTGCCGAAAGCGGCAGTTCCGGATCCAGGATGGTGGTCAACGCGTCCACGAACGGAACCTGTGCCACGATCGCCCTGTACTTCTCCGGCGCCAGGTTGGCCACGGCGCCCATCAGCAGCCCGCCGGCCGAGCCGCCCATGGCAGCAATCCGTGACGGATCCACCCACCCGGAAGACGCCAGATAATCAGTGGCGTCGACGAAGTCGGTGAAGGTGTTCTTCTTGTTCAGCTTCTTGCCCTGGTCATACCAGGCACGTCCCATTTCGCCGCCGCCCCGGATGTGCGCGACGACGAAGATGACGCCGCGGTCCAGCAGGGACAGCCTGGCCACGCTGAAACCCGGATCCATGCTGATCTCGTAGCTGCCGTAGGCGTAGACCAGGGCGGGGTTGGTTCCGTCCTGCTGAACCTCGGCGCGGCGCAGCACGGACAGCGGAATCCGGGTGCCGTCCGCAGCAGTAGCCCAGGCCCGCTCCGCCACGTACTCGGCCGGGTTGTAGCCGCCCTTGACCGGGGTTTCCTTGCGCAGCTCCAGCTCGCCGGTGGCCAGCACATAGTCGTAGACGCGCGGCGGAGTCAGGTAGGAGGTGTAGCTGAGCCGGATGATCGGGGAGTCATACTCCGCATTGGCCAGGTTGGCTGTGTAGAGCGCCTCGTCAAAGGCCGGCTCCACGGGATCGCCCTGGACTTCGGTGCCCAGGCCCTCCAGCGGAAGGACCTGCACCCGCTCGGTGGTGTCCTTGCGGACCGACACGATGACGTGTGTTTTGGTGACGGCCGCCCCGTTGACGCGGACATCGTCGTCGTGCGCCACCACGGTGTTCCAGTGCTGCTCGGCCAGCGGATGTGCAAACTCTGTCTCCGCCACGAGGGAGAGCATGGAGTTCAGGGCATCCTTGTTGTGCGTGATGAGGTAGTGGCGCTCGCCGGCGATGGTGACGGGCTCGGCCTCGTAGAGGATGCGCTCGCTGCGCGGAATCAGCGTGCGGACCTCTCCCGCGGGATCTTCGAAGTCCAGGACCCGGTACTCGGAGTACTCGGAGTTGCTGATGCCGATCAGCAGCTGCTGCCGGTCCGCGGAGAGGTCAAAGCCGGTCCACATGGCAACGTCGTCCTCCTGGTAGATAACGACGTCGTCCTGGACCGGAGTGCCGAGGGTGTGGGCCTTGATCTGGTAGGGGCGCCAGGAATCATCCACGACGGTGTAGAACACCCGGGTGCCGTCGGGGGAGAAAGCGAGCGAGTAGAAGACGTTGGTGACCTCGTCCGTCAGCAGTTCGCCGGTGCGCAGGTCCTTGATCCGCAGCGTGAAGCGCTCGTCGCCGGCGTTGTCCTGCGAATAGGCCAGCAGGTTGCCGTCCTCGGTGACGGCCAGTCCGCCGAGCGAGAAGAAGGGCTTGCCTTCGGCTTCGGCGTTGCCGTCGATCAGGATCTGCTCGCCCGGAACCGGAACGCCGGGTTCAACGACGGGCGGAGTCCAGTCCGCGTCCAGGTCCCCGGTGTCCTGCGCGGCGGTGCGGCAGTGGATGGCGTACTGCTTGCCCTCTTCGGTCCGGGAGTAGTACCACCAGCCCTTCTTGCGGGCCGGAACCGACAGGTCAGTTTCCTCGGTGCGGTTCTTGATCTCGTCAAAGATCTCCTGCCGCAGCTTCTCCTGATTCGCCGTGACCTCTTCCATGTAGGCGTTCTCTGCCTTGAGGTGCGCCACGACGTCGGGGTTTTCCTTTTCCCGCAGCCACTCGTAGTCGTCAACGAAGGTATCTCCGTGGTGGCTGCGTTCGGTGGGAACCTTGGGGGCAACGGGAGGAGTGGCAGAAGTAGTCATGTCCCGAATATATCGACACCGTCCGGGCGGGCGAAGAACTCCGTGGCGTTTATGCTCGCGGCTTACCGGTCTGAAGGCAGCTCAGCGCAGCAGGAACCAGGCCCCCATGGCGGCGGCTGCGAGGAACAGCATCCAGTTGCCGAGTACTCCCAGCAGGGTCAGGCCAAAGGAGGAGGGCGGAGGGGCGATCATCGGCTCAAGAATGGGGTCCGGAGCTGTGTCCTTGCGGAACTGGCCCCAAAGCGAGGTGGAGAGCAGAACCAGGCCGCCGGTGAGTGCGGTGGGCAGCGCTGGAAGGGTGAAGAGCACCACGTCCCTGGCAAGTATGCCGATCAGGACCTGAAGGGTGAAAACCAGCATTAGCGCGGCGGCGGGACGCCACAGCGGTCCCCGAACGAAGAAGCCCAGGAGGAGGGGCGCGCAGGCCGCAAGGGCCAGCCCGGTCAGCACGATGAGCAGGCCGGGGAGGGTCACCTGGACGCTGCCGTCCGTGGAACTCACCGCTGCCGCCACTGCGAAGAACCCCAGCAGTCCCAGGCAGGTGGGCACCAGCAGGGCGGCCATGCCGGAGCGGGGTTCCTTGTGGCGGGGCAAATCCAGGCTTGCGGCGTACGCCCGTGCCGGGCCGAACACTTCGCCGGGAGTGCCGCCGGAGTCCGCCAGGAACTCCCGGGCGGAGGCTACCGCGTCCCCGATGGCGTCCCCGGGAACGTCCTGCAACCGCAGCTCGACCACAAAGTCGTCAAACCATCGCTTGGTGGCCCTGTCGGTTCGGCCGGCGCGGGTTGGTTTTGGGATGGTCCGGCCGTCACGGGTTTCCATGAGTGCTCCTGTCGGGGGTCTCAGTGCTGCGTCCTTGAGTGCCGAGAAAACGGTCAACCGTGCCGCTGAAACGCGCCCACAGTTCGCGCTGCTCAGCCAGTTCCCGTCGCCCGGCAGAGGTGAGGGAGAAGTACTTTCTCCCCGGACCGCCGTCCCCGGCCTGCCATGAGGCGGTGACCCAGCCTGCAGCCTCGAACCGGGTGAGCAGCGGATACAGAGTGCCGCCCTTTACCGTGCCAAAGCCTTGCTCCTCCAAGCCGGAGGCGATGGCGTAGCCGTAGGTGGCGCCGCCGTCGAGCGCCTTCAGTACGCACAGGCTGAGCGTTGCCCGCATCCAGTCGCTGGGCCAGGAAATGTTCTGCACGACTAGATACTTTCATTAACTAGTTCGCCTGTCTAAATAGTGGGGAATATTGACGTGAAGTGGATCACCCATATATCCTGACCGAACGGTCGGTAATTATCTTTTGCACTTTCGCATCCGGCTCCTTATCGCACAGTGAGGTGACAGTTATGTCGTTGCATACCGACGCTTCCCCCGGACTGCAGGCCGTTCCGGCCGAAGCACCGAGTGTCTCGGACGGGCCGGAGGCATACTTCGAGCAGCTCCTGGCTGAAGACTCGCGGATTGAACCGCGCGACTGGATGCCTGAGGCCTACCGCAAGACGCTGGTCCGCCAGATTTCGCAGCACGCGCACTCCGAGATCATCGGCATGCAGCCTGAGGCCAACTGGATTACGCGTGCCCCGTCCCTCAAGCGCAAGGCCATCCTCATGGCCAAGGTGCAGGACGAGGCCGGACACGGCCTCTACCTGTACTCGGCTGCGGAGACGCTGGGAACGCCGCGCGAGAAAATGACCGAGGACCTGATTGCCGGCAAGGCCCGGTACTCCAGCATCTTCAACTACCCCACCCTCAGCTGGGCGGACATGGGAGCGATCGGCTGGCTGGTGGACGGCGCTGCCATCTGCAACCAGGTTCCGCTGTGCCGTGCATCCTACGGCCCCTACGGACGCGCGATGGTGCGCGTCTGCAAGGAAGAGTCCTTCCACCAGCGGCAGGGGTTCGAAATCCTGCTGGAACTGGCGAACGGCACCGAAGCGCAGCGCGAAATGGCGCAGGACGCCATCAACCGCTGGTACGCCCCCTCGCTGATGATGTTCGGCCCGCCGGATGATGATTCACCCAACTCCAAACAGTCCATGGCCTGGAACATCAAGCGCTTCTCCAACGATGAACTGCGCTCCCGCTTTGTGGGAATGATCGTGGAGCAGGTCAAGGTCCTGGGCCTGACCCTGCCGGATGACTCCATCCGTTTCAACGAAGACACACAGCAGTGGGAGCACGGTCCCCTGGACTGGAACGAGTTCAAGGAAGTCCTCGCCGGACGCGGGCCCTGCAATGCGCAGCGCCTGGCCCGCCGCCGCGAGGCACACGAAGACGGCGCCTGGGTGCGCGAAGCAGCAGCCGCGTATGCAGCAAAGCAGGCAGCGGCACAGAAGACAGAGGTGGCTTAGATCATGGTTTCCGGTTCAACAACGGGCGACGACGGCGCCAAGCCGGTGGGCACGCAGACTTCCGCCGAGCCGGAGACCGCGGCCGGTGCCGCGGCACTGAGTTCGACCTGGCCGCTCTGGGAGGTCTTTGTTCGGTCCTCCCGCGGACTCTCCCACGTCCACGCCGGCTCGCTGCACGCTCCGGACGCGGACATGGCAGTCCGCAACGCCCGCGACCTCTACACCCGGCGCAACGAGGGCGTCTCGCTCTGGGTGGTGCCGGCGTCGGCCATTATTGCCTCCGACCCCGACTCCAAGGGGCAGTTCTTTGAATCCCCGCAGGGCAAGGACTACCGGCACGCCACGTACTACACCAAGTCCGAAGGAGTGAAGCACCTGTGAGCTCGGACAGCGCCACCCGCATTACCCCCGGCAACGCCCTGCGCCCGGAGGACATCGCCGCGGCGGGGATCAAGGCTCCCGCCGACGTCGCTGAATACGCCCTGCGCCTGGGCGATGATTCCCTGATCCTGGCCCAGCGGCTGGGCTGGTGGATCTCCCGTGCCCCGGAGCTGGAAGAAGACGTGGCGCTGGGGAACATAGGGCTGGACCTGCTCGGACACGCCCGGTCCTTCCTGACCTACGCCGGGTCGGCCAGCGGCAGGACCGAAGATGATTTGGCCTACTGGCGCCGCGAGGGTGAGTTCCGCTCCGCACACCTGTTTGAGCAGCCCAACGGCGACTTCGGCCGGACCATCGCCCGCCAGCTGGTGGCGTCCTTCTACCTCTACGAGCTGTACACGGCGCTCATGTCCTCCACTGATCCGACTCTGGCCGCGATCTCAGCCAAGGCCGTCAAGGAAGTTGACTACCACCGCGACCACAGCGCCCAGTGGATCCTGCGCCTGGCCGGCGGCACCGGGGAATCACGGCGCCGGATCACGCGCGCGCTGGAACTGACGTGGCCGTATGTCGGCGAACTGTTCGAGGACGACGATCTGGCCGTCTCCCTGGCCGCAACCGGAGCGGCAGTCCTTCCGTCCGCGCTGCGCGAGGGGTTCGACGCCGGCGTCGGCGCCGTGCTGCGCGAAGCAGGGCTTGAGGTTCCCGCGGTCCCGGCAGCCCCGGGCGGCGGACGCCGCGGAAAGCACAGCGAACATTTGGGATATCTGCTGGCCGAGATGCAGGTCCTGGCCCGCGAGCATCCCGGCGCCAGCTGGTAAGCGGTCATGACTGAGACTGAAGGTGCCACCGCCGTCGGCGCCGAAATGCTCCGTCCCTCCGATCCGGCGGCCGCCCGCGCCTGGGACATTGCCGCGACTGTCTGCGACCCGGAGATTCCGGTGCTCACCATCGAAGATCTGGGTGTGCTGCGGGCGGTTGAACCGACCGCACCGGACACTGTCACGGTCACCATCACGCCCACCTACTCCGGCTGTCCGGCCATGGACGCCATCCGCCAGGACGTGACGGCGGCGCTGAACGCCGCCGGCTATGACCACGTCCGCGTGGACCTGGTGCTCGCCCCGGCCTGGACCACGGACTGGATGAGCGAGGCGGGGAAGGCCAAGCTGAACACCTACGGCATTGCCCCGCCCACGGGCAAAGCCGCGGCGGGCCCGGTCCGGCTGGGCCTGAGCGTGAAGTGCCCGCAGTGTTCTTCCCTCAACACCCGTGAACTGACCCGTTTCGGCTCCACCTCCTGCAAGGCGCTTTATGTCTGCCAGGACTGCCGTGAACCCTTCGACTATTTCAAGGTGCTCTAACCCATGACTACATCCGTTCCCGCGCAGGCGCTCTCCGCACTGTCCGCGCCGTCCGCTGCGGACGCAGCGGTGCCGTCGCCGGGGTCCGTGCCCTCCCGCCGAACCACCTTTCATCCCCTTACGGTTGCCGAGGTGCGCCGGCTCACCGAGGACGCCATCGAAGTGACCTTCGCGGTGCCCGAGGCCCTCGCCGGATCGTATGACTACCTGCCCGGGCAGTATGTTGCCCTGCGCACCACCATGGACGGCACCGAAGTCCGCCGCAGCTACTCCATTTGCGCGGAGCCGCGGCCCGGGGAAATCCGGGTGGCGATCAAGCGTGACCTGGGCGGCCGGTTCTCCACCTGGGCCAATGAATCCCTCAAAGCCGGGGACGTGCTGGATGTCATGAGCCCGGCCGGCGGTTTCATTTCCAAGCATCCGATGAACGGCCTGAACCACCCCGAAGACCTGGACGTCACCGGCGAGAACGTTTTTGTGGCGGTGGCCGCCGGATCGGGCATCACCCCGGTGATTGCCATTGCCCGCACGGTGCTGGCCGCGTCCGAGAGCACGCGTTTCGACCTCGTCTACGCGAACAAGGCCGCCATGGACGTCATGTTCCTGGAGGAACTGGCGGACCTGAAGGACCGCTACCCCGCACGGTTTGCCCTGCATCATGTGCTGTCCCGCGAACAGCGGATCTCGCCCCTGCTGTCCGGGCGGATCGACGCCGAGAAGCTGTCCGTGCTGATCGACTCGGTGCTGCCGACGCAGCAGGTGGACGAATGGTTCCTCTGCGGACCCTTCGAGCTGGTGCAGATGTGCCGGGACGCCCTGGCCGAGCGCGGGGTTGACGCGGACAAGGTCCGGTTCGAGCTGTTCAGCACCGGCCAGCCCGGCAAGCCGGAAGGGTCTGCGGGCCGTCCCGTCGCCGTCGAACCCGGCGGAGACAACTACTCGATCACGTTCCGCCTGGACGGGCTGCAGGGCAAAGTGGCCAGCCCCACCCACGCCCGTGAATCCATCCTCAATGCCGCGCTGCGCGTCCGTCCGGATGTTCCGTTCGCCTGCGCCGGCGGCGTCTGCGGCACGTGCCGCGCCAAAGTTGTCACCGGCACTGTGGAAATGGACGAAAACTATGCCCTGGAACCGGATGAACTGGAAAAGGGCTACGTCCTGACCTGCCAGAGCCGCCCCACCAGCCCAGACGTCACCGTCGATTACGACGCCTAGTTTTCGAAGGAACGGAGCACCTCTTGATTGAACTGAGCGTCACCGGCGGCATCGCCGAAATAGTCCTCAATGCACCGAAGAAGCTCAATGCCCTGAATGAGGAGGCGCTGGCTGAATTGTCCCGGGCCTACGACGACGCCGAAGCCGCCGGGGTGCGGGCGCTGCTGCTGCGCGGGGAAGGCCGGGCGTTCTGCGCCGGACGCGACATTTCCGCCGTCGACCCCGCGAACGACGACGCTTACGCCTATCTGGGCGACCTGGTGACTCCGCTGCTGAAGAAAATGGCAGCCTTTCCGGCTCCCACCTTCGCTGCGGCGCAGGGTGCCTGCCTCGGCGTCGGACTCGGTCTGCTCGTGGCCACGGATGTTGTCTACGTGGCGGAGGACGCGAAGATTGGCTCGCCGTTCGCCAATCTGGGCGCAACCCTGGATTCCGGCGGACACTGGCTGTTCACCGAACGCCTCGGCGCGCACCGGACCCTGGACCTGATCTACACGGCGGATCTGATGAGCGGTGCCGAAGCCGTGGCCGCCGGGCTGTTCAGCCGTGCCTTCCCGGCCGATGAGCTGCTCGACTCCACTCGGACCATCGTGGAGCGTGTGGCCAGCGGCGCAACCGGAGCGTTCCGGGCCTCCAAGTCCCTGGTGGCACAGATCCGCGATTCCCGGGTGGGGCTGTGGACCGCCATGGAGGCCGAGAACACCGCCCAGGGCGAGCTCTGCCGGACCAAGGACTATGCTGAAGGATTTTCCGCGTTCATCGACAAGCGCAAGCCGGTTTTCCAGGGGTAGCCACGGGACTTGGAACCGTCGCTGGAACAGATAACGGGCCTAAACGGTCCTCAGGACCCCATTATCTGTTCGAAGGATTCAGGGGAACGGGTTTTGACCCCGTTATCTGCACGATGAATCGTACGGTCCGCCCGGAAACGTATTCGACAACCCGTAGAAATCCGGGGAGAATGTCAGCAGCCGGACCGAGCACCCGCTCACCCGGTCCGAACCGTCTCCGGGAGGGAACATGAGCACGCGCACCGCACGCCTGGTGCGCGGCTGGGCCGCAGCCTTGTCGGCCACGGCCGTTGCTGCTGCCTCCCACGTCCTCGCCGGTGGGGTCATCCCCAACCCGTTCATCGTGCTGTTCGCCCTGGCGCTGTCCGCGATGGTCTCCTGTGCCCTTGCCGGACGGACTCTTTCCCTGCCGCGTACAGCCGGAGCAGTGCTGGCCAGCCAGGGAATCTTCCATCTGCTCTTTACAGTCGGGGGAGCGGGGCTGACCTCCGGTCCCTCCGCCGCCGGTCTGAGCGCAGTGAGCCACGCAGGGCACGCCGGGCATGTGGAACCGGCAGCACTGGCCGCGCAGTTTGCTGACCCCGGAACGGTTGCATCCGTGAGCGCGGCGGGGCATTCTTCGGCCGCGATGTGGCTCGGCCACCTGACCGCCGCCGCAGCAACAGTACTGCTCATCCGCAAAGGCGAAGCTGCCCTGCTGCAGCTCGTGGCAACCATGCGTCTGTCCATCACGGCCATCCTGCCGCTGATCCTCCCGCTGCCGCTGGGACCGCGGATTCCCAAGCTCTCCAGCCTGATCCCTGCTGACCCGCTGGGGAACCTCGGTGTTCCGCTGCTGGTGATGAGACACCGGGGCCCGCCGGCCGCTGCTGTGTTCGTCTAGGCCCGCGCACCTCCGCGCGGAGCCTTACTCCCAGCAGCCGTCGGTAACGGGCCGGCGCAGAAAGCAGTCATGCCCTCTCTCTCCTCAACACCCTTTTCCCACCAGTTCAATTCCACCCCTCGCTCCCGCAGTGCTGTTTCCCGCCGCCTGCTCGCCTTCCGCGCGTTCCTGCTGGGCGCCCTGCTGCTTGCAGGGTTCGGAGCAGCACTGACAGCCGCACCGGCAGCACTGGCCCATGACGAACTTGTTTCCTCCACACCGGCGGACGGCACCGTCCTGGAAGAAGCCCCGGCAGAGCTTGAACTGGTCTTCAGCTCCGAGCTGATGGACATCGGCAACAAGGTGATCGTCGCGGACGCAGCCGGAACCAACCTGGTCGAGTCCGACCCCGTGCTTAACCGTGAAACCCTGGTTCAGGCACTGCCCGCGCTCGAAAACGGCACCTACCAAGTTAACTGGCGCGCGGTTTCCAGCGACGGACACCCCATCACCGGAACGTTCAGCTTCACCGTTGATGCACCGGGTTCGGACGCCGCGGAGACGAACGCTCCGGCCGGTACACCTACGGAATCAGCAGCAGCATCCGCCACGGCGGAGCCGACCGCTGAGTCTTCCGACCCCGCAGCAACGGAGGAATCCGTGGCATCGCATGTGCCCTGGGCCCTTGGCGGTGCGGCCGTGGGAGCCATCATTGCCCTCGCCGTCTGGGCTGTTGTTGCGCAGCTGAAGAAGCGCCGCCGCGGAGCCGGCTCCTAACCGGCAAACTGCCGTGCGCCGCGCCTCAAACCCCGCGTGCGGCTACTTCAACGCAACCGTCGGGCTGCGTACCTTTAGCGACTTTTCGCCCGGGCCCATGAGCGCGCCCGCGCACCAAACCTTTCGGAGTATCCCAAATGAAGAAACTCTCCCTTGCAGCTGCCGTCCTTGCACTCTCCGCCGCAGGGCTTGCCGGCTGCGCCGCCGATACCCCGGCCACCGGCTCCTCTTCTGAAGCCGCCTCTTCTGAAGCCGCCGAGCAATCCCAGCACCTGGCCATGACCGGAGCCTGGGCCAAGGCCAAAAGCGCCGGCGACATGACCGGCGCCTTTGGCACCTTGGAAAACTCCGGGGCGGAAGACATCACGGTGGTGTCCGCGACGTCACCTGCCGCTGCCGCGGTGGAACTGCACGAGACGGCAGCCGGCGCCGACGGTGCCATGGCAATGCAGGAAATCGAAGGCGGCTTCGTTGTCCCTGCGGGCGGGGAATACGTCCTCGAACCCGGCGCCAACCACCTCATGCTCATGGGCCTCACCGATGACCTGTTGGCCGGCGAGACGCTGCCCATCACCCTGGAACTTGGCGACGGCAGCACCCTGGAGATGGAAGCCACGGCCAAGGACTTTGCCGGCGCCAACGAAAACTACGAATCGGATGATGCGTCCTCCGAAAATGATGCTGCCCATGGTGCGGGGCACGGTGCCGGACACAGCAGCGAAGAACCCTCCACGGGCCACTGATGAGCCAGGAAAAGCCCCAGGGCGTCGGCCGTCGGCGTCTGCTGTTCGGCGGAGCGGCCGCCGGACTGGGCGCGGTCGCGGCGGCCGGCGCTCAATGGGCAGGAAACAGTTCCAGCTCCGAGCCGGACCTGGCCCGCACCGGGCTGGACGAGGGCGGAGCCAATGGGGCCCAGACGGTCCCCTTCTATGGAAGGCACCAGGCGGGGATCGCCACCGAGCCGCAGACGCACGCAGCGTTCCTCGCGCTGGACCTGCGCACCGACGTGAGCCGCGACCGGATCCGGTCCTGGCTCCGCCTGCTCAGTGACGACGCCGCGGCGCTGACACAGGGCCAGCCTGCCCTGGCGGACACGGAAGCGGAGCTGGCGGTTCGTCCCGCCCGGCTGAGCGTGACCTTTGGATTTGGCCCGGGCCTGGTCAAGGCTGTTGCCCCGCATCTGGCACCGCCGTGGCTGGCTCCGCTGCCCGGCTTCGGCGTTGACGCCCTGCAGGAGCGCTGGAACGGCGGAGACCTGCTGCTGCAGATCTGCGCCGATGATCCGCTGACCGTGGCCCACGCCCAGCGGATGCTGTTGAAGGACAGCCGGGCGTTTGCCGCTGTGCGCTGGATCCAATCCGGATTCCGCCGTGCCTACGGCAGCGAACAAACCGGCACCACCATGCGGAACCTGTTTGGCCAGGTGGACGGCTCGGCCAACCCTGTTCCCGGAACGGCCGAATTTGACCGGGTGGTCTGGGGCGACGCTGAAATCCCGGCGTGGCTGGACGGCGGCACCTCCATGGTCATCCGGCGGATCGCCATGAACCTGGACACCTGGGATGAACTGGACCGGCACGGCCGCGAGGAGTCCGTAGGGCGCACCCTGGCCAACGGTGCGCCCCTTACCGGTTCCGCCGAGCACGACGCTCCCGACTTTGAGGCCGTCACGGCGCTCGGTTTCCCGGTGATTCCCGATTACTCCCATATGCGCCGGGCGCGGCCGGACAATCCGCGGCAACGGATCCTGCGGCGTTCGTACAACTATGACGACGCACCGGAGCCCGGCGGTCCGGTCTCCAATGCGGGGCAGGTTTTTGTCTCCTTCCAGGCAGACGTGAGTGCCCAGTTCCTGCCGATCCAGGAACGCCTGGACAAACTGGACCTGCTCAACGAATGGACAACGCCGATTGGTTCGGCGGTGTTCGCCGTTCCGCCGGGTGCCAGGGAAGGCGGTTTCGTGGGGGAAGCGCTCTTCGGCTGAGCACCCGGGCTGAGCAACCGCCGCGTCCGGGCCTGAACCGGGCCGGGTTGTTTCTCCGGGGCGCCAGAGACTACGTTGGAAACTAATGATCAGCATGCTGATTATTGTCCGGGCCACCCCGGAAGCACCAGCAGCCACGGAGAGACGGAGGCACAGATGACGGACAGCTACGATCCGAATAATGACCCGGGCAATCCCGACAAGCCCAAGGATGCCGGCAAGAAACTGCAGGACTCCAGCCGGGAGGGTGGCGGCAACGCCGACACCAGCACGGAAAAGGGTAAGTTTGCCAACCCGGACCCCGCGGCAGGGAACGTCACCGGGCTGGAGCCCGGCGGCGGCGTTCCCCCGGGAGAGACCCCTCCCGCCGAGGATCAGATGAGCATGGATCAGGGGCACGACGAAGATTGATCCGCCCCGGTACTGCGCACAGCGGCCCGCCACCGGACTTCCGGTTGGCGGGCCGCTTGCTGTCTTGGGGGCCGCCGGGGCCTTGCCCTTACCTGGCGTCCAGATCCTCAAACACCAGGAACGTCTGCGTATCCAGGATGCCCGGCATTGATTGAAGCTGGTCGAAGATGACCTGGCGCAGATGCACGTTGTCTTCGGCGCGGACCAGCAGGATTACGTCGAAGGAGCCGCCCACCAGTGCAATGTGATGGATTTCGGGAATGGCGCGCAGCTGCTCACGCAGTTCCCGCCACGAGTGCTGGCGCACCTTCAATGTCACATAGGCGGACGAACGCAACCCTGCTTTCACCGGATCAACGACGGCGGTGAACCGGCTGAGCACTCCTGTTTCCGTCAGCTTGGCAATCCGCGAATACGCGTGGGCGCGGGAAATGTGCACGGCCTCGGCCACGGCGGTGACGGACGCCCTGCCGTTGCCCGTGAGCTCAGCGAGGATGGATCGGTCGATGTCATCCAGTTTCGGGGCCGGTTGCTCGGTGATGTCCCGTGCCATAGTGTCCACACTCTCCGGGGTAATCCAGCTCACAATTTACATTTCGTCCACCAGCATAGCCGCCAGCGTCGCATCCATCCACGTTTTCGCCGCTCTCTGGATACGAATAAGGGTTCGTCAGCATACTTGGGTAACAGAACATCCACGGCGAAGAGGCGGTGGAAGGGCAGCTGACGGAGGCAAAATGACTATCTCAACGGGCAATCCGCCCCCCGGAGCCATGGACGATCCCCGCAGGGACGCACGCCGATTCGGCACCGCCGGCAGCTCGGACCTGCTGCCCTCGGACTCACCGGTGCAGCTGGTGGACCCGGACGGCGTCCACCGCCACGATGACCGCTATCCGCTGCCCGACGGCGATTCCCTCCGCAGTGCCTACGCCCGGTTGATCGCGGGCCGGCGCATCAACGACCAGGCCAACGCGCTCGTGAGGCAGGGCAGGCTGGCGGTCTATCCTTCCTCCCACGGCCAGGAAGCGTGCCAAGTGGCCGCCGCCGTCGTTCTCGACAAAAACGACTGGCTTTTTCCCACCTACCGCGACACAGTGGCGGTGATTTCCCGGGGCGTGGAACCGCTGCAGGTCCTGACGCTGCTGCGCGGTGACTGGCATTCGGGCTACGACCCCTACGAGCACAACACCGCTCCGCAGGCCACGCCCCTGGCAACCCAGCTGCTGCACGCCGTCGGCGTGGCCCACGCCGCCAAGCTCAAGGGCGAAGACACCGTGGTGCTGGCCATGTGCGGAGACGGTGCCACCAGCGAGGGCGACTTCCACGAGGCCCTGAACTTCGCCGCCGTGTTCCACGTGCCCGTGGTGTTCTTTGTGCAGAACAACGAGTACGCCATCTCGGTGCCGCTGGCGAGCCAGTCGGTGGCGCCGTCCCTGGCGCACAAGGCCATCGGTTACGGCATGCCCGGCGAACGGGTGGACGGCAACGACCTGGCGGCCCTGCTCTCGGTCCTCGGCGCCGCAGTGGACCGGGCGCGTGAGGGACACGGGCCGTCACTGGTTGAAGCGCACACCTACCGCATGCAGGCCCACACCAACGCGGATGACGCCACCCGCTACCGCACGGAGGAGGACGTTCAGAAGTGGGTGCCGCGGGATCCCATCGCCCGCATGCGCACCTACCTGCGCGGCCTCAACCTGCTGGACGACGACGCCGAGGCCGGCTTCGCAGCAGATGCCGAGGACATTGCCGCCGCCATGCGCGACGGCTTGAACACCGATGTGGAACCGGATCCGCAGGAACTGTTCAACCACGTCTACACCCGACGCACGCCGCAGCTCATTGAGCAGGCAAACCTGCTGCGCGACGAACTCTCGCGCCAGGCCTGAAAGGCAGCCACGATGACCGTTACCGAAACCCTCGAAGTCCCTGAAACACTCGAAGCGCCGGCCGCGCCGGGCCCGGCCGCCCCTGAGTCCCTCACCTTCGCCAAGGCACTGAACACCGCACTGGCCGATGAAATGGCGGCCAATTCCGCCGTCATCATGTTCGGCGAGGACGTGGGCCCGCTGGGCGGCGTCTTCCGCATCACCGACGGGCTGACCGCCCGTTTCGGTGAAGAGCGCTGCTTCGACACCCCGCTGGCCGAATCCGGCATCATGGGCATGGCCGTGGGCATGGCCATGAACGGCATGCGTCCCGTAGTGGAAATGCAGTTCGACGCCTTCGCTTACCCGGCCTTTGAACAGGTGGTCAGCCACGTCGCCAAGACCGCCAACCGCACCCGCGGCAAGGTCCGCCTGCCAATGGTGATCCGCATTCCCTACGCCGGCGGCATCGGGGGAGTGGAGCACCACTGCGACTCCTCCGAGTCCTACTACGCACACACTCCGGGACTGACCGTCGTGGCGCCCGCCACGGTTGCCGACGCCTACACGCTGCTCCGCGAAGCCATCCGGCTGAATGATCCCGTGGTTTTCCTGGAACCCAAGAAGCTTTACTGGACCAAGGAGGATGTGGACCTCGCCGCACTGCGCAGCCGCTTCGACGCCGAAGATGTGTCCGAGGACGGCACCCGGCTTTCCGGCGGCATCGGCACCGCCGCAGTGGCCCGCTCCGGCTCCGATGCCACCCTGATTGCCTACGGACCGTCAGTGGCCACGGCTATGGCTGCCGCCGAAGCCGCAGCGGAAGAGGGCCGGTCCCTGGAAGTGATCGACCTGCGCTCCATCGTGCCGTTCGACGATGAAACCGTCACCGCCTCGGTCCGCCGCACCGGCCGCGCCGTGGTCATCTCGGAAGCACCCGGATTCGCCTCCGTGGCTTCGGAAATCGTGGCCCGCGTGCAGGAACGCTGCTTCCATTCCCTGGCCGCGCCGGTGCTGCGCGTCACCGGGTTCGACATTCCCTATCCGGCCCCCAAGCTGGAGCACTGGTTCCTGCCCAGCGTGGACCGGATCCTGGACACCGTTGACGAACTGCAGTGGGAGGACCGATGAGCACGCGCACCTTCCTGCTCCCTGATCTGGGCGAAGGCCTGACCGAAGCCGAACTGGTGACCTGGCTGGTGGCCGTGGGCGACGAGATCCGCGTGGACCAGCCGGTGGCCGAGGTGGAAACCGCCAAGTCCCTGGTGGAAGTTCCCTCCCCGTTTGCCGGCACCGTGGCACAGCTGCACGGCGAAGCAGGGCAGACGCTCGACGTCGGGCGTCCCCTGATCTCTGTGGCAGCGGCCGGCGCCGGGACAACTTCCCTCGAAAGCGCCGCCGTCGGATCCGCGCCGGCACCAGGACGCAGCGACCCCGACGGCGAAGCGTACCGGCAGGAAGAAAAGGCCGGTTCGGGCAACGTGCTGATTGGTTACGGCACCCCCGGCGGGCACGCCGTGGCACGCCGGACCCGCCGCCCGCGTACCGCAGCGGCTGGACCGGGTGCAGCTCCGGCTTCATCAGCCCCTCCGGTACCGGTGCTGGCAATAGTCCCGGACCTCCCGGCCGAGGCTCCGAGGTGCATCTCGCCGCTGGTCCGCAAGCTTGCCCGCGAGAACGGTGTCCGGCTGGCTAATCTGACGGGCTCCGGCGCCAACGGACTGATCCTGCGCAGCGACGTGGAAGCAGCTCTGTCCGGGGCAGGGTCATCCGAAAAGGCCGAACCCGCCGCAGCCCCCGCAACCTCGGCAACTCAGGCGGCCCCTGCCGGCAGCGACCCGCGCACCGGCTTGGCCGTCGCATCGCGGACACCGGTCAAGGGACTGCGCAAAACGGTTGCCGCGAACCTCACCGCCAGCCGGGCCAGCATTCCCGAGGCCACGGTCTGGGTGGATGTGGACGCCACCGCTCTGCTGGAACTGCGCGCGGACCTCAAGCGCCGGCACCCGGTTAACACCCCCGGCCTGATGGCGTTCCTCGCCCGCTTTGTGCTGGCCGGGCTGGCGAAGTTCCCCGAACTCAATGCCCGGTTTGATCCGGCATCCGAGGACGCCGACGGCGGTGCAAGCATCACAGCCTACGACGGCGTCAACCTGGGCTTCGCAGCGCAGACCGACCGCGGCCTGGTTGTTCCCTCCATCCGCCGTGCCGACACCATGAACGCCCGCGGCCTGGACGCGGAAATCCGCCGGCTCACAGCGTCGGCACGCGATGGCAAGGCCACGCCTGCCGAGCTGACGTCGGGCACCTTCACGCTGAACAACTACGGGGTGTTCGGTGTGGACGGCAGCGCCGCGATCATCAACTATCCGGAGTCGGCCATCCTTGGGATCGGCCGGATCATCGACAAGCCGTGGGTTGTGGACGGCGAACTGGCCGTACGGAAAATGACCGAGCTGACCCTGGTCTTCGACCACCGGATCTGCGACGGCGGGACCGCCGGCGGCTTCCTGCGCTATGTGGCTGATGCCATCGAGAACCCGGGCAGCGTCCTCGCGGACCTCTGACGGACCAGGGGCACCGCGAACCCGGCCGGACCCGCGCCGCAACATTTGCGGACAGTCGTGGTCCGGCCGCCGCGGCCGCGATACCTTGGAACCAGAAGTTGGAACAAGAAATTCACCGCCGGTGCACCCGAGGCTCCGGGCAGCTTACGGACCCCACAAAGGACGGACCCATGACCCACGCAACCGGCCAGGAAACCGAGCAGTGGCTGGAGGTGGCGCCGCGGGTGCTGGTGCTTCGCAATCCCGGCTTCGGCATGAACACCGGTCTGGTCATCGGGGATGAGCAGGCGCTGATCATCGACACCGGTGCCGGTCCCCGGCAGGGCTGCGCCATCCTGACGGCAGTGCGTGAGCGCACCGATCTGCCGCTGATCGCCGTGAACACCCACGCGCACTTTGATCATTTCTTCGGCAACGCTGTCTTGGCGGCGAACGGCGTCCAGGACATCTGGGCCACCAGCCGCTGCGCCGAAGCCATCCGCGAGCAGGGCGATTCCCAGCGCCCCGCCGTCGCCGGCGTGGAAGCCGAGATGGCCGCCGGGGAGGGCGTGCACACGGAGATTCTGGCACCCAACCGCCTGGTGGACGGTTCCCCGGTGGACCTGGATCTGGGCGGCATCTCCGTGACGCTCTTCCATCTAGGCCGGGGCCACACCGACCATGACCTGCTCGTCGGCGCCGGCGATGTCCTGTTCACCGGAGACCTGGTGGAAGAGGGCGCGGATCCGTCCTTTGAGGACTCCTTTCCCAAGGAGTGGATCCGCACGCTGGGCAAGATGACCGCGCTGGAGGACCTGTATTCGGTCTTCGTGCCGGGCCACGGCAAACCGGTGGCCGTGGACTTCGTGACTACGCAGATGAACAAGATGCGCACCGCCGTTGCCGTCACCCGCAGCGCCATGGACCAGGCCTCCACCGATATGACCAAGGCCATCCCTATTCTGCCGTACGGGCCGGAGCAGTCCCGGGCCCTGCTGATGCGGCTGCGGACCCTGGCACGCTGGAAGTGGCTTAAGCAATAAGGGCGTACCCTGAACCGGTGCCCGCAGAATCCTTTAGCCTCAAATCCATAGCCATTCCCGCGTTTGGGCCCACGCTCCTGTACGGCCTGGCCACCGGGGCCATCCTGCCGGTGATCGCGCTGACAGCGCGGGACCTTGGAGCCACCGTGGCCCTGGCTGCTCTGGTGATCACCCTGACGGGCATCGGTTCTTTGCTCACCAACGTGCCGGCCACGGTGCTTACCACCCGGTTCGGCGAAAAATGGGCGCTGGTGATCGCTGCACTGTGGTGTTCGGCAGCGATGGCCACGGCAGCTCTGGCACCGGTGCTGTGGATCTTTGCCCTGGCCGTGTTCATGGTGGGGATGGCGGGCTCGGTCTTTGGCCTGGCACGGCAGAGCTACCTTACCGAAGCCGTACCGCTGTATTACAGGGCCCGGGCACTGTCCACCCTGGGCGGGGTAAACCGGATTGGTGTCTTTGCCGGACCCTTTGCCGCCGCCGGCGTCATCCATTTCGCCGGAATCTCCGGAGCCTACTGGGTGGGTGCCGCCGCCGCCCTGTTGGCAGCGATTATCAGCCTGCGGGTCCCTGAACTGCGGGTGCCCATCCCGGCGGGCCCGGGACGAGCCCCCGGTCCAGGCTCCGCCGGCAGAGGGCGCCGCAGCGCCGGCGACCCGGCTGTTCCCGCGCCTACCGTTCGCTCCGTCCTCGGCAGCCACGGCAGGGTGTTCCGCACACTGGGCCTGGGCATCCTCCTGATCGCGGCCGTGCGAGCCTCCCGGCAGGCAGTCATTCCGCTCTGGGCCCAGCACATCGGATTGGACCCCACTCAGACCGCCCTGATTTACGGGTTGTCCGGTGCCATCGACATGCTGATCTTCTATCCCGCGGGCAAAGCCATGGACCTGTGGGGGCGGCGCTGGGTGGCTGTGCCGTGCATGCTGACCATGGCTGCGGGACTGGCGCTGATGCCGTTCACCACCGACCGGACCGGCCTGCTGCTGGTGGCCCTGGTCCTGGGTTTCGGCAACGGGATCGGTTCCGGCATCGTGATGACCCTGGGTGCGGATTTCTCGCCCTCGCCCGGCCGCCCGCAGTTCCTGGGCATCTGGCGGCTGCTGGCGGACACCGGCACCATGGCCGGGCCGGCGCTCCTCTCGGCGGTGACGGCGCTGGTGTCACTGTCAGCAGGCATCGGTGCCACCGCCGTCCTGGGCCTGCTGGGAGCGGCCGCACTGTGGAAATGGGTGCCTAAAGGCCGTCCCGGCTACGGCCAGCCCAAGGGCCAGGCGCGCGGACAGGTCAGCGGGCCGGGTCTCCCGCCTGCATAGAGAAGACCCAGCAGGCCAGCGCGCTGAGCACGTAACCCACACCAACGATCAGGCCCAGACCGGACCAGAAATACAACAGCATGGACTCGCTGCTGCCCAGCACCGTGGTGCCGCTGATGGCGTACAGGTAGGCGCCCACGCTGATCAGCAGCGACAGCAGCCCGGGGATCCAGCACATCGCGGCCAGCACCGGAACTGAACCGCGGCCCCGGCCGCCGGGCGGCCAGTAATTCCACTCCGGGGTGGTGCGCAGCATGACCAACCCGCCAATTAGTGTCCACGTAGCCACCACCAGGAAGGACGCCACGACGTCGGCCGGCCGGTGCCACAGGTTAACGAAGGTGGACGCCCCCGCGAGCACCGCGTAGCTTCCGCCCGCCAGGGCAACCGCCGGACGCCAGCGGGGAGAGGCCAGCAGGAACACGACGGCGGCCGCCGAGGCAGCCAGCGTGGTGTGGCCTGACGGCAGCGAGTTGAAGTCCAGCGTGATGACGCCCCGGTCCGGGCGGTCAAAGAAGAGCCGCTTCAGCAGCTGGCTGCTGATGTTCGCCGCAGCAAAAGTTGCCAGCGCAATCACCGCCGGTGCCAGCCGCCGTCGTCGTACGGTCATCACCAGCACCACGGCCCCCGCAATGAAGACGGACAACAGCGGCAGGTTGTCCAGGAACTCCAGCACCGGCAGCTTTGTTCCGGGCATCGCCACTTCAGCCTCGCGCCAGGCGGATTCATCGGCCAGCTGGCCGGTGGTGGTTCGGACAAAACCCCAGTACGTCAGTGCCACTGCAGCCGCACACAGCAGTGCCCCGAACAGGAACAGGGCTGCATTGGAGGCAGGCGGGCGCCGAGTCGGAGCGCGGCGGTTCAGGAGATCGCGGGTATTCATTGCCTCCTAGTCTGCCACTGGATCTTGGCACTTGGCTGAATGGCCGCCGTGAGCGCCGTCATGCCGTGCCGAACCGATCCCGGGCTAGGCTGGCTGGGTGGCTACCCCTGACTTTTCCTCCGCTTCCGGGTCCCGGCCGGACCTGTCCGTCCTGCTCACCGGAGCCCGCGTCGTCTCGATTCCCATGCGTGTCCGTTTCCGCAGGATCCTGCACCGTGAGGCCCTCCTGATTCCCGGGGCTGCCGGCTGGGGCGAGTTTTCCCCGTTTCCCGAATACGACGACGCCGAGGCCGCGCCGTGGCTTACGGCCGCCCTGGAAGCGGCGGGGGAGGGGTATCCGAAACCGGTACGGACCTCCGTTCCGGTCAATGGAACCGTGCCGGCGGTGGCCGTGGACCGGGTTGAAGGAGTCCTTGCCCGGTTTGGAGCGGTGAGTGCCGTGAAGGTTAAGGTGGCCGAGCGGGGCCAGACCGTGGCCGAGGATCTGGCCCGGGTGGCAGAAGTCCGGCGGCTGCTGCCCACCGCAGGCATCCGCGTGGATGCCAACGGCGGCTGGGACGTGCCCACCGCCGTCGCCGCACTGGAAGCGCTGGCCGAAGCGGGGCTGGAATACGCCGAGCAGCCGGTCCCGGACATTGCCGGGCTGCGGGAGGTGCGGCAGGAACTGGCACGCCGCGACATCCCGGTGCTGATTGCCGCCGACGAGAGCGTCCGCAAGGAAACCGATCCGCTGCGCGTGGCACGGGAAGACGCTGCGGACCTGATCGTGGTGAAGGTGGCTCCGCTCGGCGGAGTTCGCCGCGCCCTGGAGATTGTGGCCGCGGCCGGGCTTCCCGCCGTCGTCAGCTCTGCCCTGGACACCTCGGTGGGAATCCGGGCCGGCGTCGCGCTGGCGGCCTCGCTGCCCGAGCTGCCGTATGCCTGCGGGCTGGGCACCCTGTCGCTGATGGCGGGGGATGTCGCCGAGGAACCCCTGCTGCCCGACGGCGGCGCCCTGGCAGTGCGGAACGTGGCGGTGTCTGGGGAATTGCTGGAGCGCTACGCGGCGGCGCCGGAGCGCCGGCAGTGGTGGCTGGACCGGCTGGAACGGGTTTATGGACAGTTGATGAGAGGGGACAGGACAGCATGAAGTACGTACTTCCGGCAGTGACGGTTCTGATGGCGGCTGCCGGGCTGGCCGTGTGGATCTTTGCGGACAACCTTCTTTTGGGGCTCGGCCTGGTGGCTCTGGCACTGCTTCTGGGGGCTGTTGCCCCGGGCATTGTTGGCCGGCTGGGAACGGACAACAACGCCGGCGATGCCGACCCGGCACGGGTGAAGGAGTACCGGGCGCAGCATCCGGGAACGACCATCGCCGACGCAATCCGCGCCACCCGGCAGTAGGGTCCGCCGGATCCGTTGGCTGAAGGCAACGTGCAAGGATCAACCCATGACGCTGGCCACCTTTACCCTGTCCGAACAGAACTACCGCCTGCGCCGGGCAGGTGCCGCCGACGTCGGGCCGATCGTTGAACTGCTGGCCGCAGATGAGCTGCGGCAGGGTGAGGATTCCGCGGAACCGGAGCGCCACGGAGCATACGTTGAGGCCTTCCGGCGGATTGACGCCGACCCCGCCCAGCTGCTGGTGGTTGCGGCAAACCAGCAGGACAAGGTTGTCGGCACCATGCAGCTGACTGTTATCCCCGGGCTGGCACGTGCCGGGGCCACCCGGTTGCTCGTGGAGGCGGTGCGGGTGGATGCCGGGCTGCGCGGCAACGGACTGGGCTCGGCGATGATGGCCTGGGCGGTCGAAGAAGGGCGGCGGCGCGGCGCCTCGATGGTTCAGCTCACGAGCGACAGGGCGCGCGGTGCCGCCCACCGGTTCTACGAGCGTCTGGGCTTTACTCCGTCGCATGTGGGGTTCAAACTCTTCCTCTAGCGGTCTTCCAAAAGGTGGTGCCCTCAGGCTGGGTCCGAGGCCCTAGGCTGAACGACTAGGAGCGCCCCATGCCCGACTATGGCCGGAACCTGCTCTTCGGAGCATTCCTCACGCCTGCGGCCTCACCGCCGCAGCAGGCGGTGGAGCTGACCGTCACGGCGGAACGGGCCGGGCTGGACCTGGCCACCTTCCAGGATCATCCCTATCAGCCGCGGTTCCTGGACACCTGGACACTGCTGTCTTACGCGGCTGCCAGAACTGAGCAGATCACCCTCGCCACCAATCTCCTGAATCTGCCGCTGCGCCAGCCGGTGATCGTGGCGCGCAGCGCGGCCAGCCTGGACCTGCTCAGCGGCGGACGGTTCGAACTCGGACTGGGTGCCGGCGCCTTCTGGGACGCGATCGAGGCTGTGGGCGGGCAGCGGCTGGAACCGGGTGAGGCAGTCACCGGGCTGGCGGAGGCGATCCGGATCATCCGCGGTGTCTGGGCTGTTGGTGACCGCACGCCGTTGCGGGTAGACGGAGAGGTGCATCAGGTCCACGGCGCCAAGCGCGGGCCCGCACCGGCGCACGACGTCGGTATCTGGCTGGGTGCCTACAAGCCGCGCATGCTCCGGCTCACCGGGGAAACGGCTGACGGCTGGGTGCCCACGCTCAGCTATCTCCGCGGCGGCCCGGCCGATTTGGCGGCCATGAACTCGCGGATTGACGACGCTGCGGTCGCCGCCGGGCGTGATCCGGCAGCGGTGCGGCGGCTGCTGAACATCAGCGGTTCCCTCGAAACCACCGGCGGCGGATTGCTGCAGGGGCCGGCCGCCCAGTGGGCGCGGGAACTCGCGGACATCGCCTTGGAATACGGTATCTCCGGATTCCTCCTGGCCAGCGACAATGCCCGGGACCTGCAGCGTTACGGCGAGGAAGTGGCCCCCGAAGTCCGGTCCCTGGTCGCAGCCGCACGGTAGGGCACCTGCTGGAGTTGTTAACCCGGCGTTCAACCGGCAGCCTCCTGCGCGTCGCTTTCCACTGCCAACGTGGGCAGCGACACATCCGCCGGAGAAAGGCCCGACCCTTGACCGACCTGTCCAATTTTGTGCCGTCCGCTTCTGAGCCCGCCGTGAACGCCGAGTCAAGTCTCGCCGGCGCCGCCCCGAAGAGACGGCTATTGCCCATGCTCGGGCACACCCGAGGCAAGCGTAGTGCTGTCACCTGCGCTCTGAAGTGCGACAACGCCTGCAGCAAAGCAGTCTGCAACACTTCCGCCAACAGCTATTTCCGGGACATCGTGTCGGCCGAGTTTTCACGGCGCACAGCCTTGGGGGTCGGAGCCGCCGGTGCTCTGGGAGCCGCCGTGCTGGCCCTCGGCGGCGCAGCTCCGGCGACAGCGGCACCGGCCGGGCCGGGCGGCGGACGGGGTCCGCGGAAATCCCTGGGCTTCGCACCCATCGCACCCGTGGACGCGGCAGTGGACAGCTTTGACGTCCCGGCTGGATACGAGTGGGAACCGCTGCTGCGCTGGGGAGATCCGCTGTTCGCCGATTCCCCCGCGTTCAATTTCCGTGACCAGAACGCGGCCGCGCAGGCCCGCCAGTTCGGCTACAACAACGACTATCTGGAAATCCTTCGCCAGCCCAACGGCAAGAAGGGACTGCTCGTCTGCAACCACGAGTATGTAAACCCGGAGATCATGTTCCCGGCTGCCCCGGCCTCCGCCGCCGAGGAAGCCGAGCGGCGCGCCATCTTCCGCAACGCCGTCGGCATGTCGGTGGTGGAACTGGAACGCAGTTCCCGGGGCACACCCTGGAATTATGTCCGCGGCGCCCGGCTCAACCGCCGCATCACCCTGGACACCGTCTTTGAACTCACGGGACCGGCAGCCGGAACGGAGCTGCTCAAAACGGCAGCCGATCCGGAGGGGCGGTTTGTGCTCGGGACGCTTGGCAACTGTGCCGGCGGCAGCACTCCGTGGGGAACGGTGCTCTCCGGCGAGGAGAACTTCAACGGCTTCTTTCGCGCCGACGGCACCAGCGCCGAGGACAAGCGGTATGGCCTGGACAGCGCCGCGACGGCCATGGGCTGGGAGCAGGAGGACCCGCGCTTCGATGCGCGCACCCCGGAAACCCGCAACGAGCCGAACCGGTTCGGTTACATCGTGGAGCTTGACCCCGAGGACCCGGAGTCGGTGCCGCGCAAGCACACCAGTCTGGGCCGGTTCAAACATGAGGGTGCCAACGTCATCATCGCTCGCAACGGCAAGGCCGTGGCGTATTCGGGGGACGATGAGCGCTTCGACTACCTCTATAAGTTTGTCTCGAAGAACAAGTACCGGAAGAACGACAAGCGGCACAACATGACGCTCCTGGCCGAGGGGGACCTGTATGTTGCCCGGTTTGCCGGCAACTCGCCCGCGGCTGAAATTGACGGTACCGGCTCTGTTCCCGCTGACGGCGGATTCGACGGCCGGGGCACCTGGCTTCCGCTGGTGGTGCGCGGCAAATCGGCTATCCCGGGCATGAGCGTGGCGGAAGTGCTGGTCTACACCCGCCTCGCTGCGGACAAGGCCGGGGCGACCAAGATGGACCGCTGCGAGGACGTGGAGCCGAGCCTGGCCACGGGGCGGGTCTACGTGGCCTGCACCAACAACTCCAACCGCGGCGTCGGCGCCAGCGCAGTTGCCGATGAAGTGAATCCCCGGCGGGAAAACCGTGACGGGCACATTGTGGAAATCATCGAGGACCGCGACGACGCCACGGCCACCAGCTTCCGCTGGAATCTGCTGATGCTCTGCGGGGACCCGGCGCAGGGGGATGCCACCTACTTCAGCGGTTATCCCCAGGAGTTGGTCAGCCCCATTTCCTGCCCGGACAACCTGGCCTTTGATTCCGCCGGCAACCTGTGGATTTCCACCGACGGCGCTCCGTCCGGAATCGGCTACAACGACGGATTGTTCAAAGTGGCGCTTACCGGACGCGAACGCGGCAAGGTGGAGCAGTTCCTTTCCGTGCCCCGTGACGGAGAGACCTGCGGGCCGGTGATCCATGACGAGGAATCCATGGTGTTCGTTGCCGTGCAGCATCCGGGGGAGGACGGCAGCTACGGCGCGCACACGTCCTTCTTTCCGGACTACGTGCCCGATGGCGCCGTGCCGGCTGCCGGGGAAGTCCGGGCGCCCCGGCCGGCCGTGGTGCAGGTGTACCGCGAGGATGCCAACCCCGGACGGCACGGGCACAAGGGACCCGGCAAAAAGGGCAGCCGTTGAGTCAGAGGGGAGGGTGGAGTTAGGCCAGGGACAGGAAGAGCTGTTCCAGTTCCTTCTTGTCCATGGCGTTGTCTTCTTGGGTCAGGCACTGCTGCAGCCCGGTGGCAATGATGAGGAAACCTGCCCGGTCCAACGCCTTGGAGACGGCGGCCAGCTGCGTGACAACGTCCTTGCAGTCGCGGCCTTCCTCCAGCATGCGGGTGACAGCGCTCAGCTGGCCCTGCGCACGCTTGAGCCGGTTGATGACCGGGGTGAGCTCTGTTGCATCAAGTTCCATGGAGTTTCTCCGAAGCTAGGGAAGATCCCAGCTTATACCCCGGCGGGTGTTTTGACTACCCCCGGGGGTATAAGTAATACTCGGTGGGGTATTCATCTTCCCCGTCCTGAGAGGACCCCATGGCTTCCGCAACACCCTCATCTCCCGGCTCGCCTATCCCCGCATCGGCCGTCACTGCACTCGATGCGCAGACCCTGCAGGTCTGGCAGCGCGAGCAGCCGGATCTGATCGTGCTGGATGTCCGCTCCGCAGCTGAATTCGAGTCCCTGCACATTGCCGGTTCCGTCAATGTGCCCCTTCCGCTGCTCAAGGACCATGCCGATTCCGTGGCAACACGCCTCGGCGGCAGCGTCGTTCTGGTCTGCCAGTCGGGTGTCCGTGCCGAGCAGGCGCGCCAGCGGCTGGGCGCAGCGGGCATAGATGCAGCCACCGTCCTCACCGGAGGTGTACCGGGCTACGCGGCGGCCGGCGGCAACGTTGTCCGCGGCAAGGAGCGCTGGGACCTGGAGCGCCAGGTGCGCCTGGCAGCCGGGTCCCTCGTGCTTGCCGGTTTGACCGGAGGCCGGTTCGCTTCGCCCAAGGTCCGGACTCTGGCCGGCGTCATCGGCGCCGGTTTGACCTTCTCCGCGGCCACCAACACCTGCGCCATGGGCAAAGCACTATCGGTCATGCCGTGGAACAAAGCCGCCGTTGAACCCACCCCTGAAGACGTCCTCGCCAGCCTGCCGCTGAGCGGAGCCGGGGACACCGCGGCAGCATCATGACCCCGACACTGATCCTCGTTCTGGCGCTGTCCATTCTCATCGGGCTCTCGCTCGGTGTCCTCGGCGGCGGCGGCTCCATCCTGACCGTTCCGATCCTGGTTTATGTGGCCGGCTTCGACGCCAAGGAAGCCATTGCGGCATCGCTGTTCGTCGTCGGTGTCACCTCCGCGGTCAGCGTCATCAGCCATGCCCGCAGCGGCCGGGTGATGTGGCGCACCGGCCTCCTCTTCGGTGCCGCCGGCATGCTTGGCGCCTTTGCCGGCGGCTTGCTGGGCGGCTTCATCCCCGGTGAGATTCTGCTGGTTGCCTTCGCTTTGATGATGGTCGCCACCTCGGCCGCCATGATCCGCGGCCGTAAGAACAAACAGGCGGCCGGCACTGACAGTGACGGCGCTCCGCGACGGATGCCGCTCGGAAAAATCCTGGTCGAGGGCCTCATTGTGGGCCTGGTCACCGGACTGGTGGGTGCCGGCGGAGGATTCCTTGTAGTTCCCGCCCTGGCTCTGCTCGGCGGACTGCCGATGTCGATTGCCGTGGGCACCTCACTGGTGGTCATCAGCATGAAGTCCTTCGCCGGACTCGCCGGCTACCTCACCACGGTCCAGTTGGACTGGAGCCTGGTCCTGGCCGTCACGGCCGCTGCGATTGTCGGCAGCCTGATCGGCGCCAAGCTCGCCGGCCGGATCCCCGAGACCGCGCTCCGCAAGGGCTTTGGCTGGTTTGTCCTGGTCATGGGCGCCTTCGTGCTCATACAGCAGGCACCGGCGGATCTCCAGCTGATTCTCGCCGGGGGCGTCGCGGCACTTGCACTGGCTGCGGTGGCCGTCTGCTGGCTGTTCATCCCTTCCTGCCCGCTGCGCAAAACCAACCGGCACCGGGACGACGCGTCCCGGCACCTGCCGGCCTAGCTCCACAGACAACAAACCTTCCACTTCACAACAGAAGGAGCACCCCCATGCTTATCGAACGCATTTATGATGAAGACCTGGCCCAGGCCAGCTACCTGATCGGCTGCCAGGCCAAGGGCGAGGCGATCGTCGTCGACGCCCGCCGCGACATTGCCGGCTACCTGGACCTCGCCGCCGCCAACGGCATGAAAATCGTGGCCGTTACCGAAACCCACATCCACGCCGACTTCCTCTCCGGAACCCGGGAACTGGCTGCGGCCACCGGTGCCACGGTCTACGTTTCCGGTGAAGGCGGACCCGACTGGCAGTATGACTTCGACGGTGAACGGCTGCACGACCTGGATACGGTCAAGCTCGGCAACATCACCGTCCAGGCTCTGCACACCCCCGGCCATACCCCGGAGCACCTGTCCTTCCTGATCACTGACGGCGCGTTCAGTGATTCACCCGGCTACCTGCTGTCCGGCGATTTCATCTTCTCCGGCGACCTCGGCCGTCCGGACCTGCTGGACGAAGCCGCCGGCGGCGTCGACACCCGTTTTGCAGGTGCCAAGCAGCTGTTCGCCAGCCTGCGGGACAAGTTCCTGACCCTGCCCGACTACGTCCAGGTGCACCCGGGCCACGGCGCCGGCAGCGCCTGCGGCAAGGCCCTGGGGGCCATCCCGTCCTCCACCGTCGGCTACGAACGCCGCTACGCCTGGTGGGGCCCGTACCTCGAGAACAACGACGAGCAGGGGTTCATCAACGAACTGCTCGACGGGCAGCCCGACGCGCACGCCTACTTCGGCCGCATGAAGCGCGAAAACCGGCAGGGCCCGGCCGTCATGGGCGAGCGGGCGCCGCTGCAGGAACTGTCCACGGACGACGTCGTCCGTGATCTCGCCGCCGACCGTGCGATTTTCGTGGACACCCGCTCTAACGCCCGTGTCCATGAGGGCACTGTTGCCGGATCCCTCAACATTCCCGCCGGCAAGTCCTTTGCCAGCTTCGGTGCCTGGGTCGTGGATCCGGAAAAGGACCAGAACCCGCTGGTGCTCCTGGCCGAGGGTCAGGAGCAGGCGCAGGAAATGTGGAACCACCTGGTCCGCGTGGGCATCGACAACGTTGCCGGTTACGTCACCAGCATCGACGGTCTGCCGCCGTTCACTCCGCCGCTGATCCAGCCGTCCGAACTTCCGGATTTCGACGCCGCCATGGTGCTGGACGTCCGCAACCGCACCGAGCACGCGGCCGGGCACATTCCCGGTTCGTACCAGCTCAGCGGCGGGCGTGTGCTGTGGCGCCTGGATGAGCTTCCGGAGAGCGGCACCATTGTGACCTACTGCCAGAGCGGAGTGCGGAACTCCGTGGCAGCCAGCGGCCTGCGCCGCGCCGGGTACGACGTCGTCGAACTGGACGGCAGCTACGCCGCATGGGCGGCACAAAAGTAACCAGCGAAAGAGAAGCCGCGCCTGGATAAGTGCCTTTGGGAAGTGCGGAGTATGGCGGCGCCCCGCAATGAAAAACCGGCCTGGGCCGAGCATGTGTGCGAAAGATCCGAAAGTCCCCCAACTTCCGAAAAAACGATCTTCACAATGCTCGGCACCGGGCCGGTGACCCAATAATACATGATTGGAACATGTTCCGAACTACACTTTAGCGTGAGGCCCCACTAAAAATGAGGAACCCCATGGATAAAGACGTTCGGCAAACGGCAAAAGATGCGTTCGAGCGACTTCAGCTGCCTGTACGCGTCACACTGGAATCTCTTATCCGGCACGTCGAGACAATCCGCCGGCGTCCCATCGTCATTGTTCAAAGCGAAAAGCTCACGGGTAAGAAAATCTGCGGGCTGTGGATTCCACGGGAGAATGCGGACGTGGTCTATCACTCCGCGACGAAGGGGACTCTTCATCGCCAGCAGCTGATTCTCCACGAACTCTCGCACATGGTCCTCCGCCATGATGAAAGCGTTGAGGCCTCATGGCAGGGGGTCAAAGTCTTCCAGGAACTCTCGGGCGAGGTGGTGGCCAAGGCGTTGGCCCGCGGTGACTTCCGTTCTGATCTGGAAGCGGCGGCAGAACATCTCGCCGATCTTCTGGCCGCAGCCATCCGGGAATCCAGCCATGAAATCTACCGGTACGAGGCGTACTTCGAATGAGCAACCTGATTGTCGTGATTTTCATGTGGCTGCTCGTGCTGACACTGGCGCTCCGGGCGCGCACCCGCCCGGATAACACAATGCTGAAAGCCTCAATAGTCATCGCCGCGTCCTTAACAACGAATATCGACGGGCTCTATCTCTGGGCAGCAGAAAAAATGCCCTGGCCCAACGGGCTGGATCTGGCCGCCAACGTCCTGTTGATTTTTGGTGTCTATTATTTGTCGCGGGCCATCGCCCACGGTGCCAGAGCCGGTGACACGGTAAGCGGCAGGGAAACCTTCTGGCTGCGGCGCGCGGCAGTTATCACGGTTGTCATCATGGCGGTGAGCTTTGCCTTGATCGACGATCCTGTCCCGTCATTCTCCTTCATGCTGGATTACGGAAGCCAGCCGGCGGCAGCCCTTTACTCGGGGATTCAATACCTGTACATACTGGCGGTCATGGTGGGAACCCTGGCCACCTGCCTGAAGAACGTGCCGCATATGAGGCGCAAGCGGTTTCGCGTGGGGTTTCGGATTATTGCGCTGGGATGTGTTGCGGGCATTGTTCTCTGCATCTCCGTGCTTGTTATGGACATGGCAAACGTGACCGGCAACGAGGAACTGAGGCGTGCCGCCGGAACCGTGTATGACGTGTCCAATCCCCTGACGGTGGTGCTGCTGTCCGCCGGGTTGGCGGTGGCACCGATTGGCCGGATCCTCAGCGACCTCAGAGTCCGGCGGCAGATCCGCGTGCTGGAGCCGCGGCTCCGGGCAGTGTGGCTCTCCACAGTCGCTCAGACACCCGCCGTCAGCCTGGTGGGAACCACCGCCCAATCCGTCACCGAAGGGCACCGGAAACGCGCGCGGAACACCGCCGATACCATTCACCGCCTGGTCATTGAAATCCACGACTGGATGGACCTCTCTGAGAACCGCGGGCAGCAGATGTCACCGGCGGACAGAAGCGTAGTGAACCAGGCCGAGGCGCTGTGCCTGAAACAGGGGAGGCCGCTCTGATGGCGTGGCCAACCGTGCGCACGGTGCTGGCTGTCGCGGCCGCCGCCTGTCTGCCGGCGCTGGCCGGATCCCTGATCCGCGCAAAGGTCACGGATGCGGGCCCGGGCAGGACGCTGGCGCCGGTCCGTGGACACGGGAGGATCGGGAACCGGCAGTACCTTGACTTTGAACCGAACGGATTTGCCGCCCATCCCGGGCGGCTCAGCATGCGTGCGCCGTCGGGCGGCGGGTTAGTGGTGCTGGGGCCGCCCGCCGTCGGAACCGCGGTACGGCGGACGGTGGAGAGCGGTGACCCCGGCCGAATAATCCGGGATGGCAAAGGCCGCCTCAGCGGTCACCTGGGCGATACCCCGGCGGATTTCGGATTCGCCGCCGAGGAGGCAACCATTGGCGGGCTTCCGGCATGGATCATCCCTCCGGCTCAAGGCAGCGGTGTGTGGGTCATCCACGTCCATGGGCTGGGCAGTTCACGAAGCCAGTGCCTGCGTGGCGTGGCAGCCTTCGCAGACCTCGGCTATACCTCGCTGCTGCCCACGTACCGCACATCCCTGGACCTCGGCCCACCGCCGGGCCGCAGCCATCTGGGGCTCACCGAATGGAAAGACATCGAGGCGGCCAGACGCTACGCGCTGGATCACGGAGCCCGGAGGATCCTGTTTGTGGGCTGGTCGCTGGGTGCTTCCATTGTGCTCCGCACCATCGGGCGGTGCCCGGCGCCGAGCACCGCGGGCGTGCTGCTGGTGTCTCCGGCGCTGGACTGGCCGGCGATCATTTCGGCGCAGCTGCGGCGTGCGGGCTGTCCCGGGTTCCTGGCCCGGTGGCTGCCGCATACCGTCAATCTCCTTCGCCCCCGGGGAGAACCCGTCATCAGGTGGCGCGAAATGCCCGCAACATACATGCAGAAACATCCAAGTATCCCGACTATGATTTTTCACGGTACTGATGATCGCTCCGTACCAGTACAGCTTTCTCGGGCATTCGTTTCCCGGCAAAGCCAGCCTGTGGGATTCGTGGAGTTCGACGGCGCCCACCACACGCTGGAGTGGAACTCTGCTCCACAACTGTGGAATGAATCCGTCCAGGCCTGGTGCCGGTGCCTGGACCTGGAGACACCTGTTGACTTGACCGACCCAGTTTCGGAGGCAAAATAACCGTGGCCGCTGAAAGCGCTGCCCAGCGCAACCTGAGGGAATCCCAAATTCTCGCCCGCAAAATCGACCTGCTGCTGGATGTCGTCCAGACATCCGAGGGCAAGCCTTTTGAATTCCACGACATTCAGTCAGCCCTTGCCGAGAAGGGGATCAAGCTCTCACGCACCCGCTGGCACCACATGAAATCCGGGGATGCCACGGTCCGCCAGCCCGTAGAGGTGGTCACGGGCTTGGCCGAGTTTTTCCAGATCAATCCTTCCTACCTGCTGGAGGCCGACGGCGAAGTTCCAGAGCGTATCCAGAGTGAGTTGGAGCTGCTGGCGGCGATGCGCCGGGCTAAGGTTCGCGATTTTGCCACACGCACTCTGTCCGAGGTGGACAGCGAAACACTGGACGCCATCGCGGCGCTGCTGGACGACTCGACCAAATACTGAGGCTGCTCACGCGGCCGCTATGATCCTGCGCGGTGCATGAGAGCGTTCCCCTCCGTTACCGTATCGCGGCGCTGAAGCCACTTCCGGGTGAGGATGAACATGAACCCGCCCAAACATATATGCACCAGTACCAGCGCAATCGCGTCCGGGGCCGTGAACTCGACGTCGATTCCCGAGTCGAGCCAGCCCTGCCCGCCGAGCACCAGCCCACAAAGCACCAAGCCAAACAACCCCAGCTGAAGGACATAGGCCACCGGATCGGTGCCTGCCGGAGCCCAGCCGAGACCAACCGGCTCCACGTCCAGCAGCCGGGCCGACCCGAACTGGAAAACGCTGATGAGTGAGCTGCTGAAAATGAACAGCACGGTGACAATCCACGTCGCGATCCAGCGGCTTCGGAGGTTCGCCCAGGCATAACCCCGCAGCGCCAGTTCCTCCGGCAGCGCTTCGTAGAGCAGCAGCACAAAGGCGTTGATCAGCAGGAAAGACATGAGCGTGCCGTAGTCCACGCGCTCAATACTGATCCATCCCATCCACAGCGCGGGCAGCCAAGTCGGAGCGCCTGAGGCGACACCAACGGTGAGGCCAAAGATCACAGGTGTCAGCATGCGGCGGGACAACCCGAGATCAGCCGCCGATTTGCGGTCCACTTTGCTGCGCAGCAGGAGGATGACGGGTACCACCAGTGCGGTTACCAGAAGGGCCTGCAGCAGGGGGACCGCTGCCGCTGGTGCACTTGTGAGCCCTGCTGCAAAGCGGGCGGTGCTGATCGCCAAGCCGATTCCGGCGCACAGGACAATCCAGCCGAGAAGTGCACGCCCCATAGGTGCAAAGGCACCGTCAGCGCTTGGGCGGACCGCGTTCACCCAGCTGTACTTGCCCTTGGCGCTCCGATTCCCGGATCGATTTGGAACGGTCCCGAGGCCGAAGGACGGATATCGAAGTCGAAGATTGAGGTGGGTATGTAGACAGTGGAACAGGAGTTCGGAATGTCCACCACGCCCGAGAGCCGGCCCTCGATCGGGGCGGCGCCGAGCAGCAGGTAGGCCTGCTCGGGGCTGTAGCCGAACTTGGTCAGGTAGTCGATCGCGTGCAGGCAGGCCCGCTGGTAGGACAGGTGTGAATCCAGGTAGCGCTGCTCGCCGTCGAGCGTGACCGAGGTGCCGGAGAAGGCGATCCACTCGCTGAACTGCGGTTCCACGGTGCCGGGCATGAAGATCGCGTTTTCGTGGACACCGTACGTGTCCATACCGCCCTTGATCAGATCAACCCGCAGGTCGATAAAGCCGCCCATCTCAATGGCGCCGCAGAAGGTGATCTCGCCGTCGCCCTGGGAAAAGTGCAGGTCCCCGACGGAGAGGTTGGCGCCGTCCACGAACACCGGATAAAAGATGCGGCTGCCCTTGGAGAGGTTCTTAATGTCCTGGTTGCCGCCGTTTTCCCGCGGGGGCGCGGTGCGGGCGGCTTCGGCGCCGACACGCCCCCACTGGTCCCGGGGCACCCCGCCGAGCACTGCATGTTCTGCCTCGGGCGGCAGCGCCAGCGGCGGTACCCGGTGCGGGTCGGTGGCAATCAGGTCACCTTCGCGCTTGTTCCATTTGGACAGCAGTGCGGCCGACGGGGCGGTTCCCATCAGCCCGGGATGGATCAGCCCGGTGAACGAGACTCCGGGTACGTGCCGGGAAGTGGCCGTCTGGCCGGTGAAATCCCAGATTGCCTTGTAGGCGTCAGGGAATTGTTCGGTGAGGAATCCTCCGCCATTCTCCCGTGCAAAAATGCCGGTGTATCCCCAGCCCTGACCGGCCAGCGGTCCGGTGTCCTCCTGCGGGATGGGTCCGACGTCGAGGATATCCACCACCAGCAGGTCACCGGGGCGGGCGCCCTCCACCGCAAACGGACCGCTGAGCTTATGTACGGTCAGCAGCGGAGCGTTGAGAATGTCCTCGGCGGAGTCATCATTGACGATGGCGCCGTCGAACCATTCCCGGCAGTCCACCCGGAAGGATTCCCCGGGCTTGAGCACCTCCACCGGCGGGATCTCCGGATGCCAGCGGTTGTGGCCCAGCTTTTCCTGGTCCTCAAATTTCTTCGATGAATCGAGTGGAAAGACGGCCTTTGGCATGATTGCTCCTTTTGCTGGCGGGAACCTGGGGAATCAGTCGGGGCGGGGAAGCTTTCGGTGGAGCGGATTGGTGGCGATGTTCCCGCCGGCGGTGCGGGGAGCCGGCCCGGGAGAGCGGACGACGGCGGGCTCCGCTGCCGAGCGCTTGGTGCTTTCGATCAACCGGTACGCGCTGGAAGAAGCGCGGGAGAGGTTGGGTGCGGTGAAGCGCCGGGCGGAGGGGGTTCCGCAGGCAGGGCAGGGAAGGGAACCGGCCGCTTTGCCC
This sequence comes from Arthrobacter sp. 9E16, assembly GCF_002929435.1. NCBI lineage: Bacteria > Bacillati > Actinomycetota > Actinomycetes > Micrococcales > Micrococcaceae > Arthrobacter > Arthrobacter sp. 9E16. The sequence continues at coordinate 612,707 of NZ_PJIU01000001.1, read as the reverse complement.
ATGGCAACGGAAATCTCAAAGTCTGAGCAGTCCGGGCAACGGTAGGCATAGAGCGGCATGTCATATCCCTTCGGGCATCTGCAGGAGCGGTCATGGAGGGACAAGCTGTGCTGCTCCGGCTTGCCCGTCAGCCTAGAAAGGAGCCCGTGGAGAGTCAACTATGTGGCAGGAGTGAACTGTGTGCGGTCCCTGCGGGTGCGAGTTTCGTCACAGAGGGAAGCGGCAGCCCTAGTAACGACGGAGTTTTGCACTCGGCCGGCAGTCTTCCGGAAATGGGAGCAGCCATCCCCAATGGAATAATTTCTCTCATCATGAATACAGACCCTTCACCGCCACAGCGCGTCCCAGGCAGTACTGACAGGTCAACTGCCGCCGGTCCGGCTACGGGAGCTGCCGCCGCCGGCGGACCCGTTGAACGGGTCAAGAAGGCCCTGCAACACGTTGCCTCACCGGCTTTCGGCATCCACCCCGGGCTGGTCCCGGGCATCAGCGTCGAGGACACAGGTGTCAGTTATCCGACCCGGCGCGGTGTGTTCATTTCTGCCATGGCCATCTCCCTCGCCGTTCTGGCGTGGGCGATTTTTGCGCCCGACAACCTCAGTTCCGTGGGCGCCGGCGTACAGGCCTGGGTGGTTGTGCATTTCGGCTGGCTGTTTAACGCCACCATGGTTGCCGCTGCGATCTTCATGCTGGTGGTTGGCTTCGGGCCGACCGGCAAGATCCGGCTGGGGGCCGACGACAGCACGCCGGAGTACTCCACGGCGTCCTGGATCTCCATGCTGTTCGCAGCTGGTCTGGGCATTGCACTGATCTTCTATGGGCCGATGGAACCGCTCAGCCATTTCCTCTCCCCGCCACCCTCGACCGATGCAGAGGCCGGCACCTACGCCGCTATCCTGCCGGCCATGGCGACCACCTTCCTGCACCAGGCCAGTCTCGCCTGGGTCATCTACGCTCTGGTGGGCGGCGCCCTTGCCTACGCCTCGTTCCGGCGCGGCCGGTTGCCGCTGATTTCGTCGCTGTTTGAACCGGTGTTCCCCGACGGCAACAACCGGATGCTGGGAAAGATCATCGACGTTTCCGCCGTGCTGGTGACACTGTTCGGCACCGCAACGTCGCTGGGCATCGGCGCGATCCAGATCCGCACCGGAGTCTCGATCATCACGGGCCAGGAGCTGGGTAACGGCTTCGTCGTCGTCGCCATCAGCCTCCTGACGGTTGTCTTCACCATCTCCGCTGTCGCCGGCATCAAGAAGGGCATTCGGCTGCTCTCCAACCTCAACATGACCCTGGTCATTCTGTTGACGCTCTTTGTCCTGCTGGCCGGGCCGACGTTCTTCCTGCTCGATCTGCTGCCGGCCTCGCTCATCGCGTTTGTCGGCAACCTGCCGGACATGCTGACCGTCTTCGCCGGCCAGGGCGCCGAGCAGGAGGAATTCCTGACCGGCTGGACTACCTTGTACTGGGCCTGGTGGATCTCCTGGTCGCCGTTCGTGGGAATGTTCATCGCCAAGATCTCCAAGGGCCGCACCCTGCGCCAGTTCGTCACCGTCGTCGTCTTCGTTCCCTTGACCATCTCTGTCTGCTGGTACACGGTCTTCGGCGGTACGGCCATCTGGATGAACCGGAACGGGGTGGACCTGGCCGTGAAGGGCACCGGAGAGAACGTCATGTTCGATCTGCTGGCCAACCTGCCGTTCAGCTCCGTGACGCCCATCGTGTGCATGCTCGCGATTCTGGTCTTCTTCGTCACCGCCGCCGATTCGGCCGCCAACGTCATGGGCTCGATGTCGCAGTCGGGCCGGCCCGTGCCCTCGAAATCGGTGACCATCATCTGGTCGGCCGCGCTCGGGCTGATCGCCATGTTCCTGCTGCTGGCCGGGGGCCGCAACGCCCTCTCGGGGCTCCAAGCCATCATGGTGACCTGCGCGCTGCCGTTCACCGTCATCCTCGTCGGCGTGATGATTTCCTGGGCCAAGGACCTGCGCAACGACCCGCTGATGATCCGGCGCCGGTATGCGGTGGAGGCCATCAGCGGCGGCGTGCGCCGCGGCATCGACGAGCACGGTGACGACTTCGTGTTCGGCACTGCCCATGTGCCGGAGTCCGAAGGCGCCGGTGCCGACTTCGAGAGCGACGACCCCGCCCTCACCGACTGGTACACGGACAACGTGCAGGAACCGGCCCCGGCTGATCCTGAAGCTTCCGGGGATCCTGAGGGTGCGACGGCAGAGGGGCCGGATAAGGCAAAGACCGGCGGCACAAACTAGCGGGGGGACAGCCGGACTCTTCCGGGGCGGCCGCGACTTGCGGGGCACGGCGCTGGCGATCGGCCTTGTGTTCTCCGCCGGTCTCGGCTGGCTCTTCAGTTGGTTTGGCGGGGGAGCGGGAATCCTCTGCTGTAGTTCACCGTGATGGCTTTTTGTACCTTGCCGGAGGCGGCCGGCGGCGCCTTAGGGGACATCCTCCTTTGTTCCGCTTAGCTATCAGCGGCGGCACTTCGCCGGGTGCGGGAGGAATGCGCCAGTTTGCATGCGAGGGCGATGCAGGCCACGAGCGCGACGGTGGAGAGCAGCTGTGTCCGTGCAGCCGGATCGAGGCAGGCCAGCACAAGGATGGCTGCCAGAAGGACCATGCCGGCCACCGTGAGGTACGGAAAGCCGCGCATCCGCAGTTTGAGGGCCTGGCCGGCACGGTCGGCCCTGCGGCGAAGCACAAACTGGGACAGCAGAACCGAAGCCCAGACCAGGAGCACGGTGGATCCGACGACGTTCAAGAGGGCGGGGAGCACCCGGTCCGGGAAGAAGAGCTCCAGCACAGTGGAGACAACCCCCACGGCCACCGAGATGAGCACGGCAAGAACAGGTGCTTTCGCCTTGTTGAGCCGCAGCAACGCCCTGGGCGCATCACGGCGTTCGGCCAGCGAATAGACCATCCGTGAGGCGCCGTACAGGTTGGCGTTCAGTGCCGACAGCAGGGCAACGGCCGCCACGAGGATGATGGCCGTTTCTGCCCCCGGGATCTTGGCCGTTGCCAGGACAGCGGCAAACGGTGAATCGAGGGCTTCGGAATCCCAGGGGATAACAGTGACAATGACGGCCAGTGAGCCGATGTAGAACACCAGGATGCGCCAGACAACGGTCTTGATGGCCTTGCCCACGCTGCGGGCGGGGTCGGCGGTCTCGGCTGCGGCGACGCTCACGATCTCGGTCCCGCCGAATGCGAAGATCACCACCAGCAGTGCCGAGGCAATGCCTGCCATGCCGGTCGGGGCGAAACCGTCGTTCCCGAAGAGGTTGCTCAGCCCGGGGGAGGTGGTGTCGGGCAGCCAGCCGAAGATGAGGGCGGCGCCGATCGCCAGGAAGAGAATAATGGCGGCAACCTTAAGGATCGCAAACCAGAATTCGAATTCACCGTAGTTCTTCACACCGGTGACGTTGATGAGCGAGAAAACCGCAATGAAGAACAAGGCCATGAGCCAGACGGGCAGGTCCGGGAAAACGGACGCAAGAAGACCGGCGGCGCCGATGGCTTCGGCGGCAATCACCACAACAAGCTGGAACCACCAGAGCCAGCCGACAGCGGATCCGGCCGTCTTGCCAAAGGCTTTCTCGGTATAGACAGAAAATGCACCCGAGCTCGGATTGGCCGCAGCGAGTTCGCCCAGGGCCTGCATCACGATGATGACCAGGGCGCCGGCCACGAGATAGGAAATCAGTACGGCGGGTCCGGCCGCCTGGACACCCACCCCCGATCCAAGGAACAGCCCGGCGCCAATTGCGCTGCCGAGCCCCATCATGGTCAGCTGGCGGGAATTCATTGACCGTCCCAGACCGGACCGGTTCTCGGGTGGTGCGGAGCTGGTTGTCAGATCAGCAGTGGTCATGCAGGTGCCTCACAAGCGTCAGGTGCGGAGGTGCTCCGCATCGAAAAAGAAATCGGGGACGGGCCGGCGGCACACTCGTCAATGAGTGGGGTCCAAACGCGGCAGCCTCGGAGTGACGCTAATCACAAAAGCGGTCATGAGCAAATTCGCGGAGAAAGGTTGTGCAATTTGTACAGCAGATAGACGGCGAACTCCGGCCAAAGGTGGCACTCTGTGAGGTGTTTGCTGTGCAGCTTGTTTTGCGTGACCGGTATTACTTAGCCTCATTGGGCGGCGCGCCGGCGCTGCAGCTTATCCTTTGCTCCGGCCCATCAGGAGAATCATGAACATCACGCACCGCGCCGGGCTTGAAAACTTCCCGCCGTACCGCCAGGGAAAAGCTCCCCGGGCCGTTGACGGCCTGGAGGCCTTTAAACTCTCCTCGAACGAGAATCCCTACCCTCCTCTGCCTTCCGTGGTGGAGGCCGTTGCCGGCGCCGTGTCCAGCATCAACCTTTATCCGGAGATCGCCGCGGAAGAACTCCGCGGTGCGATCGCGTCCCGCTGGGCGGTTTCACCGGACAACATAGCGCTCGGCGCCGGGTCGGTGGAGGTTGCCAGCCAGATCATCCTCGCCGTGACCAATCCGGGGGACCAGGTGATGTTCGCCTGGCGGTCCTTCGAGGCCTACCCGCTTCTGGCCACCACTGCAGGGGCGGAACCGCAGCCCATTCCGCTGGCCGAGGACGGCGGCCACGACCTTCAGGCGATGGCCTCCGCTGTCACCCCAAGAACCCGGGTGATCTTTCTCTGCAATCCGAACAATCCCACGGGCACGGTCCTCAGCGCCGCAGCGGTGGACAGTTTTATCTCATCCGTCCCCGCGGATGTCCTCGTGGTGCTGGACGAGGCCTACGTCCACTTCAACCGCGATGCCGACACCGCCGTCGGGATCGAAATGTTCCGCAAGTATCCCAACGTTGCTGTTCTGCACACCTTCTCCAAGGCCTACGGGCTCGCCGGGCTGCGCCTGGGTTATGCCATTGCCGGCCCGGAGCTGGTTGTAAATCTCCAAAAGGTGGCTGTTCCGTTCGGAGTCACGTCGCTGGCACAGCAGGCCGGGCTGGCATCCCTGCTGGCCGAAGATGAACTTCAGGAGCGGATTGATGTGCTCGTCACTGAACGCCGGCGTGTGTACGACGCGCTGTTGGCTGCCGGGCTGCCGGTGCTTGCGTCGGAAGCCAACTTTCTCTGGCTCGACAGCCGGGACCGGACGGGCGCTCTCGCCGCGCTCTTTGAGGAGAACGCCCTTTCCGTCCGCGTCTTTCCGAACGAGGGCATCCGCATCACCATCGGTGCACCTGTTGCCAACAACAGGATTCTCACCGTCGCCCGTCAGGCAGCGGCCCTGCTGACACCACAGCACTGATCTCAAGGAACCGACATGACTGAACAACTGAACGTATCCGACGTCGTCGCGGAAGTGTGTGCGCGTCACTCCGAGGTCGTGTTTGGCCTGATGGGCAACGGCAACGCCTTTTTCACCTCCAATCTCACGTCCCGCGGCCTGCCTTATGTCAGCGCCCGGCACGAGGCCGGAACCGTGGCCATGGCTGACGCCTATTACCGTGCCTCGGGCAGGATTGCAGTGGCAACGGTGACCTACGGAGCCGGTTTCACCAACTCCCTGACAGCGCTGACCGAAGCTGCCAAAGCCCGGATTCCGATGGTGCTGGTTGTGGGGGAGGCTCCCACAACCGGAGCCCGGCCGTGGGACATCGACCAGCTGATGGTTGCCCGGGGTCTGGGGGTGCTCACCCTCACCGTCGCAGCAGGAAACGCGGAGCGTCTCACTGAAGAAGCCTGGTCCACGGCCCGCAACGAGCGGCGTCCCGTGATCGTGTCCATTCCCTACGACCTCGCCAATGAAGCTGCCGGGACCCAGGAGCCGGCGGCGCATCCGCAGCCTGCCGCGCGGGTGCTGCCGGACCCGGCTGCCGTGGAACGCGTCGCGGCACTGATAAATCGTGCCAGGCGTCCCCTGATCCTGGCCGGCAACGGTGCCGTGGTCTCCGATGCGGGAACAGCCCTGGTGGAACTGGGGGACAAGGTAGGTGCGCTGTTTGCGACTTCCCTCATGGCGCGGAATTACCTCGATACGCCCTGGGATTTGGGTATAGCGGGGGGCTTCGCACGAAGGGCTCCGCTGCAGATCATGCGCTCCGCCGACCTCGTCCTCGTTGCCGGTGCCAGCCTGAACGCCTTCCAGGCCCGCTACGGATCCCTCTTCGCTGAAGACGCCGAGGTCATCCAGATTGATGAAGCCGATGCGCCCACGAACCCCCGGGTTTCGAGCTTCATTCAGGCCGATGCCCGGGAAACCGTTGTGGCACTCACGGAAGCAGTTTCCGCTGTGCAGGGCGGGTGGCGGACGCAGCATCCGGAAGTGACCGCGCCGTCGTTCACCTCTGACCCTGCCGCGGACGAATTTGCGGCCGACGGGCGGCTGAATCCCCGTGCCGTGGCGCAGCAGCTCGACGCCGTCCTGCCCGCGAACCGCACCATCGTCCAGGACGGCGGGCACTTCTGCGGCTGGATCCCGATGTACTGCCAGGCACCTGACCCGCAGGGGCTCATGATGGTGGGCACAGCGTTTCAGTCCATCGGCCTGGGCATCCCGGCAGCGGTGGGCGCGGCGGTGGCCCGTCCGGACCGGACCACCGTGCTCATCGCGGGCGACGGCGGAGCCCTGATGGCGCTGGCCGACCTCGAATCGGCCGTCCGCGCCATTCCCAGCGGAGTGATGGTGGTGTTCAACGACGCCGCCTACGGCGCCGAGGTTCACCAGTATGCAGCCCGGGGCCTCGACGACACAGCCATGCAGATCCCCGAAGTCGATTTCAGTGCGCTGGGCCGCGCCATGGGTGCGCGCGGCGTGAAAATGCGTTCCCTGAGCGACCTCACGGAGCTGAAGGAATGGCTTGCCGACGGTGCTGAGGGTCTCTTTGTGCTCGATGTTGCCGTCACGCAGGGCGAGGTGGCCGATTATATGCGTGAAAGCATGGCCCCCATCCTTGCCGCGGCAGCTGCGGGGTAGGGAACAAAGTAGCGTTCCGAAATGCAATTAGCATTAGTTGGAATTCACTGCTACTTAAGCAGTGAATAGCATTCCTTCCAATAGTGTTCTAATTGTTATGAATTAGAGCGGTGGCAGGTAAATGCGCTAAAGTCGTGCGTTATGAATTCTGACCCTTCACATTTTGACGGAGCGGCAAACAGCACGGACAGGCCGCCTGCGCCCGGTTTGCAGGGACAGAAACCGGGCGGGCGGCCGGTCGAACGGGTAAAAAAGGCACTGCGCCATGCCGCTTCCGAACCAACGTTCGGTCTTCACCCCGGACTTGTGCCGGGAATCAGCGTTGAGGACACCGGGGTTGGTTTTCCAACCCGGCGCAGCGTGTTCATTGTCGCGCTGGCTGTTTCCCTGGCAATCCTGACGTGGGCAACACTTGCGCCGGCCAACCTCAACCTGGTCGGCACCGCCATGCAGGGCTGGGTGGTGGTTCGCTTCGGGTGGCTGTTCAATGCAACCGTGGTGGGCATCGTGATCTTCATGCTGGTGGTGGGTTTTGGCCCCACCGGCAAGATCCGCTTGGGTGCCGACGACAGCACCCCGGAATACTCGACTCTGTCGTGGATCTCCATGCTGTTCGCCGCCGGTTTGGGTATTGGGCTGATTTTCTACGGACCCATGGAGCCGCTCAGCCATTTCCTTAGCCCTCCGCCGTCGACGGATGCCGAGGCCGGGACCTCCGACGCCATCCTGCCCGCCATGACTGACGCCTTCCTGCACCAGGCGTCCATCGCCTGGTGCATCTACGCCCTGGTGGGCGGGGCACTGGCTTACGCCTCCTACCGGCGCGGCCGCCTGCCGTTGATTTCCTCACTCTTTGAACCGGTTTTTCCGGACGGCAACAACCGTGTTTTGGGCAAGATCATCGATGTCTTCGCCGTGTTGGTCACCCTGTTCGGCACAGCGACGTCGCTGGGCATCGGCGCACTCCAGATCCGCACGGGCGTTTCGATGATCACCGGGAGGGAACTGGGCAATGGTTTCGTCGTCGTGGCCATCACCATTCTGACGGTTGTCTTCACCATCTCCGCAGTGGCCGGCATTAAAAAGGGCATTCGGCTGATGTCCAACGCCAACATGACCCTGGTCATCCTGCTCGCAGCTTTTGTCCTGCTGGCAGGACCGACCTTCTTCGTGCTGGATCTGCTGCCGGTTTCACTCATCGCGTTTTTCGACAACCTGCCGAACATGCTCACGGTCTTTGCCGGCCAGGGCGACACGGAGGAGGCGTATCTGACGGCCTGGACGACGCTGTACTGGGCCTGGTGGATTTCGTGGTCCCCGTTCGTGGGAATGTTCATTGCGAAGATTTCCAAGGGCCGGACCCTGCGACAGTTCGTCACCGTGGTGGTGTTTGTTCCCTCGGCCATCTCCATCGTCTGGTTCACGGTCTTCGGCGGCAGCGCCATCTGGATGAACCTGGAGGGCAGGGACATGACGGTGGTGGGTGCCGGGGAGAATGTCATGTTCGATTTGCTGGGACATCTTCCGTTCAGCACCGTGACGTCGATTGTCTGCCTGGTGGCCATTCTGGTCTTCTTTGTCACCGCCGCGGACTCCGCAGCCAACGTCATGGGGTCCATGTCCCAGTCGGGGCGGCCGGTCCCCTCGAAATCGGTGACCATCGTGTGGGCTTCCGCGCTTGGACTGATCTCCATGGCCCTGCTGCTGGCCGGCGGACGCAACGCACTCTCGGGGCTGCAGTCCATCATGGTGACCTGTGCCCTGCCCTTCACCATCATCCTGATCGGCGTGATGGTGTCGTGGGGCAAGGAGCTGCGCAATGATCCCTACATGATTCGCCGCCGGTATGCACTGGAGGCCATTAGGGGAGGAGTGCGCCGGGGTATCGGTGAGCACGGTGACGACTTTGTCTTCGGTGCCGCTCCCGTGTCGGAGGACGAAGGAGCCGGCGCCGACTTTGAGAGCGATGACCCCGCGCTCACCGAGTGGTACACGGAGGCCGTGCAGGATCCGGACGTCGTGGAGGGTCCGGAGGAGCAGCCGGACAAGGTAAAAGCCGCCACCGCCGACTAGCGCCTGGACCGGGGTGAGCCGTTGCTGCCCGGGTGAAAGGGAAGCGGGAGCCATCTTGGTTCCCGCTTCCGCGGTTTAACGGTGCCCCGGAAGGTATCGCTCCGGACACGGGGACCGGATCTCGTCACACTACGCCGCATATCGGCCCGGTGCGGTTAGGATGATCCCACCTCGAAACCAAGCAAGTGCTTTGCTAACGGAAATCGAACGGACATTGACAGTCCGACGGCGCATTGATGTATCCGAGCAACGAAAGTGAATAGATGACAACGACGTCAGAGCTGCCTCAGGCATCCTCCTTTCCCCGAGTATCCGCTCCCTCCACGGCAGCAACCAGCTCCGCGACCAAGTCCGCCGGCCACGTGATTGTTGATTCGCTGGCTGCTCACGGAGTGGAGCGGGCCTACGTGGTGCCCGGCGAAAGTTTTCTGGATGTGCTGGACGGACTGCACCAGTCAGCGATTGAAACCGTCGTATGCCGGCATGAAGGCGGGGCCGCCTACATGGCCGAGGCCGCAGGCAAGATGCAGCAGCTTCCGGGCATCGCCATGGTTACCCGCGGCCCGGGCGCGGCAAACGCGCACGTCGGCCTGCACACGGCCTGGCAGGATTCCACGCCCATGGTGCTTTTTGTGGGCCTGATTCCGTTCGAGCACCGAGACCGTGAGGCGTTTCAGGAATTCGATATCAAGGCCTGGTTCGACACCGGCGCCAAACGGGTGATGGTCCTGGACCACGCCGAGCGGGCGTCCGAGATTGTGGCCGAGGCGATCTTTGCCGCGATGAGCGGCCGTCCGGGCCCCGTCGTCGTCGGCCTTCCCGAGGACATTATTCGCAAGGAAATCAGCGCCGACCTGCATCCGCCTATTCCGGTTGCCCCCGGCGGCATGACAGTGACGGACTGGAAAGCGCTGCAGGCTGCGCTGAAGGAAGCGGACAAGCCGCTGTTTGTCACCGGCGGCAATGACTGGACGCAGGAAGGCGCAGACGCCCTGACCCGGTGGCTGGAGGAACACAACCTCCCCGCCGCCGCTGAGTGGCGCTGCGAGGGAATCGTACCCTTCGACTCACCCTCCTACGTCGGGCCGATCGGGTACGGCAGGCCGAAGCCCACGTACGACCTGCTCGAAGAAACGGACCTGCTGGTCTTTGTCGGTACCGTGCCCGGTGACGTGCTCACCGATGGTTTTGTCGCCAGGCAGGACTGGGGCAAGAAGAACTTCCTCGTCACGATCGATCCCTCGCTGCGCGGCCGTTCCGGTCCGGTTTCCTACCAGATCGTCGCCAAGCCGGATGTCTTTGTCCGTGACCTGGTGCTGATGGATCTGCCGGTGAAGGACGAGTGGATGGCCTGGACTTCCCGCATGCGCGGTGAGCAGGAATCGTTCGCCGCCCTGCCGCCCGCCGGACCGCAGACCGGGCAGGCACGGATGGACACCCTGATGGCGCATCTGGTGCCGACGCTGCCGGATGACGCCATGGTCACCCTGGGCGCAGGCGAGCACACCAACTGGGCCCACCGCTATTTCCCCACGAAGCGATACGCCTCCATGGTCAGCGCCCGTAACGGTTCCATGGGCTATTCCGTGCCATCGGCGGTAGCTGCGTCGCTGACCTACCCGGGCCGGCGCGTGGTGACCATCGCCGGCGACGGCGAGTTCCTGATGAACGGCCAGGAGCTGGCCACGGCCGCCCAGTACGGGGCCACCCCGCTGGTGATCGTCATGGACAACCAGGAATATGGCACCATTCGAACCCATCAGGAGCGCCACTACCCGGAGCGGGTCTCCGGCACGCAGCTGAAAAACCCCGAGTTTGCGCTCATGGCCCAGGCCTTTGGGGGTTTCGGCATCAAAGTGGAGCGCGACGCCGATGTTCCCGCAGCCATCGAGGCTGCGCTGAAGGCTATCGATGAGGACAAGACCTTTGCGCTCATCCACCTGGTTGTCGAGCAGCGCGTGAAGGCGTACTGAGCGTACTGAGGAAGGGGTCGGCTGTCCGCGGCCATCTCGCTGCGGCTGCGCCCTGCCACATCCTCCACTTGGGGAAAAGGCGACCGGTTTGGGATTTTGCTGCCGCTGCGGAACGGCAGGGATCTCCCAAAACGGAGGGGATTTCCCAAACCGGAGCAGACGACGACGGCTGCCTGCCTTTCAGGCCGGTATCGACGGCTGACGATACACGCCCGTCCCCGAACCCTAGGATGGAGAGGTGACCGGAACCTCGAAATCTCCCAGCCCGTCCGCCTCCGCCGCATCCTCCGACCCGAAGGCGGGAAGCAATCTCAGTTCGCTGCAGGCCGCCCGCTCCGCGGTGGCCGCACTGACCGCGGCAGGGGTGACCGACGTCGTCATTGCCCCGGGATCGCGCAGCGCCCCGCTGGCTTACGCGCTGGCGGAGGCCGAGGTGCAGGGACGGGTGAAGGTGCACGTGCGGATCGACGAACGCGTTGCCGGGTTCACTGCGCTGGGCCTGGCCCGCGGCGGACACCGGCCGGCCGCCGTCGTCACCACCTCCGGCACCGCGGTGGGCGAACTGATGCCCGCCGTCATGGAAGCCCACCATGCCGGCGTGCCGCTGGTGGTGCTCTCCGCCGACCGGCCCGCGGAGCTGCACGGGACCGGCGCCAACCAGACCACCGTCCAGCCCGGGATCTTCGCCGAGTTTCCCGCCTCCACCGCGAACGTCCGCGCCGGAGATGACCCCGCCGGAGCCATCGGTGCAGCCTTCGACGCGGTCACCGCCGGCAGCCCGGTGGGGCCGATCCACATCAACCTGCAGTTCCGTGACCCGCTGATCCCGCAGGACAGCGACACCGCCGAACTGGCAGTCCCCGACGCCGAAACTCCAGCCGAACTCCCGGCAGAACCCGTCGCCACCGGCCGCGAGGCAGCGGCCCTGGCCAACCACCCCGGAACTCACCGCGCCGTGGTCATCGCCGGCGACGGCGCCGGCGAGATTGCCGCACTGTTTGCCCGCCGCGCAGGATTGCCTCTGCTGGCCGAGCCGTCCTCGAACGCCCGTTTCGGCCCGAACGCGATTGGCGCCTACCGCCTCCTGCTGGAGGAACTGGGACCGGAGGTCGAGCGCGTGGTGGTCTTCGGCAGGCCAACCCTGTCCCGACCCGTCGCCGGACTGCTCGCCCGCAGGGACGTGGAGAAGGCCATTTACGTACCGCGCCCGGTGAACTGGTTTACCGCCGGACGCCGCCCCGAAACTCTCATCACCGACCTGGCCGGACTGTTCGACTTTGCCGGCGAAGGCACTCCCGGCTGGCTGGAACGCTGGCAAACCGCCTCCGCCGCGGCGATGGCCGCGGTATCCTCGCTGCTCGACGGGGAGAGGGAACTAAACGGCCTGCACGTGGCGGATCTGGTGTGGGACCACACGGACGGCAACCTGGTGCTGGGCTCTTCCAACCCCATCCGGGACATGGACCTGGTGGCGGCCCCGGACTGGCATCCGCTGGACGTCTACGCCAACCGCGGCCTGGCCGGCATTGACGGCACCATTGCGACGGCGGCCGGCATTGCGCTGGCCAACGGCATCCCCACCCGGGCGCTGCTGGGCGACCTCACCTTCCTGCACGACGCCGGCGCCCTCCTGCTCGGCCCCGGCGAACCTGAGCCGGACCTGCAGCTGGTGGTGCTGAACGACGGCGGCGGCGGCATCTTCTCCACGCTTGAGCACGGGGCGCTGGGGGAGCGCGAAGAGTATGCCGCCGTCGTCGAGCGCTTTTTCGGCACCCCGCACACCGTGGACCTGGCCGCCCTGGCCGCCGCCTACGGAGTGCCGCACACGCTGGTCCGCACGGCGGACGAGCTCGACGACGCCCTCGACGCCCCGGTCACGGGCCGCTCCATCCTGGAGGTTCCGGTGCGCCGGGACGCCCTGCGGGAACTGCACGCGGCGGTCAGGAGCGCCGTGCAGAACGTGCTCAGGTAACTTTCCACGGCACCAACAAAAGCAGCTCTCCCGCACGTGACGTGCGGGAGGGCTGCTTTGCTGTGGAAGGCTAGAGCACCTTGGAGAGGAACTCGCGGGTGCGGGGGTGCTGGGGGTTGTCCAGCACGTCGCTCGGGCGGCCCTGCTCGACGACGACGCCACCGTCCATGAACACCACGCGGTCACCGACTTCGCGGGCAAAACCGATCTCGTGGGTCACCACCATCATGGTCATGCCCTCTTCGGCCAGCTGGCGCATGACGGCGAGGACGTCGCCCACCAGTTCGGGGTCCAGGGCGGAGGTCGGCTCGTCAAAGAGCATCATGTCCGGATCCATGGACAACGCCCGGGCAATGGCCACACGCTGCTGCTGGCCGCCGGAAAGCTGCGCGGGGAACGAGTCGCCGCGGTCGGCCAGGCCCACCTTGGCCAGGTTCTTCTTGGCAATTTCCTCAGCCTCGGCCTTGCCGCGCTTCTTGGCCCGGCGCTGGGCGAGAGTGAGGTTCTTCAGCACGTTCAGGTGCGGGAACAGGTTGAACTGCTGGAACACGATGCCGATCCGGGTGCGGACCTTGTCCAGATCCGTCTCGGCATCGGTGATATCTACGCCTTCCACCAGGATGGTGCCGCTGGTGGGCTCCTCCAAGCGGTTGACGCAGCGCAGCAGGGTGGACTTGCCGGAACCGGACGGGCCGATCACGCAGACCACCTCGCCCTGGTCCACGTGGAAGTCGATGCCCTTGAGGACTTCGTTGGAGCCGAAGCTCTTGTGCAGGTTCTGAACCTGGATGGCGGGCACCGCTTTATTGGCGGTGGCGGAGGAGCTGTATGCTTCAGCGCTCATGGAAGTCACCGGCCTCTCTGGTTGTGGCGTTCAAGGCGTGCCACCAGCTGCGTCAGCGGCAGCGTGATGATCAGGTACATCAGGGCGGCAAGCACCAGCGGCGTGGCGTTGGCGTTCTGCGAGACGGCGTCGCGGGCAAACGTGGTCAGTTCGCGGTCCGCCAGCGCCATGCCGGCGATAAACAGCAGCGAGGTGTCCTTGATCAGGATGACGAGTTCATTGGTCAGCGGCGGCGTGATGATGCGGAACGCCTGCGGCAGGGTCACGGAAACCATGGTCCAGGCCGGTCCCATGCCCAGGGACCGGGCCGCTTCGATCTGGCCGGCCGGTACCGCCTGGATGCCGGCGCGGATGGTTTCGGCGATGTAGGCGGCCGAGACCACGATCAAGGCAATCAGGCCGGCGCCGGCGTTGCCTCCGGGCGGGCGCCAGGAGAAGGCGATCGGCACGGCAAAGGCAAAAGCGAAAATGACCAGCAGGGCAGGAAGTCCGCGGAAGATTTCGATGTAGGCAGTGGCGGCCCAGCGGTACGGGGCCACGGGGGAGAGCTTCATCAGTGCCAGGATCAAACCCAGTGCCAGGCCGCCGGCGAAGGCGATGGCGGTGTAGATGATGGTGTTCTTCGCGGCCACGGTAATGATGGTCGGGAAGGCCTTCCTGGCCACCTCGGCGTCAAAGAAATTCACCCCGATGGCTTTCCAGTCCGCAAGCAGGACTATGGCCGCTACGACCAGGATGAAGATGGCATACAGGACGCCCCGGAAAAGGCGTCTGCGGGTGGACGGTTTCAAAATGGAGCCTTCCGCGGAAGATAAGTGTGGCGCCGTCCCGGATTGGGTCACAACCCGGGACGGCGGAACGTTCGGTGCTTGTCAGTGCTTATTCAGCGAAGTACTTGTTGTAAATCTCGGTGTACTTGCCGTTGTCCCGCAGCTCGGCCAGCTGGGCGTTGACCTCTTCGATCAGGGCGGTGTTTTCCTTTTTGGTGGGGAAACCGTAGGACTCGTCCGTCTCGTATTCTTCTACGATGTCGTAATCGCCCTCCTTCGTGTGGGAGGTGTTCACGGCAATGTCCTGCAGGATGGCGTCAATGCTGCCGCCTTGAATGGCCTGGAAGAGTTCACCGTCGCCGGGGAATTCCAGGATTTCTGCGCCCTGGACGTTCTCCTGGGCATAGGCGGCACCGGTGGTGGACTGCTGGACACCCAGACGCTTGCCGGCCAGATCGTCGATGCCGGTGATGTCGGAACCGGCGGGCACCATGAGGGTCTGCAGCGACTCATAGTACGGATCGCTGAAGAGCAGGTTTTCGGAGCGTTCCGGCGTAATAGTGACCGCACTCGCGCTGAGGTCGCACATTCCCGCACTGACGGCCGTGCCGCCCTGGATGGCCTCAAAACCCTGCTGCTGGATCTCGGTTTCCAGACCCATACCGGTGGCAATCTCGGTGATCAAGTCGATATCGAAACCGGTGTATTCGCCGTTCTCCACATACTCAAACGGAACGTAGGGGATTTCCGAGCAAACCGTCAGAGTTCCTTCCGAGACCAGGCCAAGCCCGGAATCGGCGGCACCGTCAGCGGATGAATCGTCGCCGCCGCAGGCGGTCAGTGCCAGGGCGCTTAGGGTCACCGCGGCCAGGGCGGTTCTGCGTGCTTTGTTCAGCATGGATTTACAACCTTTTCGTGGACGGAGCCAGTGGCGATTGCCCCTTCATAAACAGATGAAAGCACTCTAGATTCTACGCATGCCATATTTCATCAGGATGTCGGGCATGAGTGCGCCGTTCGCGTATTTGGCTCCGCGTACGCGTTATTCGGTGAAATACCTGTCGTAAATCTCCTGGTACTTACCGTTGCTGCGCATCTCGGCCAGCTGGGCGTTGATCTCCTTGATCAGCTCCTCGCTGCCGTCTTTCTTGGCAGCCAGCCCGTAGGACTCGCCGGTGGCGTAAGTCGCCGCGATGGTAAAGGCATCGTCGCCGGTGTGGCCCAAATTCACGGGCAGGTCCTGCAGGATACCTTCGATGTTGCCGGCCTGGAGCGCCTGGAAAAGCTCCGCATCGGTCTGGTAGGCAATGACCTCCGTGTCGGAGGGGGCGTTGTCACGGGCATACGTTTCACCCGTGGTGCCCTGCTGAATGCCAATCTTCTTGCCCGCCATGTCCTCCAGGGACTTGGCCTGTGAATCGGAGGAGACCAGCAGTGACTGCAGGGAGTCGTAGTAAGGGTCGGAGAAAGCGAGGTTCTCTTCGCGTTCCGGGGTGATGGTCATGGCCGCGGCGATCACATCGCACTGGTTGGCGGCCAGGACGGTGCCGCTCTGCAAGCCGTCAAAGCTGGCATTCTGCACTTCCATCTCCAGGCCCATTCCGGCGGCCACCTCACGGCTGAGGTCCATGTCGAAGCCGGTGTATTCGCCGTCGTCGCCCACATACTCAAAGGGCACAAACGGAACATTGGAGCAAACCGTCAATGCGCCGTCGTTCACGAGCGGAATCCCGGATTCCGTTTCCGCAGAACCGCTGCCGCCGCTGCAGGCAGTGGCGGTCAGGGCGCCGACAGCCAGGACGGCGGCCAGGGCGGTGCGTGTTTTGTACAGCATGGGAATTACAACCTCGAAATCGGAAAGGGACGGGACCGGCCGGATGGGCCGGTGCTGCTGCCTGAGTCATGCATAAATATGCACGATCACTCAATTATACGCACTCCGAAACGGTGCGATACACAACCTTCGTCACACCGTCAAGGGAGGCGCTTAAAGTTTAGGAGCAGGCGGCCCTGAGTGCTAAGCCCGGGATCCGGCCACGGCACCGCGGGCGCGGTCCAGTTCCAGTGCTTCGAGCATGGGGCGGAACTTGCTCCAGGTTTCTGCCAGTTCCGCGGCCGGATTGGATCCGGCCACAATGCCGCAGCCTGCATACAGCCGCACCGTGCGGGGGTCCTCAATGACGGCTCCGCGCAGGGCGATGCCCCATTCGCCGTTGCCTGCGGCGTCCATCCAGCCCACGGGGCCGGCATAGGGTCCGCGGTCCATGTGTTCAAGTTCACTGATCAGTTCGCCGGCAACGCTGGTGGGGAAGCCGCAGACTGCCGCGGTGGGATGCAGCGCCTCCACCAGGGCAAGCGACGTCGGGATTCCGCCGTCGGCGCCGGGCGCCAAGTTGGCGGCCACGTCGGACGCGAGGTGCCAGACGTTGGGCAGTTCCAAGACAAACGGCTCGCTGTGCGAGGTCATGGAGGAGGTGAAGGGCTGCAGCTGGCGGGTGAGCGAATCAATGGCGATCTGGTGTTCATGACGCTGTTTGTCGGATCCGGCCAGCACCCGCTGCGGATAGTCCGGATCATCCGCCGGCGCCGTGGCACGGTCCAGGGTGCCGGCCAGGACGCGGGCGCGGGCGACTCCGTTCTCCACCTTGATCAGCATTTCGGGCGTGGAACCGATCAGGCCGTCCACCGAATAGGTCCAGCAGCTGCGGTACCGCAAAGCCAGCTCGCGCAGCACCTGCGCCGCAGACACGGGTGAACCGAGGGACGCCACAATGTCGCGGGCCAGGACAATCTTGCTGAGGTCCCCGGCGTTGATGTGCGCCACCGAGCGGGCCACGGCGTTCTTCCACTCGGCCTCGCTGAGGATACCGGGCAGGATGCGGTCCTCCGGGTCCGGCTCGCGCGCAACCGGAACTTCATCCAGATACAGGTCCAGGGCCGACCGGGCGGAGGCCGGGCTCAGCTCGGCATCGGGATCTGCTGTGGTCTGCGTAATCCAGGTGACACCGTCGCGTGAACCCACCACGATCTCCGGCACAATGAGCCGGGATTCAAAAGGAGAGCGTTTGGAGAATCCGAAGGATCCGAAAGCGGCCAGGCCGCTGCCGGGAACCGACAGCGGATTCTCGATCTCGGCGTCGTCCGCCAGCTTTAGCCACCACTGTTGCGCGTCCGCGAAGCGTTCGGGGCCGCTGGAGGTGAAACGGGCACTTTCACCGAAGCCCACCAGCCCTTCTCCGCTGCGGATCCAGGCAAGCTGGTCATTAAGGACCAGATACTCCAGCAGCCCGATTGTGGCGGACAGCTCACCAATGGGCACGGTCAGGGAACGCAGGGTGGTCATAATGACTCCAGCCTACTCCTCGCGCGGATGTGTCCCGGGCGGCGTTCCACGCCGCTGAGGGCACGGGGCCATCCTCCGTGAGGCGGAAGACACCTGCAACTGCGCGTTCGGTCCCGTGGACATTCTTTGAGACAATGATCGAGTGAAGCGCGCATCGTTGGAAAAACGCCCTGATGAAGTCGCTGCCATGTTTGACGACGTGGCACCGAAATACGACGTCGTGAATGACGTGCTGTCCCTGGGACAGACGCGCCGTTGGCGTCGTCTGGTGGTGGACGCCGTTGGCGCCCAGCCAGGCCAGCGGGTCCTTGACCTGGCCGCCGGCACCGGCACCTCCAGCGAACCCTACGCAGACGCCGGCATCAACGTAGTTGCCTGCGACTTCTCCCTGGGGATGCTCAAGGTGGGCAAGCGGCGCCGTCCGGACATCGACTTCGTGGCCGGCGACGCCACCAATCTGCCGTTCGAGGACAACTCCTTTGACGCCTCCACCATCTCCTTTGGCCTGCGCAACGTGAACGAGCCGAAAAAGGCGCTCTCCGAAATGCTGCGGGTCACCAAGCCCGGCGGCCGTCTGGTCATCGCCGAGTTCTCCTCTCCCACCGTTCCCGTGTGGCGGACCATGTACACCGAATACCTGATGCGGGCCCTTCCGCCTATCGCCCGCAAGGTTGCCTCCAACCCCGATGCTTACGTTTACCTCGCCGAGTCCATCCGCGCCTGGCCCAACCAGGACGGACTGGCGGCCTGGATTTCGGAGACCGGCTGGGATGATGTGGCCTACCGCAACCTCTCCGGCGGCATCGTGGCCATCCACCGTGCTGTAAAGCCGGGGAGGACAGCCATCTAAGTGAAGGTCCTTATTGTCGGTGCCGGGCCCGCCGGTTCCACCGCTGCCTACTACCTGGCCCGCGCGGGAGTGGACGTTACCGTCCTGGAAAAGACCTCCTTCCCCCGGGAGAAGGTCTGCGGTGACGGCCTGACACCCCGCGCCGTCCGCGAGATCCAGCTCCTCGGCCTGCCCCATGAAGAATCTGAGGGCTGGCGCCGCAACAAGGGCCTTCGCCTCATTGCCGCGGGACGCACCGTTGAACTTCCCTGGCCGGTGCTTTCCGATTTCCCCGATTACGGACTGATCCGCACCCGCCTGGGCTTTGACGAGGCGCTGGCCCGCCACGCGCAGGCGGCCGGGGCGCTTATTTTGGAGCGGCACTCGGTCACCTCCGCGCTGCGCAGCGATGACGGCCGGGTTGCCGGGGTAGTGGCCAACGTGCTCGACGACGCCGGCCGGCGCACCGGTGAAACCCGCGAATTCTTCGCCGACGTGGTGCTGGCGGCGGACGGCAACTCCGGCCGCACCGCGCTGAGCCTGGGCATCGAAAAGCGCGACGACCGGCCGCTGGGCGTGGCCGTGCGCACCTACTTCGAAAGCCCGCGCAGCAACGATGACTGGATGGAAGGCTGGCTGGAACTTCCCGACGCTTCCGGAAATCCGCTGCCCGGCTACGGCTGGGTCTTCGGGGTGGGCGACGGAACCTCCAATGTGGGCCTGGGCATCCTGAACTCGTCCAAGGAATTCGGAAAGCTGGACTACCGCAAGGTCCTGCGCGACTGGACCGCGGGTATGCCCGCCGAGTGGGGTTTTTCTCCGGAGAACCAGGTGGGGGAGATCCGCGGTGCGGCGCTGCCCATGGGCTTCAACCGCACCCCGCACTACTCGCCGGGGCTCCTGCTGCTGGGCGATGCCGGCGGGATGGTCTCGCCGTTCAACGGCGAGGGCATTTCCTACGCCATGGAATCCGCGCGGTTCGCCGCCGACTTTATCGTGGCCGCCGAGGCTGAGGCACGCACTCCGGGAATCCTGTCTGCCCCGGCAGCCTTTGATTACCGGCTCTCGGGCTACGCCGACCATATCCGCGCAGAGTGGGGAAGCCACTTCACCCTGGGCCGGATCTTCGCCGGACTGATCGGCAAACCCGCCATCATGAAGCTCGCGCTGCGCACCGGAATGCCGCTGCCCGTGCTGATGAAGTTTGTGGTGCGGATGCTGGCCAACCTCACGGACCGCAGCAACAAGGGTTTGGAGGATAGAGTTATTGCCGTGCTGGAAGCCCTTGTCCCGGCAGCCTCGAACCAAGACGATCCATCCCGCCCGCTGTCCATCCCGCTCCGACGAAAAGTTAGTTCACACCGTGACTGAATCCTCGAACACCAGCCCGGATACTGCCGCTGACGACGCCGCGCCCGCACTGCCGGCAGGATTCGCGCTTATCGCCGAAGACCCCCAGCTGGGCCCTTCCATTGCCGCCGCCCTGGAACTGGTGGAAGCCCGGCTCCTTGAAGCAATCTCCAACTCGGATCCCTTTGCCAACGCCACTTCACGGCATCTGGCCCAGGCCGGCGGTAAGCGAATCCGCCCGCTGCTGGCGCTGCTGGCCTCTCATCTGGGCCCCAACCCGGTCAACGACGACGTCATTCAGACCGCCGTCGTCGTTGAACTGACGCATCTGGCCACGCTCTATCACGACGACGTCATGGATTCCGCGCCCCTGCGCCGCGGTGCGCCCACGGCCCACGAGGTGTGGGGAAACTCGGTGGCGGTGCTGACCGGAGACCTGATTTTTGCCCGTGCCTCCTCGCTGGTGTCCGAGCTCGGCGGCGAAGCCCTGGGTATTCAGGCCCGCACCTTTGAACGGCTCTGCATGGGCCAGTTGCATGAAACGGTGGGCCCGCGCGAGGGACAGGATCCGCTGGAACACTACCTGTCAGTTATTTCCGGCAAGACAGCTTCGCTGATCGCCGCCGCCGGCGAGTTCGGCTCGCTCTTCTCCGGCGCAGACCGCCGGGCCGTCAACGTCATGGTGGAGTACGGCGAGAAGGTGGGTACCGCGTTCCAGCTGGCCGACGACGTCATAGACGTCACCGGACTTCAGGCTAAGTCCGGCAAGACACCGGGTACTGACCTGCGTGAAGGCGTGCCAACCCTGCCTGTGCTGCTGCTGCGCCGCAACGCTGCTGCGGGCGACGCCGATGCTGCGGCCGTACTTGAGCTGGTAGACGGGGACCTGAGTTCCGATGCAGCTCTGGCTGCAGCCGTGCAGGCACTGCGGGAGAACCGGGCCACGGCGGAGGCCTGGGCGGTTGCCCGGCAGTGGTCCGATGAAGCCGTTGCCGCGCTGGAACCGCTGCCGGACACCGTGGTCAAGCAGGCGCTGGCCAGCTTTGCCGTGGCCGTGGTGGAACGGGAAGTCTAGGGCGCACTCTAGCGGACGAGGCCACCCCTGGCAATCGTCATAAGCATACTTACTATAGTTTTCTGCAGGTCAGAAGGTACCTTCCGGGTCTCTGCAACGCTGGCATCCACTACGTTGTAGTGGATGCCAGAGGGAGAGATCATGAGCCAGGTTGTGGCCACGCGCCGAGAAGTGCAGCAGGTGGGGGCGGTGTCGGCCAGATCCTTGCCGCAGAAGGCTGATGTGACGGGCTGGTGGGTGCTGACGGTGCAGCCGGCGCGAGCGGAGGTGTGTGACGCCGTCGTTAGGCATGTGGTCACGCCACTGATGGCCCAGGCCAGATTCTTGGGGGCCGAGCGGAGTTTCTACTTACGGCGTCTGGATGCCAGTGAACCGAGCGTGCAGGTGCATTCTTTGGTCCGAGGCGAGATCGCGGGCCGGCTGAAGCGCTTTGCGCAGGCTCTCGTGCTCCAGTGCTCGCCCCAGCTTGGGGAGCTGGATCTTTTCGAGATGCACCGCGGCGAATACCCGCCACCTCAGGGCGCGCCTGCCACGCCCCACATCGAGGCTGTCATGGCTTCCTTCGGAGGTATCAAGGGTATTGCGCTCACCTCCGAGGTGGCGGAACTCTCCTCGGACCTCGCGGCTTGGGGGCTGGGCCGTTTTCCCGCCGCAGGCACCCGCTCGGCGTTTGCGGCCCTGCTTCTCCACGACACGGCTTACGCCATGATGCGCGGACCCCGTTCGTCACTCTGGCCGGATCGCCGGGCGCTTAGCTGGGACTACTACTGGACGAGGCATCTGCGCAGCTGCACGGAGTCTTTTGGACCCCAGGCAGAACGCGCACGCCAAGCCCTGACATTGCGGACGGCTGCGCAGATCGTTCCCGCACTCAATATTATGTCCGCCATCGCTGCCGAGCCGTCCGTCGACACCTGGCGTAAGCGCTGGGGTCGCGCCATGGATTCTTACCTATACCAGGCGGATAAGGCCCGTATCAGCCGCAGCGCGGAGTTCTTGACCCTTTATCAAAGCCGAAGGTTAATCAACCGGTTTGGCATTGCTCCTCAGGAGGAAGCCGCGCTTGGCCTTTACTCCCATGCCTGGAGCCCGGACCGTGAACCCAAGACTGACAGGTCACGGCCGTAGGGCCAGGGCCGGCAATACCCCGCGGCGCAGCATCAATGCCGGGTCGCTCCGCCCTATAGGACGGCGCGAAGTTCGGCGGCCTTCCGGGCCCGGACGGCGGGGTCCACGATCGGGCGCTTGGGCGTGAAATAGAGCCCGTCATTGTCCCAGCGGGGAAGTACATGCTGATGGTAGTGCCAGACGTGCTGGCTGCCGGCGGGCTCGTTGTGCTGCCGGGTGGTGACGCCGTCGGGCCGCCACGCCTTCTTGATGGCCACCGCAATGTCGCGGGTGACAATCATGAGGCGGGCGGCGACGTCGTCGGGCAGTTCATACAGCAGCTCAAAATGTTCCCGGGGCGTCACCAGGACGTGGCCCGGCTCCGGATCGAAGCCGTGGGACGCGATGAACGCCAGTACCAGCTCGTCGGAATACACCAGGTCTCCGGGCTCGCAAAGGTTGTCCGGGAACGCGAACTCTCCGGACGCCATGTCGCAGAACGGGCACTGGTAGTTCTCCGGCGCGTGGCTGGGCCACACCTCATCGACGGTGCCGGGCTGCTGCATGCGTGGCTCCTTCCGGGAAGGGTTAGTTGGGATCTTCCTCGAAGACCCACTCGAACATGTCAAAGACGTATTCGCTGAAGGTGCCCTCTTCGCTTTGCCAGTCGCCGCGGGCGTTGTTGCGCCGCCACACGATCGGGTCCGGCACGTCCAGCTGATCCACACGGAAGCCCCAGACAAACTTCTCGTCCTCGTCTTCGAGGAAGAGCAGATAACCGTCTTCGATTTCCAGCTCGTCCGGATCCCAGAAGAAGTGGTAGGCCTCCATGAGGTCTTCACTGTTGCCCAGGGCAAGGTAGAACTCCCGCAGCACCAGGGGAATGGCGAAATCGTGGGCGTCGAGCATCTCATTGAGGATGTCGGCGGGGATGCCGTCTTCTTCTTCGCGCCAGTCGTCCTCAAGATACTTGGGGACCAGGGCTTTGAATTTGTCCAGGAACATTTGGCTCAATGGGGTCTCCAAAATTGCGGATGGTGTACTTCAATCCTAGCCGCGGGAGGAGGCAGCCCGGTGCACCCGGCAGCCGGGGCCAGGGAAGGCAGGGTTAGGGCAGGCGGCGGGCAAGGCCCGGATAGTCGATGACCACACCGTCAGAATCCACGGTCAGCTCGGCGGTGAACCCGCGGGAAGTGGAACTGAAGAGGACCACACCGTAACCCCGGTCCTCGCCGTAGGCCGAAACCTGGGAATAGACCTGATCGCTGGGGAGCACCCGCAAGCTTGGCATTTCCACCCGGGCCATGGTGAGTTTGGTGTCATCCGCAGGAGCTGACGCGTTCAGCAGGTCCAGGCGGAGGATGGGCATGGTGTTGGTCAGAGGACACAGGTCAAGGTCCACGTCCTGGGCGTTGTCCAGCGCGCCGGCGTCCTCGATGCCGGGAGCAGGCAGGCTCCGGTTCCCTGATACCTGCGTGTCGGCAGTCCATTTTCCTTCGGGGGAGCGCGTGAGCTCCAGGGAACGCGACCAGTCAGGTGCTTCGACCCGGATGCAGAAGCGGGTGGTTACCCAGCCCGGCGAGGTGGAAAGGGTCCACGAGGCGGTGTACTCCTCGGCGACCGAGGTGCCGCCGGCAGCCAGCTCCCGGTCCCGGAACGATACGGCTGCGGTGTCATGGCGTGCGGTGTCTTCCAGGCCCTGCCAGCGGAGAGTTCGGGCGGGTTGCACGCAGTTTTCCATTCCCCCACATTATGGTTACCGGGCGGTAGGCGGCAACGGGAGGTTTTTGTGCTTGCTGTGCGGCAGGAGCGGCGGGCCCATGCCGATGTGCTCCGGGGCGCCCCGTCGAGTGTCCCGGACACTCGACGGGGGCGCCCTTCGGGAGCTAGGCGATGGCCTCGCGCAGTTCCTTGGCGGCCAGGGCCGGATCGGCTGCGCCATAGATGGCGCCGCCGGCTACAGCTACGTCGGCTCCGGCCTGCTGAACCGCTCCAATGGTGCTCACCTTCACCCCGCCGGCAACGGAGAACGGAACGCGGGCTTCGGCGCCTGCGGTGAGAAGCCCCTGCAGATCGAAACCGGGCTGGGCCTGCTCGTCCAGACCCGCGTGCATCTCAACGAACTCCGCACCGAGCGCACGGACCTCTTTGGCGCGGGTGACCTTGTCCGCAACTCCGATGAGGTCGACCACGACGCCCTTGTTGTGCGCCTTGGCTGCCTTGACGGCGCCGGCAATGGTGGAATCATCGGCGACACCGAGCACGGTCATCAGGTCTGCGCCGGCTTTGAAGGCGATGTCGGCTTCAAGCTCGCCGGCGTCCATGGTCTTCATGTCAGCGAAGACAAGCTTGTCCGGATGGGCTTCCTTGACTGCTGTGACAACGGAAAGCCCCGCGGCCTTGATCAGGGGAGTGCCGAGTTCGATGATGTCGACGTACTCGGCCACCCGGCCTGCCAGTTCGAGGGCGTCCTTGGTGGTGAGGAGGTCCATGGCTACTTGAAGTTTCACGATGCTGCTTCTTTCTGTAGGGGACTGCGTTGGGCTGTGACGGCGGACGTTGTGGTTACTCGAGGTTGGCGTGCCGGAGCCAGAGGTCCTCGGCGGGTTCATCGGTGTTGTCCCACAGGGACTGGAAGATGGCTTCGGTGGCGAGAAAGAGGACCTGTTCAAACAGCGAACCGGAGTACTGGCGGCTCACGCTCGAGCCGTGATCAGTTTTTTGTGCGGCGGGAATAATGACCAGGGCGTCGGCGAGCCCGGCCAGAGGTGAATCCGGGTTGGTCGTGAACGCTGCAATCCGCGCTCCGGCCTTCGCAGCGGTTTCCGCCGACTTGACCACTCCCGACGTGGTTCCGGACCCGGAAGCTACCAGCAGCAGGTCGCCGGATGTGATAGCCGGGGTAGTGGTGTCACCGGCGATATGAACCGTCAGTCCCAGATGCATCAGCCTCATGGCGGCCATCCGAAGAACCAGGCCGCTTCGGCCCGCCCCGGCAACGAACACCCGTCCGCCCTGGCTGAGATGAGCCGCGAGGCCGGCCAGCTCGCGGGCATCCAGTTTGGCTGCAGTGTTGGTGATTTCGTCCTTGACGAGGGAGATATTGCGGAGCACGTCACTCTCAGTGGCGGGCGCAATGGCCGGTGCATCTGTTGTCGGATTCACTGTTTGTCCTTTCAAAGCAGTCATCGACCTGTAGCGGCCTTGCGGCCGCTTGTGGCTGATATCCATGATGGTGAGCACTCCGGGCAGGGGTAACACTGTTTTTGAACGGTTTTGACTACCCTTAAGGACGGGTCAGGGCGCGCTGGCCGTTCGCCCGCAGTGACTCGATGGCTTCCGCCGGCGACGGCCTGCCGTAGACGGCAGAACCGGCCACGAAGACGTTGGCTCCGGCTTCCGCAGCCCGGGTGATTGTTTCTTCCGTGATGCCACCGTCCACCTGGATGGCGACGTCCACTCCGGAACCCTCTACAGCCGCCCGGGCACGGCGAATCTTGGGCAGCATGACGTCCAGGAATGCCTGGCCCCCAAAGCCCGGTTCCACCGTCATGATCAACAGCATGTCCAGTTCCGGCAGCATATCCAGGTACGGTTCCACCGCAGTGGCCGGGCGCAGGGCCATACCTGCCCTGGTGCCTCTGGCACGCAGTTCGCGGGCGAGTTTGATGGGGGCCTCCGATGCTTCGACATGGAAAGTGACCGAGTTTAAACCGGCGTCGGCATATTGCGGCGCCCAGCGGTCTGCGTTGGAGATCATCAGGTGGGCATCCAGCGGTACGGGACTGATCTTTTGCAGCCGCTCCACCACGGGCAGCCCAATGGTCAGGTTCGGAACAAAGTGGTTGTCCATGACATCCACGTGAACGGCGTCGGCGTTGCTTATGAGCGCGAGCTCGGACTCCAGGTTCGCGAAGTCGGCCGAGAGGATGCTTGGGTTGATGCAGCATTTCAGAGGGAAACCGGGCATGGCGTCTGCCTTTCGGGAGCGGCGTGTGTGAGGGCAGCTTCGACGTCGGCCAGCAGTTCCGCCCAGCTGGCAACGAATTTGTCGAGACCCTCGGTCTCGAGCTGCTGGACTACCTCGTCGTAGGAGATGCCGACGGCCGCGAGGCCGTTGAGGATTTTCTCGGACTCCTCGTAGGATCCGGTGATGGTATCGAACCTCACGACACCGTGGTCGGCCACGGCCTCGAGTGTCTTCTCCGGCATCGTGTTGACGACTTGGGGAGCGACGAGGCCCGCGACGTAGAGCGTGTCCGGGAGGTTCGGGTCTTTCACTCCGGTTGAAGCCCAGAGGGGACGCTGGGCATGGGCACCGGCGGCCTCCAAGGCCTGCCAGCGCTCGGTGGCGAACTGCTCCTGGAAGATCCGGTAGGCCAAACAGGCATTGGCGACGCCGGCCTGCCCCTTGAGTGCCTTCGCCTCGTCAGTTCCGACCGCATCGAGGCGTGCATCGATTTCGGTGTCCAGGCGGGAGACAAAGAACGAGGCCACGGAGTGAATCTGCGACAGGTCGTGGCCGTTCTCCTTGGCCTGTTCGAGACCAAGCATGAAGGCGTCAACGACGTCACGGTAGCGTTCCAGGGAGAAGATCAGCGTGACGTTGACGCTGATGCCCCCGGCAAGTGTCGTGGAGATGGCAGGCAGGCCCTCGCGGGTAGCCGGGATCTTGATCAGGACATTGGTGCGCTGCACCTTCGCGTGCAGCCGCTTGGCCTCGGCAACCGTTCCCGCGGTGTCGCGCGACAGTCCCGGGTCAACCTCGATGGAGACGCAGCCATCGGCTCCGTTGGTGCGCTTGGCGGCTTCGGCAAAAATGTCGCAGGCCTGGGCAACATCGTGCGTAGTGATGTCGAAAACGGCCTGGCCGACGCCGGCCCCCGCTTGTGCGAGAGCGCCGATTTGCGAGGCATAGGACTCGCCCTTCTTCAGCGCTGCGGCAAAAATGCTGGGGTTGGTCGTGACGCCGACGACGTTGCGCTCCTCGATGAGATGCTTGAAGGCGCCCGAATTGATGCGCTCCCGGGAGAGGTCATCGAGCCAGATTGAGACGCCGGCGGCCGAGAGATCAGTTGTGGGTGATGAGGTCATGGTGTGCTCCTTTTCCGCTTTTCTGCTGGTCGCCGGTCTCGGTTCCCCGGTGGCCGGACGGCATGGCCGGCGTGCCGTTGGGCGCCAGGGGTTCGGCGGCCACGGCTGCCAGGGAGTCCCTCGCCGCCGCGACGACGGCGTCTGCCGTAAGACCGAATTGGCGGTAAAGCGTTTGATAGTCGGCGGAGGCTCCGAAGTGCTCAAGGGCGACACTGCGTCCGGCATCACCGACGACGCCGTGCCAGCCCTGCGAGACGCCTGCCTCGACGGAGACCCGGGCGCGCACGGTGCGCGGCAGGACTGCGTCGCGGTAGGACGAATCCTGTGCGTTGAACCATTCCAGGCACGGCATGGACACGACGCGGGTGGAGATTCCCTCCGCTTCGAGCCCCTCGCGGGCTTCCACGGCGAGCTGAACCTCGGAGCCTGTGCCGATCAGGATGACGTCGGGAAGCCCGTTCTTCGCTTCTGCAAGGATGTAACCGCCCTTCGCCGTACCCTCCGCCGCCCCGAACGTCTCGCCCCGGGCCTCACCTGCGCCGCGCTGGAACACAGGGACATTCTGGCGGGTGAGCACGATGCCGGCCGGGTTCTGCGTGTTCTCCAGAATGGTGCGCCAGGCGACGGCGACCTCGTTCGCATCCGCCGGGCGAACGACGTCGAGCCCGGGAATGCTGCGCAGGGAGGCGAGCTGCTCCACCGGCTGGTGCGTGGGACCGTCCTCTCCCAGACCGATTGAGTCGTGTGACCAGACGTAGATCGCCGGAACACCCATGAGGGCGCCGAGGCGGACGGCGGGCTTCTGGTAGTCGCTGAAGATCAGGAAGGTTCCCGAGAAGGCGCGCGTGCTGCTGTGCATGACGATGCCGTTGACGATCGCGGCGGCGGCATGCTCGCGAATGCCGAAGTGCAGGACCCGCCCGTACGGGTTTCCCTTCCAGACGCCGGTGGAACGGGACGCCGGAATGAAGGAGGCGGCGCCCTCGATGGTGGTGTTGTTCGATTCAGCGAGGTCGGCGCTGCCGCCCCAGAGTTCGGGGAGCACGGGGCCGAGGGCGTTCAGGACCTTGCCCGAGGCGGCCCGCGTGGACATATCCTTTCCCGCTTCGAACACCGGGAGGGCGGCGTCCCAGCCCTCGGGAAGCGTGCCGTTGCTGATGCGCTCAAGGAGAGCGGCGCCGTCGGGGTTCGAAGCCTTCCAGGCCTCAAAGCGCTCCTCCCACTCATGGTGCGCTTCGGAGCCGCGGGAGAGGGCCTGGCGGGCGTGCGCCAGGACGTCCGGGGCGACCTCGAAGGACTTCTCCGGATCAAAGCCCAGGGCTTCCTTCAGCGCCGCGACTTCGTCCTTTCCGAGCGCGGATCCATGGATCTTGCCTGTGTTCTGCTTCGGCGACGGATAGCCGATGATGGTGCGCAGCGAGATGATGGACGGCTTGGAAGTTTCTGCCTTAGCAGCCAGAAGCGCGGAGTGCAGCTCGCCAACGTCTTCGATGTATTCGCCCGTCCTGGTCCAGTCGACACGCTGCGTGTGCCAGCCGTACGCTTCGTAGCGCTTCAGGACGTCCTCGGTGAAGGAGATGTTCGTGTCATCCTCAATGGAGATGTGGTTCTCGTCGTAGAGCACCACTAGATTCCCAAGCTCCTGGTGCCCGGCCAAAGAGGAAGCTTCCGCCGTCACACCTTCCTGGAGATCGCCGTCAGAGGCGATGACCCAAATCGTGTGATCAAACGGGCTCTCACCCTGCGCAGCACCGGCGTCGAACATCCCGCGCTGGCGGCGCTGCCCGTAGGCGAAGCCCACCGCTGTGGCCAGCCCCTGGCCCAGCGGACCCGTGGTGATTTCAACCCCTTTGGTGTGCCGGTACTCGGGATGCCCCGGGGTTAGTGAGCCCCAGGTGCGCAGTGCCTCGAGGTCTCCGATCTCCAGGCCGTAACCCGAGAGGAAGAGCTGGATGTACAGGGTCAGCGACGTATGGCCGGGGGAGAGCACGAAACGGTCACGTCCTGTCCACTCCGGATCCGACGGGTCATGCCGCATCAGTTTTTGGAACAGGAGGTAGGCGGCCGGCGCCAGACTCATCGCTGTGCCCGGATGACCGTTGCCCGCTTTCTCCACCGCGTCAGCGGCCAGCACGCGAGCCGTGTCCACGGCCCGCTGATCGAGTTCAGTCCAGATCAGTGTTGCCGGTTCCTCAGTGAGCGTTGCATTTGCTGTCGGATTCACGATGTATCTCCCTTGATTCGGTCATCGGGCCTGTAGCGGCACCACATGCCTTGGCTGATACTCATGATCGAGAAACTTACGGGTAGGGGTAACACTGTTTTTGAACGGTTCTCACTACCCTTAAGGGTTGTAAACACGCTTCGCTCCCGTACACTCACCGCATGAGTGCTGTCACCAGCCTGCCCCGGGACGAAGAATCCGAGTCTGTGTCGAGCCTTCCGTGGCTGTTTCTGCGCGCTGTCGCGTCATTGGCGGATGCTCCTTTGACCGACATAGCGGAACGGCTGCGAAACGCTATGCTTCCCTACCTAAAAAGCAGCGCGCTGGCCATCTTTACTGAGGACTGCACCGGACGGCCGCAGAAGAAAGCCGGTGAGGAATCGATCATCTCCCGGGTTTCCATCGCCGAGCTCGAAAAGCTTCGCCCAGCGCTTTCAGGTGAGAATCCCGTTTTCACAGAGGCTGAGATCGCGGGCCGCATTCTGCCCGTGCTGGCTCTGGAACACGTTTCCAGCCGTGCGATGCTCGTGGTTACCGATCCTCATCCCGGCGCCGGCAGCTACGGTGCCGAGCTGGATGTGGTGAAGTATCTGTGGCGTATCGCCGCCCGGCGGATTCAGGAGAAAATCGCCGACGCGCCGCCGTCGTACCTGCTGGAGTCGCGCGCAGCCTCGGCTGAACGCCTGCGCGTAACCGCAGAACTCACCGATATGCACTCCACAACCCTGGAAACCCTTCTGGCAGCCCTGCGTTCTGCATCGTTGAACGACGCCGCGGCCCGTTCAACCGTCACTGACCTCGCCGGCAAAGCGTTGATCAGCATCCGTGCCCTCAGCGACCGCACCACCACTGCGGTGGAGGAACCCGTAGCCAGGGCTTTTGAACGCCTGCGGGAGGAGCTGCGGCCGCTCACCCGCTTCAGCGGTATTGAGATCCAGTTCATCGAGCCTCCCCTTAACGGGCGCGCGCTCCCCGGCGAGGTCGCGCACGCAGCACGGGCCATTGTCCGCGGACTTGTGCTGACCATGATGGAGCAAACCGACATCAGCAGAATCCGCACGCGCTGGGACTGCGACGGTGAAAACCTGCTGATCAACGTGCGCGACGACGGCGGCGGCGTGCTGACCGCCGACTCAGCCAGTGTCAGGGGTCTGGAACGCCGGGTAAAAGCGCTGACGGGACAGTTGCGGATGGAAGTCATGCCGGGGTGGGGTGCCGATGTCTTCGTCTCGCTTCCACTGGACCTGACCACCCGTCCCGCCCGGGATGCGGCCGGCTGGAACCTGGCTGCCCGGGAACTGGAAGTCCTTGAGCTGCTTGTCGCGGGGCACCGTAACCGCACCATCGCGTCAACGCTGGGCATCAGCGAGAACACGGTCAAGTTCCATGTGCGGAACCTCTTCAAAAAGCTCGACGTCGGCTCCCGCACCGAAGCCATCGCCCTGGCACACAGCAACGGACTCTGACCTGTGTGATAACCCCGGTAACAGTCCCGTTTTGAGACTGAACGGCGTGTTAGGGCAGGTGAGCGGCACGGTGCGGGGGTTCGGCGGTTGTCTCTGGCTGTCTTGCCCGGGCCAGCATACGGTTACCTCTCAACTGGCTCGGACGAGCGAGGGCCTGCCTGCTCTGCAGGGCAGAGCGTCCATCTGTACTCACATATCGGAAGGGCTGGTCAGAGACATATGGTTTCAATGATCACGTTCGTTCTTGGGGCCGCGATACTGATCTACGCTGCCGACAAACTCGTCACTCATCTGGTCGGCGCAGCGAGGGGCCTGACCGCCTCGATCTTTTTGCTCGCCATCATCTTCACCGGGATTGAGTTCGACGATGTAGCCCTTGGTGTTGTTTTCAACTTAGAAGAAATGGACGGGGTTGCTGTCGGCATCGTGTTTGGAACCACGGTGGGGTACAGCGGCTTGGTCCTCGCCATCGCGGCGATTCTGGCACCGACGCGGGTTAGCATCCCGCGGGATTACCTCAGCATTTTTGCACTCACGCCGCTCGTCCTCATCCCGTTCCTCCTAACCGGGCCAATGACTGTTATCCACGGAGTCATTCTGCTGGGCCTGTTCCTGGCATTCCTCGTTTACGTTGTCGGCCGGGAATCCAAGGCCAACCGGCCGGTCTTCCGCGATGCGGAGATGTTTGAGGCTTATGAGCTCGCCCGCACTTCCGGCACCGGAGCCCGTTCCAGCGTTGACACGCTGACCTTGACCGGCGGCGAGGGTGGAGCTCCAACTGGCCGGACCAACAAGTTCTTCGGCAAGGAAATGCCGTTTCCGGAGGCAAATCGGCGCACTGGCTGGCCTGCACTGGCGCTGGCCGCCGTCGCGCTCGTCGGGCTGATCCTGGGTGCCTATCTGGTTGCCGAGGGAACCGAAGGCATCCTGGAAGACTTTGGCATGGAAGCGACGGTTTTCGGAGCTACTATCGCCACTCTGGTGCTCACTCTCGAAGACCTGTACCTGACGGTCAGGCCGGTAATGAGGGGCGCTCCCGAGATCGGCATCGCCAACGTGATCGGCAGCGCCGTTTTCTCCGTGACGGCGAAACTCGGCGTGCTTCTGCTGTTCGGCAGCGTGATTGTCGACTCTTCGGTGATCACATGGCACCTGCCGGCACTGACGCTGATGACCTGGCTGGCGACGTACTTCCTGTGGACAGGCCACCTGCGCAGATGGCACGGCTTTGTCCTCCTGGGTCTCTACGCCGTCTATTGGATGGTCACCTTCTTCGGGTTCGGGGAGATACCGGTAGAGATGGACTGAGCCGGTTGCCGCGCACTCAGAGGCTCAAATGCTCAGTGCGCGGCGCACCGCGCCGGTGTTACGCCGGGAGACCGGAACGCGGGTGTTCTCTGCATCGTCCATAATCAGAACAAGTTCCCCTTTCTCCCGGCGTTCCACCTCCCGGATACGGCTGAGGTTGACCAGATACTGACGGTGTACCCTCAGGAAGTTACCGGTATCAGCCAGGTCATGGTCGAGCTTTTCCAAGCCGGACTGGGCTGCCGGGAGTTTGCCTTCATCCGTGAGCAGCCACACGTCGCTGCCTTCCGAACCGGCCATTGTGACCTCTGACGGTGCCAGCAGAACCATTCTGTTCTCTCCGCGGAGCGCGACTATCCGACGGGATTGCCCTAGGGACGTGCTGCCTTTTTTCGTCTGCGGGAACTCCTCGCCTGACGATGCACCAAACGAGATCAAATGCCCGATCAGAGACTTGTGAAGGAAGACGGGACGAAATCCGATCGATAGCGGTTCGTCGGAGAGAGCGGTGAAGATCTTCGTGGACCCGGTCCATCCAGGGTCTGAGCTGGCCTTTTTCGTCGCATAACCTGCCGCGTGGATGAAGGCCGGAAGCTGCGGTGCCCAGCGCGTCACGGGGTCAATTGCAGGGACATTTCCGGGTACGCCGAGAAAGACGCTCGCTCTGTCGTCTGCAATTACCACTCCGCCGGCGAGATCAACGGCAACCAGCGGCTCGTTTGTCCGCCCCCGGGCCTGGACGTAAGCGGCGACCAACTCGCTTCCGCTGTCCCGCGCGCGGGTGCGCAGGGTGTTCTGAGTGTGGGCGGCGGAGTTCTCCAGCCATTTGCGGGTGGACAGCGGCAGGTCACTGCGCCAGCATGAAATGTTCAGAACGGCGAGGGGGTCCCCGCTCACTACGTCCCGTACCGCGATGGCCCCGCAGGACCAGTCGTGGAAGGCCTGCAGCCAGTGTTCCGACTGATTGATCATTACCGCGTGGTGAGTTTCGAGTGCTGTGCCCATGCTGTTCGTGCCTACTGCACCCTCGGACCAGCAGTGCCACGGCGCGAGTCCACCCGCGGTAGCGATCGAACGGGTGCTTTTATCGCCCCAGGCGGACAGCACCCGCCCATAGGCGTCCGCAATGGTCACAATGCCCCCGGCACTGGCCACCTCGTTTGCCATTGCTGCGGCGCAGAACCCCAGCTCCGCAAAGACAGCATCCTGATTGGGTGAGTGGGCCACCTGCGAGACAGCGTTGGGCACCTCGGACAGAAAAGGGTCGACCCGGTAGCGATCCCGGGACCGCTGCCAGGAAATGGCGACTTCCGGCCGCACGCCATAGACGTCGTCGTCGCCCTGCACGAACCGTTCCCATGCGCCTCTCACCTCATCCTTGGCGGATTGGGGGAGCATCTGCTGGCGCCGTTGCTCAGCTAAAATCGGAAATCACCCCTTTGGGGTTGCTCATCGGATTGTACGTGGTCACGGACTGTCCAATTGGTAACGGACTCTATGGTGCGGCAACGCTTCTGGCAACGGAATATGGCCAAAATATATGGGGTTTCCAAAATATTGGATTCAGCATTCAGCGTTGGGAATGGTTGCGCAGGAAAGCAAGACACAGCACGGATGTGCCGGCCACGATCAGTCCCAGCATTCCAAGACCCGCTGCCACGCTCGCAGCGGTTGCAACTGCTCCTACGATCAGTGGTCCGCCGATTTCTCCCACTTCCCTGCCGATTTCCGCGGCGCCCATGGTGCGGCCCATCCGTTCTTCGGGGGTGGTGACGGCAAGGTACGCGAATCCCAGAGGCGTAGTAATGCCAATGCCGCAGCCAATGACCACCGCGGCCAGGTACAGCGTTACCGGCACCGGCAGCAGGGCAAGGAGCGTAACTCCAGCTGCGATCATGGCCAGGCCCAGACCCATGCCGGCGGGGGCTGTGATGCGGCCCTGATCCGACAATCGGCCCACCAGCGGCTGGATCAGGGCGGAAGACAAGGCGAGGAGGGACACCACGGCTATGCTCGCGAACAGGTTCAAGTGCAGGTTGTTGCCCAGCAGCGGCAGGAAGCCGACGGACGCGCCGAGAGCTCCCGTAGTGCTTGCCAGTGCCAGCGTGGGCACCAGGAAGGAACGCCGGGTGCTTTGGCGCACCAGTTCGGTTACGGTGTAGCGCGGGCGGGCGAGAACCTGCAGCGCAGGCATGGCGATCCAAACCCATACAGCGGCCGCGGCTGAGGCAATGGCCATTGACAGGAACAGGGCGCGGAAGCCCCCGGCCCAGATAAGCACGGCGCCCAGCAGGGGGCCGAGCACGTAGCCCAGGCCCTTCCACGAACCATACTTGCCGAAGTAGCTGCCCGCCGCGGCCGTCCCGGCCAATCGGGCAACAGCCGCTGACGACGCCGGGGAAAAGGCTGCTGCGGCTATGCCCTGCCCCAGCCGGGCAAGCCCAAGCATGAGGGGGGTGGCCGACGTAGTACCCAACAAAGAGGCGAGGGCGAAACCGAACAACCCGGCCACAATGATCGGCTTGGCGCCGATCCTGTCGCTCAGGTAACCGAAGACGGGCTTGATGACCACTTCGGCGACGTCGTAAATGGCAAGGAGCACACCGAGGGTGAGCATCCCCATTCCTATCCCGCCGCTTTCGGCACCGAGCCCGGCAGCTATGCTGTGGGCTCCGAAGGCCGTGGTGAATCCAGCGGCGTAGAGGGGCGCCAGGATGCGGGCAGAGGGCTTCGGGACCGCCGGAGGAGTTGCCCCGGCGGCTTTGCTGCGCCTCTGCCGGGCGTTCATGAGCGGGAACCGGCCTGTTCCTGCGGAGCCTCCAACAGTGTCGGCTCGGCCAGGCGGCGGCCGCCGTCTCCGGATGCACCATGAACGGCCTGATATACCTGCTCTGCGTAGTCCTCCAAGGCGGCTGCACAGGCACGCAGCCGCACGTCGGCGGCCTTCGCCTCAGGCAGCTCCAGTATGTCCCGCCTTTTCAGGTCCCGGTACCAGCGCCGCAGCCGATCCAGGCTCTGCTCTTCCTCCTCCAGCTCAGCGAACGTGAACTTCCGCTTCTGGATTTCCCGGGCAATTTTCACCTCGAACTTGCCGCAGTCAGCGGTGAACTCAGCCCATTCATCGATGCGCACCGCAGTGAAAGCATTCCGGATCATTGCGGCCGAGGCCTCGTCCCGCGGCGTTGCATCAACAACGGCCAAAGTTCCGCCGCCCTTGCGGCACAGTTCTCCGGCGCGGTCCAGTTCCGATTGGAACGCCGGTCCGGCAGGGAGTGCCCAAACGCCGGGTGAGACCGGCACGGCGCCCGCCTTGCGCAGCTGGCGCCATACGGCGACCCGGTGCCGGGAGGGTTCGGAAGGAAGCTGCGGCAGGATCAGGACCCAGTCGATATGTTGCATCACATTTCGAAGTGTAACTCCTGTTACATCACAAGGAAATGGGGAAGCCGGGATGCTCGGGAACGCATAAAAAATCCGTCAATTACGCAGGCAAATCAACCGTCAAACCCGTACCCTGCCAACCAGTGCCGCCCGGACGGCGGCATGAATTTCCAACTCAATGGGCTGGCATTAACGACGACGTCTGCCTGCCCACTAGATCGAGGAGAACGTTATGGCACTGACTCTTGAGGACGCCCGTAACATCATTAGCGCCGCCGAGGCCAAAGCCACCGAGATAGGCCAGCCCATGAACATCGCCGTCGTCGACGTCGGTGGCAACGTCATCTCTCATGTCCGGATGGACGGTGCCTGGCTTGGCGGCATCGA
The DNA here is from genome assembly GCF_002929435.1 of Arthrobacter sp. 9E16. Lineage (NCBI taxonomy): Bacteria > Bacillati > Actinomycetota > Actinomycetes > Micrococcales > Micrococcaceae > Arthrobacter > Arthrobacter sp. 9E16. The sequence continues at coordinate 576,549 of NZ_PJIU01000001.1, read as the reverse complement.
CATCTCCATCAACAAGGCCTTCACTTCCCGGGCCTTCGATATCCAAACCAAGGACCTGGCCGAGAACTCCCAGCCCAACCAGCAGTTCTACGGCATTGCTGCCAGCAACAACGGCCGGATCATGATCTTTGCCGGCGGCATCCCGCTCATCCGTGACGGGGAAGTGGTTGGCGCCATCGGCGTCAGCGGCGGTTCCGGCAACCAGGACCAGGACGTTGCAGAAGCAGGCGTCAAAGCCCTCTGACACCGGCACCTGCGCGGTTCCGCCCTGCCTGCGTCAGCGGGCAGGGCGGAACCGCGGCTGCGAAATCACCAGCGGTCGAACCGGTCCAGGTTCATGACCTTGTGCCACGCGGACACGAAATCGCGTAGAAATTTATTTTCCGCGTCTTGGCTGGCATAGACCTCAGAGAGTGCACGCAGTTCGGAATTGTTGGCAAAAAAGAGGTCGACGCGGCTTGCGGCCCACTTAGGTTCACCCGTGTGGCGGTCGCGGCCCTCGTATGTGATCTCAGGCGTGGCATCGTCCGCCACCGGCACCCACACAGTGTCCATATCAAGGATGTTGACGAAGAAGTCGTTTGTCAGCAGGCCCGGCGTTGAGGTGAGCACACCGAGGCGGGAACCTCCATAGTTGGCGCCGATCACGTGCAGACCGCCGAGCAGCACCGCCATTTCCGGGGCGCTGAGCGTCAGCTGGCCTGCACGCTCGATGAGGAGTACCTCGGCCGGCGGCCCGTTGCCGTCGCCGGGGTAACTGCGGAAGGCGTCGGCGGCAGGTTCGAGCACGGCGAATCGTTCAGGATCGGTCCACTCCTGTGTCGCATCAGTGCGTCCGGGCTGGAACGGGACCTCGATGGTATGACCAGCTCCGGCCGCGGCACGTTCTACTGCCGCGCACCCTCCAAGCACGATCAGGTCGGCGAGGGAAATTTGCGTGCCGCCGCGTCGGGAAGCATTGAACTGATCGCGGATTTTCCCAAGTACGTCCAGTATCGCTGCCAGGGCGTCGGGCTCGTTGACAGCCCAGCTCCGCTGCGGTTCGAGACTGATGCGGGCGCCGTTCGCTCCACCGCGCTTGTCGCTGTCCCGGAACGTGGAGGCCGAAGCCCATGCGGTTGAAACAAGTTGGCCTACCGTCAGCCCTGACTCGAGCAGCCGGTTCTTTAGCTCAGTGATATCGCCGGCACTAACGAGGTCATGGTCCACGTCCGGTACCGGGTCCTGCCAGATCAGGGGTTCGGATGGGACCCACGACCCCAGATAGCGCTGAGTTGGCCCCATGTCGATATGCGTAAGTTTGAACCATGCCCGGGCGAAGGCATCAGCCAACTGGTCCGGATTCTCGAGGAATCGCCGCGCTATCGCTTCGTAGGCCGGATCCGCCTGCAACGCGAGATCCGTGGTGAGCATGGTGGGAACATGGGTCTTGGAAGGGTCATGGGCGTCCGGTACGGTGCCGGCACCGCCGCCATCCTTGGGGATCCACTGCCATAGCCCGGCGGGGCTGAGTGCTACTTCCCATTCATAGGCAAATAATGTCTCCAGGAAGCTGTTGTCCCATGTGATGGGGGTGGCTGTCCAGATCCCTTCAAGCCCGCTGCTGATGGTATCGGCACCCTTGCCGGTTCCAAAGTGGTTGGCCCAGCCCAGGCCATGCTGCTCGAGCGGTGCGGCATCGGGTTGCTTTCCGAGATAGATGGCAGGATCGGCCACGCCGTGGCTCTTGCCGAAGGTGTGCCCGCCCGCGTTCAGGGCGACGGTCTCCTCGTCGTTCAACCCCATGCGGGCATACGTTTGACGGATGTCGCGCGCTGAAGCTTTAGGGTCGGGCACCGTGGCAGGTCCCTGCGGATCGACGTAGATCAGTCCCATCTCGCTGGCAGCCAGGGGCTCGTCCAGGTCCCGGATGCCGCTGTGCCGCTCGTCGGTGAGCCACCGTGACTCCGGACCCCAGTAGGTCTCGTCGGCAGACCATGCATCCTCACGGCCCCCGCCAAACCCGAACGTCTTGAAACCCATCGTCTCCAGTGCACGATTCCCTGCGAAAATCATCAGGTCGGCCCAGGAGATCTTGTTGCCGTATTTCTTCTTGACCGGCCACAGGAGGCGCCGCGCCTTGTCGAGGTTGCGGTTATCAGGCCAGCCGTTCAAGGGGGCGAAACGCTGCATCCCGGCACCGGCGCCTCCCCGTCCGTCGCCAACCCTGTAGGTGCCGGCGCTGTGCCAGGCCATCCGCAGCACAAGCGGTCCATAGTGCCCAAAGTCGGCGGGCCACCAGTCCTGCGACGTCGTCAAGACCTCGTCCACATCGCGTGCCAGATCGTCGAGGTTCAGGGAGCGGAATTCCGTGGCATAGTCGAAGTCCTTGTCCAACGGATTGGCGGCACGGCCGGGTCGAGCCAGAGACGTCAAATGAAGCGTCCGGGTTGAGCCGTCCTGCGGATTTCCGCTTTCCGCCACCGGCAGTCCCCGGCGTGTGGCCGGCCGCCGGGCTTTCACGGTCTGATCGTAGGTTCGGTGGACGTAGGCGTCCGGGTTCCCCGACATGGCTGCTCCTTTTGGCAGGCGTTCCGCCGGGCCATGCGGCCCGGTGGAACGCCTGTGTCACTTACTTGGTGGCGACGTAGGCGGTTACCTCGGCCGACACGCGGATTTCCGCGAGGGTGGGGGCTTCCCACTTCTGCAGATCGTTGTTAGCAGTCATATTCTGGTTTCCTTTCTCCTTATTGATGGGCAGGAATCAAAGGGGCCGGGCGGTTCCGCTGCTCCGTTTGCGGCCATGGTTTCGTCATTGGTCTCCCACTGGACACGGTAGCCCCGCTCAAGGCTGAGAACGAGGGGCAACCGCCCGATCCCGGGACCACGCCGCTCAGTGGAGTGAACAGACCACTTATTCCGAATCCGCATCACACCAAGACGCATGGCCCTGCGAGGTTTTCAGAGCTGGTGCACTTCACAGTTGCAGTACATGTTTCGGCACGTGTAGCACGCGGGCATCATCTTGCAGCGCGGACACCGGGTGCAATTGACCGGTTCCAGGTGCCGGTCCGCGTCCTCCGGAGTGTAAGCCTCACCGCACTGGTAGCACGGCGGACGCTTGCTGTCGTTTCTCCGGCCGCTGACATCGGTGTCCGGCATCAGAACCGCGCCCCGTCCGCATCGACGCAGCGTATCTCCAGATGTCCCATTTCTAATCCTTCAATCTGGTGGGGGACAGCGACAGCGAAGTTCGCGCCGGCCTTTCCTGCGTCGCTGTGGCAGCGCGCTTGGCGCGGCTCACCTTCGCGCGGGGAATCAACGGTCCGTTGTGCGGCCGCAGCGGGTCGTTGGCTGCCTCCACTGCCGCCTCGACAATTCCGTGATCGGGAGACAGATGGCAGACGGGGTCAGTCCGGGCAGCGTCACCGGTGAGCGCAAAGGCCTGGCAGCGGCAGCCGCCGAAGTCGATTTCCTTCCGGTCACAGCTTCGGCACGGATCCGGCATCCAATCGGTCCCGCGGTACTGCTGAAACAGTGGTGCCTCATTCCAGATCCATTGGAGTGAGTGCTCGCGCACTGTGGCAGGGGGAAGGCCGAGGCCGCGGGCCACCTCATGGGCTGCCGGGCATGGCAGCGCCTCGCCGTTGGGCACCACGGTAAATTGCCGGCTGGCCCAGCCGTCCATGCAGGGCTTGGGAAACATGCTGTAGTAGTCGGGCATGACATAGATGATCTCCATCCGATCCCCGATCCGCTCCCGGGCCGCCCGCACCACCGCCTCCGCACCCTCCAACTGGTTCCTGGTGGGCAGCAGCTCGGCCTGGTTGGGTCCTGCCCAGCCGGCATACTGCGTGTTCGCCAGTTCCACCCGGTCGGCTTGCATCGCCTCCGCCATATCGAGGATGCCCCCGATCCTGTCGATGTTCTGCCGGTGCAACACAACGTTCAGGGTGAGCGGCCAGCCCAGTGACTTGATGAGCCCTGCGGCTACCTGCTTGCGTTCGAACGAGGTAGTCACTGCTATCTGATCGGACAGGGCTTGGTCATCGGCTTGGATGCTGAGCTGCACGTGGTCGAGGCCCGCCTTGCGGAGTTGCTCGGCACGAAGCGTGGACAGCCCGAGCCCGCTGGTAATCAGGTTTGTGTACAGGCCCAGCTGGTTGGCATGCTGCACCAGATCGACGATGTCGCGGCGCTGCAGCGGTTCACCGCCCGAAAGATGCAGCTGGAGCACGCCCAGGCCGGCGGCCTCGGTGAATACTCTTTTCCACTCCTCGGTACTCAGCTCGTCACGATAATCATCGAGCTGAAGGGGGTTGGAGCAGTAGGAACACTGCAGCGGGCAGGAATACGTGAGTTCTGCGAGCAGTCCGTAAGGGTTATCCATGGTCTACCTCCATGCCGTGCTTGGTGACGAGGTCGGCCACGAAGCGTTGAACGTCGCCTTCAGCGACTTGGTCGAACTGGCCGCGCAATTCGACGGCGATTTCCGCGATAGTCCGTTTGGCATCGCACAACTCGACGATGGCGGCTCCGGTGGCGTTGATGACCCAAATCAATTCCGGTGACAATAACGCGTGTTCCCCGCGTGCGGCATTGAAAACCATCCGTACGTGCGGCGCCAACCGCGGCCGGGCATTCAGGTCAGCGATTTCCATAGGCCTGTTCCATTGCGTCCAGCATGCTCCAGAGCACATCGCATTTGAAGGACAGCGCCGCCACCGCTGCTGCCTGCGTTTCCGGTGTGGTGCAGTGCTTCCTGACGATCTCAAGACCGTGTTGTGAATCGCGGGGGGCCTGGGTGAGGCGGGACCGGAAGTAGGCCAGGCCCTCCGGTGCAATCCAGGTGTAGTCGCGTTCGAATGCCGCGATCCGCTCGGCCATCAGATCGGGTGCGAACAATTCGGTGAGGGAGGATGCCACCGCCTCCACCCAGGGCCGGGTGCGGGTGAAGGTGACGTAGGCATCCACGGCAAACCGCACGCCCGGGAGCAGATGCCGTGAATCCTCCACTTCCTCGCGGGTCAGGCCGACTGCCTCACTCAAACGCAGCCAGGACTCGATTCCTCCGGTTCCTTCAGTGACGCCGTCGTGGTCGATGATCCGCTGGACCCAGCGGCGCCGGACATCACTGTCCGGGCAGCTGCTGAGGATCGCCCCGTCCTTCCGGGGAATGTTGACCTGGTAATAGAAGCGGTTGGCCACCCACCCCCGGATCTCCTCACGGCTGGACTGGCCATCGTTCATCCGACGGTGGAACGGATGCTCGCTGTGGTACTGCTTGGCGTGTGAGCGGAGCGTTTCCTCGAGTTCATCGGGGGTGAGTACTGCCGTCATCATTGCTCCTTAGATTTCCAGTTCCAAGCCGTCTACGGCGACCTCGAGGCCACGCCTGTCCAGGGACAGGCGTTCGGGGGAGTCGTCGATCAAGATGGGATTGGTGTTGTTGATGTGGATGTAGATCTTGCGGTCGACGGGCAGGGGTGCAAGCAGCTCGAGACTGCCGTCCGGTCCGTCTATGGGCATGTGTCCCATGTCGCGCGATGTCTTGCTGGCAAGGCCGAGGCCGGGCATCTCATCATCGCGCCAGCAGGTGCCGTCAACCAGCAGTGCGGAGGAGCCCGCCAGCTCCTCAAGGACGTCCGGTGTGATCTGCTGCACGCCGGGGAGATAGACCAGGCTTCGCTGACTGGCGGTATCGGTGATGCGGTAGCCCACCACCCGGCCTTTCTCCGCGGCCCCGGGGAACCGCATCCGTTTGGTCGTGGGGACATCGAAGGCGCGGTAGGACAGTCCTTCGCCCAGCATCATCTCGGTGCCCGGCATCACCGGTCGCCAGGTGACGGGACAGTAACCTTCGAGCGTCCGCAGTATCCCGGTGCCGGTGGTGAGAGTCTCATACACCGACTCGGTTGCGTGTATCTCGAGCCCGCGGCCTTCCCGCATCAGGAGCAGGCCGAGTGTGTGGTCAAGCTCGGCGTCGGTGAGCAGGACGGACTGCATCCGGGTCACACTGCCGTCTGCGGGGTGCAGGGCCCCGAAGGCTTCTATTTGGAACTGGATATCGGGCGAGGCGTTAATCAGGAACCATTGTTGCCGGCCGGCGCTTACCGCAATGGACGATTGGCTGCGCGGGACGCAGGGCCGTGAGCCGTCTCGTACTGCCCGGCATCGGGGACAGTCGCAGTTCCATTGCGGGAATCCTCCGCCGGCGGCTGATCCGAGTACTCGTGCCCACATCGTTGATGGCATCCTTTTCGCTGGTGGCAGGCGGGCCGCCGGACCGTGTCGCCCGGCGGCCCGCCTGATGTGAATTACTTCGTGGCGACGTAGGCGGTGACCTCGGCCGACACGCGGATTTCCGCGAGGGTGGGGGCTTCCCACTTCTGCAGATCGTTATTAGCGGTCATGTTTGTTTTTCCTTTCTGTTCCTAAAGGGCGGGGATCAGTTCTTGATGGGCGGGGATCAGTCGGGCAGGGCGAACGCGATCAACGCGCTGCCGTGGCCGGCGCCGAGCATTCCGGGGATGATGCCTTCAAGCCATCCACCCCAACCGACGGGGACAACGACGTACTGTTTGCCGTCGACTTTGTAGGTCGAGGAGCTGCCGTGGTGGCCGCTGCCGCACTGGAATTCCCACAACTTCTCACCGGTCCGGGCATCCAGGGCGACGAACTCACCGGTCGGGGTGCCTGCGAAGACCAGGTCCCCTGCGGTGGCCAGAACCGAGGCGGCCATGGGGTAGTCGATGCGCCAGCGCCACTTTTCCTCGCCGTGGGTGTCGAACGCGCTGACCGAGCCGGCCATGTCGTCGATGTCCACGGCAACGCCGGCACCCCAGTACGGCATGCTTTCCTTGAACTCCCGGCGACGCCGGGTTGCGGTGGCACCCACGTCGGCGACCGGCACGTAGAACATCTCGGTCTTCGGGCTGTATGCCGCGTGGGTCCATTCCTTCGCGCCTGCCGGGCCGGGGTAGAAGTGAACGGGAACACCCTCTTTGTCCGGGTACTTCCGGGGTGTGACCTTTCCGTCCGGGGTAATGACACCCCAGTCGATGCGGTCCACGAAGGGGGTGACGTTCTGCAGTTCACCGTTGGTACGGTCCAGGACGAAGAAGTAACCGTTCTTGTCGAAATGCCCGAGCAGCTTCTTGCCGTCGCGCTCGAACAGGGTCATTTCCATCGTGGAGTCGTAATCCCACAGATCGTGCGGAGTGAACTGGTAGTGCCACTTGATCTGACCTGAGTCGACGTCCAGTGCAACGACGCTGTCGGTGTAAAGGTTGTCTCCCTCGCGGACTTCGCCGTCGAAATCGGGGGCAGGGTTTCCAGTGCCCGCGTAGTACAGGTTCGTCTCCGGGTCATACGTTCCGGTGACCCAGTGGTTTGCCCCGCCGCGCTGCCAGGCCTCACCGTCAGCGGGCCAGGTTTCCGAACCCGGCTCGCCGGGCTTGGGCACGGTGTAGGTGCGCCAGCGCTGCTCGCCGGTTTCCAGATCCCACGCATCGATATGGCCGCGCACGCCAAACTCGCCGCCGGCGCTTCCGGTGATGAGCAGGTCCTTAATGACTGTCGGAGCCAGCGATGCGCTTTCACCGGCACGCACGTCACCAATGGTCTTCTGCCACACCTTCTGGCCGTTGGCAGCATCCAACGCCACCAGCTGGGCGTTCGGGGTCACGAAGTACACTTTTCCGTTTGCCACTGCGCAACCCCGGTTGACGTTGCCGCAGCACAGCGAAACGTCATAGGGCACCGCATGCTTGTAGCGCCAGAGTTCCTTGCCCGTCACCGCATCCAGACACCAGAACCAGCCGTCCCATCCGGTGACGTACATGACGCCGTCCACGATCAGCGGGCAGGTCTCGAAAGCGTAGGTCGAGGCGCCGGCAATCTGTCCCGACTGCCCGGCCTGGAAGATCCAGGCCGGGGTGAGCTGCTTTACGGTCTCCGTGTTGATCTGGTCCAGCAGGCTGTACCGCTGCCCGTCATAGGCGCCGTAGTAAGTGATCCAGTTATGCGACTCCGCACGTGATCTCAGCAAACGCTCGTAGTCAATGTTGTCCGTAACCGCCGGTGCAACACCGGGTACGGCGCTGAGGGCACCGTGGCTGATTGCCTCACCGGCGTCCAAATACTCAATAGTCATTGGTTCAGTTCCTTCCTATGGTCGGGGCTGGTCGGGACGGTCGAGGCGGGCTTCCGGGGGCACTTCGCCCCGCACCACGATGGCGGCGGTCAGGCCGCGGCCCTCATCGTTTCCTCCTGGTGAGCTGTACCAGTAGTAGCCCGGCCCATCCAGGGTCAGGGTTGCCCGGCCCCTGGAATGGTTCACCAGCCACAGAAACTTCTGGTCACCGTTACTGGGCAGCAGGCACGAATGCGTGTTTGTGTCATCGTTGATGACCGTCAGGTCAAGTTCGCCGCCGTGCGGAAGCACCAGAATTGCCGGTTCCCAGCAGATCTCGTCTTCGTTGATCCGAATGGTGGCTTCCATCGTGCCGTCCGGGCGTTCGGTTGCCTCGGCGATGGAACCGGTGGCCAAAATCCGGCCCATGGTTCCTTTGTTCTGTACGTCCAGACCGAGCCTGGACAACATCGCGGATCGTTCTTCGGTGATGTTTTCTTCAGTAATCTCCACAGGACTTCACCTCCTCGTGAAAAGACACATCTGAACTCCGGCAGTGCAGGCATGTTCAGAGTGCACTCGCTCAGACGAGCCAGTTGGGAGTAACCGTATGCCCGCCAAACCCGGACAACGAGGGACAACCGCCCGATCCCCGGACTACGCCGCTCAGGGGGCTGAACGCACCGCTCAACACCGAATCCGCCGTCTGATGCAACGCAAGGGCCCGCATTTTCCCCTGCGTGCACGCGCGATGCTGCCCGGGGGAGGGGGTGAAGACGAGAAGGACCTGCGCGTTACCAGATGCTGACGCGTTGCTCCGGATCCAGCCACATGCCGTCGGAGGCGGTGACCTTGAATGCTTCATGGAAAGCGTCGAGGTTGCGGGCTATGGCGTTTGTGCGGAACTCGTTGGGAGAGTGGGGATCCGTCGCCAGTCTCCGGATTGCTTCCTCGGAACGGATTACCTGGCGCCATACGGCTGCCCATGACATGAAGAACCGCTGCTGTCCCGTGACGCCGTCAATCACCTCCGGTTCGGCTCCGCCCAAGCTGAGGAGGTAGGCCTTATAAGCGATCGCCAGACCACCGAGGTCGCCGATGTTCTCGCCCAGGGTCAGCTTTCCGTTCACCTTGTGGCCTGGTGCGGCATACGGAGAGAGCGCGTCGTACTGCGCCACCAGCTTGGCCGTCAAAGCTTCAAACGCGGCCCGGTCCTCGTCAGTCCACCAATTCCGGAGCGCGCCGCTGCCATCGAACTGTGAACCCTGGTCATCGAATCCGTGGCCGATTTCGTGGCCGATCACCGCTCCGATTCCTCCGTAATTGACGGCGTCGTCTGCTTCCGCGTTGAAGAAGGGCGGCTGGAGGATGGCGGCGGGAAAGACGATCTCGTTGAGCGTCCGGTGGTAGTAGGCGTTCACCGTCTGCGGTGTTAGGCGCCATTTGGTGAGGTCAACCGGTTTGCCGATCTCGTCCAGATGCCGGTCGACGTCCGCGTTGTGGGCCCGCTCGATATTGCCCAGAAGATCATGCGGATCGATCTCAATGTCCGAGTAGTCGATCCATTTTTCCGGGAACCCCACCTTGGAACGGAAGGCCTTCAGCTTCATCAGTGCTTCAGCCTTCGTTTCTTCGCCCATCCACTCCAGGGAGGAGATGCTGTCCCGGTAGGCCTCGGTCAAGTTGGCAACGAGGGACTCCATCCGGGCTTTGTGGCCGGCGGGGAAGTGCCGCTCCACGTAGATCCGGCCCACTGCCTCGCCCAGGTTCGCTTCGACGACGGCCACCCCGCGCTTCCACCGTTCCTTGTTTTGGGGTGTCCCGCTGAGAGTGGTGCCGTAGAAGTCAAAATGTGCCTCCACAAATTCAGAGGACAGGTAGGGGGCGGCCGAGCTAAGTGCCCGCAGCGTCAGCCATTCCTTCCAAGTGCCCAGATGCTCGGACTCCAGCAAGCCGGCGGCACCGGCGAAGAAGTCCGGAGTGCTGACAATAACCTCATCCCGTTTGGCCGGTTCCACCCGGGCGGCTTCAAACCACGTGTCCAGCAGCGGAAAGAGAGCAGCGGCTTCAGCGGCTGTCTTGAGGTTGTAGGTCTTGTGGGCATCCTGCAAGGTGACCCGGTCCCAGTGATACGAGGCCAGGGCCCTTTCGAGTTCGACGACGCGGGACGCCGCGGCTTGGGCATCAGGGATGTCAGCGAGGGTGAACAACCTGGCAACGTAGTCGCCGTAGGCCGCTGCGACAGGGGCAAACTTGTCCTGGCGGTAATAGGACTCATCCGGCAGCCCCAGGCCACCCTGCCCGAGATGGAGGATGACCCGTTCCGGGTTGCCCGCGTCCGGGTCGGGGTAGATGGAAAAGAGACCGTGGACGTTGGAGCGGAACAGCCGGCCAAGCAGGCCCGCGAACTCTTCGATTGAGCGCACGCCGCGGATTTGTTCCAGACGTTCCTGCAGGGGTTTCAACCCCAGCTGGTCGGCTGCAGCGACGTCCATGAAGCTGGAGTAAAGGCCGCCGATTTGCTGCTCGACGCCGGATGCGGACTCTCCTTTGGCGGCGGCTTCTTCGATAATCGCCTTGACTGCCAGTTCAGCTCCGTCACGCAGGGCGGTAAACGTGCCCTCCAGCGGCCTGTCATCAGGGATTACGGTGCTGTTGAGCCACGCGCCGTTGACATGCTGGTAGAGGTCGTCCTGGGGACGGACGCTGTTGTCAGCACTGGAAAAATCGATCCCCGACTGCGGCATTGGTGGCTCCTCGTGTGGACACTGCAGCGGGCACTCTTAAGGTTGCGGCGTCTACGTGATGGTGGTTTGCACTTTGAATACCTGCACCGTACTAGATAACGCGGAGAAGTTTTGTGTCCCGCACCTCAGGGCGCTCCGAGGCCGAGACGGCGAACATTCAGTGCCAGGAACAGATGTACCCGGTCCGCGGTGACGGCGGGGTCGTAGCCGGTCAGTTCGGTAATCTGCCCCAGGCGGTAGCGCACGGTGTTTCGGTGCAGTCCCAGCTCATCCGCCACGGCAGCCACGGATCCGTTCAGGGCCAGGTAATGATCCAGGGTCTCCAGCAGGTTTGCGTCGTGGGCGGCGTCAAAGTCCGTCACCGGGTCCAGCGCTTCGGCGGCGAGATCGGCCAGCGGAACGTCGGTGCCGGACATCAGCAGTGAGGTGAGGCTCAGCCGAACCGGTTCGTTGAGGCTCTGGCCCCGCTGGAGGGCTTCCTTGGCCTCGAAATAGCTCCAGCGCAGCCCGGCATGGTCCGCGTAGGAACCGCCGATGCCGATCTTCGCGGTGAGCCCGCTGCCGTAGAGGTAGTCGGAAAGGATCCGGGCGAGTTCGGGGCGGGAACCCTGCGGAACCACGACAACCAGCCGGTCGTCGACGACGGCGGTGGCAGCGCCGTCGAACTCCGCGGGCAGCGGAAGGGACGGCAGCGAGCGCACCTGGCCGGAAGCGGCTTCCACCAGGAAAGTCACGTTGCGCCCCGTCATGGAGATGCCGGCCCCCTGCAGGCGCATCGAGGCGTCGGTGCCGGTCAGCCGACCCGCGACGACGTCGGCCAGCAGCTGACCGGTCACGGCGCGCTCGCGGGTGCGCCGGCGGGCCTGGTTGCTTAGTTCGACGCTGATCAGGCTTTGGGCGTAGGCCACAATGTCCGACCGGAGATAGGGTTCAGCGATCATCAGGGTGCACCGGTCCCGGAGGCCGGTGGCGATGGGAACTCGCCGGCGCGGCCCGGACTCGGCGCGGGCACCGGTGGTGAACAGCCGCGCACCGTACTGGTACAGGGCAACCGGGCTGTCCAGCAGCCCGGAGAGTTCCTGCAGCAATCCGGGCAGGCCTTTCCCGCCCAGCAGTGCTGCCGCCAGGGACTGGTGTGCAGCGAGCAGATCGCGAAGCTGAGTGACGTGATCAGCCGCCAATGCGTCCGCCACCATCTTGCCAAGGGCCACGAACGGGGTCTCGTAGGGAACTTCGAAGACGGACAGGCCGCGCTGGTCCGCCGCTTCGAGAAGGGCAGCCGGCACCTTTGCGTGGCTGAGTCCGGTGCCAAAACCAATAGCCAGCGCTCCGGCCCGGTGCACGCTGTCCACGAAACTGCGCTGCACGGCTCCGCTGCGTTGCCGCAGCCCCGTCGTCAATACGACCTCTCCGCCGCCCAGGAAGGGAAACGGATCTTCAAGTTCGGTCACCGCAACCCACTGGAGGGGCGCGGGTGTGAGCTCGGCAGTGCCGCATTTGCGCAGGTTGAGACCGGGAGCGGCGAGGAGATCGGACAGTTGGATTGGCATGCAGCAACTATACGGGCGGGCTTTGGTCGCCTGCACAGACCAAGACGGTGACCGTTGTAGTTTTGTCCCTATGGAACGAAGTCTTCACCGCATAGGTTGAGAGGAAAGTCCGGGGCAACGGAGTCCGGGCTTACCTCCACCCGAAAGGACAGTGCGAGCCATGGCCCAGACGCTGCAGAACTTCATCAACGGAGAGTTTGTCCCGGCACAGGGAACCGAACAGCTGGAAATCATCAACCCGGTCAACGGCGAAGTGGTTGCCTCGTCTCCGGTGTCCAATCAGGCCGACGTCGACGCCGCCATGGAGGCCGCCGCGGCCGCCTTCAAGACCTGGAAGCGGACCACTCCGTCCGAACGCCAGCTCATGCTCCTTCGTCTGGCCGACGCACTGGAAGCCAATGCCGATGAACTGGTGGACGCCCAACACCGCAACACCGGACAGGTGCGGTCGGTCATTGCCGCGGAGGAAGTGGCCGTGGGAGCGGACCAGCTGCGCTTCTTTGCCGGTGCTGCCCGTCTGCTGGAGGGCAAGGCAGCGGGGGAGTACATGGAGGATCACACCTCATTCATCCGCCGAGAGCCTATCGGCGTCGTCGCCCAGGTTGCCCCCTGGAACTACCCGCTGCTGATGGCCGTCTGGAAGATCGGCCCGGCGCTCGCCGCGGGGAACACCGTAGTGCTCAAGCCCTCCGACACCACGCCCGAATCCACACTCGTTCTGGCCCGCCTCGCCGGGGAGATTTTCCCTCCCGGCGTCCTGAACGTGGTCCTGGGCACCGGAGAAACCGGTGCCGCAATGGTGGAGCACCCCGTGCCGGGCCTGGTGTCCATCACCGGTTCGGTCCGCGCCGGCATCGCGGTGGCTTCCGGCGCCGCCAAAACACTCAAGCGTGCGCACCTGGAACTCGGCGGCAAGGCGCCGGCTGTGGTGTTCGCTGACGCGGACCTGCAGAAGACTGCCCGGGCCGTGGCCGAGTTCTCCTTCTTTAATGCAGGCCAGGACTGCACCGCCATCACCCGCGTACTCGTGGAGGACTCTGTCCAGGACGAGTTTGTGGCCGCCCTGGTGGAACACACCAAAACCCTGCAGACCGGGCACGAGGATTCCGAGGAGAACTACTTCGGACCGCTGAACAACATCAACCACTTCAACGCGGTCAATGCCGTCATCGACGCCCTGCCGGAGCACTGCAGCATTGTCACCGGCGGCAAGCGTGCCGGTGCCAAGGGGTTCTTTTTTGAACCGACGGTCATCACCGGCGCCCGCCAGGATGATGACATCGTCCAGAAGGAAACCTTCGGCCCCGTCATCACGGTGCAGAGTTTCCGCACCGAGGAAGAGGCGGTGGAAATGGCCAACGACGTCGAATACGCCCTGGCATCCAGCGTCTGGACCACCAACCACGGCCGGGCCATGCGGCTGGCCCGCGACCTTGACTTCGGCGCCGTCTGGATCAATACGCACATCCTGCTGACGGCCGAAATGCCCCACGGCGGGTTCAAGAGCTCCGGCTACGGCAAAGACCTCTCCATGTACGGCGTAGAGGACTACACGCGGATCAAGCACGTCATGACCGCGCTGGACGCCTAGGCTTCACTCCCGCTGCCGCAACGCAGCACCTACCTCCCCGCAACACCGTTTGAAAGGCACACCCCATGAGCACCCAAGCCCTCTCACCCGCCTACCGGCTGGAGCAGAAGCGCAGCATCAACGGGACCTTCCCGGGTCCCAGGTCCACCGAGCTGAACGCCCGCCGGGCAGCGGTGGTTGCCAAGGGCGTGGCCTCGTCCGTTCCGGTGTATGTCTCCGACGCCGACGGCGGCATCGTCCGTGATGTGGACGGCAACTCCTTCATTGACCTGGGTTCCGGCATTGCCGTGACCAGCGTCGGTGCGTCGGATCCCGCCGTCGTCGACGCGGTGAAGCAGCAGGTGGAGCATTTCACTCACACCTGCTTCATGGTGACCCCCTACGAGGGTTACATTGCGCTGGCCGAAAAGCTGCACGAAGTGACCCCCGGGGACCATGAGAAGCGAACCGTGCTCTTCAACTCCGGCGCCGAGGCCGTGGAGAACGCCATCAAGATTGCCCGGTCCGCCACCGGCCGGGACGCCGTCGTCGCCTTTGACCACGCCTACCACGGCCGCACGAACCTCACCATGGCGCTGACCGCCAAGGCCATGCCGTACAAAACCGGCTTCGGGCCGTTTGCCTCGGAGATCTACCGGATGCCCATGAGCTACCCGTTCCGCGAGGAAAATGCGGAGCTCACCGGTGCCGAGGCAGCCGATCGGGTCATCCTGGCCATCGAAAAGCAGATTGGCGCGGACCAAACGGCAGCCATCCTGATCGAGCCGATTCAGGGCGAGGGCGGTTTCATTGTTCCGGCGGAAGGTTTCCTGCCGCGGCTGGCCGAGTGGGCCAAGTCCAAGGGAATTGTCTTCATCGCGGACGAGGTCCAGTCCGGCTTCTGCCGTACCGGCGAATGGTTCGCCGTGCAGCATGAGGGCGTCATTCCGGACATCATGACCATGGCCAAGGGAATTGCCGGCGGCATGCCGCTCTCGGCCGTCACCGGCCGCGCCGAACTGCTCGACGCCGTCCACGCCGGCGGTCTGGGCGGCACCTACGGCGGCAACCCCGTCGCGTGCGCTGCGGCCTTGGCAGCAATCGAGACTATGGAAGCCTTCGATCTTTCCGGGCGCGCCCGCCGGATCGAGGAGCTGGCGGTTCCGCGGCTGCAGCAGCTCGCTGAAGACACCGGCGTTATCGGCGAGGTCCGCGGCCGCGGTGCCATGCTGGCGCTGGAATTCGTCAAGCCCGGCACCAAAACCCCTGATGCTGACATCACCAAAGCCATCGCCGCGGCGTGTCTGGCTGAAGGCGTCATCATCCTCACCTGCGGCACCTACGGCAACGTGGTGCGCCTGCTGCCGCCGCTGGTGATTGGGGAAGAGCTGCTGTCGGACGCCCTCGACGTGTTGGAAGCGGCGGTGCGCGCACAGCTTTAGCTGCTGGGCCTACATGCCCTCACGGTGCTGGAGATGCGCCGGACTCTGCGAAGAGCCCGGCGCATCTTTTTGCGTCCCGGGCCACCCTCCGGCAAGCCCGGTTCTGACAGCCGTTACAGGGTTCAGCGTGTCCTATTTGTTATTGGTGTTACTGATGTTATTAGAGGGCCTGTTGTCTATTGGTGGTGCCTGCGGTAAATTCACATCGTTGCCCCGTGACGTTTTTACCGGGCACCGCAGTCTTCTGGGGAGTCTGCGCACGGCCGGCACCGGTGTTTCACCGGGTCCCGAGGCATAAGGATGCACTTTGCGCTTTAAGAAACTTGTGGGCGTCTTCACGGCGCTCGCCATCGCACTCATGACGGCGTTGATCTCGATCCCGTCCGCAGCGGCAAGCTCCGCGGACGCTCAGTTCGCCAACCGCCTGTACGTCTTGATTAATGATTACCGGGCACAGCATGCGCTGGCCCCGCTGCGCTGGAATGACCAGATGTCTGCCGAGTCGCAGTCCTGGACACAGCAGTCGGCCGACCAGGCCAACATCTACGGAGCCGGCGTCTTCCAGCACAGCCCGGGATCCTATGCGTTCCCCGAGAACATCGTCTGGAACATGAGCGCCGACCAGGCTTTTAGCTGGTGGGTCAATTCGCCGGCGCACCGCGCCAACATGCTCCGTGCCGCTGACACGGATATTGGAATCGGAGCAGTCCAGCTGACTGCCGGTCCGAACCAGGGCGCCTACCTCGCCACTGCGAAGTTCGGCCAGTACGCGGTCTCGCCGCAGGACGAAGCAGCAGCCCGTGAGGCCGCCGCGCGCGCCGCCGAGGAAAAGGCAGCTGCTGAAGCTGCTGCCCGCGCTGCTGCCGAAGAGGCAGCGGCACAGGAGGCCGCCGCCCGCGCCGCCGAGGAAAAGGCCGCCGCTGAAGCTGCTGCCCGCGCTGCCGCCGAAGAGGCTGCCGCCAACGCCGCCCGCGAGGCCGAGGCTGCCAAGGCAGCTGCGGAAGCCGCCGCCAAGGCTGCGGCCGAAGAAGCCGCTGCCAAGAAGGCCGCCGAAGAAGCGGCAGCTGCTAAGCCTGACACCGCCCCGGTGGAGGACAAGGCCGCTGAAGAGACCGCTGCTCAGAAGGCTGCTGAAGAGGCCTCTGTCAAGAAGGCCGCTGAAGAAGCCGCCGCTCAGAAGGCCGCCGAGGAAGCTGCTGCTGCAAATAAGGCCGCCGAGGAAGCCGCTGCTGCAAATAAGGCCGCGCAGGAGGCCGCCGCTCAGAAGGCTGCTGAGGACGCCGCTGCTCAGAAGGCTGCTGAAGAGCAGGCCGCCGCTGACGAGGCCCTTGCCCAGGAAGCCGCAGCTGCCGAGGCCGCCGCACAGGAAGCTGCCGCCCAGGAAGCAGCTAATGAGGCCGCAGCTAAGGAAGCAGCCCAGACGGCTGCCGCAGCGCAAGCTGCTGCGGAAGAAGAAGCACGCCGTGCAGCCGAGCAGGCCAAGGCCAAGGCTGCGGCCGGGGTCGCCACTGTTGAACAGGTGACGCTGGGGCAGGACACGCTCCTCACCGAAGCCGCGCGGGGAACGGTCACCGCTGCTGCATCCGGCAGCCAGCTGCGCATCTCGGGCCTGAACGGCGGAACCGCCTACGAAGTGGTGCTGCCGTCCGCAGGCGTCAATCTGGGTGAGGTTACTGCAGACACCCAGGGATCACTGGCTGTGGCTGTTCCGGCCGTTCTGGCAGCAGGTGAGCACAAGGTGGCTCTGTTCCGGAACGGAGCCCTTGCAGGCTGGACAACCTTCACGGTTGAGCAGGCTGTCACCGTCCTGGCAGCGCAGCCGGTTCCGGCTGCAGCTGACGGGACAGCGGAGCTGGCCGCAACCGGCCTGAATGCCGCGCAGCTGGCCATCGGCGGGATCGGCGCCCTGATGGCGCTGACCGGTGGTGCCGCCCTGGTGGCACTCCAGCGCCAGCGCGCAGCTTCGGTCCGCTAAACGCTTCACGCAGACCAAAACAGCCCCCGCCGTCCTTTCGGACAGCGGGGGCTGTTTTCTTTTTGAGTCGTTGCTCCTGCTCAGACCCCGGCGGCGCGGAGCAGCCGGTTCCGTCGGGGACCGCCCATCATGTCCACGGTCAGGATCACCAGCGCCAGCCAGATCAGTCCGAAACCTGCCCAGCGCTCCGGCGGCATGGTTTCCTTGAAGACCGCCAGAGCAATAATGAACTGCAGGGTGGGCGCCAGGTACTGCAGCATGCCCACAGTTGAGAGCGGAAGGCGCCGGGCGGCGGCGCCGAAAAAGATCAGCGGAACAGCCGTAATGATGCCGGAAGCGGCGAGCAGCCAGAAGTGAGCGGCGCCGTTGCTGAGGATGGTGGACGTTCCGCTAATCGAGAGCCAGATCAGGACGCCGACGGCGATTGGCGTCAGAGCGGCGGTCTCAATGGTCAGGCTGGAGATTGCATCAACCTTTCCACCCACGCCCTTCTTCACCAGCCCGTACAGGCCAAAGCTGAAGGCGAGGGCAAGCGCCACCCAGGGCACAGTGCCGTAGGCGAACGTCAGTACCAGCACGGCAACAAACCCCACCGCCATAGCCACCCACTGCAGCGGCCTGAGTTTTTCCTTGAGGATCACCACGCCCAGGAGCACGGAGACCAGAGGGTTGATGAAGTACCCCAGGGCGGCCTCCACCGCGTGTTCATTCAGGACGGCCCACGCATAAGTGAGCCAGTTAACGGCAATGAGTACGGCGGCTCCGCTCAGCGTGGCCACCAATCTCGGGTTCCTTGCGGCTGCGGCCGTGGCCTTCCACGAGCGCAGGGTGGTGAGCAGCGCAGCGCAGAACACCAGGGAGAAGACGATTCTGGAGGCAACAATCTCCACCGCTCCCGCCGGAACCAGCAGGACAAAGTACAGGGGCAGCAGTCCCCACAGCACATACGCACCGACCCCAAACAGGATGCCCGTGGAGTTTTCGCTGCGTCTGCCGGACGACGCCCCGGACGGCGGCGGCGACGCCTGCGCCGCCGGCTGCTGCGGGGCGGAACGGGCGGGCGCGGACGCGGGAGAGGTGGCGGAGGCGGACAAGGATGCGGAGCGCTCGGCGCCGGTTCCGTTCGAAGAAGACACGTGAGCCACAACATGCTGAGACCGCCGGGTATTCCCGCCGCAGCGCAGCCGGTGGCCAGGACTGCAAACGCGTCCCCCGCCCATCCGCGGGGACGTTCGCACCGAACCGTTTAGACGCCGTCGTACGCGGCATTTAGAATAGGAAACTGTGCGTTATTCCGCACAGGATTTCTCCCCGAGACGAAGGACTATCAGTGTCTAATTCAGCCGCGGACCGGTCGCAGCGCCCCATGCGAGTCGCCATCATCGGCGCTGGCCCCGCCGGTGTTTATGCCGCAGATATCCTCACCAAAGCTGAACGGGACTTCGAGGTCAGCATTGACCTCTTCGACAAATACCCCGCGCCCTACGGCCTGATCCGCTACGGCGTGGCTCCGGACCATCCCCGGATCAAGGGCATCGTCAACGCCCTGCACAAAGTCATGGATCGTGGTGACATCCGGTTCCTGGGAAACGTGCACTACGGCAAGGATCTGACCCTTACCGACTTCCGGCATTTCTACGACGCCATCATTTTCGCCACCGGCGCCATCAAGGACGCGGACATGAGCATCCCCGGCGTAGAGCTCGAGGGCTCCTTCGGCGGTGCCGACTTCGTGTCCTGGTATGACGGACATCCGGACGTGCCGCGGGAATGGCCGCTGGACGCCAAGGAAGTTGCCGTCATCGGCAACGGCAACGTGGCCCTGGACGTTGCCCGCATCCTGTCCAAGCACGCCGATGACCTGCTGACCACCGAGATTCCGGACAATGTCTATGAGGGCCTGAAAAAGTCCCCCGTCACGGACGTCCACATCTTCGGCCGCCGCGGTCCGGCACAGGTGAAGTTCACGCCGCTGGAACTGCGCGAACTCTCGCACTCCCGTGACGTTGACATTGTGCTCTACCCGGAGGACTTCGAGTTCGACGAAGGCTCGGACGAGCAGATCCGCACCAACAACCAGACCAAAACCATGGTCAACACGCTGACCAACTGGCTGGTTGAGGAACAGGACTCCGGTGCCTCCCGCCGCCTGCACCTGCACTTCCTGCACAGCCCGGTGGAGATCTACGAGGACCCCGCCAACCCCGGCAAGGTGGCCGGCATGAAGTTCGAACGCAATGAACTGGACGGAACGGGCAACGCCCGCGGCACCGGAGAAATCGTCGACTACCCGGTCCAGGCGGTCTACCGGGCGATCGGCTACTTCGGGTCCGAACTGCCGGAGGTGGGCTTTGACTCCCGGCGCGGCGTCATCCCGAACGAGGGCGGAAGGGTCATTGACGAAGCCGGCACCCCCGTTCCCGGCATCTACACCACCGGCTGGATCAAGCGCGGCCCCGTTGGCCTGATCGGACACACCAAGGGTGACGCGCTGGAAACCATCGGCTTCCTGCTGGAAGACCGGCTGAACCTGCCGGCCGCCGAGGAACCGGACGAGGAATCCATCATCAAGCTGCTCGAAGACCGCGGCGTGGAATACACCACGTGGGAGGGCTGGCTGAAGCTGGACGCCTACGAAAAGAGCCTCGGCGCGTCCTACGTCCATCCCGATCCCGCCACGGGCGAGCTGGTGCGCGAGCGCGTCAAGGTTGTGGACCGTGACGAGATGGTCCGGATCGCCCGCGGACAGTAACCCGCCGTCGGCACGCCCGGATAACACCGAAGCTTCGGCCCTTTCCCATGGAACGGACGGAAGCGGCATGAGTAGACTGTCCTGACACCCGCAGTTGCGGGTGCCAGGACAGTCTCCTTATCGGTGTGGATAGGTCGGGGCAGTGCACAACCAGGACTACGATGATCCGCCTCCGCGCACTGCGGACGCCCTGCAGCGCGATGCCTTCCGCGCTCACGAAAACCTTGGTTCTGCGGACGGTTTGACGCGCTGGCTCCGGCCCCCGGTCCGTGAATCCTGGCAGCGGTCCCTGCGCCACCACACAGACCCGGACGAGGCCGTTCCACAGCTGGTGTTTACCGGCTCCGAGCTGGGGGAGTACCGCACCTCGCATCCCCTGGCAGCCATCATGCCGGTCATCAGGCGGCTGCTGGTCCGCCCGGGCACCGATACCGGGCTCCTCGTGGCCGTGGGAGATGAACTGGGGCGGCTGCTGTGGGTGGAGGGCGACGACGACGCACGCCGGCTCGCGGAAGGAATGCTGTTTATCCCCGGCACGGACTGGTCGGAGCGTTCGATTGGAACCAGCGCCCCGGGAACCGCGCTTGCCTCGGGCCAGAGCGTTCAGATTTCCGGGGCTGAGCACTTCAGCCGCCAGGTCCATTCGTGGAGCTGCACCGCGGTGCCCGTCCACGATCCGGATACGGGGACCCTCATCGGCGTCGTGGACATCACCGGGAAAGACGAAGCCGTGGCAGCCCACACCCTGGCGCTGGTTGAAGCCACCGTGGCGGCAGCGGAGTCCCAGTTGAAGGTGGAGCGTCTGCAGGAGGCCGGCCGCCGCCGCAACCTGCGCCGCCGTCCGCGCCTGCCGGATGCCTCGCCGCGCTCAGCACACCGGACCCTCCTTCGGCAGGACAGCCTGCAGGTTCTGGGCCGTGATCCGGCAGTGGTCAACGTCGGCGGACATCCCGCGACGCTCAGCACCCGGCACGCTGAGCTGCTCACTCTCCTTGCCCTGCACCCGGGCGGGCTCACCGCCGATGAACTTTCCGTCATGGTCTATCCGGAGCGCACCTCCGTGAGCACCGTCCGTGCTGAAATGCTGCGGCTGCGGAATCTGCTGGGAAAGCACAGCCAAGGTGCGCCGGAGCCTGCCCTGGTACCGCAGTCCCGTCCGTACCGGCTTCCGCGCGGGGTGGTCATTGATGCCAAACAGGTGCTCGGATACCTGGAGAATGGCGCCTATCGGCTGGCGCTGGGACTGTACCGGGGGCCGGTCCTGCCGCGCTCGGATGCCCCGGCCATTACCGCTCTGCGCAGCGAGGTAAGCATGGTGCTGCGCGAGGCGATGCTCTCGGACGCCGGCCCGGATTCGCTGCTCGCGTACCTGGCGTTGCCGGAGGGCAGGGACGACGCCGAGGCCTGGTCCCGCGCCCTGCAGCTGCTTCCTGCGCGCTCCCCGCGGAAAGCCTCGATAGTGGCCGGCCTCCAGCGTATTGAGCGGGACCTGGGCTGACCCGGGACAGCGGCTACGGAGAACTTGCGCCGGGCCCCTCTTCCGGAGCCCGCACACCGGCCGGCTCACCGGCCTGCGGCCCGATAACCGGCTTGATGCGCAGGCTGGTGAGGAAGCCAATCAGCAGTGCGGCAGCGGCGATCCAGCCAGCCAGGGACGCCCCGTTGGTCATGGCTTCCCGAGCGGCGTCCGCGATGAAAGCGGTCTGCGGATCCGCTGCCAGTGCGGAGATGCTGCCGCCTGAGGTTGCATTGACGGAATCCACCACAGCACCCAACTGGGGGTTGCCGGCGACGGCGTCCGCCACCCGGTCCTCGGTGCCGGTGCGCAGGGTGGTGAAGAAGGCCGTTCCCAGCACGGCGATGCCCAGCGCGGATCCGGTCTGCCGCGCGGTGCTCTGGGTAGCCGAGCCCTGTCCGCTCTTGGCGATGGGAACTTCGGCAAGGACCACTGAGGTGAGTTGGGCGGTGGCCAGTCCCACGCCAATGCCGTAAACCAGCAGGATGGGCGAGGTCAGCCAGGCTGTGCTGTCGGGCCGGATCAGCAGGGCCAGGGCGGCAATGCTCAGGATTTCCAGGCCCAGTCCCATCCGGACCACCAGGATGGGGCTGAACCTCCGTGCCAGCGCCGCAACGCCTCCGCTGGCGAGGAAAGATCCCGCGGCCAGCGGCAGCAGGGCCAGGCCGGCTTGGAAAGCGGTAAAGCCCAGCACATTCTGGAACCACAGCGGCAGCGAAAGGATCAGCCCAAACTCGCCGAAGCTGACAATAAGCGCGGTGACGTTGCCGTTGGCGAAGGACGGGATCCGGAAAAGCGACAGATCCAGGATCACGCCCTTCCCCGCAGCCGTCCGCGAGCGCTGCAGCAGCACAAAACACGTCAGGGCCAATACAGCGAGCAGGAAAGCCAGGGGAACAGGGGAGAGGTTCCCCACCTGGAACGCAGCGTCCTCGGACGCATTCCACCAGCCGTAGGTGCGGCCTTCGATCAGGCCGAACACCAGTGCCCCGAAGCCGATAATCGACAGGGCGGCTCCGCCCAGGTCCAAGCGCTGTGCGGCGCCGACCACGGGTTCGGACGACTCCGCGACAAACAGCAGCAGACCGCCCACAATCAGCACGCCAACCGGGATGTTGATGCCAAAAGCCCAGCGCCAGCTGGCATTCTCGGTGAGCCACCCGCCCAGCAGCGGGCCAATGGCCGCCATGCCGCCGATCGTTGATCCCCAGACGGCAAAGGCGATGCCGCGTTCGCGTCCCTGGAAATTGGCGTTCAACAGGGCCAGGGTGGTCGGCAGGATCATCGATCCGCCCAACCCCTGGATGGCGCGCCCCAGGATCAGTACACCGCCGGACTCGGCGAGGGCGCACAGTATGCTCGCGGCAACAAACAGGACGACGCCGACCAGCATCACCCGCCGTCGTCCCACCCGGTCCGCGATCCGGCCCCAGGTGAGGAGCAGGGCAGCGAACAGCAGGGTGTAGATTTCCTGGACCCACTGGATCTGGGTGCTGGAGATGCCCAGATCACCAACGATTGAGGGCACGGCCACCGACACGATGGTGGCGTCCATGATAATCATGGCCACACCGAGGCTGATGGCCAGCAGGCCCCACCACCGGTAACGGATGTAACGGCTGGTGCCCGGTGCCCCGCCGTCGGTACTGCGTTCGATAGCCATGTGCCGTCCTTGTCAGGTCCGTCCGGGGGCAGGTCCGGAAAATTGCCCACGGCAACAATAATGCCGGTGCAGGCGCTGCACCATCCCTGGCGCTACGTAGATGCAACGTAGCCGGGTCTACGCTCATGCCACCGACGGAAAAGACACCGACGTCACAACTCCAGGAGCGCAACATGACTGTATATGCACAGCCCGGCACCGAGGGCTCCAAGCTTTCCTTCAAGCCCCGATACGAGAACTGGATTGGCGGCGAATGGGTGCCCCCGGTCAAGGGCGGGTACTTTGAAAACGTTTCTCCGGTCACCGGAAAGGTGTTCTGCGAAGTGGCCCGGGGTACGTCAGAGGACATTGACCTGGCCCTGGACGCGGCGCACAAGGCCGCTCCGTCATGGGGCAAGACTTCGGTGGCGGAGCGGGCACAGATCCTGAACCGCATCGCCGACCGCATCGAAGAAAACCTGGAGCTGCTGGCTGTTGCCGAGACCTGGGACAACGGCAAGCCCGTCCGTGAGACGCTGGCCGCGGATATGCCGCTGGCCGTTGACCACTTCCGCTATTTTGCCGGAGCCGTCCGCGCGCAGGAAGGCACGCTCTCCCAGATTGACGACAACACCACGGCTTACCACTTCCACGAACCGCTGGGTGTGGTGGGACAGATCATCCCGTGGAACTTCCCCATCCTCATGGCTGTCTGGAAACTGGCTCCGGCGCTTGCCGCGGGCAACGCCATCGTCCTGAAGCCGGCCGAGCAGACCCCGGCCTCGATCATGGTCCTCATGGAACTGCTCGCGGACATTCTGCCCGCCGGTGTGCTCAACGTGGTCAACGGCTTTGGCGTGGAGGCCGGCAAGCCGCTGGCATCCTCAAAGCGGATCCGCAAGATCGCCTTCACCGGTGAAACCACCACCGGCCGGCTGATCATGCAGTACGCGAGCCAGAACCTCATTCCGGTCACCCTCGAGCTGGGCGGCAAGAGCCCGAACATCTTCTTCGCCGACGTCGCCCAGGAGGATGACGCCTTCTACGACAAGGCACTGGAAGGGTTCAACATGTTTGCCCTGAACCAGGGTGAAGTGTGCACCTGCCCCTCACGGGCGCTGGTCCAGGACTCCATTTACGACTCTTTCATGTCCGATGCGCTGGCCCGCACCGCGCAGATGATCCAGGGCAATCCGCTGGACACCAACACCATGGTCGGTGCGCAGGCGTCCAACGACCAGTTGGAAAAGATCCTCTCCTACATGGACATTGCGCATCAGGAAGGCGCAAAAGTGCTCACCGGCGGGGAGCGTCTAATGCTCGACGGCGATCTCGCCGGCGGTTTTTACGTGAAGCCCACCGTGTTTGAAGGCACCAACAACATGCGCATCTTCCAGGAGGAGATCTTCGGCCCGGTGGTCTCGGTGACCCGCTTCTCCGACTACGGCGAAGCCCTGGCCATCGCCAACGACACCCTCTACGGCCTCGGAGCCGGCGTATGGTCCCGCAACGGCAACACCGCGTACCGCGCCGGCCGGGACATCCAGGCCGGCCGGGTATGGGTGAACAACTACCATGCCTATCCCGCACACGCGGCGTTTGGCGGTTACAAGTCCTCCGGCATCGGACGAGAGAACCACGCCATGATGCTGGACCACTACCAGCAGACCAAGAACCTGCTGGTCAGCTACGCCGAAAACAAGCAGGGCTTCTTCTAACCCCGGACGGTCGAACCTACGCTGAACTACACCCGCGCGGATCAAGGAGATGAGGACCGAATGGCAAACATGCAAGCAGCCGTAGTCAACGAGCTTGGACAGGAACTGTCAGTGGAAGAAGTGGCGGTCCCGGACCCGGGACCGGGACAGGTGCTGGTCAAGCTGGTCACCACCGGCGTCTGCCACACTGACCTTCACGCTGCCCAGGGTGACTGGCCGGTGAAACCCACTCCGCCCTTCATCCCCGGCCACGAGGGCGTCGGGGAGGTTGTTGCTGTGGGAGACGGCGTTACGGGATGTCGCCCTGGGGGACATGGTGGGCAACGCCTGGCTGTGGTCTGCCTGCGGTGTTTGTGAATTCTGCCGCACCGGGTGGGAAACGCTGTGCGAGCAGCAGCAGAACGGCGGCTACACAGTCGACGGATCCTTCGGTCAGTACATGCTGGTTGACGCCAAATTTGCCGCCCGCATCCCCAAGGGCGCGGACCCGGTGGAGATTGCGCCGATCCTGTGCGCCGGAGTGACCGTCTACAAGGGGCTGAAGGTCAGCGAAGCACGGCCCGGGCAATGGGTGGTGATCTCCGGCGTTGGCGGGCTGGGCCATATCGCGGTTCAATATGCCAAAGCCATGGGGCTGCGGGTTGCCGCAGTGGACATCGCTGACGACAAGCTGGAGCTCGCCACGTCATTCGGCGCCGAAGTGGTGGTCAATGCACGCACCGAGGATCCCGTCGAGGCAATCCAGTCCAAGATTGGCGGTGCCCATGCCGTGCTGGTTACAGCGGTCCATCCCTCGGCATTCGGACAGGCCATTGGCATGGCACGGCGCGGCGGCACCATTGTCTTCAACGGCCTTCCGCCGGGAGATTTTCCGGCACCCATCTTTGACATTGTGCTCAAGGGACTCACCATCCGCGGCTCGATTGTGGGCACCCGGCAGGACCTTGCCGAGGCGATCGACTTCTACGACCGCGGCCTCATCCATCCGAAGGTGAGCACCCGGAACCTTGAGGAGATCAACGCCGTGATGGAGGAGCTGGAGCAGGGCAAAGTCGACGGACGGGTGGTTGTCCAGTACTGATGGTTGCAAACCAGGAAGCAGGCTCCAACCGCGCCGCCATCGTGTCTGCAGGGGCGCTGGAGGCCGCCGTCACGCTGCCCGGGGAGAACTTTTCCCGGGTGGCGTTGACGCCTGCTGCGCACCAGCTCCTGCTGCAGCTGCGGGAACAGCACGGCCCGCTGATGTTCCATCAATCGGGCGGCTGCTGCGACGGCTCATCACCGATGTGCTATCCGGCCGGGGACTTCATCACCTCTGAAGCGGACGTGTTGCTGGGGACCTTTGAAGTGGCGCCCGGGGAACAACTGGACTTCTGGATGTCCCTGGAGCAGTTCGAGTACTGGAAGCACACTCACCTTACGGTCGACGTGGTCCCGGGCCGGGGGAGCGGCTTCTCTGTTGAAGCTCCGGAGGGCAAGCGGTTCCTCATCCGGTCCCGCCTGATGGGCAGCTAGGCACACCGGTAAGCGGAACCGGTCCGGACATAGTAAGGTTGCTGTTGATTCTTCCGCTTCCGGCGGTAGTGTGCGTATGAACACCCAGACGGTATTCGCAATGCCCCTCACGGGGGCAGGAATGAGGAGCACCATGGTTAAGAAGTTCGTATTTCTGGCCGGCGCAGGCGTTGGCTACCTGCTCGGTTCCAAGGCCGGCCGCGAAAAGCTGATGGAACTTTGGAAGGACCCCAAGGTCCAGGAAACTGTTTCCCACGGCACGGAGTGGGCAAAGGAGAAGGCACCCGGACTGCAGGAGAAGGTGTCCGAGGTTACTTCCACTGCCAAGGACAAGGTCTCGCATTCATCGGATTCCGGTAAGCCCGCCTCATCGGCAGGCTCGTCCGCTTCCAAGCCCGCTGAAGCGAGCGGAACCGGTTCCGCTTCCAATGGATCCTTCACCACGGGTGGTAACCACACCATGGCTCCGGCCGAAGTGCAGCCCGAGCCCAAGAAGCCGTAGCCAAACTACACGGATAATTCGAAGGGGCGTTCCGGAAACGGGGCGCCCCTTTGGCATGCCCGGGGCCGGCGCGGCAGGGTGCCGGACCTGCCCCGGGCGCACGGCGGGCTGCACCTGATTCGGCCTGCGGCGAATATGTCCGGATTGTTGCCCTTGGAGGCAGGGGAGTTGCCGTCCATCCGTTACGATCAAGGCCGGATCCGACAATGAGCTGAAAATAGGAGTGTGAGCCAAGGAAGATGGCGACAGATTACGACGCACCGCGCAAGACCGAGGACGACGGAGCATCCACCGCGTCCCTTGAAGAACTGCAGGCCCAGCGCAGTGTGACCCCGTCCGCCACCGCCGTAGACGTTGATGAAACGGAGGCCGCGGAGAGTTTTGAACTCCCCGGCGCTGACCTCTCCGGCGAGGAACTGCTGGTCCGCGTGGTTCCGGCGCAGGACGACGAATTCACCTGCGCCTCCTGCTTCCTGGTCCGCCACCGCTCCCAGGTGGCCCTGGAAAAGAACGGCATGAAGTACTGCTCTGACTGCGAAGGCTGACATCGTGCCCGTCCCGGTGGTTGGCCTTGTGCTGGCTGCCGGGGCGGGCACCCGTTTGGGTCTGGGCACCAAAGCACTGCTGTCCTTCCGGGGCAGACCGCTGATTGAACACATCCTCACGCAGCTTCGCAGCGGCGGCTGCACTGACATTACCGTGGTCCTTGGGGCCCAAGCCGACCGGGTGCTGGCCCATGCGCGGCTGGACCGGGCCGGAATAGTTACCAACCCGTCCTGGGAAACCGGACTGGGATCCTCCTTTAGCCGAGGCGTTAACGCCGTACTGGCGGACCACCCCGGCGCACAAGCGCTGCTGGTGGCACTCGGCGACCAGCCCGGGGTGAGCGCCGCCGTCGTCGGCCGGTTGATTGCAAGCCATCAACCCGGCCGTATCACCGCCGCCGGCTACCGGCAGCCCGGGTCAGCCGATCTTCGCCGCGGCCATCCGCTGGTCTTTGACCCGGTCCTGGCCGCCGCTGCGGCGAAGACGGCGGCTGGAGACGCCGGCGCCAGAGCGTACCTGCACGCCAATCCCGCACTGATCGACGTCGTCAACTGCTCTGATCTTTCTGATGGTTTGGACGTTGACACCCCGGCTGACCTGCCGCTTCTGGAGATCCCCGCGAACAATGAGTGGCAGTAACGCTTCCAAACCCGTTAGACTGATCCCTTCGTAGGGGAGTATCCACCTCGCCGTTATCCGTCAACACGCTGGGCACCGATGCCCCCGCCGGATGCAGCGGGCACCTGTTCAGGGTTGCCGGAGAGACCTATGGTTCTCTGACGACCCTACGAAAGCGGATTTCCATGACTGTTTCCCCCTTGATCTGGGGAGTGACGATTGCCGTCATTCTGGGCCTGCTGGCCTTCGATTATTTCTTCCACATCCGCAAGGCGCATATTCCCACGCTCAAGGAAGCCGCTGTCTGGTCTTCCATCTATGTGGGTCTGGCTCTCGTCTTCGGCGTCCTGGTCCTGGTCTTCGGCGGAGCCACCGCCGGCAGTGAGTATTTCGCCGGATACATCACTGAGAAGGCTCTCTCAGTGGACAACCTCTTTGTCTTCCTCATCATCATGGCCAGCTTCCGGGTGCCCCGCGAAGACCAGCAGAAGGTGCTGCTCTTCGGCATCGTCTTCGCCCTGATCGCGCGGACCGGGTTCATCTTCCTGGGCGCGGCGCTGATCAACTCCTTCTCGTGGATCTTCTACCTGTTCGGCCTGATCCTGCTGATCACGGCCGGCAATCTGCTCAAGCCCGAGAACAGCGAAAAGGATGAGGCAAACAACTTCATCATCCGCATCGCCAAACGTGTGCTGCCCACCACCGACCATTACGACGGCGACAAGCTCGTCACGGTGGAGAACGGCAAGAAGGTCCTCACCCCCATGCTGCTGGTCATGGTGGCCATCGGCGGAACCGATATTCTCTTCGCCCTGGACTCCATTCCGGCCATCTTCGGCCTGACCCAGAGCACGTTCATTGTCTTCACCGCCACCGCGTTCTCCCTGATGGGCCTGCGCCAGCTCTACTTCCTCATCGACGGACTGCTGGACCGCCTGATCTACCTTTCCTACGGTCTGGCCGCCATTCTCGCCTTCATCGGCGTGAAGCTGGTGCTGCATGCACTGCACGAAAACACGCTGTGGTTCATCAACAACGGCGAGCATGTGGAGGTCATCGAGATCGGCACGGGACTGTCCCTCGGTGTGATCATCGGGGTCCTGACGGTCACGATCATCGCGTCGCTGGTCAGCCCGGCCGGCAAGGCCCAAACGGCCGTGAACAATGCCCGCCGCCACGCCAACGCCTACCTGGACCTGTCCTACACGACGGATGAAGGCGAACGGGAACGTATCTACACCGCGCTCTGCGAGGAAGAACGGCAGATCGCCGGGATGGACCTCAAATACCGGAACAAGGTCAAGGACATCGAGGAGATCCGGGCAGAGGTAGCCCGGGCGCACGAGGCGCACGCGAAGTACATCAGCAAGTAACCGCATAGCAGGATCAAAGTCCGGACGGGGCGCAGGGCCCCGTCCGGACTTTTTTGTGCCTGGCCGCGGATTCAACGGGCACGGACGGGCGGGGCGCAAGCGCCGGCCTGCCCGTTTACCGCAACGTAACGAGGAAAGTACGCCGGTGGTAACAATGCGTTCCTAGGCTCAGGACTTATTCGCCTACGGAAAGCTTGATACCGATGAGCCTTACCTCCCGGCCAACACGACGTTTCACGCCAGCCCTTGCCGCTCTGGCCGCATCCAGCCTGCTTCTGGTCACCGCCTGCACGGGGTCCGAGGCGGAGGCCGGCACAGATGCCGGCGACTACGGCACCCTGGACATGAACCTGTCCTGGATCAAGAACGCGGAGTTCGCCGGAGAGTACTTCGCCGACGCGAACGGCTACTACGCCGAGGAGGGCTTCAGCGAGCTGAACCTGATTGCCGGCGGACCGGGCGGCACGTCCACGGAAACCATGCTCCTATCCGGCGGGGCCCTGGTGGGCACCTCGAGCCCCATGGGTGTTGCACCGGTCATTGTGGAGGAAGACGCGCCGCTGAAAATCATCGGCACCACGTACCAGAAGAATCCGTTTGTCATCATTTCTTTGGACGGCAACCCGATAACCGCCCCGGAAGACCTGCTAGGCCAGCGGATAGGCGTGCAGGCCGGGGTCAACGAGACCCTGTTCGACGCTCTGCTGGAAGTCAACGGCATCGATGCCGGGACGGTCGAGAAGGTGCCGGTCCAATATGATCCCCAGCCTCTCGTCAACGGCGATGTGGACGGCTTCTTCGGTTACCTGACCAACGAGGTGCTGACCCTGGAACTGGCCGGCCACGCGACGGCAGTGCTGCCCTTCGCGGACAACGGACTGCCCTTTGTTGCGGAGAGCTTTGTCACCACGGATGAGAGCATCGCGGACCGCCGCGAAGAGCTCAAGGATTTCCTGCGTGCCACACTGCGCGGCTGGAAGGACGCCGTGGCGGATGCGGAGGAATCGGCACGTCTGGCTGTGGAAGTCTACGGTGCCGACCTGAACCTGGACATGGCCAAGGAGAAGATGCAGGCCGAAG
This sequence comes from Arthrobacter sp. 9E16, assembly GCF_002929435.1. NCBI lineage: Bacteria > Bacillati > Actinomycetota > Actinomycetes > Micrococcales > Micrococcaceae > Arthrobacter > Arthrobacter sp. 9E16. The sequence goes on along the minus strand of NZ_PJIU01000001.1, from coordinate 545,890 downwards.
AGCAGAACACCAAGCTGGTGGTTACCGAGGAGACCGAAACCAATGGTCTCTTCACCATCTCTGATTCCCTGATCGAAGAGAACCTCTCGATCCTGAAGCTGGCCGGCTATGACCTCGCTGCCGAAGACGTCTTTGACATGAGCCTGCTGGCGGAGGTTTACGAAGAAAATCCGGAGCTGAAGTAATTGCGCCGGGACTTCGTGGCTGCCGCAGTGCCGCCCGCAGGCACATTGGTGCAACCGGAATCCGCGGGGTCCCGGTCAGGAACGGGAATCCGGCTCGCAGACCTGGGCAAGACCTTCATCTCCGGCCGGCAGAAGGTCACGGCTTTGGAAGCTGCCAATCTCATGACCGAACGGGGCTCGTTCCTCTCTCTGCTCGGACCATCGGGCTGCGGCAAATCCACCGTGCTCCGGATCCTGGCCGGGCTGGAAACCCCCACCACCGGTGAAGTGCTGGTGGACGGAAAATCCCCGCAGGATCTTCGCCGCGGACACGAACTGGGCATCGCCTTCCAGGATTCGGCCCTGTTGCCGTGGCGCAGCGTCTACACCAACATCCGGCTGCCGCTCGAAGTCTCGGGGCTGCCCGCTGATGACGCGTATATCCGTGAACTGATCAGCCTCGTGGGGCTGAACGGGTTTGAGAAGGCCCGCCCGGCACAGCTTTCCGGCGGAATGCGCCAGCGCGTCTCGATTGCGCGGGCCCTGGTCCTGAAACCTTCCGTCCTGCTCCTGGATGAACCCTTCGGAGCACTGGATGACATGACCCGCCAGCGGCTGAACCTGGAACTGCTGCGAATCTGGACCGAGAAACCTGCCACCACGCTGATGGTCACCCACGGTATCTCCGAAGCCATTTTCCTCTCTGACACCGTTGCGGTCATGAGCCCGCGGCCGGGACGGATCAAGGAAGTCATCACCGTGGACCTGCCGCGGCCGCGCACTCCGGACATGATGCGCACCCCTGAATTCCACGCCCTGCATGACCATGCTTCAGAACTGCTGTTCAGCGGTCCGGCGTCCGGGGAGACCCCGTGAGACGCCTACAGCTTCCGCATTGGGCCGTGGGCCTGTCCGGGGCGGGCGCTGCACTGGCGCTGTGGTGGATCGGCGCCGCCACATTCCTGCGCGGTGTCGGGGCCCCGGCCGGGGGCGGCACAGGAGCCATACCCACACCCTGGCAGGTGTTGAGCCAAATGGGAGCTGACGGATGGGGGTTTTACTGGCGGAACGCCGCAGTGACCCTGCTCGAAGCCGGTGCCGGCTACGCGTGGGGCAACGCCCTGGCTTTGCTGTTGGCGTTCCTGGTGCTGCTGGTTCCGCCGCTGGAACGCCTGGCAACGCAGCTGGCCGTCATTAGTTACTGCCTGCCGGTGGTGGCCGTCGGCCCGGTGATCTTCATCGTCGTGGGACCTCCGCGCTCCGGTGATCCCTCAGGCACCGCCGTCGCACTGGCTGCCCTGTCCGTCTTCTTCACCACTATGGTCAGTGCCCTCGCCGGGTTGAAGGCGGCCGACCGGTCCTGCCTGGATATTGTGGCGGTGTTCGGCGGCCGCAGGATCCACCAACTCATGAAAGTCCGCATCATTGCGGCCCTCCCGGCGGTCTTGGCGGCCTTTAAAATCGCGGCCCCGGCCGCGTTGCTGGGCGCCATCCTGGGCGAGTATGTCGGGGGAGTGGACCGCGGGCTGGGACCGGCAATGGTCAACGCCCAACAAACCCTGGAAGTAGCCCGGGTCTGGGGAATTGCCTTTGCCTGTGCCGCCCTGGCCGGGGGAGCGTACGCCGTGCTGGGACTCCTCTCCCGGTTCGCTGCACCTTGGGCTTCCGGCGTCCGGGCCGGAGGGTCCTGATGCGCGGGGTGCTCCGGTCTACGGGGAAGATGCTGTTCGGTCTTGTCCTGTCCCTAGCCGTTGTCGGGGCGCTGTGGGTTGGGCTGCTGCGCGTTTTCGAGGTTTCGGCCTACATCGGCAAGGGTCCCTGGGACGTTTACAGCTATTTGCTCCGTGATCCGGATTCAGCGGAAAACCGGGCCCTCATCATGGGGCAGCTGGGCCAGACCCTGCTGGACGCCGGAATGGGGTTCGCCGCGGGAATGCTCGCCGCCGCCGTCGTGGCCTGCCTTTTCACGGTCTTCCGAGGAGTGGAACAAGCCCTGATGCCCCTGGCCATGCTTCTTCGGTCGGTGCCGCTGGTGGCGCTGGCTCCCATGATCATCCTGATTTTTGGCCGGCAGGAAGCCGCAGTGGCTGCCATGGGCGGCATCGTGGTGCTCTTCCCTGCACTGGTCACGATGGTGTTCGGACTTCGATCTGCCTCGCCGGCCATGCTGGAGGTTGTCCAGGTCTACGGCGGCAGCCGGCTGGACGCCTTCCGGAAGGTGGCACTGCCCTCCGCTGCGCCGGCTTTTTTCACGGCTCTGCGGGTGTCGATTCCGGGAGCACTGACGGGAGCGCTGCTGGCCGAATGGCTGGCAACCGGCCAGGGGATAGGCTACGGGATCGTATCAGCCGTTTCCCGTGCCCGGTATGACCAGGTCTGGGCCGGCGTCGTCGTCGTGACCCTTGCGTCGATCGTGCTTTACGCGCTGGTATCAGCGGTGGAGGCGGCGCTGCAGCGCCGAACCGGAACCTGATGCGGGAGCTGCTGATTCCGGGTTCCGCCGGATCATCTGATCCATCACGACGCCGGCGAGCAGCGAGCCCAATCCGCCGGCTACCAGGTCACCCATGGTGTCCTGGTAGCCCACGTTGATGGCGGCGTCCACAAAGGAGTTGCCCCACCACTCGCCCAGTTCCCACAACACGCTCACGGCCAGCCCCAGGGCGAAAACCAGCACCGGCACGGCCAGCCGGGCTGCGGCAGGTGCGGGGCGACGCTCGGGAACGGAAATCACACCGAGGCGGGACAGCAGGAAGTACGTCATGCCGGCTATGACGCCGGTGGCGGCGAAGTGCACCGGAAGGTCCCACCAGCCCACCCGCGCGTACACGTCCAGGACGCTGCTCCATGCCGCGGCCAGCAGCGTCAGCCCGTAGAGCCCGTCAAAAAGCCGGGAGATGTTCAGGGAACGTGAGACCAGCGTTCCCCCCAGAACGAGGAAAAACAGGGCCACGTCCACCGGGCCGTACCAGAGGAGAGCTGCAGCGAGGCTGAACAGGACGGCCAGGCGCACCCCGTCAGCGAAGAACTCTCCGGAACCCGCGGGACGGCGGAGGAGGGCGTCAATCATGAATTCACGGTAGCGCAGCGTGCAGCCCGGCGGCAGACGAGCAGCATCCGGGAGGTCCGCCGTGTCCCAGACGGATGCCGGTCCCGGTAGACTTCCCCCATGTCTGCCGCCCTGCCCTCAGTCAGCGTGGTGATCCCCTGTTTGAATGACGCGGCCGCCCTCCAGGGGTGCTTGGCCTCCCTCGCCGGACAATCGGTGCCGCCGCTTGAAATCGTGGTGGTGGACAACAACAGCACTGATGCCAGCGCCGCCGTCGCACGCCGGTTTGGTGCCCGCGTGGTGTTTGAGGGGGAACGCGGAATTCCGGCCGCAGCTGCCGCCGGCTACGACGCCGCGACAGGAGACATCATTGCGCGGTGCGACGCCGACTGCGTGCTGCCGCCGGACTGGATTCAGCAGATAGCACAATCCTTCCGCGCCGATCCCGCCCTCGCGGCGCTCTCCGGGCCCGGTTCCTTCTACGGATTCCGCAGGCCGGTTGGCGCTGTGCTCAGTGTGTTGTACCTCGGGTCCTATTACCTGGCCATGGGTCTTGCCATGGGGCATCTGCCGCTCTTCGGCTCCAACCTCGCCCTGCGCCGTTCAGCGTGGTGTGAGATCCGTTCCGAGGTGCACCGCAGCGATCCGGAAATGCACGACGACGTCTGCCTCAGTCTGCATATGGGCCAGCGCTACCGGTGCCGCTTTGAACGAACCTTAGTGGTGGGCATGGCCCCGCGGGCGCTGATCGGAACCGCGAACGTCATCCGCCGTTTCCGCCGGGCCTTTCACACCCTGTGGGCACACTGGCCCGCTGAAGCGCCGTGGGTTCGCTGGCCCCGCCGGCTCTCCTTTGCGGCCTATGCCGGCACGGAGGAACCGCGGCCCGCGAATACCTCCGGATAGAGCAGGGGCAACTGCAGCACCAGCCAGGGGCTGAAGGCCCATGGGGTCAGGCGCACGGCCTCGGCCAGCGCGAGCGGATCCGCCCACTTCCAGTCCATGACTTCGTCCGCAGCAGGCACGGGATCTGCGTCCGTGACCGCCGTGTAGACAGGACAGATCTCGTGCTCCACGATTCCTGAGGCATCCACCGCGCGGTAGCGGAAATCCGGCAGCCGAAGGTCAAGCTGGTCCCGGACCAGTGTCAGGCCCAGCTCCCTGTCCGCCCGGCGGATGGCGGCGTCTTCTGTGGCTTCGCCGGGACCGGGATGCCCGCAGAAGGAATTGGTCCACACTCCCGGCCACGTCAGCTTGCTTAAGGCCCGCCGGGTTACGAGCATTTGTCCGGCGCGGTTAAACACATGAGTGGAAAACGCCAAATGCAGGGGCGTATTAGTTGTGTGGACCGTTGATTTTTCCTGCGTTCCGACGGGCGTGCCATCCGAATCCACGAGAACTACGAGTTCCCCGCGTTGCGACATTTCTCCTCCGTATACTCACCGTGTTTACTGGACCTATGGAGACCGAACCACTGCTTGACCCAGCCGTCGGATACGAGCAGGTGGAAGGTGTCCTGCGTGAATTCTTTTCCCAGGCAAAGCTTCGTGCAGCCAAACTTAGTCCCAGCTACCTTAGCCTGTGGGACACATTGGAGAAATCCACGGTGGGCGGCAAACGCGTCCGCCCTGGAATCCTGATGACTGCTTATCATCATCTGGGCGGGACGAACACGGAAGCGGCGGCCCGGGTGGGTGCGGCCTTTGAGCTGCTGCACACGGCGCTGATCATCCACGATGACGTCATCGACCTGGATTTCATGCGGCGCGGACACGAGAATGTTTCGGGCACCTACCGGGCCCTGGCACAGACAGCCGGGCAGACACCGGAATCCGCTCGGCACCGGGGCATGTCAGCGGGAATCATCGCCGGAGACCTGGCACTGATCGGGGCGTTCCGGATGCTGGACACCGTTGACACCGACCAGCAGACCCGGCTTCGACTCGCGGCGATCCTGGATGACGCAGTCTTTGCCTCCGCCGCAGGCGAGCTGATCGACGTGGACTTTTCCTTTTCCCCCGGTGCACCGCAGATCCCCGAGATCCTCGACATGGAGCGCCTGAAGACAGCTGTCTACTCCTTCGAAGCACCTTTGCAGGCTGGTGCGGTGCTGGCCGGAGCAGACGACGACGCCGTCGCAACGCTGGGCGACTTTGGCCGGGACACTGGAATTGCCTATCAGCTCGTCGATGATCTGCTCGGTGTTTTCGGCAAGGAGAGCGCCACCGGGAAGTCGAACCTGAGCGATCTGCGGGAGGGAAAGCGGACGGTTCTCATTGCGCACGCCGCCCAGGGTGAGTCGTGGGAAGAACTGTCCCATCTCATCGGCTGCCCGGATCTTACCGCCGAGGAAGCGGACCGCGCACGGGAACTGCTGATCAGTTCCGGGGCCCGTGACTACGCCCGGACCCTGGCGGAGGAATACGCGGACCGCGCCCGGTCCCACCTGGACTGCCCGTCCATCCCGGGGCCGCTGCGCCAGGTGCTCGAACGCATCGTGGCCGGCGCCGTAAACCGGGGACGGTAGGGGATGGCCAGGCAGAGCGGCCTTTCGCTGTACAACAAAGTCGCCGTTGAGACGGCGTCTGTGGTGATCCGTTCCTACTCCACATCCTTTGGGCTGGCCTCGCGGCTGCTGCAGCCCCGGACCCGGCTGCAGATCGAGGCCATCTACGCGCTGGTGCGGCTGGCAGATGAAATCGTGGACGGCGTGGCCGCGGAGGCGGCCCTGCCGCCGGAGGACGTTGCCCGCGTACTGGATGCCCTGGAAGCGGAAACACGGCAGGCTTTGAACACCGGTTACAGCGTGAACCTGGTGGTGCACGCCTTCGCCCTGACCGCCCGCGCCACCGGCATTACCGGGGAACTGACCACTCCGTTCTTCCGGTCCATGCGCGCGGACCTGCTCCGCACCGAGCACACCGCCGAATCCTTCAACGACTATGTTTACGGCTCGGCCGAGGTTATCGGACTGATGTGCCTGCAGTGTTTCCTGCACGGTACCGAGGTCAGCGAGGAGCGGGGCAAACGCCTGCAGGAAGGTGCCCAGCGACTGGGAGCCGCCTTCCAAAAGGTCAACTTCCTGCGGGACCTGGCGGACGACTTCGACACGCTGGGCCGCAGCTACTTTCCCGGCATCAGCGTGGGGTCGTTCTCCGAAGCGGATAAGCACCGGTTGCTGGATGACATCGATGCAGACCTTTTGGTCTCCGGAGCGTCCATTGCGGAGCTCCCGCCGGCTGCGCGGCCCGCCGTGGCGCTGGCGCAGGAACTGTTCAGTGAACTGTCGCGCCGACTGCGGGCCACACCCGCCCGGAAGCTGCGCAGCAGCCGCATCCGGGTGCCCAACCCGGTGAAGCTGCGCATTGCGGCACAAACGCTTTACACCCACCGCCTCCGCCGCCCGGCGCTGCGCGGCACCGAAGCCGGAAGGCAGCCATGACCCGCAGGACCGCATCCGCACCTCCCCGCACCGCCGTAGTGATTGGCGGCGGCATCACGGGCCTGGCCACTGCGGCGCTGCTGGCTCGGGAAGGCCTCCGGGTCACCGTCCTGGAGCAGCAGTCAGTCCCGGGGGGACGCACCGGTACCTGGCAAAGCGCCGGCTTCAGCTTCGACACGGGGCCCTCCTGGTACCTGATGCCCGAGGTTTTCGACCATTTCTTCCGCCTCATGGGCACATCCGCCGAGGAGCAGCTGGACCTGGTGCAGCTGGACCCCGGCTACCGGGTCTTCTTTGAAGGTTTCGGTGAACCCGTCGACATCGCGGCCACGCGCGCTGAGAACGTGAAACTGTTTGAATCCCTCGAGCCCGGCGCCGGAGCCAAGCTTGAGAAATACCTGGATTCCGCCGTCGACGTCTATGACATGGCCAAAAAGCGGTTCCTCTATTCGACCTTCGCTTCCTTCCTGCCGCTGCTGCGCCCCGACGTGCTCAGGCGCGGTCCCCGGCTTGCCCAGTTGCTGCTGCAGCCGCTGAGTTCCTTCGTGGCACAGAAGTTCACCGATCCCCGGATCCGGCAGATCCTGGGCTATCCGGCCGTGTTCCTGGGCTCCTCCCCATTCACCACGCCCAGCATGTACCACCTGATGAGCCGGCTGGACCTGGCGGACGGAGTGCTCTATCCGATGGGCGGGTTTACCCGGCTGATCAGCGTCATCGCCGATCTGGCCACCGCGGAGGGCGTCACGATCCGTACCGATGCCACCGTCACGCGGATCCGCACCACGGATCCTGAGCCGGCCGGGCGGCTGAGCCGTTTCCGGCGCAGCCCCGGCGTGCGGGCCACCGGCGTCGAATACACCAATGTTGCCGGACAGGCACTGGTGCTGGACGCCGATCTGGTGGTCTCTGCGGCGGACCTGCACCATACCGAAACTTCGCTGCTGCCCCGGAACCTGCAGACCTATCCGGAGCGTTACTGGAAAAACCGGATCCCCGGCCCCGGCGGGCTGCTGCTGCACCTGGGTGTCCGCGGGACGCTGCCGTCCCTGGCCCACCACACGCTGCTCTTCACCAAGGACTGGGAAGAGAACTTCGGGAAGATCTTCGGCAAGGAAACCTCGGTGCCGGATCCGGCGTCGCTCTATGTCTGCCGCCCCAGTGCGACCGACCCCGACGCCGCCCCGGACGGCTATGAGAACATCTTCGTCCTGGTGCCTGTTCCCTCCGATCCGGCTCTGGGAGCCGGTGGCATGGACGGCAGCGGCGACGAACGGATCGAGCGGATGGCCGACGCCGTCATCGCCCAGATTTCCGACTGGGCAAACATCCCGGACCTCGCCGAGCGCATCACGGTCCGGCGAACCGTGGGCCCGCAGGACTTTGTTCAGGACCTGAACTCCTGGCGCGGAACGCTGCTCGGCCCGGCGCATGTGCTCAAGCAAAGCGCGTTCTTCCGCGGTTCCAATGCGAGCCGCAAGGTGGACGGGCTGCTCTACGCCGGCGGCTCCACCCTGCCGGGCATCGGACTGCCGATGTGCCTGATCAGTGCAGAACTGGTGCTCAAGCGGCTGCGCGGGGACACCAGCACGGAAGAGTTGCCCGTGCCGTCCGGACACGGGGACCGGGCTCCGGGAGGCCGCGGCTAGTGGGATTCCTCTATCTGTTCCTGCTGCTCGCGTCGATCGGCTGCATGGTACTGCTGGATCACCGGTTTCGGCTCTTCTTCTTCGCGGACGCCAGGCGTGCCTCCTGGGTGACGGCAATCGGGCTGGTGTTTTTCCTGCTGTGGGACCTGGGCGGCATTGGCCTGGACATCTTCTACCGGGGTGAAACACCGATCATGCTCGGCATTGTCCTGGCACCGCACCTGCCCGTGGAAGAAGTCTTTTTCCTCGGCTTCCTCTGCTACCTGACCATGGTCCTGTTTGGCCTGGTGTCCCTGGTGCTGAACCGCGCCGGAAAGCGCAGCACTTCCCGGCAGGAGGCGGAACAGTGACGTACTGGGCATTGAACGCAGTGTTCCTGGTTCCGGCCGCCGCTGTGCTGGTCTTAGCACTGATGCGGCGGACCACGACGACGGCGGGCGGCCGGAAGGGCGTGCTGGCGGCGCTGGGCATCACCGCTGTTGTCCTGCTGCTCCTCACTGCCGTTTTCGACAACGTGATGATCGCCGCGGGACTGTTTTGGTACAACCCGGAGCGCATCTCGGGTGCCTTTATCGGCAGGGCACCGCTGGAAGACTTCGCCTACACGGTTGCCGCCGTGCTGCTGCTGCCGGCGCTGTGGATGCTCCTTGGAAAACGGAAGAACCCCCTGAAGGCCCGCAACGCCGCCATCAATCCCCAGGAGAAACAGTGAGCACAACCACCCGTACGGCGGGAACGACGCTGCGGATGCTGCTGGTCTCGTCCAGGCCGCTGTCCTGGGTGAACACCGCGTATCCGTTTGCCGCCGCCTACCTGATCACCACGGGCGGCATTGACCTGACCTGGGTGCTGGGAACGCTGTACTTCCTGATTCCCTACAATCTGGCGATGTACGGCATCAATGACGTTTTCGACTACGAATCCGACCTGCACAACCCCCGCAAGGGCGGAGTGGAGGGGGCGGTCCTGGACCGCGGCTTCCACCGGATCACCCTGTGGGCCGCCGTCGTCACCAATGTTCCGTTCCTGGTTGCGCTGATCGTGCTCGGCAATCCGCTGTCCTGGCTGGTGCTCGCTGTAAGCGTCTTTGCCGTCATTGCGTACAGCGCCCCCGGGCTGCGGTTCAAGGAACGTCCCTTCCTGGACTCCATCACGTCCAGCACCCACTTCGTCTCGCCCGCGGTCTACGGGCTGGTGCTGGCCGGAGCCGTGTTCACGCCGGGGCTGTGGGCGGTGCTGGGGGCGTTTTTCCTCTGGGGGATGGCGAGCCAGGCATTCGGCGCCGTGCAGGACGTGGTGCCGGACCGCGAGGGAGGGATCAGTTCCATCGCCACGGTCCTCGGCGCCAAAGCAGTGGTCCGGATTGCCGCCGCAGCCTATCTCGCCGGCGGCCTGCTGATGCTCCTCACTCCGTGGCCGGCAACGCTCGGAAGCCTGCTGGCGCTGCCGTACATCCTCAACCTGCTGCCCTTCCTCGGTATTTCGGATGCGGATTCGGAGCGTGCCAACGCCGGCTGGAAGCGTTTCTTGAAGCTGAATTTCCTTACCGGCTTCCTCGTGACCATGCTCATCATCTGGTACTGGCCCAACCGGTAGGGAAACACCAGCAACCGAGGTTTCCCCTCCGTTTTGGGCAGATGTAACCGGTTTGGGAAATCCCTTCCGGTCCGCACAGGCAGGGATTTCCCAAACCGGGCGCCGACGCCCAAAGCGGTCGCCAATTACACAAAAGCGGCCGGCCCCGAAGGGACCGGCCGCTCATGTCATTTCACCAACCACCGAAGCGGTTGCCGGAGTATCCGGAGTTAGTCGGCAACGCCCACGAACTCGGCCTTCTCGATCGGCGTCGTCTCGCCGGAAGCGAGGTTCAGGCGCAGCTTCTCGCCCAGGGTCGCGTCAACGTTGGTCCAGTACTGGATCGCAGCTTCGCGGATGTGCGGGCGCTGAACGCCGGAGACGGCACCGGTGATCGTTTCCAGGAAACGCTCCTTGGCAGCGTCGTCGAACACCTCGCGGTACAGCGTGCCGGCCTGGCCGAAGTCGCTGTCCTCGGAGTGCAGGGTAGCGGCGGCGCGGACCAGCGAGCCGTCGCTCTCCCAGGAGCCCTCGCCGGCAAGTGCGGCATCGGCTACGGGGCCGCCCAGGGTGTTGGGCGCGTAGACCGGGGTCTCGGGGGAGTTGTAGGAGAAGCGCATGGCGCCGTCCTGCGAGTAGTTGTTAACCGGAGCCTTCGGCGAGTTCACCGGCAGCTGGTTGTAGTTGGCGCCGATGCGGTAACGCTGTGCATCCGGGTAGGAGAAGATGCGGGCCATCAGCATCTTGTCCGGGCTGGCGTCAATGCCGGGAACCAGGTTCGCGGGGGAGAGGGCAACCTGCTCGATCTGCGCGAAGAAGTTCTCCGGGTTGCGGTTCAGGGTGTGGGTACCCACCTTGATCAGCGGGTAGTCCGCGTGCGGCCAGACCTTGGTCAGGTCGAACGGGTTGAACCGGTAGGTCTTGGCATCTTCGTACGGCATGACCTGGACGTGCAGGTCCCAGGACGGGAAGTTGCCTTCGGCGATGGCCTCGTACAGGTCGCGGCGGTAGTAGTCGGCGTCGGCGCCGGCAATCTTCTCTGCCTCGGCACCGTTGATCTCGTGGTTGCCCTGGTTGGACGTGAAGTGGTACTTCACCCAGAAACGCTCGCCGGCGGCGTTGATCCACTGGTAGGTGTGCGAGCCGAAGCCGGGCATTTCACGCCACGACGTCGGGATGCCGCGGTCACCCATCAGGTACGTGACCTGGTGTGCGGACTCGGGGGAGTTGGTCCAGAAATCCCACTGCATGTCAGCGTCACGCAGGCCGGAGCCCGGGAGGCGCTTCTGCGAGTGGATGAAGTCGGGGAACTTGATGCCGTCGCGGATGAAGAACACCGGGGTGTTGTTGCCCACGATGTCGTAGTTACCCTCGGAGGTGTAGAAACGCAGTGCGAAGCCGCGAACGTCGCGCCAGGTGTCGGGGGAGCCCTGCTCGCCGGCCACCGAGGAGAAGCGCTGGACGGTTTCCGTTACGGTGCCCGGCTGGAAGACAGCGGCACGCGTGTACTTGGAAACATCCTCGGTGACAACGAACTCGCCGAATGCGCCGCCACCCTTGGCGTGCACGATGCGCTCCGGGATGCGCTCACGGTTGAACTGGGCCAGCTTCTCGACCAGGTAACGGTCGTGCAGGGCGATGGCTCCGTTGGGGCCGGCGCTCAGCGAGTTGGCATCGCTGCCAACCGGTGTGCCGGTCTGGGTGGTGGTGAAATTCGACATGCTCTCTCTTTCTTAAGGGTGTTCAGATGACGTCAGGAAGCTTGGCCGGCGCAGTCTGCGCAGAGCCCCCGGTAGAGCACATCCGCAATTTGGATGGTCATGCCGTGGGTGTTCTCCGGCGTCAGGCAAGGCGCGTGCCCCACTGCGCAGTCCACGTCCTCGATCCGTCCGCAGCCGGTGCAGATCGCGTGGTGATGGTTGTCATCCACGCGGGTCTCGTACCGGGCGGGGGAGTGCGGCGGCTCGATCTTCCGCAGCAGCCCGGTCTCGGTCAGGTCCGCCAGGACCACATAGACCGACTGCAGGCTGATGTCCGGAAGCTCCCCGCGTGCTGCGGCGGCGACGTCGTCGGCCACGGCATGGGGGTGATGTTCGACGGCGGTGAGGACCGCCAGCCGCTGCTTAGTGACCCGACGACCGTGGGTGCGCAGCGCTTCGGACCACCGTGCGGTGGTCTCTGCGGTGGCTGCTGTCGATGTCATGGCCACTAGCTAACCACTTATTATGAATAATTCATAATAAGACTCGAGCCTGCCCACTAGTGTGGTCTCAGGAGTTCGGACCGACGTTCAATACAGGGGAATCCTTTGACAGGTACCAAGGCACAGCCAACCCATAAGCGCGTGCGGGTGGGAGAGTACGACGTCGACATCCGCACCTACGGGTCCGGGGCCGATCAGATGGTGCTGGTGCACGGCCTGGGAGCCTCCGGGCGCTATTTTTCCCGGCTGGTGGACGAACTGGCGAAGGATTCCACGGTACATACGCTGGAAATGCCGGGTTTCGGGTCCGCATCCACACCGCACCACGGTCTGGACATGGCCGGCTTTGCACAGATCAGCTGCGATGCCCTGCGGGCCGCCGGGATCGGTCCCGCCCAGTGGGTGGGCCATTCCATGGGTTGCCAGGTGGTGACGGAAATGGCGCTGTGCGCGCCGGACCTGGTGACCTCCGTGGTACTGATGGGGCCCACGACCAACAGCGGGGAACGCCATGCCGTGCTGCAGGGACTGCGGCTGGCGCAGGACTGCCTGCGGGAACCTCCGGTGATCAACTGGATTCTGCTGACCGACTATCTGCGGGCCGGTCCCCGCTGGTACCTGCGCACCATGCCGAAGATGGTGCGGCACCGGCTCGAGGAGCGCATCGGCAGGGTCCAGGCGCCGGTGACTCTCGTCCGCGGCGCCAGGGACCCCATTGTTCCCGCCCGCTGGCTGCGGGAACTGGCCGCTGCGCGCCCCGGAGCGGTTGCCGTGGAGCTGCCCGGCCAGCCGCACGTGTGCATGTACACCGAGCCGGCGCAGACCGCGGCACTCCTTCGGGAAGCAGCACGCCGGCAGTGATGCCGCAGCGGATGCGCCGCCGGGCGGCGCTTGCCAGGGCCTGGGCAGCGGACTACGCCTATGTGGGGTTTTGGCAGGTGAACGGGTTCCTGTTCCGCAAGGATCCGTCCGAGTACCTGGTACCGGAGGCCGGTGCGGCGGGACGCCCGGTCGTCCTGATTCCCGGGGTGTACGAGAACTGGCAGTTCCTGCGCCCGCTGGCGGAGGCACTGTCTTCCTGGGGGCATCCGGTTCACACAGTGGCGCCGCTGGGCTTCAACCGGGGCCGGATCGACCGCATGGCGGAACTGGTCCAGCAGTATCTCGTGGAACGGGACCTTAGCGATGTAATCGTTGTGGCCCACAGCAAGGGCGGCCTCATCGGCAAGCAACTGATGCTGCTGCCGGAAGGTGCCCGGCGGGTGGACCACATGGTCGCCGTCAACACACCCTTTTCCGGCTCCGTCTACGCGCGCTTTTTCTTTGTTCCGTCCATCCGCGCCTTTTCGCCGCGCGACAAGCTGCTGCTCAAGCTCCAGGGCAGCAGCGACGTCAACGCGCGCATCACCTCCGTGTACAGCCGCTTTGACCCCCACATTCCCGGCGGCAGTTCCCTGCCCGGAGCGCGGAATATCCAGCTCGAAACGATGGGGCACTTTCGTCCCATCGGCGATCCCCGGCTGCTGGATGTGCTGAAACAGGAAGTCGAGCGCGAACCTTAGGACGCCCCGCGCGCCAGCGCCTGCTCGACGGCGGCCTCGGCACCGCCGGTCCAGGGCTCACCGTGGCCGGTCAACAGCGTGCCGGCTCCGGTAGCGGCCAGCAGTTCCAGGGATCGAAGCGCCTCCGGGCTGTTGGCGGTGGCCGCTCCGGAAACGATCTGCGGCCCCTTGGTCCCGGTATACGGGTTGAGCGTCACCAAGGAATCCCCGCAGATCAGCACGCCCCGGTCCGGATAGTGCAGGGCAACGTGCCCGGCAGTGTGCCCGGGTGTATGGATGATGCGCGGTGTTCCGGGAAGGGTGGAGCCGGTGTCTTCCCCGAGGCTGTGCACATCGGTGACACCGCGGACGTTCAGTGCTCCCGCCAGGGTCATGGCGCCCAGGTAGGGGATCGACGCGGGGTAGCGGACGGGATAGAGGAACCTGTTTGTTCTCATGCTCATATCGGTAGGGGTGGGCCGCAATGTACCGGTCGTCGTCGTGCACCAAAATTGGCGTCCGGAACTCCCGCCGGATTTTGGCGGCTGAGCCTACATGGTCGAAATGCGCGTGGGTCAGCACCAGCGCCGACACGGATCCCGGCCCGTAGCCCAATTCGCGGACGGCCCGGGACAGCTCCGGCCACATGCCGGGCAGGCCGGCATCGATGATGGCCAGGCCGCCGTCGTCTTCCACCAGGTAGGTGTTGACGTAGGCATGTTCGATGCGGTGGATTCCCTCTGCAACGTTCCGGGTAAACACGTGACCTCCAAGGATTCGCGGCTTTTCCTCCATCGTAAGGGTGCTGTCTATCGGTGCCGGCAACCCGCCGGAGGCGCCTGTAAGAGGGCCCGGCGGCCTCCGGCTTAGACTGCTCGGGTGCCAAAACTCCTCGCTGACCTGACCCCGCTGCGTGAAAGCCCGGATTTCCGCCGCCTCTGGACCGGAACGGCGCTTTCCGCCGTCGGCACCCAGCTGACGCTGGTGGCCGTCAGCCTGGAGGTCTATTCCCTGACCCAGTCGAGTTTTTATGTGGGACTGCTCGGGTTGGTGGGGCTGGTTCCGCTGGTGCTGGCCGGGCTCTACGGCGGCTCCGTGGTGGATGCGTACGACCGCCGCAAAGTGGCCCTGTTCTCCTCCGTTCTGCTGTGGCTGTCCACGATCGGCATTGCCGCCCAGGCCTGGGCGGGACTGGGCAACATCTGGCTGCTCTATGCCCTGGTGGCAGTCAACGCCGGTGCCGGCGGGCTAAACCATCCCGCACGCAGCGCCATCATTCCCAGGCTGGTGCGGCCCGAGCTGCTGCCGGCCGCCAATGCCCTCAGCATGATCACCTTCGGCCTGGCCATGACCATCGGCCCCCTGCTGGCCGGTGTCCTGGTGGCCAGGGTCGGCTACGGCTGGACCTACACCGTCGACGTCGTCACCTTCACCGCCGCAATGTGGGCGGTGTACCGGCTGGACCCGATGCCGCCCGTTGGTGAGGTGCAGAAGGCTGGCCTGAAATCGGTGCTGGAGGGCTTCCGCTTCCTGGCGACCCGGCCCAACATCCGCATGACCTTCCTGGTGGACCTTGCCGCCATGGTCATGGCCCAGCCCCGGGCGCTGCTGCCCGCCATCGGAGCCGTGCTGCTGGGCGGGGGAGCCACAACGGTGGGGGTGCTGCTGGCAGCCACCGCCGTGGGCGCTTTCCTCGCCGGTCTCTTTTCCGGGCCACTCGGCGCGGTGCGCCGGCAGGGGCTGGCGGTGCTGTGGTCCGTGGTGGCGTGGGGGCTGTCCGTGTCCGCGTTCGGTGTGGTGGTGGTGATGGCCGGACGGAACGACGGCGCCGAACCCACCGCATGGCTCATCCCGGCTGCCATCGCCATGGCGTGTGCGGGCATCGCCGATTCCGTCAGCGGAGTCTTCCGTTCCACGATCCTGCAGTCCGCGACGCCGGACGCCATGCGCGGGCGGCTGCAGGGGGTGTTCGTGGTGGTGGTGGCCGGAGGCCCGCGCCTGGGTGACCTGGTGGCCGGCGTCGACGCCTCCTTCCTGGGCGAAGGATGGGCAGCGGTTATCGGTGGCCTGGTCTGCGTGGTCCTGGTGGGAGTGCTGGCCCGGAGCCAGCCGCGCTTCGCCCGGTACGACGCCCGGCACCCCGAGCCCTAGCGGAACAGACGCGCCCCGTGAAACGTTGATATCGGTGAATCCACTGACGAAAGGACCACCTAAGTGCATCAACACTTCAACGGACTGAAGACCGCCGCGTTGTTCGGTGTGCTCTTCGCCGTGCTGCTGGGCATAGGCGCCCTGCTTTCCAGCGGAACCGGCAGCTCCTCGTTCATCTGGATCTTCCTGTTCATCGGGCTGGCCACCACCGCATACAGCTACTGGAACAGTGACAAGCTTGCCATCCGCGCCATGCGGGCCATTCCCGTCACCGAACAGCAGGCTCCTCAGATGTACCGCATCGTGCGGGAGCTCTCGGCCCGCGCCGGTCAGCCGATGCCCAAGCTCTACATTTCACCCACCATGGCACCCAACGCGTTTGCCACCGGCCGCAACCCGCAGCATGCGGCTGTCTGCTGCACCGAGGGCATTTTGACGCTGCTCGACGAGCGGGAGCTGCGCGGAGTGCTGGGCCACGAGCTCATGCACGTCTACAACCGGGACATCCTGACATCCTCGGTGGCGGCCGCCATCGCCGGCGTCATTACCTCACTGGGGCAGTTCCTGCTGTTCTTCGGTGGCGGTGACCGCCGCAACGCCAACCCGCTGGCCATGATCGCGATGGCTGTTCTGGCCCCGTTCGCCGCGTCGCTGATCCAGATGGCGATTGGCCGGACGAGGGAATACGACGCCGATGAAGATGGCGCCAAGCTCACCGACGATCCGTTGGCGCTCGCCTCCGCACTGCGCAAGCTCGAAAGCGGAACCCAGCGTGCACCGCTGCCGAACAATGACCAGCGGTTGGTCAACACCTCGCACCTGATGATCGCCAACCCCTTCCGGAACGGCGTCCGCGGGCTGATGGCCACCCACCCGCCCATGGCCGACCGCATCCGCCGGCTGGAAAACATGGCCGGACGTCCGCTCGGATCCTGACCGCTGCTCTCGTCCTCGCCGGCCGGCGGACGAAGGGTAGGCTCTCAGGCATGCGCCTCATTCTTGTCCGCCACGGCCAGACTCCCTCCAATGAGCACCATTTCCTGGACACTGATGTCCCCGGTCCGGGGTTGACGGAGCTGGGCCTTGCCCAGGCAGCAGCGTTGCCGGAAGTCCTGGGCCATGAGCCCATCGACGGCATCTTTGCCTCCAACCTGGTCCGGACCCAGCTCACTGCTGATCCGTTGGCCGCAGCTCTGGGCCTGCCCGTGGAGGTTCGCCCAGGGCTGCGGGAGATCTCTGCCGGCGATCTGGAAATGCGCAATGACCGCGACGCCGTCATTGCCTACCTCAAAACCGTCTACAGCTGGGTTCGGGGAGATCTGGGAGTGCACATGCCCGGCGGACCCGACGGCCATGAAACCTTCGCGCGGTTTGACGCAGTGATCGAAGAATTACAGTCAGCCGGACTGAAAAACCCTGTGGTGGTCAGCCACGGCGCCATGATCCGCGCCTGGTGCACAGCCCGGGCGGAGAATGTGGAGCCCGACTTCATCGTGGAGAACGCGCTGAGCAACACCGGCGTGGCTGTGATGGACCGGGTCGACGGCGACGGCGACGGCCAAGGCACGAAGGGCTCATGGAAGCTGCTCACCTGGATGGGTGAGGCAGTGGGCGGCAGCGCCCTGAGGGACTACGGCGAGGACGGTCCCGCCGGCGAAGATGTGAAGCTCTAAGCACGAAGAAGCTCTAGGCACGAACCGGGACGCAGACGATCCTTCGCACAGATAAGGGGTTCTCCGGAGCTGGTGAGCCCTTTATCTGCACCAGAGACAGCGGCGGCGTCTGATCAGGCGGGACCCCCCGGATCTGCCCGGCTGAACTGGTGCTGCAGGGAGATGCCCGGACAAGGCGACGGCGCCGCACCCCAACAAGGGGAGCGGCGCCGTCGTCGTACTTTCTGGATAACCGGCTGCCGCAGCAGCCGCAGAAGGCCTAGCGGAAGTTGATGAACTGCAGGTCCACGTCCACGTCGGCACCCTTGAGCAGGGCCATGGTCGCCTGCAGGTCGTCGCGGGACTTGGATGTCACACGCAGCTCGTCGCCCTGGATTCGGGAGTTCACGCCCTTGGGGCCTTCGTCGCGGATGATCTTGTTGATCTTCTTGGCCTGGTCCTGGGCGATGCCTTCCTTCATGGAGGCTTCAATCCGGTACTCCTTGCCGGAGGCAAACGGCTCGCCGGCATCCAGGGACTTCAGGGAAATGCCGCGACGGACCAGCTTGGACTGCAGGACGTCGAGTACCGCCATGACGCGTTCCTCGGAGTTGGCCTTCATGAGGATCTTCTCGCCGCTGAAGTCCACCTCGGCGCCGACACCCTTGAAATCGTAGCGCTGGGACAGTTCCTTCTGCGCCTGGTTCATGGCGTTGGCAACTTCCTGTTTGTCGATCTTGCTCACAACATCAAATGATGACTCGCTGGCCATGTGCGCTCCTTGCAGTAGTTTTTCTCCTGCATCCAGCCTAGTAGGTCCGGGCATCCGTGGCAGCCCTCACAGGCTGCACCCAGCTTTTGCCGGGATGGGTCCCATCTTTCCGGGCGACAGTATTGGGGTGAACACCACCGCCAACCCTCCGTCCGATTCCCGTCATCGACGAAGCCAGATGGGCAAACTCCGCACCGCCGCGGCAGGATCCGTGCTGGCTGCGGTTTCCATCACTGGTGTGGGAGCTGCCGCGGCCCCCGCGCAGGCATCGGAGCTGCGGTCATTCCTGACACCGGTGGAAGGGCTGGGTGCAGCGGTCGCCGGCGCGGAGGAGACAGTCTCCGCTCCCCACGCGTCAGCGGAGCGCCGGTTGCTGGGCATCCGGGAAGACCTGGCCAACGCCGTCGCGTGGGGGGCCGTAACCCGGGCACAGGCCGATGCGTTCTACGCCCAGATGCAGTCACGGATTGCCCGCGGGCTCTAGTCCGGACTGCCTTCAGGGCGGGGCAGGAAGCAATTCACGCCGCCGATTCGTATCTTGGGCAAAAGTTCTGTAAAGTTGTTTAGGCCGCAGTCGCTTGCGGCAGTCTTCCGCGAAGATGTTGATCGCGAAGATGTTCGGCAGATTACCCGAGCGGCCAAAGGGGGCTGACTGTAAATCAGCTGGCAACGCCTTCACTGGTTCGAATCCAGTATCTGCCACCGAACGGGAAGAGCCCGCTCCGCCAGGAAACTGGCCGGGGCGGGTTTTTTCTTGCCCGGGGCACGGCCCCGCATTGCCGCCTTCACCGCTGAGCGAACAACTGCAGACATCTCCGCATCCCCCGGATAGCGTTGAAGGATGGCAACTATCGACATCACTGAGGCAACGTTCCCCGAGACCATTGAGGAAAACGACATTGTGTTCGTGGACTTCTGGGCGGACTGGTGCGGCCCCTGCAAGCAGTTCGCACCGGTGTACGACGCCGTGTCCCAGAAGCATGACGACATCACCTTCGCGAAGGTGGACACCGAAAAAGAGCAGGGCCTGGCGGCTGCTGCCGGCATCACCTCCATCCCTACGCTGATGGCTTTCCGCGAAAAGGTCCTGGTCTTCTCGCAGCCCGGCGCGCTCAACGCTTCCCAGTTCAGTGAACTGGTGGATGCGGTCAAGGGACTGGACATGAAGGCTGTCCACGAGCAGATCGCGGCCCAGGAAAGCGGGCAGGCAGCAGCGGGGTCCGACGGACAGGCCAACTAGCCGTTCACATTCGCCGCTACCGATGAGCGGCACAGGCTTCGCACACCGCGGGGGTCCCCTCAACGGGGACCTCCGCGGTGTGCGTTAAGCGCGTCGTATCAGGCAGCACCGGTTGCGCCGCGGCCGGGGTTACTCTGGCGCCGGCCGCTGTCCCGGTCTAGGGTCTAGGCATCCCGCGGCGGCACCGGCTCCGGCAAACGGTGTACATCCAAACGGCGTACATCGGTGAAGCCCGGGCCCGTATCAACGACGATAAGGCGAGGCGAAGAATCCTATGAGCTCAAACCGCGGAGTTGCCTACATAGAACCCGGTGTCGTGGAAGTGCAGGACATCGACTATCCAACCTTTGAACTCCGGGACGGACCCGGAGTCAATCCCGCCAATGTGGGGCGCAAGGTGCCCCACGGGGCAATCCTGAAGGTGGTCACCTCCAATATCTGCGGATCGGACCAGCACATGGTCCGCGGCCGCACCACCGCTCCTCCCAACCTGATCCTGGGACATGAGATCACCGGAGAAATCGTGGAAACCGGCCCTGACGTGGAATTCCATTCCGTGGGGGATTTGGTGTCGGTGCCCTTCAACATTTCCTGCGGACGCTGCAAGAACTGTAAGGAGCGGAAAACGGGCATCTGCCTGAACGTGAATCCGGACCGTCCGGGCAGCGCCTACGGGTACGTGGACATGGGCGGTTGGGTGGGAGGCCAATCCGAATACGTGCTCGTTCCGTATGCGGACTGGAATCTGCTGCGGTTTCCGGACAAGGACCAGGCAATGGAGAAGATCCTTGACCTGACCATGCTCTCGGACATTTTTCCCACCGGCTATCACGGGGCGGTCACTGCAGGGGTCGGCGTCGGATCCACCGTCTACATCGCCGGTGCCGGTCCGGTGGGCCTGGCCGCGGCGGCCGGAGCGCAACTGCTGGGAGCCGCCGTCGTTATTGTCGGTGACCTGAACAAGGACCGTCTGGCTCAGGCCCGCAGCTTTGGCTGCGAAACGGTGGACGTGTCCCTGGGAGACCCCAAGGACCAGATTGAACAGCTCCTGGGCGTCCCCGAAGTGGACTGCGCCGTGGACGCGGTCGGGTTCGAGGCACGCGGCCACGGCCATGGTTCGGCCACAGAAGCGCCGGCCACGGTGCTGAATTCATTGATGGACATCACGGCTGCAGGCGGTGCCCTGGGCATTCCCGGGCTATATGTCACCGGCGATCCGGGCGGAGTGGATGAGGCGGCGCAGAAGGGCTCCCTGAGCCTCGATCTGGGAACCGGCTGGGCTAAGTCATTGGCCTTCACCACGGGCCAGTGCCCGGTGATGAAGTACAACCGGGAGTTGATGATGGCGATCCTGCATGACAAGGTCCAGATCGCCAAGGCTGTCAA
Organism: Arthrobacter sp. 9E16; assembly: GCF_002929435.1. Classification (NCBI taxonomy): domain Bacteria; kingdom Bacillati; phylum Actinomycetota; class Actinomycetes; order Micrococcales; family Micrococcaceae; genus Arthrobacter; species Arthrobacter sp. 9E16. Next base: position 525,066 of record NZ_PJIU01000001.1, on the reverse strand, counting down.
CGCCACGCCCATCAGCCTGGACCAGGCTCCGGAGTCCTACCGTGAATTCGACTCCGGGGTGGCGCGCAAATACGTCATCGATCCGCACGGCATGGTGGGCGCCCGGGCGTCCTGACCGCAGCGCGGGGCAGTTCAAGGGCCGGAACCGGAAACGGTTTCGGCCCTTTGGCTGCGTGCAGGGACCTGTCCTCTTCTTATGGGTTTGGCCGCGGAAGTAAGCTCGTAGCTCCGGTGGACCGCGCTGTCTGCGGCGCGCCGGACGCACCATTCACCTGAAGCAGAGCCGGAACGGGGATGTCATGCCCACTTGCAAGCTTGCTGCTCGATACACCTTCCACGGTCAATCCATACCCCGGGACAAGCGGGTCCGGGGAATCTTCCCGCAGGACGGCCGGCCGTGAACGGCGCGGATACCGCCTGGGTACTGATCTGCGCAGGCCTGGTGCTGTTCATGATTCCAGGGCTGGCACTGTTCTACGGCGGCATGGTTCCGGTCCGCAACGTCCTGACCATGATGATGCAGAACATCATCCCGCTGGGCATTATCACCGTCACCTGGGTGCTGGTGGGCTACACCCTGGCGTTCAGCAACCAGGGGAACTCGCTGGTGGGGGAGTTCGACGCGTTTGCCCTGATCGACGTGGACACCCCCCAGTTCCACACTGTGGCGGCGGGGGTAACCATCCCCGCGCTCGCCTTCGTCGCCTACCAGATGATGTTTGCCATCATCACCCCGGCGCTGCTGACGGGGGCGACGGCGGGACGGCTGAAGTTCGCCGGCTGGACCGTTTTTCTGGCCGCATGGTCCATCCTCGTCTATCCGCAGGTGGCCCGCTGGCTCTGGCATCCCAAGGGATGGCTGACTCAGCTCGGCGCCCAGGACTGGGCCGGAGGAATGGTGGTGCACGCCTCGGCCGGAGCCGCCGCCGTCGCCGTGCTGCTGGTCGTGGGGCGACGCCGCGGCTGGCCCAACCTCAAGACTTCGCCCAACAACCTGCCGCTCATGCTGGTGGGCGGCGGCATCCTGTGGTTCGGCTGGTTTGGATTCAACGCCGGCGACGGACTCCAGGCCAATGACATTGCGGCCCAGGCCCTGATGAACACACACGTGGCAGGCGGTGCCGCCATGCTGACCTGGCTGCTGGTGGAACGCCTGACCAGCGGCCACTCCACCCTGGTGGGCGCGGTCTCCGGGGGTGTTGCCGGTTTGGCCACCATCACCCCCTGCGCCGGCTTTGTCAGCACCGGCGGAGCACTGCTGATTGGGCTGATTGCCGGCTGCGTCTGCTGCTTCGCGGTGGGGCTCAAACACGTGCTGCGCTATGACGATGCCCTGGACGTCATCGCCGTCCACTTTATCGGCGGCGTCCTGGGATCCTTCCTGCTGGGCTTCTTCGCGGACAGCTCCGTGAATGCAACCAGCGACGACGGACTGTTCAACGGGGGCGGCGGGCTGCTGCTCTGGCACCAAGTGGTTGCCATTGTGTGCGTGGTCCTGTTTTCCTTCATCCTGAGCTGGATAATTGCCGCGATCATCAGCCGCACCATGGGGCTGCGCGAGCCCGGCCCGGAACAGGACGACCTGGACCAGATCCAGCAGGGCGCCTCAGCCTACGCGCTCAGCGGGATCACCTCACGGCCCACCACCAGAGGACGGGGCTCCGACATGACCTCGACAACCGGAGACGGCGCTCGAAGCCCTTCCAACGCCCCCGACTATTTGATCAGCGCGGTCGTCAACACCGATCGTATCGATGGCCTCCGCGATGCCCTGTTGCTGGCCGGGGCCAGATCCCTGGAACTGGCAGACTCCGCGGTGTACTCGGACAGGGTGCGTACGGAAAACTTCCGCGGCGACCAACGGAAAATGGACTTCGAGGATCGGCTGCGCGCACAGGTGGCCGTTGACCGCGAGCATGAGGAGGCGGTGGTGGCAGTGCTGAAGCGCTTTGGGGCCGAGCCGTCGTCCATCTACCGGTTGGCGATCACCCCCTATTAGCCCTTCGCAGGATTAACCCTTCGCAGGCGCGGCAGGTCTTGGCAGCGTCGGGACAGAGAGAAATCCGTGCCCTAACGGCCGCGGTGGTCCTCCGGGGCCAGCCGCGGCCCGAAGGCCTGCTTCCGGAAGCCGCTTAGCACCAGCAGCCGCACGAGCCGCTGCCGGTGGCCCCGCCAGGGCTCCAGCAGCTCCAGCATCCCGGCGTCGTCCGTCCTGCGCCCGGTCAGCGCTTCACCCACGAACGCTGCCAAATGGTAGTCGCCCACGGAGACTGAGTCCGGAGCGCCATGCGTGCGCTGCGTGATCTCCGCGGCGCTCCAGGGGCCGATGCCGGGAAGCGAACACAACCGCTCCGTCAGGTCCGTGCCGAGTGGAACCCCGGACAGCCGTTCCAGGCCGGAGGCAGCCGCGCAGGTCCGCAGAATGGTGCCGGACCGGTGGAAATCCACCCGGGCACGGTGCCACTCCCAGCTCGGAACCCGGCGCCAGGTTTCGGCGCCGGGCGGCACTTTCAAGCCGGCGGGTGCCGGGCCCGGAGCATCGGCACCGTATTTGGTCACCAGATACCGCCATGCGTAATAGGCCTCCATGGCGGTGACCCTCTGTTCCAGGATGACGGGAACAATGCTGTCCAGCATCCGGCCGGTGCTGGGCAGCCGCAGTCCGGGGTTCCGGCGCCGGGTTTCCGCCACTGTGGCGGGGAGGGAAGCGGCGAAGTCTGGGTCGTCAAAGGCCGTCCAGTCATCATCTTCCCCGAGCAGAGCCGGAACGCCAGCCAGCGCCGCCCCGGCGCCCGGCCCCCAGGCCCGGGCCAGCACACGGGCGCCCGGTGCCGGTGCGGGCTGCTCACTGAGTGCCAGCGTGGCGTTCCCTTCCGGCGTCGAAAACGCCAGCCACGCAACCCCGGGGCCAATCCGCACCGACGGATCTTTTCGGCCGTGGGCCAGAATGCCCAGCGACTGGGTCAGGCTCAACGGCCGGTCCGATTCCCAGAGGATGGAGAGCGGCCCGGTTCCGGTGGCGCCGGGTCCCCCAGCGGCGGACACCGGTACGGAGAAGGACATATCTCCATGGTTGCACGCACCGCTGACAGCTCAGGGCCGGGGAGGCGGCCGGGCGGTGTGGCTTTTGCTACGCCGGGTTCCGGGGAAAGCTGGACCCGTGGAACCGAACAAGTAACGTGTTGCACATGAAGTTTGCAGATACTGTCCTGGACCTGATCGGCAAGACCCCGCTGGTGAAGCTGCACCACGTTACCGATGGCATCGCGGCCACGGTGCTCGTGAAGCTGGAATACCTGAACCCGGGCGGATCCATCAAAGACCGCATCGCGGTCCGGATGATCGAGGCCGCTGAACGGGAAGGCAAGCTGAAGCCCGGCGGCACCATCATCGAGCCCACCAGCGGAAACACCGGCGTCGGCCTGGCACTGGTGGCACAGCAAAAGGGTTACCGCTGCATCTTCGTCACGCCGGACAAGGTGGGGGTGGAAAAACGCGATGTGCTTCGCGCGTATGGCGCCGAAGTGGTGGTGACACCCACCGCCGTCGCACCCGACAGCCCCGACTCCTACTACGGAGTCTCCGACCGCCTGGTCCGGGAAATCCCCGGCGCCTACAAGCCGGACCAGTTCTCTAACCCCTCCGCCCCGGAAAGCCACTATGAGTCAACGGGACCGGAGATCTGGGCGGACACCGACGGCACGGTGACCCACTTCGTGGCCGGCGCCGGCACGGGCGGCACCATCACGGGCACCGGCCGCTACCTCAAGGACATCTCCGCCGACCGTCCAACCGGCCCGGTGCGCATCATTGCCGCCGATCCGGAGGGCTCGGTGTACTCCGGCGGCACGGGACGTCCCTACTTCGTGGAGGGCGTAGGCGAGGACATGTGGCCGGGCAACTATGACCCGTCCGTTCCGGACGAGGTGATTCCCGTGAACGATGCGGAGTCCTTCGCCATGACCCGCCGGCTCGCCCGGGAGGAAGGCCTGCTGGTAGGCGGCTCCTCCGGCATGGCAGTAGTGGCGGCCCTGCGCGCTGCCCGCGACCTGGGCCCCGACGACGTGGTGGTGGTGGTGCTGCCGGACAGCGGCCGCGGCTACATGGGCAAGATCTTCAACGATGAGTGGATGCGCTCCTACGGTTTCCTGCAGGGCCCGGAGCAGGAAGCCGCCGTCCGCGACGTGCTGGCCACCAAGGACGGCTCGCTGCCGGACCTGGTGCACACCCATCCCAACGAGACGGTCCTGGACGTCATCAACATCCTGAACGAGTACGGCGTCTCGTGCATTCCGGTCCTGTCGCAGGAACCGCCGGTGCGCATCGGCGAGGTCCTCGGATCAGTGGACGAGCGCTCGCTGACGGAGAAGCTGTTCCGCGGCGAGGCCAAGCCCACTGACAGCATCAGGGACCACATGGGACCGCAGCTGGCGATGGTCGGCGCCGGGGACTCCGTGGCTGCCGCCAAGGAAAAACTGCAGGAGAACGACGCCGTCATGGTCACCTCAGAGGGCGCGCCGGTGGGAATACTCACGCGGCATGACCTGCTGTCCTACATGAGCGTCTAACCGACATCCATCCTGAAGCAAGGGAGCAAACCATGAGCGAAGGCTTCAACACCCGCGCCATCCACGCGGGCCAGACCCCGGACCCCACCACCGGTGCGGTCATTCCGCCGCTATACCAAAGCACCACCTACGCCCAGGACGGCATTGGCGGACTGCGCAACGGCTACGAGTACGGCCGCGGCACCAACCCCACCCGCGATGCGCTGCAGGACCAGCTGGCCGCGCTGGAGGGCGGGGCCCACGCGTACTCCTTCAGCTCCGGGCTGGCCGCGGAGGACGCCCTGATCCGTGCCCTCCTGGCCCCCGGAGACCACATTGTGCTCGGCAACGACGCCTACGGCGGCACCTACCGATTGATCAACAAGGTTCTCTCCGCGTGGGGCATCACCAACGCTGCGGTGGACATGTCCGACGTCGGCGCCCTCACCCGGGCCATCGCCGCCGGCAACACCAAAATGGTGTGGCTGGAAACGCCGTCGAACCCCATGATGAAGATTTCCGACATTGCCGCTGTCGCGCAGGCCGCGCACGACGCCGGGGCCTGGCTGGTTGTCGACAACACCTTCGCTTCCCCGTACCTGCAGCAGCCGCTGGCACTGGGCGCGGACATTGTGGTGCACTCCACCACCAAGTACATCGGCGGGCATTCCGACGCCGTTGGCGGCGCGGTCATCCTGAACGACGACGCCGCCGCCGAGAAGATCGGCTTCATCCAGTTTGCGGTCGGCGCGGTGTCCGCTCCCATGGAAGCCTGGCTGACCACGCGCGGACTGAAGACCCTGGGCGTGCGGATGGACCGGCATTCGTCCAACGCCATGGCGGTCGCCAAGTGGCTGCGGGACCAGCCCGCCGTCGAAAACGTGCTCTATCCGGGGCTGGAAGACCACCCCGGACACGATCTGGCCAAGGCCCAGATGAAGGACTTCGGCGGAATGGTCTCGGTGTCCTTCAAGGGCGGCGAGGCCGCGGCCAAGAAGGTGGCCGAATCCACCCGTGTGTTCACGCTGGCGGAGTCGCTGGGCGGGGTCGAGTCGCTGATGAATTATCCGTCGGAAATGACGCACGCATCAGTCAAGGGCACCGAGCTTGCCGTTCCGGAGAACCTGCTGCGGCTTTCCGTGGGCATCGAGGATCTCGAAGACCTGATCGCGGATCTGGAGCAGGCACTGGACCAGTTGTAGGAAACCTGCAGCCTTAAGGCCGCCGCCGGCCCAGGAGCCGGCGGCGGGCCTTGGGATCTCGTTCCTGGAAGAACCTGCTGCTTTGCGGCAGCCACAGCAGCAGCACACACAGCAGCAGGACGGCGCCGAGGGCGACCAGCGCCGGGCCGCGGAACAGCAGCGGTATCCCGAGAATCATGCCCACGGTGGTGAGTGTCTCGCGTGCGCTGCGTTTCCCGGTCCGCAGGCGCAGCGCATAAAACCCGATCACCACCGCCACCGCCAGGGTCACCAGCCCCAAACTGGTGAGTGCTGCGCCGTCGCGGTGCTGGGTCTGGGCTGACGTGATGAAGGAAATCCCGGCCACGGCCACCAGAACGGCCGCCGCCAGCCAGGCTCCGAAAGCGGCCCGGATGATCTTGGGCAGAGGAGTGCGGGGACTGTTCGTCACGGGGCTGCGGTCTGCGGGTCTGGTCACTGGCGGCCGGCCACTACGGGCGTCCGGGTCTGGGTGTCATAGCGGTAGACCTCACGTCCGCCGATCCACACGGTCAGCGCCCGCTGCATGACATCGAGCGGATCTCCGCTCCAGAGCACAACATCGGCGTCCTTGCCCGGCTCAAGCGAACCGATGCGGTCTGCCAGGCCCAGGACCTTGGCGGGATTGATGGTGACCGAACGCAGGGCTGTCTCGGGATCCAGTCCTTCCTTCACCGCCAGGGCTGCCTGATAGATCAGGAAGTTGATCGGCACCACCGGATGGTCGGTGATGATGGAGATTTCCACGCCCGCCGCGGCCAGCTTGCCCGGGTTTTCCATGCTCCGCTGGCGCAGCTCCACCTTGGAACGGGTAGTAAACAGGGGGCCGATCAGCACCGGCACCCCGCGCTCGGCCAGGACGTCTGCCAGCAGGTGGGCCTCGGTGCCGTGGTCCAGGACCAGGTCATAGCCGAACTCGTCGGCCAGCCGCAGGGCCGTGCCAATGTCGTCGGCGCGGTGGGCGTGCTGGCGCCACGGGATTTCCCGGCGCAGCACCATGGCGAGGGCTTCGAGCTGGGGGTCGCGGTCGTCGTCGTCGTTCTTTCCCATGTGGTTCTGTGCATCCATGAACGCCTTGCGGATCACCAGCGCCGTGCCCAGCCGGGTGGACGGGGTCTGCTTCTTGTCGCTGTACACGCGCTTGGGATTCTCGCCGAGGGCGGACTTCAGGCCGCTGGGGGAGCGGAGGACCATTTCCTCCACGTACCGCCCGTGCGTGTGCAGGGCCACGGCCAGACCGCCGATGGGGTTGCCCGAACCGGGGTTGATGTTCACTGCGGTGACCCCTCCGGCGAGCGCATCATCGAAACCCAGATCGTGCGGGTTGACGCCGTCGATGGCGCGGACCCCGGCCATCACCGGGTCCGTCATTTCATTCGTGTCATTGCCGGCCCAGCCTTCGCCCTCTTCATGCACGCCGAGGTGGGTGTGCGCGTCGACCAGGCCCGGCAGCAGCCACTGGCCGCCGGCATCGATGACCTGCGCTCCCTCCGGAACGGTGACGTCCGGTCCAAGCTCCCGAATCCTGCCGTCTTCCAGCACCACCGTGCCGTCGAACGGCGGCGCAGTGACGGGAACAACGCGGGCATTAACGATGGCCAAAAGCGGTGCGGACATGAGCAACCTTCCAATGATGGATTGACTGCGCCCAGCCTATCCTGTGCCCCGGACAGTTCACCGATGCGCGGCCCCCGGTAGACTTGCGAGCGTTAATATCTCGGTTGGCTGTAGTGCAGGGAGAATCATGGGCCTGAAGACCCGATCCGGAATGGCCCGGCTGGCAGTAACTCTGGCGGCGCTGATCGCTGCGGCACTCATGATCACTGCAGCCTTTGTGATTTCCCCCCGGCACGGGCTGGATTTCAGCGTCTACCTGACCGGTGGACAGAGCGTGATCGACGCCGGAGGCGAGCTCTACACCAAGGAACTGCGGTACCGCGAGGGCAGCAGCCTCCTGTTCACGTATCCGCCTTTTTCGGCGCTCCTGTTCGCCGTTCTGGCGCCGTTCGGGCAGAGCCTCGGACTCAACATTTTCACCGGCATCTCGCTGCTGATCGCCGCAGCCACTGCCGTGTTGGGTGTTGCCTACGCCTTCCGGCAGCCGGGAGTGCGCGCCGTCCTCAAGCACCAGTGGCTGCGTCCGCTGGCCCTGGCCGGCATTGGTTTCGTGATCCTGCTGGGACCCTGGCGGGAAACCCTGGCGTTCGGGCAAATCAACATTCTGCTGTTCGGGCTGATCATGGCGGACTTCCTGATTAAGCGGGACACCTGGCCCACGGGACTGCTGACCGGCGTCGCTGCCGGCTTGAAGCTCACGCCGCTGGTGTTCGGCCTGTATTACCTGGCGCGCGGAGACTGGCGCGGCCTGCGCAACATGACCTTTGGCTTCCTGGCCACCTTTGGGCTTGGCTTCCTGATCCTGCCGCGGGAATCACGCACCTATTGGGCCGAGCTGCTGCCCGACACCTCCCGGATTGGCGGGGCCGGATATGTGGACAACCTGGGTATCAAGGGCGCCATCCTGCATTTCACCGGACCGGATTTCCCCGTGGACCTGCCCTGGCTGCTGCTGTCCCTGCTGATGGTTGCTGCGGCGGCCGTGATCATCCGGCTCGCCGGCAACCGCGGAGACCTGATCACTGCCCTGGCTGCAACCGCGCTCCTCATGCTGCTGATCTCACCGGTCTCCTGGTCGCACCACTGGGTGTGGGCGGCCCTCTTCATCCCGGTCCTCTGGCGGAACATCGCGGACTTTACGCAGCAGGGAACAGGGGTTCACCGCTGGGGCATGGTCCTGCTGGTCTCATCCTTTGTAGTTTTCCTGCTCTCGCCCAAGGCCATTGGCTGGCTCATGGGGGCACCAAACCTTGATTCCCAAATACCCGAGGCATGGCTCATGGCCTCCAGCGTCGGTGTCTTCTGGGGAGTGGGCCTGATGGCCTGGTGGCTCGTCGCGCTGTGGAAGAGCCGCCCGCAGCGTTGGTGGAAACAGCCCGTTTCGGAACAGATCCCGCTGGCTCCCGTGAAGAACGTTCAGCCGTAGTTTCCGGTCACTGCCCGCCGAGTGTCAGGCGGAACACAAACCAGCCTCGTAGAATCATCCGCATGACCCCGGGAACCCTGCTGGCCGTATGCCGCGTCCATGAACTGCTGCCCACCACTGACTCCACCGGTGTGACGGCAATCGACAAGCGTCCCGTCGTCGGGCCCGTGAAGGTTCACGGTCTCGGTTTGAGCGGGGACATTCAGGCCAGCCGCAAACACCACGGCGGGGAATCCAAGGCCGTTTACGCCTATTCGCAGGACGACGCCGACTACTGGGCAGGCGAACTGGGTACGGACATTCCTCCGGGCCTCTTCGGCGAAAACCTGCGGATTGCGGGCCTTCCGGTATCCGAGGCCGTGATCGGTGAGCGCTGGCAGATCGGGGACCGGACCATCCTGGAAGTGACCTGTCCCCGCACGCCGTGCCGGAATTTTGCCCAGCGGATGGAGCAGCCCGGCTGGGTGAAACGGTTCGCTGCGGCCGGCCGGGTGGGAACCTATTTGCGCGTTGTCCGCAACGGGACCATCAGTGCGGCAGACCCGGTGACTGTTATCCGGCGTCCGGAACACGGGGTGACCTCCGGCGATGTTTTCCGCGGGCTCAGTCCGGCACAGGCCGGGCTGCTGGCCGACGCGGAGGCTGCAGGGGGACTGGTGCTGTCTCCGGAAATCAAGAAGGTCCTGCGCACCCTGGAATCGCGGCAGTCCCGGGAAACCGCGGCCGCCGCCCAATAAACCCAAAAGATCAAGCGAACTCCCGAAAACGCCGTCAAACCAGCAAAATCGAGAGCCAGGAGACCGGCCAAAACAGCTGATTATGGGCCCGTGTGCCCAAGCTCACCGGCAACTGTGGACGGGCCACCCCCGGCATGCCGTACACTTGAAACATCCCCCACTCCGGTATTCCCTTATTTTCCTACGGTTTCTGACCGTTAGGTACGTTGTGTTGGGGCTCGCGTTTTCGAATGCGGGCAGATTCATCTTTTTGGGAGCGCCGGCAAAGAAATCGTCACACCGGCCACGCCTCACAATCCAGTGAAATTGGCCTACAGCTGTGACGGAAAGTCCTGCCATGGGATTGCAACAGCGCCGGACTTACGTCCTGCGGCCGATATTGGCCGCGCGGTCCCAATGAATGAGGATTATTTCTTTTGCTTGACACTGTAGAAAACACTGACACCGCAGCAACCGCCGCTCCCGAAGCAGCTGAAGAGAACCAGGTTCTCTTCACCGATTTCGGTCTTGATGCCCGCGTTCTGCAGGCCCTGGTTGACGTCGGCTACGAAAAGCCGTCCCCCATCCAGGCAGCCACCATCCCCCTCCTGCTTGAAGGCCGCGACGTCGTCGGCCTGGCGCAGACCGGTACCGGCAAGACTGCCGCGTTTGCTGTTCCCGCCCTGTCCCTGATGGCCGGCCTGCCCGCCACCAAGGACACCCAGATCCTGGTGCTGGCACCGACCCGCGAACTAGCCCTCCAGTCCGCTGAAGCCTTCGCTTCCTACGCCAAGCACATGGACAACTTCACCGTCCTGCCCGTCTACGGCGGCTCCGCTTACGGCCCCCAGCTGGCCGGCCTGCGCCGCGGCGCCCAGGTTGTTGTCGGTACCCCGGGACGCGTCATCGACCACATCTCCAAGGGTTCCCTGGACCTGTCCAACCTGCAGTACCTGGTTCTGGACGAGGCTGACGAAATGCTCCGCATGGGCTTCGCCGAAGACGTCGAGCAGATCCTGGCGACCACGCCCGCCGACAAGCAGGTGGCACTGTTCTCCGCCACCATGCCCGGCGCCATCCGCAAGATCGCCAAGAAGTACCTGAACAACCCGGCGGAAATCACGGTCAAGTCCAAGACGACCACCGGTGCGAACACCCGCCAGCGCTACGTGCAGGTCATGGGCCCGCACAAGCTGGACGCCATGACCCGCATCCTGGAAAGCGAAGACTACGACGGCGTTATCGCCTTCGTCCGCACCAAGATGGCCACCGAGGACCTGGCTGACAAGCTCAAGGCCCGTGGTTACCTGGCCGCAGCAATCAACGGTGACATCCCGCAGCAGCAGCGCGAGCGCACCGTCGAGGCCCTGCGCAGCGGCAAGATCGACATCCTGGTTGCCACCGACGTCGCCGCCCGCGGCCTTGACGTTGAGCGCATCAGCCATGTCATCAACTACGACATTCCGCACGACACGGAGTCCTACGTCCACCGCATCGGCCGCACCGGCCGTGCAGGACGCACCGGCGACGCGATCCTCTTCATGACTCCGCGCGAGAAGTACCTGCTGCGGGCCATCGAAAAGGCCACCCGCCAGCCCGTTGAGCACATGCAGCTTCCGAGCATCGACATTGTGAACAACAAGCGCCTGGCGAAGTTCTCCGAGCAGATCACCGAAACCCTGGCATCCGAGGATGTCTCGGTGTTCCGCGACCTGGTCACGACCTACCTGGCTGACCACGACGTCACCGCCGAGGAAGTTGCCGCTGCACTGGCCGTCATGGCACAGGGCGGCCGCCCGCTGCTGATGGAAGAAATTCCCCAGGCTCCGGCCCGCCAGCGTGAGCGCTCCGAAGGCCGCAACGACGGCAACGGATCCCGCGGCCCGACACGCCCGCTGACCGAAGGCAATGCGACGTACCGCATCGCTGTCGGCCGCCGCCAGCGCGTCATGCCCGGCTCCATCGTTGGCGCCATTGCCAACGAAGGCGGACTGTCCTCCGCACAGATCGGCGGCATCGACATCCGCGCCGACCACACGCTCGTTGAGCTCCCGGCTGACCTCAGCCAGGACCAGCTGCGCGCTCTGTCCCGCACCCGGATTGGCGGCGAGCTGATCCACCTCGAGCTGGACAACGGCCGCAAGCCGGCCCGCGAACGCGAAAGCGGCGGCTTCAATGACCGCGGCGACCGCGGCGGCTTCAAGAAGGACTTCAAGAAGCGCGACGGCGAGCGCAGCTTCGGTGACCGCAGCGGCAGCGACCGCGGCGGCTTCAAGAAGCGCGACGGCGACCGCGGCGGCTTCAAGCCGGCCGGTACCCGCGCACCGCGTTTCCGCGACTAAGCACCGGGCTTTTTGGAGGGCAGCGCCGAGAGGCGCGGCCGCTCTGAGATAAGTTACTGACGCACAGGAAAGGCACCTCCGAATTATCGGAGGTGCCTTTCCTTTTCTGCGTGTGGAACTCTTTCGGGAGTCCGGGAAGCCCGGTGCGTCACGGCCCGGTCATGCAGTTCAGGAGACCAGCGTGCGCTGGCTCTCCAGCCGCAGTTCCAAGTCATTCATGACGATGGCGGCCAGGTCCTCGAGAGTCTGAACATCGTTTTCCGTGAATTCCCGTGGCTCCCGGTCCAAGACGCACAGGGTGCCCAGGTTGTAGCCGTCGCGGGTCTGCAGCGGCACCCCGGCGTAGAACTGCATCCCAAACTCGCCGGCCACCAGGGGATTGGCCAGAGTCCGCGGATCAACCCGCGCGTCGGACACCACCCAGGCATCGTCCTGCAGGATTGCCGAGGCGCACAGTCCCGGGTCCCGGCCGATCTGCTTGACGTCAGTTCCGTGGTGGGACTTGAACCAGATCCGGTCCGTGTCCACCACACTCACTATCGCCACCGGGACGGAGAACAGCCGTGCAGCCAGGGCCGTGATGCGGTCAAAGGCACCGTCCGGGGGAGTGTCCAGCAGGTTGTAGCGCCGCACAGCTGCGATGCGCTCGGCTTCGTCGGCCGGAATCAGCGGCAGGCTCAGCCGGTGGCGGGCGCGGGGTGCCACCGCAAGTTCATACAGGGCGAGGGAAGCCTCGTGGGCGGACGGGCGGTCATAGGGCTTTAGAGCCGTCATGGCGGTCAGCAGGCTCCGGAACCCATCCTCGAGGTCCTCGGGGATGGCAGGGGTGCGCAGGAGGCGTGCCACAGCACTCTCCAGGGCGGGCCCCGGGTAGGCAGGTACGCCGGTGAGGCACTGCAGGAGCACCAGGCCCAGCGAGTAGATGTCCGATTCCGTGCCTACCGCCTCGCCGCGGGCCTGCTCCGGGCTCATGTACGCAGCGGTGCCGGTGAAGGTTCCGTTCTGCGGCTGCGGCTCCCGGGCAATCAACGCCACGCCGAAATCGGTGAGCTTGGCGCGGAGGCGGGCGTCGTCACCGCGGTAGTCAAAGAGCATGATGTTGGCCGGTTTGACGTCCCGGTGCACCACGTGGGCGCGATGCATGTAATCCAGACCCACCGCGAGGTCATAGCCCAGCTGGGCCACCTTGCGGGGAGCCAGCGGTCCGTCCTGAAGCCGCAGCCGCAGATCCGCACCCTCCACCAGTTCCATCACCAGGTACACCTGCTGGATACCGGGAGCGGCGAGATGTGTCCCGGCGTCGAGCAGAGTCACGAGACTGTGGTGGTTCAGCCGTGCCAGGATCTTCGCCTCGGCGTCGGCCTGCTCTTGCTCTTCTGCCGTGGCAGCCGAAGTCCGGACCACCTTCACGGCTACGTCGCGGCCCAGGAATTCATCCCCGGCGCGGTAAACGGTGCCCATGGAGCCGGCACCGATTTGTTGCTCCAAACGGTAGCGACCGCCCAACAGGGCACCGTCCGGGTGCTGCGGTGAATCTGTCACTATGCCTACTTTCTCGTCCCCTAAGCATACTGACTATTGGCGGAAAACCCTGCTTCGGAGCACCGCTTCCAGACGGAGCGGCGGGCTCGGGAAGCTGCCGATTTCCCCGCAGCTCAGAGTGGCCCAGATCACTTTATCTGTGCGGTTTTTGCCCGATTTCATGTTCTCGAAAACTACTGGTAAAGTATTTACTCGTTGCCCCGATAGCTCAGTGGTAGAGCGCCATCTTGGTAAGATGGAGGTCCCGGGATCGATTCCCGGTCGGGGCTCTCAATGGGAGGGCCCGTGTTGCTAAGGCTGTTTGTTTTTGCAGAGGCCAATTTAGGGACGCGGGCTTCACTCATTTAGTGGCGGTGTAGCTCAGTTGGTTAGAGCGCACGACTCATAATCGTGAGGTCGGGAGATCGAGCCTCCCCACCGCTACAGATAAAAAACCCCCGGTTTTCCGGGGGTTTTTTCTTTTTCCCGCCGGTTGCCCACCTGCCGCGCACAATCCCTGTCCAGTTGGGCCCGCACGCCGCGTCCGGTGTGCAGAGCGCCCTGCGGCAGGACAATTCGTCCAAATCTCCGATCCGGCCCGTGTCTAAGCTGGATGCACCGTCCGGCGTGACGAGTGACACAGGGGGAATTCCCCGAAAGAAAGTCCGCCGGGGAACAGGGGAGCATACAGATGGTGAATTCAGCATCGCCGCACGGACCGGCCGGACTGGATGGATCAGCGGCAGGCTGCCCAGCGGACGCCGCGGGCCAGCGGCCGCTTGACGGGATCCTGGTTGCGGATTTCTCCCGCGTGCTGGCAGGCCCGCTGTGCACCATGACGCTGGCGGACCTGGGCGCCCGGGTCGTGAAGGTGGAACGCCCGGGAGCCGGTGATGACACCCGCAGCTGGGGGCCGCCCTGGTCGGAAACAGGTTCAACGTATTTTGAATCGGTGAACCGGAACAAGGAGTCCGTCTGCCTGGACCTCAGCGACCCTGACCATCTGCAGGCGGCGCGGGAATTGGCACTGCGTGCGGACGTGCTGGTGGAGAACTTCAAGCCCGGCGGACTGGACCGGCTGGGCCTGGGGTACGCCGAACTCAGCACCGCAAATCCCGGGCTGGTGTATGCCTCCATCTCCGGCTTCGGAACAACCGGCGGCAGGGACATTCCCGGATATGACTTCATCGTCCAGGCCCTTGGCGGACTGATGAGCATCACGGGGGAAGCCGACGGCGCTCCGTACAAGGCCGGCGTCGCGCTGGTAGACGTTCTGACGGCCAAGGACGCCACCATTGCCGTATTGGCCGCCCTCCAGGCCCGCCGCGCGACCGGGCGCGGCAGCCACGTCCAGCTGAATCTGCTCTCCAGCCTGCAGGGAGCCCTGGCCAATCAGGGGCAGGCCTTCCTGGGGGCCGGAGCGGTGCCGGCCAGAATGGGCAACGCCCACCCGTCGATCGTGCCGTATCAACTCCTTGAATGCGCTGACGGACCGCTTGCCGTCGCCTGCGGCAATGACGCACAGTTTCGCCGCCTCGCCGGGGAGCTGGGAGCGCCGGACCTGGCCGATGACGGGCGCTTTGCAACGAACAGTGCCCGTGTGCAACACCGTGAGGCGCTGGTGCCGCTGCTGGAAGAGCTGCTGGCGGCGGCTCCGGCTGCCCAATGGCAGGAACGGCTGACGCGGGCCGGCGTGCCGGCCGGCCGGGTCGCGGGCATCGATGACGGCATTGCCTACGCCGAATCGCTGGGACTGGAACCCACCATCGAGGTCCGGGACGCCTCGGGCGCCGTGAGCGGGCGGCAGCTGCGGCACCCCGCCGTCTGGGAGCCGCCGCTGGCACCGCGCGTCCAGGCCCCGCCCCGGCTGGGCGAGCACACGGACAGTGTGCTCTCCTGGCTGCGCAGCGAAGAGGCCGAGAGGCAGCCAACCGATCACCTTTCGTAGTGCCGCAGCTCCATCCACAGCGGTGCAAAGACATCGGGATCATCCAGGTCCACACCGAGCAGCGAGGAAGCAAGGCTGATGCGGTGCCGCAGCGAGTTGCGGTGCACCCCCAGGCTGCGGGAGGCGTTTTCCCAGTGGCCGCGGTGACGCAGATACTCGGTCACTGTGCCCACCAGGTCCGCCCGCGGGTAGCCCTGCAGAAGAGTCACCCATTCACGCGCGCGGGAATTGCTGTCACTTCCGGTCCCCACCAGCGAACCGGGCGGTGCCTGCCGCAGGGCCCGCCGGACGGCCGGCATCACCGACGCCGCTTCCCCCAGCGGGACCGGCTCGCTCAGGGCTCCGGCCAGGTGCGGATGGGCCGCCGCAGGGCTGGACGCCGCGGCCCCCGGTTCCTGCCCCGCGGCCGGAACTTCGTGGGCCGGAAGCACCAGGTACAGGGCTGATTCCTCCTCATGGCGCAGCAGGCCGGCGGCCGAATAGTCCGGAAGGGGAGGCAGCCCGGCATCGGGAACCAGAGCGGAAGCGGCCCGAATCAGCAGTCCCGGGTTCTCGCCGGCCCGGACAGTAAGTCCCAGCACGCGCACCCGGCCGGGCAGTTCCTGCAGGCCCACGTCTGCAGCGAGGATGCGTGCCGCCTCCGTGTGTCCGTGAAGGACGAGCTTGGCCACGGCAGCGCCCAGCGTCGCAGTGGCGCCG
Source organism: Arthrobacter sp. 9E16 (assembly GCF_002929435.1). Classification (NCBI taxonomy): domain Bacteria; kingdom Bacillati; phylum Actinomycetota; class Actinomycetes; order Micrococcales; family Micrococcaceae; genus Arthrobacter; species Arthrobacter sp. 9E16. The sequence goes on along the minus strand of NZ_PJIU01000001.1, from coordinate 509,030 downwards.
GAAACCACCTCCCGCTGCCGTGCCTTGAGCGCGAGCAGCGTGCAGACGGTCAGGATCACCTGGCGGTCCGCCGCCGTCAGCGTGCGTCCGGGGCCCACGGCGAGGAAACCGTGGATGCGTCCGCTGGTGCCGATGGAATACTCCACAACGGCCTGCCCGTGGATTTCAAAAGTGGCCGCAGAGTGTGTTCCGGCCCGGTTGAGCCGGAGGGTTTCGGCGCGCAGCGGCGGAATGTACCCCTCGGCGCTGGCGGGCCAAAAGGTTGATGGCCCCGAATCGGCGGGCAGATACGCGGCCCAGCCCCCCAGCGCCTGCGCCAGGCCGCGGACGACGGCGGTGGTCGCGTCCGGGCGCATCGCCGCCTGGGCGAGGGCTGTCTGGGTGCCCAGGCTGCTCATGAGGTCGGCCTGGCTGCTCCGGGCGGACAACCGCCAGTACGCCCGCGAGATGTTCTGGAACGGCACTCCGTCGGGAACGGTCAGCAGTTCAACGCCCGCCGCTGCGCAGGCCTCGGCCACCGGCAGAGGAACCTCCTCCAGCCACGGGCCCAAGCCCAGGCCAAGGGCCAAAATTCCCTTGTCCCGAAGCCGCGCCACGTACTCTCCGGCAGCGGCATCATTGCGCACCAGCGGCATGCCGGTGGTGAGCAGCAGTTCCCCGCCCTCCAGATAGGGCGTGGGGTCCTCCAGCTCGGACACATGGACGCCGGTGAGCTGGCGGTTAGGCTGCTGCCGTCCGGAATGGAAGACCAGGAGGGGGCCCAGGGCATTGCTGAGCTCAGTGAGGGAGACCATAGACAAATCATCCAGTACCGCGGCCAAAATTGGCTCAAATGTTCAATGACGCACGTCGCATTGCTCCGTAGCGTGTGCGCATGACCGAGACGACTTTTGAATCCGCAGCCGCACCCCTTCCCCAGACCAGGCACCTGGCAACCGACGTGCCGGGCCCCCGTTCCCGGGCGCTGCACCAGGAGCGCACGGCCCACGTCAGCGCCGGCTTCGGCGTCACATTGCCCGTCTTCATTGACCGGGCGGACGGCGGGATCCTCCAGGACGTGGACGGCAACCGGTTCATCGACTTTGCCTCCGGAATTGCGGTGACCAGTGTGGGTGCCGCCAATCGGCGGGTCCGGCAGCGGGTGGCTGCGCAGCTGGAAAAGTTCACCCACACCTGTTTCATGGTCACCGAATATGACTCGTTCACCCAGGTATGCCGCTGGCTCAATGAACACACCCCCGGCGATTTCGACAAGCGCACCGCCCTGTTTTCCACCGGCGCCGAAGCCGTGGAAAACGCCGTCAAGATAGCCCGCGCGGCAACCGGCCGGCCTAACGTGCTGGTTTTCGACGAGGCCTACCACGGGCGCAGCCTGCTCACCATGGCCATGACCGCCAAGGTAAACCCGTACCGGCTCAACTTCGGTCCGCTGCCCGGCGAGGTTATCCGGGCAGCCTCGGCCAACCCCCTGCGCCCTTCAACCGGTGCCGAGGCAGGGAACGCCGCAGCTGCACTGGCCTCCGTTGAACAGACGCTGGCAGAAAGCGGCCCGGAAACCTTCGCTGCCATGGTCATCGAGCCGATCCAGGGCGAGGGCGGGTTCATTGTTCCGGCGCCCGGTTTCCTGGCCGGACTGCGGAAGATCGCCGACCGGCACGGGATTGTCCTGGTCATGGATGAAATCCAGGCCGGCATGGGCCGCACCGGCACGCTGTATGCCAGCGAGTACGAGGGCGTGGCCGGCGACATCACCCTCAGCGCCAAGGCACTGGCCGGGGGCCTGCCGCTGTCCGCCGTCACCGGACGGACAGAGCTTTTGAACGCCGTGCATACGGGTGGACTCGGCGGCACCTATGCCGGCAACCCGCTGGCCTGCGAGGCCGCACTGGCAGTCTTTGAGGAATTCGAAGACGGCACCCTGCTGGCCAACGCCCGGTCCATTGAAGCTGCAGCCCGTGAGCTGCTGGAACCGCTGGTGGAGGAGATCGGCGTCGTGGCCCAGTTCCGCGGCCGGGGAGCCATGCTGGCCCTGGAGTTTGCCGATCCCCACACCCTGCAGCCCCGGCCGGACCTGGCCGCAGCTGTTTCCGCAGGTTGCCACGCCCAAGGTGTCCTGACCCTGACCTGCGGTACCTACGGAAACGTCATCCGCCTTCTGCCGCCGCTGGTCATTGGCGACGAACTGCTGCGCGACGGGCTGGATGTTCTCCGCACGGCCATCCTTCAGACGGCATCCTCCGCCGCACCCGCAGCCAGCATTTCCTGACACACCCGGCCCCGCTGATAGGGGCCGGCCCCACAGCACAACCGCAACGCCCTACAGAGATGGAGCATCATGACCGCCCTTGCCGCCCAGGAACCCGGCGAAGCAGCCTTGGAACCCGCAGACCTCATTAACTTCGACTCCCTGCTCACCCCGGCGGAGCTGGAGCTGCGCGCACGGGTGCGCGGTTTCGTCAATGATCAGATCCGCCCGAACATTGCGCGCTGGTACGAGGACGCCCATTTCCCGCTCGAAATTGTTCCGGAAATGGGCAAACTCGGTCTTCTGGGCATGCACCTGCATGGCTACGGCTGCGCAGGCGGTTCCGCGGTCGAATACGGGCTGGCCGGAGCAGAGCTGGAAGCCGGCGATTCCGGACTGCGGACCTTCGTTTCCGTGCAGGGGTCACTGGCGATGAGCGCCATCGCCAAATGGGGCTCGGAGGAGCAGAAAACCCAGTGGCTGCCGGGAATGGCGGCCGGCGAACTCATCGGCTGCTTTGGGCTCACCGAACCGACAGCCGGATCCGATCCCTCATCCATGAAGACTTTCGCCCGCCGGGACGGGGACGACTGGGTGCTCAACGGCACCAAGCGCTGGATCGGACTGGCCAACGTTGCCGCCGTTGCCGTCATCTGGGCGCAGACCGACGACGGCGTCCGCGGCTTCGTTGTGCCCACTGACACGCCGGGCTTTGCCGCCACGCCGATTGAACCGAAGCTCTCGATGCGTGCCTCCATCCAATGCGAGATTGAACTGACCGACCTCCGCCTGCCTTCTGATGCGGTCCTGCCCGGCGCCAAGGGACTGCGCGGGCCCTTCTCCTGCCTGAACGAAGCCCGCTACGGCATCATCTGGGGCTCCATGGGCGCCGCACGCGATTCCTTCGAAACCGCCCTGGCCTATTCCAAGGAGCGGCTGCAGTTCGACAAACCGCTGGCCGGCTACCAGCTGACCCAGCAGAAGCTGGTGGACATGGCCCTGGAAATCAACAAGGGATTCCTCCTGGCCCTGCACCTGGGACGGCTGAAGGACGCCGGAACCCTGCAGCCGCACCAGATCTCAGTGGGCAAGCTCAACAACGTGCGCGAAGCCATTGCGATTGCCCGCGAAGCCAGGACCATCCTCGGCGGCAACGGCATCACGTTGGAATACTCACCGCTGCGCCACGCCAACAACCTGGAGTCGGTGCGCACGTACGAGGGCACCGATGAAGTGCACACCCTCATCCTGGGGCAGAAACTCACCGGCATCCCCGCCTTCCGCTAACCGCCCGCGAATCCCGTCCGCAGCCTCACCGCCGTCCCACACCAGGAGCTCCCTTGACGCACTCTGCACCAGCCGCCGCACTGCGGCACTACATCAACGGAACATGGGAAGAAGGCACCGGTTCCGTCCTGACTTCGGTCAACCCGGCCCGGCCCGGCGAAACAGTGGCACACGGCCCTCAGGCCTCCACAGAGCAGCTGGACCGTGCGGTGGCCGCTGCGTCGGCGGCAGCGCGTGCCTGGGCCGGTACTCCGATGCATGAGCGCGGGGCAATCCTGCTCCGGGCCGCCGGCATCCTGGAACGGGACCAGGAGCGCCTCGGCCTGGAACTGGCGCGGGAGGAAGGGAAAACCCGAGCCGAGGCACAGGGCGAAGTGCTCCGCGCAGCACAGATCCTGCGGTACTACGGCAACGAAGGGGACCGGTCCGCCGGGGAGGTTTTCTCCTCCCCGCGCCGGGGCGAACGGATCCTGGTGGTCCGCAAGCCGCTGGGTGTGGTGGGTGTGGTGACACCGTTCAACTTTCCGATCGCCATCCCGGCCTGGAAGATCGCCCCGGCGCTGGCGTACGGCAACACGGTGGTGTGGAAACCCGCCAGCACCGTACCGCTGCTGGCGTTGCGGCTGGCCGGTGCCCTGGCGGAAGCGGGGCTCCCCGCGGGTGTACTGAACCTGGTCATCGGACCGGGGAGCCTGGGCAGCGCCCTGGTGGAACACCCGCGGCTGGACGGTCTCACCTTCACCGGATCAACCGGCATCGGACGGCGTCTCGCCGCAGCCGGTGCCGCGCGCGGCGTTCCGGTGCAGGCGGAGATGGGCGGCAAGAACGCGGCCGTCGTGCTCCGGGATGCGGATCTGGATCTCGCAGCCGAGCAGGTCCTGCTGGGAGCGTTCCGTTCCACCGGCCAGAAATGTACCGCAACCTCGCGCCTCATCGTGGACGGGGCGGTGGCCGATGATTTCCTGGACCGGCTCCGCGCCCGCCTTGATGCCTGGGTGACCGGTGACCCCGCCGACGACGGAGTCCACATGGGGCCGCTGATTAACGGAGCGGCTGCGGACAGCGTGAGCGCCGGGGTGGAGGCAGCCCTGGCCGAAGGAGCGGAACTTGCCTATCAGGGCAAGGCTCCGGGCCGCGCCGACCCGGACGGCGGGTTCTTCCTTCCGCCGACGGTGCTGGAACTGCCGGGCGATCCGGCGGCCGGGGCAGCCAACACTGCTTGGCGGGAAGAGTTCTTTGGCCCCGTGCTGAGTGTGCGCCGCGCTGCTGATGCCGGACAGGCTTTTGAACTGGCCAACCAGAGTGAATTCGGGCTCAGCGCCGCCGTCTTTACCCAGGATGTCACCCGCGTGCTTGATGCCGTGGACAGCCTTGACGTTGGCATCCTGCACGTGAATTCGGAATCCGCCGGCGCCGATCCGCACGTGCCTTTCGGCGGTGCACGGAAATCCGGGTACGGACCGAAGGAACAGGGCGGCGCGGCGAAGGAATTCTTCAGCCACACCACCACCGTCTATCTGCGCGGGGGAAATCCGGGCTGACAGTTCGGCGCCGGGCACCGCATCACCACCTGACCGCAACACCCACCCGAGGTAATCACAGAATAGGTAGATCAATGGGCAGAACAGAAGTGAAGTCCACGCGGGACGCAGAGCCGTCCCTCCTCAAGGTCCTCGGTAACTGGGACGTTCTCGCCCTGGGTTTCGGAGCCATGATCGGCTTCGGCTGGGTGGTCCTGACCGGCGACTGGATCACCTCGGCCGGCACCATGGGCGCGGTCCTGGCCATGGTCACCGGCGGCCTGATCATGGCGGTGGTTGGCCTGACCTACGCCGAACTCGTGGCAGCCATGCCCAAGGCAGGCGGCGAGCACAACTACCTGCTGCGCGGAATGGGACCGCGGTGGTCCTTCATCGGATCCTGGGGGATTACCGGCGGGTACATCACCATTGTGGCCTTTGAGGCCGTGGCCCTGCCGCGGACCGCCACCTATCTGTTTCCCAACCTCAACGCGGTTCCGCTGTGGGAGATTGCCGGGGACCACGTGCACCTGACGTGGGCGCTGGTGGGCGCGGTGGCCGCCGTCGTCATTACGGCAGTGAATATTCTGGGTGTCAGGCACGCCGGCGTGGCGCAGACCTTTGTAGTTCTGCTGCTGATCGTTGTCGGACTGATGCTGGTCTTTGGCTCCTTCACCGGCGGATCGACAGCCAATATGGAGCCCTTCTTCACCGGCGGGATGGGCGGCTTCTTCGCGGTGCTGGTGGTGGTTCCGTTCATGTTCGTGGGCTTTGACGTCATTCCGCAGTCCGCGGAGGAAACCCACATCCCCGCACGGCAGATCGGCCGCCTGGTGGTCATCGCCGTCGCGCTGGCCACCGTCTGGTACGTGGGCACTATCCTCACCACCTCCTCCGCCATGAACGCGCAGGAGCTCGCCGGCACCGACATTGCGACGGCGGACGCCATGGGTAAACTGTTTGGCTCCGACATCATGGCCAAGATCCTCATCGCGGGCGGAATCGCGGGCATCCTGACCTCATGGAACTCCCTGCTGCTGGGTGCCTCACGGCTGATGTATTCGATGGCGCGCGCGGGGATGCTGCCGGCATGGTTCGGCAAGCTGCACCCCAAGTACCGCACCCCGGTCAATGCGCTCCTGTTCATCGGGGCATTGTCCGTCCTGGCGCCGTTCTTCGGGCAGAATATGCTGGGCTGGCTGGTTGATTCAGGGTCACCGAGCATTGTGATTGCCTATGCGATGGTTTCGCTGGTGTTTGTCCTCCTGCGCCGCCGCGAACCGAAGATGGACCGCCCGCTGCGTATCGGCGGCCAGGGCAACGGCGGTCAGCTGATCGGCATCGCCGCGGCGGTGCTGTGCCTGGGACTGCTCTCGCTGTACCTGCCCGGCATGCCGGCCGCGCTGGGTGCCGTCCCGTGGCTGCTCTTTGGCCTGTGGTGGACGCTGGGACTCTTCTTCCTGCTGCGTATTCCCGGCGGGATCGCCCCCGGGGAACATGCGGAGGAGGATCTGCTGGAACGCCTGGCCGCGCGGCGCCGGCGCTAAACGGGAACGGAGCGGCGGCGGGCCGGTCAATGCATCCTAGGGTCCTAGGACCAGGCCACCACCAGGCGCGCCGCCTGCTCCGGCACCATCACATCAATGCCGGTGAGCTCGGTGAAGCGGCGCAGCCGGTTCATCAGGGTATTCCGGTGGCAGAACAACTGCTCCGCGGACCGGGCGATGCTGCCGGTCGCCAAGTAGGTGCTCACGGCCTCCTGCAGCCGCTCCCGCTCCACGGGGCCGCAGCCCTGCAGGGCCGCGTCGACATCCGGGACCATGGGAATGCCGGTCTCCGCCAGCCGGTGCCGTGCAAGGCGGGCCCACGCGCTGCGCATGGTCAGGGCTCCCCGGTCGCCGGGGCCGGCCAGCGCCGCCAGCGCCCGGGCTGTCTGCGCGGCCAGCCTCAAGCCGGCCAGCCCGTGTACGCGTTCCACCAGACCGCACGGAATGCAGCGGACCTGCTCGGCGGCGTCCCGGACGGCGCTTCCGCTCCGCTCGTCGCACACCCAAAACACCACCAGCCCGTCCGGCAGGGGATGCGTGAACAGGTCAGCGCCGCGCCGTGAAGCCGCCGCCACAGCCAGATGGAGGGCGGCGGTGTTGTCCGCGGCGGCTGCCGCCACCATCAGGATTGCGTCTTCGCCCACCCCGAGGCCCCGGGCAATGCGGGCGAGCATTTCCGGCGGCGCACTGACCGGCCCGAAGAGCGCCGCAACATAGCCCTGCCGCAGCGACGTTGCCTCCTGTGCCATTCGCTGGCGCTCCAGAATGTATGCGGCCTGCGCCTGGGAGGCATAGGAATCCACCACTTCCCAGACTGTCTCGGCCCGCCGGACCAGCAGTTCGGCGTCCGAGGCATCAGCCAGGTTCATCAGCTCGCTCCACAGGATGGTGAAATCCAGGCGTATCGCCGTCATCAGCGACTCCACCGGAACACCTGCCCGGGCGCGTGAGACCCCCACATCCAGGGCAATGTCGTGGCGCTCCGCCACCAGGCGCGGGCTGTCATCCCGAGGACGCAGGCTTTCAATCAGTGCGCTGAAGGACACGGTGGCGGTGCGGCGGATCTCGCTGGCCGGCAACGCGCCGTCGTGGTAGTCATTCAGCTGCAGTACCCGCTCCAGGAACAGCGCGGTCAGCCGCTCCACGCTGAGTCCGTCCAGGAGCGCGGTCCACCGAGCTGAGGAGTCCTCGATGTTAAATCCGTGTTTCTGCATGATTACCACTTGATAAACCGCCCTGTTTTTTGTGCTTTTGCACATCTTACGGGGCGTAATCCACTGAATTTGTTGCACGCGTCATACGGGGCGCCCTGAGATGCTGGTGCTTCGTTCCCGTCCAGAACGACCGTTTGAACGGTTTGGCACCAGCAGCTGCGGAGGCAGGCATGACACAACCACTGAACCTCGAGGCCGGGGCAACCCGTACTCTCACCGACAAAGAGGCCATGAAGGTTTCTGTCGGAGCCCTGATCGGCACCGCCATGGAGTGGTACGACTTTTTCCTCTTCAGCGCCGCTGCAGCGCTGATCTTCAACGTTCAATACTTCACCAATGAGAATGCCACGGCGGCGGCCCTGGCCTCGTTCGCGACGTTCGGCGTCGGCCTGCTGGCACGGCCGCTGGGCGGAATGTTCTTCGGCGCCATGGGGGACCGGATCGGCCGGCGCAAGACGCTCATGATCACCATCGTGGGCATCGGAGTCGTCACGGGCCTGATCGGTGCGCTGCCCACCTACGCGGCCATCGGCATCGCCGCCCCGGTCCTCCTGGTGCTCCTGCGCGTGGCCCAGGGCCTGTTCGTGGGCGGGGAATGGTCCGGAGCTATGACCATCGTGGTGGAAAACGCGCCGTTGGAGCGCCGTGCCCGGTACGCCGCGTTCCCGCAGATTGGTTCACCCATCGGAACCATCCTGTCCTCGGGCGGATTCTTCCTGATGACACTGCTGTTCTCGCAGGAAAACTTTGACAGCTTCGGCTGGCGCATTCCCTTCCTTGCCGCCATTCCGATGCTCCTTGTTGCCGTGTACATCCGCAGCCGGCTGGAGGAATCTCCCGTGTTTGCGGAGCTGCTTGAACACGGGCAGGTGGAAAAGACCCCCATCCGCACCACCCTGAAGGACTCCTGGAAGCAGATCATCGTAGGCATGGCCGCTGCGTTGCTCGGCGTCGGCGGCTTCTACCTGGTGACCGCCTTCGTGGTCTACTACGGCGTGTCCATCCTGGGCTACTCCTCCCAGCTGATGCTGCTGGGCGGCATGGTGGCCGCGGCGGTGGAAATTCCCGTGCTCATCCTGGGCGGCCGGCTCGGCGAGCGCTTCGGTTCCAGCCGGGTGATCCTCTACGGCGGCCTCGGCTCCGCCGTCGCAGCCATCCCCTCTTTCCTGCTCATCACCTCCGGCACTCCGGTGCTGGTGATCCTGGGCATGACACTGGCCGTGGCCACGCTGTCCCTCCCGTACGCCGCAAACGGCACCATCCTGACGGGGCTCTTCCCCGCCCGCACCCGGTACACGGGCGTCGGGTTCGCGCAGAACACCGCCGGCATGGTGTCGGGCTTCATTCCGCTGGTGGCCACCGGCCTGGTGGCGGCGGCATCCGATCACTGGTGGCCGGCTGCGGCGATGCTGGTGGTGCTGAGCCTGTTCACTGCGGCCGCCGGAACCATCGCCCCGCGCATGAGCGTGGACCTTCCCGGCTTCAAGCACTAGGTCAAACGGAAGGAATTTCTTGTGGCACAGCGCTCAGCAGGCCATCTCATTGTCCGCCAGCTGGAAGAGCACGGCGTAAAGCGGATCTACACCGTCCCCGGTGAGAGCTTCCTGGACGTTCTGGACGGGCTCCATGATTCAGCTATCCAGACGGTGGTCTGCCGGCAGGAGGGCGGAGCCGGGTTTATGGCGCTCGCGGAGTCCCGGCTCACCGGCGCACCCGGCGTGGCAATGGTGACCCGCGGGCCGGGAGCGGCCAACGCCATGATCGCGGTCCACACCGCCTGGCAGGACGCCACTGCGCTGGTCCTTTTTGTCGGACTGATTCCGCACGCAGACCGCGGCCGGGGCGCCTTCCAGGAGTTCAGCCTGGAGGGCTGGTTCTCCACCACGGCCAAAAAAGTGATGGTGCTCGACGACGAACGCCGGGCAGCGGAAACCGTTGCCGAAGCCATGCACCTGGCCGCCTCCGGACGGCCCGGGCCGGTGGTGATCGGGCTGCCCGAGGACGTACTCGTGCGTCCGGCCGGACAGGGGACGGTGCCGCCCCGCCGAACCGCCGCCGCCCAGCCCGGCGCAGCGGATCTTGACGAGCTGACAAACCGGTTGTCCCGTGCGGAGCGTCCGCTGCTGATCGTTGGAGGAGAAGGCTGGACGGCCGACGACGGCGGGCAGTTGGCCGCATGGGCAGTCTCGGCACGGGTTCCGGTGGCTGCGGATTTCCGGTCCTACGACGCAGTGCCGCACACTTCTGCGGCCTGGGCCGGGTGGCTGGGATACGGGCGGGCCGACACCCTGGCGGCACGGCTGGACGAGGCGGACCTGCTGCTCTTTGTTGGCTGCGCGCGCACCGACGTCCTCAGCGACGGCTACACGCGCGCGGCGGGAACACCAACCGTCCTGGTACTGCCCGATCCCGATGCAGCAGGCCACGACGGACGCATCGACCTGCATCTGACCGTGACCCCCGCGGCTTTCACCCGGTCCCTGCCGGACCCTTTGGCGGCCCGCGGAAATCGGGACGGTGCGTGGATGGAAGCACTCGCCGCTGATCAGCGGCGGTACGCCGTGCCGCGGCCGGACGGAGGCTCCGGCGTCGACCTGGCAGTGGCCTTTGGCCTCCTGGAAGGGCGGCTGCCGGAGAACCGGATCCTGACCTACGGAGCCGGGAACGCCACCATCTGGGGCGCCCGCTACCTCAGCCACCACGGCGCGGGATCCCTGGTGGGCCCGCGCAACGGAGCCATGGGACTGGCAGTGCCTGCCGCGGTGGCTGCATCGCTGATCCACCCCGAACGCCCGGTGGTTGCCGTTTGCGGTGACGGTGACTTCTTCATGAACGCCCAGGAACTGGCCGTCGCCGCAGCACAGGGCGCAGCCCCGCTGGTGATTGTGGTGGACAACGGCGGCTACGGCACGATCGTGGCACATCAGCGCCAAAAATACCCGGAGCGGCCCTCCGGCACAGCGCTTGCCAACCCGGACTTTGCCGGCTGGATCCGCAGCTTCGGCGGACACGGAGAGCGGGTGGAGAACACCGCTGCGTTCGGCCCGGCACTGGACCGGGCCCTGGACAGCGGGCGCCTGGCGCTGCTGCATGTGCTGACAGATCCGGACACCATGGCTCCCGCCACGGCCAACACCCTCGCACGAGACACAGCCTCAGTCCCCGGCCGCAGTGCGGAACCGGCGGCGCTGGAAGGAATCCGATGAAACTTGACCTCATCCTGCACGGCGGGAACATCGTCACCTTGGAGAAGGAGCGGCCCGCTGCCCGTTCAGTGGGGGTGCTCAACGGCCGGATTGCCGGCTTTGACGAGGAGCTGGAGGGATGCACCGCCGAACGGAGCATCGACCTTGACGGTGCCACCGTGGTGCCCGGTTTCATCGATGCGCACTGCCACACCACCTGGTGGGGTCTGGGGCTGGACGCCATCGATCTGGAGCAGGCCCGCGGCCTTGATGAGCTGTACGCATTGCTGGAGAACGAAGTGCAGCGGCTGGCGGACACACCCGGGGCCTGGATCAATGGCACGGGGTTCAATCACAAGCATCACGGCGGAGCCTTTCCCGACATCGACCGACTGGACCGGATCACCGGCGACCGGCCGCTGTATCTGCGCCATGTCTCCGGGCACCTGTCCATTACCAACACCGCCACGCTGCAGCTGGCGGGCGTCTTTGAACCGGGGTTCGCGGATCCCACCGGCGGCGCCGTCCGCAGGGCAGAGGACGGATCACCCAACGGAATCGTGGAGGAAGCGGCCCAGCAGCTGCTGCAGGGCCTGCTGCTGCCCTATCCGGTGACACAGATCGTTAAAGCCCTGGACGCAGCCACCGCCCGCTATGCCGCCGTCGGCATCACCAGTTTCACCGAAGCCGGCGTGGGCGGCGGCTGGATCGGCCACAGTCCGGTGGAAGTTGCGGCGTATCAGCAGGCTGCCGCCGCGGGACGTTTGCATGCCAGAGCTCAGCTGATGCCGGCGCTGGATTCCCTGCAGCCGCTGCAGGCCAATGAAGCCGACATGCACGGCACCGGGGCCGGCCGCGGGCTGGACCTGGGGGTGGTGGCCGGTTTTGGCGATGACCGGGTATCCCTGGGTCCGGTCAAGGTCTTCATGGACGGCTCGCTGCTGGGCGCGACGGCGGCGGTCACCGAAGACTACTGCGGACATCCGCACAACACCGGGTACCTGCTCGATGATCCCGATGTCTACCGCGAACGCGTCGACGCCGCCTACCGGGCCGGCTGGCCCATCGCCCTGCACGCGATCGGGGACGCAGCAATCGACCTGGCGACCGAAATCATTGTTGCGTGCCAGGAACGCTACGGCCGCAACGCCCTGCCCAACCGGATTGAACACTTTGGCATCGCCCGCCCTGACCAGCTGGCCGCCGTCGCCGCCGCAAGCATTGCCGTTACCCCGCAGGCAGCGTTCATTGGTCCCCTCGGGGACCAGTTCGCCGCCATGGTGGGGCCGGAGCGCGAGGGCTGGCTGTACCGCGGGCGGTCCCTGGTTGACGCGGGAATCCTGGTGGCGGGCAGCTCGGATCTGCCGGTGGCGGACAACAACGTCCTGCGTGCCCTGCAGTCCTGCGTGGACCGGAAAACCGAAAAGGGAAAAATCCTGGGCGGTGCCGGCGAAGGCCTGACCCCCGAGGAAGCGCTGCGCACCTATACCGACTGGGCGGCCCAGGCCACCGGCACGGCCGCGGACAAAGGCACCCTGCGCCGTGGAAAGCTCGCGGACTTTGCGGTGCTCTCCGGTTCACCGCTGGATGCGCCGGACATTTCAGCCCTCCAAGTCCTCGCCACCCTTGTGGGCGGCGAATTCACCTACAACAGGCTTGCCGGAGCAGCACCGGGCATCGAACCGGCGGCCCCAACAACAGGAGCTATCCAATGACCACCACCGCACCCCAGTCCCCGTCCCTGCGCGGCAGCGACGCCGACGCCTTCCTCGCCGATTTCCGCTCCATGAGCACCTTCGGAGCCACAGCCGGGGGAGGAGTGGACCGGCAGGCCGGAACCCCCGCGGACGGGCAAACCAGGAACTGGTTCCGCGGGCTGGCCGAGGGACACGGGTTTGAGGTGCGCTATGACGAAGTGGGCAACCAGTTTGCCCTGCTGGAACTGGTTCCCGGGGCGCCGTACATTGCGATGGGTTCACATCTTGATTCCCAGCCCCTGGGCGGCAGGTACGACGGCGCTTACGGTGTCCTCGCCGGGGCGCATGCGGCCATCCGGCTGCAGCAGCAACTGGCCGCCGGCGGCGACGAGCCGCTGTTCAACATTGCGGTAATCAACTGGTTCAACGAGGAAGGCTGCCGGTTCAAGCCGTCCATGATGGGCAGCGCGGTGTTCACGGGCAAGCTTCCGGCGGAGCAGGTCCTGGCGACCACCGATCCCCGCGGCACGTCAGTGCGGGAAGCGCTGGAGAGCATTGGCACCATCGGGGATTTCTCGCTGGACCTGGCCGCGTACCTGGAGATCCACATTGAGCAGGGGCGCTCGCTGGAAGATGCCGGCTTGACCATCGGCCTCGTCGAATCCACCTGGGGTGCCAACAAATACGAGTTCACGGTCCACGGCGAACAGGCCCATACGGGTGCCACCGTAATTGCCGACCGGCATGACGCCCTGCTGGGGGCCAGCGCCCTGGTGGTGGCGGCCCGGGAGATCGCTGACGGGTTCAGCACCCAGGAACACGCCGTCATAACGTCCTGCGGTGAATTCACCGTCTATCCAAACTCTCCCGTGGTGGTCGCCAGCCGGGTTCAGCTGCTGGTGGATGTGCGCAGCACCGACGCCGATGTGCTGGCCGCAGCCGACGCCGAACTCCACCGGCGCATCGCCGCCATTGAAGAGTCCGCCTCCGTACGCATCGAACAGGGAGCCCAGCATGTGTGGGCCGCCAAGGCCTACGACGAGGCCGGCATGGCGCTCGCTGCCGACTGCGCCCGGTCCCTGGGCCTGCCGTACGGAACAGTCCGCACACTGGCCGGGCACGACTCCACCAACCTGAAGGACCTGGTGCCCTCCATCATGCTTTTCGTGCCGAGCGTTGAAGGGATTTCCCACAATGAAAAGGAACTGACCAGCGACGCGGACATGCTGGCCGGAGTGGACCTGTTGACGGAACTGTTGGGACGCGTGGCAGCAGGGGGCTTCGTGAGCGGGAAGTAGGCCGGACGCGGCCCGGTTCTGTGAGCCGCGGGGGCCTTCTGTAGGGTGGAAAGGCCTTTACATTCGCCGGGGGGAGCGGAATCGGGGGTGCAGCAGCGGTATATGAGCTGTCCGCACCCCGTGTTCAGCCCACCACACAGCCCGGAACGAAAGACGAAGACATGCGCGAGCCCAGTCCCGAATACCCCGCTGCCCAAGACCATTTCACCCAAGGCCCTGAGGGACGGGAAGCAGCCAATCTTCCTGCGATGAGCCGGCGCAGCCGGCGGGGGATCGAGGGCCGCACCGCGGCGGTCTCCGCTCCCGTTCCGCCTGTCCAGCCGCCTGTCCAGCCGCCTGTCCAGCCGCCTGTCCAGCCGCCAGCCCAGCCGCCCGCCGGCTTCGCGGAATCCCTCCGGCAGGACAACCTTCCTCTGGCTTGGGAGGACGAAGCCGGGTATGCCGCGGAGACCGGGCTCGCCGCCGAACAGACCGATGCCCCGGACTGGAGCAGTGTCATCGCCGGGGAACCGGAAACACGTGCCACCGCCCGGCGCCGGGCCTCCTTCCTGGACACCCAGACTGCCCGGATTCCGGCCACCCGCGGCTTCCGCGGACTGCTGAGCAGCATGGGGATCCGGATGTCCCCGTCCGAGTCCGAGCAGGCCGAGCGCCGTGACATCCGGGCTGTCAGCCAGCATTGGCCCGGTCCAAGGACCATCTCCGTGGTCAACGGCAAGGGCGGCGCCAACAAGACACCCACCACCGTCATGCTGGCGGCCGTATTCGCCCGCAACGGCGGGGGTCCGGTCCTGGCCTGGGACAACAACGAAACCCGCGGAACCCTGGGCTGGCGCACCGAGCAGGGGCCGCATGACTCCACCGTCATGGACCTGCTGCCGAACACCGGCAACCTGCTGTCGCCGTCGGCCCAGTCAGCCCTGCTGGCCCGCTTCGTGCATCACCAGACGGAGGACAAGTTTGACGTCCTGCGCTCCAAGCCCGACGTCCTGGCCTCCGAACAGAAGATCACCATGGCGGACTTCGACGCCCTGCATGAGGTGGCCTCGAAGTACTTCCGGCTCAACCTGGTGGACTCGGGCAACGATGAAAGCGCAGAGCGCTGGCTGCGGATGATCCACCACACCGACCAGCTCGTCATTGCCACCACCACGGTTGAGGAACACGCCGAGGCCGGGGCCCTGCTCCTCGAAGCCCTCCAGGAGCGCGGCGGAATGTTCGCCGAACTCGCCACCAACGCCGTCGTCATCGTCAGCCAGTCGGACCGCAACGGAACCGATGCCCAGGTCCGCGGCGTTGCCCGCGGCTTCGAACCGCTGGCCCGGGCCACGGTGACCATTCCCTACGATGCGGCGCTGCGCAAGGGCCAGATCCGCTACGGTTCACTGCGCCCTGCCACCCAGCGGGCCTGGCTGGCAGCTGCTGCCGCAGTCGCCGAGGGCCTGTCTGCCAGCTAAGGGGCATTTAGTCAGCTTGCTTATTGTCGCCGGTTTTTCCTAGGGTGGGGGCAACGGAATCGTTCGGTTCCAGGCGGATACATACCGCCCCTAGAAGTCTGCGAAACGGAGGCAACATGTCTGAACATGATATTTCCGGCAAGAAGGTCGCTTTTCTCCTCACCGACGGTGTGGAACAGATCGAGCTCACCAGCCCCTGGGAGGCCGTGAAGGCCGCAGGCGGCGTCCCCACCCTGGTCTCACCGTCCAGCGGCACGGTCCAGGGCTTCGACGGCATGGACAAGGGCGAGACGTTTACCGTTGACCTGGCCGTGGCAGACGCCAACGCCGATGATTTCGACGCCCTGGTCCTCCCCGGCGGCGTGGTCAACGCTGACTTCCTGCGCGTGGACAAGGATGCCCAGGCTTTCACGCGGGCGTTCTTCGAAGCGCACAAGCCGGTGGCATCCATCTGCCACGGACCGTGGCTGCTGATCGAGGCAGGCGTCGTCCAGGGCCGTGACCTGACCTCCTACCACACGCTGGCCACGGACCTCAAGAACGCCGGCGCCAACTGGAGCGACGAGGAAGTGGTGGTGGACCAGGGCCTGGTGACCAGCCGCAACCCGGATGATTTGCCGGCCTTCAACGACAAGCTGCTGGAGGAAATTGCCGAGGGCGAGCACGAGGGACAGCACGCCTAACCGGTCAAGCGGGATAATGGGGCGGGGACACGCGCAGGCGTCTCCCCGCCCTTCGCTTTGCGCCCTGTTCCCTTTTTTCTCTGGAGACTCACCCGTGACGACTGCCCCCGGCCGGTATCTGAGCGCCGGAGTTTCGTGGGACGACGACGGTCCGTACCTTGCGCTGCGCTCGCCTGTTGGCGTGTCCTTGCAGATGAGGCTCAACGCCGGGACCGTCCTGTCCTACCGGGTTCTTCCCGGCGAGGACGGCGCGCTGCGGCACTGCCTGGGGTCGGTGAAAGTGCAGGACCGGCACACCCGCATCGCCCAGCCCTGCCCTGAGCATTCGGCGGCAGAACGCGGCTATCAGTGCGGGCCCTGCTTCGCCCGCGACGACTGGCGGCTGGTGCATAACGTCCACCGGTCCGGAATCGCGTCGCCGGGACTCCAGCTGTACCTCGAGCAGCCGCACTGGCTGTACGTTGCCACCTTTGCGGACGGCACGAGCAAGGTGGGGACCGCTGCAGCCGGAAGGAAACGCCTGCGCCTCGTGGAACAGGGCGCGGTGGCCGCGCGCTACGTGGCCCGCGCAGACGACGGGCGGGTGGTGCGCATCCTTGAAGACCTGGTCACAGCTGAAGCGGGACTGGTGCAGGCGGTGCGTGCCGGCACCAAGGCCGCTGCCCTGACGCAGCCGCTGGCGGAGGAATTCCTGGACCGGACCAACTCCCTGCACGCGGCGAAGGTCCGGGAACTGCTGGCCGGGGCGGGCATCCGCGGATTCAGCGTGGTGGCTGAAACCTGGGAGCGTCCGGCCCAGGCACGGGTGGTGCTGGACGCGGCCGGGGCTGTTGCCTATCCGCTGGATCCGGGCAGCGGCGAGCACGCCATGGTCATTGAAGCCATGGTGGGAGCAGCGGCACTGGTGACGGTGGAAGGTTCGGACACACCGCTCCTTGCCGATCTGGCCCGGCTGAAGGGCCGCCGGCTGAACCTCGGCGCCTATCAGGCACGGCTTCCTGCCCTGCAGACTGCGCTCTTTTAGCGTCAGGAAGGCTCCCGGCCCCGGACCCCCGTTTCGCGGCAGGAGGTGCCCCGCCTGTATTCTGGGGGCATGCTAAACACCCCGTGGGAAACCGGTTCCGCCCTGTATCGCAAGCTGGTTGTATCCGCCCTGGTGGTTTCCGGAGCCGGCGTGCTGATGGTCGTTTTCGGTGCGATCGGAGATTCCCCGCTGCTGATGTACATCGCCGCGCCCGTGATTGTGGTGGGCATGTGCCTGCACCTGAGCGGTATGGTGGTTCGAGCCCGGGACGCCCGGCGCCGGATGAAGGGAACCAAATGAGCATCAATCCCGAACTGCAGGGGCGCAGCTATCCCGCCAGTGAGCCCTATCAAGTGGGCCGCGAGAAGATCCGTGAGTTTGCCCGCTCGGTCAAAGCCGGCCATGCTGCGCACTATGACGTAGCGGAGGCCGCGCAGCTGGGGTACTCGGACCTGGTGGCTCCGCCCACCTTTGCCGTCATCGTGGCCCAGCGCGCCGATGCGCAGCTGATCTCCGACCCGGAGGCCGGCATCGACTTCACCCGCGTGGTCCACGCAGACCAGCGCTTCACGCATCACCGGCCGATTGTCGCCGGTGATGAACTGATTGCAGAACTTCACGTGGATTCCGTCCGGGCCATGGGCGACGGCGCCCTGCTCACCACCCGCTCGGAAATCTCCACCACGGAGGGCGAAAAGGTCGCCACTGCCGTGTCATCCATCCTCGTCCGCGGAGAAGGGCAGTAACGCCGTGTCGATTGCATTAAGCGAACTCGCCGCCGGACAGGAAATCGGCTCGGCCACGCTGGAGATTTCCCGCGCCGATCTGGTCCGTTACGCGGGAGCGTCCGGAGACTTCAACCCCATCCACTGGAACGAGCGGTTTGCCCGCAGCGTGGACCTGCCCGGCGTCATCGCCCACGGCATGTTCACCATGGGCGCCGCTGTGCAGCTGGTGACCGACTGGATCGGCGATCCGGGTGCCGTGATCGACTACCAGACGCGTTTCACCCGGCCGGTTCCGGTGGAGGATGTTGACGGCGAGGCCGGCGCCGTCGTCGAAGTCACCGGAGTAATTGGCGCGCTCGACGCTGACAATTCCACCGCACGCGTGGACCTTACTGTCACGTTTAACGGCCAGAAGGTGCTGGTCAAGGCACAGGCGGTTGTACGGATCTGGTGAGTGCGCTGACCTCTTTGCCCCTGGCCTCCCTGACCACCTCCCGCGTGGGCGGGCCTGCCCGCCGCTACATCAACGCCGAAACCGAGGACGAACTCATCGGTGCGGTCCGTGCCGCCGATGAGGCGAAGGAACCGCTGCTGATTGTGGGCGGCGGTTCCAATCTGTTGATCTCCGACGCCGGGTTCGACGGTGCGGTGGTCCACGTTGCCACCCGCGGCCTGGAATTCACCGAGGACAAAAACACGGTCACCGTCCGTGCGCAGGCCGGTCATCCCTGGGATGAGCTGGTGGCGGAAACACTGCGCCGGGGCTGCTCCGGCCTCGAGGCGCTCTCCGGCATTCCGGGCCTGGCCGGTGCGACGCCGGTGCAGAACGTGGGAGCCTACGGTGCGGATGTTTCGCACAGCATTACCGGCGTCCGCGCCTGGGACCGGGAAACCCGTACCGTAGTGCAGTTCACCAATGAAGAGCTGCAGTTCGGGTACCGGGACTCGGTGCTGAAACGCGCCACAGTGAACGGTTCACCGCGGTACGTGGTCCTGACCGTGGACTTTGGCCTGACCCGGGGCATGGAAAGTGCGCCCGTGCGCTACGCCGAGCTGGCCCGGGCACTCGGTGTGGAGGCGGGGGAGCGGGCCGCTGCCGAAGACGTCCGCCGCGAGGTGCTGCGGCTGCGCGCCGGCAAGGGCATGGTGCTTGACCCCGAGGATCCAGACACCTGGAGCACCGGCTCCTTCTTCACGAACCCGGTGGTTTCCGAGGAGGAGGCCGCGCATCTGCCGCCCGAGGCGCCGCGCTACCCGGTGGAACAGCCCGGAATGGTCAAACTCAGCGCCGCCTGGCTCATTGACCGTTCCGGTTTCCCCAAGGGCTTCGGCCTGCCGGAGACCGGCCAGGGGGCCGAACTGGCCGGCGGCCGGGCTTCCCTGTCCACCAAGCACACCCTTGCAGTAACCAACCGCGGCAACGCCTCGGCCGAGGACCTGCTGGCTGTGGCGCGGGCCGTGGCAGACGGCGTGGATGAAGCCTTTGGCCTTCGCCTGCACCCGGAGCCGCTGCTCATCAACTGCTCGCTGTAGTCAGGCTGCCCCGCCGCGGTTCCGGCGCATGATTTGGGCGGCGGCCAGGACTTCGCGCACCTGTCCGCGGTGCCACGACCGGTCCACCAGTGCCCGGCTGCACAGCCATTGCACCAGCCGGGACGTCAGGCTCACCTGGGTTCGCCGGTCCTGCAGTCCGGGCAGCAGCCACTGCGGGTCCAGGAAGCCGTGCAGCGTATAGAGCAGGTCCTCGGCGTCGAAGATCCGCGCGAAGGCGTGCTCCGGGTTGAAGCTCCGTTCCAAATCCAACAGGACGGCACGGTCCGGGGTCAGGTATATCCAGCCGTCTGTTTCCAGGTACAGCCGCAGCTGTGCCAGAACCCTGGCGTACCGCGCTGCGGTGGCTGTTTGTTTGCCCTCGGCGCTGAGGGTGAAGAAGGTGCGGAGGATTTCTTCCACGGTGAACTTGTCCATAGCGCCACCTTCCCACCTGCCACTGACACTCAGCGCACGCAAAAGCGGACCCGTCCCGCAGGGAACGGATCCGCTGGCTGCAGCCGGGTTCGGACCGGCCTGGCAGGGTTAGAGGTTGCCGGTGGCAATCCGCAGCATACGCCGCAGCGGTTCGGCTGCGCCCCAGAGCAGCTGGTCGCCGATGGTGAAGGCGCTGATGTACTCCGGACCCATTTCCAGTTTCCGGATCCGGCCCACCGGAATGTCCAGGGTTCCGCTGACGGCCACCGGGGTCAGCTCCGCCATGGAGGCTTCCTTGGTGTTGGGCACTACCTTGGCCCACTCGTTGTCGGCGTCGATGATCCGCTCAATCTCCGCCACTGTAAGGTCTTCGGTGAGTTTGAGGGTTAGCGCCTGTGAATGTGAGCGCATGGCGCCGATGCGGACGCAGAGACCGTCAAACGGAATTCGTCCGGCCGTGTCCCGGCCCAGGATCTTGTTGGTTTCAGCACCGGCCTTCCACTCTTCCTTAGACTGCCCGTTGCCCAGGTCTGCGTCGATCCAGGGGATCACCGAACCGGCCAGCGGCACGCCGAACTGTGAGGAGTCCATGGCGGGGTTCTTCTGCTGGGCCAGCACCGCGCGGTCGATGTCCAGGATGGCGGAGGCCGGGTCGGCAAGCTGGTCCGCAACCACGGAGTTCAGGGAGCCGAACTGATTGAGCAGCTCACGCATGTGCCGGGCACCGCCGCCGGAGGCAGCCTGATAGGTCATGGAGGTGCCCCATTCCACCAGGCCGTTGCGGAACAATCCGCCCAGCCCCATGAGCATGCAGGAGACGGTGCAGTTGCCGCCCACGAAATTCTTCACCCCGTGGGCCAGCCCGGCGTCGATGACGTCCCGGTTCACCGGGTCCAGGACGATGATGGAGTCCTGCTCCATCCGCAGTGTGGACGCGGCGTCGA
This sequence comes from Arthrobacter sp. 9E16, assembly GCF_002929435.1. Classification (NCBI taxonomy): domain Bacteria; kingdom Bacillati; phylum Actinomycetota; class Actinomycetes; order Micrococcales; family Micrococcaceae; genus Arthrobacter; species Arthrobacter sp. 9E16. The sequence goes on along the minus strand of NZ_PJIU01000001.1, from coordinate 488,233 downwards.
TCCATAGCCCGTTCCAGCCGGCGTCGCGCAGTTTGGGATAGACCTCCGAGGTGTAACCGCCGCCCTGGGCAGTGACGATGATCGGCAGTTTGGCCAGCGTCTCAATGTCGTAGGCATTCTGGAGCTCTCCTGCACCCGAAGCGAAGGACGGCGCGGCGCCCCCGGCGTTGGAGGTGGAGAAGAACACGGGGTTGATCAGGTCAAAGTCGCCTTCATCCTGCATGCGCTGCATGAGGACGGAACCGACCATGCCCCGCCAGCCGATGAAGCCCGCGGTGGGTACAGGGGTAGCTGCGAAAGTCATGGTTTCAGTTTAGGGCAGGGCCGCGCTGCCGTGGTGGTTGGTGACGCCGCTGTCCGTATCCCGGACCCGGGACCAGAGGGCTATCCGGTAGCAGGTGCCGTTGGTTCCCGTGTGCCAGCCTTCGGCGGGGCTCACCGCCGTGAACCCCCAGTCGGGGCCGAGGTGCGGCGCGTAGGTGTCGCCCTCGGTGCTCGCATCAATGACCGTCACTACGGCGGCGTCCGCCAGGGGAGCAGCTGCCTCGTACATCCGGGCACCGCCGACAATCCAGATCTGTTCGCTGCCGCCGGGGCTGTGCCGGGCGGTGTCCACTGCCTGTTCCAGCGTGGGAACCACGACGGCGCCGGCCGGGGAAATCTCGTCCGCCAGCGTTTCGCTGGAGCTCACCACAATGTTGGTGCGGCCGGGCAGCGGCCGGTAGGCGGCGGGAAAGGACTCCCAGGTGCGCCGGCCCATGATGACCGGGTGTCCGGCCGTGGTGTTCTTGAAATGTGCCAGGTCTTCGGGCAGGTGCCACGGCATTCCTCCGTCCCGGCCGATGACGCCGTCCACGGTTTGGGCCCAGATCATGCCTACCAGCGGCTGCGGCATCCCCAGGGGATTGGCCGCTGACACTGCCGCCAACAGGTCCATGCCCTCAGGAGAAGCATCTCCACCGCTTGTGGCGAAATAGCGGATGCCGGCGGGTTCATTCAAGGGAACGCCTCTCAGACTGCAATCGGAGCTTTGATGCCGGGGTGGTGGCGGTAGTCCAGGACCTCAAAATCCTCCAGGACGTAATCGAAGATCGAGTCCGGCGTCCGGGCCAGGCGCAGCTGCGGATACGGGAAGGGTGCGCGGCTGAGCTGTTCGCGGACCTGGTCCACATGGTTGTCGTAGATATGGACGTCGCCGCCTGTCCAGACAAATTCGCCGGGCTGGAGACCGGTCTGCTGCGCCACCATGAGCGTCAAAAGTGCGTAGGAGGCAATGTTGAAGGGGACGCCGAGGAACAGATCGGCCGAGCGCTGGTACAGCTGGCAGGACAGTTTCCCGTCGGCCACGTAGAACTGGAACATCGCGTGGCACGGCGGCAGGGCCATGTTGTCCACTTCGGCCGGGTTCCAGGCCGTGACGATGTGCCGGCGGGAGTCCGGGTTGGTGCGGATGCTTTCAACCACCTTGGCGATCTGGTCAATCTGTCCGCCGTCCGGGGCCGGCCAGGAGCGCCACTGGACACCGTAGACCGGGCCCAGTTCGCCGTCGTCGTCCGCCCACTCGTTCCAGATGCTGACGCCGCGCTCCTGCAGCCAGCGGACGTTGGAATCGCCGCGCAGGAACCACAGGAGTTCGAGGGCCACCGACTTGAAGTGCACCCGCTTGGTGGTGATCAGCGGGAAGGAATCACTAAGGTCAAAGCGCATCTGGCGGCCAAAGACACTGCGGGTTCCGGTGCCGGTGCGGTCGGATTTTTGCGTTCCGTGGGCCATCACGTCGCGGAGCAGGTCTTCGTACGGGGTTGGGATAGTCACCCCTTTAGTCTATAGCTCAGTCCTCGGCGGAGAGGGCGGCTACAAGACGGCCGTAGCGTCGCCAGGCGAGCAGCCCGGCCACGGCCACCACACCCAGGAAAGCCAGTGTGGGGAGTACGAGCAGGAGATCCGACGCTTCCGGGGGCAGGAACCAGCTGCGCAGAGTCATCCAGCCAATCAGCAGGGATAACGCAAACGCGCTCAGTGCCAGGAAATACAATGTTGAGTCCATGCCGGCCCGCTGGTGCACCTGCTCGTCCACGCCGTACGGGGCGGAATTGTTGAGCGGAAAACGCCGGATAATCAGGGCGGTTGCATAGAGGAACAGGAGCAGTCCGAGGCAAATCAGGGGTCCGGTGAACACGGTCCAGAAGGACTTCTCCGCATAGCGGTCCACGTTCCCGGCGCCGTCCCAGTGCATGGGCAGGCTCTGCGGGATCGTGGACCAGGCCAGCGAGCCCGTGGCCGCCACCAGACCCACCAAGAACCCGGAGGCCAGATACCAGCCGCGGTGCACGCCGGGCAGAGGGATGTTCTTCTTCGCCGTCTCTGTCATTTGGTCTCCCTGTAGCTTCCGGTCCCCGGGAAGGTATCGGTCAGAGGGCTCCGCCGGCAGCCTCGGGAGCGCCGGCGTCGCTTCCGCCGCCGTCGCCAACCTGTTCCCGCGCCATGAAATTCTCCAGGTCGAAGAGGTTGTCGGCGCGCTTGGCCACCGTGAGGAGGGTGGACATGGAGGCGACTTCCTCCACCTGCTCCTTGAGGAACCAGAGCATGAACTGCTCTCCCAGGGCATCGCCCTCTGCACGTGCGGCGGCGAAGAGAGCCTCAATCTGGCGGGTGACCTGGCGCTCCTGCTCCAGAGCCAGCTGGATCGGTTCCACCACGGTGGCAAAGTCGTTGCGGACCGCGGCGACGCCGGGGATCCGCACGGGCATGTCCCGGTCCAGCATGTACTGCACCAGCATCATGGCGTGGTTGCGTTCCTCAACCGACTGAGCATAGAAGTGGCGGGCCAGTTGCGGGAGGTCTTCGCCGTCGAAAAACACTGCCATGGCCACGTACTGCTGCGAGGCATTGAATTCGTTACCGATTTGGGCTTCGAGGAGCTCGGTGAAAGTTGTCATTGCCCCACCATAGGGCGGTGGCCGGGATCCAAAAAGCACGGTTAGGCTTAGCTATCCGGTGCGGCGCGGCGGAAAACCTAGTCGTCGAATGCCCGGAACCGCTCCAGCGACACGATGCGCCCCTCCTCGGCGGAGGAGACCTGGCAGATGATCGCTTCGCCCGGCGCCAGATACGGATCCTTGTCCGGCAAACCAATGGACAGGCCGGCCGGCATATGGTCTGCCAGAACCTCGAATGTCAGTGGCAAAACCGGCCGGTGCGTGCACAGGGCAACTGGTTTGGCCTTGTCGAACAATGCTTCCACCGCGTTGCGGGCCTTGCCGGGCTTGCGCTTGGCGCTGTGCTCGGTAATGGCATCGACGGTTTTGAACTTCACGGCCCGTGCCTTCACATAGGGACGCACAGTCTGCACGCAGCGGACCCAGGGACTGGACACCACCCGGTCGGGCAGCCATGCGGCCAGCAGCCGCGACACGGCCTGTGCCTGGCGCAGGCCGGTGGCCGCCAGCGGACGGTCCCCTTCAGCCCGGGTCCAGGATGACCGGGGCTTGGCCTTGGCATGGCGCACCACGATCAGCGGCCATGTCCGGAGCCGGCCTTCGGCATGGGCCTCCTCCAGGATGCGCAGCGGCAGCCGGTCCGAAGGATTGCTGAGCTCGGCATGGGCCTGCGCCGGAGTGTACCAGCGGACGCCGTCCACTTCCTTGCCGTCCGGCCGGGGCTTTCCCTCCTCGATGCGGGCGGCCCAGTAGTGGACGATCTTCATTCCCGACGCCACCGGATATACGGTGGCCGGCAGCGGAATGCCCAGCCTGATCCGGACCCCGGCTTCCTCCTGCACTTCGCGCACTGCGCACTCAGGAGTTGTCTCGCCGGCATCCAGTTTCCCCTTCGGCCACGACCAGTCCTTGTACCGGGGCCGGTGGATCATGAGGACCTCGAGTTCGCCGTTCCGGGTGCGCCAGCAAATGGCGCCTGCAGCCACCACTTTGATGTCTGCGGGCACGGAATCCCCGGGACCGGTTTCCAGCCCGCGACGGGGGAGAGTGGCCTGTTCACCCATGGAAGCTCCCGGTTCGGTGGGCATGGTCATCAACGGCGGACAGCGGCGCGCTGCCGGGACCGGGAAGCGAGCAGCCACGACTGCACATCCAGCAGCGGCTCCCCTCCTTCATTCTTGTGGTGCCGGGTCCAGATGCCGTCCTTCTCCAGATGCCAGCTTGCGGTGGCCGGATCCATGTAGCGGTCCATCAGCGCGATGAGGTCAGCGATGTCCTCCCGGGAGGCAAGCTGCACCAGGGCCTCCACCCGGCGGTCCAGGTTGCGGTGCATCATGTCTGCTGAACCGATGAACACCACCGGATCTCCGGCATTGGCGAAGGCAAACACGCGCGAGTGCTCCAGGAACCGGCCCAGAATGGACCGGACAGTAATGTTCTCGCTCAGGCCGGGGACGCCCGGGCGCACCGAACAGATGCCGCGCACAATCACATCCACCCGGACACCGGCCTGGGAGGCACGGTACAGCGAATCGATGATGGCTTCATCCACCATCGAGTTGACCTTGATGATCACCCGGGCGGCCAGACCGGCCTTCTTATTGGCAATTTCCCGTTCGATCCGGTCAATCAAACCTGACCGCACCGACCGGGGAGCCACGAGCAGGCGCTTGAACGTGGACTTCGGGGCATACCCGGAGAGCTGGTTGAAGAGCTTCGTCAGATCTTCACCCACCTGTTCGTTAGAGGTCAGCAGCCCCAGGTCTTCGTAATAGCGGGCGGTGCGGGGGTGATAGTTTCCGGTGCCGATGTGGCAGTAGCGCCGCAGCCCGTCCACTTCCTGGCGGACCACCAGTGACAACTTGCAGTGCGTTTTCAGCCCCACGATGCCGTAGACCACGTGCACGCCGGCCTGCTCCAGCTTGCGGGCCCAGGAAATGTTGGCCTGCTCGTCGAACCGTGCCTTGATTTCCACCAGGGCCAACACCTGCTTGCCGGACTCCGCGGCATCAATCAGCGCGTCAACAATGGGGGAGTCCCCGGACGTGCGGTACAGCGTCTGCTTGATGGCCTGGACCCGTGGGTCGGCGGCGGCCTGCTCCAGGAAGGCCTGAACGGAGGTGGAGAAGGAATCATAGGGGTGGTGCAGCAGGATGTCGCGGCGGCGCATTGCAGCAAACACATCCGCCGGCTTGGAGGTTTCGGACTCCTTCAGGTGCAGGGACGTATGCGGCACCTGCTTGGGGTAGTGCAGGTCCGGGCGGTCGATGCGGCTGATGCCGGCCAGTCCGCGCAGATCCAGCGGTGCGGGCAGCGCATACACCTCGTCTTCTTCCACGCCGAGTTCGCGCACCAGCAGTTCGCGGATGCTGGGGTTGATGTCGGTGGTGACTTCCAGGCGGACGGGCGGGCCGAACCGGCGACGCAGGAGCTCCTTTTCCAGCGCCTGCAGCAGGTTCTCGGCGTCGTCCTCCTCCACCTCCAGATCCTCGTTGCGGGTAACCCGGAAGGCATGGTGTTCCATGACGTCCATACCGGGGAACAGCTGGTCCAGATGTTCGGCAATGACGTCTTCCAGCGGAATGAAGCGGGCAACCCGGCCGGCAACATTTCCGGCCCTGGGGCCGTCCACGGAGATCAGCCGGGGCAGCTGGTCCGGAACCTTGACGCGCGCGAAGAACTCCTTGCCGCTCACGGGGTTGCGCACCACCACGGCCAGGTTCAGGGAGAGGCCGGAGATGTAGGGGAAGGGGTGCGCCGGATCCACGGCCAGCGGGGTGAGGATCGGGAAAACCTTGGACGCGAACTGGCGGTGCAGATAGGCCTTGGCGGTGTCATCGAGCTCGTTCCACCCCACGAGATAGATCTGCTCCTCGGCCAGCGCCGGGCGGATTTGACGGGCAAAGACCTCGGCATGGCGCTGCTGGAGCCGGTAGCCGGCCTCCACGATGTGTTCCAGCTGTTCCATCGGGCTCAGGCCGGCAGCGGAGGGAACCGCCAACCCGGTGGCGATGCGGCGCTTGAGGCCGGCAACCCGCACCATGAAGAACTCGTCCAGGTTGGACGCGAAGATGGACAGGAAACTGACCCGCTCCAGCAGGTACAGGTCCGGGTCCTCAGCGAGCTCAAGGACACGGGCGTTGAAATGGAGCCAGCTGATTTCACGGTCCAGGAAACGCTCGGGGCTGATGTCCCCTTCCGGGACGAGTGCCGGACCAAAGTCCGGAATATCAATCCGGTCCTCAGTGGCCCGGGGCGCCGACATGGACTCAGCCGATCCGAAAGTGGAGTGCGGCTCGGCGGCGGTATCGGATCCCATGGTTTCTCCCTGCAGTATGGCGGCGGTCAGGCGGTGCCTCCCGGAGGACCGGGCGGCAGGGCCGTCAATTCAACATTACAAGCTGTTCCGGCTCATCCGGCCGCGTACATCACATCCGCGTCCCAGCGGACGAAACCCAGCCGCTGGTACAGCGCCATGGCCGGAGCGTTGTCCGCATCCACGTAAAGCATGATGGCCGGCAGGCCGCTGTCCTGGAGATGCCGGATGCCGGCAACGGTCAGGGTGCGGCCCAGTCCCATGCCCTGGGCCTCGGGAACCACTCCCACCACGTACACCTCTCCGATGGGCGGATGTCCGCCGGCACCGGGATGGACCTTGGTCCAGTGGAAGCCGAGGATGGCATTGTCCTCGTCCCGCACAGCCAGCAGGAATCCTTCGGGATCGAACCAGTCCTCCGCCATGCGTGCGGCGAGGTCGCTCCGGGTCATGCCGCCCTGCTCGGGGTGGTGGGCAAAGGCGGCCGCGTTGGCTGCCAGCCAGGCGTCGTCGTCGGCCCCCGGATGAAAGGCCCGCAGCGAGACGCCTTCGGGCAGCTCGACGGCGGGCAGCCCGTCCGTGCCGGCGCCACGGCTCAGCCGCAGGCGCAGCAGCTCGCGCACCGGACGGTAGCCAAAACGCCGGGCCAGCTCGACGGCGGCGTCATGGTTGCCGTGCGACCATGCCTGGGGTGCGGGGACGGTGCCGGCGCTAACGTGCTCCTGCACGGAGGACGCCAGGGCGGTGCCCACACCCTTCTCGCGGTAGGCAGGATGGACCACCAGTTCCAGCACACCCGGTTCTTTCGGACCGTCACTGATCAGCACAGCGACGCCGGCCAGCGCCTGGGTAGCCGACGGATCCGAGGACTCATCATTGGCATAGGTGGCGAAAACCAGCAGGGAGTCCGGGTCCGTGTCACCGGAACGCAGATCAACGAGGGTCTGTTCGGAGAGCGGCGGGTTACCGTCCGCGTCGGCGGCGGCAGCGGCCAATTCGCGGATCCGGTCCAGCTCATCGGGCTCCGGGGTTCCCTTGGTGACTGTGACGGGCCAGGGCATTACGCGTTCGTCTCTCATTGAAGAAGCCTAGCGCCCGGAGGGCACCGGACAAGCGGAGGCGTCCAAAGTTCCCGCAGGCAGTGTCGCAGCAGGTCAGGCTTCCTGGCTCGCGGGCTGCGCGGGATCCCCGGCCAGACGGGACCGGGTGAACCGGTAGCCCACGTTGCGGACCGTGCCGATCAGGTTTTCATGGTCCGCACCCAGCTTGGCCCGCAGCCGCCGGACGTGGACGTCCACCGTCCGTGTGCCCCCGTAATAGTCGTAGCCCCACACCTCGTGCAGCAGCTGGTCGCGGGTGAAGACACGGCCGGGGTGCTGCGCCAGGTACTTCAGGAGCTCAAACTCCTTATAGGTGAGGTTCAGCGCAGTGCCGTTCACCCGGGCCGTGTAGCTCGCTTCGTCGATGACGACGCCGGATGCACGGATCTCGGTGCTGGCAGCTTCCGAGGACGAGTTGATCCTCGCGGACATGAGCCGCAGCCGGGCCTCCAGCTCGGCTGGTCCCGCCGAATCGAGGATGACGTCGTCGGCCCGCCAGTTTGCCGCCACGGCAGCCATTCCGCCTTCGGTAAGAATAAGGATCAGCGGCGTGTCCAGTCCCGTTGCCTTCAGCAGCTGGGTGAGTGAACGGGCGCCGACCAGATCCTTGCGGGCGTCAATAAGCACGACGTCGCTGGGCTCTGTGTCGAGCAGTGCCGTGGGTTCGGCGGGAACAACCTGCACTTTGTGGTTGAGCAGACCGAGGGCCGGCAGGACCTCAACAGAGGGTCCCGGACTGTTGGTCAGCAGCAAAATGTGCGACATGGATCCTCCAAGGTTGGGCGCACATCATCGGGCACAAGCTGGGCCGCGTCCGCAGGCGGGGCGAAGGTGTTGAAAGTATACCCACGGGGCCTCGCCGGACCCGTAGCTTTCATCTGCACTACGTAATAAGGCAGGATGGCTTAGGTGAAACTTTGGAGCGTAGCGGTGCTGGCGGCAGCAGCCCTCATTGGCATCGTCGGTGCTTCGTACTGGTCCGTTGGGGCCGTGGCAGTGGTTACCGGCATTCTTTGCATCGTGGTGGGGATCGGCTGGCCGCACCTCCTGGATGTTCCGGCCAAAAAAACCCAGGGCGCCGTACTGGCGCTCGCAGGCGCAGCCGCCTGTGCCGCCGCGCTGGTGGCACCGTCCACGGCATTACTGACCTGGCTGCCCGGGGTGGCGGCAGTAGGCGTAGGCGCCATCTTCCTGATCCAGCTGCTGCGCGGAACCGGACAGGCCCACCGGCTGGAATCAACCATCGGCAACATCGCAGGTGTCCTCCTGACGGTGATGGGTTCAGGCTGGGTGGCCGCGGACCGGCTGGCCGGTGCCGACGGCAGCCCGGCAGGCCTGACCATCAGTGCAGCCGGCATCCTCGCCGCACTCGCTGTGTCCCTGATCCCCCTGCCGGACAGGATTACCGCCCCGCTGGGCGTAGCCGCCGGCGCCTTGGCCGGTGCGCTGGCCGGAGTCCTGCAGCCGGAAGCCGGAGTGCATGCTGCCGCTGCTGCGCTAATGGGTGCCGCGGGTGCCGCCGTCGTCATGGCGGTCCGCCGGCTGATCCTCTCCCGCGATGATATTTCCACCCGCAGGGGGCGGCTGGCCCTGGCCCTGGCACCCATCGTGGCGCTGGGCTCCGTGGTCTATTTCCTGGCCAGCCTGCTCGTCCCCTGACCTCTTCCTATCCCGGCCGGCAGGTCATGGGACGAAACGTCCGCGGCTCCGGGTTAGGATGTAGCTATGGATTCGCTTGTAGCCCTTGAAATCTTCTTTATCGTCCTGCTTGGCATCACCGGCGTCGGCATGGCCGCATTCGCCGGCCTGGTCATCAGCCGCCTGTACAAAGGCCAGAAGTAGCCCGCCCAAGAGCAACCGAAGGAAGAGGTCAGCGCCATGCCCATGGAGATCCCCACCGATCTGACCCCTGAGCTCGTGCCGCTGTCCTGGCTCCTTGGAGTCTGGGAGGGCTCCGGCAGGCTGGGGGAGGGTGAAGCCGATTCCGAGCACTTCAGCCAGCGTGTGACTTTCAGCCAAAATGGCCTGCCGTACCTGAAGTACGACGCCGAAAGCTGGCTCACGGACGAAGACGGCACCGTTCTGCGCCCGCTCGCCGTTGAGACGGGATTCTGGGCGCTGGACCGCCCTCTGAACGACGCCGACGGAGGCCCCGGGCTGACCCCGGCGGACATTGTTCCGGCGCTGCGCAGCGCCGACGAAGTCGAAAAGCTCCGCAATGACAGCGGCGGCTTTGACATCACCGCCACCATCGTCCATCCCGGCGGCATCGCAGAGCTGTACTACGGCCAAATCAAGGGCCCTCAAATTCAGCTGACCACCGATCTGGTCATGCGGGGCGTGAACTCCAAGGAGTACACCGCCGCCACGCGCATCTTCGGTTTGGTCAACGGTGACCTGTACTGGCGCTGGGATGTAGCTGAGGGCGGCAACGCGCTGAAGGCCCACGCCTCCGCCATCCTGAAGAAAACCTCCTAAGCCTTCCGGCGCTGCGGAAACCAAGCACGGAATAGCCGCCCCCGCAAGGACGTTGCACCCGTTATGACTTACCTCAGCCCCCTCCTGTCCCGCCACGGTGCGGTGGAAGCCGGCGGCCTAGACGCCGGTGTTGCAGCCCACTACGGCGATCCCCTGCGCGAGCAGCGGGAACTGGCCCGCGGCAATGCCGTCACGGACCTGTCCCACCGCGGTGTTGTCACCGTCACCGGCCCCGACCGCCTCAGCTGGCTGAACACCCTGTCCTCCCAAAGCGTGAGCGACCTGCAGCCAGGCACAAGCTCGGAGCTGCTGCTGCTCAGCGTCCAGGGACGCATTGAGCACGACGCACGGATCCTGGACGACGGGAACACCGCGTGGCTGATCGTGGAAGCCGCTGAGGCGCCCGTCCTGGCCCAGTTCCTGGAACGGATGAAGTTCATGCTCCGGGTCGAGGTAGCCGATGTCAGCAGGGACTGGGCCGTTGTCGGATCAGTGACGCCAGTGGAGGCCTGGGGCAACTTTTCCGTCTGGACCGATCCCTGGCCGAACATTGGTGCCGGCGGTTTCGCCTACACCGGCGTCCCTGAGGATTCCCATCCGGGACGCGACCGCCCCTGGCATGAGTATCTGATCCCGGCAGCGGAGCTGGAACAGGCCGTTACGGACTCAGGGCGCACCCTTGCCGGCACCATGGCCTCCGAAGCCCTGCGGATTGCGGCCTGGCGTCCGCGGCTGGGCGCCGAGACCGACGACAAAACCATTCCGCATGAGCTGGATCTGATCCGGACAGCGGTTCATCTGGCCAAGGGCTGCTACAAGGGCCAGGAAACCGTGGCCCGTGTGCACAACCTGGGGCATCCGCCCCGCCGGCTCGTGTTCCTGCAGCTGGACGGTTCCCAGCACACGCTTCCCGCGCCGGGCAGTGCAGTGATGCTGGGAGAACGCAGGGTGGGAGCGGTGACGTCGGTTGCCCAGCACTATGAAATGGGCGCCGTTGCGCTGGCCGTGATTAAGCGCTCCGTGGATCCCGCGGCAGAGCTGGTGGTGGACGACGACGGCGAGCCCTACGCTGCCGCGCAGGAAATCATTGTTGCCCCGGATGCCGGCCAGGTTGTCGGCCGTGCCGGCGGATTCCTGCGCCCGCCCCGGGCATAGCGGAGTTCAGCGCCAAAGACGTTAGACCGATGTACGCACTTGAAAGGAATCCCCATGAGCACCCCGGAATCCCGCCCGGAGATTGACGAAGACATCATCGAACTGGCCGGTTTGGTGTTCGATGCTGCGCGCGCCGGTGATACGGAGGGGATCCGGGGTTACCTGGATGCCGGAGTGCCCGTGAACCTGACCAACGGCTCCGGCGACACACTGGTGATGCTGGCCTCCTACCATGGCCACGAGAGCCTGACCGCGCTGCTGGTTGAGCGGGGCGCGGATGTGAACACCCAGAATGACCGGGGCCAGACCCCGCTGGCTGGTGCCGTCTTCAAGGGCTACACCGGTATCTTCCGCATCCTGGTTGAAGGGGGAGCGGACCCTGACGCCGGTTCGCCGAGTGCACGGGACACGGCAGGATTCTTTCAGCGGCAGGAAATGCTGGCCCTGCTGCCATAACTGCAGGTCCACACCCTGCCCCGAAAGGCTAGGCCGTCAGCTGGACTTCGGAGCGGATCCCGACGGCAAGGAAACCTGCTCCGGCCGCCGTCCGGGCCGCCCCGATGTTGTCCAGGGGCGTGCGGTACTGCGGGATCAGGCCAGCCGCCATGGACTCCTCCACTGCAATGGACGTGACATAGCGTCCCAGTCCGTGCCGGCGGCTGGACGGAGCGGTGAGCGTGGAGATGTCAGCCAGGATGCCGTCCCGGATGTTGTAGCCGGCGCCCGCCAGCGGAACCGGAACTTCTGCGCTGTCATCCACGACTATGAACAGCGCTTCCTTGCCCGCCAAGCCTGCTTCAGCGACGTCGTCGGGCGGGCACAGACGCTCCAGCTGGACGGCAATCTCCGGGTCCTCGGAGACAGCCAGTTCCTCCGCCGGTTCCATGGGCTCCGGGAACGCATCGGCAAAACACAGATGTTCGGAGCCAACGGTTCTTCCGCCGTACTCCACGGAAAGGCCGGCGAGAGAGGTTTGGCGGCTGAGTTCCGCTGCGCTCTTGCCGCGGGCACGCCGAGCCGCCCATTCGGGCCCGCAGAAGACCTCCCGGCCAAAAAGGCGCATGAAGGATACGCTGCGGGACTCGTCCTGCACGCTGTAGATCCGCGTTCCGTCCCCGGCGGCAGACAGGGCATCATCGGCCAGGCCTAAGCGGCGGGACCAGGCGAGCTGAATGATCGCAATCGTTCCCGGATCCAAATTCATACGTTTCAACCTACACCCGGTCCCGTCTGTGGCTCAGGGCCGTCAGCCGAAGAGAATGGACGCTTCGTCGTAGCGGTGCTGGGGAACTGTCTTGAGATTGTCCAGCGCCTTTTCGAAGCCCACGTGCACAATGTCCGTGCCGTGCAGGGCCACCATGGTTCCCCACAGCCCGTCGATCACGGAATCAATGGCAGCCATGCCGAGCCGTGTGGCCAGTACCCGGTCATAAGCGGTGGGAACACCTCCGCGCTGGATGTGTCCCAGGACGGTGGCACGGGTTTCGATGCCGGTCCGGGCTTCGATCTCCGGGGCCAGCAGCTCTCCGATGCCGCCGAGCCGGGGCCGGCCGAAGGCGTCCAGCCCGCGTTCTGAGTGCGGGGACTCCATGTCAGTGGTGACGAAACCCTCGGCAACGACGACGAGCGGGGCGCGGCCGCGGTCACGGGCATGGGTGACCCACTCGGCAATCTGATCCAGGCTCTGTGGATTTTCCGGAATCAGGATGGCGTGCGCGCCGGCAGCCATGCCGGAGTGAAGCGCGATCCAGCCGACGTGGCGTCCCATGACTTCAGCGACCATGCAGCGGTGATGGGATTCACCGGTGGTCCGCAGCCGGTCAATCGCTTCGGTGGCGATCTGCACAGCGGTGTCAAAACCGAAGGTGTAGTCGGTGGCGTCCAGATCGTTGTCCACGGTTTTGGGAACGCCTACGATGTTCAGGCCCGCATCTGTGAGGCGCTGCGCGGCCGCCAGGGTGCCCTCACCGCCGATCGCGATGATGGCGTCGACACCGAGCCGGTCCATGGTGGCCTTGATTTTTTCCGGCCCGCCGTTGGGTCCTTCGAAGGGATTGGTGCGGGAGGTCCCCAGGATGGTTCCGCCCTGTTTCGAAATGCCGCGGACGCTGGTTCGGGGGAGGTCGATGACGTCGCCGTCCACCACGCCGCGCCATCCGTCCAGGAACCCGACAAACTCCTGGTTGTGGACCTTGATGCCCTTGAGGACGGCTCCGCGGATCACCGCGTTGAGTCCGGGGCAGTCGCCCCCACTGGTTAGGATGCCGATCTTCATTGTTAAAACCTCTGGTTCAGTTGGGCAGCTGGTGGATCCTCAGCCTTGATTCTAGCCACCGCCGGGCTGCCGGCCATCGCCCGGAGGGTCCAGCCGGCCCCGAGGAGCCAAAACAAGCCTGCAGACTGCTAGCGTTTGCCGATCAGCTGCTCCAGCGCAATGGTGCCGTCATCCTTAGGCAGCAGGAGCCATGCGGCGAGATAGGTCCACACTCCGACAAAAGGCAGCAGGAAGCTGAGCAGGACGGCTATCCGGACCGCTGAGACGTCCCAGCCGTACCGTGCTGCCACCCCGGCGCAGACCCCGCCGGCCCAGCCGCGGGTCCGGCGGACGGGGGAGGAACGGAGAATGTCAAAGAAACGGTTCATGGTATTAGTCTGCCTGTCCGGTGGGCCGACGGGTGTCGTTTCCGCCGCTGGTGAAGTGGTTGCGGCCGCCGAAAGCGGAGATTGCGCCGCCGATCAGCAGGGCGGTGCCGCTGCCCAGCAACAGGCCCAGCAGCACTGCCAGGGGGTCGAAACTGATGTCGGTCAGCAGCCAGGCCAGGAGCAGGACCGCAGCTGCGATGATCAGCAGTCCCCAGACAATGGTGCCGGTCCGGACCGGCCGCTTGGCGGGGGAATCTTCAGGGAAGTGCTCGGAGGAACCCTGGGGGTACGCGGAAGCATTCATCGGTCCAGGTCGCTTTCGTTTACGGTCACCAGGACATTGCTGGCAACTCCCTTGATACGGACTACTAGGGGGTCGCCGTCCGTGTCATTCATTCGTTCATCCGCTGTTTTCCATAACCCCCCGGATTCGGTGAGGGTGACGCCGTCGTCAATCTGGACGTTGCCCGCAAACATGTCCGCGCGGACGAGGACGGGGACATCGTCCGGCACCAGGATGGTGAGGTCGCTGGCAGCCACGTTGACCGGGATCTCAACGGCCGGGTCTGTCTCATCCGCAAGGTAGCGCAGGTCCAGGTTCCCGTCGGCGGCCGCAAGCGTGTAACCCCCGGTGGCCGGAGAGGAAGCAGTGGGTGTCCAGTTCCCCTGATTGGCGACGACGACGGTGTCGAAAGTGCCAAGGTTGCTGCCCGCCACGCCGGCACCGGCCACTGCGGCGATGGCGGTCAGGCCAAGGATTCCGGAGGAACGCCCAAGGGTCCCGAGGATGACGATGCCAAGTCCGTTGACTGCCGCCCCCGCCGCGAGGGCAACGGCCACCGGGGTTTCGATGTCGATAACCGAGGCGTAATCCAGGGTCAGGATGACGCCGATGGTCAGCAGCACCGCTCCAAGGACAACCGCGGTTTCGGCGGCTCCGGGCGTGGTCCGCCGGCGGGGCGGGACCGCAGCGGGCCGGACCGATGATCCCGCCGGCATTTGCATGGTGTCCCGTTGCGCGGTGTAGGGGGCAGTGCCCGGGGTGGAGGCCGCGGCATAGGGAGCCGGGGACGTCGGCGGCATGGACGGCGTCGACGAGGCAGAGGAGGTGCCGCGCGCGGCGCCGCCGCCGGAACGGGTCACCAGCCAGTAAATAATCAGGCCAACACCCGCAATGGAGAAGAGCGTCCAGAAGAGGCCGCCGAACAGCCCATCGCCGGCCCACCAGATGCTGGGCCCCGTGCCGAGGATGGTGGCTGTGAGGGCTCCGGTGGTCCCGGACGTCCAAGAGCCGCGCAGGGCTTCCTCTGCATGGATGCGTCCGTCGGGCTCCGGGAACAGGGCCCAAGCCAGGCCGTAGAGCAGGAGTCCGCCGCCGAACAGGCCGAGGACAATGAACAGCCCCCGGACCAGGACCGGATCCAGTCCGGTGCGGGTTGCGATTCCCTCACAGACACCGCCCACCCAGCGGTCCTCTCCGCGGACGATGCCCAGGGAACGCAACCACGTGAAGAAGCCGTTGGGACGGGGCAGCGGGCGGGTGGGATTCTCAGCGGAGTCAAAGGGCGGCAGGGGTTCCGTGGGGGAGCCGGCCGGGTCCGGGACTGGGGGTTGCGGGGTCATGTTTCCATTCTGGCCGGCTGCAGGCTGCTGAAACATCCGGGACGGCCCTGAGGGAACCCTGAGATGGCCCTGAAAACAGACCGGGGACTGGCCCCCGGGACGTTCCGGGACAGCGAACGTGCTTGGATTAGGACATGTTGCATCCGCTTCTGAGAACAGATGACCGCGTGGTGGCAGGGGTCTGTTCCGGGCTGGCCGGGCACCTGGGCTGGTCAGCCGGATTGGTCCGGGCAGTCATGGTTCTGCTGGCGCTGGCCGGAGGCGCAGGCCTGGTGCTGTACGCCTGGTTGTGGGTGCTGGTCCCCACGGCGGATGAAGCCGCCGACAAGGTGCAGTCCAACCGCGACCCGAGGAGTGTGGCCCGGAACTTTGCTGCCTATCTGAACGAGCAACCGTCCGGGGAGTCCGACGCCCGGGAACCCGCACCGGCAGATTCCCGCTGGATTGCAGCAGCGTCCAACAGGGAGGTCCTCGCCGGGCTGGCACTGCTTGCCGTGGCCGGAGCGGTCATTGCACAGCGGTTCGGCGCCGATGTGAACTGGCAGCTCCTGTTTCCCGCGGGGACCATCATTGTTGGAGCCGTCCTGGCCTGGTCCCAGCTTGATGAAACACGACGGGCGGGTTTGCTCAGCCGTGCGGGTGCAGACCGCCGCACCGGTCTGCTCCGGCTGGGAGGCGGACTCCTGCTGGTGGTTGTGGGGGTGATCCTCATGGTGTCCGGCGCCTTGACCTGGGACGTCCTGCTGGCAGGCCTGCTTGCCTCGGCAGCTGTTTTGGCCGGAGTGGCACTGGTGTTTGCGCCATGGGCCGTAAAGTACTGGCGGGATTTGGAAACGGAGCGGACAGGCCGGATCCGGGAGCGGGAACGGGCGGAAATTGCCGCGCACCTGCATGACTCGGTTCTGCAGACCCTGGCCCTGATCCAAAACCGGTCCGGCTCGGAGCAGGACGTTCTGCGTCTGGCACGGGCGCAGGAGCGCGAGCTGCGGCGGTGGCTCTACGCTGATGATCCGCGGACGGCCGGACAGCTGTCGGACCGCCTCAAAGCGGTGGCTGCTTCGGTTGAGGACGAGTACGGGTACCCCGTGGAGGTGGTGGCGGTGGGTGATGCGACCCTGGACCAGCCTGCGGACGCTCTGGTCCAGGCCGCACGGGCGGCGCTGATCAACGCGGCCCAGCATGCACCCGGACCGGTCTCGGTCTACGTGGAATGCACCGCTGATCGTGCTGAGGTCTTCATCCGCGACCGCGGACCCGGCTTCAATCCCGAGGAAGTGCCCGAAGACCGGCTCGGTGTCCGCGAGTCAATTGTCGGCCGCATGAGGCGCCACGGCGGCACCGCCGTCATCCGCAGCGGGCCGGACGGAACCGAAGTGCGGCTGGCCCTGCCGCTGACCCGCCCGGCAACGGAAACAAACCCGGCAACGGGAGCTGCCCCATCAACGGAAACCACAGAGAACAACCAGCAGTCATCGGAGCGCAAATGATTCCCGGCACCATCGACGTCGTAGTGGTTGATGACCACGCAATCTTCCGTTCGGGCCTGAAAGCGGACCTGGACTCCCGGCTCCGCGTTGTGGCCGAGGCGGATACCGTGGAATCGGCCGTCGCCGTCATCCGCGCCCACCGCCCCGCCGTCGTCCTCCTTGATGTACATCTGCCCGGCGGAGTGGGAGGCGGCGGGGCCGAAGTCATAGCCGGTTGCCGCGATTTGCTGGGCAGCACCCGGTTCCTCGCGCTCAGCGTTTCGGACGCGGCCGAGGATGTGGTGACCGTGATCCGCGCCGGCGCCCGCGGCTACGTCACCAAAACGATCTCCGGTGCCGAGATCTCCGATGCCGTGGTGCGGGTGGCAGGCGGCGACGCGGTGTTCTCGCCCCGGCTCGCGGGTTTTGTCCTGGATGCGTTCGGAACGGCTGCGGTCGCCGCGGTCGACGACGAGCTGGACCGCCTCTCCGCCCGCGAGCTGGAGGTCATGCGCCTGATCGCCCGCGGCTACAGCTACAAGGAAGTGGCCAAGGAGCTTTTCATCTCCGCCAGGACGGTCGAAACCCATGTTTCGGCCGTCCTGCGAAAACTCCAGCTTTCCAACCGGCACGAACTCACCCGCTGGGCTGCGGCACGCCGGCTTCTTTAGTTCCCCGCAGTCCGGGGCCGGGTCAGCTGGCCTTGCCGAGGAATTCCGTCAGGCGGGACATGCCTTCGGCGAGGTCCTCGTCGCCCAGTGCATAGGACAGGCGGAGGTAGCCGGAGGGGCCAAATGCCTCGCCGGGAACCACTGCCACCTCCACCGTTTCCAGGATCAGCGCCGCCAGCTCGGCCGAGGTCTGCGGCCGGACCGGACCGTCAGAGCCGGGGAACTCCTTGCCCAGCAGCTGCCGAACGTCGGCATAAGCGTAGAAAGCGCCTTCCGGCATGGGGCAGTCGACGCCGTCAACCGAGTTCAGTGCCGTCACCATGGCTTTGCGGCGGCGGTCGAAGGCTGTTTTCATCTCTTCCACGGCGGTCAGCGGACCGGAGACAGCAGCAAGTGCGGCCATCTGGGAAACGTTGGCCACATTGGAGGACAGATGGGACTGGAGGTTGGTGGCAGCCTTGATCACGTCCGCGGCGGCAATCATCCAGCCCACGCGCCAGCCGGTCATAGCGTAGGTCTTGGCTACACCATTGAGCACTACCACCCTGTCGCCGAGCTCAGGCGCCGCGGTCGCAATGGAAGTGAACTCCACGCCGTCGTACGTCAGGTGTTCATAGATCTCATCGGTGACTACCCAGAGGCCGCGGGCTGCAGCCCACCGGCCGATTTCGGCAACCTGCTCGGCGGGATAAACGGCGCCGGTGGGGTTGGACGGCGAGCAAAACAGCAGGAGCTTGGTCTTGTCGGTGCAGGCTGCCTCGAGCTGCTCCACGGTGACCATGTATCCCTGCTCGGGGCCGGCAAACACTTCCACGGGAACGCCGCCGGCCAGCCGGATGGCTTCCGGATACGTCGTCCAGTAGGGAGCGGGGAGCAGAACCTCGTCGCCGGGGTTCAGCAGGGTGGCGAAGGCCTCGTAAACCGCCTGCTTGCCGCCGTTGGTCACCAGGATTTGGCTCGGGTCCACGGCATAACCGGAATCGCGCAGCGTTTTCTCCGCGATGGCCTTTTTCAGTTCAGGCAGCCCGCCGGCGGGGGAGTAGCGGTGGAAGCGCGGGTTGCGGGCGGCCTCGACCGCCGCGTCGACAATGTACTCCGGGGTCGGGAAATCCGGCTCGCCTGCACCGAAGCCAATCACCGGCCGCCCTGCTGCCTTGAGTGCCTTCGCCTTGGCGTCTACGGCAAGTGTCGCGGACTCCGCGATCGAAGCGATGCGCTCTGAAATTCGGCCGGTGGAAGGCATGGCGTTCCCGTCTGTGGTTGCGTTGATTTCCCGAAGGGGACTTATGGCATACGCGGCTGCCGGATATCCGGCTGCCGGTTCCAGTTTAGGTGCAGGGGCCGGTGCACGCCTTTTCTTACGGTGCTGCCGCGGAAAAACCAGGCGGCCAACAGCGTGCTGAGCATCGGAAAATGCACGGCAATCCGCCGTCGTAAAACGCCGGTTCGACGGAACAGCAAACATTGAGTAGACTTGATCTTCGTGTTGAAGTCCCAACACTGGTCTGTGCCTGTCGCCGGTTCGCTGACGACGGTTATTACCGGTAGAGTGGTTTCCTCCATAGGGTAGTGGCGCAATTGGTAGCGCAGCGGTCTCCAAAACCGCAGGTTGCAGGTTCGAGTCCTGTCTGCCCTGCGCACGGCTGTCATCACGGCAGCTCAGCAGTCCTTCATGAAGCAGCAGTCCCAGCACTTGCTGCGGCTGTGAACCGAACAGATGAGTGAGGCGATGGTGACCGAGACAGCTGCCGGCAGCTCCAAGGGACACCCCTCCAGCGGGCCCAAGAAGCGCGGCTTCTTCGCGGCCATTGCGCTCTTCCTGCGTCAGGTCATTGCAGAACTGAAAAAGGTGGTCACCCCCACCCGCAAGGAACTGCTGAGATACACCCTCGTGGTCCTGGCCTTCGTGGTCGTGATGATAGTTATCGTGACAGTTCTGGATTTTGTCTTTGGTGCGGGAGCACTGTGGATCTTCGGTGAGGGCAGCGGCGAGAGCTAGCGCCTTCCTTGAGCCCCGCCCCAAGGGCAGGAACCTCAGGCCTTTGAGCTGGAGCTAGTGACAAACCCTATAGAGCTCTGAAGAAGAAAGCAGGAATCTACGTGTCCGAGCAAGAACTCGAATCACAGATCAATGACAATGCCGCTGATCTGGATGCCGAGGATGAAACGACCGCAGCAGACGTCGCCGAGGCGCCCGCTGAGGCCGACGTTCCGGCAGAGGATGCCGACGCCGCCGATGAGGCCGTGAACTCTGATTCCGCAGACTCCGAAGACTCTGAAGAAGAGCCCGAGGAAGATCCCGCAGAAGCCTTCAAGGCCAAGCTGCGGCGCCAGGAGGGTGACTGGTACGTCATCCACTCCTACGCAGGTTACGAAAACCGCGTCAAGGCCAATCTTGAGACCCGCATCCAGACCATGGAAATGGAAGATAACATCTTCGAAATCCAGGTCCCGATGGAGGAAGTCGTCGAGATCAAGAACACGACCCGCAAGATCGTCAACCGGGTCCGAATCCCCGGTTACGTGCTGGTCCGTATGGAACTGACCGACGCCTCCTGGGGTGTTGTGCGACACACCCCCGGTGTTACAGGCTTCGTGGGCAACGCCCACAACCCGGTGCCGCTGAGCCTCAAAGAGGTTTACTCCATGCTGGAGCACACCGTGGTTTCCCCGAAGATCGAAGCCGGCAAGCCCGCGCAGGAATCTTCGAACTACGCAGTGGACTTCGAGGTCGGCGAGCCCGTTACGGTCAACGAAGGACCGTTCGAGACGCTTCAGGCCACGATCTCCGAGATCAAGCCCGAGTCCCAGCAGCTGGTGGTCCTCGTGACCATCTTCGAGCGCGAGACTCCGGTTACGCTTGGCTTCGGCCAGGTCACCAAGCTGCAGTAACACAAAGACTTCGTTGTCTGCAGGTCCGCTTTACCCTGCCGGCAGCGTCCGGCCGCCACGCCATGGCGGCCACCAACCCGGACGGACGCTCCTGTTCCCCGGGAACATAATTTAGAGAAGGACCCTTTCATGGCCCCCAAGAAAAAGGTCACCGGCCTCATCAAGCTGCAGATCAACGCAGGTGCCGCCAACCCGGCTCCTCCGATTGGTCCGGCACTTGGCCAGCACGGTGTCAACATCATGGAATTCTGCAAGGCGTACAACGCTGCAACGGAATCCCAGCGCGGCAACGTTATCCCGGTTGAAATCACCGTTTACGAAGACCGTTCGTTCACCTTCATCACGAAGACTCCTCCGGCTGCTCAGCTGATCAAGAAGGCTGCCGGTGTTGCCAAGGGTTCCGCAACCCCGCACACCGCCAAGGTTGCCAACCTGACCCAGGCTCAGGTCGAAGAGATCGCCACCATGAAGATGGAAGACCTCAACGCCAACGACGTCAAGGCTGCTGCCAAGATCATCGCCGGCACCGCCCGCTCCATGGGTATCACCGTAGAAGGCTAATAACGCCTTTTCCGTGACGCGGGTTCGCCCGCCGAACAAACATTTACACTCAAAAAGCTGCTCGTGCCATAGGGTACGACGGCGTGTGGCAGGGCCGAGCGCGGTCCGACAGACCACAACTGCACAAGGAGAAAAAGCAGATGGCAAAGCGCAGCAAAGCATATGAAGCAGCTGTAGCCAAGATCGATGCGGACAAGCTGTACGCACCGGTTGAGGCTGTAGAGCTGGCGAAGGAAACCAACCCGTCCAAGTTTGATGCCACCGTAGAGGTCGCATTCCGCCTGGGCGTCGATCCCCGCAAGGCCGACCAGATGGTCCGCGGCACGGTTAACCTGCCCCACGGTACGGGTAAGACCGCCCGCGTCCTGGTTTTCGCAACGGGCGAGAAGGCAGAGCAGGCTATTGCAGCCGGCGCTGACTTCGTTGGTTCCGATGACATGATCGAAAAGGTTGCAGCAGGCTGGGTCGACTTCGACGCCGCCGTTGCCACCCCCGACATGATGGGCAAGGTCGGCCGCCTGGGCCGCGTCCTCGGCCCGCGTAACCTGATGCCGAACCCGAAGACCGGCACGGTTACCCCGAACGTCGCCAAGGCTGTCACCGACATCAAGGGCGGCAAGATCGACTTCCGCGTCGACAAGCACTCCAACCTGCACTTCATCATCGGCAAGGTGTCCTTCGACCAGCAGAAGCTGGCCGAGAACTACGCCGCAGCCCTGGAGGAAGTCCTGCGCCTGAAGCCGTCCGCTTCCAAGGGCCGCTACATCCAGAAGGCAACCGTTTCCACCACGTTCGGCCCGGGCATCTCCGTTGACCCCAACGTCACGAAGGTTCTCGCCGACGCATAATTCGGCTTAGGGGCGCCAGCGTTCCGATTCCGTCTCAAAGGCGGCCGCAGCATCTCGCTGCGGCCGCTTTTTTGTGCCCTGCAGCAGGTTGCGGCAGGATGTGATCCATGACACCTGACTCTGCGGTTATCGCTCCGCTGCCCATCCCCGGGAGCCTGGATTCTTCGGATCCTGCTTCGGCGGATTTCATCGCCGCCGTTGAGCTTCTGAATGACGCCCTGCGCGAGACGTGGGGCAATGACGACTTCCGGGACGCGCCCCAGACGCAGCTGGCGGGCTTTCGTCCTTCATCAATGCGGCGGCGGATTCTGCTGGGTGCGCGGATCGGCGACGAGCTGGTGGGAGTGGCCGCGTTGAAGCTGCCGATGCTGGACAACATCCACTCGGCATGGGTGAATGTGGCCGTGGCTCCCGGTATGCGGCGGACCGGGCTGGGAAAGCGCCTGTATGCGGCGGTTGAGCAGGCTGCAGCGGCCGACGGGCGCCGAACCCTTTTGGGGGAAACTGATCATCCTGTGCGGCCGGGCTCTGATTCCGGCCCGGTGCTGGCACCGAAGAGCGGGATCGGAGCCATTCCTGCGGACAGTGCCGCACGCTTTGCCGCGGACCGGCACTTTGAGCTGGAACAGGTGGAACGGGTCAGCCTCCTGGATTTGACGGGCAGCATTGACTGGCAGGGGAAGCTGGACGCTGCCGCGGCGGCTGCCGGACCGGACTATGCCCTGGAGTTCTGGCAGGGTGCCTGCCCGGAGCACCTTGTGGATGCGTACGCGCTGCTGCGGCAAAGGATGAGCACGGATGCCCCCATGGCCGGCCTTGACGTCGAGGAGGAGCGGTGGGACGCCGGACGCGTCCGTGAAGGCGAGGCGAAGGTGCGTGACATGGATGCCGAGGAGCTGGTGAGCGCCGTCCGCCATGTTTCCAGCGGACAGCTGGCCGGGCACACGGTGCTGATGGTCTTTAACAGCAACCCGGCGGTGGCGTTCCAGGACGACACCCTGGTCCTGAAGCAGCACCGGGGGCACGGACTTGGCATGGTGCTCAAGGCCGCAAACCTGATGCGGCTGCGGCAGGAGCTTCCGGACGCGGCCCGGGTCTGGACCTGGAACGCCGCCGAGAACGTGCACATGCTGGCCATCAACGAGGAGCTGGGGTTTGAGCCCGTCGGATATTCGGGGGAGTGGCAGAAGGTTCTCTGAAGGCCGATTTGGCCTGCCCGGGATTCTCCCGTACGCTGGAGATACCAAAGACCGTCGGTCGATGTGCTTTCAATCCCACTCTCATCCTGGATCTCCGGGACCGCGGGTGGACTCCGGTTGATCGGACATCCGAAAGTCCCTTCACAGGGCGGCCTGCGCAGGTGAACGAACTCAGCCAAACGGTGCGCGTCAATGCGTACCTGCTGCTAAGCCCCGTGCATCTGCCCGGGGCGTTTTTTATGTTCGGGACCCGATCCACCGGCACTATTCCCCGGAAGGAGGGTTATGGCAACGCCAACAAAGGTATCGGCAGTTGAAGAAATCACCACAGATTTCAAGGAATCAACCGCTGCTGTCCTAACCGAATACCGCGGGCTCACCGTTGCACAGCTCAAGGAGCTGCGTCGTTCGCTCGGCCAGGACACCAAGTACTCGGTCGTCAAGAACACCCTGACTGGCATTGCAGCCAAGGAAGCCGGCATCGACGCGTTCGACGGCCAGCTCTCCGGCCCCACTGCAATTGCCTTCATCAAGGGTGACGCAGTTGCAGCTGCAAAGAGCCTGACGGATTTTGCCAAGACCAACCCGCAGCTGATCATCAAGACCGGTGTCTTCGAGGGCAATGCCCTGGATGCTACCGGTGTTGCCGCCTTGGCTGCCCTTGAATCCCGTGAGCTCCAGCTTGCACGCGTCGCCGGTGTCCTCAAGGCACCGATGTCCATGCTGGCACGCTCGGTCGATGCCCTGCGCGTCAAGCTTGAAGAGGGAAGCGATTCTGCTCCCGCCGCGGAAGAGGCTCCGGCCGCCGCAGAAGAAGCTCCGGCCGCTGAAGCAGCCACCGAAGAGTAATCGCTCTTCCAATCCACACTCCGGTGCCGTCGCACCACTAAGGTGCCCGCGCACCACTTATAGGAAGGACGCCACACCATGGCGAAGCTGACCAACGAAGAGCTCATTGAAGCCTTCAAGGAACTGTCCATCATCGAGCTCTCCGACTTCGTGAAGCTCTTCGAAGAGACCTTCGACGTTACCGCTGCTGCTGTTGCAGTTGCCGGTCCCGCCGCCGGTGCTGCCGAGGCCGAAGACGAGAAGACTGAATTCGACGTCATCCTCGAAGCTGCAGGCGACAAGAAGATCGCAGTCATCAAGGAAGTTCGTGCCCTGACTTCCCTGGGCCTGAAGGAAGCCAAGGACGTTGTCGACAGCGCCCCGAAGGCTGTCCTGGAAGGCGCTACGAAGGAAGCCGCAGAGAAGGCAAAGGAAGCCCTCGAGGCTGCCGGCGCCACGGTTACCGTCAAGTAGTAGTTTTTCCCTTCGCGGCTTGACGCCGCGCAGACAGAAAGACCCCGTCCCTTGGGACGGGGTCTTTCTGTCTAGATGGCCGCCGCAGCCTGGTGCTGTCCGGTGCGCGGACGGAGCCTCTGGCCGGCGGGAGAACGGGCTAGTCAGGCCTCGTCGCGGAACAGCAGCAGTGCTTCACCCTGGCCGCCGCCGCCGCACAGGGCAACCGCAGCTTTGCCGGTGCCGCGCCGCTGCAGCTCGAAGGCTGCGGTCAGAGCCAGCCGGGCACCCGAGGCTCCGATCGGGTGACCCAGGGCGATGGCACCGCCGTACAGATTGCACTGGTCCAAATCCATTCCCAGTTCATTCAGGGACTGGACGGCCACAGCACCGAAGGCTTCATTGATCTCGATGAAATCCAGGTCCGCGGGGGTCCAGCCTGCCCGGTTCAGGGCGGCAAAGATGGCGTTGGAGGGCTGTGAATGCAGGCTGTTGTCGGGACCGGCCACCTGCCCCGGGGCACCCACCACCGCCAGGACATCGAGACCGTTCTCTTCCGCGTAGGCGCGTGTGGTGAGAATCAGCGCGGCGGCGCCGTCGGAAAGCGGCGATGAGTTGCCTGCCGTGATGGTGCCTTCGGGATCAAAGGCAGGACGGAGGCCGGCCAGTGTTTCGGTGGTCGTAGCGGGACGCACGCCTTCGTCGGAGGTAAGGATGAGCGGCTCGCCCCGGCGCTGCGGAACAGTGACGGGCACAATCTCGGTTTCGAACACCCCGGATGCCATGGCGGCGGCGGCCCGACGGTGTGAAGCGGCGGCCACTTCGTCCTGCTCCAGCCGTTTGATGGCCAGCTTGGTGTTGCCGCGCTCGGTGGAGATGCCCATGGAGTCATGGTCGAAAGCGTCCGTCAGCCCGTCATGGCCCACGGAATCCAGGGCACTGATGTTGCCGTAGTTCCAACCCTGGCGGGACCCGGGCAGCAGGTGCGGCCCGTTTGTCATGGATTCCTGGCCCCCGGCCACCACCACCGTGGCTTCACCGCCGCGGATCAGGCGGGCGGCGTCAACCACGGAGGCCAGTCCGGACAGGCAAACCTTGTTGATCGTGACAGTGGGGACATCCCAGCCAATGCCGGCCTTGATGGAGGACTGGCGGGCCGGGTTCTGTCCGCAGCCGGCCTGGACCACATGACCCATGATGACGGCGTGCACATCGGCGGCCGGCACACGGGCCTGCTCCAAAGCACCCGCAATGGCGAAGGCGCCGAGCTCCACGGCGCTAAAAGAGGCAAGCTGGCCGTTCAGTCGTCCCTGCGGGGTGCGTGCACCACCGACGATGACCACTTCGGTCATGGCTGCTGCATCTTGGTCTGGACGGTTGCTCATGGCGGAATAGTCTCTTTCGTCGTCGAATCTGCTGTGAGCCCGGTGATGCGGACCACGCTGGAATAAGGGTACGCCAAGACACGGGTGCGGGGAGAGAAGAGTCACACCGCACTCGGCGGGCGGCCGGGCACCGGCGCGCACAATTGGGGCCGCGTGCGGTAAGGTATCTGTATCCGATGCGTCAGCGGTGCGCCGGTGTTGCCTGTAGCTCCCCGTAAAGCGGCCGGCTGGAACACGATTCCTGCCTTGCCCGGCGGGTTGAGCCACGCAGGGTTTCAGGGACCGGGTAGACTTGTCTGCCCATAATGCCCTATAGTAGATATTTGCTTCCCTCTCTTAACCTTCAGCCTTCATATAGCGGTGGGCTCCGTCCTGTGCCAGGCAGCGTTTTGCGCGCCCGGCCGGATGCAAGGACGCACGCGGACCAGGTCCGCTCTGTGCAGAGAAGGAGGCGCGAAACACGCCTGAAGGTCTGTGGAAGGATCCCTCTTGGTCGCCTCGAGCACCTCTAATAATGCAACCGCTAACATCCCGGAGAACATCGCTCCCCGGATTTCATTCGCAAAGATTCACGAACCGCTTGACGTTCCCAATCTTCTTGCCCTGCAGACCGACAGCTTTGACTGGCTTGTCGGCAACGAGCGCTGGAAAGCGCGCGTAGAAGAGGCCAAGCAGACCGGGGAACAGGGCATTGCCACCACCTCCGGCCTGGCCGACATCTTCGAGGAAATTTCCCCGATCGAGGATTTCCAGGGCACCATGTCCCTGAGCTTCTCGGAGCCGGAGTTTGCCGACCCGAAGTACACCATGGCTGAGTGCAAGGACCGGGACGCCACGTACTCGGCCCCTCTGTACGTTAAAGCCGAGTTCATGAACAACAACACGGGCGAAATCAAGCAGCAGACCGTGTTCATGGGCGACTTCCCCCTCATGACAGACAAGGGAACGTTCGTCATCAACGGCACCGAGCGTGTCGTGGTTTCCCAGCTGGTCCGTTCCCCGGGTGCCTACTTCGAGCGCACCGCTGACAAGACCAGTGACAAGGACATCTACACCGCGAAGATCATTCCTTCCCGCGGTGCATGGTTCGAACTGGAAATCGACAAGCGCGACCAGGTGGGCGTCCGCCTGGACCGCAAGCGCAAGCAGTCCGTCACCGTGCTGCTGAAGGCACTGGGCTGGACCGAAGGCCAGATCCTGGAAACCTTCGGCGAGTACGACTCCATCCGTGCCACCCTGGAGAAGGACCCCACGGAAACCCGCGAAGATGCCCTGCTGGACATCTACCGCAAGCTCCGTCCGGGCGAGCCGCCCACGGTCGAGGCTGCCCAGACCCTGCTGGACAACCTGTACTTCAACCCGAAGCGCTATGACCTGGCCAAGGTTGGCCGCTACAAGATCAACCGCAAGCTGGGCATCGACAAGCCGCTGACGGATTCTGACGCCTCGGTCCTGAACAACGACGACATCGTCGCCATGATCAAGTTCCTGGTGGCGCTGCACGCCGGCGAGAAGACCGTCCCGGGCAAGCGCAACGGCGAGGATGTTGACATCCGCGTCGAGGTCGATGACATCGACCACTTCGGCAACCGCCGTATCCGCGCCGTCGGTGAACTCATCGAGAACCAGATCCGCACGGGCCTGTCCCGCATGGAGCGCGTTGTCCGTGAGCGCATGACCACTCAGGACGTCGAGGCCATCACGCCCCAGACGCTGATCAACATCCGCCCCGTCGTGGCAGCGATCAAGGAGTTCTTCGGAACCTCCCAGCTCTCGCAGTTCATGGACCAGAACAACCCGCTCGCCGGACTGACGCACAAGCGCCGCCTGTCCGCGCTGGGCCCGGGTGGTCTGTCCCGTGACCGCGCAGGCATGGAAGTCCGAGACGTCCACCCCTCGCACTACGGCCGCATGTGCCCCATCGAAACCCCTGAAGGCCCGAACATTGGTCTGATCGGTTCGCTGGCGTCCTACGCCCGGATCAACGCGTTCGGCTTCATCGAGACCCCGTACCGCAAGGTCATCGACGGCGTTGTCACCGACCAGGTTGATTACCTGACCGCTGACGACGAAGTTGAGCGCACCATTGCCCAGGCAAACGCTCCGCTGCGCGAAGACCAGCACTTCGCCGAGGACCTGGTCCTCGTCCGTGCGCGCGGCGGTTCCGGCGAGCCCGTTCTCGTTGAGCCCGAAGGCGTCGAGTACATGGACGTCTCCCCGCGCCAGATGGTGTCGGTGGCTACGGCCCTGATTCCGTTCCTGGAACACGATGACGCCAACCGCGCCCTCATGGGTGCGAACATGCAGCGCCAGGCTGTCCCGCTGCTCCGTTCCGAGCGCCCCGTCGTGGGTACCGGCATGGAGAAGTACGCCGCCGTTGACGCCGGTGACTCCGTTACCGCCGTCAAGCCCGGTGTTGTCACCGAGGTCTCCGCTGAGCTCGTTACCGTCATGAACGACGACGGCACCGAGTCCAACTACCCGATCATGAAGTTCGCACGCTCCAACCAGGGCAACGCGTACAACCAGCGGGTACTGGTTTCCGAAGGCGCACGCGTCGAGGTCAACAGCATCATCGCCGACGGTCCCTCCACGGACCAGGGTGAACTGGCTCTGGGTAAGAACCTGCTCGTGGCATTCATGTCATGGGAAGGCCACAACTACGAAGATGCCATCATCCTCTCGCAGCGCATGGTCTCCGACGATGTCCTGACTTCCATCCACATCGAGGAGCACGAAGTTGATGCCCGCGACACCAAGCTTGGTGCCGAGGAAATCACCCGTGACATCCCGAACGTGTCCGAGGAAGTGCTCTCCCAGCTGGACGAGCGCGGCATCATCCACATTGGTGCCGAGGTTGAAGCCGGCGACATCCTGGTTGGCCGCGTCACCCCCAAGGGTGAAACGGAACTGACCCCGGAAGAGCGTCTGCTGCGCGCCATCTTCGGCGAGAAGAGCCGCGAAGTCCGCGACACTTCCCTGAAGGTGCCCCACGGCGAGTCCGGAACGGTCATCGGTGTCCGCATCTTCGACCGCGACAACGACGACGAGCTGCCCCCGGGCGTGAACCAGCTGGTGCGCGTCTACGTGGCGCACAAGCGCAAGATCACGGACGGCGACAAGCTGGCCGGCCGCCACGGCAACAAGGGCGTCATTTCCAAGATCCTTCCGATCGAGGACATGCCGTTCATGGAAGACGGAACCCCCGTTGACATCGTCCTGAACCCGCTGGGTGTTCCGGGTCGAATGAACGTCGGCCAGGTCCTGGAAATCCACCTCGGCTGGGCTGCCAAGCAGGGCTGGAAGATCGACGGCAACCCCGACTGGGTCAAGAACCTGCCGGAACTGCCGCGCGAATCCGGCCCCACCACGGTCGCCACCCCGGTGTTCGACGGCGCCAGTGAAGATGAAATCACCGGCCTGCTCGATTCCACCAACGTGACCCGTGACGGCAACCGCCTGATCGGCGCCTCCGGTAAGGCCCGCATGTACGATGGCCGCTCCGGCCAGCCGTTCCCGGAGCCCATCTCCGTGGGTTACATGTACATCCTGAAGCTGCACCACCTTGTTGATGACAAGATCCACGCACGCTCCACCGGTCCGTACTCCATGATCACGCAGCAGCCGCTGGGTGGTAAGGCACAGTTCGGTGGCCAGCGCTTCGGTGAAATGGAAGTTTGGGCCCTGGAAGCGTACGGCGCCGCCTACACGCTGCAGGAGCTGCTGACGATCAAGTCCGATGACATCCATGGCCGCGTGAAGGTCTACGAAGCCATCGTCAAGGGCGAGAACATCCCGGAGCCGGGTGTTCCCGAGTCCTTCAAGGTGCTCATCAAGGAAATGCAGTCGCTCTGCCTGAATGTGGAAGTACTCTCCACCGAGGGCAACACGATTGAAATGCGTGACTCGGATGAAGAAGTCTTCCGGGCCGCGGAAGAACTGGGTATCGATCTGTCCCGCGCAGAGCCCAGCTCCGTAGAAGAGGTTTAGCCGAGCCGGCCGGCCCGCATCAGCGGGCCGGCCTCCGGCAGCCCCTTCCCGTACCCGAGACATTCAGATTTAGAGAACAAGAGAGAACAGGGACCCATGTCCAACGATTCCACGTTCGGCCTTATGCGAATCGGCCTTGCCACCGCGGATGAAATCCGCGGTTGGTCTTACGGCGAGGTCAAGAAGCCGGAAACCATCAACTACCGAACCCTGAAGCCGGAGAAGGACGGTCTTTTCTGCGAAAAGATCTTCGGTCCTTCCCGCGACTGGGAATGCTACTGCGGTAAGTACAAGCGAGTTCGCTTCAAGGGCATCATCTGTGAGCGCTGCGGCGTCGAGGTCACCCGTGCCAAGGTGCGCCGCGAGCGCATGGGCCACATTGAGCTTGCCGCTCCCGTGACCCACATCTGGTACTTCAAGGGTGTTCCGTCCCGCCTGGGCTACCTGCTGGACCTGGCTCCGAAGGACCTCGAAAAGGTCATCTACTTCGCTGCCTACATGATCACCTCGGTGGACGAAGAAAACCGCCACGCGGAACTTCCGAACCTGCAGGCCGAGCACGACCTGGAGCGCAAGCACCTCGTCGACCAGCGCGACGCTGACATTGCTGCCATCGCCAAGGACCTTGAGGGCGAAATTGCTCGCCTTGAGGGTGAAGGCGCCAAGGCAGCAGACAAGAAGAAGGCCCGCGACTCCGCCGACCGCCAGATGGCCAAGGTCCGCCGCGACGCCGACAACAACATCGAGCGCCTCGAGCAGGTTTGGGAGCGCTTCAAGAACCTCAAGGTCGGCGACCTGGAGGGCGACGAAGGCCTGTACCGCGAACTGCGGGACCGCTACGGCCTGTACTTCGAAGGCTCCATGGGTGCCGAAGCCATCAAGCAGCGCCTTGAGGACTTCGACATGCAGGCTGAGTCCGAGCTGCTGCGCGACATCATCCAGAACGGCAAGGGCCAGCGCAAGACGCGTGCCCTGAAGCGCCTGAAGGTTGTCAACGCATTCCTGACCACCACCAACAGCCCGCTGGGCATGGTCCTGGACGCTGTCCCGGTCATCCCGCCGGAACTGCGCCCGATGGTCCAGCTCGACGGCGGCCGTTTCGCGACGTCCGACCTCAACGACCTGTACCGCCGCGTCATCAACCGCAACAACCGCCTGAAGCGCCTGCTGGATCTCGGTGCCCCCGAGATCATCGTGAACAACGAAAAGCGCATGCTCCAGGAAGCTGTTGACTCCCTGTTCGACAACGGCCGCCGCGGCCGTCCGGTCACCGGACCGGGCAACCGCCCGCTGAAGTCGCTCTCCGACATGCTCAAGGGCAAGCAGGGTCGTTTCCGCCAGAACCTTCTGGGTAAGCGCGTTGACTACTCCGGCCGTTCCGTCATTGTTGTTGGTCCGCAGCTGAAGCTGCACCAGTGCGGTCTGCCCAAGCAGATGGCCCTGGAGCTCTTCAAGCCGTTCGTGATGAAGCGCCTGGTTGACCTCAACCACGCACAGAACATCAAGAGCGCCAAGCGTATGGTCGAGCGTTTCCGCCCGCAGGTCTGGGACGTGCTGGAAGAGATCATCACCGAACACCCGGTGCTGCTCAACCGTGCACCCACCCTGCACCGCCTGGGTATCCAGGCATTCGAGCCGCAGCTCGTTGAAGGCAAGGCGCTTCAGCTGCACCCGCTCGTCTGTGGCGCGTTCAACGCTGACTTCGACGGTGACCAGATGGCAGTTCACCTGCCGCTGAGCCCGGAGGCCCAGGCCGAGGCACGCATCCTGATGCTGTCCTCGAACAACATCCTGAAGCCCTCGGACGGCCGCCCGGTAACCCTGCCTTCGCAGGATATGATCATCGGCCTGCACCACCTCACCACCAAGAAGGAAGGCGCAGCAGGCGAGGGCCGGTTCTTCACGACACCGTCCGAAGCCCTGATGGCGTACGACCTCGGTGAGCTGGACCTGAACGCTCAGGTCAGCATGCGTCTGGAAGGCTTTGTGCCCTCCGCCGACCGTCCGGCTCCGGAAGGCTGGGAAGAAGGCACTCCTGCCCTCATCCAGACCTCCCTGGGCCAGGTCATCTTCAACCAGACCCTGCCGGCGGATTACCCGTGGGTTGAGAAGGTTGCAGACAAGGGCCAGCTGTCCACGATCGTGAACGACCTGGCAGAGCGCTACCCGAAGGTGATGACGGCGGCAACGCTGGATAACCTGAAGGACGCCGGTTTCTACTGGGCCACCCGCTCAGGCGTCACCGTTGCCATCTCGGACATCTCCGCGCCGATCGACAAGCCGGCCATCATGGAGGTTTACGAAGCACAGGCTGCCAAGGTTGAAAGCCAGTACGGCAAGGGCCTGATCGCAGAAGACGAGCGCCGTCAGGAGCTCATCGACATTTGGAACAAGGCAACGAACGAAGTTGCTGCGGCCATGCGTGCGAACATGCCCAAGGAAAACAACATCAACCGCATGGTGTCTTCCGGTGCCCGTGGTAACTGGCTGCAGGTTCGCCAGATTGCCGGTATCCGTGGTCTGGTGGCCAACCCTAAGGGTGAGATCATTCCCCGCCCGATCAAGTCCTCGTACCGCGAGGGCCTGTCGGTGCTGGAATACTTCATCGCCACCCACGGTGCCCGTAAGGGTCTTGCCGATACCGCTCTGCGTACCGCCAACTCGGGTTACCTGACCCGTCGTCTGGTGGACGTCTCCCAGGACGTCATTGTCCGCGAGGAAGACTGCGGCACCGAGCGCGGCCTGAATGTCACCATCGCAGTGCCGGACTCCAACGGTGAACTGCAGCTGCACGAAGAGGTCGAGAACTCGGCGTACGCCCGTACGCTGGCCACCGACGTCGTCGACCCCCAGGGCAATGTCCTGGCCAAGGGCGGCGACGATGTGGGCGACGTCCTCATCGCGAAGCTGTTCGAAGCCGGAGTTACCAACATCAAGGTCCGCTCCGTACTCACCTGTGAGTCCGCCGTCGGTACCTGTGCACTGTGCTACGGCCGCTCCCTGGCCACGGGTAAGACCGTGGACATCGGCGAGGCCGTCGGCATCATCGCCGCACAGTCCATTGGTGAGCCGGGCACCCAGCTGACCATGCGTACCTTCCACACCGGTGGTGTTGCTTCCGCGGAAGATATCACCCAGGGTCTGCCCCGTATCCAGGAGCTCTTCGAAGCACGCACACCCAAGGGTGTTGCTCCGATCTCCGAGACCGCGGGTCGGGTCACCATCGAAGAGACCGACCGCCAGATGCGTCTGGTTGTCACTCCCGATGACGGCTCCGAGGAAATCGCGTACCCGGTCCTGCGCCGTGCCCGCCTGCTGGTTGCCGACGGCGACCACGTTGAGGTTGGCCAGCAGCTGGTCTTCGGTGCGGTGGATCCCAAGCAGATCCTCCGTATCCTCGGCCCGCGCAAGGCACAGGAATTCCTGGTGGACGAAGTCCAGCGCGTGTACCGCAGCCAGGGTGTAGGCATCCACGACAAGCACGTGGAAGTCATCGTCCGCCAGATGCTGCGCCGCGTGACCGTGATCGAGTCCGGCGATTCGGATCTGCTCCCGGGTGAGCTGGCCGAGCGCCGCCGCTTCGAGAACGAGAACCGCCGCGTGGTATCCGAGGGCAAGAAGCCGGCCTCCGGCCGTCCCGAGCTCATGGGTATCACCAAGGCGTCGCTGGCCACCGAGTCCTGGCTGTCCGCTGCTTCCTTCCAGGAAACCACCCGCGTCCTGACGCAGGCGGCCATGGAAGGCAAGAGCGATCCGCTGCTCGGCCTCAAGGAAAACGTCATCATCGGTAAGCTGATCCCGGCCGGAACGGGCCTTCCCCGTTACACCGAGGTCACTGTCGAGCCGACCGAAGAAGCAAAGGCCAACCTGTTCACCGGCCCGAGCGCCTTCAGCGACTTCGACTACGCCGGAGTGGACGGCGGCCTGAGCCCCGAGTTCCATGCCATCCCGCTGGATGACTACGACATGGGCAGCGACTTCCGCTAACCTGCAACGCTGCGGCCCGCCACACGGCATGCCGCAGTAAGGAAAGGTCCCGCACCGTTTGGTGCGGGACCTTTCGCGTTTGTGCCAGACTTTGGGAATGGCCGACAGGCAGCTTTCCAAGGAGTACTGCATGGGCGCAGCACGCACCGTTCTCAAGACCCGGGTCGGCATCGTGGGCGCCGGTCCTGCCGGACTGATGCTCTCGCATCTGCTGGCTCAAGCCGGCATTGAGAGCATTGTGGTGGAGAAACGGGATTATCACACCATCCGCACCACGCACCGTGCCGGAATCCTGGAGCACGGGTCGGTGCGGATGCTCACCGAAGGCGGTGTCAGCAACAGGGTCCTCACCGACGGGCACCGCCACGACGGTATTGACCTTCGCTTCGGCGGCGTCAGCCACCGGATAGATTTCCAGGATCTGGTGGGGGAGTCCGTTTGGCTCTATCCGCAGAATGAAGTGTTCGTGGACCTGGCTGCTGCCAGGGAGCGCGACGGCGGGGACGTGCGGTGGGCGGTCTCCGACACTGAGGTTCTTGACCTTTCCTCCGATACGCCCAAAATCCGGTTCACCGACGCGGAGGGTGCCGCCTTCGAGGTCCACTGCGACATCCTGGTGGGCGCGGACGGTTCGCAGGGCATTTGCCGGCGGGCCATCCCGGCCGGACAGCGCAGGGAGAATTTCATTGAGTACCCCTTTGCCTGGTTCGGGATCCTTACAGAGGCACCGCCGAGTGCACCTGAATTGATCTACACCAACTCCGGCCGGGGCTTCGCGCTGATCAGCCAGCGCAGCCAGACTATCCAGCGGATGTACTTTCAGGCCGACCCTGATGAGAACCCCGACGATTGGTCCGAGGAGCAGATTTGGGATGAGCTCCAGCGGCGGGTGGACGGCCCCGACGGCTTTGAGCTCAAACGCGGTCCGATCTTTGAAAAGACGCTGTTGAAGTTCCGCAGCTATGTTTGCGAGCCGCTGCGCTACGGGAAGATGTTCCTTGCCGGCGATGCAGGACACACCGTGCCGCCCACGGGAGCCAAGGGGCTCAATCTTGCCCTGGCCGACGTCCAGGTTCTGTTTGAGGCCGTTGAATCGTTGTATGCCACCGGAAAAACAGACCTGTTGGACGGATACAGCGAGCGCGCACTGGCACGGGTGTGGCGGGCCCAGAATTTCTCTTACTGGATGACTTCCATGCTGCATACCCGGGCCGATGCCAGCCCCTTTGAACGCAAGCGTGCGCTGGGGGAGTTGGCCGGCGTCGTTGCCTCCCGGCACGGCAGCGCCTACCTTGCGGAGGCCTACACAGGCTGGCCGGCGACAACCCCGAAATAGAAAGTTCGTATAGTGAACACCTGTACACAAAGTGAACATTGACGTAGGGTGGTCCCATCCTCAAGATGCTTGGCAGCGGTACGGGCAGAGGGGAAACATCGACAAGGGAGAACCATGGAAATGGAAGAAGGCCTGTTCCAGGACAGCCATGTGATCGAACGGCTGGATGCTGCGGAAGCCTCGCAGGACCAGATTTCCGCGGAGATCGATTCGATCCATGCCGCCTACCGCAAAACGGTGGACGACGGCGGCACGGAGGAGACCCAGCCCCGCGTGGACTTCCAGCCGTACCGCAGCTCCCTTCTGCGCCACCCCACCAAGGATCCGCACCACGCGGACCCCGAAACCATCGAGCTGTGGTCCCCGGCCTTCGGACACCAGGATGTCCACGCCCTGGAAAGTGACCTGACCATCCAGCACAACGGCGAACCGCTGGGGGAGCGGATCATTGTCCGCGGACGCGTCCTCGACGGCGACGGGCATCCGGTCCGTAACCAGCTGGTGGAAATCTGGCAGGCGAACTCGGCGGGACGCTACATCCACAAGCGGGATCAGCACCCGGCTCCGATCGACCCCAACTTCACCGGCGTCGGCCGCTGCCTCACTACTGAGGACGGCTTCTACGAGTTCACCACCATCAAGCCCGGACCGTACCCGTGGAAGAACCATTACAACGCCTGGCGGCCGGCGCACATCCACTTCTCGCTCTTCGGCACCGACTTCACCCAGCGCATGATCACCCAGATGTATTTTCCCGGGGATCCGCTGTTCGCCCTGGATCCGATCTACCAGTCGATCACCGACCAGAAAGCACGGAACCGCCTCGTGGCCGCGTACGACCACAACATCACCTCGCACGAGTGGGCCACCGGCTACAACTGGGACATCGTGCTCACCGGCAGCAACCGCACCTGGATGGAAGAAGAGGACGCAGAGTAATGAGCGAGCAGAAGCTGACAGCCACGCCGGGCCAGACCATCGGCCCGTTCTACGGCTATGCCCTCCCCTTCGAGAAGGACAACCAGCTGCTGTCCCCGGGCGTGCCCGGGAGCGTCCGGCTGCAGGGTACCGTGACCGACGGCGCCGGGGATCCCATCCCGGACGCCCTGCTGGAAATCTGGCAGGCCGACGCCGACGGCAACATCCCGCAGCGGGCAGGTTCCCTGGTCCGTGACGGTTACACCTTTACCGGCTGGGGCCGCACCGCAGTCGACAATGCCGGCAACTACACCTTCACCACGGTGAACCCCGGTCCCGCGGAAGAAGGAGCGGCACCCTTCATTTCCTTCGTCATTTTTGCCCGCGGCCTGCTGAACAAGCTGCACACCCGGATGTACCTGCCGGACGACGAAGAGGCCCTGGCCCGGGATACCCTGCTCTCCTCGCTGCCCGAGGAACGCCGCCGGACCCTGATCGCCACCCGTGAGGCGGACGGCGGTCTGCGCTGGAACATCAGCCTGCAGGGCCGGGATGAAACCGTTTTCCTGTCCTTCCCCGGAGCCTAACGATGACCGGATCAGTAAGCGCAGCGGACACCGCAGACTACGGGCTGTTGTCCCCGGTGTGGGCAGGCACCACCGGTGCGGGCCGGACTGGTGACCGCCGGATTGTTCAGAAACTGCTGGACGTCGAACTCCAATGGCTGCGCGTCCTGGCCGGCGCGGGCGTCATTGCACCGCAGTTGCCCGACGAGGCCGCCCCCGCCTTCCGCGCCGACCTCTACGACCCGGCGTCCCTGGCAGCCCGGTCCGCCGGGGGAGGCAACCCGGTGATCCCCCTGCTGGCTGACCTGCGCGCCAAGGTGCGCGATATTTCGCCCGCTGCCGCCGAAGCGGTGCACACTGCAGCCACCAGCCAGGACGTCCTGGACACGGCCCTGATGCTGGTCTCCGCGGACACGCTGGCAGGCATTGCCTCCGATACCCGGCGGACCATGTCTGCTCTGGCCGGTCTCGCCGTCGAGCACCGGCATACCCTCTGCGTGGCCCGGACCCTCACCCAGCATTCACTGCCCTCCACCTTCGGTCTCCGCGCCGCCCAGTGGCTGCACGGGATCGGGCAGGCGGCGGAGGCCCTCGAAACAGCAGCATCCCGTCTGCCCCTGCAGTGGGGCGGCGGCTCGGGCACGCTTGCGGCCCTGCGCACCGTCGTGGATGCCAGCGGATCAGCGGCAACGCCTCTGGAGCTTGCCGACGAACTGGCACTCCGGCTGGGACTGGCAGCGCCGGCCGCACCATGGCAGGGAAACCGGCTGCCCGTCACTGCGGTGGCTGCCGCCCTGCAGGACCTGCTGTCTGCCGCCGGCAAGATCGCCAATGACGTCCTGCTGATGAGCAGGCCCGAGGTAGCGGAGGTCTCCGAGCCGCGGGCGGCTGGCCGCGGGGGATCCTCGGCCATGCCGCAGAAGCGGAACCCGGTGCTGTCCGTGCTCATCCGCAGCGCCGCGCTGGCCGGTCCGGGCTGCGGGGCGGCGCTCCAGACCGCGGCCGGAGCTGCGGACGACGAGCGCCCCGGCGGCTCCTGGCACACCGAGTGGCAGGCACTGCGCTCCCTGCTGCGGCTGGCCTCGGGCGCTGCGGAGAAACTCGCTGAACTCACCGAAGGGCTCACCGTAAACACCGCAGTGCTTCGGGACAACCTGCTCGCCGCCGGACCGCTGGTGGTCAGTGAACGGTTGATGGCCACGGTTGCCCCGCTGCTGGACGACGACGGCGGACCCGGCAGCGGCAAGGCCCGCCTTCAGGAGCTGGTCACCGCCGCCCAGACCACGGGGAGCTCTCTGGGCGAAATGCTGCGCGAGTCAGTATCCGCCGATGTGCTGAGCGATGCCGAGCTTGCCGCCCAGCTGGATCCCGCCAACTACGTGGGCGAGGCCTCCGCCCTGATTGACCGCATTCTTGCCGCCTATCCCGTAAGGAGCTCCCGGTGAGCCAGCCCGTCCTCAAAGCCAGCCTCCTCAGCGCCGCCGGCGCGAATGCTCCCGTCCTCATCGCCGGCCCGTCGCTGGGGACCTCCGCCGCGGCGCTGTGGTCCCCGGCCGCAGCCGTGCTGAAACCCTTCACCGTGATCGCCTGGGACCTTCCCGGACACGGCCTCAGCCCCGCAGCCACCGAGCCGTTCAGCGTGGCCGACCTGTCCGACAGTGTTGCGGCCCTGGTTGCCGCAGCACGTGCCGGCGGCGACATCACAGCGCAGCAGAGCGTGTACTACGCCGGAGTGTCCCTGGGCGGGGCCGTGGGACTGCAGTTGGGGCTGGACCACTCCCCGGAATTCGAGGGACTGGCGATTCTGTGCTCCGGCGCAAAAATCGGCGACGCCGAAGGCTGGGCAGAGCGCGCCGATACGGTCCGGAACCAGGGCACTCCCGCAGTCCTGGCCGGCTCCGCTGAGCGCTGGTTTGCCCCCGGCTTTATCGACCGTGAACCGGCCGCCTCCGCTGCCCTTTTGCATTCCCTCCAGGACGCAGACCGGTTCTCTTATGCGTTTTGCTGTGAGGCCCTGGCCGAATTCGACGTCCGCGGCAGGCTCGGCGACATCACCCTTCCCCTGCTTGCGCTGGCGGGCGAGCAGGACGCGGTCACCCCGCCGTCGTTCGCCGAGTACGTTGCCGAGCGCACGCCCAACGGCACCAGTGCCGCCGTCGGCGGCGCCGCCCATCTGCTTCCCGCCGAAAAGCCGGAAGAAACCGCTCACCTGCTGCGCAGCTTCTTTGGTGCCGCATATCAGGAAGGACTGTAGGTTCCATGATTGAGGATGCAGACAAGACCCAGCAGGACGTCTACGACGAGGGGATGGCCGTCCGCCGCGAGGTGCTCGGTGCTGCCCACGTGGACCGCACGAACGCCGCCAAGGACGAATTCACCGAGGACTTCCAGGAGCTCATCACCAAGTATGCGTGGGGAAGTATCTGGACCCGGCCCGGACTGCCCCGGACCATGCGCAGCGCGATCACGCTCACCGCACTGATTGCCCACGGGCACACGGAGGAGTTCGCCATGCATGTCCGCTCAGCGCTGACCAACGGGCTGACCCGGGCCGAAATCAAGGAAATCATTCTGCAGTCGGCCATCTACTGCGGCGTTCCGGCTGCCAATTCGGCATTCAAGACGGCGCAGCAGGTTTTCGCAGAACTCGACGGGCTGGAGAAGCGATGAATCAGGCGTACATCTACGACGCAGTCCGCACGCCGTTCGGCAAATTCGGCGGTGCGCTGGCCGGAGTGCGGCCGGATGACCTGGGAGCACGGGTCATCCGTGCGGCCGTGGACCGCGCACCTGACCTGGATCCCGCGGCCGTGGACGAAGTGGTCTTCGGCAACGCCAACGGCGCAGGCGAGGAGAACCGCAACGTCGCCAGGATGTCGTCACTGCTGGCTTCGCTGCCCACGTCGGTCCCGGGAACCACGGTGAACCGGCTCTGCGGCTCTTCCCTTGACGCCGCGATCATCGCGTCCCGGCAGATCAACACCGGGGAAGCCGACCTTATGCTCATCGGCGGCGTGGAGTCCATGAGCCGTGCGCCCTGGGTACTCCCGAAAAACGAGAAGGCCTATCCCGCAGGGAACCAGACGCTCGCCTCCACCACGCTGGGCTGGCGGCTCGTGAACCCCGCCATGCCCGCGGAGTGGACCGTGTCGCTGGGCGAAGCGACCGAGCAGCTGCGCGAAAAGTACAACATCACCCGGGACCGCCAGGACGAGTTTGCGGCAAAGTCCCATGTGCTGGCCGCCAAGGCCTGGGACGAAGGCAACTACGCCAACCTGACCGTCGCCGTCGACGGTGTTGCCCTGGACCGGGATGAATCCATCCGTGCCGGTTCGACGGTGGAGAAACTGTCCACCCTCGCCACCGTGTTCCGCCCCGCCGGCAACGATGCCTCCGGCGGCACTGTTACCGCCGGCAACGCCTCGCCGCTGAATGACGGTGCCTCGGCCGCCTGGCTGGGAAGCGAGGCAGCCGAGCGTCTTCTCGGGCTGCCCCCGCTGGCCCGCATTGCCGGGCGCGGCGCCGCCGCCAACGAACCGCAGTACTTCGGCTACGCGCCGGTCGAAGCCGCTAATCTCGCCCTTAAGCGTGCCGGGATCAGCTGGGGTGACGTGGGCGCCGTCGAGCTCAATGAAGCCTTCGCCGCCCAGTCCCTGGCATGCCTCGATGCCTGGGACATCGACCCGGACATCGTCAATGCGTGGGGAGGTGCGGTGGCCATCGGACACCCGCTCGGTGCCTCCGGCACCCGCATCCTGGGAACGCTGGCTCGCCGGCTCCAAGCCTCCGGCGAGCGGTGGGGCGTCGCGGCGATCTGCATCGGCGTCGGCCAGGGACTGGCCGTAGTGCTCGAAAACTCAACAACCACCGCGAACTAGGGGAAACTGTGCTCAACATCGTGCAGGACGTCGACGAAGCTGTTGCGTCCATCACCGACGGGGCAACCGTCATGATCGGCGGCTTCGGCAAGGCCGGACAGCCCGTGGAACTGATCGAGGCGCTGCTCCGGCAGGGAGCCTCGGACCTGACAGTGGTGAATAACAACGCCGGCAACGGTGAACACGGCCTGGCAGCGCTCATTGGCGCCGGCAGGGTGAAGAAAATCATCTGTTCCTTCCCGCGGCAGTCCGACTCCCAGATT
This sequence comes from Arthrobacter sp. 9E16, assembly GCF_002929435.1. NCBI lineage: Bacteria > Bacillati > Actinomycetota > Actinomycetes > Micrococcales > Micrococcaceae > Arthrobacter > Arthrobacter sp. 9E16. The sequence goes on along the minus strand of NZ_PJIU01000001.1, from coordinate 447,738 downwards.
TTCGACGCGAAGTTCCGTGCGGGGGAGATCGAACTCGAGCTGGTGCCGCAGGGCAACCTTGCCGAGCGGATCCGGGCCGCAGGGGCGGGCATCGGCGGCTTCTTCACGCCCACCGGGTACGGAACGATGCTCGCTGAGGGCAAGGAGACCCGGATCATCGACGGCCGGGGCTACGTTTTCGAATCCCCGCTTTCGGCGGACTTTGCGCTGGTCAAGGCACTGCGTGCCGACCGGGCAGGGAACCTCGTCTACCGCAAGACCGCCCGCAACTTCGGTCCCATCATGGCCGCCGCGGCGACGAACGCCATTGTCCAGGTCCGCGACGTCGTGGACCCGGGGGACCTGGATCCGGAGCACGTCGTCACACCGGGTATTTACGTGAACACGCTGGTGCGCGTGGCAGAGGAAAAGGAGCCGGCAGCAGCATGAACATTTCAACTGAAGGCACGAGAGCAGAAGGCACAGCAGACGGGACGGAAACCGGGGACCGCCTGGATAAGTTCCAGCTAGCGGAACTGGTGGCGCGGGACATCGCACCCGGTTCCTACGTCAACCTCGGGATCGGCCAGCCCACCCTGGTGTCGAACTACCTGGTGCCGGAGCAGAAGATTACCCTGCACACCGAAAACGGAATGCTGGGAATGGGGCCCCAAGCGCAGGGCAGCCAGATCGACGGCGATCTGATCAACGCCGGAAAGATCCCGGTCACCGAGCTGCCGGGAGCGGCGTACTTCCATCACGCCGATTCCTTCGCCATCATGCGCGGCGGTCACCTGGACGTCTGCGTGCTTGGCGCTTTCCAGGTTTCGGCCTCAGGAGACCTGGCCAACTGGCACACCGGCGCCGCCGACGCCATTCCCGCCGTGGGCGGGGCCATGGACCTGGCAACCGGAGCCAAGGACGTCTACGTCATGATGTCCCTGTTCACCCGGGAAGGCCTGAGCAAACTCGTCCGCCAGTGCACCTACCCCCTGACGGGAGTGGGCTGCGTGACCCGCGTCTACACTAATGAAGCGGTCTTCCTGCTGAAGGAGGACGGCGTGCACGTGCGGGAAACCCACGGCATCAGCTTCGAGGAGCTTGCCGCCGTGATGGATGTTCCGCTGATCCGCGATCCGGCCGGCACCTAAGGCCGGCACCGTTATCCACGAGGGAGAAATGAGCGAGACCTCCGCCGCAAGCGGCCAGCACGTCCAGTCGCTGGCGCGCGGCCTAAGCGTGATCCGGTCCTTCGATGCCGACCACGTCAGCATGACCCTGAGCGAGGTTTCCCGCCGGACCGGGCTGACCCGTGCCACCGCCCGGCGGTTCCTGCTGACCCTCGTGGATTTGGGGTACATGCGCACTGACGGCCGCAATTTTGAGCTGACCGCCCAGGTGCTGGGCCTGGGATATTCCTACCTCTCGGGCCAGACCCTGCCGCAGTTGGCGCAGCCCCTACTGGAAGACCTCTCCCGCACCATCTCTGAGTCCACGTCCGCGTCCATCCTTGACGGCCAGGACATTGTCTACGTCGCCCGAATCCATACCCGGAGGCTGATGCGCGTTGGCATCGCCGTCGGTACCCGGTTCCCCGCCTATGCCACCTCCATGGGGCGGGTCCTGCTGGCCGGCCTGCCGGACGCGGAGCTGGAGCAGTACCTGGCTCAGGTCCAGCCCCGGCCGCTGACGGAACGGACCCTCACCTCCGTCACGGACCTCCGGGAAGAGATAACCAGGGTGAGGGAAGCCGGCTGGGCCGTCGTGGACCAGGAGCTCGAAGCGGGGCTGCGCTCCGTTGCCGTCCCGGTCCGAGGGCCGGGCGGGGATGTGATTGCAGCCATCAATACCTCCATGCAGGCTTCGTTGGGGACAGGCGGGAGTACTCTGGAGGAAGCTGTTGCGGAGGTCTTGCCGCACCTGCAGCAGACTGCGGCGAAGATTACCGCCGCGCTGGTTGCCGGGAGCTAGCCTCAGGATGTGATTCTTGCCGCATCGTCAGGCGGGGAAGCTTAAGTCTGTTAGACTAATAATCAATTGTTTGTGTGGCAGTGGATGAAGGACGCTTATCGTAGCGGGCCTGTTTCCGGGTTGCAGGGTTCCTGTGCAACGAATGCCACACTTTTGCACGCCTACGGTCGCTTTCGGCGAGACTATCGGAGCTTCTCGGGGCATTGCGGAAACGACGACTTAAAGCGCGTCGCCTCGGCTGTTCCAACAGCTGACAGCGGGGCGGAGCAACCAAGAGAACTTATCTCGAGAAAAAACGGAGAACACGAAAGTGCCTACGATTCAGCAGCTGGTCCGCAAGGGCCGGTCACCCAAGGTCTCCAAGACCAAGGCTCCTGCCCTCCAGGGCAGCCCGATGCGCCGTGGTGTCTGCACCCGCGTTTACACCACCACCCCGAAGAAGCCGAACTCTGCACTGCGTAAGGTTGCCCGCGTGCGCCTGAACGGTGGCATTGAAGTGACCGCCTACATCCCCGGTGTTGGTCACAACCTGCAGGAACACTCCATCGTCCTCGTTCGCGGTGGTCGTGTGAAGGACCTGCCCGGTGTTCGTTACAAGATCGTTCGCGGCGCACTCGACACCCAGGGTGTCAAGAACCGCAAGCAGGCTCGCAGCCGTTACGGCGCGAAGATGGAGAAGAAGTAATATGCCCCGCAAGGGTCCGGCCCCCAAGCGGCCGCTCGTACTGGATCCCGTCTACGGCTCCCCGCTGGTCACTCAGCTGATCAACAAGGTTCTCGTCGACGGCAAGAAGTCCACCGCTGAGCGCATTGTTTACGGTGCACTCGCAGGCGCTCAGGAGAAGACCGGGGGAGACCCCGTTGCAGCCCTGAAGAAGGCCATGGACAACATCAAGCCCAGCCTTGAGGTCAAGTCCCGCCGCGTCGGCGGCGCCACCTACCAGGTTCCGGTTGAGGTCAAGCCGGGCCGTGCAACTGCACTGGCCCTGCGCTGGCTGGTCGGCTACTCCAAGGCCCGCCGCGAAAAGACCATGACCGAGCGTCTGCGCAACGAGATCCTGGATGCTTCCAACGGTCTTGGTGCAGCAGTCAAGCGCCGCGAAGACACCCACAAGATGGCTGAATCCAACAAGGCCTTCGCACACTACCGCTGGTAATAAGCCAGGCCGACGGCGGCCACTCCTTCAAGGCCCTGCATTCCGCTTACGGCGGGGTGCGGGGCCCGAAGCAGATAAACGCAGTCGAACCGGCAAAAACCAACTAAGGGAGAAACCGTGGCACTTGACGTGCTTACCGACCTGAACAAGGTCCGCAACATCGGCATCATGGCCCACATTGATGCCGGCAAGACCACCACCACCGAGCGCATCCTGTTCTACACCGGTGTCAACCACAAGATTGGTGAGACCCACGACGGTGCGTCCACCATGGACTGGATGGCACAGGAGCAGGAGCGGGGTATCACCATTACCTCCGCAGCTACCACGTGCTACTGGGACAACAACCAGATCAACATCATCGACACCCCGGGTCACGTTGACTTCACGGTCGAGGTTGAGCGGTCCCTGCGCGTGCTCGACGGCGCTGTAGCCGTTTTCGACGGCAAGGAAGGCGTGGAGCCGCAGTCCGAGACTGTTTGGCGCCAGGCTGACAAGTACAACGTTCCGCGCATCTGCTTCGTCAACAAGATGGACAAGCTTGGCGCTGACTTCTACTTCACTGTGGACACGATCATCAACCGCCTCGGCGCGAAGCCGCTGGTTATCCAGCTGCCCATCGGTGCCGAGAGCGAGTTTGAAGGCGTCGTTGACCTGGTCGAGATGCGTGCACTGACGTGGCGCGGCGACTCCAAGGGTGACGTCACCATGGGTGCCAAGTACGAGGTCGAGCCCATCCCGGCCGATCTGGCCGAAAAGGCTGAAGAGTACCGCGCCGCGCTCATCGAGACCGTTGCCGAAGCCAGCGACGAACTGATGAACAAGTACCTCGAAGGTGAAGAATTCACCACCGAGGAAATCAAGGCCGGCATCCGCCACCTGACCATCAACTCGCTGGTTTACCCGGTGCTGTGCGGTTCCGCGTTCAAGAACCGCGGCGTACAGCCGATGCTTGACGCCGTCGTCGCCTACCTGCCGAACCCGCTGGACGTCCCGAACATCAAGGGCCACGACATCCGCGACGAAGAGGTCATCCTCGAACGCGCCGCTGATGCCAACGCTCCGTTCTCGGCCCTGGCGTTCAAGGTTGTCACGCACCCGTTCTTCGGCCGCCTGACGTACATCCGCGTGTACTCCGGTCACGCTGCTTCCGGCGCCCAGGTCATGAATGCGACCAAGCAGAAGAAGGAGCGCATCGGAAAGCTCTTCCAGATGCACGCCAACAAGGAAAACCCGGTCGAAGAGATCACCACCGGTCACATCTACGCTGCGATTGGCCTGAAGGACACCACCACGGGTGACACCCTGTGCGACCTTCAGAACCCGATCGTGCTGGAATCCATGAGCTTCCCGGAGCCCGTGATTTCCGTGGCCATCGAACCGAAGACCAAGGGTGACCAGGAGAAGCTCTCCACGGCCATCCAGAAGCTCTCCGAAGAGGATCCGACCTTCCAGGTCTCCCTCGACGAAGACACCAACCAGACGATCATCGCCGGTATGGGCGAGCTGCACCTGGACATCCTGGTTGACCGCATGCGCCGCGAATTCCGCGTCGAGGCAAACGTGGGCAAGCCCCAGGTTGCCTACCGCGAAACCATCAAGCGCGCTGTGGCCAAGCATGACTACACGCACAAGAAGCAGACCGGTGGTTCGGGCCAGTTCGCAAAGGTCCAGATCGCGATCGAGCCGATGGACACGTCGGAAGGCGTGTTCTACGAGTTCGACAATAAGGTCACCGGTGGCCGTATTCCCCGTGAATACATCCCCAGCGTTGACCAGGGTATCCAGAGCGCGCTCACCGAAGGTGTGCTCGCCGGTTATCCCGTGGTCGGTGTCAAGGCAAGCCTGCTTGACGGCGCCTACCACGACGTTGACTCCTCGGAAATGGCGTTCAAGATCGCCGGACGACAGGCTTTCAAGGAAGCCGCCCGCCTGGCGAACCCTGTACTGCTCGAACCGCTGATGGATGTTGAAGTCCGCACCCCTGAGGAATACATGGGTGAAGTTATCGGTGACATCAACTCCCGCCGCGGCCAGATGCAGTCCATGGAAGACGCCGCAGGCGTAAAGGTCATCCGTGCTCACGTACCGCTGTCCGGCATGTTCGGCTACATCGGCGACCTGCGTTCAAAGACGCAGGGACGCGCCGTGTACTCCATGTCGTTCAACAGCTACGCGGAGGTCCCGAAGGCAGTAGCCGACGAGATCATCCAGAAGACGCGCGGCGAATAAAACCCTGGTTGGTGTTCCGGGGGCAACTTCGGAACACCAGCTGTGTGCAGCGGGCCAAGGCCCAGGCCGGAAGCCCGCTGCATAGCCAGACTGAGCGGCCTCGCCAGGCTGCTGCGGATATACGGCAATTTCATCAAATAAACAGCCCCCAGTAGACTTACATCAGTTTCAGCAGCGAGAAGCGCTGTTGGAGATTGAGTCTTCAACCTTTCTAGGAGGAACCCGTGGCGAAGGCAAAGTTCGAGCGGACTAAGCCGCACGTCAACATCGGCACCATTGGTCACGTTGACCATGGAAAGACGACGTTGACCGCTGCCATTTCGAAGGTGCTTGCTGACAAGTACCCTGATCTGAATGAAAAGCGCGATTTCGCTGCTATCGACTCTGCACCTGAAGAGCGCCAGCGCGGTATCACCATCAACATCTCGCACATCGAGTACCAGACCGAGAAGCGCCACTACGCACACGTAGACGCCCCCGGTCACGCTGACTACATCAAGAACATGATCACTGGTGCAGCTCAGATGGACGGCGCAATCCTCGTGGTTGCCGCTACCGACGGTCCGATGGCCCAGACCCGCGAGCACGTTCTGCTGGCCCGCCAGGTTGGCGTTCCCTACCTGCTGGTCGCACTGAACAAGTCCGACATGGTCGACGACGAGGAACTGCTGGACCTCGTTGAAATGGAAGTTCGCGAACTGCTGAGCTCCCAGGAATTCGACGGCGACAACGCTCCCGTCGTTCGCGTCTCCGGCCTCAAGGCTCTGGAAGGCGACCCGAAGTGGGTTGCTTCCGTCGAAGAGCTCATGGAAGCCGTTGACAACAACGTGCCGGACCCGATCCGCGACAAGGACAAGCCGTTCCTGATGCCGATCGAGGACGTCTTCACGATCACCGGTCGTGGAACCGTTGTCACGGGCCGCGCCGAGCGCGGTACCCTTGCCATCAACTCCGAGGTCGAGATCGTCGGCATCCGTCCGGTCCAGAAGACCACGGTTACCGGTATCGAGATGTTCCACAAGCAGCTTGACGAAGCATGGGCAGGCGAGAACTGTGGTCTCCTGCTCCGCGGCATCAAGCGCGAAGACGTAGAGCGCGGCCAGGTTGTCGTGAAGCCGGGTTCCATCACCCCGCACACCGACTTCGAGGCCAACGTCTACATCCTGTCCAAGGATGAAGGCGGACGCCACAACCCGTTCTACTCGAACTACCGCCCGCAGTTCTACTTCCGCACCACGGACGTAACCGGCGTTATCACCCTGCCCGAGGGCACGGAAATGGTTATGCCCGGCGACAACACTGAGATGACCGTTGAGCTCATCCAGCCCATCGCCATGGAAGAAGGCCTCGGCTTCGCTATCCGCGAAGGCGGCCGCACCGTTGGTTCAGGCCGTGTCACCAAGATCATCAAGTAATTTCCTTACTTGCTGAATCCACGGTGAGGATCCTGCCTCCGGGTAAGGATACGAACTGAAAAGATGTCCCCGCTGCTCACGCAGCGGGGACATCTTGCTTTAACCGGGCGGTGGGCCGGCAGGCAGGGGAGTTATCCCCATCCGCGGTGCACTCTGTCCTGAAGCCAACGACAAGGCCTCTATGATGTGAAGCAGATTTGCATCGCTTAATGGGGGTTGACGGGCAATGGAGATAGTTGTTGGGGCGGTCCTGGTGCTCATGGGCATCGGCTTCGCCATAGGCTGGTTCTGCCGCGGCCACGGCTCGCAGGCTTCGGAACCTGCTGTGCCGGCACAGGCACAGGCACAGGCGGCGCCGGCGGCGTCAGAGGCTCTCAGCAAGGCTTTCAACGAAGGTTACCGGGCGGGCTACACCATCGCTTCTGCGGCGCACGGGGCCGGCAGCGAGACTGCGCTGCGGCAGCCCGTCCTGGAAATTCCCAGGCCGCCCGAGACTGCCAAACCACCGGAGACTGCCAAACCACCGGAGACTGCCAAACCGCCGGAGACTGCCAAACCGCCGGAAACTCCCCGCCTGGACGGTCCGCCGCCCGAGGCGCTCCGGGCCGGACCGGTTCCGTCCCTGTCCACTCCCGCCCGGCCTGCGCCTCCTACGGCTGTGACTCCCGCCCGGCCTGCGCCTCCTATGGCTGTGACTCCCGGTCCCAAGCAACTTGCGGCCCTGAAGGCGGAAGAGGAAGCCCGCAAACACCGCAGGGACCTGCGCAACATCAACATCACCCTGTACGCTGCCTGCCTCCTGCTGGTTGCCGCCGCCTCACTCTTCATCGGCTTGGCAATATCGCAGACCGCACGGTTTGCGGGCGTGAGCATTGTTTCCGGCATGTTTTACGCGGGCGGGCTGGCTGTGCATGCGCGAAGCCGGCGGCTGCGGCCAGCCGGCGTGGCCTTTACCGGAACCGGTTTGGCTCTCATCCCTGTGGTGGGCCTGGCATTGAACAACTTTGTGCTCCGCGATGCGCCCCTGGCCTGGCTGGCCACCTCGCTTGTCGGAACCATGGCGTTTGGCTATGCAGCTGCAAAGCTGGACAGCAGGGTTGTTGCCTACCTGTCCATAACCTTCCTGCTCTCGACAGCGCTGGCCTCAGGCGCCGCCCTGCGCTCCGGAATTGTCTGGTACTTTCTCTTCACTGTCCTGTTGGCGACGGCGATCTCCCTGGTGGCCATGCGCCGCCCGGCGTGGCTGAACAACCTGTATCTGGACGCCTTTGTCCGCTCCCACCGCTTCCTGGTTCCGGCCACGGCAGCCGTGGCGGTCCTAACAGCCGCAGAGCTGGGAGGATGGCAGTTCTCCATCCTGTTCCTGTCGTTCGCCTGCTACTACGCCGTTCTGTTCCTGCAGAGCCCGCGGCGGGAACGCCTGATCAACAGCTACGGTTTCCGGATCTCGGCCACGGCAGGACTGACAGTGCTGTCCTACGAGGTTGGCGATGATCTTGGAACCGCGCTCCTTGTCCTTTCCCTGCTCCTGGCGCTCCAAACGGCGGGACTGGCGGCGTGGCGCCGTCACTATAATGCCGTTGGCGGAAAACGATTCTTCGGCGTCGATCTGGTTCTCCTGCTGTGCCAACAAGCCGCTGCCGCAGTTGCTGCAGGAATCGCAGCATCCTTCGAAGGCGGCAGCGGGAGCTTGGCCGCGTTCACCGCCACGTCCGTGCTGGTACTGATCACGTTCATGGTTGCAGCTTGGAAGGTTCCTTTTATTCCCGCCGCAACGGTTGCAGCGGCGGCACTGCCCGGCTTTATTCCCCGGCTCTTTGACCCTTGGGACGGATCGCTGTGGACGGCCGTCCTGCTGGGCGTGTTGGTAGTGGCCTTCCTGGTCCTGCGCGCTGTCTCCTCGTCCGGCGTGCAGCGCCAGGACTTTATCGTCGGCGCGCGGTGCGCCGCTACCGGCCTGGTGCCTGTCCTGTCCGTGGCGGGAATGGAAAGTGCCAGTCTGGACGGGCAGACCGTGTGGGCGTGGACCCTGACCCTGTTTATTGCCGCCGTACTGGTGAACCAGGTGCTGTCCGTTTACCTGCTGGGTGCCGGCCGTCCGGTTCGGTTTGCGGATGCCGTGCTGGGCGGCGCGGCCGGGCTGGTGCCGGTGCTGACGGTGTGGCTGCGGTTCGTGGAGGATCCGGGGACTGTGCTCACGTTGTGCGTGGTGTTCGGTGCGCTGGCGGTCAATGTGCTGACGTCGGTGGTGCTGCGGCGGTTCTTCGCTGCGAGTTCCTGGTTGGAGTGGGTGGGCCCTGGCGGGTTTGCTGCGGCTGCGCTGGTTGGTGCCGGGGTGCTGGGGCTGCGCGGGTATGAGGTGCTTGTCGGTGCGGCTTTGGCGTACTGCGGGTTCATGGCCGTGCGGTGGGCGCGGGCGGAAGTGCGGGGCCGGTACGTGCTGGCAGCCCAGGTGATGCTGACGGTGTTGGCGGCGCTGGTTGTTGCGGACCTGGAGTTGAGCGTGCACGGGGTGTTTGTTGCGGTGGCTGTTTCGGTGGCCGTTCAGCAGGTGGTGCGGACGGTGTTGCAGGACCGGTTCGGCGGTGTGGGACTGGGTCAGCTGGTGCCGGTTGCTCAGTGGGGGAGTATTGCGGTGCTGGCTTTGCTGCCCCTGGCCTACTTCCTCATTGCTGTTCCGGTCCAAAAGTCCACGTACGTGCTGCTGCTGGGAATTGCCATCGGGATGACTCTCTTTATGCAGGCAGCGGCAACGGCACGGCTGGTTTCCGGCCGTCCGGTTCGGTTTGCGGATGCCGTGCTGGGCGGCGCGGCCGGGCTGGTGCCGGTGCTGACGGTGTGGCTGCGGTTCGTGGAGGATCCGGGGACTGTGCTCACGTTGTGCGTGGTGTTCGGTGCGCTGGCGGTCAATGTGCTGACGTCGGTGGTGCTGCGGCGGTTCTTCGCTGCGAGTTCCTGGTTGGAGTGGGTGGGCCCTGGCGGGTTTGCTGCGGCTGCGCTGGTTGGTGCCGGGGTGCTGGGGCTGCGCGGGTATGAGGTGCTTGTCGGTGCGGCTTTGGCGTACTGCGGGTTCATGGCCGTGCGGTGGGCGCGGGCGGAAGTGCGGGGCCGGTACGTGCTGGCAGCCCAGGTGATGCTGACGGTGTTGGCGGCGCTGGTTGTTGCGGACCTGGAGTTGAGCGTGCACGGGGTGTTTGTTGCGGTGGCTGTTTCGGTGGCCGTTCAGCAGGTGGTGCGGACGGTGTTGCAGGACCGGTTCGGCGGTGTGGGACTGGGTCAGCTGGTGCCGGTTGCTCAGTGGGGGAGTATTGCGGTGCTGGCTTTGCTGCCCCTGGC
>NZ_PJIU01000001.1:0-437548 GCF_002929435.1 Arthrobacter sp. 9E16 | reverse complement strand
GGCGGTGTGGGACTGGGTCAGCTGGTGCCGGTTGCTCAGTGGGGGAGTATTGCGGTGCTGGCTTTGCTGCCCCTGGCTTACTTCCAAATTGCAGGCAGCGGGACTCAGCGCCATGTTGTGGCACTCTCCTTGGCGCTGCTCCTGAGCGTGTCCCTGGCGGCTTTTCGAAAGGACCGGAACGGCAACACCCTGTACGCCGGCGTCTATGCCCTGGGACTGCTTCCCGTTGTGCTGGCACCTGTCATCGAGTTCAGCAGCGGGGGAGTTCTGGGCAAGGGCACCGGAGCCGCCGAGTCGCCAATCTCCGTGGCAGCTGCCTGCGTGGCCCTCCTGGTGCTTGGGGCAGCAGCGCTCTTCGGCGAGTGCCGGAAAGAGGCTGGGCGAAACGTCCGCAACCCCTTCCTTGTTGCGGCCGGCGGTTATCCCGTTCTGGTGCTGGCACTGGCCGTCTGGGAGGGACAGACGTTGTTTGACGGATTGGCCCTGTTGCTTCTGGCCGCAGGGTTTCTCGGTGTTTCTTTCACCCGTAAGCTTCCGTGGCTCGCTGCTGCAGCATCGGCGGTGGTCCTGGCTGCTTCGTTCCTGCTTTACGGATGGATCAGCCGTGACATTCTGGAGATCGCGTTCCTGCCAGGCTCCGCGCAGTTGTGGCCGGGTTTTTCAGCTGCCGTGGCGCTGTACGCGGTACGGACTGTGTGCTCCGTCCTGCCACAGAATCCCGACGCCGTGCTGCGGCAGCGCATTTTAGGTTCCAGCGCCTCTCTCATTGCCGCGGGCGCAGGAGTCGCGGCCATGTCCACGGACAACGCCTCAGCGCTTTACGGTTCCGTGGTCCTGATCTGTGCTCTGGCGGCAGCAGTCCTGGAAGTGCCGGCCGAGCGGCGGGAGGACGCTGGGGAAGCCGGTGCCCTCGTGGGCGCACTGGCACTGCAGCGCATCATCTGGTTCTTCGTTGAAGACACCGGCTGGTTCTGGGCACTGCAATTCTGGGTGGTGTTTCTGGCAGCGCTTGCCGTCTACGAGTTCTACCGCCGCCGCAGCGCGCGGGGAGCAGCTGTCCTGTCAGCCTCCGCGGCGCTGCTGTCCGCTACCGGTTTGACCACGGTAGTCAGCGGGAACGCCGGCGAGCAGGTGTGGGCACTGGTGGCGCATGCCGGCCTGCTGGCATTCGGCGTCCTCGCCAGCCGGCGGCTGTTCACGGTTTGGGGCGCCGCCGGGGTTGCCCTTGCCGTGCTCTGGTATCTGCGCGGCTACACGTTCCTGCTGCTTGCGCTCCTGGCCGCAGCCCTCATTGCCCTGGCTGTCTGGAGGCTGAACCGGGTGCGTTCGGACTCAGCAGGAGAACCCGCATCCTAGAGGCATGCCCGCGTCTGGTTTAGGATCGACAAATGGAACTATTGATCATCCTTGCCGTTGTCGTGGCTGTCGCAGGCGCCGTCGTGTGGGGTCGGCGGACCTTCCGCCGTGAACTCGACCGCGGCAAGCGCATCCGCCGTTCCAACCGCAGGCCCTGAGCCTGGTTTTCCGTGGGCCCCGGCCTGCGCTAAACTGGGGAACGTTGACTTGTTATAGGCCGCTGAACATAGCGGCCGTTCTGCCTGGCAGCGGAACGCCGATTGGCGGATTCTGCGCTGTTCTGGCAGACTAGAGAAGTTGTTCAAGCGCTTTTGTGCCCGCATGCGCCCGTCCGGTCCGAATGGATCGGCCCCAAGCGTGTGATGAGATTGCGTCCCGGTCAGGATAATGCCTGATGCAGGGGCGGATCCTTTAGGGGAAAAGCCCATATATAACCCGCCCCCATTCTTGCCAGGGCGTCGCAGATGCAACATCCGCGACACGCCCGAGCGCGGGGGTCGGAGCCTCGGCAGGGTGAGGAACCCGGATTTATCCGGATTCAGTCTGTTGGAGGAGTGCCAGGCCGTAAAGGCAGCTAGGTACAAAAACTGTACAGAGAGCAATACTCGAAGAAAGAGGCACGACGCCATGGCGGGACAAAAAATCCGCATCCGGCTGAAGTCGTATGACCACGAGGTCATCGACGTATCAGCACGGAAGATCGTTGAGACGGTCACGCGTGCAGGCGCAACGGTAGTAGGCCCCGTGCCGCTGCCCACGGAAAAGAACGTGTACTGCGTTATCCGTTCGCCGCACAAGTACAAGGACAGCCGCGAGCACTTTGAAATGCGCACGCACAAGCGTCTGATCGACATCATTGACCCCACGCCTAAGGCCGTTGACTCGCTGATGCGTCTTGACCTGCCTGCAGACGTGAACATCGAAATCAAGCTGTAGGGGGGGAGCAGATACATATGTCTACTTCACTTACACGCCAGGTCAAGGGCCTTCTGGGCACCAAGCTGGGCATGACTCAGGTCTGGGACGAGAACAACAAGCTCATCCCGGTGACCGTTGTCCAGGCTGACTCAAACGTTGTTACGCAGCTGCGCAACGCGGATAAGGACGGCTACACCGCCGTTCAGATCGGCTACGGCCAGATCGACCCGCGCAAGGTGACCAAGCCGCTGGCCGGCCACTTTGAAAAGGCAGGCGTCACGCCTCGCCGCCACGTTGTTGAACTGCGCACCGCAGACGCCGACACCTACGAGCTGGGCCAGGAACTCTCTGTAGAGATTTTCGAAGCCGGCCAGAAGGTCGACGTCACCGGAACCTCCAAGGGCAAGGGCTTCGCCGGTGTTATGAAGCGTCACGGCTTCCACGGCGTCGGTGCCTCCCACGGTGCACACAAGAACCACCGTAAGCCCGGTTCCATCGGTGGCGCATCCACCCCGGGCCGCGTCTTCAAGGGCGTTCGGATGGCAGGCCGCATGGGCGCCGTCCGCCACACCACGATGAACCTCACGGTTCACGGTGTGGACGCCGAGAAGTCGCTCCTGCTGATCAAGGGTGCCATTCCCGGCGCCCGCGGCCAGGTCGTCCTCGTACGCACCGCCGTGAAGGGAGCTTAGTCTCATGGCTAACGAAACCACTGTTGAATTCCCCGCAGCACTCTTCGACGTTCAGACGAACGTTCCGCTTCTGCACCAGGTTGTAGTTGCTCAGCTTGCAGCTGCCCGCCAGGGTACGCACAAGACGAAGACCCGCGCAGAGGTCTCCGGTGCAGGCCGCAAGCCGTTCAAGCAGAAGGGTACCGGCCGCGCCCGTCAGGGTTCCATCCGTGCTCCTCACATGACCGGTGGTGGCGTGGTTCACGGACCGACGCCCCGCGACTACAGCCAGCGCACCCCCAAGAAGATGATTGCCGCCGCACTCCGCGGAGCACTCTCGGACCGGGCACGCAACGGCCGCATCCACGTGCTGGAAACCCTGGTAGCCGGCGAAACGCCGTCCACCAAGGCTGCTCGTGAGTCCCTGCGTTCGCTGACCGAACGCAAGAACATGCTCGTTGTTATCGAGCGCGCCAACGACGTTGCTGCACTGTCCGTGCGCAACCTCACCGATGTTCACGTGATCTATGTAGATCAGCTGAACACGTATGACGTGCTGGTTGCCGACGACGTGGTCTTCACCAAGGCTGCCTACGACGAGTTCGTCGGCAAGAACACTGTCAAGGAGGACGCCAAATGAGCGCGACCACCGCTAAGGACCCTCGCGACGTAGTGCTTGCACCCGTCGTTTCGGAAAAGAGCTACGGCCTGATCGACGAAGGTAAGTACACCTTCCTGGTCGACCCCCGCTCCAACAAGACCGAGATCAAGCTGGCCGTGGAGAAAATCTTCTCCGTCAAGGTCGACTCGATCAACACCATCAACCGTGCCGGTAAGCGCAAGCGGACCAAGTTCGGATGGGGACAGCGCAAGAACACCAAGCGCGCCATTGTCACCCTGAAGGACGGCACAATCGACATCTTCGGCGGTCCGCTCAGCTAGGGCGGAGACCACTTTAACGAGGAATAAATAATGGGAATCCGTAAATACAAGCCGACTACACCGGGCCGTCGCGGCTCGAGCGTAGCCGACTTCACCGAAATCACGCGGTCGACGCCGGAAAAGTCGTTGGTACGCCCGCTGCCCAAAAAGGGCGGCCGTAACAACACCGGTAAGATCACGACCAGGCACAAGGGTGGTGGGCACAAGCGTCAGTACCGTCTGATCGACTTCCGCCGCCACGACAAGGACGGCGTCGACGCTCGCGTTGCCGAGATCGAATACGATCCGAACCGTACCGCCCGCATTGCGCTGCTGCACTACGTTGATGGCACCAAGCGTTACATCATTGCTCCGAACAAGCTCAAGCAGGGCGACCACGTAGAGGCCGGCGCCGGCGCTGATATCAAGCCCGGCAACAACCTGCCCCTGCGCAACATCCCCGTGGGTACCACCATCCACGCAGTTGAACTGCGTCCGGGCGGCGGTGCCAAGATGGCCCGCTCCGCCGGTGCATCGGTTCAGCTTGTTGCCAAGGAAGGCCGCTTCGCCCAGCTGCGTCTGCCTTCCGGCGAAATCCGTAACGTCGACGCCCGTTGCCGCGCAACGGTCGGCGAGGTCGGCAACGCCGAGCAGTCCAACATCAACTGGGGTAAGGCCGGCCGTATGCGCTGGAAGGGCGTACGCCCGACCGTCCGCGGTGTCGCCATGAACCCGGTCGACCACCCGCACGGTGGTGGTGAAGGTAAGACCTCCGGTGGACGCCACCCGGTCAACCCGAACGGTAAGCGCGAAGGCCGCACACGCCGCCCCAATAAAGAGAGCGACAACCTCATTGTGCGTCGCCGTCGTTCCGGCAAGAACAAGCGATAGGAGCCTGGAAACATGCCACGCAGCCTGAAGAAAGGCCCCTTCGTCGACCAGCACCTGTTCCTTAAGGTAGCGGCCGAAAACGAAAAGGGCACCAAGAACGTCATCAAGACGTGGTCCCGTCGTTCGATGATCATCCCCGACATGCTCGGGCACACGATCGCCGTACACGACGGACGTAAGCACATTCCGGTGTTTGTCACCGAGTCGATGGTCGGGCACAAGCTCGGCGAATTCGCTCTGACGCGGACATTCCGCGGCCATGTGAAGGACGACCGCAAGGGCAAGCGCCGCTAGGCGCTGCTCTTTCGGCAGAAGACGAGAGAAGGAAAGCAATGGAAGCCAAGGCAATTGCGCGTCATATCCGCGTAACGCCTATGAAGGCCCGGCGCGTCGTCAACCTTGTTCGTGGCAAGCAAGCGAATGAGGCTCTGGCAATTCTGAAGTTTGCCCCCCAGGCAGCTTCGGAGCCGGTATTCAAGGTAGTTCAGTCGGCCATGGCCAACGCACGTGTCCTCGCGGACCGTGACGGTGTGGCCTTCGATGAGGGTGACCTCTTCATCAGCGAAGCATTCGTTGACGAAGGGCCCACCATGAAGCGGTTCCAGCCCCGTGCACAGGGCCGCGCGTACCGCATCAACAAGCGGACCAGCCACGTCACTGTGGTTGTCGCAACCCCCAAAATCGAGGAGGAACGCTAAGTGGGACAGAAGGTTAACCCGCACGGGTTCCGACTCGGCATTACCACTGACCATGTATCGCACTGGTTTGCTGACAGCAACAAGCCGGGCCAGCGCTACAAGGACTTCGTCCGCGAGGACATCAAGATCCGTCAGCTGATGTCCACCGGCATGGACCGCGCCGGCATCGCCAAGGTTGAGATCGAGCGCACCCGTGACCGTGTCCGCGTGGATATCCACACGGCTCGTCCGGGCATCGTTATCGGTCGCCGCGGCGCCGAAGCAGACCGCATCCGCGGCGAGCTGGAGAAGCTCACGGGCAAGCAGGTTCAGCTGAACATCCTCGAGGTCAAGAACCCCGAGATGGAAGCACAGCTTGTTGCCCAGGGCGTTGCTGAGCAGCTCTCTTCCCGCGTGGCTTTCCGCCGTGCAATGAAGAAGGCTATCCAGTCCGCACAGCGTGCAGGTGCAAAGGGTATCCGTATCCAGTGCTCCGGCCGTCTGGGCGGCGCTGAAATGAGCCGTTCGGAGTTCTACCGCGAAGGCCGTGTGCCCCTGCACACCCTCCGCGCGCAGATCGACTACGGCTTCTTCGAAGCCAAGACCACCTTCGGCCGTATCGGTGTGAAGGTTTGGATCTACAAGGGTGACGTTACCGCCAAGGAACTGGCTGCACAGCAGGCTGCTGCACCGTCCCGCGGACGTTCCAGCGACCGTCCGGGCCGCGGCCCGGCCGATCGCGGAGACCGTGGCGGCGACCGCCGTCGTCGTCCCGAGCGTGCCGACAAGGCCGCCGCGCCTGCTGCTGCAGAGGCTCCGGCCGCTGAGGCAGCCGCTCCCGCAGCAGAAGGAGGACAGGCTTAAATGCTTATCCCACGTCGAGTCAAGTTCCGCAAGCAGCACCACCCGGGTCGTTCCGGCGCTGCTACCGGCGGCACCGCAGTCAGCTTTGGCGAGTGGGGTATTCAGGCTCTGACGCCTGCATACGTCACCAACCGTCAGATCGAAGCTGCACGTATTGCCATGACGCGCCACATCAAGCGCGGCGGTAAGGTCTGGATCAACATCTACCCTGACCGTCCGCTGACGAAGAAGCCGGCCGAAACCCGCATGGGTTCCGGTAAGGGTTCTCCGGAGTGGTGGGTTGCAAACGTGAAGCCGGGTCGGGTTCTCTTCGAGATCTCCGGTGTTAATGAAGAGGTAGCTCGTGAGGCACTGCGCCTGGCGATCCATAAGCTGCCGTTGAAGGCACGCATTGTGCGTCGCGAGGGTGGTGAATAGAAATGGCAATTGGTTCAAAGGAACTGGCATCGAAGCAGCTTGACGGCTTCGATAAGGACCGTCTCGTCGAGGAACTTCGCAAGGCCAAGGAAGAGCTGTTCAACCTCCGCTTCCAGTCCGCAACCGGCCAGCTGGAAAGCCACGGCCGTCTGCGCGTAGTGAAGCGCGACATCGCACGCATCTACACCGTGCTGCGTGAGCGCGAGCTGGGGATTCGTCCCGAGGTTGTTGCTCCCGTTGAGGAAGCAGCTCCTGAAAAGGCAGCGAAGAAGTCCAAGAAGAAGGCTACTGAGTCTGAAGCTGAAGCCAAGGTCGCTGAGGATGATGCCAAATGAGTGAAAACAAGAATGAGGCAGCAGTGACAACTGACGCAAACGGCGCCGATGCCCGCGGGTACCGGAAGACCGCACGCGGCTACGTGGTTTCGGACAAGATGGATAAGACCATCGTTGTCCAGGTTGAAGACCGCGTGAAGCACGCCCTGTACGGCAAGGTGCTTCGCCGCACTTCGAAGCTCAAGGCCCACGACGAGCAGAATGCTGCCGGCGTTGGAGACCTCGTGCTGGTCTCGGAAACCCGGCCGCTCTCCGCTACGAAGCGGTGGCGCCTGGTCGAGATCCTCGAAAAGGCCAAGTAACAAAGAAGTACATCCGGCCGGCCGCCGGTGAGCTGATCCTCTCGGGATGAGCTCGCCGGCAACCGCCATCCGGCGACAGGGCCCCGGCCGCGTTATCATCCGATTTCGCATCCGGGGCCCTTTCGCGGTAAACTTGAAATCTTGTCTGTGCGGTGCGGAAGTGTGTCCAGTTTTGGACTGAACATCCTCACCGCCGTATGAGACAAAAGCCCGATAATCTTGTTCGGCACTTTGCCGCGGCCAGCCGCGGTTCGCCCCTGGCGGGGAAGTGCTGAGTACCAGTATTACGGGGTCCACCCATATCCGTTCCGCAAGGCTCAATTTGAGAACCGGCGCGACGACAGGAGTAATAAGTGATTCAGCAGGAGTCGCGACTGAAGGTCGCCGACAACACGGGTGCCAAGGAAATCTTGACCATCCGCGTTCTCGGTGGATCCGGCCGTCGCTACGCAGGCATTGGCGACACCATTGTTGCCACCGTCAAGGATGCAATTCCCGGCGGCAACGTCAAGAAGGGCGATGTGGTCAAGGCCGTCATCGTTCGTACCAAGAAGGAACGCCGCCGCCAGGACGGTTCCTACATCAAGTTCGATGAGAACGCTGCAGTGATCTTGAAGAATGACGGAGACCCCCGCGGTACCCGCATCTTCGGCCCGGTCGGCCGCGAACTTCGCGACAAGAAGTTCATGAAGATCATTTCGCTGGCTCCGGAGGTGCTGTAGTCCATGGCAAAAATCAAAAAGGGTGACCTGGTTCAGGTCATCACCGGTGCAAAGGCTGACCGCGGCGGCGACCGCGGCAAGCAGGGCAAGGTTCTGAAGGTTTACACCGACACCAACCGCGTTCTGGTTGAAGGAATCAACACTGTCAAGAAGCACACCAAGGTTGGACAGTCCTCCAAGGGCTCCAAGACCGGTGGCATCGAAACCGTTGAGGCTCCCATCCACGTTTCCAACGTCGCAGTCGTTGACCCGGAAACGAAGAAGCCGACCCGCGTTGGCTACCGCCAGGAAATCGTCGAAAAAGACGGCCGTGAGCGCACTGTGCGTATCCGCGTCGCCAAGGGCTCTGGGAAGGACCTCTAATGACTGAGACTGTCACCAAGACCGTCCCCCGTCTGAAGACCCGCTACGCAGCGGAGATCAAGAAGACCCTGCAGGACGAATTCAACTACGCAAACGTCAACCAGGTTCCCCGCCTCGTCAAGGTGGTTGTGAACATGGGTGTTGGAGATGCCGCCAAGGACTCCAAGCTCATTGACGGCGCAGTCAAGGACCTGACCCAGATCACGGGTCAGAAGCCGCAGGTTACGAAGGCCCGCAAGTCCATCGCACAGTTCAAGCTGCGCGAAGGCATGCCCATCGGCTGCCACGCAACTCTGCGTGGAGACCGCATGTGGGAATTCGTGGACCGCCTGGTTACCCTCGCCCTGCCGCGTATCCGCGACTTCCGCGGCCTGAACGGCAAGCAGTTCGACGGCAACGGCAACTACACGTTCGGCCTGACCGAACAGTCGATGTTCCACGAAATCGATCAGGACAAGATCGACCGCGTACGCGGCATGGACATCACCGTGGTTACCACTGCAAAGACCGATGACGAGGGACGCGCGCTGCTGAAGGCGCTCGGCTTCCCGTTCAAATCCGAAGATTAATTACTACGTAACAGGTCCGACGGACCCCCGGCCAGGTGCGCCTGAGCCGGAACTCCGCAGGAAACCGTTACGAGGGAGGGCAAGAGCCCAATGACAATGACAGATCCTGTCGCAGACATGCTTACGCGTCTGCGCAATGCAAACTCGGCATACCACGATTCCGTGTCCATGCCTTACAGCAAGCTCAAGGCACGCGTTGCTGACATCCTGAAGGCCGAGGGCTACATTGCCGGCTGGAAGGAAGAAGAGGCCGTCGTCGGCAAGAAGCTGACCCTTGATCTCAAATTCGGTCCGAACCGCGAGCGTTCCATCGCCGGCGTGCGTCGTATCTCCAAGCCCGGTCTGCGCGTATACGCAAAGTCCACCAACCTGCCGCGTGTTCTCGGTGGTCTGGGAATCGCAATCCTGTCGACGTCGTCAGGTCTCCTGACCGACCGCCAGGCCGCCAAGAAGGGTGTAGGTGGGGAAGTCCTCGCCTACGTCTGGTAGCAGGGAAGGGAAAGAAAAATGTCACGTATTGGACGTCTGCCCATCTCGGTTCCTGCCGGAGTTGAAATTTCCGTTGACGGCAACCTTGTCTCCGTCAAGGGTGCCAAGGGCGAGCTGAGCCACACTGTGCCCAGCCCGATCACTGTCACGCTCGAAGACAACACCATCACCGTTGCCCGCCCGAACGACGAGCGCGAATCCCGTTCCCTTCACGGCCTGACCCGCACCCTGATCAGCAACATGATCACCGGTGTGACCGAAGGCTACAAGAAGGACCTGGAAATCGTTGGTACCGGTTACCGCGTAGTGGCCAAGGGTTCGGACCTCGAGTTCGCCCTGGGCTACAGCCACCCGGTTCCGGTCACGGCACCCGAGGGCATCACGCTTACCGTCGTGGGCCCCACGAAGGTCACAGTGTCCGGCATCGACAAGCAGCAGGTGGGCGAGGTTTCGGCCAACATCCGCAAGCTGCGCAAGCCCGATCCCTACAAGGGCAAGGGTATTCGTTATGCCGGCGAGATTGTCCGCCGCAAGGTCGGAAAGGCTGGTAAGTAACCATGGCCATCAGCATTAACAAGAAGCGTAATTCCAAGAGCAAGTCGGCTGCACGCAGCCGTCGCCAGCTGCGCATCCGCAAGCGGATCTCCGGTACCGCGGCTCGTCCGCGCCTGGTCGTCAACCGCTCGGCCCGCCACGTATTCGTCCAGGTTGTCGATGACACCCGCGGCGTAACCGTTGCATCGGCTTCCACCATGGAAGCTGACCTGCGCGCACTGGACGGCGACAAGACTGCCAAGTCCAAGCGCGTTGGCGAGCTCGTTGCCGAGCGTGCCAAGGCTGCCGGCGTTGAAGCCGTTGTCTTCGACCGCGGTGGCAACCGCTACCACGGCCGTATCGCGGCCGTTGCAGACGGCGCACGCGAAGGTGGGCTGTCACTGTGACCGAGGCTAACAAGGAAAAGGAAAATCAGGTGACTGAAGCTACAGCTGCTGAGGCAACTGAGACCAAGGACGCCGCCGCTCCCGCCACTGACGACCGCCGCGGCGGACGCAAGGGCGAGCAGCGCTCCGACCGTGGAGGCCGCGGCGAACGCGGTGGCCGCGGCGGCCGCGACGGCGGACGCAACGATGAGAAGGACAAGTTCATTGAACGCGTCGTGACCATCAACCGCGTCGCCAAGGTTGTCAAGGGTGGTCGTCGCTTCAGCTTCACCGCCCTCGTTGTTGTCGGAGACGGCAACGGCATGGTTGGTGTCGGTTACGGCAAGGCCAAGGAAGTTCCCTCCGCAATCGCGAAGGCCGTTGAAGAAGCCAAGAAGACTTTCTTCCGGGTCCCGCGTATCGGTGGAACCATCCCGCACCTGGTCCAGGGCGAAGCTGCTGCAGGCGTTGTCCTGCTGCGTCCGGCTTCCCCGGGTACCGGTGTTATCGCCGGTGGTCCGGTCCGCGCCATTCTCGAATGCGCCGGTATCCATGACGTACTGTCCAAGTCGCTCGGGTCCTCCAACGCCATCAACATTGTGCACGCCACGGTTGATGCGCTGAAGCGCCTCGAAGAGCCTCAGGCAGTGGCTGCCCGCCGCGGCCTGCCGCTGGACGAGGTTGTGCCTGCTGCGATGCTCCGCAACATGCAGAAGGCAGGTGCCTGATGACTACTCCGAAGAACGTTGCCGTCAGCACGGCAACACTGAAGATTACTCAGATTAAGTCCACCATCGGTGGTAAGCAGAATCAGAAGGACACGCTGCGCTCATTGGGCCTGCGGCACATCGGTGCTACCACCGTTCGTACTGCAGACGCCGTGACCGTTGGCATGATCAACACGGTTCCGCACCTCGTGAAGGTTGAGGAGGCGAATTAACATGGCCGAAGAAAACAACAACGAGCACGCGCTCAAGGTTCACCACCTGCGTCCGGCACCCGGTGCCAAGACGGCCAAGACCCGTGTTGGCCGCGGTGAAGGTTCCAAGGGTAAGACCGCAGGCCGCGGTATGAAGGGCACCAAGGCCCGTTACCAGGTCAAGGCCGGTTTCGCTGGCGGGCAGCTGCCGCTGCACATGCGCCTGCCGAAGCTGCGCGGCTTCAAGAACCCGTTCCGGGTCGAGTTCCAGGTAGTAAACCTGGACAAGATCTCGGAGCTGTTCCCCGAAGGCGGCGACGTCACCGTTGCCGATCTGGTGGCCAAGGGCGCCGTTCGCAAGAACCAGCCCGTCAAGGTCCTGGGCTCCGGCGACATCACCGTCAAGGTGAATGTCACGGCAGATGCCTTCTCCGCCAGTGCGGCTGAGAAGATTGCCGCTGCAGGCGGATCGACCACGGCGCTCTAAGCACTGTGTCTGATTCGTGCAATGACTTCGGGCGGCCGGGAGACCGGCCCCCGGCAGTCGTCTGCACGGCGAGCAGGACTACGACTAAACTCTTGGCGGGCCGCCCTGCGGCCCGCCGGGGGTTTAGTTTTGTTTAAGGCACTACTACGCCGCGGGCCCCGTTAACGTTCTACGGGGCATGAGCGGATAGACTCTGTTTTTGTTACCAGTCCATTTGGACTTCACCTACTTCAGATCTCATTCAGGAGGACGCTTGCTTAGCGCTATTGGCCGGGCTTTCCGGACGCCAGACCTGCGACGCAAGCTGTTGTTTACGCTGGGAATCATCACTATCTTCCGCATGGGTGCTTTTATCCCGGCCCCGGGTGTTGACTACGGCAATGTGCAGCAGTGCTTGGCTCTGGGTGCCACTTCAGGTGGCCTCTACGAATTCGTTAACCTCTTTAGCGGCGGCGCCCTGCTGCAGGTCTCCATCTTTGCCCTGGGCATCATGCCGTACATCACCGCCAGCATCATCGTTCAGCTGCTGCGCGTCGTGATTCCCCACTTCCAGGCCCTCTACGAGGAAGGGGCCCAGGGACAGTCCAAGCTGACGCAGTACACGCGTTACCTGACCATCGCCCTTGGCCTGCTTAACGCCACCACCGTTGTCTCCCTGGCCCGCACAGGAGCGCTGTTCAACAACGCCTGCTCCGTGCCGATCATCCCGGATGACAACATCATCACCATCCTGCTGCTCATCATCACGCTGACAGCCGGCACCGGCCTCATCATGTGGATGGGTGAACTGGTCACCGAAAAGGGCGTCGGCAACGGCATGTCCCTCCTGATCTTCACCTCGATCGCCGCAGGCTTCCCGAGCTCGCTCGGCGCCATCCTCAGTGCGCAGGGCTGGACCGTCTTCCTTGCCGTTCTCGCCATCGGCGTCCTGGTGGTTGCCCTCGTCATCTTTGTCGAGCAGTCCCAGCGCCGCATTCCGGTGCAGTACGCCAAGCGCATGGTGGGCCGCCGCACCGTCGGGGGCACGAACACCTACATTCCCATCAAGGTCAACATGGCCGGCGTCATCCCGGTGATCTTCGCGTCCTCCATGCTGTACCTGCCGTCGCTGATTGCCCAGTTCAACACCCCTGCCAACGGCGCACCGCCGGAGTGGGTCATCTGGATCAACAATTACCTCACCAGCGGCGACCATCCGTTCTACATGGCCGTCTACTTCCTGCTGATCGTGTTCTTCACCTACTTCTACGTGTCGATCACCTTCAACCCGGAGGAAGTCTCGGAAAACATGAAGAAATACGGCGGCTTCATTCCCGGCATCCGGGCCGGCCGCCCCACCGCCGAATACCTGCAGTACGTGCTGTCCCGCATCACCCTGCCCGGCGCCCTCTACTTGGGTTTTGTTGCCCTCATTCCGCTGATTGCTCTGGTGCTGGTCGGAGCTAACGCGAACTTCCCGTTCGGCGGAACCTCGATCCTCATCATGGTTGGTGTGGGACTCGAAACAGTCAAACAAATTGACGCGCAGCTCCAGCAGCGTCACTACGAAGGGTTATTGCGATGACAAGAATGCTCATTATCGGACCTCCCGGCGCCGGCAAAGGCACACAGGCGGCCCGGATCTCGGAGCGGCTTGGGGTCACTGCAATCTCCACCGGCGACATCTTCCGCGCCAACGTCAAGAATGAAACACCCCTTGGCATCGAGGCCAAGAAGTACATCGACGCCGGAAACTTTGTGCCGGATTCCGTCACCAATGAAATGGTCCGGGCGCGGCTGCAGGAAGACGACGTGAAAGACGGGTTCCTCCTGGACGGCTACCCCCGCACTGCTGCGCAGGTTGAAGAGCTGGACGACATCCTGGCCGGGAAGGGCCAGAAGCTCGACGTCGTCCTGCAGCTGACGGCCGACGACGAGGAACTCGTTCAGCGCCTGCTCAAGCGGGCAGAACTTGAAGGCCGCGCCGACGACAACGAGGACGTCATCCGGCACCGTCTGGACCTGTACAAGGCCCAGACCGCCGACGTCGTCGCCAGCTACGACAAGCGCGGCATCGTGGCCCGCGTTGACGGACTGGGCGGCATTGACGATGTCACCGAGCGCGTCATGGAAGCCCTCAAAGATATTTGCTAGAGAGTTAGAAGAGATATGTTCGGCCAGCCTCGAATCCAATACAAAACCAATGCGCAGATGCGCATCATGCGCGAGGCCGGCCTCGTGCTGATCCGGGCGCTTGACGCCGCCGTAGAGGCCGCGGTGGTTGGTGCAACCACCGCGGACATCGACGCTGCGTTTGCCGCGGTGCTCAAGGACGCGGGGGCAACCTCGAACTTCCTTGGCTACCACGGCTACCCGGCAACGGTCTGCGTGTCGGTGAACGAGGAAGTGGTTCACGGCATTCCGGGGGAGCGGATCCTCACAGACGGGGACATCCTGTCGATCGACGGGGGAGCCGTGGTTAACGGCTGGCACTCGGACTCGGCGCGCACCGTCATTGTGGGCACCGCGGATCCCGAGGACCAGCGGTTGTCCGACGTCACGGAGCAGGCCATGTGGCACGGCATCGCTGCCGCAGCCAAGGGCCGGTTTGTCGGCGACATCGGAGCGGCCATCGATGACTACGTTTCTTCGGTTCCGGGCAAGCCGCTCGGAATCCTGGAGGACTATGTGGGTCACGGCATCGGTACCGAGATGCACCAGGCGCCGGATGTGCTCAACTACCGGACCTCGCACAACGGTCCCAAGCTCCGGCCCGGACTGTGCCTGGCCATCGAGCCGATGCTGGTCCGCGGCAAGATTGAGACCGTCACACTGGAGGACGACTGGACGGTGGTTACCACCGACAAATCCCGCGCCTCGCAGTGGGAACACTCGGTGGCGGTTCATGAAAAGGGCATCTGGGTCCTGACGTCCCCCGATGGTGGAGCCGCAAAGCTGGCTCCGCTGGGCGTGACGCCGGTGCCGATTCCCGAAGAATGATTGCTGCACCCGGTCCCCGTTCGCGGGGACCGGGGGCGGCAGGCGGGGTGGGATTTAACTTAATCCCCCTTGTCGAGTAGAGTTATCTGTTGGTTGTCTCTATATTCGTGCCCTTTTCCAAGCACGCGGGCCGCTGTTCAAGCGGCCGGCAGTGCGGACTTCGCCTCAGTTGGCGGGGGCAGGAAGCATCCGGGAGAACCAAAGACATAAACCGTCCTGCGCGTATGCGCATGGACACAGACGTTAGCGGAGGATATGGCCAAGAAAGACGGCGTCATTGAGATTGAGGGCTCGGTCAACGAAGCCCTGCCCAACGCGATGTTCCGCGTTGAGCTGGCCAACGGCCACATTGTGCTCGCACACATCTCGGGAAAGATGCGTCAACACTACATTCGCATCCTCCCCGGAGACCGCGTTGTGGTGGAACTTAGCCCGTACGACCTCACCCGGGGCCGTATCGTCTACCGCTACAAGTAAAAACCGCCGCAAACAGCCGGCGTTCCGGACAGTTGGAACGCCTGCCGCCAGCGGCCCAACCCTGCAACCACGCAAAGGATAACCATGAAGGTCCAGCCGAGCGTCAAGCAGATCTGCGATAAGTGCAAGGTGATTCGCCGTAACGGTCGAGTCATGGTGATCTGCGAGAACCCGCGCCACAAGCAGCGCCAGGGCTAATTTCCTGCTTTCAGGGACGGCCCACGCGTAGTAGTAATTTGAATATGGCAGTGCAGCGTTGATACGCGTAACGCATACCCCCGGCACGGAGGCCGGGGACCTGGCAACAGGGACGCACTGCTTCAGACCTCCGGTGAAACAAGAGGAGAACCGCCGATATGGCACGTCTCGCTGGCGTTGACATTCCCCGCGAAAAGCGGGTAGTGATTGCGCTTACCTATATCTACGGCGTGGGCAAGACCCGTGCAGACCAGACCCTGGCAGAGACCGGCATCAGCCCGGATACTCGCGTCAAGGACCTCACGGACGCTGAACTTGTTCAGCTGCGTGACTACATCGAGGGCAACTTCAAGGTTGAGGGTGACCTCCGCCGCGAGGTAGCCGCTGACATCCGCCGCAAGGTGGAAATCGGCAGCTACCAGGGTATCCGCCACCGTCGTGGCATGCCCGTTCACGGCCAGCGCACGAAGACCAACGCTCGTACCCGCAAGGGCCCGAAGCGTACGGTTGCCGGTAAGAAGAAGGCCGCCCGCTAAACCTAGCGGTGTGAGGCCACGGCCCCTTTAGCGGGCCACCTAAACCAAACTCTTTGTAGGAGAAGCAATGCCCCCCAAGACTCGTGGAGCGGTCCGCAAACCGCGTCGCAAGGATAAGAAGAATATCGCGCTGGGCCAGGCGCATATCAAGAGCACGTTCAATAACACCATCGTGTCCATCACGGACCCGTCCGGTGCTGTTATCTCATGGGCTTCCGCCGGTGAGGTTGGCTTCAAGGGCTCTCGCAAGTCCACCCCGTTCGCTGCGCAGATGGCTGCTGAAGCCGCCGCAAAGCGCGCCCAGGAGCACGGCGTCCGCAAGGTCGACGTCTTCGTCAAGGGTCCGGGATCCGGCCGCGAAACCGCTATCCGCTCGCTCCAGGCCACCGGCCTGGAGGTTGGCTCCATTTCGGATGTCACCCCGAGCGCGCACAACGGCTGCCGTCCCCCGAAGCGCCGCCGCGTCTAAGCAGCACTTGCGGTTCCGGTAATATCCGGCGGGCGGTCCACCCTTTGGGGCGGGCCGCCCATCGGACGCCTCCGGCTCCGGGCACGTGGCTGTTAAGCCGTCCAAGACGCCCGCGGAAGACCCGTCGTCGTCGTTTCCACCATTTGTGTTGCGTCATATAGCGGACGCTCGCTGAAAGGAAATGCAAGTGCTCATTGCACAGCGCCCCACCCTCACTGAAGAAGTCGTAGCGGACAACCGTTCACGGTTCATCATCGAACCGCTGGAACCCGGTTTCGGCTACACCCTCGGCAACTCCCTCCGCCGTACGCTCCTGTCCTCGATCCCCGGTGCTGCAGTAACCAGCATTCGGATCGACGGCGTGCTGCACGAGTTCACCACGGTTCCGGGCGTGAAGGAAGATGTCACTGAGATCATCCTGAACGTCAAGAACCTGTCGGTCTCCTCCGAGCACGACGAGCCCGTTGTCGCCTACCTGCGCAAGCAGGGCCCCGGCGTCGTAACGGCTGCGGACATCGCTCCGCCGGCCGGCGTGGAGTTCCACAACCCGGATCTGCACATTGCCACCCTGAATTCGAAGGGTAAGTTCGAGCTCGAACTGACCATCGAACGCGGACGCGGCTATGTTTCCGCCAGCCAGAACAAGTCCGGTGACCAGGAGATCGGCCGCATTCCGGTTGACTCCATCTACTCGCCGGTCCTGAAGGTGACCTTCCGCGTGGAGGCCACCCGTGTTGAACAGCGCACCGACTTCGATCGCCTGATCGTTGACGTTGAGACCAAGGATGCCATTGCACCGCGCGACGCCGTCGCCTCTGCCGGCACCACCCTGGTTGAACTGTTCGGCCTGGCCCGTGAACTGAACAGTGCTGCTGAAGGTATTGAAATCGGCCCGAGCCCCACGGATGCCGCCCTGGCAGCCGACATGGCTCTGCCGATCGAAGACCTTGAGCTCACGGTGCGTTCCTACAACTGCCTCAAGCGTGAAGGCATCCACACTGTGGGTGAACTCGTTGCCCGCTCCGAGGCTGACCTGATGGACATTCGCAACTTCGGTGCAAAGTCCATTGATGAGGTAAAGGCAAAGCTGGTCGAGCTCGGTCTGTCCCTGAAGGATTCCCCTCCCGGATTTGATCTGGCCGCCCGTGCCGCAGCTATTGAAGAGGACGAGTCCGAATACTCGGACGACGAGCTCTAACACACGCAAAATATTGCCGTCCGGGCCACAAGAGCTCCGTTCGGCACCGTTTGAGGAGAAAATGTAATGCCTACACCCACCAAGGGTAAGCGCCTCGGAGGCAGCCCGGCCCACCAGCGCCTGATGCTGGCGAACCTGGCTGCCCAGCTGTTCGAGCACAAGCAGATCACCACCACGGTGACGAAGGCCAAGCGCCTGCGTCCCTACGCCGAGCGTCTGATCACGTTCGCAAAGCGCGGAGACCTGTCTTCCCGCCGCCGCGTCCTGGGCCTGATCTCGGACAAGGGTATTGTCCACGAGCTCTTCACCGACATTGCTCCGGCAGTCGAGAAGCGCGACGGCGGCTACACCCGCATCACCAAGATCGGCAACCGCAAGGGCGACAACGCTCCCATGGCTGTCATCGAACTGGTTCTCGAACCCCTCTCGGCCAAGCAGGCCGTAGTGGCTGAAGCTGAAACCGCTGCTGCTGTTTCCGCTCCGGTCGAGTCCGCTGAATCTGCAGAGTCCGCCGAATCGGCCGACTCCGCTGAGTCCGCAGATTCCGCAGATTCCGCTGAGTCTGCCGACTCCGCAGATTCCGCTGACGAAGCAGTGGAAACCGAAGAGAAGAAGTAATTTTCGCTTCAGCACTCAGTCCCTTAATATTGAGGGCATGAGTAACGATAGGCCCGCCGTACCTTCCCAGGACGGCGGGCTTTTTCGTGTCCGGATGGACCTGTCCTACGACGGCGCGCCGTTCTACGGCTGGGCCTGCCAGGACGGCCTGCCAACGGTTCAGGGAAGCCTTGAGGCGGCCCTGGAGGTATTGATCAGGAGGCCGGTCCGGGTAACCGTCGCCGGACGCACGGATTCCGGCGTCCATGCCCGCGGGCAGGTGGTCCATTTCGATCTCACCGGCCCCGAATGGGCGGGGTTGCCCCGCGGAGCAGCCCTTACCCCGGAAGAGGCCCTCATCCGGCGTCTGCGCGGCATCCTGAACAAGGACCTCACCATGCCGCTGCGCAAGGCGAAAGCCTCCAAGCGCGCCATCCACGCCATGGAGGGAGCTATTGCGGTCCATTCGGCTTCCCTGGCGCCGGAGGGGTTCGACGCGCGGTTCTCGGCACTCTGGCGCAGGTACAGCTACCGGATCGCAGACCGTGAAGCCGGCCGCGATCCGCTGACCAGGGCAGTGACCCTGTGGCATGACTTTTCCCTCGATGAGCACCGGATGAACGCAGCTGCCGATACAGTTCTGGGTGTTCGGGATTTCCTGTCTTTCTGCAAGCCGCGCACCGGTGCCACCACGGTTCGGGAGCTCCAGGAGTTCTCCTTCCTCAGGCGGCCCGACGGCGTCATGGAAGCGCATCTGCGCGCCGATGCCTTCTGCCACAACATGGTGCGCTCCCTCGTAGGGGGCGCCATCCTCGTGGGAGCGGGGGAGCGGCCCCTGGAATGGCTGGCCACGAGACTCCAGGCACGGGTCCGGGATTCCAAGTCGCTGCTTGCCCCTCCGCATCCGCTGATCCTGGAAGAGGTCCGGTATCCGCCGGAGGCCGAAATGCAGCTTAGGGCGGAGAATACGCGCGCCAGGCGTGCCATCCCCGGTTTTTGACCTGGCCCGGGAAGCAGGCTATTGTTTATAGTCGTTGTGCGTGTCCTACCTCGATAGGTCTATGCCCACGGGAGCGGCTCAGTTGCAGAGCCACCTGGCCCCGGGGAAATAGCCGAGTACATCAGGACCACTGGTTACATCAGTCCTCACCTGACCATCCGGTAAACGCATAGAGAAGCTGCGGAACATGTGGCATCCATATGGTCCGCGCCACCTAAGAAGAAGAAACGAAGGCAAACACCGTGCGTACGTACACCCCGAAGCCCGGCGACATCAACCGCCAGTGGCACGTCATTGACGCCACCGACGTTGTCCTAGGCCGTCTTGCCAGCCAGACCGCAACACTGCTGCGCGGAAAGCACAAGCCGACCTTCGCTCCCCACATGGATATGGGCGATTTCGTCATCATCATCAACGCTGAGAAGGTTGCCCTGACCGGCGCCAAGCTCGAACAGAAGCGTGCCTACCGCCACTCGGGTTACCCGGGCGGTCTGTCCTCCGTCAACTACGCAGAACTGCTGGAGTCGAATCCGGTACGTGCAGTTGAGAAGGCCATCCGCGGCATGCTGCCCAAGAATTCCCTGGCTGCACAGCAGATCAGCAAGCTCAAGGTCTACCGCGGTGCGGAGCACCCGCATGGAGCCCAGCAGCCCAAGACCTTCGAAATCACCCAGGTCGCCCAGTAGTTCTGGCCCCGCCAACTAAAGAATTAATTCAAGGAGAATCGTGGCTCAGAACACTGAAGAGCTGAATGAATCAACCGAGGAGCTTTCCAGCTACACCTCGGAAACCCCTGATGCAGCCGAGGCTGCTGTCAAGGAACGCCCGGCACTGACGGTCTCCGGCTCTGCCGTTGGCCGCCGCAAGCAGGCAATTGCCCGCGTGCGCGTTGTCCCGGGCACCGGCAAGTGGCTGGTTAACGGCCGCGAGCTGGCTGCTTACTTCCCGAACAAGCTGCACCAGCAGGACGTCAACGAGCCCTTCAAGGTCCTGGACCTCGACGGCGCCTACGACGTTATTGCCCGCATCCACGGTGGTGGCCCCTCCGGCCAGGCCGGTGCGCTGCGCCTGGGTGTTGCTCGTTCGCTGAATGAGATCGACCGCGAGAACAACCGCCCGACCCTGAAGAAGGCCGGTTACCTGACTCGTGACGCCCGCGTCATCGAGCGCAAGAAGGCCGGTCTCAAGAAGGCCCGTAAGGCACCGCAGTACTCCAAGCGCTAATTCAGCGCTTCTCCAAGCGCCGAGGCGTTTGGACCAAAAGGCCGTCCGCATCAGCGGGCGGCCTTTTGGCGTTTTTGGACGTGATCTTCGACGCGGAAACCGTGTACTTTCGCCCCGCTTGCGCAGGCCACTTAGTAGGCCGAGCCAATCCAGTGGCACAATAGCCCAGTGGGCCGCCCCGTTCGGCGGCCTCATGCCCTGCCCCCTGTTTGAGGATTATGTGCGATGACTAGATTGTTTGGAACCGACGGCGTCCGTGGCCTGGCCAATGGCCTGATCACCGCCGAAGTGGCCCTGGGCCTGGCGCAGGCGGCCGCCGTCGTTTTGGGGCACCGGCGTGTAGAAAACGGCCGCAGGCCGGTTGCGGTAGTAGCCCGTGATCCCCGAATCAGCGGAGACTTCATCTCGGCGGCCGTGGAAGCCGGACTGGCCAGCTCCGGCGTGGACGTCTTTGATGCCGGCGTGCTCCCCACCCCGGCAGCGGCCTTCCTGGTCGCGGACCTGAATGCAGACTTTGGCGTGATGATTTCCGCATCGCACAATGCAGCCCCGGACAACGGCATCAAATTCCTGGCGCGCGGCGGGCAGAAGCTCGACGACGCCGCTGAAGACGACATTGAAACTGAGATGACCAAGCCGAACCTGCGGCCCACCGGAGCCGAAGTTGGCCGGATCCACCGCTTTGCGGACGCGGAAGACCGGTATGTCATCCACCTGCTGCAGACACTGCCGAACCGGCTTGACGGACTGAAGGTGGTACTGGACTGCGCCAACGGTGCCGCCAGCGGCTGTTCTCCCCAGGTCTTCGCGGACGCCGGTGCCGAGGTAATTGTCATTGGTGCGGATCCGGACGGGATCAACATCAATGACGGCTGCGGCTCAACGCACCTGGAGAAACTGCAGGCTGCGGTCTTGGAACACGGCGCGGACATGGGTGTTGCCCACGACGGCGACGCCGACCGCTGCCTCGCCGTGGACCATGAGGGCACGGTCGTGGACGGCGACCAGATCATGGCAATCATGGCGGTCTCCCTGAAAGCAGCCGGCAAGCTCAAGGACGACGCGCTGGTGGCGACCGTCATGAGCAACCTGGGCCTGAAGCTTGCGCTGAGGGAAGCCGGCATCAGCGTGCGGGAAACCGGAGTGGGGGACCGGTACGTCCTGGAAGGTATGCGCGAAGGCGGCTACAGCCTGGGCGGCGAGCAGTCCGGGCACGTCATTTTCTCCGAGTACGCAACCACGGGCGACGGTGTCCTTACCGGCCTGCAGCTCGCCGCGCAGGTCAAGCGGACCGGACGTACGCTCAAGGAACTGGCCGGCATCATGACCAAGCTTCCCCAGGTCCTGATCAACGTCAAGGGCGTCGACAAGGCTGCCGTGGACAGCAACGAGGCTGTCCGGCAGGCCGTAGCGGACGCCCAGTCAGTTTTGGGGGAAACGGGCCGGGTCCTGCTGCGCCCCTCGGGAACCGAGCCCCTGGTCCGCGTGATGGTTGAAGCGGCGGACATGGAGACTGCGGCCTCGATTGCCTCCAAGCTCGCAGAGACTGTCGAGAACAATCTCGCGTTGGAGCCCTACGCCCGGGCATGACCCGAAAATCCCGCGGGCGCAGTCCTAGGTCTTGCGCAGGAGCATGCGGCTCACCGAGTGGTCCGCATCCTTGGTGAGAACCAGCTGGGCGCGCCCGCGCGTGGGCAGCACATTGGTGATGAGGTTGGGCTCGTTGATGCGCTTCCAGATGTCCAGGGCGGTTGCCCGGGCCTGCTCATCCGTCAGGTCTGCGTAACGGTGGAAATAGGATTCCGGGTCCGCAAAGGCTCCGCCGCGCAGAGACTGGAAACGCTGGACGTACCATTCCTCGATGTACGAGGTCCGGGCGTCGACGTAGATCGAGAAATCGAAAAAGTCGCTCAGGGCAAGGCCGGCCCGGCCGTCGGCGCGTGTCCGGGCCGGCGCAAGAACGTTCAGCCCCTCAACAATCAGCACATCCGGCCGCCGGACAACAATCTCCTCGCCCGGGACGATGTCGTAGGTCAGGTGTGAGTACCGCGGTGCCCGCACTTCCTCGGCACCGCTCTTGATGGCGCTGACAAAACGCAGCAGGGCACGACGGTCGTAGGACTCCGGAAAGCCCTTGCGCTGCATCAGGCCGCGCCGTTGCAGCTCGGCGTTTGGATACAGAAAACCGTCGGTGGTGATGAGCTCCACATTTGGCGTGTCCGGCCAGCGCCGCAGCATCTCCCGCAGGACGCGTGCGGTAGTGGACTTGCCCACAGCCACGGAGCCGGCCAGGCCGATGACGAAAGGAGTCCGGGTGGTCTTCTCACCCAGGAAAGTGGTGGTGGCGCTGTGCAGGCGCCCGGCGGCTGCAACGTAGAGGTTCAGCAGGCGCGAAAGAGGAAGATAAACCTCGCGCACTTCATCAAGGTTCAGTTTCTCGCCCAAACCGCGCAGCCGCAGGATGTCATCCTGGTTCAGCGGTGACCGGATTTCGTTGGAAAGCCGGGACCACGTCTGCCGGTCGAGTTCCACAAACGGCGTAAAGCCGCTGTCCCCTCCGTTCCCGGAAGAGCTCTTGGCTGACGGGGTCTGACCTGAGTTTGATGTTCGGTCGCTCACTTTATGATTCTGCCCTGCCGCGCACCCAATCCAAAACGGAGCGCCCGGCGGCGCGGTGGAGCCCCGGAGCCCGGTCCCGCTTTGGCGTTGCAGGAGCAGTTGCCGGTACTCTTAGCCGTATGTGTGGAATCGTTGGATATGCAGGCCGCCGCCCCAGTGCCGCCGCCGCAGAGCAGGTCAAGAGTCATGAACACGGCGCCCTTGATGTGGTCATGGAAGGCCTGCGCCGCCTGGAATACCGCGGCTACGATTCCGCCGGCGTGGCAGTGCTGACTGACAACGGAATCGAATCCCGCAAAAAGTCAGGCAAGCTCGCCAACCTGGTTGCGGAACTCACCGCCGCACCGCTGCCCGAGGCGACCACCGGCATCGGCCACACCCGCTGGGCAACCCATGGCGGACCCACCGACGAGAACGCACACCCGCACTTGGCCGATGAAGGCCGCCTCGCGCTGATCCACAACGGCATCATCGAAAACTTCGCGGAACTCAAAGCCGAACTGCTCGACGCCGGAGCGCAGTTCCTCTCCGAAACGGACACCGAAGTAGCCGCTGCCCTGCTGGCCGCCATCTACCGCGGGGAGGGCGGGGGAGACCTGGCTCTTTCCATGCAGCTGGCCTGCCGCCGGCTGGAAGGTGCCTTCACGCTTCTGGCTATTCACGCTGACTCGCCCGACGTCGTCGTCGCGGCGCGCCGCAACTCTCCGCTCGTCGTCGGGCTCGGCGACGGTGAAAACTTCCTGGGCTCGGATGTTTCCGGCTTCATCGACTTCACCCGCCGTGCCGTTGAACTGGGACAGGACCAGATCGTCACCATCACCCCCGAAACGGTGGAAATCACCGATTTCTTCGGCAACCCGGCCACGGGCACGGAATTCGAGGTCAACTGGGACGCCGCGGCCGCGGAAAAGGGCGGATACCCCTCCTTCATGGAGAAGGAAATCAACGATCAGCCGCAGGCGGTGGGGGACACCCTGCTGGGCCGCTCCGACGCGGAGGGCCGTTTGACCCTGGACGAGCTGCGCATCGACCCCGAAGAGCTCAAGTCCATCAACAAGATCATGGTGCTGGCCTGCGGTACCTCCGCCTATGCCGGACAGGTGGCCAAGTACGCCATTGAGCACTGGTGCCGGATCCCCGTGGAAGTGGAGCTCAGCCACGAGTTCCGCTACCGCGATCCGATTGTGGACGGGAACACGCTGATCGTGGCGATCTCCCAGTCCGGCGAGACCATGGACACGCTGATGGCCGTCCGCTACGCCAAGGAGCAGGGCGCCAAGGTTCTGGCCATCTGCAACACCAACGGCTCCACTATCCCGCGCGAGTCCGACGCCGTGCTGTACACGCACGCTGGTCCGGAAATCGCCGTGGCCTCCACCAAGGCTTTCCTGGCGCAGATCACCGCCGCCTACCTGCTGGGCCTGTACCTTGCCCAGCTGCGCGGAGATAAGTTCCAGGGCGAAATCAAGGACCTGCTGACCGATCTTGCGAAGGTTCCCGCCAAGATCCAGCAGGTGCTGGACAACTCAGGACAAATCAAGGAACTGGCCGAGATGATGGCCGACACCAAGTCCGTGCTGTTCCTGGGCCGCCACGTTGGCTTCCCGGTGGCCATGGAAGGTGCCCTGAAGCTGAAGGAACTGGCTTACATCCACGCCGAAGGCTTCGCCGCCGGCGAGCTCAAGCACGGTCCGATCGCCCTGATCGAAGAAGGCCAGCCGGTCTTTGTGGTGGTTCCCTCCCCGCGCGGCCGCGATTCGCTGCACGCCAAGGTGGTTTCCAACATCCAGGAGATCCGCGCCCGCGGCGCCAAGACCATCGTGATCGCAGAAGAGGGCGACGACGCAGTGAAGGCTTACGCCGAGTACGTGTTCTATGTACCGGAAACGCCGACGCTGCTGGCCCCGCTGCTGACCACCGTTCCGCTGCAGATCTTCGCCTGCGCACTGGCCACGGCCAAGGGCTTCGACGTGGATCAGCCGCGTAACCTCGCCAAGTCCGTCACGGTCGAATAATGATCGTCGGCATCGGCGTGGACGTCGTGGACGTGCCGCGCTTCGGCCGCCAGCTGGAGCGGACCCCCGGCCTGCGTGCCCGGCTGTTTGTGCCGGCCGAGCGTGAACTGAACCTGCGGTCCCTTGCGGCACGCTTCGCAGCGAAGGAAGCGGTTGCCAAGGCCCTCGGGGCGCCGGCCGGCATGAACTGGCAGGACTGCCAGGTGGATCTTGACGCCGCCGGAGCCCCCGCCGTCAGCGTGCGCGGCACGGTGGCGGCTGCCGCGGAGGCCAAGGGCGTGCGGGTCTGGCACCTGTCCCTGAGCCACGACGGCGACGTTGCCACAGCAATGGTGGTTGCCGAGAGCTAGTCTGTAGGCATGATCAGTGCCTACTCCGGCACCGCTGTGCGGGCCGCTGAAAAACCCCTGCTCGAGGCCGGAAACGGTCCAGCACTGATGCAGCGGGCAGCGTACGGGCTGTACGCTGCCTGCGCCCGGGAACTGCTGGAGCGGCGAGGTTTCCTGTACGGGGCGCGCGTGACTGTGCTGGCAGGCGCCGGCAACAACGGCGGCGACGCGCTCTTCGCCGGAGCGAGGCTGGGCCGCCGCGGCGCAGCCGTTACGGCCGTCCTTACCTCGGCTGTCTCCCATCCACAGGCACTGGCCGCCTTCCGGTCCGCCGGCGGCAGGACCGTAGAGCTTTCAAGCGCCGTTGAGGAGTGCACCCGGCTTTGTGCGGCGTCGGATCTGGTCATCGACGGCATCCTGGGCACCGGCGGCAAAGGCGGTTTGCGGGGTCCTGCCGCCGAGCTTGCCCGTGCATTCGCCGGTCTCACCTCCGGCAGCAACCCTTCACCGGTGATGATCGCCTGCGACCTTCCCAGCGGCGTGGATGCCGACACCGGCCGGGCCGACGGGGTGCATCTGGCTGCGGACCTCACCGTGACCTTCGGTGCAGCCAAAACCGGTCTGATGGCCGGACCCGGGGCGGTGGCCGCAGGCAGGATCGAAATCATCGATATCGGCCTGGGAACGGTCCCGGGGCAGGCTGTCCGCCGGCTCGAAACTGCCGACCTCAGCGGCCTGCTGCCGTCTCCGCGGAAAACAGATCAGAAATACTCCCGCGGTGTCCTCGGTATTGCGGCGGGCTCGGCAGCTTACCCCGGCGCCGCAGTGCTGGCCACCGGAGCCGCCCTGGCCACCGGCGTCGGGATGGTCCGCTATCTTGGCCCGGAATCGGTCTGCCGGCTGATCAACACCGCTCATCCGGAAGCCGTCTGCGCCACCGGAAACGTTCCCCTGGCGCACGTGCAGGCCTGGCTGGCCGGACCGGGAGCCGGAACGGATGAAGACCAGCGGCGCCGGGCACTGGAGGCCATGACCTCCGGCCTGCCCGCGGTGATCGACGCGGACGCCATTTCCTACGTGGAGCCGGGTCTCGGCCCGCAGGTGGTTTTGACCCCGCACGCCGGGGAGCTCACAGCCCTCCTCACCCGTTTGGGGGAAACGGTCACCCGGGAGCAGATCGAAGGAGATCCCCTGCGGTACGCCCGCCGCGCTGCGGAACTCACCGGGGCTACGGTGCTGCTCAAAGGCTGGGCCACGATCACTGCGTCACCCACCGGTGAAACCTACAGCCAGGCCGAGGCCACACCCTGGCTCGCGGCCGCCGGTTCAGGGGACACTCTGGCGGGAATCCTGGGTGCCCTGCTTGCCACCAACCGGTGTAATCGGGACGCCGACCTGGAGCCCCCGGCGGGGTACTACGCCGAACTGGCCGCAGCGGCAGCCAGTATCCACGGCAGGGCCGGAAACCTCGCCGCGCAGGCTGGACCGCTGGAACCATCAGCGCTCCCGGCAGCTATCCGGACCGTGTTGGGGGAGCTGGCGGCCATGCGGGAAGCATCGAAACGTGCCGGCCGACGGCCGAAAAACAGGGAGTGGCAATCGGTCCCGTTTAATGCTTTGCCCCGTCTGAGGTAAAAAAGTAAGTAGACATACTACTTTGCTTGTTGTCATCTGGAACTAGTCAGGAGCTCTACATGGAAGTTTGGCCGGGAGACGCCTATCCGCTGGGCGCTACCTACGACGGAAACGGCACCAACTTTGCGTTGTACAGCGAGGTGGCGGAGTCCGTCACGCTGTGCCTGTTTGACGACGACGGCGTCGAGACCTGTGTGCGCCTCACCGAGGTGGACGCCTATGTGTGGCACTGCTACCTGCCGCAGGTGATGCCCGGGCAGAAGTACGGCTACCGCGTTGACGGGCCCAACGATCCGGCCCAGGGCAACCGCTGCAACCCGAACAAACTGCTGCTGGACCCCTATGCGAAGGCAGTATCAGGCGAGATCGACTGGGACCAGGCGCTGTTCGGCTACAACTTCGGCGACGAAAACTCACGCAATGACGAAGACTCAGCGCCGCACATGATGATGGGCGTGGTGATCAATCCCTTCTTCGAC
Organism: Arthrobacter sp. 9E16; assembly: GCF_002929435.1. NCBI lineage: Bacteria > Bacillati > Actinomycetota > Actinomycetes > Micrococcales > Micrococcaceae > Arthrobacter > Arthrobacter sp. 9E16. Next base: position 409,972 of record NZ_PJIU01000001.1, on the reverse strand, counting down.
TGGGACGGTGACCGCAAGCCCAAGATCCCGTACCACCAGTCGGTCATCTATGAAGCCCACGTCAAGGGCCTCACCGAGCGTCACCCCGAGGTTCCCGAGGAACAGCGCGGTACCTATGCCGGCGTCGCGCACCCCGCGGTGATCGCACACCTGCAGAAGCTGGGCGTCACCGCCATCGAACTGATGCCGGTGCACCAGTTCGTGAATGACTCCACGCTGCAGGAAAAAGGACTGTCGAACTACTGGGGTTACAACACCATCGGATTCTTCGCGCCCCAGAACACCTACAGCGCCACCGGTGACGACGGCCAGCAGGTCCAGGAGTTCAAGGGCATGGTTCGTGCCCTGCACCTGGCCGGCATCGAAGTTATCCTCGACGTGGTTTACAACCACACGGCAGAGGGCAACCACATGGGCCCCACGCTGTCCTTCCGCGGCATCGACAATCAGGCGTACTACCGCCTTGTCGAAGACGACAAGCGCTACTACATGGACTACACAGGGACGGGCAACTCCCTGAACGTGGGAAACCCGCACTCGCTGCAGCTGCTCATGGATTCGCTGCGCTACTGGGTCACCGAAATGCACGTTGACGGTTTCCGCTTCGACCTCGCCTCCACCCTGGCCCGCGAGTTCTACGACGTGGACAAGCTCTCCACCTTCTTCGAACTGGTGCAGCAGGACCCGGTGGTTTCCCAGGTGAAGCTGATCGCCGAGCCCTGGGACATCGGACCCGGCGGTTACCAAGTGGGCAACTTCCCTCCCCAGTGGACCGAATGGAACGGCAAGTACCGCGACACCGTGCGCGATTTCTGGCGCGGCGAGCCCTCCACCCTGGGTGAGTTTGCCTCCCGCATCACCGGGTCTGCGGACCTCTACGAGTCCTCGGCACGCCGTCCCGTGGCGTCCATCAACTTTGTCACCGCCCATGACGGCTTCACCCTGCGCGACCTCGTCTCCTACAACGAGAAGCACAACGAGGCCAACGGTGAAGACAACAACGACGGCGAGTCCCATAACCGCTCCTGGAACTGCGGAGCGGAGGGTCCCACGGATGATCCCGAGGTGCTGTCCCTGCGCGCCCGCCAGCAGCGGAACTTCCTGGCCACGCTCCTGCTGTCCCAGGGCGTTCCCATGATTGCGCACGGCGATGAGCTTGGCCGCACGCAGGAGGGCAACAACAACACGTATGCCCAGGACTCGGAGCTGAGCTGGATCGACTGGGAGAACATGGACACTCCGCTGCTCGAATTCACTGCCGCGGTCAACACCCTGCGCGCCGAACACCCCACGTTCCGCCGCCGCCGCTTCTTCGATGGCAGGCCGGTGCGCCGCGGCGAAGGCGAAGCACTGCCGGACATCGTTTGGCTGGCGGAAGACGGAAGCCCCATGACCCAGGACGACTGGGACACTCCCGTGAGCCGTTCCCTGGGCGTGTTCCTGAACGGACAGGGAATTTCCGGCCGTGATGCCCGCGGAGAGCGGATCACCGACGTGAACTTCCTGCTGTACTTCAATGCCCACGACGAGGCGGTCAAGGTCACCCTGCCGTCTCGTGAGTATGCGCCGATGTGGGACGAGGTCATTGACACGGCCGGTGAATTTGCCGATTCCGGATCCATTCCGGCGGATGCCAAAATCACCATTGCAGCCAAGTCCATGGTGGTCCTGCGTGCCCACGAAGCGGAGGAAGAGCACGACCACTCCGTGGCTGCCTCCCTCGCAGCCCTGGCCGGTTCCAAGCAGCACAGCGGCGAGGCCGCCGTATGAGGACCCCGCTGTCCACCTACCGCCTGCAGATCCGGCCGTCGTTCACGCTGTTCGACGCCGCCGAGCTGGTCCCGTATTTGAAGGATCTGGGGGTCGACTGGATTTACCTGTCACCGATCCTGACCGCCGAACCGGGTTCGGACCACGGTTACGACGTGGTTGACCCGACGGCGGTGGATCCTGCCCGCGGCGGCGCCGAAGGGCTGAAGTCCCTCTCCGCCGCCGCCCATGCCGCCGGCATGGGGGTGCTGGTGGACATTGTGCCCAACCACATGGGGGTCGCCACCCCCGCGCGGAATGACTGGTGGTGGTCGCTCCTGAAGGAAGGCCGGGGTTCCCGGTACGCCGAAGCTTTCGACGTCGACTGGGACGCGGCAGGCGGAAAACTCCGCCTGCCCGTCCTGGGCGACGGCGACAACGAGCTGGAGCAGCTGAAACTGGTCAACGACGAGCTGCACTACTACGACAACCGATACCCGGTGGCGCCGGGAACGGCGTCCGACGGCGATTCGGCCGTGGACGTCCACGCCCGCCAGCACTACGAACTGGTGAACTGGCGGCGGGCAGACAATGAACTGAACTACCGCCGCTTCTTCGGCGTGAACACCCTCGCCGGCATCCGCGTGGAGGAGCCCTGGGTCTTCGACGAATCCCACGCGGAGATCAAGCGCTGGTTTGATGAAGGACTCGTGGATGGTCTGCGGATCGACCATCCGGACGGGCTGGCCGACCCCAAGGGCTATCTGGCCCGGCTGCGGAAACTGACCGGGGGTGCCTACATCCTGGTGGAAAAGATCCTGGAGCCGGGGGAGACGCTGCCCCGGAACTGGGAAACAGAAGGAACCACCGGATATGACGCGCTGGCGGACATCGACCGGCTTTTCGTTGACCCGGCAGGCGAGGGCACCTTGACGGCCATGGTGCCCGTGGAACCGTACGCGGACATGATCCACGGCACCAAACGCGGCATCGCCGATCAGCTGCTGCACTCGGAAGTGCAGCGCCTGGTCCGGCTGCTGCCGTCGGACTCCGGGCTGGAACCGGAGACCGCAGCGGATGCACTCGCGGAACTGCTGGCCTGCTTTCCGGTGTACCGCAGTTACCTCCCGGACGGGGCAGGATATTTGACCGATGCCGTCATCGCGGCCACCGTGCGCCGGCCGGACCTGGCTGCTGCCCTGACTACCCTGGGCGGGCTGCTGAATCCGCTGGGAGCAGGGGAAACGAATGACGTCTCCCTCCAGGCCCTGGGCGAGCTTGCGGTGCGCTTCCAGCAGACCTCCGGCATGGTGATGGCCAAGGGCGTGGAAGACACTGCGTTCTACCGTTACTCACGCCTGACCTCGCTGAACGAGGTGGGTGCGGATCCGGCACATTTCGCGGTGGCACCGTCGGACCTGCACAGCAAGATGCTGCGCCGGCAGCTGGAGCAGCCCGCTGCCATGACCGCGCTGACGACGCATGACACCAAGCGCAGCGAAGACACCCGCGCCCGGATTTCGGTCCTTTCGGAGATTCCCGACGAGTGGAATGAAACCTTCACCGCTCTGGAGTCCCTGGCACCCATGGGAGATGTGCCGATGGCCAACCTGCTGTGGCAGGCGATCATCGGTGCCTGGCCGCTCAGCCGTGAGCGTGCCCATGCCTACGCTGAAAAGGCTTCGCGCGAAGCGTCGAGCAGCACCACGTGGACTGCACCCAACGCCGAGTTCGAAGAGCGCATGCACGCAGCCGTTGACGCCGCCTTCGACAACCCTGAGGTCACCGACCGCATTGAAGCGCTCGTGGAGCGGATCCTTAGTGCCGGCTACTCGAACTCCCTTTCCGCCAAGCTCCTGCAGCTGACCATGCCCGGGGTTCCGGATGTCTATCAGGGCACCGAGTTCTGGGACCGGTCGCTCGTCGATCCGGACAACCGGCGCGAAGTGGATTACGCCCGGCGCCGCGCCGTTGCCGAATCCCTGGCCGGCGGCACCGTGCAGGCACCGGACCTGGACGAAGAAGCAGCCGCCAAGCTGCTCGTCACCATGCGGGCACTGCAGCTCAAGCGCGGGCGCCCGGAGCTTTTCAGCCGCTACGTCCCCGTAGCGGTGGAAGGTACGGCGGCAGAGCATCTCTTTGCCTTCGACCGGGGCGGAGCCATTACAGCTGTCACCCGGCTGCCGCTCGGAATGGAGCGTGCCGGCGGATGGCGGGACACCGCCGTCGTGCTTGATGCGGGAACCTACCGTGACGTGCTCACGGGCCGGATGCTCGAAAGCAGCGGCCGGCTGGCGGCCGCGGATCTGTTTGAAATCTATCCGGTGGCACTACTCGTTCGGGAGGACGGCGAATGAGGACGAATTTCGACGTATGGGCGCCCAAAGCCGGCACGATGACGCTGCTGGCCGACGGCCGCAAATTGTCCATGAGCCGCGGCGAAAACGGCTGGTGGCATGCCCAGCACGCCGAACTCACCGGGGACATTGATTACGGGTACCTGATTGACGACGCGCAGACGCCGGTTCCGGATCCCCGGTCCCGGCGCCAGCCCGAGGGCGTCCATGCGCTGTCACGCACGTTCGATCCGGACGAATACCAGTGGCATGATGCGGACTGGAAATCGCCCGGCCTGGACGGCAGCGCCATCTACGAGCTGCATATCGGTACGTTCACGCCGGAAGGCACCCTGGACGCGGCCATCGGCAAGCTCGGCTACCTGGTGGACCTGGGTGTTCGGTATGTGGAACTGCTGCCGGTGAATGCTTTCAACGGAACCCACAACTGGGGTTACGACGGCGTGCTCTGGTACGCCGTGCAGGAAACCTACGGCGGTCCCGAGGCATACCAGCGGTTCGTTGACGCCGCGCATCAAGCAGGACTCGGAGTCATCCAGGACGTGGTGTACAACCACCTCGGCCCCAGCGGCAACTACCTCCCGATGTTCGGTCCGTACCTGACGGAAGGCAAATCCAACACCTGGGGCGATTCGGTAAATCTGGACGGCCCGCTCTCTGACACCGTCCGGCAGTACATTGTGGACAACGTGCTGATGTGGTTCCGCGACTACCACGTGGACGGACTGCGCCTGGATGCGGTGCATGCGCTGCACGACGAGCGCGCCATCCACATCCTGGAAGAGATAGCGCAGGAAACCGAAAAGTGCGCGCGCGGTCTCGGCAAGCCGCTGTTCCTGATCGCCGAATCTGACCTGAACGATCCCCGGCTGATCAGTCCGCGGAACCTGAACGGCTACGGGCTGGACGGCCAATGGTCTGATGATTTCCACCATGCCGCACATACCAACCTCACCGGGGAAAACGGGGGTTATTACGAGGACTTCGATTCCCTCGGCGCCCTGGCCAAGGTGCTGCGGGACGGGTTCTTCCATGACAGCGGTTTCTCCTCCTTCCGTGGCCGTGCCCACGGAAGGCCCATCAACAAAGACGTGATCACTGCCCGGCAGCTTGTGACCTGCATTCAAAATCACGACCAGATTGGCAACCGGGCGGCCGGGGACAGACTCAGCGCGAGCCTGGGTTATCCGCAGCTGGCGCTTGCCGCAGTGCTGAACCTGACCTCCCCGTTTACGCCGATGATCTTCATGGGCGAAGAATTCGGTGCCTCCACGCCCTGGCAGTTCTTTACCTCCCACCCGGAGCCGGAGCTGGGCAAGGCAACGGCGGAAGGCCGGCTGCGGGAGTTTGAGCGGATGGGCTGGGACCCGGACACGGTGCCCAACCCCCAGGACCCGTCAACCTTCGCCAATTCAAAGCTGGACTGGTCCGAGGTTGAAGAGGGTGACCATGCGAAGCTGCATGCTTTGTACCAGCAGCTCCTGACGCTTCGCCGTGACCGTCTTGATCTGATGGACCCGGATCTCCGCAGCGTCAGCGTGGACTTCGACGAAGTGGGCCGGTGGCTTGTCCTGCAACGGGGAGACACCGCCGTCGTACTGAATTTCGCGGGCGATTCCCGCGAGATCCCCCTTCCGATCAGCTCTCCGCAGCTGCTGCTGGAGACGGCACCCGCGGAGCTGTATGAAGACGGTGTGCAGCTGCCCGCTTACGGCGCTGCAGTCCTCGCGACATCGAATGGCAGGATGTAACCCATGACCTACATTGCTGCGGAAAACCGCTACGATTCCATGCCCTACCGCCGCGTCGGACGCAGCGGGCTGCAGCTGCCCGCTGTATCGCTTGGACTGTGGCACAACTTTGGCGACGATAAGAACTTCGAGACCCAGCGTGCCATCCTGCGCCGGGCGTTTGATCTGGGCGTGACCCATTTCGATCTGGCGAACAACTACGGCCCGCCCTACGGCTCGGCAGAAACCAACTTTGGACGCCATTTCAAGGACGATTTCCGTCCGTACCGGGATGAACTGGTCATCTCCTCGAAGGCGGGCTACGACATGTGGCCCGGTCCCTACGGCAACTGGGGGTCGCGCAAGTACCTGCTCGCGAGCCTGGACCAGTCCCTGGAACGCATGGGCCTGGACTACGTGGACATTTTCTACAGCCACCGTCCCGATCCCGAGACGCCGCTGGAAGAGACCATGGGAGCACTGGACACCGCCGTGCGCTCCGGCCGGGCCCTGTACGCCGGCATCTCGTCCTACTCGCCGGAGAAGACCATTGAAGCTGCGCGGATCCTGCGCGACATGGGAACTCCGCTGCTGATTCACCAGCCCTCCTACTCCATGCTGAACCGCTGGGTTGAGCAGGGGGACCCGAACCTGTTCGCTGCTTTGGAGGAAGTCGGGGCGGGCTCCATCGCCTTCAGCCCGTTGGCGCAGGGTCTGCTGACCAGCAAGTACCTGAACGGGGTGCCCGAGGATTCCCGCGCCGCGGCCGGGAAATCGCTGGAGAAGTCCCAGCTGTCCGAGGACAACCTGCGGCGGGTGCGGGCACTGAACGACCTGGCGGAATCCCGCGGCCAGACGCTGGCCCAGATGGCTATTGCCTGGGTGCTGCGGCCGCAGTCCGGAGGCGGTGCCGTCACATCGGCGCTGGTGGGTGCCTCCAGCGTCCGTCAGCTTGAGGACAGCCTTGCGGCAGTGAATCGCCTCGACTTCACCGCCGAGGAACTGGCCAGCATCGACGAGTATGCGGTGGACTCCAACATCAATTTGTGGGCCTCGGCTCTGGACGCCTAACAGGTGAGGCTGCAGCCGGTTCCACCGGTTGCAGCCTCACGGGCGACCCGACCGGCGCCGGTACAGTGCGGGAAATGAAAGAATGGTCTGGTGAACGACCAACAAGTACCTCCTCCCGCTGAACGCCTCGCCCTCATAGATCTAGCCGCCGTGCGGCACAACGTCCGCCACTTTGTCCGGCTCACCAGTCCGGCCCGCGTGATGGCAATCGTCAAGGCTGATGCGTACGGCCACGGCGCGGAGCAGGTGGCACGCGCAGCATTGGAAGCCGGAGCCACTTGGCTTGGTGTCGCCCATATTTCCGAAGCGCTCGCGCTGCGAAGTGCCGGCATTTCAGCTCCGATTCTGGCCTGGCTGCATACCGTGGACACCCCCTTTGCCGAGGCAGTGGCTGCCAACGTTGATTTGGGACTTTCGGGATGGGAACTGGAGTCAGTCGTGGCCGCTGCACGGGAACTGCAGATTCCGGCACGGGTGCACCTGAAGATCGACACCGGGCTTGGCCGCAACGGCTGCCCCGAGGACAAATGGGAAGCGTTCGTTGGCCGGGCCCTGGCCTATCAGGAGGAGGGGCTGCTGCGCGTCGTCGGAATCTTCTCCCACTTTTCCGTGGCAGATGAACCGGAAAGGCCGGAGACCGACCTGCAGCTGGAGAAGTTCCGCACCGCCGTGGCAGTTGCCGAAGACGCCGGAGTGGACCATGAAGTGCGGCACATCGCCAACACTCCCGCAGCACTTTCCCGCCCCGATTCCCACTTTGACATGGTGCGGGTTGGGTTGGGCATGTACGGTCTGTCGCCCTTTCCGGAGCAGTCACCCGACGAGCTGGGCCTGCGCCCGGCCATGACCCTGAAGACCACCATCGCCAACTGCAAGGAGGTCCCCGCCGGGCAGGGTGTTTCCTATGGGCTTCGTTACACCACGCAGGAGCCCACCACACTGGCGCTAGTTCCCTTGGGCTATGCCGACGGCGTCCCCCGCGTGGGCACGGGCGGTCCCGTTTGGGTGGACGGCAATGTTTACCCGGTAGTCGGCCGGATAGCCATGGACCAGATGGTGATAGACCTTAAGGCCACCGGCATTGCAGGAACCGGCAAAGACCTCGTGGGCCGGGAAGCAGTGCTGTTCGGCGGTGTGGGAATGCCTTCCGTGGATGAATGGGCGGAGGCCTGCGGAAGCATCAACTACGAGATCATTACCAGGATCAGCTCCCGCGTTCAGCGTAAGTACACCGATTCCGAGGAGGCCGGGCTATGAGCGGAAAGTTCGCTGACGCCGGCGCAGCTGAACCCGTATGGGAAGAAGAAATCCGCACTACGGATGCCCTGCAGACACAGGCCGTGGCCGAGCAGCTGGGTCACCGGCTGGCCGCAGGTGACCTCCTGCTGCTGACGGGCGAACTCGGAGCCGGTAAAACCACTTTCACCCAGGGCCTGGGCCGCGGGCTCGGTGTCCGGCCCGGAATCATTTCCCCAACCTTCGTGCTGATGCGCATCCATCCGAGCCTGGCGGACGGACCCGATCTGGTGCACGTGGATGCCTACCGGCTCGGGTCCAGCGGTGAGATTGATGACATTGACCTGGAAAACACGATGGATACCTCCGTCACCGTGGTCGAGTGGGGCCGGGGCCTGGTGGAACACCTGTCGGACAGCCGGCTGGAGGTGACGCTCCTGCGTCCCACCGGCGGCGGCACTGTGGGTGGGCAGGAGACCGGCCAGCCGGTGCAGGAAGCCGCCGGCCTGAGCTTCGAGTACGACGATGATCCTGATGAAGAACGGGTGATCCGGTTCGCCGCCTACGGCCCGCGGTGGAAGGACAACCGCCTTTCCTAACCTGTCGGCGGGCTTCTACCGGTCCGGGACGCAAAATGCGGAGCAAAAGGGGACGTAAAATAGGCACCGTGCTTATTCTCTCTATTGACACCTCCGCTATTGCCAGTGCGGCACTGCTGACCGGGGAAGGGGAGACCCTGGCCGCGTTCGCCACGCAGGACACCCGTTCCCACGCCGAAGTGCTGGCACCGGGTATCCGGAACCTGATGGAAACAGCGGGCGTCACCGCCGCTGACATCGACGCCGTAGTGGTGGGAGTTGGTCCCGGACCGTTTACGGGGCTCCGCTCCGGCATTGCCACAGCGCGTACCCTCGGCTTCGCGTGGCAGAAACCCGTGCATGGAGTGATGAGCCTGGACGCGATTGCGGCTGACGCAGCCCTGGACGCCTGGCGGCTGGGCATTGACGAATTTGTCGTGGCCACCGATGCCCGGCGCAAGGAAGTCTACTGGGCGCATTACCGCAGCACCGGGGGAACACCCGAACTCCTGGCCGGGCCGTTCGTGAGCGATCCAGCAGAGGTGCCGGACCTGCCGGCCTACGGTGCCGGGGCCGGGTTGTACCCTGAGGTCCTGCGCGGTGTCGCTGACTTTGCCGGCACCCCGCCCACCGCGGAAGCCCTCGGCCGCACCGCCGTCGTGCGGCTGGTCCGCGGCCTTCCACTGCTGGACAGCACTCCGCTGTACCTGCGCGAATCCGATGCCAAGGTGCCAGGCCCGCGGAAGCGCGCGCTGTGACCGGCCATACTGCTGCCGTGCCCGCGAAGATTCGGACCATGACCGTTGACGATATCGCCGCCGTGGACGCACTCGAGCGGGCCCTGTTCCCGGTGGATGCGTGGCCGCTGCAAATGTTCTACGACGAGCTGAACCAAGCAGATACCCGTTCCTATTACGTCGCCGTGGACAGCCGCGGCACGGTGATTGGGTACGCCGGACTCATGTGCGTGCTGCCCATAGCCGATGTGCAGACCATCGCCGTCGCGCCTGAGGCTGAAGGCGCCGGCATCGGCTCTGCACTCCTGACCACGCTCATCGACGAGGCCAAAGCCCGCGGAGCTGACGACGTGCTGCTGGAAGTGCGGGCGGACAACCCCCGGGCCCAGCGGCTCTACCGCTGGTTCGGATTCGAGCAGATCCACATCCGTCCGCGCTACTACCGTGACGGCGCCGACGCACTCATCATGCGGCTGGACCTTTCCACATGGAACGGGTCCCCGCACGCAACAACGAAGGACCCGAAATGAACCGCACCGAGCCCCTGGTTCTTGGCATCGAATCATCCTGTGACGAAACCGGAGTCGGGATTGTCCGCGGCGACCAGCTGCTGACCAACACCGTTTCCTCGTCGATGGATGAGCACGTCCGTTTTGGCGGCGTGATTCCGGAGATCGCCTCCCGTGCACATCTGGACGCCTTCGTGCCCACACTGCAGCAGGCCCTGGACGAGGCCGGAGTAACCTTGGCCGAAGTGGATGCGATCGCCGTGACCTCCGGCCCGGGACTGGCCGGAGCACTGATGGTGGGTGTCTGCGCTGCCAAGGCGCTCGCCGTTGCCACAGGTAAGCCGCTGTACGCGATCAATCACCTGGTGGCCCATGTGGGCGTGGGCGTGCTCGACGGCGGAACCCTGCCGGACAATCTCGGCGCCCTGCTGGTATCCGGGGGCCACACGGAGATCCTGCGCGTGAAGTCGCTGACCGGTGATGTGCAGCTGCTCGGTTCCACCATCGATGACGCTGCCGGAGAAGCCTATGACAAGGTTGCCCGCATCCTTGGGCTCGGTTATCCGGGCGGCCCTGCCATCGACAAGCTGGCCCGGCAGGGAAATCCCAAGGCCATCCGTTTTCCCCGCGGACTGACTCAGCCCAAGTACATGGGTTCTGCAGAAGAGCCCGGCCCGCACCGCTATGACTGGTCCTTCTCGGGACTGAAGACTGCAGTTGCCCGCTGCGTTGAAGCATATGAAGCTGCGGGCGAAGAACTTCCCGTGGCCGACATTGCTGCTTCCTTCCAGGAAGCCGTGGTGGATGTCATCACCGCCAAGGCGGTCCTTGCCTGCACGGAACACGGCATCACAAATCTCCTGCTGGGCGGGGGAGTGGCGGCCAACTCCCGGCTCCGCGAGCTGACGAGGCAGCGCTGCGAGGCCAAGGGCATTTCCCTGCGCGTGCCGCCCATTTCCCTGTGCACGGACAACGGTGCAATGGTTGCTGCCCTGGGGGCCCAAGTGGTGATGGCGGGGGCCGAGCCCTCGGGCATCACTTTCGCGCCGGATCCGTCCATGCCGGTCACGAGCGTCCATCTCTAATCAGCTCGTCTAACCGGCTTCCGTAGCCAACTTGTTAGCCCACGCCAACCGATGGCAGCCGAGGTTAGCAGAATCCCAACCGGACAGGTTTTCTTAGTCGGACAGGTTTGTTTACCAGGGATAGGGGCAGGGACAGGGGCTCGGACACGGAACGTCCGGGCCAGCGTGTGGTTCCAGGTAGGGGCGGCGCGGTTGACCGGTAGACGTGGCCGGTGGGTGTGCGCGTTTCGACCGTATGCGGTTGGAGGGTGCGTGGTTCGCGAGCATGGGGCTGGATCGGAGGCTCGGTGACAACTGTGGATTTCCAGCCGGGTGCTTCTTTGGCCTGGTTGCAGGCCTCGCACAGTCCCTGCAGGTTGTGCGCTGTGGTGGGTCCGGCTTCGTGGAAGGGGCGGATGTGGTCGAAGTTCCGGATCGGCGCTCCGCACCACGGCATCCGGCAGAGCTGGTCGCGGACCGCGATGAACCGTGCCAGCCCGGACGGTACCAGCCGTGCCCGGGAGTCCATTCCCACGAGCTGCCCGGTGGACGGTTCCGTGTAGAGGCGCCGCAGCCAGGTGTGAACGGTCTTGTCGGGTTGGATGTCCGGGCCAGGCATGGTGGGTTCAGCGGCTGGTCTGGTGTTCGGTTCGGCGGGCCAGCGGGTATCTGCAGTGTCCGGTCCGCCCCGGACGAGGTTCCGGGCAGTCTGTGCCGGGATCATGCCGTAGCCGGGCAGCACGGCCGGTTCGGCGGATCCGGCGAGCAGGGCCCGGTCCGTCATGATCAGCTGCACCTCGATCCGCACGTCTTCGGCCCGGGCTTGTCCGGTGGTGCGTTCCACGAAGGTGTCGGCCATGATCTGGCCCTTGGTCCGGGGATCCCCGGCAGCGCGCAGCCGGTCCGCTTCCCGGGTCAGGGCTGCGTAAACGCCCACTCCCTGGGCCACGGGCAGTAGTGCGGTCACGTAGGTCATGGTGTCCGGTGCCGGACGGCAGGACACGAACCGTTCCGCGGTGGCTTTGGCGGTCCGGTTCACTACGGAGTGCGGGTCCAGGGTGTAGGCGAGGGTTTTGATCCGGGCGATGAGCTGCCGGTCGCCGAGCTGTTCCAGGGCGGAGAGGTTGCCGGCGACGAGTTCGTCCACGCGCTGCCGGTCCTCCCGGGTTAGGCACGCGGTTTCACGGACCAGGAGGGTGGCCCGCCATTCGCTGATGACCCCGGTGGTGAGGGCGTGCAGGGTGTGGGGCATTTCCCGGGTCAGGATCCGGGCCAGACCGAGCAGCCGGTTTCCGCGGTGCGGGGATTCCCGGCGGGCGAAGCCGATCTGCGCGCCGACTCCCTTGCCGAGGTCCTCGGCAAGGACACCGGCTGCGGCCTGGGATCGGCGGGTGATGGCGTCGAACACCGCTGTTGCGCGGGCTTGGGCGGCGGACGCGGCTGCCTTGAGTTCTTCCAGCGCCCGGATCTGATCAATCAATGCTGCCAGTGCTGCCGGTGCTGCCAGTACTTCTTGTGCTCCGGTTGCCGCCGGGACAGGGTTCTCGAAGCCCGCTGCGCCCGCTGCGGCTCCCGAAAGGGATGAGGACTTTGGAGGTGAGGAGACATCAGGCAGTACGGAACACGCCATCCCTGCCAGCACGGCCGTCCAGTGCTGGACGAGGGAAGCAGCCGGGCCCGCCACGGAAGGGTCCGGATCAGGGTTCCTGCTGATCCGGACGGTCTCCTGTGGTTCGCGGCCCGACAGTTCCTCGTACATGTGTTCTATTTTAGTGGGTTATCTCACACCCGACACCGAGGATGATTACGGGTAAATTACTCGAATCTGGCCATGCCGGGCATCACTTTACTGGTGGCATGCCCGGGTGAGCGTCCAGGGCTCTGCCTGAGGTCAGGCTTCGCCGCGCAGCTGTCGGATTCCGTCTTGCACCACCGCGCGCAAATCGCCGTCGTTCTCTGCAGCAATGCGGCGCTGCCGCTGGTAGCCGGCACCGCGTTCAATGATCGATGCCACGTCCGCCAGCTCGGCAGAACAGCCGAGCTTCTCCGCAACAGGAGCCAGGCGGGGGAGGACATCCTCCAGCAAATGGTCCGTCACCAGCTTCTCGTTGCCGGCAGCATCAAGGATGATGATGGCGTCGAGGCCATACCGGGCCGCACGCCATTTGTTTTCCTGAACGTGCCACGGAGGCATGGTCGGAATGCTGCCGCCGTTGTCCAGGATGGTGGAGAACTCGTCCACCAAACACTGGGTCAGGGCTGCCACGGCGCCCACATCCTGCAGGGTGGCCATTCCGTCGCAGACCCGCATTTCAATGGTGCCCAGGCCCGGCACAGGTCGGATGTCCCAGCGGATCTCGCTGATCGAGTCAATCACTCCGGTGGTGAACATGTCCTGAACGTAGGACTCATACTCGGCCCAGGAGCCGAATTGGAAGGGGAGGCCGGCTGTGGGCAGCTGCTGGAACATCAGGGCACGCTGGGAGGCGTAACCGGTGTCCTCGCCGGACCAGTACGGCGAGGAAGCGGACAGCGCCTGGAAATGCGGGAAGTAGTTGACCAGGCCGTCAAGCACCGGAAGCACCTTGTCCCGGCTGTCCAGACCCACGTGGACATGAACCCCGTAGATGAGCATCTGCTGGCCCCACCACTGCGTGCGGTCAATCAGTTTGGCGTAGCGTTCCTTGTCGGTGACCGGCTGCGAGCGCGGGGCACTGAACGGATGGGAACCGGAGCAGAACAGCTCCACGCCCATGGGATCGGTCACCCGGCGCAGTGCCTCGAGGGAACGCGTCAGGTCAGCTTTGGCGTCAGCAACGGTGTTGCACACACCGGTCACCAGCTCTACGGTGTTTTCGAGCAGTTCCTGCTTGATGTGCGGGTGCTCGTCACCTTCACTGATCCCGGGATGCGCGGCGCTGACGCCGCGCAGAACCTCGTCGGCAACGGACACCAGTTCCCCGGTGTTCCGGTCGACAAGTGCCAGCTCCCATTCAACGCCAAGGGTTGATTGTGCCGACTGTGCGAAACCGATTTCCAAACTGTCTCCTGCTGTATGTGTAGCTGTTGGAGGAACTCGGTTTCCGCAGCGTTGCGGTAGAGAACCCGGATCCAATCCTAGCCGCGGGAGAGGGGTATTCCGTTCACTCACTCCTAATCCCGGACCTGCCGCACCGCCGGGATACCCCGACATAATGGGAGGATGCCCATCCTGAACAAAGACATGACCCTGTGCATCTCCCTCGCTGCCCGGCCGTCAAACATTGGTACGCGCTTCCACAATTACCTGTATGACCTGCTCGACCTGAACTATGTCTACAAGGCGTTTGCTCCCGCGGACCTGGCCCAGGCCATCATGGGCGTGCGCGGCCTGCCGATCCGGGGGTGTGCGGTGTCCATGCCGTACAAGGAGGACGTCATAGCACTCGTGGACCGCTTGGATCCGTCCGCCGAAGCCATCCATTCAGTGAATACGATAGTGAACGACGACGGCGTCCTCACCGCCTACAACACCGACTACCTGGCCATCTCCCGGCTTCTGCGGGACCACCACGTGCCGGCGTCCTGGTCTGTGTTGCTCCGGGGATCGGGTGGCATGGCCAAAGCCGTTGCCGCAGCGCTGCGGGATGCCGGTTTCACGGACGTGACAATCGTTGCCCGCAACGAGGCTGCCGGGCGGGCACTTGCCGATCTTTACGACTTCAACTGGCGGCCCGTTCAGGGTGAAAGCACCGCAGACCTGCTCCTCAACGTCACGCCGCTGGGAATGACCGGCGAGCATGAAACCGTTCAGGCATTCACTGACCCGGCCATCGCTGCGGCACGGACAGTGTTCGACGTCGTCGCACTCCCGGCCGAAACGCCGCTCATCACTGCAGCCCGAGCCGCAGGAAAGCCCGTAATTACAGGTGCGGAAGTCATTGCTATCCAAGCAGAGGAACAGTTCGTGCTGTACACCGGGGTGCGGCCCACTCCGGAGCAGGTCCGGGAGGCCAGCGAATTCTCCCGCGCGTAGGCTGCGGAACCTACGCGGCGGGCAGTGCCACCGGTTCCACCACGATCGCCACCCGGTCCTCGCCCAGGCGCGTCAGGACGAGCGTTGCTTTGTTGGGCCCCTTGCCGGAACCGGTGAGCAGCTGCTTGCGCAGTTCCTCTGGCGTCACGGACATGCCGCGCTTCTTGATGTCCAGCACACCGATTCCGTTGGCCTTTACCCAGGCCTTGAGGGCCTTGACGTTGTACGGGCGGACCTCGAGCACCCTGTAGGCGCGGGCAAACGGCGTGTGCAGCAACTCCGGGGCACCAATGTAGGCAATGTGCGGATCCAGCAGGTGCCCGCCCAGGGAACGCGCGACGTCGGCGACGAGGCCCGCGCGGATCACCGCGCCGTCGGGCTCGTACAGGTAGGCGTCCACCGGACCAATGCCCACGTCCTGGGCACCGGCGTCGTAATCCACAGGCGAGGTGAGCTCGGCGGCACCCTCCGGGCCAATCACCAACGCTGCGCGGCGGACGCCGTCGCGGCACAGGGCGTTGAACCACAGGGTCGCCTCGGTAACGTCACCGTCCACTGAGACCCACTGCACTTCACAGTTTGCCGGCAGGGCATCGTGCGGAATGCCCGGACCCATCTTCACGCCCACCGGCAGGCCGCGGTCGGCCAGGGACTCCACGAAGGACAGCGGCGGGGAGAAAGCTTCCGGATCAAAGATGCGGGTGGTCCCGGAGGTGGACGTGGTCCGGCGGGCCGGATCCAGCCACACGCCGTCGAACCCGTCCAGATCGAACTCCTCGGCAGCGCCCTGAACCACCTTTGCGTTGGGCCAGGGCATGAGATTGATGGTGGCGGCGGCAGCAGTGATCTCATCAAGTTCGACGGCGGTGACCTGCCGGTCCAGGGTGGCCAGGGCCAGGGAGTCGGCGCCGATCCCGCAGCCCAGGTCGGCAACTTTGTCCAGGCCGGCCTGGACGTAGCGCTGGGCATGCAGGGCGGCCACGTTTAGCCGGGTGGCCTGTTCCAGCCCGGGCGCGGTGAACAGCATGTGCTCGGCGAACGGCCCGAACTTGGTCCGTGCTTTCATCCGCAGCTTGGCCTGGGTCAGGACGGCGGCAACCACGTCGGGGGAGTGCCCGGCCTTACGCAGGTCAGTGTTGAGCTTGAAGGATTCGGACTCCAGATACGGGCCAAGGGAGTTCAGCAGTTCCCAGCCTTCGGACGTCAGGACATGGGCAAGCGAAGTATCCGGCATGACTACCAGCCTAGTTCTTCTGCGGCCGGGCACGTTAGCTGTAGGTTGGGCGGCATGAGGAAGATCGAGGCCGAGCCGCTGTCCGTACTGCGTACACGCACCAGCTATAAGTGGCAGACCTACCCGGCAGATGTCCTGCCGCTGTTTGTGGCAGAGATGGACTATCCGTTGGCTGAACCGGTGCAGCAGGCGATTATCGGCCGGGTGCTGGCCTCGGATACCGGCTATGTCGCCGGACCGGAACCGGTGGCCGATGCGTTCGCCGGATACGCGCGGCGGACCTGGAACTGGCAGGTGGATCCCGGGGATGTCCGGACCACCACTGATGTCAGCGTGGCCATTGTCGAGTGCCTGCGCCAGACCGTCCCGGTGGACGGTTCGGTGGTGATCACGCCGCCGGTGTATCCGCCCTTCTTTGAGCTGCCGCTGGAGGCCGACGCTTCAGTGGTGGAGGTTCCCCTTCTACTCACCGGCACAGGATGGCAGCTGGACCTTCCGGCACTGGAACGAGCGTTCGCCAGGGGCGCTGATGCCCTGCTGCTGTGCAACCCGCACAATCCGCTGGGGCTGGTGCACTCTGCCGAAACCCTGGGGGCGCTCGCCGATTTGTCAGCGAAATACGGAATCGCGGTCATCAGCGATGAAATCCATGCCCCGCTGGCCTATGACCCGCGTTCCTTTACGCCTTACCTCTCAGTCTCCGACGCGGCACGGGAATATGGCATCTGCGTCAGCGCAGCCAGCAAAGCGTGGAACATTGCCGGAACCAAATGTGCGGTCATGGTGGCCTCGAGCGAACGCACGCGGCTGCAGCTGGATTCGATGCCCGAGGAGGTCTCGGCCCGGACCTCCATCCTGGGCCTGCATGCCTCCGTGGCAGCTTATGACGACGGCGGACCGTGGCTGACGGCGGTGCTGAACTCCCTTGCGGAGAACCGGGAACTGCTGGCCGAGCTCCTGTCTGCGTATCTGCCCGAGATTGTCTACCGTCCTCCCTTGGCCGGCTATCTCGCGTGGCTGGATTTCAGGGGCGTGGGCTGGGGTGGGGATCCGGCGGCAGTGGCCCTGGAACAGGGACGTGTTGCACTGGAATCAGGCCTCAAATTTGGTCGGCAGGGCACGGGGTTTGTCCGGCTGAACTTTGCCTGCTCCCCGGAGGTACTGACGGAGGCCGTGACGCGGCTGGCTGCAGTGCGGGCGGCGCCGTCGGACCTATAGCGCCTGAACCTCAGAGTCTCAGGCGGCAGGGGCCAGGATGCTCAGCTGCTGCGGAGCCAGTAATTCCTGCTTATGCCCGGTCAGCAGGGGCAGCGCACCGGTTTCGGAACTGAGGCGAAGGTCGTTGAGAGCAGCAGGAGTAATTGTCGCCAGATGCAGGTCAAGCACTACGTTGAGGCCAGGCAAGGTGGCGTTGGCCCGCCGCGCCAGCACATACAGCACCCTGCTGTTCTGCTCGGTGACACGGCCCCTGACCACCAAACGCACCTTCCGGAGATCTATGTCGAATTGGGCGACGACGCGCAGCTTGGGCTCCATGGAAACCTTCCTCGGTGTGCCTGACCAGTTGGCCGAACACTCAACGTAGGAGAGGCCTGCGGCGCGCCGCAATGCGAACAGGAAATACTGCCGCCGCCTAAGCCCAATTAGCTCGCGGGACACCCCTGATTGGCGTGCAGCCGAAGGCAAGGGGGAGGTTATCCACACCGGGTAATGCATCCGTGGACCGGGTTCGGGGAACCCCCTAGGTTGAGGGCAGGACGGAACGGACTAGGGGAGTGGGAACCATGCTGCTGGGCAATTACAGCGTAAATGCCGAGGGTTGCGAGCGTATTCTCGCGCAGGTCGAGGACGACGAGGCCAGGGCAGCTTCGTCGTCCACGCTGCGGACCAGGGTCACGGATGCGCAGTGGGCGTGTTCCAGCGGCTCAGGCGTGGTGGTGCGGGCTTTGGAAGAGCTTTGGTGCAATACGCTGCTGCTCCAGGCAGATGCGGCCGAGACGAGGATCGGCAATGCGGTTGCCGGGGTCCGTCAAGCAGTGAACATCATCTCCGAGGCGGACCGGGCGATGGCCGATGCAGCCGGGGCGAGCTTGGCACAGCTGCAATCGGGGATCTGCCGGGCACCTTCGCTGACCGGGACCCGCTGATGTCCGTTGACACCTCCGGACTTTTCGATTGGCCTTCTCCGGATGCCGTCGAGGGTGCCGCACCGGGGATCGGCGCCGGCGGCCGGGCCTATCTCAGGAGCGTGGAGCGGGCTGCGGCCACGTGGGTGCAGCTGAATGCCCACTATCGCGGTGACGGCGCCGAGGAAATCCAGGACGCCTTCGGGGCAGTTCTGCCCCACGCAGGCCTGCTGGCGCAAAGTGCGGAGCAGGCCACCAGCGTGCTGGCCGAATTTGCGGAGGGAATCCGGGCGCTTGTGGCTCAGCGGGATGCGTTGATGGTGCAAATTGATGCAGCCAACTGCGCCCTGCTCGAGTCCGCGGACCAACCGGATCCGAACACGGCATCCACGCTGCCGTCAACGGAGCTTCTGCTGCGCGCAGCAGCGGATTCAGCCGCCGTCCTGGCCCGGAACTACACCTTGTTGGAGGAAGCGACGGCGGGCAAGCTGACTGCCATCGTCCTGGGGGACCATAACCTCACTAACCACATCACGGACCGGACAGGCACGGTGGCTACGGGGGCCGCGGGTAAACTCGCCGGCTTGCCCTCGTCACGGCGGACTGTCGTGAAAATTCCAACCCCTTCCCCCGTCTACGTCCGCTATGAAACCGAGGCCGAACGAGTGCGGTACATGGCACGCGGACGATGGGTGACCGACGGCCGCTGGGCGCTGGTGTCCGTCAACAAGTTGGAACTCAGGCCCAAAGTCAGCACGGTGCTTCATAAATACTCGCGCGGCTACAGGAATCGGGTGGATGCCGACAGAGCGAAGTGGGCGCCGGACATGGGCGGGTTGCACGAGCTGACTAAGACCGCTGCTGCTTTCAGAGTGGGCGGCGGAATGCTGTCAGTGGCAACGGCAGGATTTACGATCGCCGATGAGCGGCAGGATGCCTATAACGAACTCCTGCAGGCCCATCCGGACATGGACCCTGACGAGCTGAACGAGCGGGCGGACTCGGTGGGAGCGGTGAAGGGCAGTGCCAAGGCCGGAATCGATCTTGCGGCGGCCGGGACCGGCGCCCTCATCGGGAGCGCAATAGGGGGACCGGCGGGGACAGTGGCAGGTGCCGCGATCGGCATCGGTATTTCGGTTGTCACCTCCCTCGAATTCGGTTTCCTGGACAACCGCACCATCAAGGATGCAGCCGCGGACACTGCCTTGGACCTGGTGGACGGTTTCATGGAATCAAACCTGATGAAGTCTGACGCGGGCAAGGCGGCACGGGGAGCAGCGGATGCGGTTGCCGACTGCTGGAACAAGCTCTTTGGCCGATAGTCCGGGCTTCACACCAATGCAGTGCTCAGCTAGGCAAGGGATGAGACATGGAAACTGAAACGAACGACTGGGCACTCTTCGCCGTTATGTTCCCCTTCGGGCTGCTGCTCTTCGTCGGCGGATTGCTGGTCTACAAACAAAAGATGGTGCCCCCGGCGCTGGATGACCGGTTCCCTGGAAAGCACTCGCTCGCCTGCACCTTCCTGGGCATGTGGCTCATGCTTCTGCCGGCTTCGAACTTCCGGGAAATAACCTCCAGCGACATCATTTTTGTTCCCTATGCCCTGCTGACGTTCGCCTGCCAGGGCATAGGGATGCTTGGCTGGCTCTGGATGCCCAAGTTTATGCAACCGGCGTGGTTGAAGGAGGCTGACCGGCTCAAGGCCCGCGGCAAGGTTCGGCGCATCAGGCAGTACGTCAAGGGGAAGGACAAACGATGACGGCGGCTGCCCAGGGATTCAGCTACGAGCGCCTGCACGCTTTCAACCTGCCGCGTCCGGATGGCTGGGAGCGGGTCGAGACGGAAGCCGGGGTCCTGGCAGTAGCTCATCCGCCGGTGACGGATGGAGACTTCCGGCCCAACATGGTGTTGCGCGGGGGACCGGCAGACGGGATTTCCATTGCCCGGTTCGCGACGGCGGCACTGGCCTCAACGCTCGAGGAGTTCCAGGACGTTCGGATTCTCTCCAACGATCTCTGGAGTCCGGAGGCGTTGGGCACGGAGGGCAGCGGCCGCAGGCAGCGGTTTGTCCACCGGGCAGGCCGGCATCCGGTCTGCGTGGACCGCTGGATCTGGATGGATGACGGGTTCGTCATGGAGGCAACCGCTAGCTACACCATTGAGCAGCACACCGGAATGAAACTCCTGTTTGAACAGATGGTCCGGGATATCCGGATCAACACCGCCGTCCGGGATATGCCCGGTAGCCAGGCCGTCCGGGAGGGCCGGCGTGACATCGATCGGATAGCCCCGCAGGAGCCCCGGCTGGATGATTATGCCTCCCGGTGCGCGGGTGCCGAGTTGGAGGATTTGGGCAGCATCGCTGCAGCACAACCCTATCGGGAAGGCGGAAGGCTGCTGCCGATTCCGGCCCTGGAACTGCTCGATACGCTTTTGGTGAGGGACCGGTTGGGGCGGTTTCAACGGAAGGATCCGTCTGTGGCGACGCTCCAAGCCGCAGGTCTGCTTACGGCTGCAGCAAAGCTGACTCCGGCAGGGGAACAGTTCCTCCTGCCCGTCCGGAAGCTGGATGCTTCCTTTCAAGTGGAAGCATCCAACGCAGCGGGAGGCTCAGTGCTGCAGGCCTGGATTGGCGGCGGACTTGGGAAGATCACTGCCGGGCCGTCGCTGTTCCCGGCTGCGTCGGCGGCCTTTGAACCCGATGATGTAGCCGCCAGCATTATGCAGGCCAACATGGTGCCTAAGCGGATTGCAGACTGGGCAGGTCTTTCTCCGGGCTGGAGTATCCCGCACGAGCCGGTGGTGCTGGGCATGGACCACTATGAGGCCCGGCTCAAGTCGGCGCGGACCCCGGCACCGAAGACCCTGGATCAAGCTGCGGGGCAGATGTGGCAGCAACCGTGGGCCGAATGGCAGATCCTGAACGAACAAACCGGCGGGTGGTTCGGCTGGGTGAACGCCGGGGCGGCCGGGCAATACCGGCTTTCACCCGGTGATGGATATCAGGAGCAGGGCCGCACCGTGCGTCTCGAACCCATGTCCTCGGCCGTCGTCTGGGACATGCTGGTGCGGTTCATCCACGCCGCTGTGGAAGGGATTCCGCTCCGGTTGCCCGAGGTGCCGGGCTTCAACGGCTAGGCGAAGTACACGCCTATCCGGTTGCCCTCGATCTCTTCGATCCGGATATCGATTTCGTAGATATCCTTCAGGACCTCGGGCCGCATGATCATGGACGGCGGCCCCTGGTGCAGGAGCCTGCCGTTGGCCATGGCAATAATGTCGTCGGAATAGCAGGAAGCGAAATTGATGTCGTGGATGACCAGTACCACCGTCTTGCCGAGCTCGTCGGTGAGCCGGCGCAGCAGCCGCATCATTTCCACGGAGTGCTTCATGTCCAGGTTGTTCAACGGCTCATCCAACAGCAGGTAGTCGGTGTCCTGGGCCAGCACCATGGCAATAAATGCACGCTGCCGTTGACCGCCGGAGAGCTCGTCAACAAACCTGTCCGCCAGATCCGACAGGTCCAGGAAAGCCAGGGACTGCTCTATCTTCTCCCGGCACACCGACGTCGGACGCCCGCCGTTGTGCGGGTACCGTCCGAAGCCGACCAGATCGCGAACGGTCAGCCGCACGGTGAGATGGTTGTCCTGCCGCAGGATGGCCATCTTCCTGGCCAGGTCCTTACCCGGTGTTTTCACGACGTCGAGGCCGTCCACAGTCACCGTTCCCGCGTCAGCGGGCAGCAGGCGGCTGATCATAGAGAGCAGCGTGGACTTGCCGGCACCGTTGGGGCCAATGATCGAGGTAACTCCGCCTTCTTTGATATGGCAGCTCACCTCATCAACAACGGTGGTGCCGGCATATTTTTTGGTGACGCCGTTGACGGAGATCATTTGATGGAGCCTTTCAGGAGCAGGATCAAAAAGACGATCCCGCCGACAAATTCAATGACAATGCTCAGGGCTGTATCGAACGCAAACACGCGCTCCAGGACCAGTTGGCCGCCCACCAGGGCAATGATGCCCAGCAGCACTGCGATGGGGACAACAGCGGCGTGCTTGAAATGCGAACAAAGCTGGTAAGCCAGGGAAGCCACCAGCAGACCGAAGAAGGTAACCGGCCCCACCAGAGCGGTGGACACCGCAACGAGCACCGAGCAGATCACCAGCACCAGCGTCACCGTGCGTTTGTGGTTGATGCCCAGGTTGATCGAGGTTTCCCGGCCCAGCGACAGCACATCGAGTGAGTGCCGCAGGCGCCAGGCCGGAACTGTAACGATGGCTGCAGCGATCAGCGAGTAGCCAAGCAGCTTGGCGTCGACGTTGTTGAAGGACGCAAAAAACAGGTCCTGCAGGATGATGAACTCGCTGGGCTCGATCAGCCGCTGCAGCAGCGAGGACACACCCCGGAACAGCGTGCCCAGCACAATGCCCACCAACAGCATCAGATGGAGGGACTTGCCGCCGCCGGTAAAAAGCCACCGGTACAGCAGGAACGAGAACCCCACCATCAGGGCAACTTCCATGCCGTAACGCAGCGGATCGGACATGGCGAGGACAAGGCCGCCGCCGAGGGTGAACACCAGGATGGTTTGGATCAAGACGTACAGGGCGTCGAAGCCCATGATCGAGGGCGTCAGGATCCGATTGGCGGTGACAGTTTGGAACAATACGGTGGAGACGCCGACGGCGTAGGCCACCAGGATCATCGAGCCCACCTTAACGGCGCGGCGCGGAAGGACATAGCCGATGTTTCCGCGCAGATCGATGGTCATGAAGACCACGACCAGAGCGGCTGCCGCCAAGGACAGCAGGATGATCCAGAACCGGGGGGAGAGGTTGCGCACCGGACGGCGGCGCTGCACGGTAAGTGCGGAGGGAAGGGCGCTGACTGGACTGCTAGGCACGGGCGGAGCGCTTTCTCAGGAGCAGGTAAAGGAACAGGGCGCTGCCAATGGCGGAGACGATGACCCCCACCGGAATTTCATACGGGTAGCGGATGGTCCGGCCGATGATGTCGCACGCCAGGACGAAGCCGGCCCCGAAAATGGCGACCCACGGTATGGCCCGGCGGACGTTGTCCCCGATCATCAGCGAGACCAGGTTGGGAACGATCAGGCCCAGGAACGGCACCGAGCCGACGCTGACAACCACGACGGCGCTGATCAGGGACACGATGATGAGGCCCAGCGTCATCACCCGGTTGTAGTTCAGGCCCAGGTTGGTGGTGAACTCCTGGCCCATGCCTGCGACGGTGAAGCGGTCAGCTGCCAAATAACCGATCAGGGTCAGGGCGCCTACAATCCAGAGCAGTTCGTAGCGCCCGCGCAGTACGCCGGAGAAATCTCCGACCATCCAGGAATTCAGGGTCTGCAGCAGGTCGAACCGGTAGGCGAAGAACGTGGTCACAGCCGCAATAACGCCGCCAAGCATGATTCCCACGAGGGGAACGATCAGCGTGTTGCGCAGCGGAATCCGGCGCAGGACCAGAAGGAAGAGGGCGGTCCCGGCCACGGCGAAGACGGTTGCGGTGGACATTTTAAGGAACAGCGAGGCCCCCGGCAGGAACACCGTGACCACCAGGATGCCCAGGGAAGCGGACTCCACTGTGCCCACCGTGGACGGCTCCACGAACTTGTTGCGGGCCATCAGCTGCATGATGAGACCGGCGACGCTCAGCGCCATCCCGGCAAGAATGATGCTCAGGGTCCGGGGAACCCGGCTGATCCAAAAGATGTCCCACGCGTGTTCATCGCCGGAGAGCAGGCCGGGAAGCGAAACGTCGCTCACGCCGACAAACATGCTGACAACGGCAAGCACCAGGACAGCTGTTCCTCCCAGCAGAAGCTTGGCTCCGGGGCCGAGGAACCGGCGCCGGCCGGAAACAGCAGTGGCCCCGGCGGCTGCCGGGGCGGTGGGGATTAGCGCAGTGGTCATGGTGCGTTCCGTCTCCCCCGCCGGCCGGCCCTGCTCCCGGAGGGGAGGAAGGCCGGCCGGCAAGGATTGGCAGGTGGGCTGGACGGTTAGGAGATGCCGTCCTGAACAGCGCTGACCATGGAGTCAACATTGTTCAGGCCGTAACCCACGAGATACCAGCTGGAGGAATCGAGCATGGTGATGCGGTCATTCTTGGCGGCCTTGGTGCCCATCACGAGTTCGTTGTCCAGTACAGCGGAGGCAACTTCACCCGCATTGCCCACAGCGACGTCGCGGTCGATGACAAACAGGTTGTCCGGGTTGATCTCGGCAACGTATTCGAAGGACACGGATTCACCGTGCTGTGCTTCGGACTTGATGTCGGCAGCGGTGGCAACCCCAAGGACGTCATGGATCAGGCCGAAGCGTGAACCTTCACCGTAAGCGGTCATTTCGCCGCCGCTGGTCATGATGATGAGGCCGTTGCCGGCGTCGGCGGCGGTTGCCTTGGTGTCTTCCACCTTGGTCTCGAGTGCAGCGAGCTTCTCTTCAACTTCGGCTTCCTTGCCGAAGATGTCACCGATGATCTCGGTGTTGGAGATGAAGGAATTCCACGGATCCGCAGCGTCGGTGCTGAGGTTGATCGTGGGCGCGATCTTGGAGAATTCTTCGTAGGAGTCAGCGGTGCGGCCGGACATGATGATCAGATCGGGGGCGCCGGCGCTGATGGCCTCGAAGTCGGGCTCCTTCATGCTGCCGATCTTGGTGTAGTCATCGGAGCCGTACTTGGAGAGGCTTTCGGGGAAGTTTGCGGCGGGAACGCCGTCAACCTCGATACCCAGGGCATCCAGGGTGTCCAATGCGCCGAGGTCGAACGTGTAGACAGTCTCCGGGTTCACGGGAACTTCGGTGGTGCCCTGGGTGTGTTCAACGGTAACCATGGTGGGCTCGGACGCATCGGCGGTGGCGTCCGCGTTGGCCGAACTGTCTGATCCGCAGGCGCTCAGGGCCAGGAGGGAGGCGAGGGCGGTCCCGGCGACAAGGCGGGACTTGAGGGTTTTCTTCACGTCAGGGGCTCCAGCTGTTCGGGTCTATCGTCCGGCCCGGCGGGGGAGGCCCGCCAATAGGACACAGATGTTTGCGTATTTAGGACATATAAATGTTTGCTAATTTTGCGCGCCTTTGAAAACTACAGGGTTAGGTGAGGCTAAGCAACTTTTATGTCCCGGTGAGCGGGCTTTGGTTACGGGGCATCATGACGCGGCAAAGTAAATTGGCACTCACCTTGACCGAGTGCCAGCCCTTGCATAAAGTCGGAGCTAGCACTCTCCCTGTGAGGGTGCTAATTCCTGAGGGAAGCGCCAACCGGCACCGCGACGACGGCCAGCGCCCACCGACGGTCCCTATCCGTTAGTAACTACGCAAAGGAGAGCCCGAGTGTCGGTCTCTATTAAGCCCCTTGAGGATCGCATTGTTGTCCGCCCCCTCGAAGCCGAGCAGACCACTGCTTCCGGCCTCGTCATTCCGGACACTGCAAAGGAAAAGCCCCAGGAGGGCGAAGTTGTTGCAGTAGGCCCCGGCCGCGTTGACGACAACGGCAACCGCGTTCCCGTGGATGTTTCCGAAGGTGACGTTGTCATCTACTCCAAGTACGGCGGAACCGAAGTCAAGCACGGCGGCTCCGAATACCTGGTGCTGTCCGCCCGCGACGTACTGGCCATCGTCGTTAAGTAGTTGAAAAAGGAAGACCCCGGCCAATCTGGCCGGGGTTTTCTGATGCAGGTGCAGATGTAGCTGTCGGAAAGGACACACACATGGCAAAGCAATTGGAGTTCAACGACTCCGCCCGCCGCTCGCTGGAGGCCGGCGTCGACAAGCTGGCCAACGCCGTCAAGGTGACCCTCGGCCCGCGCGGCCGCAACGTAGTGCTCGCCAAGACCTGGGGCGCTCCCACCATCACGAACGACGGCGTGACCATCGCCCGTGAAGTCGAGCTGGATGATCCGTATGAGAACCTCGGTGCCCAGCTGGCCAAGGAAGTAGCCACCAAGACCAACGATGTCGCCGGTGACGGTACCACCACCGCCACGGTGCTGGCTCAGGCCCTGGTCAAGGAAGGCCTGCGCAACGTTGCTGCAGGCGCCGCTCCGGGCCAGCTGAAGCGCGGCATGGAGACGGCCGTGGAAGCGGTAGCTGCACGGCTGCTGGAAAACGCCAAGGAAGTTGAGGGCAACCAGGTTGCCCACGTAGCTGCCATCTCCGCCCAGAGCATGGAGATTGGCGAACTGCTGGCCAAGGCCTTTGACACCGTCGGCAAGGACGGCGTCATTACGATCGAGGAATCCTCCTCGACGCAGACCGAACTGGTCATCACCGAAGGCATGCAGTTCGACAAGGGCTACCTGTCCCCGTACTTCGTCACTGATCCGGAGCGCCAGGAAGCCGTCCTCGAAGACGCGCTGATCCTGATCAACTCCGGCAAGATCTCCTCGGTTGCCGAGTTCCTGCCCCTGCTTGAAAAGGCGCTGCAGACCTCCAAGCCGCTGTTCATCATTGCCGAGGACATTGAAGGCGAAGCCCTGTCCACCCTGGTGGTCAACAAGATCCGCGGCACCCTGAACGTGGTTGCCGTCAAGGCACCCGGATTCGGTGACCGCCGCAAGGCCATGATGCAGGACATCGCCACCCTCACGGGTGCGCAGGTTGTCTCCCCGGATCTGGGCCTGAAGCTGGACCAGGTTGGCCTTGAGGTGCTGGGCTCCGCCCGCCGCATCACGGTTACCAAGGACAGCACCACGATTGTCGACGGAACCGGCTCCGAAGCCGACGTCGCTGACCGCGTGGCTCAGATCCGTGCCGAGATCGAGCGCACGGACTCCGACTGGGACCGCGAGAAGCTGCAGGAACGCCTGGCCAAGCTCTCCGGCGGCATTGGCGTCATCAAGGTTGGCGCAGCCACCGAGGTGGAGCTCAAGGAAAAGAAGCACCGCATCGAAGACGCCGTGTCCTCGACGCGTGCGGCCCTGGAAGAGGGCATCGTGGCCGGCGGCGGTTCCGCACTGGTCCACGCTGCCAAGGCCCTGGACACCGACGCGGAGGTGCTGAAGCTGGAAGGCGACGCCGCCACCGCCGTCGGTCTGGTGCGCCGCGCCCTGGCACAGCCGCTGCGCTGGATCGCCGAGAACGCGGGCGCCGAGGGCATGGTTGTTGTCGCCAAGGTCACTGACCTTGAGGTCAACAACGGCTTCAACGCCGCGACGGGCGAATACGAGAACCTGATCGAGGCCGGCATCATTGACCCGGTCAAGGTCACCCGTTCGGCGCTGCGCAACGCCGCATCCATCGCCGCCCTGGTCCTCACCACCGAGGCACTTGTGGTGGAGAAGCCTGCCGATGACGAAGAAGATCACGGCCACCAGCACTAGGTGACACAGAGGCCCCGGCGCTGCAGCAGTATTTTGCTGCGGCACCGGGGCCTTTTGCATGCCCGGCTGTGAGTGATGCCACCAGTAAGGATTTGGAATAGGGACCGGCGGTCTTTCGTTTTAGGATGTAAGGAAGCCAGCCGGTCCTTTTTCCGGCGTTTTCCCCATCCCTCCGGTCCTTCCGCGAAAGAGGCGCAGTTTTGAGCCAGCAGTCCACAGAGCATGACCCGTTCGGCTTCATCGGCCTGACGTACGACGACGTCCTGCTGCTGCCCGGCCCCACGGACGTCATTCCGTCCGAGGCGGACACCTCCTCCCGCCTGTCCAAGCGGATCACCGTCCAGACACCGCTGCTTTCGGCCGCGATGGACACGGTGACCGAATCCCGCATGGCCATCGCCATGGCACGCCAGGGCGGACTCGGTGTCATCCACCGCAACCTGTCCATCGCAGACCAGGCCGAGCACGTGGACCGCGTCAAGCGCAGCGAATCAGGCATGATCACCAACCCGGTGACCATCTCCCCGGACGCCACCCTGCAGGAACTGGATGACCTGTGCGCCCACTTCCGTGTCTCCGGCCTGCCCGTTGTGGATGCGGACGACAAGCTGCTGGGCATCGTGACCAACCGCGACACCCGTTTCATCCCGCGTGCCGACTACCCCGCCCGCAAGGTTCATGAAGTCATGACCCGCATGCCGCTGATCACCGGCCGCGTGGGTATCAGCGCCGAAGAAACCGTGGAACTGCTGGGCAAGCACCGCATCGAGAAGCTGCCGCTGGTCGACGACGACGGCCGCCTGCAGGGCCTGATCACGGTCAAGGACTTCGACAAGGCCGAGCAGTACCCGCTGGCCACCAAGGACGAGGAAGGCCGGCTGCGTGTCGGCGCCGCGATCGGTTTCTTCGGTGACGGCTATGAGCGTGCCATGACACTCGTTGACGCCGGCGTGGATATCCTCGTCGTGGACACCGCCAACGGCCACAGTGCAGGCGTGCTGGACATGATTGCCCGCCTGAAGAAGGACCCGGCGGTGGCGCACGTGGACATCATTGGCGGCCAGGCAGCCACCCGCGAAGGTGCCCAGGCCCTGATCGACGCCGGCGCCGACGCCATCAAGGTGGGCGTGGGTCCCGGATCCATCTGCACCACCCGCGTGGTGGCCGGAGTGGGCGTTCCTCAGATCACCGCCATCTACGAAGCTGCCAAAGCCGCCATCCCGGCGGGCGTGCCGGTGATCGCCGACGGCGGCCTCCAGTACTCCGGCGATATCGGCAAGGCCATCGTTGCCGGCGCAGACACCGTCATGCTGGGCGGCCTGCTGGCCGGTTCCGCCGAAAGCCCGGGTGACCTGGTCTTCGTCAACGGCAAGCAGTTCAAGTCCTACCGCGGCATGGGTTCGCTCGGTGCCATGCAGAGCCGCGGCAAGAACACGTCCTACTCCAAGGACCGCTATTTCCAGGCCGATGTCCCCAGTGACGAAAAGCTGATCCCCGAGGGCATTGAAGGCCAGGTTCCCTACCGGGGTCCGTTGTCCGCCGTCGCTCACCAGCTGGTGGGCGGCCTGCGCCAGACCATGTTCTATACCGGTGCGCGCACCATCGAAG
Organism: Arthrobacter sp. 9E16; assembly: GCF_002929435.1. Taxonomy (NCBI): domain Bacteria; kingdom Bacillati; phylum Actinomycetota; class Actinomycetes; order Micrococcales; family Micrococcaceae; genus Arthrobacter; species Arthrobacter sp. 9E16. Next base: position 380,615 of record NZ_PJIU01000001.1, on the reverse strand, counting down.
AGCTGAAGCAGAAGGGCAAGTTTGTCCGGATCACCCCGGCCGGCCTCAAGGAATCCCACCCGCACGACATCATGATGACGGCGGAGGCGCCGAACTACGGCACCCGCCGCTAATTTCGGCACCGACGGCAGCAGCCGCATCCATCCTCCAGATGACGGGGAAGGATGCGGTTGCTGCTGCTTTAAGGCCCGGCTTCCAAAGCTGGGATAACCTAGAGGCGTGAGCAATGAGATAGAAATTGGCCGTGGCAAGCGTGGGCGCCGAGCCTACTCCCTCGATGATGTGGCAATTGTGCCGTCCCGCCGGACGCGGGACCCGCAGGATGTTTCCATCAACTGGCAGATCGACGCCTACCAGTTTGAAATGCCGGTCATGGGAGCCCCCATGGACTCGGTGATGTCCCCGGCCACCGCTATAGCGATGGGCCGCCTGGGCGGATTGGGTGTGTTGAACCTTGAAGGGCTGTGGACCCGCTACGAGGACCCCCAGCCGCTGCTGGATGAGATCGCGGTCCTCAGTGAAGATAACTTCAATCCCGCGGCCACCCGCCGGCTGCAGGAAATCTATGAAGCACCCATCCAGGCGGAGCTGATCACCTCCCGCCTGGCCGAGGTGCGCGACGCCGGCGTGACCGTTGCCGGCTCCCTGACCCCGCAGCGCACCCAGGAGTTCTACAAGACCGTCCTGGCCGCCGGCGTGGACATCTTCGTCATCCGCGGCACCACCGTCTCTGCCGAGCACGTCTCCAAGACCGTTGAGCCGCTGAACCTCAAGCAGTTCATCTACGAACTGGACGTTCCCGTCATCGTGGGCGGCGCAGCCGGCTACACCCCGGCCCTGCACCTGATGCGCACCGGAGCCGCAGGCGTCCTGGTCGGCTTCGGCGGGGGAGCGACCACCACCACCCGCCGGGCACTGGGCATCCACGCCCCCATGGCCACCGCGATCGCAGACATCGCCGAGGCGCGCCGCGATTACATGGACGAGTCAGGCGGACGCTACGTCCACGTGATCGCCGACGGCGGAATGGGCACCAGCGGTGACATCGTCAAGGCGATCGCCATGGGCGCGGACGCCGTGATGCTCGGATCGGCTCTGGCCCGGGCGGAAGAAGCCCCCGGACAGGGATGGCACTGGGGCCAGGAAGCCCACCACAGCGAACTTCCCCGCGGCGACAGGGTCCGGCTGGACACCGTCGGCCCGCTGCAGGAAGTTCTCTGGGGTCCGTCGCACCACACCAACGGCACGTCCAACCTGATGGGTGCCCTGCGTCGTGCCATGGCCACCACGGGTTACTCCGATGTGAAAGCCTTCCAGCGCATTGAGGTGCTGGTCGCGCCCTACCTATCCGCCATGTAGTTCCCTACAGTGGCTGCAAAGACCACTGCGCCGCCAGCGCGTCCCAGAGAGGAAATCTTGACCATGAGCAAAGATGCACTCAGTCCGGAATACCGGGAGGACGCCCTGGCGGCGCTGCGTTCCACGGCGGAGCCCGGCCAGCAACTGGACATCCTGATTGTTGGCGGCGGCGTGGTGGGTGCCGGTGCCGCCCTGGACGCAGTCACCCGCGGACTCAAAGTGGGCATGGTGGAGGCCCGGGACTGGGCGTCGGGCACGTCGTCGCGTTCCTCCAAGCTCATTCACGGCGGTCTGCGCTATCTGGAGATGCTGGATTTTGCCCTCGTAGCCGAGGCGCTGAAGGAACGCGGCCTGCTGATTCAGCGGATCGCCCCGCACCTGGTCAAGCCCGTACCGTTCCTCTACCCGCTGACACACCGGTTCTATGAGCGCCCCTATGTTGGTGCCGGCATCATGCTGTACGACACCATGGGCCTGACCTCCGGCAATTCCCGCGGGGTGCCGATGCACAAGCACCTCAGCAAAAAAGCCACGCTCCGGGCGGCGCCCAGCCTGAAGGATGACGCCATGGTTGGCTCCATCCGCTACTACGACGCCCAGGTGGACGACGCCCGGTACGTTGCCAACATGGTCCGCACCTCAGCGCACTACGGCGCCACCGTGGCCAACCGGGTGTCCGTGGTGGACTTCCTTCGCGAGGGTGAACGTGTAGTTGGTGCCCGGGTCAAGGACTCCGAGACCGGCCGGGAATTCGATGTGTTCGCCCGCCAGGTGGTCAATGCCACCGGCGTGTGGACCGACGAAACCCAGGCCATGGTGACGGACCGGGGACAGCTGAAAGTCCGGGCGTCCAAGGGTGTGCACCTGGTGGTTCCCCGCGACCGGATCCAGTCCACCGTGGGCATGATCCTGCGCACGGAAAAATCCGTGCTGTTCGTGATCCCGTGGGGCCGGCACTGGATTGTGGGCACCACGGACACCGACTGGAATCTGGACAAGGCACATCCCGCAGCGACCTCGGCGGACATCGACTACTTGCTGGAGCATGTGAACACCGTGCTGAAAACTCCGCTGACGCGCGAGGACGTTGAAGGCGTCTACGCCGGCCTGCGGCCGCTGCTTGCCGGCGAGAATGATTCCACGGCCAAACTCTCCCGCGAACATGTGGTGGCCCATCCCGTGCCGGGGCTGGTGGTTGTTGCCGGCGGCAAATGGACCACCTACCGGGTCATGGCGAAGGATGCCGTGGATGAGGCCGCCCGGGCGCTGGACGGGAAGGTGCCGGAAAGCTGCACCTCCACCATCCCGCTGCTGGGTGCGGTGGGCTATAAGGCGGCCTGGAATCTCCGGCACCGCACCGCGGAGCACTACGGAGTCCATGTGGTCCGGGTGGAGCATCTGCTCAACCGTTACGGATCCCTGGCCAACGAGGTGCTGGAACTGATCCGTGCCAATCCTGAGCTGGGGGAGCCCCTGCCCGGAGCGGACGATTACCTGCGCGCCGAAGTGGTGTATGCCACCACGTCCGAGGGTGCCCGGCATGTGGAGGACGTCCTGGCCCGGCGCACCCGCATCTCCATCGAGTCGTGGGACCGGGGAGTCTCCGCTGCCCCGGTTGTGGCCGAACTCATGGCGCCCATCCTGAACTGGAGTCCGGAACGGGTGGAGCAGGAAGTGGCCCACTACGAGGCGCGGGTGGAAGCCGAGCGGCGCAGCCAGGAACAGCCCGATGATGTTTCGGCCGACGCAGCACGCTTGAAGGCCCACGACATCGCTCCGCTGGCCTGAACCGGAACCGACGGAAGTGGAACCTGAACTCTCCCTGAATGAAAAGGGTGCCGTCCTGACGGTCCCTGAAATGGTCATTCTGCAGATGGAAGCGGCCGACCGCTCGGATGCGGCAGCCCAGCTTGCCCGGCGGATGTATGACCAGGGACGGATCCGTAATTTGGAGGTGTTCCTGGAGCAGGTCAATGCCCGGGAACACCAAATGGCCACCGGGCTGCCCGGCGGCATCGGCATGCCGCACGCGCGCAGCGAGGAAGTGGTGCAGACCTCAATTGCCGTGGGGATCACCCGCTACGGGCACAGCATTGATTTTGGCGCGTCGGACGGACCGGCCACCGTGGTTCTGCTGATAGCCACGCCTGCCAAAGCCTTCTCTGAACACTTGGAAGTCCTGGCCACCATCGCGCGGTCGCTGTTCCGCCCGGCCTTCCGGGATTCGCTCCGCCGGGCCAACGACGCCGAAGTCATTTCCGAACTGATCAACTCCTCGCTGGTGTTTTTTGACCATTGACGGCGCCTGCTGATGCCGCGGGTGCCGGAGCTGCGCACAGCAGGCATTGGGTTTTCTACACGGGTACGAAGTACGGTTAAGGGGTGCTGAAAACTGCCCTGCAACCCCGCTGGATCGCCGCCCTTCTCTTTGCGCTTGCGATCTCGACGGTCTTCGTGCTCCTGAGCCAGTGGCAGTTTTCGACCGCCGAGAGTGAGCTGCCGCCCGCCGCAGGTGAAACCGAAAAGGTCCGTCCCCTCACCGAGGTGTTCACCCCCGGTGTGGAACTGATGGGCACCGAGGCAGACCAGATGGTCTCCATGAACGGTTCCTTCCGTGGTGAGGACACCGTACTGATTGACCAGCGGCTGTACGACGGGGACCGCGGATACTGGGTGGTCACCGCATTCGCCGTGGAGGGAGCACCGGACGGCGCCGTCATGCCGGTGGTCCGCGGCTGGGTTGCCGAGCCCGGCGATGCCGAACCCGCCCCGTCCGGGGACGCCGTCGTCGTCGGCCGCCTGCTGCCGCCCGAAGGGCCCATCGCAAAGGCACCAGAAGAGGAAGGGGTCCTGCCCAGCCTCTCCAGCGCCGAACTGATCAATGTCTGGGACACCCCGGGGTATGCGGCGTTCGTCACTGCCAACGAGATCACGGTGGACGGTGAGGCTCCGGAAACCGGAGACATGCGCGTAGTCGACGTGGATGCGCAGCCCCAGGAAACTTCAGTGAACTGGATGAACATCTTCTACGCCATCGAGTGGGTGGTCTTCGCCGGGTTCTCCGTCTTCCTGTGGTGGCGCCTCGTGGCGGATGCCCACCAGCGTTCCCTCGAGGACGACGACGAGTACTACGACGATGACGAAGAAGACGACGACGACGACGAGGGCCCCGTCCCGGGGCGTCCGGCACCGACCAGTGAGGTACAGAAGTGAGCGATCCAGTACAGGCCCCCGCCGGGGCACCCGCAGCAACCAAGAAACCGCGCCGGAAGAAGCGCCGTTTTGGCGGCACCCACGCCCAGATCCGCTCGGCCCTGACCTTTTACAAGGTTTCTTCCTACGTCACCGGTGTGTTTCTTCTCCTGTTGTGCATTGAGATGATTCTCAAATACGGGCTGAAGATCGAGGAGATCACCGTTGGTCCGCTGAACCTTTTCACGGGTGTGCTGATTGCCCACGGCTGGTTGTACGTGGTCTACCTGCTGGCTGACTTCCGCCTGTGGCAGCTGATGCGCTGGCCGTTCTCGAAGTTCATCCTGATCGCCCTGGGTGGTGTGGTGCCCTTCCTGTCCTTCATTGTGGAGGGCCGTACGCACAAACAGGTCCTTGCGGAACTCGCTGCCCATCCGGAAGCGGCCAAGCGCTACTGAGGCACCGGCTCCCGCGCGGATGTGCGGCACGGATGCTCCGGCGACTATCCTTGAAGCGTGACTAATTCCGCGACCCCTCCCATAGAAGAGCGCCCTGTCCTAGTTGTGGACTTCGGCGCCCAGTACGCCCAGCTCATTGCCCGCCGGGTACGCGATGCAGATGTCTATTCCGAGGTGGTGCCCCACACCTGGACCACGGAACAGATCCTGGCGAAGAACCCGGCCGCGATCATCCTTTCCGGCGGCCCTTCCAGCGTTTACGCCGAAGGCGCCCCCGCAGTCAGCGAAGGCCTGTTTGAGGCAGGTGTCCCCGTCCTGGGCATCTGCTACGGCTTCCAGGCCATGGCCAACGCCCTGGGCGGCAAGGTCGCCAAAACCGGCCTGCGCGAATACGGCTCCACCGACGCCACCGCCGTCGGAGGCCCGCGTTCCATCCTTGAGGGCACGCCGGAACAGCAGAACACCTGGATGAGCCACGGTGACAGCGTTCAGGAAGCTCCGCCCGGATTCGACGTGCTGGCCACCACGGCCGGTGCCCCCGTTGCGGCTTTCGCCAACGAAGAGAAGCAGCTCTACGGCGTCCAGTGGCACCCGGAGGTGAAGCACTCCGCGCACGGCCAGTCCGTCCTGGAGAACTTCCTGTTTAAGGGCGCACGCCTGGACCGCAGCTGGACCACGGGCAACATTGTGGAAGAGCAGGTCGAACGCATCCGCGAGCAGGTGGGCAGCTCCCGCGTGATCTGCGGGCTCTCCGGCGGCGTCGACTCCGCCGTTGCCGCAGCACTGGTGCAGCGTGCCGTCGGCGACCAGCTGACCTGCGTGTTCGTGGACCACGGCCTGCTGCGCGAAGGTGAAGCCGAGCAGGTGGAGCGCGACTTCGTGGCATCCACCGGCGTCAACCTCTACGTCGCCAATGAGCAGAAGCGCTTCCTCGAAGCCCTCGCCGGCGTCACGGATCCGGAAACAAAGCGCAAGATCATCGGCCGCGAGTTCATCCGCGCGTTCGAAGAAGCCGAGCGCGCCATCATGGCCGAGGCAGCTGCTGCCGGTGAACCCATCCGGTTCCTCGTTCAGGGCACCCTGTACCCGGACGTCGTCGAATCCGGCGGCGGCGAGGGCGCAGCCAACATCAAGAGCCACCACAACGTGGGCGGACTGCCCGAGGACCTGAAGTTCGAGCTGGTGGAACCCCTGCGGGCCCTGTTCAAGGACGAGGTCCGCGCCGTGGGCCGCGAGCTGGGCCTGCCGGCCGAGATCGTGGGACGCCAGCCGTTCCCCGGCCCCGGACTGGGTATCCGCATCATCGGCGAGGTCAACCAGGAACGCCTGGACCTGCTGCGCCGCGCCGACGCGATCGCCCGTGCCGAGCTGACCGCAGCCGGCCTGGACAACGACGTATGGCAGATGCCGGTTGTCCTGCTGGCCGATGTGCGCAGCGTGGGCGTCCAGGGCGACGGCCGCACCTACGGACATCCGATCGTCCTGCGGCCGGTTTCCAGCGAAGACGCAATGACTGCTGACTGGTCACGCCTGCCGTATGACCTGCTGGCACGCATCTCCAACCGCATTACCAATGAAGTCGACGGGATCAACCGCGTGGTGCTGGACGTGACGTCCAAGCCGCCGGGAACCATCGAGTGGGAGTAGATTGACCGCGGGGGACAGCCGAACAGGCTGTCCCCCGCGTTGCTATGTCGGGTAAACCCGGCAGGAAGCGATAGTTTGGAAGGTATGCCAATTTGGTCAAGAACGTCGCGCGGAAGTGCAGAAAAGAGGGCACCAGTGTCTGAGCAGAATCCCGGGGACAACGCCTCGGACTTCCTGCTGCCGTGGCTGGGACAACTGGGACAGCATGCCGGATCGGACACGTTGCTTCACTTCACCCCGTCACCCTCCAACAGCATCGATCTGACCCATGCGCACCCGTCCGGGCTGGCCCAGCTGCTGGCGGGACGCCGCACGCGCCTGTCCACGCTGCTGCGCGACTCAGAGCAGTACGGTGCCGCCATGAAGGCCGGGCGCCTGCTGCGTGCGAAAATCTACGAGCTCGGCACGGACCGAGGCATCGACGTCGGCTACCTGGCCGCCGGCACCGCCTCCTGGCGCTACGCTGACGACGACGCCGTCCGCCCCGAGTCGCTCACGGCTCCGGTCCTGCTGACCCCGGTCTCGCTGACCGTGCACCCCTCGCAGGACGACTATGAGCTGCAGCTCACCGACAAGGCAGCCCTGAACCCCGCTTTTGTCCGCCACCTGCAGCATGAACAGGGCCTGGACATCGACGTCGAGGCACTGGCGCGTCTTGCCTACGGCACCGCGAGGTTTGATCCGCATCCGGTCCTGGAAAAACTGCGGGCCGTCACGGAGGGGGTCCGCGGCATCAACATTGAACACCGCCTCCTGGTCTCCACCTTCGCTGATCTGTCGGATCTGGCTGAAGACAGCGCCCTGGACCCCGCCCACCCCATCCTGCGGGCCCTGATGGACTCCGCACGCGGCACGGGCAACGCCGCCCCGGATGCCAAGGATCCAGCACTGCCGCCGTTGGATGACCGGCTGCCGGCCGATGAGCTGCTGGTACTGGATGCCGACCATGAGCAGCAGGACGTCCTGGACCTGATCCTGGACGGCCAGTCACTCGTGGTCTCCGCCCCTCCCGGAACCGGACAGACGCAAACTGCCCTCAATGCCGCGGCTGCGCTGGTCCATGCGGGGAAGTCCGTGCTCGTGGTGGCCGAACGCCGCGGGACGCTGAATCAGTTTGTCTCCGCGCTGGATTCCCTGCACCTGGGATCCGCCGTGCTCCAAATCAACGCCGGCCTGACTGAGCAGCAGCTGAAGGATCAGTTGATTCGGGCCATCGTCCGCAACGAAAAGGCTGCGGACCCGGATCTGGAAAGCCTGCACAAGGTTCTGGTCTCCAACCGGCACCAGCTGCGCGACCACGTGAAATCACTGCACAACGTTCGCCGGCGCTGGGGCTGCTCGCCCTACCAGGCCATGCAGTCCCTGGCGGAACTCACGTCCATGAGCCCCGCCCCGGCCACCACTGTCCGGCTCAAGCGCAGTGTCCTGGACAGCATCACGGACCGGACCGAGCTGACCGGAAGGCTGCGCCGGGCCGCGGAACTGGGCAGCTTCAGCCGTGCCGCCACCACCAGCCCCTGGTTCGGTGCCAAGCTGCTCAACCGCAAGGAAACGGAAGAGGCGTACGAGCTCACCCAAAGCCTGGCCCGGGACCTGCCTGAACTGCGCGCACAGGTGCAGTCCGTTGCCGAACACTCGCAGATCCGCCTTGGTGAAACCTTTGCACAGTGGGGCGAGCAGCTGGAGCTGCTGGTCGCGGTGCGTGAAAGCCTGGACAAGTTCACCCCGGACATCTTTGACCGTCCGGTCAGTGACCTGATTTCCGCCACGGCGTCCTCGTCCTGGCGGCGTGAACGCGCCGTGGACATGAGCTCCATGACCCGGTCCCGCCTGCGGCGGGTCGCCAAGGAGTACATCCGGCCCGGGGTGCACATTTCAGACCTGCACTCCTCACTGGTTGAGGTCCAGCAGCAGCGCGCCGTGTGGGGCCGCTACGCCACTACGCAGCGCCACCCCTCGGTGCCCACCGGGCTGGCCGACATCAACCGGTCCTACATCACCGTCAAGGACCAACTGGACACCCTCACGGGCATTCTTGACGGGACGCCTGCCAAGCCGAACCTCGCCGAGCTGACGCTGGATGAGCTGGAGAAGCAGCTCGATGCGCTGGCCGGGGACCGGGAGACTCTGGAAACCCTGCCCGAACGCACCCTCCTGCTGGACGAAATGCGCGGCCAGGGTCTGGGCGAGCTGCTGGATGACCTCGAAGCCCGTGAAGTCCAGCCGCGGCAGGTTGGCTATGAGCTTGAGCTTGCCTGGTGGCAGTCGGCTCTTGAAGCGATGATCAGCGGCGATGATTATTTGGCTATGTCCGACGGCGACAGCCTGCGCCGGCTTGAAGCCGAATACCGTCTGGCGGACAACGCGCACATTGCCTCCGGCAGCGCCCGGGTGCGGTTTGCCCTCGCGGACAGGTGGCGCCGTGGAGTGAAGGCTGCGCCCTCCGATGCAGCCGCTCTGCGCGACGCCATCAAGAACGGTCCGCTCACCCTGCCGGACCTGTGCGCTCAGTCAGCCGAGCTGGTTTCCGCACTGCTGCCGGTCTGGGCCGCCAGTCCGCTGGTCCTGCCCATGGTGCTGCCCGGCACCAGGTCCTTTGACGCCGTCATTGTCCTCGACGCCGAATCCACCTCCCTGCAGTCCGCGGTTCCCGCCCTGGCACGGGCCGCCCAGGTCATCGCTTTCGGCGACGGGGAGCTTGGCGGTCCGAGGCCGTTCACGATTGGAGTTGAACCCTCCCGTCCGGCGGGGGAGCAGCATGACCTCGTCAGTGTTTTCGAAGCCCTGACCGCCGTCCTGCCGACCCGGACGCTGTCCACCGTGTACCGCGGCACTGACCGCGCACTCATGAATCAGCTGAGCCGCAGTTTCTATGACGGCCGCCTGACCATGGTTCCGCGCGGCGCCGAGGTTTCTTCCGCTGAACGTCCGCTCACCGTCGAATACCTGGCGGACGGCACGGGTATGCCCAGCGCCGACCACGAGGGTGTCGAAAGCGTGGCCGCCGAGGTCAACCGCGTTGTAGACCTGGTCTTCGAGCACATCCGCCGCCGTCCGCACCAGTCCCTGGCAGTTGTCACGGCCAGCCCGCGGCATGCCGTGCGTGTTGCCGAGGCAATCCGGGTGCAGATGGCCAATTTCCCCTGGGCCTCCGACTTCTTCACTCCGGGCAAGGAGTCCTTCCGGGTGGTCCCCGTGGACCGCGCGGCCGGGCTGGTGCGCGACAGCGTGATTTTCTCCCTCGGGTTCGGACGCACTCCCCACGGCCGTGCACTGCACACCTTCGGGCCGCTGTCCGCGTCCGACGGGCGGGGAAAGTTCCTCACCGCCATGACCCGTGCCCGCAGCAGGCTGCATGTCCTGACCTGTTTCCGGCCCGAGGACCTGGACAAGTCCCGCCTCGGGTATGGTGCCCTCGATTTCTACGACCTCATCAAGCGGGAACTGGACCAGTCGGCGCCTTCCGCCGCCCAGCGCAGCGAAGCTGCCGAAACGGGTTCGGCACCCCGCGGAGCCGAGAACATTGCAGGCGGGATCATGGAGGAGGATCCGCTGGTGGCTGACCTCGTCAACCGGCTGCGGGCCCGCGGTGCCAAAGTGTGGGACCACTATCAGGGAGCCATCGATATTGTGGCTACCGTTGACGGCAGCAACGCCGACGGTGAACCCGCCGTGCCGATGGCCATCGAGTCCGACGGCACCGAGCGGTACCGGACAATGAGCGTGCGTGAGCGCAGCCGGCTGCGGCCCCAGCTGCTGGAACGTCTGGGGTGGCGCTATATGCCGCTGTGGACCATTGAGGTTTTCAGCGATCCGTCAGCCTGCGCGGATCTGGTGGGACGATACCTCAACCTGCCCGCACCCAGGGAAGGTGAGGGAAAGCCGGTCCAGTCCGGGGGGACTTCCGTCAGCGGGTCGCTTGCCCGCCGCGGCAGCCTCCCCTCAAAGCCGCACGGCAGCAGCCGGATCAGGGAACGCGGCACGGTTGCCCCCAAGCCCGAGACTGATCCTGATGCATCAAGCCGGGAGGCACGGCGGCCGTGACGCCCCGGAAGCCGCACCGCCGCGCGAGCGGGGGCACCGTCCCCCGCCCGCTGCCGGCACGGAAGGAAGAAGCCCCGGCCGAACTCAAGGCCAAGGCCGCGGAGGACGATCCCCGGGTGTGGGGCGATGAACCCGAGGACCGGGACACCTGGCTGCTCGAACAGCGGCCGCCGCACTGGGACTGACACTGTCGTCGCCGGGACTGTCACTGTCGTCGCCGGGAAAAGCTCAGCCCCCGGTAAGGATCAGGTGAACCAGGCCGGACCCCGAGGCGGAGGCAAGGGCGGCAGCCTGGTCCGGTGCGGCAGCCAATACCACCATGGCATCGGTTTCGGCGGAACCCGGCCACGCGGAAGCACCGTCCGCAGCCGTCCACAGGATGGGTGCTCCGGCGGCGAGAAGCACCGGGCTGTCCGGATGCTGCATGCCGTCGGAGCCTGCGAGGACCACGTCCACCAGTTGTCCAGGGGCCAACAGCGCAACCATGGCAGGATCGGCGGGGCGGATCGCCACCGCCACGGAACCGGGCGGGGCGCCGGTCAGGAGTCCGGTTCCCACCAGCGATGTCTGCAGCACGGGGCTGCCCTGCTTCAGGGGAGTGGCCAGCCGCTGGCCGGCAGCCTGACCAGGGGCAGCGAATGAGCCCGGAGGCATTGTTGCTGCCGGAACCGTCACCGTCCGGAGGTCCCGTGACGTGAGTACGGCTCCGGCCGGCAGGTCCGAGGCCGAGACGACAATTGAGTTTTCACCGGCAGCAGGCGGCAACAGCGCCTGGACGGCTGTGCCCGCGGCGGCGCAGCACAAGAGGGCCGCAAGCAGGCGCCTGCGACGGAGCAGGAATCTTTTTAACCGCAGGCGAAGTGCGGAGGCGAAACGGGGACGTGATGCGGGGTAAGGACTCACGCACCGAACCTAGGCCCGGTCACCCGGGCAGGAACGCATCGTTCGGGCTGCTGAGGATATTTCTTCCCCGAATGTCCCCGTATGCCCGCTGGGGAGGAGCGTTGGGCCGCTAAGCGGCGGAAGAGCCCTTGCCTGAGGACGAGCCGGAGGATCCTGCGGACGCGGAAGAAGTTGCCGGTGCCGGTGACGAGGCTGTAGAGGCAGTGGACGAAGCACTGTCAGTCTTGGCCGGTGCTGCCGGAAGGGTGCTCTTGGCATCGCGGGAATCAGTGCGGTAAAAACCCGACCCCTTGAACACCACCCCTACACTGTTGAACTTCTTCCTCAGGTTGCCGCTGCACTCGGGGCAAACCGTCAGGGTGTCATCGGTGAAGGACTGCTGGATATCGAACGTGTGGCTGCAGTCCTTGCAGGCATAGGCATACGTAGGCACTGTTACTTACTCCTCCTGAAAACCAAGATGTCAGGACCCCGGCCCGGCTGATTCACTGACTACTGTCAGGCCCGGCTGGCACTCGGTGCCCTTGAGTGCTAACTATACACCGGCCTAAGCGGCAGATTCGTCCACTGTGAGGGGGTCAGCACCGCGTTCACCGGCTGGTCCAGGGAATCGGATTCCCAGGACCGTGCAGACACAAATTCCTGGTCATAGACCACGCCAACCGCCGGGGCGGCGTTACCCCTGGCCCTGAAACCGGACAGGAACCGGTCGTAGTAGCCGCCGCCCTTGCCCATCCGCATCCCCTCGGCATCAACGGCCAGGGCCGGGATGAGGAGCAGTTCGAGGTTTGGGAGGTCCTGCACTGACAGCCTGGGCCCGGCAGGTTCGGGAACGGACGGGAATAACCCGGGTACGAGGGATGATTCGGGTGTCCAGCGGCACCAGGAAAGCTGGCGCTCAGGCTCGCAGACCGGAACCACGACGTCGTATCCCCCCGCGTGCAGTCCTGCCAGCAGCGGACCTGTGTCAGGTTCACGTCCGGCGGACAGGTACGCGGCCACCGTGGCAGCGGGGGACACCAAACGCGGAATGACGGTGAAAGCACGGGCTGCCAGCGACCGGCCGGCAACCAGCGCAGCGGCGGATGACAGCTCCCGCCGGCGCCGTCGATATTCGTTCCGGGCCTGGTCCTTGGAGGCAGCAGAGTGAGGCATCCGACCATTGTCCCAACCGCGGCGTGAAAATGGCGCGCATTTGGTGGAATGGGGCCCCGCTTATGTACTCTTACGGACATGACTTCACGTGCCACCGTAACCAAAGCCGTAATTCCCGCAGCCGGGCTGGGTACCCGTTTCCTGCCGGCAACCAAAGCCATGCCGAAGGAAATGCTGCCGGTAGTGGATAAGCCCGCCATTCAATATGTGGTGGAGGAGGCCGTCAATTCCGGTATGTCTGACATCCTGATGATTACCGGCCGTAACAAACGATCCCTCGAAGACCACTTTGACCGCGTCCCTTTTATCGAAAAGACGCTTGAGGATAAGGGCGATCTCGAAAAGCTTGCACTGGTGCGGGCGGCTTCTGAACTCGGCGAGATCCACTACCTGCGCCAGGGTGACCCCAAGGGTCTGGGACACGCCGTGCTGCGGGCCAAGCTTCATGTCGGCGATGAGCCGTTCGCTGTACTCCTCGGTGATGATCTGATTGACGCCCGTGACGAACTCCTGACCAAGATGGTCGAGGTCCAGGCCAAGACCGGCGGTTCGGTTATTGCCCTCATCGAGGTGGAGCCGGAACAGATCAGCGCCTACGGCTGCGCCGACATCTCCGTGGTCGAAGGCGAAGACTACGTCCGTGTGAACAAGCTGGTGGAAAAGCCGGATGTTGCTGACGCACCGTCCAACCTTGCCGTCATCGGCAGGTATGTCCTGCACCCGGCGGTGTTCGATGTGCTGGAGGAAACCGGCCCCGGACGCGGCGGAGAAATCCAGCTGACCGATGCCCTGCAGACCCTGGCCGCACGGGAAGAGGGTGAAGGCGCCGGCGTGTACGGCGTCGTGTTCCGCGGCCGCCGGTATGACACCGGTGACAAGCTGAGCTACCTGAAAGCCGTAGTGACGCTGGCCTCCGAGCGCGAGGACCTCGGTCCGGACCTGCGCGAGTGGCTCAAGGACTTCACCGGTACGCTCGAAAGCTGATGTTGTGTGGGGGTCGGCCATCTGGCCGGTGACGCTGGAATGCGGCGATCTGGGGCTGCGCCCCATCCGCTACCGCGACCGGCGCGAGTGGACGGACCTCCGCATCCGCAATGCCCAATGGATGGCGCCCTGGGAAGCAAGCAATCCGCTTCCCGGCGGCGACCTTCCGTCCTATGCGGCTATGGTGCGCAGCCTGAACCAGCAGGCGCGCCAGGAAACAGCACTCCCTTTCCTCATCACTGAACGCGAGGGACTGCGTTCTGCGCCGGCGATTGCGGGGCAGCTGACCGTGTCCACCATTGTCTGGGGATCAGCCCGCATGGCCACCCTGGGGTACTGGGTGGACGAAGCGAGGGCCGGCCGGGGGATCGCGCCGACAGCGGTTGCTCTGGCTACGGACCACTGCTTTGGTGCCCTTGGACTCCATCGGATGGAAATCAACATCAAACCGGAGAACGCCGCCAGCCTTCGCGTTGTCGAAAAGCTGGGATTTCGTGATGAAGGGCTGCGGAAACGATATTTGCACATTGCCGGTCAATGGGCTGATCACCGCAGCTTTGCCCTCACTACCGAAGATGTTCCGGAGGGATTGCTGACCCGCTGGCTGGCCAGGACATGACAGCGGGGCATCCTTTTTTGGCACTGAACTCCGACACACCGACACGAATGCGCAGTCACCTGTGCATTAGCTCATAACGTCGTAGTTGTGGACTTCCCTCTTAACAGCTCCCTGATCCTGGCCGTCACCGTTGGTCTCTGGCTGCTGTGGGTTGCCCCCTATATATTCCGCCTGTCAGGCACCGCACTGGTGCCGGCAGCCCACCGGCCGGCGGTCCGCCCGGCTCCCTCCTCAACAGCCATCCGCTCTTCCATCTCCGCTGATGGACTGTCCCAGCAGGGAAACACCACTATGTACAACGAGTCCACCTCGTACAACGAGTCCGCCGCCGGGCTTGGAAACCATGCTTCCCGGACACCGTCCCCGGACGCGCCGCGCGGGCACCAGGGCCCGCAGCCGGTTTTCCGCGTCCGTTACGGCCGCACCGCACTGGCCCTGATGGGTGCGCTGGCTCTGGCCGCAGTTGTCCTTGGACTCCCGCTGGCCGCTTTCGGTGCTGCTTCATGGTGGATGCCCTTGGTCGGAGTTGTCCTGGCCGGGGCAGCAGTTGCCTCGCTTCGTGCCCTCGCGGTACGGGACCGACGCCGCCGCGTCGACGCAGCCTTTCGGGCTGCCATGAGCGCCGGAAGCCGGCACCAGCCGGTGTCAGCACCGGAGCCGGCGTACGAGGCGGACGAGCCGCAGGAAGTTTCCCCGGAGCCCGTAAGGCCGCAGCGTGAAACTGTCCTGTTTGACGCTGAAAGCACCCCGGGCGTCGACAGCGGGTCCGCCGCGGCCGGAGCTCCGGGTCAGGCCACAGTCACCACGGCGCCCGGTTCTTCCGACCGCCCGCTCACAGCAGCGGAACTGCGCAGTGCAGCCCTCGATTTCGCTGCCGCCTCAACCCCGCAGGGCCCTGCCGGACCGCCGAAAACCTCCACCACCCCGTGGGAACCGGTTGCTGTGCCCAAGCCGATTTATGTGGAAGCACCCGTGGCCCAGCGCCCGGCACCGGAACCGCTTGTTCCGCCGCAGACCCCCAAGCCTGCCGGCCGCACGTCCCTCCGCGCCGGGGTTACCCCCGCGGTTACAGAGTCCTCGGACTCCGCCGGAGCCGAGGCAGCTCCCGGGACCGGCAAGATCAATCTCGACGATGTGCTCCAGCGCCGCCGCGCTTAAGAAATCCCGTTTGGAAGGTCCGGGCATGTCCGGACCGCTGATGGCTGCGGTGCGTCCGCTGGGGTTGGTGCCCCTGTCCTGGAGCCACCTGCGCACCCATCACCGTCCGGGTGCAGGAATCAGTGCCCTGTACCGGGTCGACGCAGTACCCCGTCGCGGTTCAGCCGACAGCGGCCGGCAACCCGTACAACTGCAGGTGGGTGCAACCACCGCTGCATTGACCCCTGAACAAAGCCGCCGGACCGTGCGGGGCTCTGCGGACGGTACGGCAGTGAGACTCTGGGTGCATCCCCGGGACCCTGTCCTGTCGGGTTTGGCCTGGGCTACCAGCCCCGGCGCCGTGGCCCGGGACCTCTTTGGCGCCGGAACGGACGGCGCCCGGGCGTCTTTGACCCTGGCGGCTTACCGGCCGCTGCGCCGCGCAGTCGTCCGCGGCACCTTCGAAGGTGCCACGGCCTACCTCAAAGTTCTGCAGCCGGGACTGGCTCCCGGGCTTCGCCGCCGGCTGGAAGCGGCGGCAGCTGCGGGACTTCCCGTGCCTGCGCTGCTGGAGATCCCCGCCGGAGCCGTTCCGGAGCCGGACAGTGTCCTGGCCCTGCGGGCACTTCCAGGCCGTTCCCTGCATCAGCACCTCCATGTGTCCCCGGATGATGTTGACCCGCAGTCGCTGCTCGATCTCCTGGCGGGACTGCCGCCGGAGGCACTGGCTTTTCGCCGCAGACCTGCGTGGGCCGAACGCGTTGTGGACTACGCCGCGGGAGCCGCCGTCGCGTTCCCGCAGGAGGCGGAACGGATTACCCGGTGTGCCCGCGAAATCGACGCTGCGGTCCGCGCTGCCGATCCGGGCCCGCTGGTGACCGCGCACGGTGACTTTCACGGCGGCAACCTCCTCGTAGACAACCCAGGCCGGGCCGGGTGGAAGATCAGCGGAATGCTGGATGTGGACGCCCTCGGCCCCGGACACCTGGTGGATGATCTCGCTTGTTTTACGGGGCACCTGTTTGTTTTTGCCGCGGTAAACCCGCGGAGCCCGGGTCTGAGGGCCTCCGCGGACCGCTTTGCAGGCGCTTTCACGGCCGAAACGGATCCCGCCGCTCTCTACTCCCGGGCGGCCGCCGTGGCGCTGACCCTCGTGGCCGGTGCGGCGGGGCGGGGCACGGAGGCAGCGGACCGAACGCTGGCCGCAGCACAGGAGCTTCTGGTCCGTTCCCGGGAACATTCCTGACCGCACCGAAAGCGCTCCGCAAGTGCCGCTCGGCGCTCCAGGAAAGTAGGGTGGACAAATGGACATTCTCCGCGGGGCACAAAGCAGCGGTTCCGGCCAGATCGTCATTGGCCTGGACATCGGCGGAACCAAAACCCACGGGCTGCTCCTCGTTGACGGGGTTCCCGCCGGGGAAGCCGTGAGCGGCAGCGCCAATGTCCAGAACGTTGCCCCGGCGCAGGCTGCCGCCAACCTCGCCGAGATTTTTTCGGCTTTGGGCTCCGTTCCGGCGAACCGCGTTATCGCCGGTTCCGGCGGCATTGACACCGCCGACGACGCCGACGCGCTCCGTGCGCTGATCAGCCCCCACGTTCCAGGCGCCGCGGTGGACGTCATCCATGACACCCGCCTGATCCTGGCGGCCGGACAGACGCCGGCCGGCATTGCCCTGATTGCCGGGACCGGATCCGTGGCGTGGGGGCTCAACCCGGCCGGGGAAGAGGCCCGCTGCGGAGGCTGGGGTTACCTTCTGGGCGATGAGGGCAGCGCTTACTGGATGGCGCGTGAAGTCGTCCGGCATACCCTGCGCCGCTTCAACCTTCGCCAGCAGCCGGATGAGTTGTCCGCCGCGCTGCTGACCGCCTGCTCAGTGACCGATCCGGAGCAACTCATCGCCCTGTTTCACGACACCGGCACCGGGCGCCGGTACTGGGCTTCGAAAGCCTCAGTGGTCTTTGATGCCGCAACGCAGGGCAGCGCCGCGGGCAGCGAAATTGTGGCGGCAGGGGCGCGTCACCTGGCGGGGCTGGCGGCGGATACTGCCCGGCTGCTGGACATTAGCGGCCCCGTGGTGGTTGGCGGTGGCCTGAGCATGTATCAGCCGCTGCTCCGGGACGGGCTGCGCCAGGACCTGGAACGCGCCGGGCTGACCGGCATCCGGTTCCTGGAACAGGACCCGGTGCACGGTGTCCGGTATTTGGCCGCGCAGGACGTCCAGCGTGGCTGAAAGTTTCGACACCCGGGTGGGCGCATACGCCGTCATCATCCGAAACGGCAGCATCCTGCTCTCGCACTGGCGTGACCACGGCTATTCCAGCTGGACCCTGCCCGGGGGAGGACTCGAGGTGCGTGAAGACGCGACCGCCGCCGTCGTGCGGGAAGTCCGCGAGGAGACCGGCTATTTTGTGGAACCGGAGGAGCTGCTGGGGGTGGACAGCATCTTCATCGAACCGGAGCACCGCTTTCCCGGCGAAAACCGGAACCTGCTCCACGCGCTGCGGATCATCTACCGTGCCCGTGTCCTGTCTGGGACGCTCACCCATGAGCTGGACGGCAGCACCGACGAGGCAGCCTGGGTGCCGCTGGACCGGGTTCCCGAGCTGGGACCGGCACCCCTGGTGCAGGTGGGGCTGAAGATGGCAGCCATCCGCCCGGCTGTCCGTTCCGAATGATCTGCTGGACTACATCCACCGGGTGTCCTACCGTAAACACACGTCAGGACGGCCCGTCTGCGGACCCCCCGCAGCCAGAGGCGGGACTCCCGCACAAAAAACGGAAGGTTTCCCCATGACCCTGCCGGACTCCGCCCCGCGGGCCGTCGAACCGATGATCACCTTCCGCGGTGTCACCAAGTCCTTCGCCGGCTCGGCCTCGCCCGCCGTGGAGAACCTGAGCATGGACATCGACCGCGGTGCCGTCACCGTCTTTGTTGGACCCTCGGGCTGCGGAAAGACAACATCCCTGCGAATGATCAACCGCATGGTGGAACCCACCTCCGGAACCATCACAGTGGACGGCGCCGACGTCAGCGGGGTCAAAGCTCCCCAGCTCAGGCGGTCCATGGGATACGTTATGCAGTCCGCAGGCCTGATGCCGCACCGCACCGTACTGGACAACGTGGCAACCGTTCCGCGCCTCAACGGCCAGTCCCGGACCAGCGCCCGTGCCCGTGCCGCAGAACTGCTCGACGTCGTCGGGCTGGCTTCTGCCATGGGCGGACGGTACCCGGCCCAGCTATCGGGGGGACAGCAGCAGCGGGTCGGCGTGGCACGGGCGCTCGCCGCAGATCCGCCCGTACTGCTCATGGATGAGCCGTTCAGCGCCGTGGATCCGGTGGTGCGTGCCGAATTGCAGCAGGAACTGCTGCGCCTGCAGCGGGACCTGGCCAAAACCATTGTTTTTGTCACCCACGACATTGATGAAGCAACAATCCTGGGAGACAAGGTCGCGGTTTTCGGCGCGGGCGGACGGCTGGCCCAGTACGCAGCACCCGAAGAAATCCTGCGGGCCCCGGTGGATGACTTTGTGGCTGGCTTCGTGGGGCGGGACCGCGGGTTCCGGCATCTGTCCTTCCAAGCGGGAAACGGTGTGCCGCTGCATCCGGTGCAGCTCCTGACACCCGCCGAACTGGCGAATCCTGCGCTGGCTGTGGAGGAGGACTGGGCGCTCGCGGTCGACGACGGCGGGCGGCCGCTGGGCTGGGTGCCGGCGTCCCGCCGGGCGTCGGTCACTGCCGCGGATCAGCTGGTCCCGGGAGGGTCGCTGTACCGCGAGGGGGAAACCCTGCGGCAGGCGCTCGACGCCGCACTGTCTTCCCCCGCGGGGCTGGGCGTAGCGGTGGACCCGGAAAACCGCGTCACGGGAACCATTAGGGCCGCCGAGGTGCTGGAACTCATCGAGCAGGCCAGGCTGCAGCGGAGCGCGGGCTGACATGGAATGGTTCCTCGCCCACACCGACCAGGTGTTCCGGCTGACCGGACTGCACCTGTACCAGTCCATCGTGCCGCTGGTGCTGGGCATCCTCATCGCGGTGCCGCTGGCAGCTCTGGTCCGCAACAGCAACCGCGTCCGCGGCATCATTCTTGCCGCCGGGTCGCTGCTCTACACGATTCCGTCCCTGGCGCTTTTCGTGACGCTGCCCGCCATCCTTGGAACCCGCATCCTGGACATCAGCAACATCATCATCGCGCTGACCATCTACGCCGTGGCGCTGATGCTGCGCGTGGCCGTTGACGCCTTCGACTCAGTGGACGACGGCGTCCGGCAGGCCGCCGTCGCCATGGGGTACCGGCCGCTGCGCCGGTTCCTCACCGTGGACCTGCCGCTGTCCGTTCCGGTCCTGATTGCCGGGCTGCGGGTGGTGTCGGTCAGCAACATCTCCATGGTCAGCGTGGGCGCCCTCATCGGAGTGGAAAACCTGGGCTTCTTCTTCCGGGACGGACTGCGCCGCTACTTCATCACCGAGATTGTGGTGGGCATTGTTGCCACGCTTGTCCTGGCCTTCCTGATGGACCTGGTGTTCGTGCTGCTGCAGCGTGCGCTGACGCCCTGGCTGCGCGCCGGCCGGGTTCCGGGAGCCTCCGCAGGCATGTTCGGGTTGCGCAGGCGCAGGGGCGCCGGCACTGCCGGCGTCCCCGGGACCAGAGACCAGGCCGCCCCCGGCACCCCGGCAGCGGCGCCCGACGTCGCACTGAAGGGGGCGTAATCCGGTGGCCGTGACGATTCCCCGCACCGAGTACACCTCCACCAATGCCCTGGGGCAGGGCTGGGAATGGCTGACGGATCCCGCAAACTGGACCGGAGCTGCCGGGATTCCCGTGCGCACCCTGGAGCACCTGCAGTACACCGGACTGACTCTGCTGATTGCCCTGGCCATTTCCGTGCCGATTGGTTTGTTCATCGGACACACCGGCCGCGGCCAGGTGGCCGTTGTGACCATCTCCGGATTGCTGCGCGCCCTGCCAACCCTGGGCATGCTGACCCTCTTTGTCCTCCTGGCCGGTCTGGGCCTCATGCCGCCCATTTGGGCCCTGGTCCTGCTGGCCGTACCCCCGCTGCTGGCCGGCACCTATTCGGGGATTGCTGCCGTGGACCGCAGCATCGTGGACTCGGCCCGCAGCATGGGCATGACGGAACTGCAGATCCTGTTCCGGGTCGAAATCCCCAACGGGCTGAAGGTCCTGTTCGGCGGATTGCGGGGCGCCACACTGCAGGTCGTGGCCACCGCTGCCGTGGTGGCAACCATCAACCTGGGAGGACTCGGGCGGTACCTCATCGACGGACTGGCCGTTGGCGACTACGGCAGGGTCTTTGGCGGCGCGGTCATCATTGCCTTGCTGGCGCTTGCAGTGGATGCCGTGATTGCGTTGGCAGCACGTCTTTTGATTTCACCCGGGCTGCAGAAGGGCCGCGTCGCCGCGGCCGGTACAGCAGCTCCGACCGCACCTACACCCACCGGCGGCGGATTTTCCGCTGCCGGCTCACAAGGAGGAAAACAATGACGCAGCACAAGCGCCGGATTGCCCGGCCCAAGGGACTGACCGTTCTGGCCGGAGGCATCACCCTGGCCCTCGGGCTGGCCGGCTGCAGCGGCGGCGGAGGTGACCCGCTGGCCTCGGAATCGCCGTCGGAAAGCGCTGCGTCCGGGGCTGCCGAAACAATTGTGGTGGGATCGGCGGACTTCCCCGAATCCAGCACCCTGGCGGAGATCTATGCCGGTGCTCTGAACGGTGCCGGCATTCCCGCAGAGACCAAGCTCGGCATCGGTTCACGCGAGGTCTACCTCCCCGCACTGGAGGACGGCTCCATTGACCTGATCCCCGAATACACCGGCGCGCTGCTGGTGGGAGTGGACCCGGACACTGAACTCGTGGACGCCGGGGAAATCATTGATGCCCTGCCCGGTGCCCTGCCCGAGGGTCTGGTCATCCTCGAGCCGTCCGACGCCGAGAACAAGGACGCCATGGTGGTCACCAAGGCCACGGCGGAGAAGTATCAGCTGGAGAGCATCGAGGACCTGGCCAAGGTCTGTGACCAGCTGACGCTGGCTGCACCGGCGGAATTCGCGGAACGGGTCCAGGGCCTGATCGGGTTGAAGGACAAGTACGGCTGCGAGTTCAAGGAGTTCACGCCGATCGGTGACAGCGGCGGGCCGCTGACCGTGGACGCCCTGCTCAAGGATGACGTGCAGGTTGCAGACATTTACACCACAACCCCGGCCATTGTGGAAAATGACCTGGTGGTGCTGGAGGACCCGCTGCAGAACTGGCCCGCCCAGCAGGTGGTTCCGCTGGCCTCCTCGCAGGCAGTGAATGACCAGGCTGCAGAGGTGCTGAACAAAGTGTCTGCGGAACTGACCACCGAGGACCTGATCGACCTGAACCAGGCCGTCAGCGGAGACCAGAAGATGGATCCCAGTGAAGCAGCCCGCATGTGGCTGGAGGAAAAGGGCTTCGCCTAACCCTTGGTTTGCCGTTGTTACAGGGACCCCTTTCCGCTTCACATGTGCGGGGAGGGGTCCCTGCCTGTGGCACCATGTTTTCATGGCCGAATTCAAGCAGTCCCACAAGCTCCACAACGTTCTCTATGACATCCGTGGGCCGCTGCTGGAGCATGCACAGCGCATGGAAGCAGCCGGTCAACGGATTCTGAAGCTGAATATCGGCAACCCCGCGCCCTTTGGTTTCGAGGCGCCGGAAGCGATCTTGGTGGACATGATGCGCCACCTTCCCAAAGCCCAGGGCTACAGCGATTCCCGCGGCATTTTCTCCGCCCGCACCGCCGTCGTCCAGTACTACCAAAGCCGCGGCATCCAGAACATTGACGTCGATGACGTCTACCTCGGCAACGGGGTCAGCGAACTGATTACGCTTTCGCTCCAGGCGCTGCTGAACAACGGCGATGAGATCCTGGTGCCCGCTCCGGACTATCCGCTGTGGACAGCCTCCGTCTCACTCGCCGGCGGCACCGCTGTGCACTACCTGTGCGACGAAAACGAGCACTGGTGGCCGGACGTCGAGGACCTTGAGTCCAAAATCACCGACCGCACCAAGGGGATTGTGCTGATCAACCCCAACAACCCCACCGGGGCGGTCTATCCGGAGCACGTCGTCAAGGCGATCGTGGACCTGGCCCGCAAGCACGGGCTGATCATCTTCTCGGACGAAATCTACGAAAAGATCTTGTACGACGACGCCGTGCACCTGAACTCAGCCACCATCACCGGCGAAGATGTCCTGTGCCTGACTTTCAGCGGCCTGTCCAAGGCCTACCGGATTGCCGGCTACCGCAGCGGCTGGATGGCCATCTCCGGACCGAAACATGAGGCGCTGGACTACATCGAGGGCATCAATCTGCTCGCGAACATGCGGCTGTGCGCCAACGTTCCCGCGCAGCACGCCATCCAGACCGCATTGGGCGGCTACCAGAGCATCAATGACCTGATCCTGCCCGGCGGCAGGCTCAAGGCGCAGCGCGATCTGGCCCACAAGATGCTCAACGACATTCCCGGCGTGAGCTGCGAGCTGTCCATGGGGGCCCTGTACCTGTTCCCGAAGCTGGACCCCGAGGTTTATCCGATCGCCAGCGACGAGCAGTTTGCCCTGGACCTGCTCAAGCAGCAAAAGATCCTGATCTCCGTGGGCACGGCCTTCAACTGGGTGCGGCCGGACCATTTCCGGATGGTGACCCTGCCCAACGTGGATGACATTGAGGACGCCATGATCCGGCTCGCCGAGTTCCTGAGCACCTACAAGCAGTAGGGCTGTTCGGGGCAGGCCTATTCGGCTTGCGCCGCCTCGCGGGCGGCATCGAGGCGGCGGCGGGCACCTTCCAGCCAGGACTCGCAACGGGTGGCAAGCTGCTCGCCGCGCTCCCATAGAGCCAAAGATTCCTCCAGGGAGGCGCCTCCGGTTTCCAGCCTGCCGACCACGGAAACCAGTTCGTCCCGGGCCTGCTCGTAGCTCATGGCTTCAATGTCTGCCGGGATGGTTGATGCTTCGTTTGCTGCGGGGTTCATTTTCGGGTCTTCTTTCGGTTGGAGCTGTTGATTCTGCATGTTCATGCGCCGGGCTTTTCTTCAGCCGGCGCTGCTGCCGTAGCGGCCAGTTCGCCCACGGCAACCCGGATGCGCAGGTGCGCGTCGCCGGGAACGGCCGCTGCCTCCCGGACCACGGAGCCGTCGGCCAGCTGCACGACGGCGTAGCCGCGGTCCAGTGTGTTCTGGGGTGAGAGGGAGCGGACCTGCGCCCGCAGGTACGCGATCCGGTCGGTGTCCCGCCGCACTTCGGAAGTGATGCAGGACAGGGCGCGCTCGCGCAGGCGGGACACGTCCTGCTGGCGCAGGTCCACCATGGTTTCCGGAGCGGCCAGCACGGGACGGGACCTGATGTGGTTCAGCCGTTCGATCTCCCGGCCGACTGTCAGGTCCACGATGCGTCTCAGCTGGGCACGGGCTGCACCAATGCGCTGCAGTTCCTCGCCGACGTCCGGAACAATCCGCTTGGCAGCATCGGTGGGCGTGGAGGCCCGGAGGTCTGCGACCTCGTCCAGCAGCGGCCGGTCCGCTTCATGGCCGATCGCGCTGACCACAGGCGTCTGCGCGGCGGACACGGCCCGGACCAGGTCCTCGTGGCTGAACGGCAGCAGGTCCTCCAGGGACCCGCCGCCGCGGGCAATCACAATGACGTCCACTTCCGGCATGGCATCGAGCTGGGCCAGCGCCCGGGTCACCTCCGCCACGGCGTTGACGCCCTGCACGGCTACTTCGCGCACTTCGAAGACCACGGCCGGCCAGCGCAGGGACGCGTTGCGGATGACGTCCTTCATGGCATCGGAGTTGCGTCCGGTAATCAGCCCGATCCGGTTCGGCAGCAGCGGCAGCGGCAGCTTCCGGTCCTCCCGGAACAGCCCCTCGGCGGCCAGGGCCTGGCGCAGGCGTTCGATCCGGGCCAGGAGATCACCGATGCCCACCGGGCGGATGTCCCTGGTCTGCATGGAAAGCCGTCCGGTTTTGACCCAGAAATCGGGCTTGACCTGGGCAACCACCCGGGCGCCGCGTTCCAGCGGCAGCTCCAGCCGGTTCATCACCGTGCTCCACACTGTCAGGGACAGCGAAATCTCCGCATCGACGTCGCGCAGTGTGATGTAGGAGGCGTTGGCCCGTTTGTTCAGCTCGATAATCTGCCCCTCCACCCAGGTGGCAGGGGCGCGGTCGATGTAGCTTTTCAGGTTCCTCGACAGCAGCTGCAGCGGCCACGGATTCTCGGGACTGGTTTCCGCGGCGGTCTTCGGGAGGCTCGTCGCAGCGGCGGACTCATCGGGTTCGGTGCGCTCTATGGGGTCTTGCATAAGTTAATGTCTATCAGGTGCCGCCCACAACGCGGGTTCCGCAACCAGAGTGAGGAAACACCCGATGCGAACATTCGGCTCGGCCATCTTGGGTTTTGCCGCCGTCCTGCTGGCAGTTGCCGCCCTGTGTTCGGCCTGGCTGGCCGAAAACGTGGTGTCTGAAGACGGATTTGTTGCCCTGGGCCAGCCGCTGGGCACCAACGAGGCCTTCCAGCAGGACCTCGCCGAGGAGCTGGGGGCACAGGTGACGGACAGCGTCCAGCTGCCCGACGCCGTCGCTTCCTTTGTGCAGCCGCTGATCACCAGCGCGGTGCAGGGAGTGCAGTCGCTGCCCGGCTATCCGCAGGCCTGGGACGAGACGCTGCAGCGCTCGCACGCCCAAACGTTCGACGGCGGCGGCGGAGTCACCCTGGATGTCGCGCCGGTGGTGGGCCTGGTGGCGAACGAGCTCGGCAGCGCCGCCGGGACGGATGTGCAGGCACCGGAACAGTCGCTGCTGGAGCTGGGCGGGGTGGATCAGCGTGCGGACATCGAGTTCGCAGCCAACGCTGCCAAGGCTTGGCCTTTTCTGGCTCTGGGCTCGGGCATAGCAGCGGTGCTGGCTCTGCTGGTGGCTCGGAGCCGGGGAGGGGCACTGGCCTGGATGGGAGGAGGGGCACTGCTGGCCGGGGGAGCGCTGTGGTTTGCCGCCGGGTCCCTTCCTTCGCTCGCCGCACGTCCCGCCTACAGCAGCGCCCTGGCGGAGACTTTTGCCGCAGCGTTCGCTGCGGAAGCAGGACCCAGCCTGCAGGCATGGACGCTTCCCTTCATGATGGGTGCGGCTGTGCTGCTGGTGCTGGGACTGCTGGTGCGTGCCATCGGCGGTTCCGGGCGGCGCTGAGTGCTCTGATCCGGGAGCAGTGCGCCGACAGCGGACGGAAAGCCGTCGCGCGCGTTCGGTGCCGGTCCACCCGATAGCATGGAGGCATGACCAGCACTGCCGTTTCCGTGCCTATGCCCACCGTTCCGCGCAGGCGCCGCAGCCCGCAGGAGGTATCCGCCGCCGCTCCCGTCTCCGGCGCCCGCCGCGTCCTGCTGGCCGCACCGCGCGGCTACTGCGCCGGCGTCGACCGCGCAGTGATTGCCGTGGAGAAGGCGCTGGAAGCCTATGGCCCGCCCGTCTACGTCCGCAAGCAGATTGTGCACAACCTGCACGTGGTCCAGACACTGGAGGAGAAGGGTGCCATCTTCGTTGATGAAACCGACGAGGTCCCGGAAGGCGCCCGCCTGATCTTCTCCGCACACGGCGTCTCTCCCGCCGTCGTGCAGTCCGCGAAGGACCGGAACCTGCAGACCATCGACGCCACCTGCCCGCTGGTGACCAAGGTCCACAAGGAAGCGGTGCGTTTTGCGCGCGACGACTTTGACATCCTGCTGATTGGACACGCCGGCCACGAGGAAGTTGAAGGCACCTACGGCGAGGCACCCGAGCACACGCAGATCGTCAACGGTCCCGAAGACGTGGACAAGGTTGTGGTCCGGGACCCGAACAAGGTGATCTGGCTGTCCCAGACGACACTGAGCGTGGATGAAGCCATGCACACGGTGAACCTGCTGCGCAAGCGGTTCCCCACGCTGCAGGATCCGCCCAGCGACGACATTTGCTACGCCACCTCCAACCGGCAGGCTGCGATCAAGAAGATCGCTCCCGAAGCGGATCTGGTGCTGGTGGTAGGTTCCGCGAACTCCTCCAACTCCGTGCGACTGGTGGAAGTTGCACTGGAATACGGCGCCAAGGCCTCGCACCGCGTGGACTTCGCCAACGAGATTGATGAGACCTGGTTTGAGGGCGTGGCCACTGTTGGTGTGACCTCCGGCGCTTCCGTGCCGGAAAACCTCGTGCAGGACGTCCTGCACCTGCTGGCCGAGTACGGCTACGGCGACGTAGAGGAAGTGGTCACTGCGCAGGAGGACATCATTTTCTCCCTGCCCAAGGAGATCCGTGCCACGCTGAAGGCGATGGGGGATACCTCACGCGGTCTGGGCGGGCGGCGCGCCGGAGCCTGACGGGCACCGGTATGATGGCAACGTGGCTCTTACTATTGGCATCGTCGGCCTGCCCAACGTCGGCAAATCAACCCTGTTCAATGCGCTGACCCGCAACAACGTTCTGGCGGCGAACTATCCGTTCGCCACCATCGAACCGAATGTCGGCGTCGTGTCCCTTCCGGATCCGCGCCTGGCCAAGCTGGCCGAGATTCACGGTTCCGCGCGCATCCTTCCGGCAACCGTCTCCTTTGTGGACATTGCCGGCATCGTGAAGGGCGCGTCGGAAGGTGAAGGGCTGGGCAACCAGTTCCTCGCCAACATCCGTGAAGCCGAGGCTATTGCCCAGGTCATCCGCGTGTTCGATGACCCCGACGTCATCCACGTGGACGGCAAGGTGGATCCCCGCTCTGACATGGAGACCATCAACACCGAACTGATCCTGGCCGACCTGCAGACGCTGGAAAAGGCGATTCCGCGGGTCGAGAAGGAAGTCAAGATCAAGAAGCGCGAGCCCGCGCAGCTGGCTGCCATGCAGGCCGCGCAGGCCGTGCTGGAGCGCGGCGACACCATCTTCTCCTCCGTGGCGAAGGACAAGCTGGAGATGGAGCACCTGCGCGAGCTGAGCCTGCTCACCGCCAAACCCTTCATCTACGTGTTCAACGTCGACGACGCCGTGCTGGGCAACCCGGAGCGCCAGGAAGAACTGCGCGCCCTGGTGGCCCCGGCTGACGCCATCTTCCTTGACGCCAAGCTCGAAGCCGATCTGGTGGAGCTGGACGAGGAAGAAGCCCGCGAAATGCTGGAGATGAGCGGCCAGGAAGAGTCCGGCCTGGACAAGCTGGCCCGCGTCGGCTTCCACACCCTGGGCCTGCAGACCTACCTGACGGCCGGTCCCAAGGAAACCCGTGCGTGGACCATCCGCAAGGGTGACACCGCGCCCCAGGCTGCCGGTGTCATCCACACCGACTTCCAGCGCGGCTTCATCAAGGCCGAGGTTGTGTCCTTTGATGACCTGGTGGAAGCCGGTTCCATGGCTGAGGCCAAGTCCCGCGGCAAGGTCCGCATCGAAGGCAAGGAATACGTCATGGCTGACGGCGATGTGGTGGAGTTCCGCTTCAACGTCTAGGTTCTTCGCCTGAATCAAAGGAAATGCCGCCCTCCGCGAAAACGCAGGAGGGCGGCATTTCTATATCGGGGGCAAGCTTTGATAAGTGTCTATTCCGGCAGGCGCCAGTCGGTTACCTTCGACTGATTGCCGACGATGCTTACACCACCAACCAGTATTTCTCGCCCGGCAGGCGCCCGAAAAACCAAATTAAAACTAGGACGCGGCGCTGCGGGCATCTACCCTGCGAACTCAAAGGCGACGGTGATCTCGGGATCGACGCTTGCGATGATCCCGGAGTAGGTCACCTTGGCCTGCTCTTTCAACGCTGCTTCGTTTTTGCTGATGAGCGTCTGCTTGTTCTCGTCGCTGAGAATGTTGTTGACCATGCGAGTTTGAACCACTGGCGGTGTCAGCCAGCTAAGCGCGTTGTTGTCCTCGAGGGGGTCCTTGAACACGGGATCGTCAAAGCCGATGCCGATGAATTCAGGGATAGTCACGAGAAACGACCCTGGGCCGGTGGGTTCGATCTTCACCTGTGACCCATCGATGCCTAATTTTGCGTCGAACTCGTACTGGATCAGCGTCGTTTTCTCGCTCGCGGGTACGGCCACGCCGAAAATCTCGCGATTGCTTTCCTTTCTGTCGATACCCTCGATGTGAAGGCTCAGCAAGGCGACCTCTTGCATTTGCGTGACGGACTGAACCACCTGCGAATCGCGTTCGCTCGAACTGCTGGTGAACAGCGACTTGAGAGCGAGAGCGTTGAGTCCACCGAATGCGAAAGCGGCGCCCATTCCCCCGAGAACCAAGAAGGTGATCAGCAGGAGAGGCCAAAGCAGAACCCGCGCTTTGAAAATGTTCATTACGATTAAGTCTCCAGTTTTTCGACGTCAAAACGCCTTCGGAATTCCGCGGTGTTGAACGGTCATAACAGAAAGCCGCACTAAGTCCCCTCGAACCATATACGCAAGCAGGAGTTGGCCGATTAAGGCGCGCCTTCCGACCTAGATATGCGGCTGCGAGCCGATGCGCATGTGTCGGGTGTCTTGAAGCCGGAGGTGGGCGGTTCCCTTGCCTCGCATTGCTCGTACGTGTCCAATGGCCGGCTGATCCGGGCGGCAGCAGCGCTGGAGTCCGACTGGTCGCTCACGATGCCGCCGGTCCGATCCTGCTGGTCCGCGTCTCGCACCGCGAGCACGACTATGGACGCGGGATGGTCGGTCCCGGGCGCCGGACTCGACTGGCAGCTTCCAGAGGGTATTCGGCTACGGAACGTGGTGGAGTTCCGCTTCAACGTCTAGGTTATTCGCCTGAATCAAGGGAAATGCCGCCCTCCGTTAAGTTTCGGGGGCGGCATTTTTCTTATGTATTAGCGGAAAAGAGCACAGGGCTGCCACGCCCCGATCCGCGGGTTCATAGGTGGCACATAGAGGCATGGCAGACTGGCCCGATGAGCGAGACAGACCAGACAGACCAGACCTGAGAGTCTCTACAGCCGGACGGAATGGATCTTTGCGGGTTTCATTGCTCTTGAAGTCCTTGCTTTCACTGTCTTCCCGGGACTGCCCTTAGTGGTGGCCGGAACGGCGATGGCCACCCGGTTGCGGGAATCCAGGAAGCGGACACTAGCGCTGTGGATTGTTGCCGGGGCCCTGACGATCGTCGCACTGGCACCGTTCCTCCTCGGGATGCTCGAATTGTCGTCGTTTGCCGAAGTGGATACAACGTACGGTTCGGGTCGCTGAGAGGAAGGGAAGCTTCGTCTGAAACAGCCCCTTTCCCTGCGTGGGGAGAGGGGCTGTTTCTGCGGTGCTGGACGTACGCCTTAGTGCCCGACGGTGAACCTCTGACGCGGATGGGCGTGGTTCTCGATCTCGTCGACGAAGGCAAGCGCGAAGTCGGTACCGGAAATTTCCGAGGAGCCGTCATCTTTGGTCACCAGGATCTCGCCGCCCGTCCGGTAGGCGCCGGTGCTCTCGCCCGGAGCGAAGACGCCGAAGAGCGCTGCCGGGCTGACATAGAACCAGTCGAGGTCCTCGGGTGCCTGCCGCAGCGCCTCGAGAACTTCGGCGTGCGCCAGAGCTTCGGGCTTCCAGTCATCGAGGAAGTCCGGTGTGTCGACCAGCCGCGGACCACCTTCCGCGACCAGCGACGAGCCTGCCCCGCCAACGAAGGCGAGGCGCGCGCCGCTGCTGCGCACGGCTTCGATCAGCTGCGGCATGTACGTGGCAAGCGGAGCGCCGTCGACGTCGGCTCCGTGCACCGCGACAACGAGGACATCCGCGTCGGCGGCCGCCGCGGTGAGCACTTCCGGGGAAGCCAGAGATCCGGTGCGGTAGCCCACCCCGTCCAGCGGCTCCTCCGGTGCGTTGCGGGTGTAGGAGATCACCTGATGCCCGCGGGAAGCCGTCTCGCGGGCGATGTGTCCGCCGGCGTAGCCGGTTCCGCCGAAGATCACTACTCGTGCCATGTGCGTTCTCTCCTTGCAGTAGGAGCCGGCAATTCCCCGGCGAAGATGCAACCAGCTGCCGAGTCCACGTATTCCCTCCCCACTCGGGGCAGGGTTATCCTGATGCCGGTGGCCCTGCCACCGAGGGCGCTTCCACGTGAAGACCACGTGAATCATCGCGGAGAGGACTGGCTCCCCAGGACACGTCCCGATGGAGTGCGGCGCACTGATGCGCCAGCTTCATTGCACCGATGCCGCGGTATCGGCTGTCGAAAGGACGCGAGATGTCATCGAAAGACGAAAAGAACCTGGGTCAGGTCGTGGACAAGATTGCGGGCATGGATGAGCCGCAGCGGGGGCTGATGCAGCGGGTGCATGACGTCATCATGGATGCGGCTCCGGGCCTGAAACCGCGTATCTGGTACGGCATGCCCGCGTACGCCAGGTCTGCAGGCTCCCCGGCGCTGCTGACCCTGCGCAACGATGAACGCCTGAACCTGTCGGTCACCGAGAAGGCGCCGTTCCGCCCCACCGGCGGGCCGGACGGCACGCTTATGCCTGCCGCCTGGTACTTCGAAACCATCGACGCCGATACGGAGAAGCGCGTCGCGGAGATCGTCCGCTCGGTTCTCGACTGAGCCTGGCTCCCGCCCTTCGCCGGCAGAACACGGGACCGGCGTCGGCGGAGGGTGGGACCACACCACAGGCACACATATGACAGGCTGGCAGCCATGAGCCGGCGATTACCAGGAAGACAGACGGGCTCTTCCTGGGTTGGTGCACCTTCAACAGCTGGAACCCCGCCTTCCGAAGTGCTTTACCCTGGACCTGAACCGGGTCCAGGGCGAAACGGACACACGCAACATCGCCTCCGCCCGGGTCCTGGAGAAGCTCGGCTTCCTGCGCGAGGGCGAACTGCGCGAGGACTGCATCGTCAACGGCGAGGTCTCCGATTCCTGGATATACGGCCTTCTGCGCCGCGATTGGACCGGCTGACTCCGCAAACGGTTGCAGGGGAGGGCCCGAGATTTAGAATCGCTGCATGGGCGCTCTGACTTTCAGCATCAACGTCACCCTGGACGGTTGCGCCGACCACCAGGAGGGCATCGTCGACGACGAGACGCACACCCATTACACCCGGCTCCTGAACGAGTCCGGCGCCATGCTCTGGGGGCGCACCACGTACGAAATGATGGAGAGCTACTGGCCGGCAGTTGCGCGGGGTGAGGTCGAAGCGCCGACAGCGGTGCGCGACTGGGCCCTCACGCTGGAGGCCAAACCGAAGTACGTCGTGTCCTCAACCCGCAGTAACTTCCCGTGGAACAACAGCCACCGCATCGACGGCGACCTTCGCACCGGGGTGCAGGACCTCAAGGACCGGACCCCGGAGGGGGTGCTCCTCGGCAGCGGCCGGCTTGCGGCGGGACTTGACCGGCTGGACCTGATTGATGAATACAGGTTCCTGGTGCACCCCATGATCACCGGCCACGGTCCCACGCTCTACGAGGGACTTCTCGACAGCACACGCCGCCTCGAGCTGATCTCGGCGGAACCGATGAGCAACGGTGCAGTTTCCATGCACTACCGGCGGACTGACTGAGACCCACAGCGCTGATGCTGCGCTTCCGTCCAGACGGCGATGCAGCCCCTGCTAGCCTCGCTTCATGCGCAAAACGCCGGGACGAACCCCCAAGACCGCTGCAGGGGAGCGCGTACTGATCCTGTCCGCAGGCGTGGGCGCCGGGCACAACAGTGCCGCAGCAGCGGTGCAGCAGGCGTGCGCCGCGCGTGCCGACGTCGCCGAGGTCCAGGTTCTGGACGTGCTACAGGTCAGCAGCGTGCTCTACCGGGCACTGCTGAACAAGGGCTACTTCGTCCTGGTCGAGGGCTTGCCGTGGCTGATTGACTGGGGCTACGACATCAGTGACCGTCCCTTCCGGCGCCGGGGCCCCATAGACCCCTGGACACGGATGAACTCCGTTCCGGTCATTGATGCCATTAAGCGGTTCCGGCCGACCGCGATCGTGTGCACGCATTTCCTGCCCGCCCAGCTGCTGGCGTCGCTGCTCCTTCGTGGCGTGACCAACGCGAGGACCGCCGTCGTCACGACGGACTATGACTTCCAGGGGCTGTCCCTTACCGGCGCGTTCCATGCGCTTTTCCTGGCCCGGGAGGAGGGGAGGGTGGAACTGATGGCGCTTGGCCTGCCTTCCGATCGGGTTGCGGCTCCGGGGATTCCCATCGCCACACAGCTGAAGGCCGCGCCCTCCCGCGATGCAAGCGAGCCCCCCATGCTGCTGATCTCCGCGGGCGCGTCCGGCGGCGACTACGCCGCCGCGGTGGTGCGGCAGACGCTGCACATGCGCTCGCCCTTCACGGCAACGGTAGTGTGCGGACGAAACGATGCCCTGCGGCAGCGTATCGAGCAGCTGGTGGCACCCGCCGGGAACCGCTACCGCGTGCTCGGCTTCACCACGGAGATGCCGCAGCTGGTGCGCCGCGCCGACCTGTTTGTGGGCAAGCCCGGCGGGCTGTCCGTGTCGGAGTGCATGGCTGCCGGCCTGCCCATGGTGATGGTGAACCCCATTCCGGGGCAGGAGGTCCGCAACGGCGACTACCTGTTGGAACAGGGGGCGGCGGTCCGCTGCAACACTTCAGCGACAATTGGCTGGAAGATCGACGAGGTGCTGCGCGAGCCTGGCCGCCTGCAGCAGATGCAGGCCGCGGCGCAGAGGACGGGCCGACCTGAAGCTGCGGCAGATGTGCTGTCCCGACTGCTGGACGGGCCGTCCCGTCCGCTGGTGATAACCCGCGCGGCGCAGAAGACAATCCTCTCCGCCAGTGAGGACCGCGTTGTGGCGACGGATCTGAGCGGACCATCCGCGCTGGTCCGGTTGATCGACTCGGCTACGGGCAGCACGGTCGCCCTGCTGCAGGCCCAGGAGCTGGAGGATTTGCAGAAGCGGTACGGGACCCCGGACGGGAGCCTGGTGCTGCGGCGCAGCCAAGCGTTCAGGTCGCTCAGGTGGGAGGAGCGGCGGCTGCTCCGCGCCATCCTGCGGGGGGATGACACGCTGGCCGTTCGTGTTGAGAGATCCCGTCCTCATCGGCCGGTTCCGCAGGGCGCCGCAATCGGACCGCGTCCGCCCAGCTGACCGGGCAGTGCTGGCCGGCGAGCAGGGCCCAGTCCCCGGCGCGGGGGGACCAGCACCGGGTGTCCGGATCGCGCTGCAGCGTAGGCCCGGCATCCAGGGAAACCCGCACAGCTGTCTCCATGCCGGGCTGCAGCGTCACCTTTTGGAAACCCAGGAGCTGAGCCACCGGCCTGCGGACTGACACGTCTGCGGCGTAGACCTGAACAACAGTGGACCCCCGGCGACCGCCGGTGTTCGTGACGAGCACGTCAGCCCAGCCGCCCGTGTCGTCGAAGCGATGCTCGAGAAGCCGGTGTTCGAATGTGGTGTAGCTCAAGCCGAACCCGAACGGGAACGCCGGCGCGTGTCCCTCGCCGTCGAGCCGGCGTTGACCCCACAAGTCGTCATAAACCACGGACTTCGCCGTGCGGTCAAAGGGCGGCAGATGCGCGGGGTCCGTGGGCAGCACAAACGGCAGCCGCCCGCCGGGGTCCGCAGCACCGGTCAGCACGTCCGCCAGCCCGCGGCCGCCCTCCATACCGCCGTACCAGGCGAGGACGA
Source organism: Arthrobacter sp. 9E16 (assembly GCF_002929435.1). Lineage (NCBI taxonomy): Bacteria > Bacillati > Actinomycetota > Actinomycetes > Micrococcales > Micrococcaceae > Arthrobacter > Arthrobacter sp. 9E16. Next base: position 346,485 of record NZ_PJIU01000001.1, on the reverse strand, counting down.
GTGCGGGCACCTGTTCCCGCCATTCCTCCGTGAGGATCGCGCTGCCGCCGATTAGTACGACGACGGTCCGCGGGTTCGCAGCCACGACGGCACGGATGAGGCGCACATCGGAGGGGCGCAGGTCGAGTGAGCTGCGGTCGCCGCCTCGGACGAACCGAGAGGCCAGATGCGCGAGACCGGTGACGACCCGACTGAGGGCACCCGACCCGAAGGCCGGACCGAGCACGCCCACGTTAACGCCTCCGGTGACAACGGACTCGCCCTCGTCGTGCTGGTCCAGGCCGACGACGACGATCGCCGTGTCTGCGGCGGCTGCCAGCGCGGCCGCGGCGCGTTCGTTCCGTCCTGAGTCGGTCGTGATGCGCACCCGGGGGAGCGCCTCACGCAGCCCCTGCAGCACCGAAGCCGCGGAGGGAGGCCGGACGCGTGAGGAGCCGTGATCGCCCAGGTTTGCCCGGGCCGCTAGTCGTCCGATCACCGCAAGATGGGAAATGGCGGGCGCCAGCGGCAGGAGCGGTGTTTCGCCAAGAACTTCATTCTTCAGCAGCACGACCGATTCCGCGGCGACCCGGCGGGCAAGCGCCCGGTGCGCCGGGGAAGCGATCAGGTCCGCGCCCGGCTCCGCCGTCTCCCGTGTTGCGGCGTGCAGCACGCTGGTGCGCAGGATGCGGCGCGCGGACTCCACTACAGTCGCGCGCGCCAGCTGACCGCTCCGCAGCGCTGCAGGCAAAGTACGGGCGCGGAGCAGCCGCAGCGGCATCTCCACATCCATCCCCGCCTGGAGACTGGTGACGGCGTCGTGGGTGCCGAAAACCCAGTCGCTCGTCACGAATCCCCGGAAGCCCCACTCATCCCGCAGCACGTCGGTGAGCAGGGCGTGATTGACATCCATGTACTCGCCCCGCACCCGGTTGTAGGCACTCATCACGGAATCGGCACCGGCTTCCACAACGGCCTTGAAATGCGGCAGGTACACCTCGTGCAGGGCATGCTCGTCGACGGACACATCCACCTCGAAGCGCTCGTCCTCCATCGAGTTCAGCGCGAAGTGCTTCACGCACGCCATCGCGTGCACGCGCACACCCCGGGTCATCGCCGATCCCATTCGGGCGGTGAGCACCGGATCCTCCCCGTAACACTCCTGCGCCCGGCCCCACGCCGGGTGGCGAAGCAGGTTCACACAGACGGAGGCGGAGTAGTTTGCCCCCCGCGCCCTGGTCTCCAAGCCCACCGCGAGCCCGACCCGTTCCTCCAGTGCCGGATCCCAGGTTGCGGCCCGCGCCATGGTCACGGGGAAGGCCGTGGAGGCGCCGATGACGACGCCGCGGCCGCCGTCGCTGAACCGGACTCCCGGGATGCCCAGCCGCGGGACCGCCCCGGCGACGAACGGCCGCCGGCGCAGCAGCATCGGGATGAGCGGGAGCAGCAGCCCGGGGGAGTCGCCGTCGAGCAGCCCGAGAAGCTCCGTTGCCGTCATCTGGCTGATGAGCTGCTCGGCTGCCTGGTCCGGACCGAGCGCGCCCTCCCGGACCGCGCGGACTGCCTCACCGTACGCGCTGGCCTCCGGAGTGATGTTCATGCACTGCATTCTCCACCCTGCGTCTGCGCAGCGCGCGTTAGCCGCTTCTCCCGGGCCTGGACCCGGGGGATCATGCGCCGCCCGTGGGTTAGGTCTTTTGGCTTCGGCTCCAGAGAAGATACGCCTCGGCCAGCTGGTCCGGCACACCCGGTGCTGCTCCTCGGATGGGGGAGACCTGTGGACGGGTGATCGTCGCGACCGCAACTATTACGTCCAGGGCAGAGAGGGCCTCCCGCACTGCACCGTGCCGCTTGAGCTCTGCAAGCACATCGTTGAGGGCATCTACTGCCGGCTGCTGAACCTGCGCCAGAGGTGTGGCTTCCAAATCCTGGACGGCCCCAGCCTGCAGCGCGAGCCCGTCCGTTAGCGCACCGAGTTCCATTGCCGTCAGGCTGGACAGCAGGTCCTTCCATGCCGCAGCCGGATCAGTGTTCAGCGTGCTCCGGGTCTGATCCACAGCGTGGATGATCTGTTCCACAATGTCCTGGACCACGGCGTGGACAAGGTCCCCACGGGAGGGGAAGTTGCGGTACAGGGTGGCAATCCCCACCCCGGCTGCAGCGGCTACAGCCTCTAGTGCAACATCGCCGCCCCGCTCGGCAAACAGGTGCCTCGCCTGGGTGATGATCGCATCTCTTCGCTGCGCAGCGTCAGCTCTCATCCGCACTCCCTTCAAATTGACCTTCAGTCTAAACCGGAGGAACATCATCCGTAGAAGCGGAGGAAGTTCCTCCGAAAAGAAGAAGGATCATGACAACACAAACGCCGTCATCCGGCTCTCATCGAAAGCACGCGGCCGTTTGGGTCGGTTTAACCACCGGGCTTTCCGTCATCCTGCTGGCCCTCCTGATGCTGTTCATCTCGCCCTCGCTCCATTCCGGACCCCGTGATTTGGGTCTAGGTGTGGTGGGGCCGCAGGACCGGGCAGCGTCAGTCGCAGAAACCTTGGAGGACCAGTCACCGGGGGCCTTCGTGGTGCAGTCCTACGAGAATGCCGAGGACCTCGAGCAGGGCATCCGTAACCGGGAGATCGTTGGCGGATTCGACTTCACCGATCCGGATATGACCGTCTACGTGGCTAGCGCCGGCTCAACGGCCGTTTCCGGCACGGTCAGCAATGTCGGGGCCACCATGGCGGGCAGCATGGGACAGACCGCCGAGATCGTGGACGTGGTTCCGCTTCCCTCTGGAGACCCGACAGGCGTGGGCATCGGCGGTCTGGCTTTTCCGCTGGTGTTCGGCGGCATTGTGCCGGCCGTGGCGTTCCGTTCCATGCTGTCCGGCCAGCGCTGGTGGATCTTCGCCGGCCTCACCGGTTTTTCGGTGGCGGGCGGGTTCGTGGTCGCGGCCGTATTGAAGTACCTCTTTGGCAGCATCGAGGGCCCCCTGGTCCCGGTGGCGGCAAGCGTTGCCCTTGGCATCGCAGCACTGGCCCTGCCCCTGGCCGGCCTCAATGAGTGCTTTGGCACCAAAGGGTTCACTATTGCGGCAATGTCCATGATGTTTGTGGGCAACCCCTTCGCCGGCATCTCGACGAGCGCCCAGTGGCTGCCCGCCGGGGTGGCCATGGTCGGCCAGCTCCTGCCGCCCGGCGCTGCCGGCACCCTGGTCCGTTCCGTGGCGTACTTCGACGGCGTCGGCGGAGGCGCTGCGGCCCTGACCCTGAGTATCTGGGTTCTGGCGGGGATCGTGCTGTGGTTTAGCGGTCCGCGCATCTCGGCTGCCAAGACCCGGAAAGAGGCAGCACCCGCCACGGTCTAAACGCCTGTGCGGGCTGGAAGGGAAAGCCCCGCCTTTGGTGGGGCTTTCCCTTTTTGCTGCTGAAGAACAACGGGCGCCGTTTCGGACCGTCCGTGCAGGGCACCCGTGCGTGCGCCGGACTGTGTCGCTGGCAAACGGACGACAGATGTCTTGGTAGACAGGACTCATGGGTGGCACTGGCGTAAAGCAGACCAATGGCAACTGGATTGCAGTCCGGGACGAGCCTGTGCCCGACGACGTCGCCCGGCTGCTGGCAACGGTCCCCGAGTGGTTTGGGCAGCCGGACTCAAATGCCGAATACATCGAGGCGGCAAGAACCAAGGAGACGTGGACCGCGCGCGACGCCGACGGGAGGGTTGTCGGGGCCACTCTCGTTGATCGCCACTTTCCCCACGTGGCGGAAATCCATCTCACAGTGGTCGGACGAGCAGCACACGGGCTCGGCGTTGGAACGGCGATGCTCGCGGCCATCGAGGCAGATGCCGTCGCCCGGGGTGTCCGCCTGCTGGAGGTCAAGACCCTCGGCCCCTCTCATCCGGATACCGGGTATGCGTGGACCCGTCACTTTTACGAGAGACGGGGTTTTCTTCCCCTGGAGGAAACGGACCTTTGGGGCGCGGACACGCCCTGCCTGATCATGGTGAAGCCGCTAACTCCGAGCGGGGCGGGCGCGCGAACGCCGGATATCGCATGACCGGCCATCTGCACCGGCGTTCCGTGCGGAAGGCCGTCGGCTATGTTGTCCACCGGGAGCGGCTGCTGGTGTTCACTCACCATCACGTGCCGATCGAGGCCGCCGGCGTGCAGGTCCCCGCCGGAACTATCGAGCCGGGTGAGGCACCCGAGGAAGCTGTGGTTCGCGAGGTACTCGAAGAGACCGGGATGCGAACGCGCGTCGTCCGTGCGCTCGGAGTGGACCGCTATGACGTGTGGCCCGCGAAACCGGACATTCATGAACGGCACTTCTTCCAGCTCGAGCTTCTGGATGACACGCCGCCGCGTGAGCGCTGGATTGCTGGGGAAGAGCACCCGTCAGACGGCGGTGCAGCTCACACTTGGACGTGCTGGTGGGCGCCCCTGGAGAACGCCCATGTTCTCTGTGCGGGTTTCGGTGCCAGGCTGGGGGAGCTTGTTCTTGACGTGTCACATCCGCGGTGACGCAAGCTCCCGAGAGAGCGCTTACTAGCGGGCATCGAACCGGGAGTGCGCCTGGCTTGTCTTTGGATTGTCAGGACAAATGACGTAAGCGCTTACCCGGCGGCGCTTCAGTGCCGCGGCACTGTGGCAATATGTAGCCATGAGCGAGACTCGAGCGCGGCGCCCCGGGCGTGCCGTCACCACCCTTGCCGATGTGGCGGCCGCTGCAGGGGTATCCACCGCGACAGTGTCCCGCGTGATGAACCGCGTGCCTACAGTCAATGCGGATCTGGCGCTTCGGGTGGAGGCCATCGCCCGGCAGATGGGCTACCAGTTCAATGCTGCTGCCCGCACGCTGGCCACCGGACGCACCGGGGCCGTTGCCCTGATTATCTCTGAGGCCGATCTCTCCCAGCCGTACTCGTTTACCTCGGCGCCGCTGCACGGTGTGCTGTCCGCAGTTGCCCGGCATGACCTGCAGATCGTGATGCTTCTTTCCGGAAGCGCACAGCAGGAGTCATACCTCCTCGAGTATCTGCGTCGAACCGGTGTGGACGGAGCGATGGTCATCCTGGAAGACGAGATTTCACACCTTCCTGAGCTTCTCCGCGATGCCGGTGTGCCCGTTGTTTATCTGGGCAGGCCGCTGGGAGATGCAAAAGCCCAGTCTTATGTCGACGTTGACAACGTGGGCGGCGCCCGGCTGGCCACCGAGGCTCTCATCGAAGCAGGCCGGTCCCGAATTGCCATCTTGGCTGGCAACGATCGGCTGACGGCGGCGAGAGACCGGCTCGAGGGGTGGCGGTCAACTATGGCCGAGCACGGCCTCGAGGCCCATCGAATTGCCCGGGGGGCGTTCTCGCCGGCCGGAGGGTCGGAGACCATGACACGGCTTCTTGCCGCCTACCCCGACATTGATGGTGTCTTCGTTTGCTCGGATTACATGGGCTCCGGAGCGCTGCAGGTTCTGGCCGCGGCCGGACGCCGGGTACCCCACGATATTTCAGTGGTGAGCTATGACGATTCCGTCCTGGCTGAGGTGGCGAATCCGCCGCTAACCTCGGTGAGCCAGCCGTTGGAACGAATGGGTGAAGAGATGGTTGATGCGCTCGCCGCCCTCATGGCCAGCTCCGGCACCTCCGTTGTGCAGCGCGTCCTGCCGAGCAGCCTCACCCGCCGGGATTCCCTCTAAGCGGCTTATTCCGCCGGCGTCTGTAGCGCGTCCTTCTCAGCACGCGCTTACCGGTGATCCGCCACTTTTGCACATGTTCCGTTTATGGAGCGCCAAAAGAAACCATTGACGCGCCAAAACATCGACGTTAGTCTCCGAGATAGCGCTTACTGAACACCAGGCCGGAGGCTTGGATGTGAGTTCGGGCACACAGCGGTCGGGGTGGTCTCGATCGTCGAAAGGACAATGATGTTCACTTCACGAAAGAGACTCGCCGGCATTGCGGCGCTGGCCGCCACGGCCCTGCTGGTCACCAGCTGCCAGTCGGGCGGGGGTGCAGGCGAGGAAAGCGCTTCCGGGGGCGGTGACGCCATTCTGACAATGCCCGGCGCTTCATCCACTCAGTTCACCGAGAACTTTAACCCGTTCTCCACCACTGCCCTGCTGGGCGTGCAGTCGACCGTCTATGAAACCCTGTTCTTCGTCAACCGGGCGGCCGAGGGGGACCCCGTCCCGGTCCTGGGCACCGAGTACTCGTACAACGACGAGGGCAACGTTCTCACCATCAAAACCCGCGAAGGGGTTTCGTGGAGCGACGGTGAACCGTTCACCGCCAACGACGTGGTCTTCACTCTGAACCTGATCGCCAACACGCCCGCGCTGAACACCGGCGGGTTCGACGGCGTGGCCGAGGCCGTGAGCGACACCGAGCTCACCATCACCTACCCCAAGCCCGATGTGCTCAACTCGATTGGTGCCCTGAGCTCCATCTACATTGTTCCCGAACACATCTGGGCCGACGTGGAGGACCCGGCCACGTTCATCAACCAGGATGCCGTCGGAACAGGGCCGTTTGTCGTGTCCGACTTCTCCCCGCAGAGCTACCTGCTGGAAAAGAATGAAGAGTACTGGGAAGCGGGCAAGCCCGAGCTGGACGGCGTGCGGTACGTGTCCCTGTCCGGCAACCAGGCCGGCGTCGATTCAATCCTCAACGGCGACGTTGACTGGATGAGCATGTTCATCCCCGAGGTGGATACCCTCCTGGGCCCGGAGGAGGACGTGGAATACGTCAACACCGTCCAGAACCAGCTGTCCCTGGTGACCTGCTCCAATGTTGAGCTCGGCTGCACCGGTCCGCAGACGGACCCGGCTGTCCGCCAGGCGATCTACGCGGCCATGGACCGCGACCAGCTCAACTCCCTGGCCTTCTCCAACCTCAACGGCGACGTCAGCCCCACGTACGCGCTGCTTCCCCGGGATGAGAAGTGGATTTCCCCGTCGATCAAGGAGCCGGTTGCCTCCAACAAGGGTGACGCCGCCAAGGCCGAGAAACTGCTGACCGACGCTGGCTTTGCCAAAGGCGCCGACGGCATCTACGCCAAGGACGGCGAGCGCCTGAGCTTCTCGGTCAAGACCGTTACCGGCTGGACGGACTGGATTGCCGGAATCGAGACGATGGCCCAGCAGCTGTTGCCGGTCGGGATTGAGCTGAAAGCAGAGCAGATGTCCTGGAACGAGTGGACCGAAGCCACCAACACCGGAAACTTCCAGATGCTGGTAAACAACCTGTGGCCCGGCGCCGGCTCCGAGCCCTACTACCTGTACAAGGCCTTCTTCGACAGCGAATCGACGGCGCCGGTGGGCGAGTCGGCCAACCCGAACTGGGCCCGCTACTCAAACCCGGATGTGGACGCAGCGCTGGATGTGCTCAACGGCACCACCGACGAGTCCCTGAAGATGGAGCAGTACGCCATCATCCAGGAAGCCATTGCCGAGGACATGCCGTACATTCCCATCCAGTCCTACGGCAGCCTGAGCACATTCCGCACGGACGTCGTCACGGGCTGGCCCAGCGACGACGATCTCTACGCGCTTCCCATGGTGTGGCAGGCACCTGACTACGGTCAGGTCCTCAAGAACCTCACCCTTAAGTAAAAATCCCATCGAGATCAGTGGCGGGCTTCGGGCCCGCCACTGATCTATGTCGGAACGAGAACCGCGTGAGATACCTCCTGAGGAAAATCCTCTTCTACATCGTTGCCTTCTGCGCGGCGATCACCATCAACTTTGCCCTGCCGCGCCTGCTCCCGGGCAACCCCGTGGACGTGATGCTGGCAAAACTGGCCCAGCGCGGCCAGGTTGCACCCGAAACCCGCGAGGCCATTGAGGCCATGCTGGGAACCACCGATGACGCATCGCTGCTTTCCCAGTTCGGCGATTACCTGGTCAACATCTTCCGCGGCGACCTGGGCGTCTCGGTCACCTTCTTTCCCACGCCGGTGGTCACCGTCATCGGGCAGGCGCTGCCCTGGACCATCCTGCTGGTGGGCATCGCCACCGTGATTTCGTTTGTCATCGCCCAGCTGCTTGGCATGCTGGCCGGCTGGAAACGCGGGGGCTGGCTCGACAGCCTCATCCCGACGTCGACAGTCCTGCAGGCGGTGCCCTACTTCTGGCTCGCCCTCATCCTCAGCTACGTGTTTGCCGTGACGCTGGGATTCTTCCCCATCAGCGGAGGATACGACTACCGCACAGTGAGCGCCGGCTGGAGCTGGGAGTTCCTGGCCAGCGCGGTAAAGTACGGCACCCTGCCGGCCCTGACCATCGTGATCAGCTCCCTGGGGGCCGGTCTCGTGGGCATGCGCAACATGATGGTCTCCACCATGGCCGAGGACTACGTCGTCACCGCCGAGGCCAAGGGGCTGCGGCCCCGCCGCATCATGACCATGTACGCCGGCCGCAACGCCATCCTGCCCTCGGTGGCGGGCTTCGGCATTGCCCTGGGCGCCGTCGTGGGCGGGTCCATTCTCACCGAGCAGGTGTTTTCCTACCCCGGTATCGGCCAGACCCTCCTGCAGTCGGTCCAGAACAATGACTACGCCCTGATGCAGGGTGTCTTCCTGATCATCACCACCTCGGTGCTGCTGACCAACTTCTTCGTCGACGTGGTCTACGGACTCATCGATCCCCGAACCCGGCACCAAGGATAGAGGGCCAGATCATGACGTCCACCGCTCAACTTTCCACCTTCAGCCCCGAGCCGCAGCGGCGGTTCGACGGGATGCGGCGAAGCCTTCCGCCCCGGACGCCCAAACTGGTGATCGGCCTGGGGATCACCTTTGCGATTGCGCTGTTCGGGCTTATCGGGCCGCTGCTGGTCACCGATCCCATGGCGATCAGCAACATTGGACTTTCCGGGCCCTCCGGAGAGCACCTGCTGGGCACCACCCAGACGGGGCAGGACGTCCTCGCCCAACTCGCCCACGCCACGCGCGGTTCGCTGATTGTGGGCGTCACGGTCGGGTTCCTTGCCGTGGCGCTTTCCGGGCTGGTCGGGATCCTCGGTGCCTACCTGGGCGGACGCTGGGATGAAAGCTTTTCCCTCTTCACCAACGTGGCCCTGGTTATTCCGGGCATCCCGCTGATGATTGTGGTCGCCAGCTATGTGGAGCAAAAAGGGCTGCTGATGATCATCGTTGTCCTCACCCTCACCTCCTGGGCCGGCGGCGCACGGGTGCTGCGGGCCCAGACCCTGTCCATGCGCAACCGGGACTACGTGCTGGCAGCCAAAGTGGCGGGCGAACCGACCTGGCGCATCATCCTCGTTGAAATCCTGCCCAACCTGCTGCCCGTCCTGGCCTCCCAGTTTGTCTTCGCGGTCATCTTCGCGATCCTCGGCGAATCGAGCCTGTCCTTTCTTGGCCTGGGTGTTTCCGGCACGTTCTCCTGGGGCAGCATGCTGTTCTACGCGCAGAATGCCTTCTCGCTCAGACTGGGCGCCTGGTGGTGGTTCATTCCGCCGGGACTGATGATTGCGCTGCTCGGCGCCGGACTGGCGTTGATCAACTTTGCCATTGACGAGGTCATCAACCCCAAGCTCCGCCTGGCCACCGCCGCCAAAGCCGCACGAAAGGCCACCCGATGAGCGAGACACCCCATACCGCCGAAGCGCTGCTGACCATTGAGAACCTCAACGTGATCTATCACGCCGCCACCCGGGTTCATGCGGTCAAGGACGTTAGCCTCACCGTCCGCCGCGGAGAGATCCTCGGCTTGGCAGGGGAGAGCGGCTGCGGCAAATCAACCCTCGCGTACGGCATCAACCAGCTGCTGAAGCCGCCCGCCGTCATCGAAAACGGTGCGGTGACCTTTCACGACGCCTCCGGCAGTGACATCGATGTTCTCGCACTGTCCGGTGAACGGCTGCGCAGCTACCGGTGGGACAAGACATCCATGGTGTTCCAGGGAGCGATGAACTCGCTGAATCCGGTGCTGTCGGTGCAGGACCAGATCGACGACGTTCTAACGACGCATCGCCCAAAGATGAAACGCGCTGAACGCCGCGACCGCATCCGCCACCTCGTTGAACTGGTAGGGGTGTCAGCCGACCGGATGCGGGCCTATCCGCACGAGCTCTCCGGCGGCATGCGCCAGCGGGTCATGATCGCCATGGCGCTCGCATTGAACCCGCAGCTGATGATCATGGACGAGCCGACGACAGCCTTAGACGTGGTGGTGCAGCGGGAAATCCTGGGCGAAATCCAGCGGCTGCGCGACGAGTTCGGCTTTGCGGTCATCTTCATCACCCACGACTTGCCCATGCTCCTGGAAATCTCCGACCGGATAGCGGTGATGCTCGCCGGGGAGATCGTTGAACTGGCGACGGCGGAGAAAATCTACGCCGACGCAGACCATCCCTATACCCGCAAGCTGCTCAAGTCCTTCCCCTCCCTGACCGGAGCACGCGGAGACTTCATCCGCACCGGGGAATCCATCAACAGCTCAACCACAACGGCAGGGGCAATCTGATGTCCACCCTCTCAGTCAACGGCCTCATCAAGGACTTCCCCTCCCGTTCCGGCGGCGCCAGGGGCAGATTCCGTGCAGTCAACGACGTTTCCTTTGAACTGACTTCGGGACGGACGGTTGCCCTGGTGGGGGAGAGCGGGAGCGGTAAATCCACCGTGGCACGCATGATCGCCCAGCTGGAAAAACCCACCGCCGGCAGCATTGAACTCGACGGTCTCAAGATCGCATCCGCCGGCCGTGCGCTGCGCCGGTACCGGAGCGCAGTGCAGATGGTGTTTCAGGATCCGTTCGCCTCGCTGAACCCCTACCACTCCATCAGCCATCATCTGCGAAGGCCGCTGCAGCTGAACCGGCAGGCCGAATCCGCCGCCGGATACGACCGGGAAGTGCTCCGGCTGCTGGAACGGGTGAACCTCACCCCGGCTCCTGATTTCATCCACCGCCGCCCGCATGAGCTCTCCGGCGGACAGCGGCAGCGGGTCGCCATTGCACGGGCGCTGGCCCCGAAACCGCGGGTGCTCATCGCCGATGAACCAGTCTCGATGCTCGACGTCTCCATCCGGCTCGGCGTGCTCAACCTGATGGCGCAGCTGCAGCGGGAGGAGGACCTGGCCGTCCTGTACATCACCCATGACCTGGCCACAGCCCGCCATTTTTCGGACGAAATCCTGGTGATGTACCGGGGCGAGGTGGTTGAGCACGGACCGTCCGACGCCGTCATCCTCGATCCCCGGCACGAATACACGAAGCGGCTGCTGGCGGCTGCTCCCGACCCGGGAACACATCCTCGGTTCGCCGAGCTGCAGGGCAGAGCCTGACCCTGCGCACCGCTGCGGCCGCACACTCGCTCCGGGGTTGCCCGGCCACGCACCGAACCCTTTCTTCACCGATCTTCGATTCACCGAGTCCAAAGGAAGCACCCCATGACTGACGAGACTGCGCACACCCTGACAGAGGCCCCCGACGTAGAGAGCCTGATCAACGCCATGACCCTGGAAGAGAAGGTGGCCCAGCTGGTCGGCCTCTGGATCGGAGTGGCCGACGGCGGCGAGGTGGCACCGGCCCAGGCCGAGAACACTGGCCGGGCCAAGGCCTGGGCGGAGACGGAGGCCGAGGGCCTCGGCCAGATCACGCGGCTCTACGGCACGCGCCCGGTTTCGGCCCAGTACGGGTTGGAAACACTGCGCCGGCTGCAGGCAGGACTGCGCGACGCCGCCCCGCACGGAATCGGTGCGATCGTCCACGAGGAATGCTTGACCGGCGTGGCGGCATGGGGAGCCACCACCTTCCCGTCACCTCCCGCGTATGCAGCAACCTGGGACCCGGAACTGATCGAGCGCGTGGGTGCTGCGATCGGCGACAGCCTGCAGGGGCTGGAGGTCCACCAGGGACTCGCACCGGTGCTGGACGTCGCCCGTGACGCCCGCTGGGGCCGCACCGAGGAGACCTTGGGCGAGGATCCGTACGTGGTGGGAACCCTGGGTGCCGCCTACATCCGGGGCCTGGAAAGCAGGGACATCATCGCCACCCCTAAGCATTTTGTGGGGTATTCCGCTTCCCGGGCCGGGCGCAACCACGCACCCGTGGACGCCGGGCCCCGGGAACTGGCCGAAGTCTTCCTCTATCCCTTTGAAGTTGCCATCCGCGAAGGCTCGCCACGGTCCATCATGCCGTCCTACTCCGCGATTGACCACGTGCCTTCGCACGGTGACAAACACCTGCTCACGGATGTGCTGCGCACCGGCTTCGGGTTCGACGGCACCGTGGTTTCCGACTACTTCGGCGTGAATTTCCTGCAGACAACGCAGGGCGTTACCCGGTCCCGCGCGGAGTCCGCGGTGCGCGCCATTTCAGCCGGCGTCGACGTCGAGCTCCCGGACGCCGCAGCATTCCCGCACCTGGTTGCCGCCGTTCGCTCGGGGGATTTGGAGGAGGAAGCGGTTGACGCCGCACTCCGCCGGGTTTTGCTGCAGAAGCAGCACTACGGGCTGCTGCCGGCCGGCTTCGCGGCCGCCGCCGGTTACGCGGAGCGCGCCGGCACCGAGGCCGTGGCTCCGGACCTCAACCCCGCAGCCCACCGGGACCTCGCACGGGAAGTGGCCGAGAAATCGATCATCCTGCTCGCGAATGACGGCACGCTGCCGCTGGAAGCCGCCGCCCGGATCGCCGTGGTAGGGCCCAATGCGGACAGCAGGACCGCCCTGCTCGGAGATTACAGCTTCACCAACCACGTGGAGGCCCATTACCCCGATGTTGCCGCCGGGATCGATATCCCCACCGTCTTGGACGCCCTGAGGAACGAATTCCCGTCCCTTGACTACGCCCGCGGCTGCGAGGTTGAAGGTGACGATGCCGGGGGATTCGACGCCGCCGTAGCCCAGGCCGGTGCCGCCGATGTTGTGGTGGCCGTGATGGGGGACCAAGCCGGACTGTTCGGCCGCGGCACGGTGGGAGAGGGCAACGACGTGGACAGCCTCGAGCTGCCCGGTGTGCAGCGCCGCTTCGTCGAGGCGCTGCTGGACACCGGAAAACCTGTTGTCCTCGTCCTCATCACCGGCCGCCCCTATGACCTGTCCTGGGCGGCGGACCGCTGCGCCGCTATTGTGCAGTCCTGGTTCCCCGGGCAGGAAGGAGCATCGGCTGTGGCGGGCGCCCTGTCCGGCCGCATCAATCCGCGTGGCCGCACCACACTGTCCTACCCGGGACCCGCCGGCCGCCAGCCAGCTACTTATCTGCGACCGGCTCTCGCCGGGACGTCGGCGGTGACCTCGTTGGGCGCCGAATTCGTGTTTCCGTTTGGCCACGGCCTGAGTTACACCACCTTCACCCACTCGAGCCTGATACTCGATGCACATGAGATTGACAGCACCGGCACACTGCAGGTGGCCGTCAAGGTACAGAACACCGGTGAACGGGACGGCACCGACGTGGTGCAGCTGTACGTCCGCGAGGTCACGGCACACGTGACGCGTCCCGTCTCGACCCTCATTGGTTATGCCGCTGTGGACATCGAGGCCGGCGGAAGCCGGACCGTCACGTTTACCGTGTCTGCTGATCGCCTCAGCTATGTGGGACAGTCGGGACAGTGGGAGATCGGTCCGCTCGAAGCCACTCTCGCCGTCGCCCACAATGCAGAGGATGACGGCCAGAACGCACGCATTGCCGTGACGGGTCAGCGACGGATTCTCAGCAGCGGCCGGGTCCTGACCACGCCGGTCGCCGTATACAATGAGTAAAGTCCCGGCCCCGGAGCAGTCCCTTACCTTCACGAACCCCCTGCTGGAGGGAATGCACCCGGACCCGTCGATCTGTCGACAGGGTGACACCTTCTATTTGGTAAATTCCACGTTTGAGTACCTGCCGGGACTTCCTGTCTACGCCAGTACCAACCTGGTGCACTGGGACTTGATCGGGCACGCCATCACACGGCCGGAACAGCTCGACCTTTCCTCTGCCAGGGCCTCCGGCGGCCTGTTTGCGCCGACAATCCGGGAACACAACGGCCTCTTCTACATCGCCTGCACCGCGGTGGGGGTTGACGGACCGTCGGGAAGCTTTTACATCACAGCCGCCAGCGCTGCGGGACCGTGGAGCAACCCCGTATGGCTGCCCGACGCCGCTGGCATCGATCCCACCATCTTCTTCGACGGTGACGATATCTGGTGGGCGGGCTGCAGACAGGTTGTTGAGCCGGAATACGAGGGACAGACCGAGATCTGGTTGCAGCGCCTTGACCCTGTCGAAGGCCGCCTGACGGGGCCCGAACACATTCTCTGGACCGGGGCAGTCAAAGGGGCCATATGGGCGGAGGGGCCGCACCTCTATAAACATGGTGAGTACTTCTACCTGCTCGCCGCGGAAGGCGGCACGGGCGACAACCATGCCGTCAGCGTGGCGCGCGCGAACCATGTCACGGGTCCGTACCTTGGCAATCCCCGTAACCCGGTGCTCACGCATCGGAACTTCGGCGGCACCGCCGCCGTTCAATGCGTCGGCCACGCCGACTTGGTTCAGGCAACCGACGGATCCTGGTGGGCCGTGGCGCTCGCGACGAGACCACGGCACAGTCTGACGCTGCTGGGCCGGGAGACCTTCTTGGCGCCGGTGGCGTGGGAGAACGATTGGCCGGTGTTCAACCCCGGTCTGGGATGCCTGCCTGAATCGGGAGAAGTGCCTGCGTTTGTGACTGCTGAAACCATTGCAGCGGCTGAGCAACCTCTCATCACCTCCCCCAACCCGGTGCGCAGGGTCCTGGGCCGGGACGAACCGTGGATAACGGCCCGGGGATTCCCGGCTCAGCATATGGGGGAGGCGGGCAGCGAGAACAGGATCGCCTTGCTGTCCACGGGGGCGCGCGTCGACCGGACGGAACCTGCCGCGGCGCTGGGGGTTCGCCTCTCCCACCACACGGCCGCGTTCGCCGCCACGGTCGAACGCCTGCTCAGGTCCCCGGCGGCTGGCGGGCCGATGCAGACCCTGGTGGGAATCAGTCTGTCGCAGAGCCCGGAATCACAGATCCGGGCCGAGCTCAGCGTGGAGAAGGAGGCTCGTATCGACATCGTAGAGGTGGCGGGCGGTGTGAGCCGGATAGTTGAATCCCGGAACCTCGACGGCGAAACGTTCGACCGTCTTGTGGCTGGTGAACCTGCCGGTATCGAACTGCGGATGGCCGTTCTCGATGGTGCCACGGTGCGCGTGGAAACAGGAACAGACGGGGCCGGTGTTCTTAGCGCAGACCTCCCGGCACGGGTGCTCAGCACTGAAGCCGCCGGCGGTTTTGTCGGTGCCGTGGCCTCGGTCTACTCGATGGGAACAGCCGGTACCGGAGCGGTTTTCGCGGAGATGGTCTACGAACACTGACCCCGGGGCAGCTGGAGTTGCCTGAGCTAGCTGCTCACCCCAAGGGCCTTGCCCACGCTCGAATCGTCAGTAAGCAACCCGAGCATGCAGGCGGCCAGGTCACGGCGGGGGATCGACCCGCCCAGCCGGCCGCCGTCGCCCGTTGTCAGCGCCTTCCAGGTGCCGGTCGGCTCCTTGTCCGTGAGGCCGGTGGGACGGACGATCGTCCATTCCAGGCCGGAACTCTGCACGGCAGCCTCCTGCTTGTTGTGATCCGCCAGGGCCTTGGCGAGCACTGCCTGCATGACGAGCCGCAGCGGTGCGGGCATCTGCGAGCCGGAATCTCCGGCACCCAGCGAGGACTGCACCAGGAGCCGGTGCACGCCGGCTTTCTGCATCGCACCGATGACGCTTTCGGTGACAGCCGTCCGCTGCCGGGAAACACCCTTGGCGCCGCCCACGGTGACAACGACGGCGTCGGCTCCCGCCACCGCCCGGGCTGCTACGGCGGGGTCGGTCGCATCGCCGGTGACCGCGTGTACGCCTGCGGGTGCGCTGCCGCTGCGGGAAACGACCGTAACCTCGTGGCCTGCTGCCTGCGCGAGCGCGGCGAGCTGTGCTCCGGTGCCTTTTGAGCCGCCGACAATGGTGATCTTCACAGGGTCCTCTTATTCGTTGTGACGTGCTCTCAGAGCCTGAAACTATCTTATCGGCGCCCAGGCCGACTACGCCTGACTCCAACATCGGCTCACCCGGCTGATGCTCGTGGGAACAGGGCGCCGTGTGTCATCATCACAGGGTGTGCGATCAACGCCATAACGTCCCGGGGAGCAACTATGCGTTTTGACCGCCTGACCAAACTCATCGCTGCGTGCGCGGCAGGGGTCCTGGTCCTGGGTGCCTGCACCGCTGAGCCGGATGCCGTCGAGGAAGTGCCCGGCACCTCGCCGACTCCGGGAGGTGAGATCTCCGTGGCGGAGACCAGCGCCTTCAGCTCCTTCAATCCGCAAACTGCGGACGGGAACACGGACATCAACAACCGCATTGCCTATGCCACCCACTCGGGCTTCAACTATGTGGACAACAACCTGGACGTTGTTCCGCTGGAGGATTTCGGCACCTACGAAAGAATCTCCGAGGATCCGCTGACGGTAAAGTACACGGTCAATGAGGGGGTGGCCTGGTCCGACGGAGCTCCGGTGGGTGCGGATGACATGATGCTCGCCTGGGCCGCAGCATCCGGGCGGTTCGATGACGAGCTCACGGCCAGCAACGGCACTGTTCTCTCAGGCACGCGCTATTTCGACTACGCGGGATCCACTGAGGCCCTGGCCCTGACCGGCCTTCCGGAAATCGGTGATGACAACCGGTCCATCACCCTGACCTATTCACAGCCGTACGCGGACTGGGAGACAGCGTTCGGATCACTGGCCGACGACGGCGGGATCGGCGTCCCGGCGCACGTCGTCGCCCAGGGTGCAGGGCTGGCAGACGAAAAAGAACTGACCCGGTTGATCCGGAACACCCCCGCAGGCGATGCCCTGGATCCTGCTCCGGTCAACCCGGAACTGCGGGCTGTCGCAGACTACTGGAACACAGCCTTCACCACCGACGGACTTCCGGATGACCCGGCGCTTTATCTTTCCAGCGGCCCTTACATAGTTCAGAGCATCGAACCGGGAACGTCCCTGACGCTGGTGCGGAACGACGATTACCGGTGGGGTCCCCAGCCGGAGCTGGACCGGATCACGGTGCGGTTCCTCCAGGATTCTTCCGGCCAGGCGGCAGCCCTGAAAGACGGCACCGTGGACATCATCTCTCCGCCGGCGGACAGCGGCACGCTGACTGAACTCGAGTCGATGGGCAACATCAACCTGCACCGGGGAAACCAGCTTGCCTATGACCATCTGGACCTGAAATTCGACGGCGTCTTCACGGACAAGACTGTCCGCGAAGCCTTTCTTCATACCGTGCCGCGCCAAGCCATCGTGGAGGCCACCGTGCAGCCGCTGCAGCCCGAGGCGAAGCCGTTGGACTCTGAAGTGTTCCTCACCGACCAGTCCGCCTATGAGGAGGCAGCCGCCACCAACGGCTCCCGGGAGTTCGCCGCGGTGGATCCGGACCGTGCACGGGACCTGCTCGACGGCGCCACACCCGAGGTGCGCATCCTTTACAACCGTGACAACACCAACCGGGCGGCTGCGTTCAAGCTGATTCAAGAGTCAGCGTCCGAAGCCGGGTTCACCGTCGTCGACGGCGGACTTCCCGCCTCTGACTGGGCGGAACAACTGGGAACGGACAGCCATGACGCTGCCATCTTTGGCTGGACTGCCTCCGGGGTCGGGGTGTCCGGAGTGCCTCAGGTCTTCCGAACCGGCTCGGCCTCCAACTTCAACGGTTTTTCCAGTCCCGCAGCGGATGCGCTGATGGACGAACTCGTGACGGAGACTGATGCCCAGCGCCGGGATGAGCTTCAGACCCGGATAGACCGGCTCATCTGGGACGCGCGCTACGGACTGCCCCTCTATCAGGTGCCGGGGCTGCAAGCTTCAGCGGACACCATCGAGCATGTCGAATACATGCCCAACCAGACCGGACTGTGGTGGAACCTCTGGGAGTGGTCCGTAGCCCGGTAGTGACGTTGGTCATGGCATGCCCCCGCGACCGTCGGCATAATGGCAGGTCGGAAGGCAAAAGGACACCATTGTGTCGTAACACGTCAGGGGTATGCCAAATCGTTATCTCGACATGTCTTTCTATATAATTCCAGACGAGGGGCACCTTTTTGCCTTGCTATGGGCCGCCGGAGGCGTCCCGGGAGTCAATCACGGCTCCCCGTGGTGAGTACGGTGTACTCCAAAGCAATATGCTTTTGACCTTGTGAGTCGGCTCACTGTCTGCGAGCCGCAATGCCGACGCAACACGTTGGCACCCATAGACAACATAGGAGGCGGAATGCGCTTCACACGCACTTCCAAAATGCTGAGCGTCGCGGCCGTGGCCGTTCTGGCGCTGAGCGCCTGCGGCGGGGGAGATGGTTCCTCGGAATCCGGCGCAGAAGGTGACACCAGCCGTGTCATCATTGCCGACGGCTCAGAGCCCCAGAACCCGTTGATCCCCACGAACACCAATGAGGTGGGCGGCGGGGCGGTACTGGACCTGCTTTTTGCCGGCCTGATCAGCTACGACGCTGACGGCAAGCCGCAGAATGAAATGGCCGAGTCGATCGAGACCGAAGACGCGCAGAACTACACCATCAAGCTGAAGGAAGGCAAAACCTTCAGCAACGGTGCGCCGGTAACTGCTTCGTCCTTCGTGGATGCCTGGAACTACGGCGCCGCGGCTAAGAACGCCCAGCTCTCCAGCTACTTCTTCGAGAGCATCGAGGGATACGACGAAGCCAGCGCCGAAGGCTCGGAAGTGGACACCATGTCCGGGCTGAAGGTCATCGATGACACCACGTTCGAGGTCACGCTGAAGCAGCCTGAGTCCGACTGGCCGCTGCGCCTGGGCTACAGCGCGTTCTACCCGATGATCCCCGAAGCCCTTGCAGACCCGAAGACCTACGGTGAGAACCCCGTGGGCAACGGTCCGTACAAGTTCGACGGAGAAGGCGCCTGGGAGCACAACCAGGAGATCAACCTGGTCCCGAACGAGTCCTACGAAGGACCTCAGAAAGCCCAGAACGCCGGTATTACGTTCAAGATCTATCAGAACGACACCACGGCCTACCAGGACCTGATTTCCAACAACCTGGACGTCCTGAAGACCATTCCGACGTCAGACGTCAAGAACTTCAAGAATGACCTCGGCGAGGAACGCTCCATCGAGTCCCCGTACGCGGGCAACCAGACCATCGCCATCCCCTACTACCTGGAGAACTGGAGCGGTGAAGCCGGCAAGCTGCGCCGCCAGGCTCTCTCCATGGCGATCGACCGCGAAGAAATCACCTCGGTGATCTTCAGCAACGGCCGCACCCCGGCGGAAGACTTCACAGCACCCGTGCTGGATGGCTACTCCGCGGACCTGCCCGGCAGTGAAAACCTGGAGTTCAACCCGGAAAAGGCCAAGGAACTCTGGGAAGAAGCCGAGAAGATCTCGCCGTACGACGAGTCCCAGCCCCTGACCATCGCGTACAACGCGGACAAGGGCGACCACAAGACCTGGGTTGAAGCCGTAGTCAACGGTCTCAAGAACAACCTCGGCATCGAGGTCACCGGCAAGCCGTACGCGACGTTCAAGGAAGTCCGCACCGAAGCCAGCGACGCTGTCCTCACCGGAGCCATCCGCTCCGGCTGGCAGGCAGACTACCCGTCGCTGTACAACTTCCTCGGCCCGATCTACGCCACCGGAGCCGGCTCCAACGACGCACGTTACGAGAACCCCGAGTTCGACGCTCTGCTGAGCGAGGGTCTCTCGGCATCCACCGTTGAAGAAGGCAACGAGAAGATGAACGAGGCGCAGGAAATGCTCCTCGAAGATCTTCCCGCCATCCCCCTGTGGTACCAGGTTGCCCAGGGCGGCTGGAGCACCAACGTGACCAACGTTGAGTTCGGCTGGAACGGCGTACCCCTGTACTACGCCATCACCGGCAAGTAATTCCTCACAGCTCGGGGGCCCGGCCGCACACCGCAGCCGGGCCCTTGGGCCGCTCCAATGTAAAGGTGCTCTTAACATGAGTTTCACCAACCAGCGCCCCCGTGTGCGCACTGTGCCAGAGGCAAACATCTGATGGCCGGATACGTTCTTCGGCGCTTCCTGCAGTTAATCCCCGTTTTCCTGGGTGCAACACTGCTTCTCTACTTCCTGGTCTTCAGCCTTCCCGGCGACGCGACGGCCGCCATCTGCGGCGATAAGGGCTGCACCCCCGCCGTCGAAGCATCACTGCGTGCCCAGTACAACCTGGACCAGCCGTTCTGGATGCAGTACCTCCTGTACCTCAAGGGCGTTCTGACCTTCGACCTGGGAACAAACTTCGCCGGCCGCGAGATCTCCACCATCATCGCCGAGGTCTTCCCGACCACCGCAAAGCTGGCCGTCATGGCCCTCGTCTTCGAAGCCGTCTTCGGCATCGTCTTCGGCCTCTTCGCCGGCCTGCGCAAGGGCAAGATCTCCGACTCCACGGTTCTCGTGGTGTCCCTGGTGGTCATCTCCGTCCCGATCTTCGTGCTCGGCTTCCTGATGCAGTTCGTCTTTGGCGTCAAACTCGCCTGGACCAACCCCACCGTGAGCGGTGACGCGTCCTTCACTGAGTTGCTGCTGCCTGCCATTGTGCTGGGCCTGGTTTCCTTCGCCTATGTGCTGCGTCTTACCCGCACGAGCGTGATTGAGAACGCCAACGCTGACTATGTCCGCACCGCAACGGCCAAGGGCCTGAGCCGTCCGCGCGTCGTCACGGTGCACATTCTCCGCAACTCCATGATTCCGGTTGCCACTTTCCTGGGTGCCGACCTGGGCGCCCTGATGGGCGGCGCGATCGTGACCGAAGGGATCTTCAACGTCAACGGCGTCGGCAACACTCTGTACCGCGCCGTGCTCAATGGTGAAGCTCCGGTGGTCGTCTCCATCGTCACCGTGCTGATCCTGATTTTTTGCCTCGCCAACCTGTTGGTAGATCTTCTGTACGCGTGGCTGGACCCGAGGATTCGATATGCCTGAGAATGACAAAGCACTGACCCCCGCTTCACGCGGCAAGGTCTCTCCCTACCCGATCGAGCATTTTGTGGCGGACGTGGAGGAGACTCCGGTCCAGCCCGTGGACAGCTCGACCGCAGACGGCGCGCCCCGCAGCATCTGGGGCGAAGCCTGGCGCAGCCTGCGCAAGCAGCCCCTGTTCATCATCAGCGCCCTGCTGCTTCTGGCCGTAATTGTCGTGGCACTGTTCCCCGGCATCTTCACCAGCGAACAGCCCAACGACAACTGCCTGCTGGCCAATTCAGACGGCGGTCCGATTGCTGGCCACCCGCTCGGCTTCACCCAGCAGGGTTGCGATGTTTTGGCCCGAGTGGTCTATGGAACGCGCTCATCGCTGATGGTCGGCCTGCTGGCCACGCTCGGCGTGGTTGTTGTCGGCGGCGTCATTGGCGCCCTTGCCGGTTTCTTCGGCGGCTGGGTTGATGCCATCCTGGCCCGCGTCAGCGACATCTTCTTTGCGCTGCCGATGATCCTTGGCGCCATTGTTGTGGTGCAGCTTCCGTTCTTCCGGGAGAACCGCAACGTATGGACCATCGTCTTGATCCTGGTCACGTTCGGCTGGCCGCAGGTTGCCCGCATTACGCGCGGCGCCGTGCTTGAGATACGCAACGCGGACTTCGTCACGGCAGCCCAGTCGCTGGGCGTCTCACGGATGTCCGCGCTGATCAAGCACGTCATTCCGAATGCGATGGCACCCGTCATCGTCATCGCAACCATTTCGCTGGGCACCTTCATCGTGGCCGAGTCAACACTGTCCTTCCTAGGCATTGGCCTGCCGCCGGACGTCATGTCCTGGGGCAACGATATTTTCTCCGCGAAGCCCTCCCTGCGCACCAATCCGATGGCCCTGTTCTGGCCGGCACTTGCACTGTCGCTGACCGTGCTGTCCTTCATCATGCTCGGTGATGCTCTGCGGGACGCGCTCGACCCCAAGTCGCGTAAGCGATGACTAAGGATGGAACCATGTCCACGCATTCCATGGACCAGTCGCAGCCCCTGAACGGGTTGCCCAAGCCGCTGCTCGAAGTGCGGGACCTCGCCATTACGTTCAAGACGAACAACGGCGACGTCCCGGCTGTGCGCAACGCCCACCTGACGATCATGCCCGGAGAAACGGTCGCGATCGTGGGGGAGTCCGGCTCCGGAAAGTCGACGACGGCGCTGGCCGCCATCGGTCTTCTGCCCGCCAACGGTGCAGTCTCCGGAGGCAGCATCATCTTTGACGGTGAAGACATCACCCATGCGAGCGAAAAGCGCATCGTTGAGCTGCGCGGTTCCTCCATTGGCATGGTTCCGCAGGACCCGATGTCCAACCTGAACCCCGTGTGGAAGATCGGCTTCCAGGTCAAGGAAACGCTGAAGGCCAACGGCCTGCCGCACACCGCGAAGGATATTGCTCAGGTGCTCAGCGAGGCCGGACTGCCTGACGCCGCGGAGCGGGCCAACCAGTACCCGCACGAGTTCTCCGGCGGCATGCGCCAGCGTGCACTGATTGCCATTGGCCTGTCCTGCCGGCCGCGGCTGCTCATCGCCGATGAGCCGACGTCGGCCCTGGACGTCACGGTGCAGCGCCAGATCCTGGACCACCTGGACCGCATGACCGACGAGCTTGGCACTGCAGTCCTGCTTATTACCCATGACCTCGGCCTGGCAGCCGAGCGCGCCCACAAGGTTGTCGTGATGTACAAGGGGCAGGTGGTGGAATCCGGTCCCGCACTGGAAATCCTCACCAACCCGCAGCACCCGTACACCCGCAAGCTCGTGGAATCCGCGCCCTCGCTCGCCTCCCGGCGGATTGAGACGGCCAAATCACTGGGCCTGGATGACTCGGCGGAACTCCTCGCGGCACATCCTGACGGAGTCAAGACCGAGAACGTCATTGAGGTAAAGCAGCTCTCCAAGGTGTTTAAGCTGCGCGGGGCGCTGGGCAAGTCCACCGACTTCAAAGCCGTCGACGACGTGTCCTTTACGATTCCGCGCGGCACCACCACCGCCGTCGTCGGCGAATCCGGCTCCGGCAAATCCACAGTGGCACGGATGGTCCTGGGCCTGGAAAAGGCAACGGAGGGGCAGATCCTGTTCGACGGAGTGGACATCACCACTCTGAACCGCAAGAGGATGTTCGATTTCCGGCGCCGTGTGCAGCCCATCTTCCAGGATCCGTACGGTTCGCTGGACCCGATGTACAACATCTTCCGGACCATCGAGGAACCCCTTCGCGTTCACGGGATCGGTAATTCCAAGAGCCGCGAGAAGAAGGTCCGGGAGCTGCTGGACCAGGTCTCGCTGCCGGCATCGATGATGCGGCGCTACCCGAACGAGCTGTCGGGCGGACAGCGTCAGCGCGTGGCCATTGCCCGCGCACTGGCGCTGGACCCGGAAGTGGTCATTTGTGATGAGGCTGTTTCGGCCCTGGACGTCCTGGTCCAGGCGCAGATCCTGAACCTGCTGGCCGATCTTCAGTCCGAACTGGGGCTGAGCTACCTGTTCATCACCCATGACCTGGCCGTGGTCCGCCAGATCGCGGACGAGGTGTGCGTGATGCAGAAGGGCCGGATCGTCGAAACCGGGTCCACGGACGATGTCTTCGACAATCCGCAGCAGGAATACACGAAGGCTCTGCTGGCGGCCATCCCGGGTGCCGGGCTGATGCTTCCTCCGGAAGTTGCCTAGGGTATTTCCCGATACCGGCGGAAGGCAGGCTGCCCGCGGGCGGCCTGCCTTCCGTGTGTCAGGATCCGCGCAGCGGCGGGGACAAATCGGGTCCATTAGGGAACTTATGGTCTTCGGACTAGAATATTAGCGTGCCCGCTGACGGCGGCGCCTTCGGTACATTCTTACGGAGCATACGTGCAGAGCGGGATTCGTACAGAACGGCCGGATTAGCCCGGTCACACGACTGGGCTACTGTGCACCACCTTCGAACTTATCTCCTATGAATTGAGTCCTCACGCATGTCAGAAACCAACACGGCTGTAAACACCGCAGTACGAAGCGATCTCCGCAACGTTGCGATTGTGGCCCACGTTGACCACGGTAAGACGACTCTCGTCGACGCCATGCTGAAGCAGACGAACTCGTTTGCCGCCCACGGAAACGTGGAAGAACGCGTGATGGACTCCGGTGACCTGGAGCGCGAAAAGGGCATCACCATCCTGGCCAAGAACACCACCGTGTTCTACAACGGTCCGGCTGCCAAGGGTGAAACCATTACCATCAACGTGATCGACACCCCCGGCCACGCCGACTTCGGCGGCGAGGTTGAGCGCGGCCTGTCCATGGTGGACGGCGTTGTGCTGCTCGTTGATGCTTCCGAGGGCCCGCTGCCGCAGACCCGTTTCGTGCTGCGCAAGGCGCTGGCCGCCAAGCTGCCCGTCATCCTTCTGGTCAACAAGACCGACCGTCCCGACTCCCGCATCGACGAGGTCGTCAGCGAAGCCATGGACCTGCTCCTGGGCCTGGCCTCGGACCTCGCGGACGAAGTCCCGGACCTGGACCTGGACCTGGTGTTGAACGTACCGGTTGTTTACGCAGCCGCACGCGTCGGCGCTGCTTCCCTGGAACAGCCGGCTGACGGCTCCGCTCCGGCCAATGACAACCTGGAACCGCTGTTCCAGACGATCATCGACCACATCCCGGCCCCCACCTACGATCCCGAGGGCGTCCTCCAGGCCCACGTGACCAACCTTGACGCTTCTCCGTTCCTGGGTCGCCTGGCACTGCTGCGCATCTTCAACGGCACCCTGCACAAGGGTCAGACCGTTGCCTGGGCCCGTGCCGACGGCACCATGAAGTCCGTCAAGATCACCGAACTGCTGGCCACCAAGGCCCTGGACCGGGTTCCGACCGAATCCGCCGGCCCCGGCGAAATCGTTGCCGTTGCCGGTATCGAGGACATCACCATTGGTGAAACCCTCACCGACATCGACAACCCCAAGCCGCTGCCGCTGATTACTGTCGATGATCCGGCAATCTCCATGACCATCGGTATCAACACGTCGCCGCTGGCCGGCCGCGTGAAGGGCGCCAAGGTTACGGCCCGCCAGGTCAAGGACCGCCTCGACAAGGAACTGATCGGTAACGTTTCGCTGAAGGTCCTTCCGACCGAGCGTCCGGATGCCTGGGAAGTTCAGGGCCGCGGCGAGCTCGCCCTGGCCATCCTCGTGGAGCAGATGCGCCGCGAAGGCTTCGAACTGACCGTTGGCAAGCCGCAGGTTGTCACCAAGCAGATCGACGGCAAGAAGTGCGAGCCGATGGAGCACATGACCATCGACGTACCCGAGGAATACCTCGGTGCGGTCACTCAGCTGATGGCCGTCCGCAAGGGCCGCATGGTCAACATGTCCAACCACGGCACCGGCTGGGTTCGCATGGAGTTCATCGTTCCCGCCCGCGGCCTGATCGGCTTCCGCACCAAGTTCCTCACGGAAACCCACGGTGCCGGCATCTCCTCCTCCATCGCTGAAGGCTACGAGCCCTGGGTTGGCCCGATCGAGTACCGCACCAACGGTTCCCTGATCGCTGACCGCTCCGGCGTTGTCACCCCGTTCGCGATGATCAAGCTGCAGGAACGCGGTTCCTTCTTCGTGGAGCCCACCTCCGAGGTTTACGAGGGCATGATCGTTGGCGAGAACTCCCGCGCCGATGACATGGACGTGAACATCACCAAGGAAAAGCAGCTCACCAACATGCGTGCCGCTTCCTCGGACACCTTCGAGAACCTGACCCCGCCGCGCAAGCTGACTCTGGAAGAGTCCCTCGAATTCGCCCGCGAAGACGAGTGCGTGGAAGTTACTCCGGAGTCCATCCGCATCCGCAAGCTGGTCCTGGGCGCTTCCGAGCGCGCCAAGGTCACCCGCGCACGCGCCAAGAGCTAATCCCATTAGCTCGGCAACAGTGCCGCTGAGTCGGTCCCCGCGCTGGCGGGGCCCGCTGGCAGCTGTGCTTGGCGGTCTGCTGGCCTCCGTGCTGGGAACAGGGCTGCACGCCCAGATTCTCTACATCGGAGACACGCCGCTTCCCCTGGGGGCCGCGGCTGCCATAGTGCTTAGCTGCGCGGCCACGGTGTTTGCCGGGCTTTGGGCCGGTGCGGCGCTGTGGAGCGCGGCAGCCGGGCTGCTGGCCTACGTGGTGCTCGGCCTGTTCACCCTTGACCTCTGGGACACTCCGCTGATCATCACGGGAACCATTCTGGAGGAGCAGCCGGGGATTGTCCTGGCCGGACGGATCTGGCTCTTTGGGCAGGCACTGGCGACCATTGCCGCCCTCCTGATCACCTCGCGTGTGCTGGCCATGGCCCGCCGCGCCGGGGCGCAGCAGGAAGCTTAGATAAACGAAGGAAGGCCGCCGCGGGACACCGCGGCGGCCTTCCTACGTTTAAGCGGGTCACAGGCTCAGCGGGTCAGCGCCGCGGTGCACGGCGCTCCGGCGGCGGAGGTACCTGCTTGGCTGCCGTAATGAGTGCACAGGGAACCGTGACGTTTTCCAGCCGGCCCGCCACCGTAACGGACTCCTCCGTGGCCTGAACCAGATAACCCAGCACATCCGTGAAACCGCCGTCTATGCGGTAACGGACCACCACGCGGGCACCGTCGGGAAGGGACCGGAGGACGGCCGCAGGGCTCGAAACGTTCACCGTTCAATGGTACGCGGGCAGGGCCCGGCTGGGAGATAATGGTTCGGGCTACTAACGTGGAACCAACACTTCGTGGATCTTTCCCGTCCGGGACGGTCCGCAGATCAGGAAGGCAAGGGACGTGACGTACGTAATTGCGCAGCCATGCGTAGATGTAAAAGACAAGGCATGTATTGAGGAATGCCCGGTGGATTGCATCTATGAAGGTGAACGCTCCCTCTACATCCACCCCGACGAGTGCGTGGACTGCGGTGCCTGCGAGCCGGTCTGCCCCGTTGAGGCCATTTACTACGAGGACGACACTCCCGAGGAATGGGCCGATTACTACAAGGCCAATGTTGAGTTCTTCGATGACCTGGGCTCCCCGGGCGGAGCTGCCAAGATCGGCAACACGCACAAGGACCATCCGATCATCGCCGTGCTGCCTCCGCAGAACCAAGAGGCATGAGCTCCGTTCCGTCCCGCACTTTTGGGCTGAATCTGCCGGAGTACCCGTGGGAAGCCATGGCTCCCTACGTGCAACTGGCCTCACAGCACCCTGACGGGGCGGTGAACCTGTCCATCGGAACCCCGGTTGATCCCACTCCCACGCTCGTTCGCGAGGCCCTGGCAGCGGCCGCTGATGCGCCCGGTTACCCCACTACCCACGGCACGCAGGCCCTCCGCGAAGCGATAGCTGCCTGGTACGCACGGCGCCGCGGAGTTCCGAACCTGAATCCGCAGGACATTATGCCCACGGTCGGTTCCAAGGAACTGGTGGCCTGGCTGCCGCTGCTGCTGGGACTGGGCGAGGGCGACGTCGTCGTCCGCCCCATGGTTGCCTACCCCACCTATGACATGGGTGCTGTCCTGGCCGGCGCCACCCCGGTGGCCGCCGATGATCTGGAGGAGCTCGACGACGACGTCCGGGCCCGGGTGCGCCTGGTCTGGGTCAACTCGCCCGGCAATCCCACCGGAATTGTCCGCTCAGCGGCCTCACTGCGCTCAGTGGTGGAATCCGCGCGGGCCCTCGGAGCGGTGGTTGCCTCCGACGAGTGCTACGCGGAGCTGGGCTGGGGCTCCTGGGATCCCTCGCGTGGAGGGTCTCCGGTGCCGAGCATCCTGGATCCCGCCGTCAGCGGGGGCAGCAATGAGCTGCTGCTCTCCGTCTACTCGTTGAGCAAGCAGTCCAACATGGCCGGTTACCGTGCCGCTTTCGTGGCCGGTGACGGAGCCATCATGGCCAACCTGGTCAACAGCCGCAAACACGCCGGCATGATCGTGCCCGCCCCCGTGCAGGCCGCCATGGAGGCAGCGCTGGGGGATGACACCCACGTGGCAACGCAGAAGGACCTGTACCGGAAGCGGAGAGAACTCCTGGTTCCCGCCTTGGAAGCTTTTGGGCTGCAGATCCATCATTCCGAGGCAGGGCTGTACCTGTGGG
The DNA here is from genome assembly GCF_002929435.1 of Arthrobacter sp. 9E16. Classification (NCBI taxonomy): domain Bacteria; kingdom Bacillati; phylum Actinomycetota; class Actinomycetes; order Micrococcales; family Micrococcaceae; genus Arthrobacter; species Arthrobacter sp. 9E16. Next base: position 318,437 of record NZ_PJIU01000001.1, on the reverse strand, counting down.
CAACCGCGGGCGAGGACACCTGGACCACAGTGGAGCGGCTGGCGAAGCTGGGCATTGTGTCCGGACCGGGCAGCATTTACGGAAGCGCAGGTGACGGCTTTGTCCGGATTGCGCTGACCGGTTCGGATGAGCGCGTGGCAGCCGCCGCCCGGCGTCTGACCGCTGCCGGCGGATAAACCCCGTCGCGGATAACCCGGGGCCGGGCGGGTTGTATGTTTCGCTTAGACAACAACCCGGCCGCCGATTAGTCCTAAAGCCCGGCTAAAGTGTAGCGTTTTGCGTAAATAGATCTAGCGGAATTGACCCTATGGGTGGCCCGGAACCAGCGGGGCCCATAGCTCTGGTTTCTTCAAACTCCTGAAGGAGACTTAATGACTGAGCGTCCCAGTGCACAGCTGCGCTATGGGGAAAACACCGAAGACAGCCTTGAGCTTCCCCGCGTTGACGCGGTGGAAGGCAATGGCGGCTTTGATGTCTCCAAACTGCTGAAACAGACCGGAACCGTCACCTTTGACCCGGGCTTCATGAACACTGCATCCACGAAGTCCGCCATTACCTACATTGACGGTGACGCCGGAATTCTGCGGTACCGCGGCTACCCGATCGAGCAGCTGGCCAAGCAATCAAGCTTTCTGGAAACGTCTTACCTGCTGATCTACGGAGAACTGCCCACTGAGGCCCAGCTGCAAGACTTTGACCAGCGGATCCGCCGGCACACGCTGTTGCACGAAGACCTCAAGAGTTTCTTCGGCGGGTTCCCGCGCGACGCCCACCCGATGCCGGTACTGTCTTCGGCTGTCAGCGCTCTGTCGACCTTCTACCAGGACTCCCTGGACCCGTTCGACGAGGAGCAGGTGGAACTTTCCACCATCCGCCTGATGGCCAAGCTTCCGGTCATCGCTGCCTACGCGCACAAGAAGAGCCTCGGACAGCCGATGCTCTACCCGGACAATTCCATGAACCTCGTGGAAAACTTCATGCGTCTGAGCTTCGGCCTGCCGGCCGAGCCGTACGAGATTGACCCGGACCTGGTCAAGGCACTGGACCAGCTGCTGGTCCTGCACGCTGATCACGAGCAGAACTGCTCCACCTCCACTGTCCGCCTGGTCGGCAGCGCCGGTGCCAACATGTTCACCTCCGTCTCCGCGGGCATCAGTGCCCTGTCCGGACCGCTGCACGGCGGGGCCAACGAAGCCGTGCTGAACATGCTCCGCGAGATCAAGTCCACGGGCATGGCACCGGAAACCTTCATGGAGAAGGTCAAGAACAAGGAAGACGGCGTGAAGCTCATGGGCTTCGGGCACCGCGTCTACAAGAATTACGATCCCCGCGCCAAGATCGTCAAGGCAACCGCCCACGACATCCTGGCCAAGCTCGGCGGCAACGACGAGCTGCTGGACATCGCCATGCGCCTGGAAGAGAAGGCCCTGGCCGATGATTACTTCATCGAACGCAAGCTGTACCCCAACGTGGACTTCTACACCGGCCTGATCTACAAGGCCATGGGCTTCCCCGAGAAGATGTTCACGGTCCTGTTCGCCATTGGCCGCCTGCCGGGCTGGATTGCACAGTGGCGTGAAATGATGCTGGATCCGCAGACGAAGATTGGCCGTCCGCGCCAGCTTTACACCGGCTCCCTGGAGCGCAGCTACCCCGTCCGCTAGGCGTCACAGCCTGCGGCAGGACAGTAACGGCAAAGGCCCCCGGAATCCGTTCAGGATTCCGGGGGCCTTTTTGCGTTTCGCCCGTCAGAGCCGGCGGGTCAGGATGCGGCGTAGCCCTGGGGATTGTTCTTCTGCCAGCGCCAGTGGTCCTCGCACATGGCATCCAGCGCGCGCTGCGCGGACCAGCCGAGGTCTGCCAGGGCTGCTGAGGGATCCGCGTAGCTGACGGCGGCATCTCCGGGACGGCGGGGAGCAATCTCATACGGGATGTCCCTGCCCGCGGCCTTGGAGAAGGCGGCCAGCACCTGGAGGACCGAGGAACCGTTGCCGGTGCCCAGGTTCCAGCGGTGCACGCCGGGCTTTACGGTGATGTATTCCAGTGCGGCGAGATGACCGGCGGCCAGGTCCACCACATGGATGTAGTCCCGCACGCCGGTGCCGTCCTCCGTGGGGTAGTCATCGCCGAACACCATGACCTTCTCGCGGCGGCCCACAGCCACCTGCGCAACGAACGGCAGCAGGTTGTTGGGCACGCCTGTGGGATCTTCACCGATCCGGCCGGACTCGTGGGCGCCGGCGGGGTTGAAGTAGCGCAGCAGCGCAATATTCCAGCGTCCGTCGGCAGCGCCCAGATCCGCCAGGATGTCTTCGATCTGCTCCTTGGTGCGGCCGTAGGGATTCACCGCGTCCATGGGCATCTTTTCGGTCAGCGGAACTTCTTCGCTGGCGCCGTACACCGTGGCCGAAGAGCTGAAGACAAGGGTGCGGACATTGTGCTTGTCCATCATCCGCAGCAGATTCAGGGTGCCGCCCACGTTGTTGTGGTAGTAGTACAGCGGCTTTGCGACGGATTCGCCGACAGCCTTCAGGCCGGCAAAGTGGATGACGGCGTCGATCCCGTGCTCTGCGAATACGCTGTCAACAGCGCCCTCGTCCAGCAGATCCGCGTGCACGAAGACCGCGCTGCGTCCGGCCAACTCCTGAACCCGCTTCAGGGATTCTTCGCTCGAGTTGGCCAAATTGTCCAGGACCACTACGTCGTGGCCCGCTTCCAGCAGTGCCAGTGTCGTGTGGGAGCCGATGTATCCCGTGCCTCCGGTAACTAGTATTCGCATGGTTCCAGACTAGTGGATCCCGTCGCGGGCCCCGGTTCAGGACTGTTCAGCGGCCCGATGGACCGTAAGGACCACGGCGTTGTCCGGGGCGGGCGCGGGATCCCAGGAGCCGGTTGCGCGCGTCCACCGCAGTTCGTCGAACGCAACGGAGTCCAGCGACAGGGCTTCGGCGTTGGCAACCGCCCACTGAGCCAGGGACCAGCCGTAGGTTCCGCTGCCGGCAACCGTAATGCGGTCTCCTTCGACGGTTGACTCCACCGGCCCGTACACGGTGGTCATTGCCGCCAGGACGGCTTCCGGGCTGCCGGAGGACGACGGCGGAGCCAGGGTGCAGGTCAGCGCTGCGGGGGAGTGCCCGGTCAGGGCGGAAGCGAAGGCCTTGGCCTCGGCTTCATGATCGGCGTAGGCGTCAGGGAAAGCGCTGCGCTGGACCGTCTGTGCCGCCACCGTCAGCGGGAGGTCCGCGTAATTCGGAACCTTTTCCAGCGCATCGTAAAAGGCATTTGCCGCATATACCGGCTCCATCACCTGCTCTTCGCTGCCCCATCCCTGGGACGGTCGCTGCTGAAACAAGCCGCGGGAATCCGGTCCGGCGTCGTCCCCGTAATCGAGGTTCCGCAGCCCGGATTCCTGGATGGCTGTGGCCACGGCAATGGAGGCGGCGCGTGCCGGCATGCCCCGCCGAACGGAGATCCCGGAAATCAGGGCCGCCGTGGACGTCCGGGCGGGTGTCAGATGGTAGGCCGCACCGTCCGCTGTGGCCGTGCAGGCTGCGGGTTCCGGCCTCTTGTCTTCCGGCTCCCGCAGGACGGAGACCGCGTACACGGTGACTGCTGCCAGGAAGAGCACCACCAGCAGCAGCACCGGAACAAATCCGGTGCTGCGCCGGCGGCTGGGGTCGGAGGCCAAGGGGCGAACGTGCTAGTTGGCGTGCAGGGCGTCGTTGAGTTCCACGCTCGCGCCGCTGCGGGCGAGGGCCTCCACCGCACCGGTGGTGGAATTACGGCGGAAGAGCAGATTGGGCACGCCGGAGAGCTCCACCGCCTTGACGGTCTGCGGCTCCTCACCGGGAATCAGCACGGCCACCCGGGTGCCGGCGGTGATGTACAGGCCGGCTTCCACGACGGATTCATTGCCGATGCTGATGCCAACGCCGGAGTTGGCGCCCAGCAGCACACGCTCGCCAAGGGTGATTTTTTCCCTGCCGCCGCCGGAGAGGGTGCCCATGATGGAGGCGCCGCCGCCCACATCGGTGCCGTTGCCCACCACCACGCCCGCGGAGATGCGGCCCTCCACCATGGAGACGCCCAGTGTTCCGGCGTTGAAGTTCACGAAGCCTTCGTGCATGACCGTGGTCCCTTCGGCAAGGTGCGCACCCAGCCGGACCCGGCCGGCGTCGGCGATCCGCACACCGGAGGGAACCACGTAGTCCGTCATCCGGGGGAACTTGTCCACGCCGTACACAGTGACCGGCCCGCGGGCCCGCAGCCGCAGGCGGACCGTCTCAAAGCCTTCCACCGCGCACGGCCCGAAGTTGGTCCAGACAACGTTGGGGAGCTTGCCGAAGATGCCGTCCAGGTTCAGCGTGTTGGGCGCGGCAAGGCGGGTGGAGAGCAGATGCAGGCGCAGGTACGCATCGGCGGTATCCGCCGGCGCCTCGTCGAGGTCAATCTCGGTGCGCAGGACCTCGCCGTGCGTGCCGCGCTCGGCATCGGTCATGGCGGCGGCTGCGGCTTCCAGCTCTGCAGCAAGGGAATTGGCGTCAGCCGAAGCGGCCGCGTCCCGGGCTTCGAGCACGGGCCGGGGGTACCAGACATCCAGCACTGTGCCGTCGTCGGTGATCGTGGCCAGGCCGAGGCCGGAGGCGATGCGGGCAGTGGGGGAGGAGGAGCTTGAAGTCATGGATTCAAGTCTACCGATTGGTGTCCGCCGGACGCGGGCGCAGGGGGTTGCTTCCGGCGCCCAGGCATGGGATCGGTAGGGTGGAGACATGACTCAAACGCCATCCCGCACCCTGGACCTGACCCGCGACGTTGCCCTGCTGACCGCAGACCTGATGGACATTGAAAGCGTGTCCGGCAATGAGACGGAGCTGGCCAACGCCGTGGAGGCTGCGCTGCGCACCTTGGCGCACCTGGAAGTGGTGCGCGACGGCGACTCCATCATGGCGCGCACGTCGCTGGGCCGCGCCGAACGGGTGATCCTCGCCGGGCACCTGGACACCGTTCCGCTGCCCACCGTCCCGGGCTCGCGCGGAACCGTTCCCTCCTCCTGGGACGGCGAGGTGCTGTACGGCCGTGGAGCCACGGATATGAAAGGCGGGGTGGCCGTGCAGCTGGCGCTGGCCGCAGAGCTGGCCAACCCGACACGGGACGTAACGTTCATCTTTTATGACCATGAAGAAGTGGAAGCGTCGCTGTCCGGTCTGGGCCGGCTCCAGGAGAGCTTCCCGGACTGGCTGGAAGCAGACTTCGCCGTACTGCTGGAGCCCACCAACGGCACGGTGGAGGGCGGCTGCAACGGCACCATGCGCTTCCACGCCACCACCACCGGCCGGGCCGCGCATTCCGCCCGCGCCTGGATGGGGGAGAACGCCATCCACGCAGCAGCGGAAATCCTGACCCGGCTGCGGGACCATGAACCTGCCACCGTCTCCGTGGAGGGGCTGGAGTACCGGGAATCGCTGAACGCCGTCAAGATCTGGGGCGGAACCGCCGGGAACGTCATTCCGGATGCAGCCACCGTGGAAATCAACTACCGCTTTGCCCCGGACAAATCGGTGGAACAGGCCGAGGCCTACGTCCGTAACCTGCTGTCCGGCTTCGATCTGGTCCGCACTGATGCCGCCGCCGGTGCCAGGCCGGGACTGGACCGGACCGCCGCGGCGAGTTTTGTCGCCGTCGTCGGGCAGGAACCCAAACCCAAGTACGGCTGGACCGACGTTGCCCGGTTCAGCGCCCTGGGCATCCCGGCCGTGAACTTCGGTCCCGGGGACGCCCTGCTGGCGCATACGGACAACGAGCACGTTGAGGCGGCGGCTGTGCGGGCCTGCCTGGCCGCGCTGCGGACCTGGCTGAGCTGAGGCTGCGCAAAGCATAAAGAAGCACGGCATACAGAGGCACGGCATAAAGAAGGGGAGGACCGGCGGTGCCGGTCCTCCCCTTCTTTATGCCGGTTCCGGCAGCTACTTGGCCGGAGCCGGAGCCTCAATGCCTTCGGGCTCGATGGTGTCCTCGATCTTCAGCACCTTGCCGGCACGCGCGCCCAGACGGCGTGAAAGACGCTGGGCGGCGAAGGTCAGCAGCCAGTTCAGGAGGATGAAGATCGCCGCGGTGACCAGCAGCGCCGGCAGGATGTTGCCTTCGCCGCTGGCCAGGCGGCGCGCGTACTCAAGCAGTTCCGTGTAACCGATGAAGGTACCCAGCGCTGAGTCCTTCAGGATGACCACAAACTGGCTCAGCAGCGCCGGCAGCATGGCAACCAGGGCCTGCGGCATCTCGATGCTGCGCAGCGACTGGCCCGGGGTCAGCCCGATGGCCAGGCCTGCCTCGCGCTGGCCCTTCGGCAGGCCAAAGACACCGGAGCGTACCAGCTCGGCGATGACCGAACCGTTGTACAGCGTCAGGGCAATCACCACGGCCCAAAACGGAACCTGTGCCGAGTCCACCGGGGTGGACTTGGAAAGGAACTGGTAGAAAAACACCATCATCAGCAGCACGGGAACCGCTCGGAAGAATTCCACCACGATGCCGCAGACCCACCTGATGGGTTTGAAGGGTGAAAGCCGGCCGATACCGAAGAGCAGGCCGAAAGCGATGGACGCCACCACTGCTACGGCGGCAGCCTTCAGGGTGGAGAGCAGACCGGGCAGGAGATAGTACTGCCAGGTGCTCCATTCCAGGAACGGCGTCCACTTGGCGGCCTCGAACTGGCCCTTCTCCGCCAGCCCGGAGACAGCGAACCAGAGCAGTGCCGCCACCAGCAGGACACCCAGGATGTTTGCGATTCGAATGTTGCGCCGGGCCTTGGGACCCGGGGCGTCAAACAGGACGTTCTGTGTCATCGTGCCACCGCCAGTTTCTTCGAAGCCCAGGTGGTAAGCAGGCCGATGGGGATAACGATGATGACGTAGCCAATGGCAAAGGTCAGGAAGATCTGTGTCATCAGGTTGGGATAGAACTCGATCATGGTCTTCATCGTGCTGGAGGTTTCCACGGCAACACCGGCTGTGGCGGCGACGGTAGTGTTTTTCACCAGAGCGATCAGCACGTTGCCGATCGGCGCGATGGCGCCGCGGAAGGCCTGCGGCATGATGATGATCCGCGCCGCCGCAAAGAACCCCAGACCGATGGCACGGGCAGCTTCAGCCTGTCCCAGCGGAACGGTATTGACGCCGCTGCGGATGGCTTCACAGAAGAAGGCTGCGTGGTACACGGTGAGGGACAGTACTGCCAGGCGGAAGAAGTTGGTGTTGAAGTCCGAAGACAGGCTGACGTTCAGCTGTGACCAGAGTGCCAGCGAACCGAACACCATGATGATGGTCAGCGGAGTGTTCCGGAAGATATTCACGTAGGCGGCACCGAACCACTGCAGGCTGGGGATCGGCGAGATCCGCATCAGCGCCAGGACGGTACCGAGTATCAGCGACCAGAGAGCCGCCCAGAACGCGAGCTGGATATTGACCCAGAAAGCGCCGACGACGTCGTACTGCTCGAAGAGGGCAGTAAAACCCTCCATGTTTCACCTCTTTATGGTGGACGAAGCCCGGGCCGGGAGAGCGCAATGCCCTCCCGGCCGCGGGGTGGAACGGACGGTGCCTCAGGCACCGGGGGTACCGGTTAGGCGCAGGCGTCCGTCTCCGGCGGGTTCAGCTCGGCCTTGTAGGTGTAGTCGACGCCCTCGGTGTTCTTCTTGATGGCTTCTTCCCAGGCACCCTCTTCGACCATCTTGGTGATCGCGGTGTTGATGTCCTCGCACTTGACGAGTCCGTCTTCCTTCGGAAGGCCCACACCGTAGCGCTCCTCCGAGAAGGTGTTTCCGATGACCTTGAACTTGCCCTTGTTGGCGTCCGTGGACGCCAGGCCGGCGAGGATGATGTCGTCAGTGGTGACGGCATCAATGGAGCCGCCCTGCATGGCGGTCACGCACTCGGCGTAGCTGGGCTGCTCCAGCAGGTTCACGCCGGCGGCGTAGTTGTCCTTGATCTTCTGGGCGGAGGTGGAGCTGGAGACTGAGCACAGGTTCTTGCCGTCGAGCTCGTCGGGGCCGCCGATTTCACTGTCGGTGGGAACCAGCAGGTCCTGGCCGGCAACGAAGTAGGGGCCGGCAAAGGCAATCTTTTCCTTGCGGGTATCCGTGATGGAGTAGCTCGCCAGGATCATGTCCACCTGGTCATTTTCGAGCATGTTTTCACGCTGCGGGGAGGGCGTGGAGATGAACTCAATCCGGTCCTCGGGGTAGCCGAGCTCATTGGCCACGTACTTGGCGACGTCAACGTCGAAGCCCGTGTACTCGTTACCGTCCTTGAAACCGACGCCGGGCTGGTCGAACTTGATGCCGATGCGGATCTTCTCGCCGGCACCTTCGGTGCTGCCGGAATCCGAGCCGGAATCTCCGCCGCAGGCGGACAGGGTCAGGGCAGCCACGGCAGCCATGGCTGCTGCGGCGTAACGGGTCTTGCGCATGATTTCTCCTTGCATTGCGGTGCTCCGGTGGACGGGGCACCTAGCCTCATAAGGATTTCCCCCAACTGGTGAAATCCCGGTACTGCGGTACTGCCGGTACTGCTGTGGACGGTCTAGTGCGAAAGGATCTTGCCGAGGAAGTCCTTGGCCCGGTCGCTCTTCGGGTTGGTGAAGAACTCTTCGGGGGTGGCTTCTTCGACAATCTGTCCGTCAGCCATGAAGATGACGCGGTCAGCGGCCTTGCGGGCGAATCCCATTTCGTGGGTTACCACGATCATGGTCATGCCCTCCTTGGCCAGGCTGACCATGGTGTCCAGCACCTCGTTGATCATTTCGGGATCGAGGGCCGAGGTGGGCTCGTCAAAGAGCATGACCTTGGGCTTCATGGCCAGGGCCCGGGCAATGGCCACGCGCTGCTGCTGGCCGCCGGAAAGCTGCGCCGGCAGCTTATTGGCCTGGTTGGCAACGCCAACCCGCTCCAGCAGTTCCATCGAGAGTGCCTTTGCCTCGGCACTCTTCATGCCTTTGACCTTGACCGGGCCAAGGGACACGTTGTCGAGGATTGTCTTGTGGGCAAACAGGTTGAAGGACTGGAACACCATGCCGACGTCGGCGCGGAGTTTTGCCAGTGCCTTTCCTTCGGCCGGCAGCACCTTGCCGTCGATGGCAATCTCGCCGTCGTCAATCGTCTCCAGCCGGTTGATGGCACGGCAGAGCGTCGATTTTCCGGAACCGGAGGGGCCGATCACTACGACCACTTCACCGCGGGCCACATTGAGGTTGATGTTCTGCAGAACATGCAGGTCGCCAAAGTGTTTGTTGACGTTCTTGAGTGAGACAAGAGGTGCGGCGGAATCAGGCGTTGCGCCTTCGGTTGTGTCACGGGTCATAAGAAGAAGATAGCCAACGATTGTGTCCGGAATGTGTCAGAGTCCACAAAACGCCGATAATCGTGACGCAAGAGCAACCAAACGTACCGGGGGAGTCCTGTGAGGCCCGGAACACACATGTGGCTACCCTTGAATCATGGAATTCAGCGACAACAGCTCCCGGGGCCGGGATATCAGCCCCCGCAAACGCGGACCGGTGGAACTGCGCAGGGCGCAGGCCCGTGCGCCGCAGTCGGACCAGTACCTGCTTGACTCTTCGGACCAGACGCACTTCACGCACACTGATCCGTGGCGGGTGCTGCGCATCCAGAGCGAATTTGTGGAGGGATTCGGCAGCCTTTCGGAGCTTGGGCCGGCTGTCAGCGTCTTTGGTTCCGCCCGCAGCATGCCGGGGTCTGCCTATTACAAGCTCGGCGAGGAAGTGGGGCGGCTGCTCGCGGCAGAGGGGCTGGCCGTCATCACGGGCGGCGGCCCGGGGTCGATGGAGGCGGCGAACAAGGGCGCGGTCGAGGCGGACGGCCTGTCTGTTGGCCTGGGCATTGAGCTTCCCTTCGAAACCGGTCTGAACGACTGGGTGGATCTGGGAATCAACTTCCGGTATTTCTTCGTGCGGAAGACCATGTTCGTAAAGTACGCGCAGGGGTTCATCGTCCTGCCGGGCGGCTTCGGCACCATGGACGAGCTCTTCGAAGCCATGACCCTGGTCCAGACGCAGAAGGTGACGTCCTTCCCGATTGTCCTGATCGGCACGGACTTCTGGGGTCCCCTGATGGACTGGGTCAAGGGCACGCTGCTGGCCGAGGGGATGATCTCCGAGAAGGACCTCGCCCTGATCCATATCGTGGATGATCCGGCGGAAGCCGTGGAACTGATGATTACCGACAGTGCCGGGCACGTCTCGCCCTAACGCACCGGCTTCCGGTGGGGGGAGCACGGGGTGCTCTCTGGCACGATGGTCCTGTGACAACCTTCCTAATTTTCGTGGCCGTTCTCGCAGCAGGTGCAGTGGCGCTTGCCGCTACCGGGCTTCCGCCTTTCCGCAGACCCGGGACGGCGTCCGGGGAGCCTTCGTCGGCGGGGGATCCCGGCTTGGCGGAACCGGATCCAAGGCTTCCTCCGGTCCTCCTGCCGGAGGACGTGCAGCCCGCTGACCTTGGGCGGCTGAGATTTTCGGTGGCGTTCCGGGGTTACCGGATGGACCAGGTGGACGCTGTCCTGGCGCGGCTGGAAGAGGTGCTGGCGGAAAGGGATGCCGCTCTGGCTGCCGTGCAGGCTCCTGGAAGGGTTCCGCCGCAGCCGGGGAACGATGCGCGGCAGGATCCGGGGATGCCGTCATGAGCACTGTGGCAGGTTCGGACGGGCTTCTGCGCTGCCCCTGGGCAGTCAGCAGCCCCGATTATCAGCAGTACCACGACGAGGAATGGGGCCGCCCGGTTACCGGCGAGGCAGCCCTTTTTGAACGCCTGAGCCTGGAGGCCTTCCAAGCGGGATTGAGCTGGATCACGATCCTGCGTAAGCGGCCAGCGTTCCGCCGTGCCTTTGCAGGCTTCGATCCTGCGGCGGTGGCACGGTTTACGGACGAGGACCGGACACGGCTGATGAATGATGCGGGAATTGTCCGTAACCGGGCAAAGATCGACGCCGTCATCGCCAACGCCCGGGCACTCCTGGACCTGCCGGCAGGGGAGAGCCTGGAAAAGCTGCTTGAGGCACACCGCGCTGACCCGCAGCGCCCGGCACCACAGACTATTTCCGACGTTCCGGCTATCACGGAGGATTCCGCTGCGCTGGCAAAGGCCCTGAAAAAGCGCGGTTTCCGTTTCGTGGGACCCACCACTGCCTACGCGATGCTGCAGGCCACCGGGTATGTCAATGACCATCTGGCAAGCTGCTGGGTCCGCAATGGCGGATAGCGCTGCCCGGCAGGGGGACACCCGTCCGGCGTCGGCCGCCAACACCGCGCTGGTGCGTGCATCAGCGCGCCTGGCCGCGGCCTTCAACCGCTGGCCCTGGTACATCAAGGTCCTGGCCGTCTGGGCGGCCGCGCGCTTGTTTTCGTTCACGGTGTTCGTTGCCGTAGCGGCGCAGCAGGGACTGAACCCGTGGGGATGGGAGGGAACGCCGTCGTACCTGCAGTTCATCGGAGCCTGGGACAGCGAGTGGTACCAGCGCATTTTCGCCGGCGGCTACCCGTCCGAAATTCCCCGTGATGAAACGGGCCGGGCGCAGGAGAACCAGTGGGCGTTCTACGCTCTCTTTCCGGGGCTGGTCCGGGCGCTCGCAGCCCTCACCGGGCTGGGCTGGGAAGTCCTCGCACCCATAGTGGCCACCGCCGCCGGATTCGGCGCCGCTCTGATGGTGTACCGGCTTTTCGCGCTGCGGGCCTCGTCCGGCACCGCCCTCTGGGGCGTGGTGTTTGTGGCGGTCAACCCGGTATCCCCGATCCTGCAGGTTCCCTATGCGGAGTCGCTGAACCTGCTGCTGCTGGCGGCATCGCTGTACCTGCTGATCACCCGCCGCTACCTGTCCGCAGTGCCGGTGGTTCTGGTGATGTGCCTGTCCCGGCCGGTGGGTGTCGCTTTTGCCCTGATGATGGGGATCCTGTTTGTGCGCCGCTGGATACTGCGCCGGAAGGAAGCCTTCCCGCCGGCCGAGGCATGGCGGATGGTGGTCTTGGGATTGGCCTCCGGAGCCGGCGCCCTCGCCTGGCCCGCACTGGCGTGGTGGTACACCGGGGAGGCGGGTGCCTACACGGACACGGAAACGGCCTGGCGGGGAGATACCCTGCTGGTCTTCAAGCCGTGGTTTGTCGAGGCGGAGCGGCTCTTCGGTCCGGTCATGGGGCCGGTGGCGCTGATTGCCCTGGTGGCTCTCACCGTCCTGTGCCTCAATTCCGAGCCTGTGCGCCGGCTCGGCGTGGAAATGCAGGTGTGGTGTGCCGCCTATGTGCTGTACCTGCTGGCCTTCCTGAATCCGCTGACCAGTACGTTCCGGTTGCTGCTGCCGCTGTTCCCGCTGGGGCTGGCCCTGGCATCCCTGAGCAGTTCCCGGGCCTACCGGACCACGGTCGCATTGGCCTTCCTGGTGCTGCAGATTGTCTGGGTGGTGTGGCTCTGGCGCTGGACTCCGCTTCCGGGCGGAGGGGATTATCCCCCTTAGGATTGTGGCGCGGAACACAAGAAATTTCGTTTGGACGATGTTTGTGCGGAATAATGAAGGCAATTGCCGCCGGAGCAGGTTGTAGGCCGTGCGACAGAGGTTACATGTGTGACTGGGGGATCGCCCGCAGCGCACTGTGAAAGGGGAACTGGAACATGGCAGCGATGAAACCGCGTACGGGTGACGGACCCATGGAAATCACCAAGGAGGGGCGTAGCCTCATCCTGCGGGTGCCGATCGACGGCGGCGGACGGCTCGTCGTCGAACTCAATGCTGAGGAAGCCGGCAAGCTCAAGGATTGCCTGCTGGGCGCCACGAGCTAGGAAGCGAAACCAATGCAGCGACTCCCCAAAGGATCCTCACCGGCCACCTCCTCCGCGGGGGAGGCTCCGGGGACCGATTTGTCTGGCATTGCCATGACGGCGGTGACAGCGGTGGATCAGCTGCTGACCGGTGCCGGTGCCCCCACCGCCGGCACCGGGCTGCGGCCCGCCCCTGAGGAAGAAGTTGATGTCCTGGCCGTTGCCATGGCCGCCGCTCCTGATTCCTCGCCCCGAGAGGACTCCGAGGAGTCGCTGCATCCCACGCCGCAGCCCCGGCGGGGCGCTGTGGAAACAGCCCTCTGGTATGGCGTGGACGTCGCTGCCCGCGCGGCCGCGGCCGGCGTTACCGGCAAAGCCGGTGAAACACTGCTGGTGGAACCGCCGTCGGACAGGGCCGCTGACCTGCCGGCCAAACTGATTTTTGTAGGCGTCGGCGATGAGTCCGTCCAAAACCTGCGCCGTGCCGGAGCGGCACTGGCCCGAGCCACCAAAGGTGCGCGCCGGATACGCGCCGCGGTGGTTGACGGACTCGGTCCCGCCGCGCAGCAGGCCTTTCTCGAAGGCTTCCTGCTGGGCGGATACCAGGCGCCCCGCCAGGGAAAAACGCCAGCCGGCCCTGCCATGGCCCGCGCCATGGAAGTCACCGGTCTGGATTCAGATGCGCAGCGCCAGGCACAGATCACCGCCCGGGCTGTGTGGCTGGCCAGGGATCTCACCAACCTTCCGCCCGACGTCGCAACCCCCGCCTGGATGGCGGCACAAAGCCGTGCCGTTGCGAAGCGTGCGGGCCTGGAGATCACCGTCCTGGAGGAGGCCGAACTCCTGCGGCAGGGGTTCGGCGGCCTGACCGCGGTTGGATCCGGTTCTGCGAATCCGCCGCGCCTGGTGCAGGTTACTTACCAGCCTTCCGCCGAGACCGCGGAACACGTTGTTTTGGTTGGCAAGGGGATCACTTTTGATTCCGGCGGCATCTCACTGAAGCCCCGTGACGCAATGATGTCCATGAAGATGGACATGGCCGGCGCCGCCGTGGTGCTGGCTGCTGTGGAGGCCGCTGCCGAACTGGAGCTGCCGCACCGCGTTACGGGAATCCTGGCCCTGGCGGAGAATGCCATCGGCGCTTCCGCTTACCGGCCCGGTGACGTTGTCACCACTTACGGCGGCACGACTGTGGAGATCGGGAACACGGACGCCGAGGGCAGGATGGTCCTCGCTGACGCGCTGGCCTATGCAGCCGCGGGCCTCGCCCCGGACGTTTTGGTGGATATTGCCACCCTGACGGGAGCTGCAGCCCTGGGTCTGGGCCAGCAGTACGGTGCAGTGTTCTCCAATACCGAGCTTCTGCTGGATGCAATGGAGGAAGCGGGGGAGGCTTCGGGGGACCGCGTCTGGCCGCTGCCCCTTGTCCATGAATATGACTACGCTCTTGACTCGGTGACAGCGGACGTGGCGCACGTGGCTCCGCCGGCGCTCAAGTTCGGTGCGGGGGCAATTGTGGCCGCACTGTTCCTCGAAAAGTTCGTTGACGGTGTTCCCTGGGCGCATCTGGACATTGCCGGGCCGATGAGCGCTCGTGCGGACAGGCATGAGATCGCCAAGGGGGCTACCGGATTCGGAGCCAGGCTGCTGATCAGTTTCCTTCAGAACCTGCCCGGCCTCCGGCCCTGACCGCCGCCGCTGGGGAGCCCCGGACCGCTAGCTGGTCTTGACCGCCAGCAGCAGGCCGTCACCGGTGGGCAGCAGTGACGACACAAGAGCGTCATTGTCCCGGATCGCTTTTCCGACTTTCCGCATGGTGTTGGTGGTCTCTTCGCGGATGGCCGGATCGGAGACTTTCCCGTGGTCCAGGGCGTCGTTGACCACCAGCAGTCCGCCGCGCTTGAGCAGACGGACGGCCTGCGTCACATAGAGCGGAAAAGACGGCTTGTCGGCGTCGATGAAAACCATGTCGTAGGCCCCGTCGGTGAGCCGCGGAAGGACCTCGGCGGCACGGCCCGAAATGGTGCGGGTCCGGTTGCCGGCCACGCCGGCTTCGCGGTAGGCCTCACGCGCCGCCCGAAGATGGTCGACGTCGGAATCAATGGTGGTCAAGACGGACTGGCGTCCCAGACCCCGCAGCAGGCAGACGCCGGAGACCCCGGCACCGGTGCCCACTTCCACCACAGTCTGTGCCTTGGACGCTGCGGCGAGAACCGTCAGGGCAGCGCCGACGCCGGTCGAGACGGGCGAAACTCCCAGTTCATAGGAGCGCTCCCGCGCGCGCAGCAGGACCTCGTCCTCGAAGGGCAGTCCCTCCGTGTAGGACCAGCTGGTCTGCTTGTCGGCGCTCATTCGTGTCACTTTCGTTTGTTGGGGAACCATGCTCAGTCAAGCTTAAGGCCCGGCGGCGGCCGGGTTGGCTTTGCGGGACGCGGGCCGCGGCAGCCGGTAAAACACCGCTCTTGTGTGCGCACGGCAAGAGTGCTAACAGCGAATTCCCAGACTGATGCGTCAACATAATTATGCAGGACGCTAACAAGGGCTTCGTTTGGCCGCGGGCCGGATGACATTACTTCACGGGAAGGAGGGCAGCCATGTCCACGACCTCAGCAACCGGCGGACCGGCTGACTCCGAGTGGGTGCGGCCCACCTGGGAAGAAGTAGTGCAGGCGCACTCAGCCAAAGTGTACCGGCTGGCCTACCGCCTGACCGGCAACCGGCACGACGCCGAAGACCTCACGCAAGAGGTGTTTGTCCGTGTCTTCCGCTCCCTGGAGAATTTCCAGCCCGGAACCCTGGACGGGTGGCTGCACCGCATCACCACAAATCTCTTCCTGGACCAGGCTCGGCGCAAGAGCCGCATTCGGTTTGACGGTATGACCGAAGAGGCTGAGAGCCGGCTCCCCAGCAACGGGCCCGGACCCGAGCGAAGCTTTGAGTTCAATAACCTCGACGTGGATATTGCCCGGGCGCTGGATGAACTTCCGCCCGACTTCAGGGCTGCCGTAGTCCTGTGCGACCTTGAGGGCCTGTCCTATGACGAAGTGGCCCGTGCCCTGGGCGTCAAGCTTGGAACGGTCCGCTCCCGGATTCACCGCGGCCGCACCATGCTGAAAGAGAAATTGGCGCACCGCGATCCCCAGGTCCGCCCCCAAACCGGACCGCGGCTCAAGCTGCCGCGCGTGGCAGGCGCCAACTGATTTCATGCGACACCCCAAACGCCTTTTGCAGGAATACCTGGACGGTCAGGCCAGCCCGGCCCGTGCCGCTGTACTGCAGGCACACCTTTCGCGGTGTGCCCGGTGTCGTTCCGAAGCGGCCAGGGAACGCCGGCAGCGGGCACGCCTGAACTCATTTGCGGTTCCTGAACCGGATCCCGTGCTGCGCGAACGCATCGAACGCACGGCACACCCCGCAGATGACGGGACACCGGCGGATTATGCACATGCTCCCGGAACAAGCCGGAACCGCCGACGACGCTTCGCAGCTGCCACAGGAGTAGTGGCTGCCGCCGTCGGGCTGGTCCTTTCCACCGCCTACCTGCTGGGAGGCTGGGTCCAGCCTCCGGTAACGCAGCAGGCGGCGCCGGGTCTGGCCGATGTGTGGAACGACGTAACCGGCGGAGGCCGGGATGACCAGCTGGCTCCTGAACAGCTCGCGGAACTGCGGTCCCGCGGGTGGGCCTGCCCGGAGCTCGCGTCGGCGGGAATGGCCGTCGCAGGGGCCCGGGCTGCCCTGGTTGACGGGGAACCGGCGGTCATCATGACCCTGGAAGGCGAGGGGGCCAGCGTGAACGTGTATGAGACCCACCCCGCTTCCTGGTCCGAAGAGACCGTGGTGGACGGCGTCAGCGGGAAACCGGTCACGGAGGAAGGGTTCATCCTGCAGGAAGAGCGTCCCGGACGCCCGCAGATATGGATTCATCCCCAGCGTCCCCATCGCGCTGTTGTGGCCTCGAAGCGGGTTACCTACACCGTGGAGGTGTCTTCGTCCGGGGACGTTCTGAACGAAGCTGTCAGCGAGATTTCCCTCACCGAGTCATCGAGGCTGGCGCTTCATGCCCGGGAGAAGGCCCATGGGGTATGGGACCGCATCAAGAGCGGTTTCACCATCATGACGGGCACCGGTGGACAGGATTGACCGGACCGCAGGAAAACCGTCCGTCCGGAACGGGAACTGGCTTGCGGTGCAGCATGAAAGGTAGTCTTCACAGGTGATCGGAATCAACGGCTATGAGCTGCTCGTCCTGGCGATCCTTGCCGTAGCGGTGCTGGGTCCCGAAAGGCTGCCGGAATACGCCTCCCAGCTTGCACGTTTGGTCCGTGAAGTGCGGCGGATGGCCACTGGTGCCCGGGAACAGCTCCGGGAAGAGGTTGGCCCCGAAATTGACGAGGTTGACTGGCGCAAACTTGATCCGCGGCAGTATGACCCGCGCCGGATCATCAAGGAAGCACTTCTGGATGATTTCGAAGACGCCGTCAAGCCCGTCAGTGCGCGGCCCGCGCCTGCTGCACCGCAGGCAACCGCAGGTGCCCCCGGACGCGCCGCTGCGCCCAGCGGAGCTCCGGCTGTGAAGCCGCTCATGCGGCTGCAGGACGGGGACCGGGCGCCCTTTGACACCGAAGCCACCTAGACACGCTGGGAAGCCAAAGCGGCGGAACAGGAACTCCTAGCGCGGTGTAACACCGAGCTTCAAGCCCGAGAGTCCCCGGGGACGCCTGGCCAGGGCACCGGCGATGCGGCGAAGCTCAGCGCCCGCCGAACCTTCCACCAGGGCTGATTCCGAGAGCACCACGGGTGCACCGGAATCGCCGCCGGTCCGCAGATCAACATCGAGCGGGATGCTTCCCAGCAGCGCAATGTCCTTGCCCAGTGCTTCGCTGAGCCGTTTGGCCACGATGTCTCCGCCGCCGGAGCCGAACAGCTCCATCCGTTCTCCGGTGGGCAGCTGCAGCCAGGACATGTTCTCGATAACGCCTGCCACGCTCTGACCGGTTTGGGAAGCCACTGTTCCCGCACGTTCGGCGACGTCCGCTGCGGCTGCCTGCGGGGTGGTTACCACCAAAATTTCCGACTGCGGCAGGAGCTGCGCCACAGAAATGGCAATGTCTCCGGTTCCGGGCGGCAGGTCCAGGAACAGGACATCAAGGTCGCCGAAATACACGTCGGTCAGGAACTGCTCCAGAGCGCGGTGGAGCATGGGTCCGCGCCAGGCCACCGGAGCGTTGCCGGCAACGAACATGCCAATGGAAATCGTCTTGATCCCGTAGGCCACGGGCGGAAGGATCATTTCATCCACGCGGGTGGGCGGCTGGGTGATGCCCAGCAGCCCGGGGATGGAGAAGCCGTGAACATCAGCGTCCACGATCCCCACGCGCAGTCCGGAGGCGGCCATGGCCGCGGCAAGGTTCACGGTGACACTGGATTTTCCCACCCCGCCTTTCCCGCTGGCCACCGCGTACACGCGGGTCAGGGAACCGGGCCGGTTGAAGGGAATGTCCTTGGCTCCGCCGGGACCGCGCAGTTTTTCCTTAAGCGCTGTCCGCTGCTCCGCGGTCATGACACCAAGGTCAACACGGACCCCGGTGATGCCCTCAACGCCGCCCAGGACGCGTTCGACGTCGGCGGTAATGGTTTCATGCAGGGGGCACCCGGAGATGGTGAGCAGGACGCCCACGGAGGCGACGCCGTCGTCGTCCACGGACACCCCGCTGACCATTCCCAGCTCAGTGATGGGGCGCCGGAGCTCCGGGTCCAGGACCGCGTCAAGCGCAGCCAGCGCACGGTCGGCTGTGTGTTGCAGTGGTGCCACGCTCTAGTTTTCCCTCCCGCCCGGATTGAGTTTGGGCATGTGTTCCGTGGCCGCGGAAGATCCTGAGGAATCAGGACGACGGCGCTGGCTGCGCTTTGCGGGAGCGTCCTCGGATGATTCGCTGTTGTTGGCTTCGAGCAGTTCCTCGAGGAGGCTTCTTAGCTCCGACCGTACGTAGTCGCGGGTGGCGACTTCGCGCAGGGCGATCCGCAGCTCGGCGATCTCCCGGGTCAGGTACTCCGTGTCCATCAGGTTTCGCTCAGCGCGTTCGCGGTCCTGGCGAACCGACACACGGTCCCGGTCATCCTGGCGGTTCTGTGCCAGCAGGAGCAGCGGGGCGGCGTAGGAAGCCTGCAGCGAAAGCATGAGGGTCAGCAGCGTAAAGCCCAGGGCTATGTCGTCGAAGCGCAGGGGCTCCGGTCCCCAGGTGTTCCAAATCAACCAGACGGCACAGAACACCGTCATGTAGAGCAGGAACTGCGGGGTGCCCATGAAGCGGGCAAAGTTCTCGGTGGCGTGGCCGAAGGCGTCCGGGTTCGGAGACAAGCGCGGAAGCCAGCGTGCACGGGCGGTCCGGGGCGTATCCAGGCCGCTGGTCTGCGACTTTACTTTTTCAGCCATGGGTCCTTCCCTGCTTCACATCGGTTGGTGCGTCGTCGGAGGCACGCCAGTCGTCCGGAAGCAGGTGGTCCAGGACGTCATCCACGGTCACCGCCCCCACCAGACGGCCGGCGTCATTGACGACAGGCAATGAATTGAGGTTGTAGGTGGCGAGCATCCGGGACACTTCGCTGATGCTGGCGTAGTCCCGGACCGGCTCCAAGTCCGTATCAAGGATATTCCCCAGCGCCTCCGGGGGAGCCGAACGCAGCAGCTGCTGGATGTGCACCACACCGAGGTACCGTCCCGTGGGTGTTTCCAGGGGAGGGCGGCACACGTAAATCGAGGAAGCCAGGGCCGGGGTCAGCTCCTCGCGGCGCACATGGGCCAGCGCTTCGGCAACCGTAGCCTCCGGCGGCAGGATGACGGGAACCGGGGTCATCAGGGAACCGGCGGTGTCTTCCTCGTAGTTCAGCAGCCGCCGCACATCGCGGGCGTCCTCGGGTTCCATCAGCTGCAGAAGCTCTTCCTTCTGGTCCTCCGGAAGTTCGTTGAGCAGGTCAGCGGCGTCGTCGGGGTCCATTTCCTCCAGGACGTCGGCAGCGCGCTCCACATCCAGGGACTGCAGGATCTGGACCTGGTCGTCGTCAGGAAGTTCCTGCAGGACATCCGCAAGGCGCTCGTCCTGGAGTTCGCTGGCCACTTCAATCCGGCGCTTGCCGGTCATCTCATGCAGGGCATCGGCGAAGTCGGCAGCCTTCAGGTCATCATTCTGGGCCACGAAGGAGGTGGCGGCCTGGGGGCCGGAGGTGTCCCAGTGGATGATGTCCTTCCAGTCCACGATCATCTGTTCACCGCGCCTGCGCAGGGGGCGCAGGCGGGATTCCGGACCGCTGCGGCGGACGAAGAGGTTGGACACGTGCCAGTCGCCGGCACGGTTCTGCTCAATGGCAATGTCTTCAATGGTGGCTTCGCCGCTTCCGTCCCGCAGCGTGACCTTGCGGTCGAAGAGCTCTCCCACCACCAGCATCTCCGCGCCGCGCTGTTCGAAACGGCGCAGGTTGACCAGTCCGGTGCAGATGATCTGGCTTGGATCCATGGAGGTGATGCGGGTCAGCGGCACAAAGACGCGCTTCTTGCCCGGCACCTCCACCACAATGCCTACGGCCTGCGGAGGACGCCCGGGCCCGCGGTCCAGCACGACGGCGTCGCGAAGGCGGCCCAGACGGTCACCCAGGGGGTCGAATACGTCGAGGCCGAGCAGGCGTGCGATGAAGACGCGGGTAGGATTTTTGCTCACATTCTTAGGCTACGGGGTGCCCGGCGCTTCCGCCGTATCGGCGGCTCCGCCGCAGCACCGGCCGGGGAGGAATGCACGGCCGGTCCCGGCACCGCCGCGGGATGAAGTTCACTTCGAGCGATACGGCCCCCATGGGAGCGGTAAGTGGGACAGAATGGAGGGATGTCTACCCTTTTTGGTTCAAAGCCGCCACGTGATGAAGGCCGCGCCCTGCCCCAGGGCGAAACGGTGGGCCGCTACACCGCCTACCTGGATGCCCAGAAGGCGGTGGACTATCTGGCAGACAGCAAGTTTCCGGTGCAGATGGTCTCCATTATCGGCAGCGAACTGAAGTCGGTGGAACGGGTGACCGGCAGGTTGTCCTACCCCAGGGTTGCGCTGTCTTCGATGGCTACCGGTGCCTGGTTCGGGTTGTTCGTTGGACTGGCGCTGATGCTCTTTGCCGGCGGGGAAAGCTATGTTTCCCTGATCCCGTCCATGGCTCTTGGTGCAGTGTTTTGGCTGCTGTTCGGTGTGCTCGCCTACGCTCTCCAGCGGGGCCGGCGGGACTTCACCTCCACAAGCCAGGTCATTGCCACGAGTTACGACGTGATTGTGGCACCACAGGCAGCCAATGACGCCCGCCGCCTGCTGCAGCAGCTGCCGATGATCGGCCAGCACGGCCACCCCCAGCCTCCGCAGTACCGTCCGCCGTACACCGGCCCCCAGGGACCTCATGGGCAGCAGGGGCCGCCGCAGGGCGGGGCCGGAGCAGCTCCGGAGCGGCCGGCCGGATGGGCCAACCCGTACGGGGCGGCAACCGGCGGGCAGCCAACCCAGCCAACCCAGCCGGCGGATGCCGGGCAGGAAGGGCAGGCTCCGGGCAGAGAGCAGGCCCCCACTGGAACCGTCCCCCGGGGGCAGTTCCCGGATCTTCCCGACGGCCGTCCGCAGTACGGAGTGCGGCTTCCGTCCGCCCCGGCGGCAGCCCCGCCCGCCGCGACGCACAGCGGCGAAGAGAAGGAGCACGGCGAAGGAGAAGGCGGGGTTCCCCGCCAGCAGGCATAAAGACTAAACAGCGGAAGGCTCCGCACCCAAGGGTGCGGAGCCTTCCGCTGTTTAGTCGTCTGTCAGGACACCGTCAGTTACTCGGCGAGTCCGGCCATCCAGTCTTCCACATCTTCCGGATTGCGCGGCAGAGCGGCGCTGAGGTTCACCGGACCGTCGGCGGTGATGAGGATGTCATCCTCAATGCGCACACCGATGCCCCGGTATTCCTCGGGAACGGAAAGGTCCTCGTTCTTGAAGTACAGGCCCGGTTCGATGGTGAACACCATTCCCTCGGTGATGATGCCGTCCAGGTAAAGCTCCTTGCGGGCCTGGGCGCAGTCGTGAACGTCGAGACCGAGGTGGTGGCTGGTGCCGTGCGGCATCCACCGGCGGTGCTGCTGGCCGTTGTCCGAGAGGGCTTCCTCCAGGGAGACCGGCAGGAGGCCCCAGTCGGCCAGCCGCTCGGCCAGAACCTTGACGGCAGCCTGGTGCACGTCGCGGAACTTGGCGCCGGGCTTGGCGGCGGCAAAGCCAGCGTCGGCGGCATCGAGGACGGCCTGGTAGATCTTGCGCTGCACCTCTGAGTAGGTGCCGTTGACCGGAACGGTGCGCGTGATATCGGCGGTGTAGAGGCTGTCAGCTTCCACTCCGGCGTCGAGGAGCAGGAGCTCGCCGGCGTTCACGGTGCCGTTGTTGCGGATCCAGTGCAGGACGGTGGCGTTGTTGCCGGCCGCGGCAATGGTGTCATAACCGAGGTCGTTGCCCTCTTCACGGGCTCGGGCAAAGAATGCGCCCTCCACTACCCGCTCGCCCCGGGGGTGGGAAATTGCGCGGGGAAGGGCCTTGATGACCTCGGTGAAACCGTTGACCGTCGCCGCAACGGCGGCTTTCATCTGCTGCACCTCCCACGCGTCCTTGATCAGGCGCAGTTCGGACAGGGCCTCGGTAAGCTCGCCGTCCAGGGCGTCAAGGGCACTGAGGTCAACGTTTTCCGGGTCCATGGCGGTGTTGTAGCGGACGGTGTCCACCAGTGCATCCACCATTTCGTCCACCTTGCGCAGCAGGCGGACGGAGACGCCGCCGAACTGCGGATCGCCGACGTTGGAGGTGATGGCCGTTTCGGCCTCGTCCAGGTGGCGGGTGGGCAGGTCCAGCAGGGCGCTGACCTGTTCCAGGCCCAGGCGCGAGCCGATCCAAAAAGCGCCGTAGCGGGCGTTGGAGTAGAACTCTTCACTGTCCGTGCCGGCGAGCGGACGGAAGTAGAGGACGGCAGTGTGGTTGCCGCCGTCGTCGCCTGTTCCCGGTTCGACCGGCTCCATGATGAGCACGGCGTCGGGTTCCCGGTCCAGGCCAAGGCCAGTCAGGTGCGCAAAGCCGGAGTGCGGGCGGAAACGGTAATCGGTGTCATTGGACCGGACCTTGAGCGGGCCGGCGGGGATCACGAGGCGCTCACCCGGGAACCGCTCGGACAGGGCACGACGGCGCTGGGCGGCGTAGGGGGCAACTTCTGCGCGCGCGGGAAGCTCGGCGTCGTCCTCGGCCCAGCCGGTTGCCATGAAAGCCTTGTAGGCCTCATTGGACGGTTTCTGGGAGCGGTTGTTTACGCGGTCATCCAAGGGCTGCCCTTCGGACAACTCCCCGAGTCCCGACGTGTCGGCGGTGGTCATTGGATTCGCATCAGTAGTCACCCCTCCATGGTCTCACTGTGCGGACGGGGCGGCCAAACATGCGCAGAAGCTTCCTGCGGCAGCGTGCAATCCCGCAAGGGCCTGAAGCAAGTACATTGATGGGGTGAGAATCGACCTGCACACGCACTCCACAGTCTCCGACGGAACGCAGCCGCCGGCGGAGGTGATGCGTTCGGCGAAAGAGGCAGGGCTGGACGCGGTGGCCCTGACCGACCATGACTCCACCTCCGGGTGGACAGAGGCAATGCAGGCCGCCCGTGAGGAGGGCCTGATCCTGGTGCCCGGGATGGAAGTTTCCTGCCGGAGCAGCGAAGGGATCAGCGTTCACGTGCTGTCCTACCTGCATGATCCGGCGAACCCGGAACTGTTGGCGGAAATCGCCAGGTCCAGGACCGCACGGGTGTCACGGGCGGAAATGATGGTCCAGCGGCTGGCGGAAGACTTTCCCATCGACTGGGACCTGGTACAGCGCCATGTTGCTCCGGGGGCGACCATCGGGCGGCCGCACATCGCTGATGCGCTCGTGGCCGCCGGAGTGGTGCCCAACCGCTCGGCTGCCTTCTCCGGCATCCTGACGGCACGCTCGCGCTACTTTGTGGCGCATTATGCGCCGGACCCGGCCCACGCCGTCGAGCTGATCCGCGCGGCCGGGGGAGTGCCCGTGTTTGCCCACCCGGTGGCGTCCTCCCGCGGACGGGTGGTGGGCGAAGAAACTTTCCGCGAAATGATCGACGCCGGGCTGCTGGGTGTGGAAGCGGATCACCGCGACAACCCGGAGGAAGGCCGGGCGTGGCTGCGCAGCCTGGCAGCGGAGCATTCGCTGCTGGTCACCGGATCCAGCGACTACCACGGGACCGGCAAACCCAACCTGCTCGGGGAGTTCACTACGGGCCCGGAGGTGCTGGACAAGATAGAGTCCCTGGCAACCGGGACCGCCGTCGTCCGGCCGTAGGATCAGGCGCTGGCCACGGACTGAACCGCGTCACCGGAAACAATGTCGGCCGCATGCCCAAGCCGCTTGGACATCACTTCAATGGCCTGGGGATTGGCATCCACACAGACAAACTTCCGGTTCAGTTTGGCGGCTACCGCACCCAGCGTGCCGGAACCGGCAAAGAAGTCCAGGACCCAGTCGCCCTCACGGCTGCTGGCGGCCACGGTGCGCCGCAGCAAACCCTCGGGCTTTTGGGTGGGGTAGCCGGTTTTTTCCTTGCCGGTGGGGGACACAATGGTGTGCCACCAGACGTCGGTGGGCAGCTTGCCCAGCGCCACCTTTTCGGGAGTGACCAAACCCGGCGCCATGTACGGCTCGCGGTCCACCTCGGCATTGTCGAAGTGGTACGCCGCGGGATTCTTGACGTACACGAGGATGTTGTCGTGTTTGGCCGGCCAGCGGTTCTTCGCCCGTCCGCCGTAGTCATAGGCCCAGATGATCTCGTTAAGGAAGCAGTCCCTGCCGAAAAGGGCGTCCAGCATGACCTTGGCGTAATGCACCTCGCGGTAATCCAGATGCACGTACAGGGTGCCGTCGTCGGCCAGGAGGCGCCAGGCTTCGGCCAAACGTGGTTCCAGGAACGCCCAGTAGTCCTCGAAGGCGTCGTCGTAGCTCGAAAGCAGGCCCTTGACCGTGCTGTAGCTGCGGCCCTTGAACCCCACCCGGTCGCCGGTGCCGTCGGTGCTGCGGACCATGGTGGTCTGCTGCCGCCGCTGCGAGCGGCCGGTGTTGAACGGGGGATCCACGTAAATCATGGTGAAGGCGCCGTCCGGCAGGGTCGGCAGGAACACGGCGTTGTCCGCGTGTACCACCAGCGACCTGCCGGACGGTGACCAAAGGGGAGTGCTCATAAAAAGGAGTGCTGCCCGGTTATTCGGCTGCGGGTGCGGAGTTGCCGACCACTTCGCCGTTGCGGCGGCGCGTACGGGTGCGGCTGCGGCGGGGCCGCTCTGCAGCAGTGTCAGCGGATGCCGACGGCGCTTCGGCAGCGCGCGCCGGGGCAGCCTGCTGGTCGCCGGAACGCCGGGACTCTTCACGCTTGTCGGAGCGTCCGCGGTCGCCGCCGCTGCGGGGCCGGTCGCCGCGGGTGCCGCCCGTACGGGTCCGGTCACGGCCGCGGGAGCTGTCACGGGCGCCGTCACGGGAGGGAGCGGAACCGTTCTTCTTGCCGGTCTCGCCCAGGTCCTCGATCTTCTCGGCGTCAATACCCGCATGCGTGCGCTTGTTGCGCGGCAGCCGGCCCTTGGTGCCTTCGGGGATGTCCAGATCAGTGTAGAGATGCGGGGACGAGGAATACGTTTCCACCGGCTCGGCCTGGTCCAGGCCCAGAGCCTTGTTGATGAGGCCCCAGCGGGGGACGTCATCCCAGTCCACGAACGTCACGGCAGTGCCCTTGTTGCCGGCGCGGCCGGTGCGGCCCACGCGGTGCAGGTAGGTCTTCTCGTCTTCGGGGCACTGATAGTTGATGACGTGGGTGACGTCATCAACGTCGATGCCGCGGGCAGCCACGTCGGTGGCTACCAGTACGTCAACTTTTTCATTGCGGAAGGCGCGCATGGCCTGTTCGCGTGCGCCCTGGCCCAGGTCGCCGTGCATGGCGGCAACGGCAAAGCCGCGGTCCGCCAGTTCCTCGGACAGCTTGGCGGCCGTGCGCTTGGTCTTGGTGAAAATGATGGTGCGTCCGCGGTTCTTGGCCTGCAGGATGCGGGACACCACTTCACTCTTATCGAGGTTGTGGGCACGGTAGACAACCTGGCGGATGTCCTTCTTGGTCATGCCCTCGTCATCAGGATCCGCTGCCCGGATGTGGGTGGGCTTGGTCATGTAGCGGCGGGCCATGGCGACGACGGCGCCGGGCATGGTGGCCGAGAACAGCAGCGTCTGGCGCACTGCGGGCGTGGCGGCCATCAGGGTTTCCACATCCGGCAGGAAGCCAAGGTCCAGCATCTCGTCGGCCTCGTCGAGGACCACGATCCGCACGTTCTTCAGCGAGAGGTGCTTCTTGTTGTAAAGGTCGATCAGGCGGCCCGGGGTGCCGACCACGATTTCGACGCCGGCGGCCAGGGCCTCGGTCTGCGGCTCGTAGGCGCGGCCGCCGTAGATCGTGACGATCCGTGCACCGCGGCGCTTAGCAGCGGTGGACAGGTCGCCGGCAACCTGAACGGCGAGTTCACGGGTGGGAACCACAATGAGGGCCTGCGGGGCGCCGGGCACGGCCAGGGAGGCGTAGGCCTCGTCGTCGGGCGCAATGACACGCTGGATGGCAGGAATGCCGAATCCCAGTGTCTTGCCGGTACCGGTCTTGGCCTGGCCAATGATGTCATGGCCGCCCAGCGCCACCGGCAGGGTCATCGACTGGATCGGGAAGGGATGGGTGATCCCCGCTTCGGAAAGGGATTCCACAATGTCGGAGCGGACGCCGAAATCCGCGAAGGTCAGTTCCGGGATTACGGCCGCTGCCTGCGTAGTGGCCAGGGTTTCAGCCACGTTCAAAGCTTCATTGCTGTCATCGGCGGTGAGGTGACGGGTGTCGTCCACCTGGGAAAGTTCAGTGTTCAATTAAGTACCGTTCAGTTAGGCATCGCGGCGCCAGGCTCGACGAGTGGCTGCAAGAGTCCACACCGGAGCGGATGGCGGGCGCATGATGCGTCCAGCGGAAGCCGATCGCGGGCTAACAACTGCAGGTCCGCCGCGGTGCATCGGGCACGGCCGGCGGCCAAAAATTTCAAGATCGCGTAGGTATTGCGGGTCTGGCTAAGGTCTATCAGACGACCGGGCATCCTTTTACTACCAACCAGTCTACCCGGTGGGTGCCAGCCGCCATGCATTGGCGGGGCGCGGCGCGCAGACGACTGTCCGGTGCCGGCGGTACGCTGGGGTCCATGACAAACGGGACCCGCACTGAACCAGACTCCGCCTACGGCCCGGGATCCTCAGATGACGGGGATATTTACCGCCGCTTCCTCGCGGACCTCTTCGGCGTCATGGCGTATGGAGAGCTTTCAGCGTTCGAACGAATGTCCTCCGATGCACGTTTTTCACCCACCCTGCATGACCGCACGGTCCTGGGCCGGCTGGCCGTGCGCGAATACGAACACTTTGAGTGCGTCACGGAGCACCTGGTGAAGCTGGGCCTTGATCCGGAGGCGGCCATGCGCCCCTTCCAGCCGTCAGTGGATGCCTTCCATGACCGGACCCGGCCCGCGGACTGGTTTGAGTCCCTGATGAAGTTCTACGTCACGGATGCCATTTCAGATGATTTCTATCAGTCGGTTGCCGCACGGCTGGATCCCGCCACGGCAGAACTGGTTCTTGGGCTGAAGGAAGAAGCGGAGCCCGCGGGAGAAGTCCTAGAAGCCAGGCTGCAGCAGGCACTAGCCGATGATCCCCGCCTCGCGTCCCGTCTGGCCCTGTGGGGGAGGCGGCTGGTTGGTGAAGCGCTGACCCAGGCCCAGCGCGTGGTGCTTGAGCGTGCGGTTGGAGGCGGGCACCTGCAGGGACCAGCACAGGGAGTGTACGGGGATGAGCTCAAGACTCTGTTCGCCGAACTGACCCGGAACCACTCCCGGCGGATGAGCCGGCTCGGTCTTACCGCCTGACAGCGACTCCCGCAGCCGCTGCCGCACAACAGCCGGCAGGCGCGGATGATCGACAGGCGCTCTACAACGCATGGGGGAGCATCATGAGCAGATCTGTGGCTAAACGCGGCCTTTTGCTGGCCTGCGCGGCGGCGCTCGCCGTCTCGGCCGGGGCAACGGACACCTCCGGCCTGCAGCAGCAGACGCAACCGCGCATCTCGCTGCTGGCCGGGTATCTGCAGGAAAAGAACAGCGCCGAACCGGCCGGGGGACTGCCGCAGACGGCCTGGAAAGACATCAGGGCGTTCCAGCTGCTGCGGGCAGCGCAAGGACATCCCCTGGAGCCATCCGTATCCGGCTTGTCCTGTCCGGAACCGGCCGTATGCCGCAGGCAGTTTGGCGACGAAGTGGTTTTCTGGACGGCCGGAAACGGAGCGTTGGCGCTTCACAAATCAGTGGATGCCCTCAGCAAACGGAGCGATTTTTCCTCATTGGGCAAACCGCTGACCTCCGAGTACGCCCAGGGAGCCGTTTACCGTACGGATTTTGAGAACGGTTCGCTGATCCGCGTCCCGGAATTGGACCGGGTGATGACCTGGGATCCTGAAATTGCCGGTTCCGCAGTCGTCATCGGAGACTCACAGGCAGGGCCGGGCACCTGGGTGGATCAGGGGTTGGCCGAGCTGGGCTACCGGACTGTGCTCCGCGGCGCCGGAGGGACAGGCTACGTCCAGGGCAACGGCACTATTGGCAACTACTACACAGCCCTGACACGGCAGCAATGGGTCCTGCCATGGGGAACCCCAAAGCTCGTTGTCCTGGAAGGCGGAGGAAATGATGCCTCAAACGCGTCGGACACAGAGATTGCCGAAGCGGCGGAGAGCATGATCCGGGAAGCCCGGCGTACTTATCCTCAGTCCCGGCTGGTCATGGTGGGCGTCATTTCCTCCGGCCTGGATTCGGCGGGCAGCAGGCGCACGGCGGTTGACACCCTGCTGGCCGGGGTGGCCCGGAGCCAGGGGGTGGAGTTCCTTAGTGTGGGGGACTGGTGGAGCCGGTTCTCGCTGGGGGAGTACCGGGAGCGTGACGGCCGCCATTTCACGGCGGCGGGGCACCAGGCCGCAGGACACATCCTGGCCCGCGAGCTGGGCACCCTCCTGTCCTCCGGCTAGCCGCGGGCCGTCAGAACCGCAGCACCCTTTCCAGCTCTGCCGCATCCCGGGCTTCGCGCCCGGGACCTGTGACAACCGCAGCAATGACAGCAGCGGCCGCCCCGGCAACCGGCGGCAGGACCCAAGCAAGCCAAAAGAGGTCAGGATCGGAGCCGACACCGCCCAGCTGGAGGCCCACCCACAGGATCATGGCTGCCGCCAGCGACAAGCCCGGCAGCAGGAAAAGACCGTACCGGGTCCGGCGCCGGTCCGCGCCCCGGACGATGAAGCCGGCCGCCAGCGCGGCCAGGGCGGCAATAATCAGGCTGATCACCGTCCGGCCTGCCGGGACCTAGAGGGCGCCGAAGCCGACGCGGCGAACCTCTTCGGCGCCGATTTCCACATAGCCGATGACGCCGGCGGGAACCATGATGAGCCTGCCCTTGTCATCCTTCAGGCGCAGTTCCTTCTGGTTGCTCAGGGCTTCGGCCACGACGTCAGCAACGGCGTCGGCGTTCTGGCTCGATTCAAAGACAATTTCGCGGCCAACATTCTGAATGCCGATTTTTACTTCCACCGTGGTGCCTCCTGTATTAATGAAACATATCCGCTTCGAAATCTACTCTAAATCTCCTTGGGGAACCGACTGATTCCGCGCCAAGCTAAACGGTAGATAAGCTCGGACGCCGCGTCGATGTCCAAGTCCCCATCTGTCTCCAGCCAGTAACGGGCACTGACCTGGGCCATTCCGGCCAGAGCCCGGCCCAGCAGCGTGGCCTCCACAGGTGAAAGCTTGGTGTCCTCGGCGATGACGCCGGCAATATTGGACGCGAACCGGGCGTTGAATTCCTCGATGCGTGAGCTGACTTCCGCGTCATTGGTCATGTCGGATTCAAAAACCAGCCGGTGGCCCTGGCTGTCCTGCGCCACGAAGCGGAAATAGGCGCGCATCGTTTCCCGGACGCGCAGCTTGTTGTCGCTGGTGGAGTTCAGGGCGCTGGTGAGGAATTCTGTCAGGGTGCCCAGATGGTCCTCGAGCAGCGCGAGATAGAGCTCCCGCTTGCCCGGAAAATGCTGATAGAGAACGGGTTTGCTGACCTGGGCCGCTTCGGCAATGTCATCCATGGCCGCTCCGTGGAAACCGTTGCTGACAAAAACTTCCTGCGCGGCGTTCAGCAGTTGGCGCCGCCGTTCCTCCCGGGGGAGCCGGGTCGGCTTGCCGGTTTGCTGGTTGCTCACGTGTACGGACCTCTCAACGGCACCGGGCCAAGGTGCCCGGTCAACGGCCTTCAGTTTACCCGCGGGTAATACATCCGGCAGGTTCCGCAGCACGTTTGGGTACTAGATTGGGATCCATGATTGAGCCAAACGCCGCACTGCCGCCGCTGGTTGAGCCTGCGGCAGCGCTGACCCACGAGGAAACCCGGCGCTATTCCCGGCACCTGATTATTCCCGAATTCGGGATGGTTGCCCAGCAGCGGCTGAAGAACGCCCGTGTCCTGGTCATCGGGGCAGGCGGCTTGGGCTCCCCGGCCCTGCTGTACCTTGCCGCCGCCGGCGTGGGAACGCTGGGAATCGTTGACGACGACACTGTGGATGAGTCCAACCTGCAGCGCCAGGTCATTCACGGTGTGTCGGATATCGGCAGCTCCAAAGCCGAGTCTGCGCGGCGGAGCATCCACGAGCTGAACCCCCTGGTTACGGTCCAGCTGCACCCGGTCCGCCTGGATGCGGCCAATGTGCTGGAGATCTTTGCCGGATATGACCTGATCCTGGACGGCACCGACAACTTTGCCACCCGTTACCTCGTCAATGATGCTGCGGAAATCCTGGGCAAGCCGTATGTCTGGGGATCAATCCTCCGGTTCGACGGCCAGGTCAGCGTGTTCTGGGGGCGGCACGGACCGACGTACCGCGACCTTTATCCGCAGGCACCGCCGGCCGGCTCGGTTCCCTCCTGCGCAGAAGGCGGAGTTCTGGGAGTGCTGTGCGCGCAGATCGGATCCGTCATGGTCAACGAGGCCGTGAAATTGATTACCGGTACCGGTGTGACGCTTCTGGGACGGGTCCTGGTGCTCAATGCGCTGGACATGTCCTGGCGGGAGATTCGGGTGCGCAAGGATCCGGCTGCTGAACAGGTCACCGAACTGGAGGAGGATTATGAGGCCTTTTGCGGATTGCCGGTCCGTGCCGGCGTGGACGGGGACCGGGAACCGGCCGTCGACGTCCGCGAACTGCAGCGGCTGCTGGCCGCCCGCGCGGCAGGGGAGCGCGATTTTGATCTGATCGATGTTCGGGAACCCGGCGAACACGCCATTGTCAGTATTGACGGCGCTCAGCTGATGCCCCGCGCCGGAATCCTGGCGGGGGATAACCTGCCCGCACGGGACCGGGATCTCTACGTGCACTGCAAGTCCGGGGGACGGTCAGCGGAAGTGGCCGCTTTCCTCAGGGCCCAGGGTTATGACCGGGTGTTCAACGTGGACGGCGGCATCCTGGCATGGGTGCGGGAGATCGAACCGGCCAAGGTCCTGTACTGAGATTTACTGCTTAGGCGGAGGCTGCAGTGTCAGCGCCGTCTTCGGAATTGTCCGCTTCGGTACTGCCATGATGGGCGGGGCCGTGCGGGGCGGACGGGCGCCGGCGTTCCACCGGCTGATCCAGGGTGATGCCGAACAGGGCTTCGAGACCCTTGATGTAATCATCCTGCTGGCCGCTGGCGGCAAGCTCGCGCGCCCGCACAGTGGGAACATGCAGGAGCTGCTTGACCATGCGGCGCATGGCGAACTCCACTTCCTCCGCAGCTCCGGTGCAGCCGTGCTGGGCACGAACCTTTTCGAGCTCGGAGTCAAGGACGTTGAGGGTGTGCCGGCGCAGGGCCACAATGGCGGAGTCCATTTGACGGCTCAGCTGGAGTTCAGAGAACGCCTTGGCGGCGTCGGCCACGATGCTGCTGGCCTGCTTCAATGACTCGACCTGCTCTGCCGGAGCCGCCAGACGCACCGATTCCAAGGTGATCAGCTCCACGCCGTCCACCTCGCGGACGTCCGGATCAAAGTCATGGGTCAGGGCCAGGTCAATGATGATCAGCGGCTTGTTGCTGGACTTGCGAACACGCCTGATGTCCCCGGCGCTGACCTGGCTTTCGCTCCCGCTGCAGCCAATGACCACGTCCGCCGCAGCCAGGGCATCCGGCAGCGACTCGCGGGTCAGCGGTGTTCCGCCGCGCGATGCAGTGAATGACTCGGCCCGTCCGGACGAGGAATACACGCTGATGCGGGTGCAGCCGCGTTCCTTGAGCAGCGCCATGGTGGCTCCGGCATAGGCGCCGGTGCCGAAGACAACAACGTCCTTGGCGGACCAGTCCGTGTCCATTGAGAGATCCGTGGCCAGTTCCAGCGCCACGGAGACAATGGAAAGCCCTCGTTTACCGAGGGCTGTCAGTGCTCCAACATCTTTGGCTGTCCGGGAAGCTGTCTGGAAAAGGCGGGTTAGTCCTCCGCTGGCCGTGCCCTTTTCCTGCGCTTCGATCAGGGCCCGGCGAACCTGCCCCGCAATTTCACGCTCGCCCACGACGGCCGAATCCAGGCCCGCGCCGACGGCGAACAGGTGCTTGGCCACGGATTCGCCGGTATTGGTGTCCAGGGACCGGGAGACCAGGTCCTTGGACAGGCCGGAGTGCCGGCTGATTTCTGCGACGACGGCGGAACGGGCTGCTTCAATGTCCGCCTCCGACTTGGCTTCGCAGTAAACCTCGAACCGGTTGCACGTGGCCAGGACCACGGATCCGGTCACCGCCGATCCGGTTTCGAGCAGGGAGGAGGAGACCTGGGAGGCGCCGGCGCTGAGGCGGGCAACGGTTTCCAAGTCAACATCGGAGTGCGTCGCAATTAAGGAAAGTAGAACCACAGTGCCTCAATAGTAGCCACCGTCTCTGTGCGAACCCCAATAGGGCGGCCTTACCTGAACCGTTTCGGCATGTGTTTCCCCTCACCTGTCCGGCCGATGCGGTGCATCAGGGCGGCCCGGTTATCCATCGGGGAGGATTTTGGAGAGAATCAGGGTATGACTCTTAGCGCCTCTCATCCGCTCATGGATGGCCGCACGGCCGACTCCCCCCTGATTACCGCCTACCGGGGTGGAACTCCCTCCCGCCGGCCGGTCTGGTTCATGCGCCAGGCCGGAAGGTCGCTTCCGGAATACCGCAAGCTGCGGGAGGGAATTGCGATGCTGGATTCCTGCCTGGACCCCGCGCTGGCCTCCGAAATCACGCTGCAGCCCGTCCGCCGGCATGACGTTGACGCCGGCATCTTCTTCTCTGACATCGTCATCCCGCTCAAGCTTGCCGGTGTCGACGTCGACATCGTTCCCGGCGTCGGACCCGTCCTGGGCACGCCGGTGCGCACCGCGGCGGATGTTGCCGCACTGCCGGTCCTGACCGAAGAGGCACTGGAGCCGATCCGCGAAGCAGTCCGCCTCACAGTGGCGGAACTCGGCAAGACTCCGCTGATCGGTTTCGCCGGCGCCCCCTTTACGCTGGCCGCCTACATGGTGGAGGGCAAGCCTTCCCGTGACCACCTGGGTCCGCGGACCATGATGCATGCTGACCCGGACGCCTGGCGTGCACTCACGGAGTGGGCCGCGGATGCCTCGGGAATGTTCCTGCGCGCCCAGCTCGAAGCAGGTGCAAGCGCCGGGCAGCTCTTTGACTCATGGGCCGGTTCACTCGGACTCGCCGACTACACCCGCCATGTGGCGCCGGCATCGACCCGCGCCCTGGACCATGTCCGGGATCTTGGTGCGCCGCTGGTGCATTTCGGCACCGGCACCTCCGAGCTGCTGGGCGCCATGCGCGATGTTGGCGTCGATGTGGTGGGAGTGGACTACCGGTTGCCGCTGGACGAGGCCAACCGCCGGCTCGGCGGAGCGACGCCCCTGCAGGGAAACATTGACCCCGCCCTGCTGAATGCCCCGTGGCCGGTGCTGGAAGCGCATGTGCGCGAGGTCCTGGCCGCCGGAGCCGCTGCGCCGGGCCATGTGGTGAACCTGGGACACGGCGTGCCCCCCGAAACGGACCCGGACGTCCTGACGCGGGTGGTACAGCTCATCCATTCGGTGGAGCCGTAACCATGCCGCACCGTCCGGTTCTTCCTCATTTGCCCGCTGCCCTGTCCCATTTCCCGACCGCACGGAAAGCCGTTCCCGACGCTGTTCCGGAAGCGCCCGGACCTGCCCCGAGAACTGCAGTGGTGGTGGGCGGCGGCATCTCCGGCCTGATCGCCGCCCGGGACCTGGCCCGCAGCGGCATATCCGTAACCCTGCTGGAGGCGGGAACCGAGCTTGGCGGCTGTGTTGGCGCGCATTCCGTTGCGGGATTGACCCTGGACAGCGGCGCCGAATCCTTCGCTACGCGGTCCCGTGCCGTGCCCGAGCTGATTGAGGAACTGGGGCTGGGCGACGCCGTCGTCCAGCCCAACCGGGACGGCGCCTGGCTGCAGTTGGCCGGCGAGGACACCGCTGCGGCCGCCCAGCGGATGCCGCAGAGCGGTCTGCTCGGTATTCCCGCGGATCCGCGCGCACCCGAAATTGTCCAGGCCATCGGACGCACGGGTTCCGCGAGGGCGGCACTGGACAAGGTGCTGCCCGTGGGTAGCCTGGCCCGCCGGGAAACTGTGAGCCTGGGCGAAGTGGTCCGCGCCCGCATGGGCGACGCGGTGCTGCGCCGCCTCGTTGCTCCGGTGGTGGGCGGCGTGTACTCCTCGGATCCGGATGTGCTGGACGTGGACTCAGTGGCTCCGGGACTCCGCACCGCCCTCGCCAAGCACGGGTCCCTGGCCGGGGCGGTGGCTTCCATGCGGGCCTCAGCACCCGCCGGATCCGCCGTCGCCGGGCTGGCCGGAGGTATGGGGATGCTCACCCGTGCCCTGGAGAAGGACCTGCTTGCGCTGGGTGTAAATGTCCGCACCGGAGCGGCCGTCACGGCCGTGGGGCACAGCGGCAGCGGCTGGACGGTCTCGGTCGCCGGAGACCAGGCGCCCGAGGCGGAAACAATCGCCGCAGACAGTTTGGTTATGGCAACGGACGGCCCCTGCGCTGCGGACCTGCTGGCAGGCACCGTTCCGGAACTGGCAGCCGCCCGCCCGGGCCCCGGCCCCGGCGTCGCCCTCGTCACCCTCGTAGTGGACCAGCCGGACCTGGATGCCCACCCGCGCGGCACCGGAGTGCTCGTTGCAGCGGACGTTGATGCCGTGGACGCCAAGGCCCTGACTCACGCCACTGCAAAATGGCAGTGGCTTGCCGACTCCACCGGACCGGGAACGCACGTGCTGCGGCTCTCCTACGGGCGGGCCCTGAGCGCAGCCGATGCCGCTGCCGCAGCACGGCCAAGTCCGGTGGAGCGCGACGACGAGGATCTTTTTGCCCAGGCCCTGGCCGACGCCTCGGTGCTCCTCCAGGTTCCGCTGGGGGTTGACGACGTGGTGGGCTGGGACGTGGTGCGGTGGGTCGGCGCCCTGCCTTCCGCCGCCGTCGGGCACCGCGACCGGGTCGCGGCGGTCCGCGCCGCCGTGGAGAAGGTTGCCGGGCTGGAAGTGGTGGGGGCCTGGCTGGCCGGCACCGGTCTGGCCGCCGTCGCCGCAGATACGCGCACCCGGATTGCCGGACTGGTGGACCAACTGGACCGGCAGTGATCTTGACCACTTTCTACAAGAAGTAGAAGTGGAGTATTTCGCCTAAGCCTGCCCGGAAGGGCAGACTGTTAATCATGAGTGAGCCCATGGGTCAGAGCACCGCAGAAACAGCCGCCACCGAAGAACAGTTCTTTACCCTCTGGACCGTTTTCAAGCGGTCCGCGACGGGTGGGGCATCAGGTGCAGCTGCCGATTCCGAGGAAAACGTCAAAGCCTTCGAGGCATTGACCGAGAAACTGTCAGAGCGCCATGTCACCCTTCGCGGGCTGTATGACGTCTCTGCCATGCGGGCCGACGCCGACGTCATGGTGTGGCTGCACGGCGGCCGCGCCGAAGACCTGCAGTCAGCCGTCCGCGACATCCGCCGCTCCGGCCTCTTCGCCGGAACCGAAATTGCCTGGTCTGCCATGGGTGTGCACCGCGATGCGGAGTTCTCCAAGAATCACTGGCCGTCCTACGCCCGGGGCATTGATCCCGAAGCCTGGATCTGTGTCTACCCGTTTGTCCGCTCGTACGAGTGGTACCTGCTGCCGGCCGAGGAACGCGGCAAGATGCTGCGCGACCACGGCATGCTGGGACGCGAATTCCCGCAGGTCCTGGCCAACACTGTTGCCTCCTTTGCCCTCGGTGACTGGGAATGGATCCTGGGGCTGGAAGCTC
Organism: Arthrobacter sp. 9E16; assembly: GCF_002929435.1. Lineage (NCBI taxonomy): Bacteria > Bacillati > Actinomycetota > Actinomycetes > Micrococcales > Micrococcaceae > Arthrobacter > Arthrobacter sp. 9E16. The sequence continues at coordinate 282,122 of NZ_PJIU01000001.1, read as the reverse complement.
CCAACCTGGTTGACCTGGTGGACATGATGCGTCACCTGCGCTCCACCGAAGCCCGTAACCACGTCCGCGAAGAAATCCCCTTCTACACCGGCCGGCGCATCGACGCCGCGGAAGTTGCCGAGGTACTGAAATGACATCTGAGCCCTCCAGCGAGTCCGCAGCATTCAACCCGCTTGACGGCGTTGACGAGAACGGACGCATGGCCCCCAAGCACTACGACGCGATCCTGCTGGCCTCCTTTGGCGGCCCCGAAGGACAGGAAGACGTCATTCCGTTCCTGCGGAACGTCACCCGCGGCCGGGGGATCCCGGACGAGCGGTTGGAGGAAGTGGCCACCCACTACCGCGCCAACGGCGGCATCAGCCCCATCAATGAGCAGAACCGTGCGCTGAAGGCAGCCCTCGAGGCTGAGCTGAAGCGCCGCGGCATCGACACCCCGGTGCTGTGGGGAAACCGCAACTGGGCCCCCTACATCAAGGACGTGCTGCAGGAAGCGTATGACACCGGCTACCGCCGCCTGCTGATGGTCACCACCAGCGTGTACTCCTCCTACTCCAGCTGCCGCCAGTACCGCGAGGACCTGGGCATGAACCTGCTGGCGACCGGGTTGGATAAAAAGCTGCAGGTGGACAAGGTCCGCCAGTACTTCGACCACCCCGGGTTTGTGGAGCCGTTTGTCGAGGGCGTCCGCGATTCCCTCGCCCAGGTCCGCGAACAGCTGGCCGCCGAGGGCAAGACGGACGGGAAGATTGAAATCCTGTTCTCCACGCACTCCATCCCCACTGCCGACGCCGAAGCGTCCGGCCCGCGCGACCGCGAGTTCGAGGAAGGCAGCGCCTACGTGGCGCAGCACCTCGCCAACGCCCGCGCCATCATCGACCGCATCCCGGAAGCCGCCGGGCTCGACTGGCAGCTTGTCTACCAGTCCCGTTCCGGATCCCCGCACACGCCGTGGCTGGAACCGGACATCAACGACGCCATTGCGGAATTGCCCGCCAAGGGCGTCCAGGGCGTCGTCATTGTGCCGCTGGGCTTTGTCAGCGACCACATGGAAGTCCTCTGGGACCTGGACACCGAAGCCATGGACACCTGCAAAGAACTGGGCCTGGCAGCCCACCGCACGCCTACCCCGGGCATCCACGACACCTTCGTTGCAGGACTGGTGGATCTGCTCTGCGAGCGCACCGTCGAGAACAACATTGCCGACCGTCCCGCCGTGACACCGCTGGGCCCCTGGTACGACGTCTGCCGCCCCGGCTGCTGTGCGAACCTGCGCGGCGAGAAGCCGACCATTGCAGGCGCCGATTCCACGGTGGGTGTGCAGTAGTGGCGCATTCGCCCGTCCTGATCGGCACCCGGGGCAGTGCCCTGGCCGTCACCCAGACCACCACAGTGGCCAACGCGCTCTCCGAACTGGGCGGTTTCGACGTCGAACTGGTCCGGGTGCGGACCGAAGGGGACATCAACCGGGCCGCCCTGTCCCAAATTGGCGGTACCGGTGTCTTCGTTGCCGCACTGCGGGACTCGCTGCTGCGCGGAGACTGCGACGTAGCCGTCCACTCCCTCAAGGACCTGCCCACCGGAGCAGCGGACGGCCTGACCATCGGGGCCATCCCGGGCCGGGTGGACGTCCGTGACGCGCTTTGCGCCCGCGACGGCCTGACCCTGGCCCAGCTGCCCGAAGGCGCCCGCGTGGGCACCGGCTCTCCGCGCCGGGCCGCACAGTTGCGTGCCGCCCGTCCGGACTTGGAGGTAGTGGATATCCGCGGCAACGTGGACACCCGCCTGGGCCGTGTGGCCGGCCTGGTGGAAGGCGCTCCCGGCGACCTTGACGCCGTCGTGCTGGCGGCCGCAGGTTTGGCGCGTCTGGGCCGGCTGGAGATGGTCTCGGAATTCCTGGACCCCTCCGTCATGCTGCCCGCTCCCGGCCAGGGGGCCCTGGCAGTGGAGTGCCGGACCGCTGACGCCGCCGAAGGACCGCTGAGCCGGGCACTGGCTGCCTATGACAACAACGCCGCCCGCCTGACGGTCACTGCGGAACGGGCGCTGCTGAACCGGCTGGAAGCCGGCTGCACCGCACCCATTGGTGCCTTGGCCACTGTGACTGAGGTTCGCCTGCATCTGGAGGCCGTGGTCTGCAGCGACGACGGTGCCAAGGTGATGCGGCGTTCCGCGGCTACGGCGGAGCTGGACGAAGACGGCGCCCGTGCCCTGGGCGTCCGCCTGGCAGAAGATCTGCTTGCCGCCGGTGCCGCGTCCCTGACGGACCTGGCGGTCAGCTAATGCTGCCTTCCGGAAACAGCTGAGATGAGCGGGGCTAAACTCCGGGAACTGGCGGGGCTGAACGTGGTCCTGCTGCGCAGCCCGGACCGGGCCGCGGCAATGACCGCCGAACTGGAATCCCGCGGTGCTGCCGTGGCGCTCCTGCCGCTGATTGATTTCCAGTTTCCCGCTGACACCAGTGAGCTGGACTCGGCGCTCGTGTCCCTGCGCTCCGGACGGTTTGCCTGGGTGATCTTCACCAGCGTGACCACCGTGCGCGCCATGGTGCGCCGCTGCGCCGCCCTGGGGGTGGCGGCGGCATCCGCCGTGCCTGCCGGAACCCGGATCGCCGCCGTCGGTACCGGAACCCGCAGGGCGCTGGAGGACACCGGTCTGGCCGTGGACCTGATGCCCGAGGGGGATCATTCCGCCCGCGGGCTGGCTGAAACCTGGCCGCACCCTCAGGATTCGGATCCCGAGGGCGGGGCACTGCGCATCCTGCTGCCGCAGGCGGACCTGGCCGATCCGGCGCTCCGCGACAACCTCACATCGCTGGGCTGGGACGTCCGCGCCGTCACGGCCTACTGCACCGTGGACTATCCCGCCCCGGGCGTCCGCTTTACGCCCGCAGCCGACACCGGCGCTGACGGAACGGCTCCGCTGATCACCGCCCAGGACTTCCTCGGCGCCGCACCGGCCGGTCCGCGCGCCGTCGTGCTGACCTCGCCCAGCATCGTTCGCCGCTTCCTGCGGTTGTGCGCACCCGTTCCGCGGGGCACACTGCTGGTTGCCATTGGAGACAGCACGGCTGCCCAAATGGTTGAGCTGGGCTGCCCGCCCGATGCTGTGGCAAACCAACCCACGCCCGAGGGAATAGCGCAGGCCCTCGTTATTGCTACATCTACGGGTCCTACAAACTAGTTCCCCGTCATTACCGGAAGGCAGATTTATCCATGAGCTTCCCCCAGCACCGTCCCCGCCGGCTGCGCACCACACCTGCCATGAGGCGGCTGACCGCCGAATACCGGCTGGATCCGGCCGAACTGATCCTCCCCGCCTTTGTCCGCGAGGGCATCACCGAGCCCAATCCGCTCACCTCCATGCCCGGCGTCGTCCAGCACACCATGGATTCCCTGAAGAAGGCCGCCGCGGAAGCGGTTGAACTGGGGGTGGGCGGCATCATGCTCTTCGGCATCCCCGCCGAGCGCGACGCCGTCGGCAGCGCCGGGACCGATCCGAACGGTATCCTCAACCGCGGCATAGCCGCCGTCCGCGAGGAAGTGGGCGATGACCTCGTCATCATGAGCGACGTCTGCCTGGACGAATTCACCGACCACGGTCACTGCGGCGTCCTGGACGAAAACGGCGTCGTGGACAATGACAGCACCCTGGAAATCTACGGCCGGATGGCTGTGGAGCAGGCCCGCGCCGGCGCCCACGTACTGGGCCCGTCCGGCATGATGGACGGGCAGATCGCCGTGATCCGCCATGCACTGGACACCGCCGGCTATCAGGACGTGTCCCTGTTCGCCTACGCCGCGAAGTATGCCTCGGCGTTCTACGGCCCCTTCCGCGAAGCCGTTGATTCCCAGCTCAAGGGCGACCGCAGGACCTACCAGATGGAGGCGGCCAACCGCCGCGAAGCCCTGCTGGAGGTTGAGCTGGACCTTGAAGAAGGTGCGGACATGGTCATGGTCAAGCCGGCCATGAGCTACCTCGACGTGCTGGCCGACGTGGCCGCCATGTCTCCGGTCCCGGTGGGCGCTTACCAGATCTCCGGCGAGTACGCGATGATTGAAGCTGCCGCCGCCAACGGCTGGATTGACCGCCGCCGGGCCATCGAAGAGTCCGTGCTGGGCATCAAGCGGGCCGGCGCAAACATGATTCTCACCTACTGGGCCACCGAGCTGGCGGCCTGGCTGAAGGAAAGCAAGTAATGTCCTCACCTGTCTCACCGTCGTCCAACGAAGAACTCTTTGACCGTGCCCGGGCCCTGATGCCCGGCGGCGTGAACTCCCCGGTCCGGGCCTTCGGCTCCGTGGGCGGCACGCCCAAGTTCATGGTCTCCGCCAAGGGCCCGTACATCACGGACTCCGAGGGCCGCGAGTATGTGGACCTGGTCTGCTCGTGGGGGCCCGCCCTGGTGGGCCACTCCCACCCGGACGTGCTGGCCGCCGTGCACGCCGCCGTCGACAACGGACTGTCCTTCGGTGCGTCCACCCCCGCCGAAGCCGAACTGGCGCAGCTGGTAATGGACCGGGTGCCGGGCGTGAAGCGCCTGCGCATGGTCTCCACCGGCACCGAAGCCACCATGACCGCCATCCGGCTGGCCCGCGGCTACACCGGCCGCAACCTGGTCATCAAGTTCGCCGGCTGCTACCACGGCCACCTGGACGGGCTGCTGGCCTCTGCCGGCTCCGGCCTGGCCACCCTGGCCCTGCCCGGGTCCGCCGGCGTCACCGAAGCCACCGCCGCTGAAACGCTGGTGCTGCCGTACAACGACGTGGATGCGGTCGAAAAGGCCTTCGCTGAGCACGGCGCGAACATTGCCGCCGTCATCACCGAGGCAGCACCCGCGAACATGGGCGTGGTGACCCCGGAGCCGGGATTCAACGCAGCCCTGTCCCGCATCACCGCAGAAAACGGCGCCCTGCTCATCCTGGACGAGGTCCTCACCGGGTTCCGTACCGGACTGGCCGGATACTGGGGCCTGACCGGCGCGAAGGAAGGCTGGACGCCGGACCTGTTCACCTTCGGCAAGGTCATTGGCGGCGGGATGCCCGTGGCCGCACTGGGCGGCCGCTCCGACGTGATGGACTACCTGGCTCCGCTGGGCCCGGTCTACCAGGCAGGTACCCTGTCGGGTAACCCAATCGCCATGGCCGCCGGTGTCGCCACGCTGAAGGCTGCCACCGCAGAGGTCTATGCCACTGTGGATGCCCGCAGCGCCGAGCTCTCCGCCGCGGTTTCCGCTGCACTGACCGACGCCGGCGTGGACCACAGCATCCAGCGCGCCGGAAACCTGTTCAGCGTTGCCTTCGGCACCTCGGACACGGGCGTGCATAACTACGAGCAGGCCCAGGCGCAGGAGTCCTTCCGGTATAAGCCGTTCTTCCACTCGATGCTGGAGAGCGGCGTGTACCTGCCGCCGTCGGTCTTCGAGGCCTGGTTCCTGTCCGGCGCGCACGACGACGCCGCCATGGAACGCATCTACGCTGCGCTTCCGGCGGCCGCCAAGGCTGCGGCTGACGCACAGCCGTAACGGCCCGAGCCACGAAAAACCCCGCCTCTTCCTTTCGGGAGGGGCGGGGTTTTTCGTTGTTCAGCGGGCGGCAGTCAGTGCCTAGAAAGCAGCAGTGACGTCACCGTTGGGCCAGGTTTCCTCGATGAAGGAAGAGACCTCGGGGGAGTGGAGCAGCTCTTCGAGCTTGTCGATGCGGGCGTCCTTGTTGCCGGTCTTCCAGGCCAGGAAGTTGGCGTACGGGTTCTCTTCGACGGATTCCACCAGCAGGGCGTCGTCGGTGCTCAGGCCGGCGGCCAGGATGTAGTTGCCGTTCAGAATGGCCAGGTCCACGGTGGGATCGCTGAGGTCATTGACCAGCAGTTCCGGCTGGTTCTCAACGAAGTCCAGTCCCTTGGGGTTCTGCTCGTCCGTCAGGGCCAGCACCGAAGCGTCGTCTTCAACGTTCTCCAGCAGGCCGGCTTCTTCCAGCAGCGTCAGCGCGCGGGCCTGGTTCGAAGGGTCGTTGGTGATGGCCACGCGGGCACCGTCGCCGACGGCGGAGATGTCCTCATGCTTTTCGGAGAAGACGGCGTACGGCTCCACATGGACGCCGGCGCCGTGCTCAAAGTCGTAACCCTGGGACTCGACCTGGGACTCGAAGTACGGCAGGTGCTGGTAGTAGTTCGCATCCAGCGAGCCGTCATCCAGGGCGATGTTCGGAGTGACGTAGTCGTCGAATTCCTTGATTTCCAGCTCGAGGCCGGCATCGGCCGCCAGATTGTCGGCGACGTACTGCAGGATCTGCGCGTGCGGCAGCGGGCTGGCACCCACCGTCAGGGTTACCGGGTTTGCCGGATCCAGACTGTCAACGGATTCGCTGGAGGCGTCGGAGCCTCCGCAGGCGGACAGCGCCAGGGCAGCGGCCACACCGGTGGCAACGAGAGTCAGTGATTTACGCATCGGGTGCGTTCCTTTCAGGGAACCCGGGCCGGAAGACATCCAACCCGGACAGTGGGCAGCTAGCGGCTACTGGCTGCAGATTCCGGTCCGGACCGCGGCCGGCAAGGCAGCGGACGGCGGGAAAAACTTCAATGGTCAGCGGCGGATGTCCGCTGTGTCCGGGACACTGCGGCCGGGAGCATGGTCCGGGCCGGCGGGCGGCGCAACAACGCTGACATCGAGGGCAGCGGCACCGGGGGCGGCAGCGGTCCGGCGGCGGCGCCTGGCACCGCCGTCGGCCGAGCGGTGATCCACGCGGCGGGCCACCATGTCGCCGGCAATCTGGATGACCTGGACAATGGCCACGATCACGATGATGGTGACGATCATGACGCCGCTGTCGAAGCGCTGGACACCGTAGTTGTAGGCCAGCCGGCCCAGCCCGCCGCCGCCCACGATGCCGGCCATGGCGGAGTAGCCCACCAGGGTGACCATCGTGGTGGTCAGCGCGGCAACCAGTCCCGGCATCGCTTCCGGAAGCAGGACCTTGGAGACGATCTGCATCTTCGTGGACCCCATGACCAGGGCGGCATCGATTTTGCCGCCTGACACATCACGCAGCGCGGTTTCCACCAGCCGGGCGAAGAAGGGGATGGTGCCGATGCTCAGGGCCACGCAGGCGGCGATCGGTCCGATGGAGGTGCCGGTGATGATGCGGGCCAGCGGGATCAGCGTCACCATCAGGATGGCGAACGGAATGGAACGGGTGATATTCACGATGACGCCGCTGACAATCCGGTTGGTGACGGGCAGCGGGCGCAGGCCTCCGGGTGCACTGGTGTGCAGGAAAATACCCAGCGGAAGGCCGATGAGCAGCGTGACAAGGCCGGAGATACCCACCATCTGCAGGGTTTCCAGAATGGATTCCGGCAAAGCCTTGGTGATTCCGGGATTGTCCAAAAGTTCGGTCAGGAAGTTCATGCGGCCACCTCCACGGCAACGCCCTGGTCGGCGAGATAGTCGGTTACGGCGGTCATGTCCGTGTGGACGTCGAGCTGGATGCGCAGTCGTCCGAAGCGCCTGCCTGCCAGGGTTTCAACGCTTCCGGCGAGGACGTTCACATCAGTGTCGAAGCGGCGGGTCAATGCCGAGAGCACCGGTTCCGTGGCGTTCCCGCCCGTGAGCAGCAGTTCCAGGACCGGTCCGGTGGGGTCCCCGGGCAAAAGAGGAGTGGCGGGCAGCGGAATCAGCGCCTTGGCCAGCCGGCCGCCGAGGTTGGAAGCGACCTCGTTCAGCGGTCCGTGCTCGGCAACCCGCCCTGCTTCGAGCAGGGAGACGGAATCGCAGATGCGTTTCACGACGTTCATTTCATGGGTGATGATCAGAACCGTCAGTCCCAGCCGGTGCGAGAGGTCCGAGATCAGGTCCAGGATGTCATCGGTGGTGCCGGGGTCCAGGGCCGAGGTGGGCTCGTCGCACAGCAGGATGTCCGGATCAGAGGCCAGGGCGCGGGCAATGCCAACGCGCTGTTTCTGGCCGCCGGACAGTTGTGCGGGATAAGCACCCGCGAAGCTTTCCAGTCCCACCAGGCGCAGGAGATCGGACACCTTGTCCTGGATGACCTGCTTCTTGGCACCGGCCAGCTCCAAAGGATGCGCGATGTTCGCTGCTGCCGTGCGGGAATCCATCAGGTTGGCGTGCTGGAAAACCATGCCGATGCGGCGCCGGGCGCTGCGGATTTCGGAGTCCTTGACCGCGGTCAGCTCCCGCCCGTCGATGGTGACCGAGCCCGACGTCGGACGGTCCAGCAGGGTGAGGCATCTCACCAGGGTGGACTTGCCGGCACCGGAATGCCCGATGATCCCGTGGATGGATCCCTTCGGCACGCTCAGGCTGACGCCGTCGAGCGCAGTGACGTCTCGGTCGCCCTGGCGGTAGACCTTGCGCAGGTCGGTAACTGTGATCATTGATCCTCGTGGTCTGTGTATGGGTGCTGGTCAGCGGGCGGTTGCCGGGCGCGGAAAGTACCGGGCACGTCTGGGTGCCGGCCAACCGGGTGGTGTCTGCCAATCACGTGGCACAAGACGCCTGATCCCTGCGAGATGCCCTGCCACGGGGTCTCCGGGTCGCGCCTGGGGCGCCATCAGCGCCTAACACAGCTGTCAGTATCTCACGCAGGGGGCTACTGACTCGATTCGGGGCGGACAGTGTGAAGCAGGCTTCCAATATGTTTCGTAACGTGACGCGGGGTTGCTCCCGGACACGGGGATGTCCGGGAAGGCGGGGTGTCAGCTGCGCGCGGGCCACGTGCCGTCCACCACGGCGGATGGATCCCTGCGCCGCAGGTACTCCTGGAAACTGGCTGCCTGTTCACGGGCCCAGTTGACCTGTGCCTCATGCAGCAGTGTTGCTTCGCGGTGCAGCACGGGGAACTTGCCGGCCATGGCCCGGGCAACCCCGATCGTGGCCATGACATCAGCGGCTGAAGTGTGCGCGTTCTCGAAGCCGACGCCGTAGTGTTCCGTCAGCGCCGTCAACGTACGCTTTCCGCGGCGGTAACGGTCCACCTGCTTGTCCAGGATGTACGGATCGATGACGGGGGCAGGGGCCGGCGGTGTCAGCCCGAACCGCTCGCACTCCCGGTTCAGGACGGTGAAGTCATAGGAGGCGTTAAACGCCAGGACCGGGATGCCCGCAGCGAAGAGGCTCCCCAGCACTCCGGCAATTTCAGCGCAAACCTCGGCCGCGGGCCGGCCCTGTGCGCGAGCCTGTTCAGTGCTGATGCCGTGGATGGCAGCAGCCTCGGCGGGAATGTCCTCCTCCACGGCGGCGAGCCACTCATGGTGCTTCAGGACTTCCCCCTGACCGTTGACCAAAATGATGGAAGCGGTGACGATGCGTGCGGTCTGCGGGTCGCGGCCGGTGGTCTCAAGATCAAAGGCCGCGTGGGGGAGTTCATGCCAGCTGTTCATGAAATAAACGTACCGTTGGGCACCGACAATCCAAGATTCCGGTACGCCGGGCGCTCGGCTTACGCTGGTCATATGCGCAATGACTACGTCGAAGCCGTGCGCTCAGTGGTTGAGCTGATACCGCCCGCACATGTCCTCTCGTATGGGGATGTGGCCGAAATCCTCAGCCACGGCGGTCCGCGCCAGGTGGGTGCCGTCCTGTCCCGTCACGGAGCCGGCCTGCCCTGGTGGCGCGTGATCCGCGCCGGCGGGGAACCTCCCCGGTGCCACGGCCGGCGCGCCTGGGAGCATTACGCGGCCGAAGGTACCCCCGTGACGGGGACCCCGGACGACGACGGCGGCGGCTACCGGGTGCGGATCGGCGCAGCACGGTGGTTCCCCTCGGAAACGGATTGGGCCGTCTTCGAGGTCCTGCGCGCCGGGCTGGGCGGCATTGGGCCGGAAGTGTCGGCGGGACGTGATGAAGTAGAGACATGAGCGTAAAACTGCATTTGGTGGGGCCCTCCGCGGCAACCGCACAGGCCCCGGAATTGACGCCGGACCAGCAGGCGGTCGTGGACCTGCCCGCCGGCAGCGGACCCGTCCTGGTGCTGGGCGCTCCCGGCACCGGCAAGTCCACGATTCTGGTGGAAGCGGCCGTTGCCCGGATCAGCCGCGGACTCGATCCCGCGGGACTGCTCCTGCTGGCCCCCACGCGCCTGGCCGCCGCGGCGCTGCGCGATGCGCTGTCCGCGAGGCTGCAGGGCACCCTGAGCACGTCTCCGGCCCGCACCTGGGCTTCCTACGCCTTTGATCTGATTCGGCGGGCCAAAGCCGAAGGCCGGTTGCCCTACATCACGCGGGCACCCAAGCTGCTGTCGGGCGCCGAACAGGACGTCATCATCAAGGAACTGCTGGAGGGGCACGGCCAGCAGGGGATCCCCGCCCTGCCGTGGCCTGAGTCCCTGGACCTGGCCCTGCCCACGAGGGGTTTTCGGCAGGAGATCCGGCAGCTGTTTGACCGCATCATCGAGTACGGCATCTCCTCGGAGCGGGTGGCGGATCTGGGCCGCCGGCACAACCGGCCGGACTGGGTGGCCGCGGCTGCCCTGTATGCGGAGTACCGTGACGTCCTGGATATCCGGATGCCGGAGGCCTTTGACCCGGCGGGCATCATCACCAGCGCGCTGCAGATCCTGGAGAGTGATCCCGAGTTCCTGGCTGCCGAACGGGCCCGCTTCCAGCTCATCCTCGTGGATGACCTGCAGGAAGCAAACCCGGCCATCCATGCCCTGCTGGGACTGCTCGCCGGAGGCGGGGACGCCGTGGTCACCGCGTGCCCCGACACCGTTGTGCAGGGCTTCCGCGGAGCCCGCCCCGACCTGCTGGGTCAGCTCTCCAACACCTTGGGCGAGGGGCTGCAGACGTTTGTGCTGTCCGGACAGCACCGGCTTACCGGTTCCATTGCCACAGCCTGGCTCCGGACGGCATCGCGCATTTCGGTGGTCGGGCAGCTGCCCCGTTACCGGGCTGCTGTCCTTCCCGCCGCTGATCTTCCCGTTACCGGGCCGGAGGAACCGGCAGAGGGTGCAGTTTCGGATGAGGTACCGGCTGACGCGGTGGTTTCCGGCCGGGCTGAGGCACACGTCGTCGATTCGCCCATGCATGAACTGCGCTACATAGCCCAGCGCATCCTCCAGGCACAGCTGCTGGACGGGCGCAGGCTCGAAGACATGGCCGTGATCGTCCGCACCGGCGGCCAGCTGGCCCGGATCCAGCGTTACCTCAGCGGACAGGGCATCGACGTCAAAGTGCCCGTTGCGGAAAAGGCGGTGCGGGATGAAGCCGCGGTGCGGCCGCTGCTGGACGCTTTCGCCGTCGTCCTGAATCCGGACCTGCTGACACCCGAATCGGCCGTTGCCCTGCTGACCTCGCGGATCGGCGGCGCCAGTTCGATTGAACTGCGCCGGCTGCGCCAGGCACTGCGGCGGGAAGAAGTCCGCAGCGGAGGCGGGCGCACCAGCGATGTCCTGCTGGTGGAGGCGCTGCTGGACCCGCTGTCGCCCAGCGGCCTGGCGCTCGCAGGATTGTCGTGGGAAGCACGGGCAGCCCAGCGGCTGGCCGCCATGCTGCGCGCCGGGCGCACCGCGGCGGATCAGCCCGGTGCCACAGCCGAAACAGTGCTCTGGGCCCTGTGGTCAGCCTCGGGCTGGTCCAAAAAGTGGGCTGAAGCGGCGCTCTCCGGAGGGGCCTCCGGGGCACGGGCCGACCGGGACCTGGATGCCATCATGGCGCTGTTCCAGACCGCTGAACGCTACGTTGACCAGCTGCCGGGCTCCACGCCGGCCCAGTTTCTCGACTACCTGACCAGCTCTGAACTGCCGATGGATACCCTGGCAGCCCGTGCCCAGCGCCGCGATGCCGTGGAACTGCTCACACCGGCCAGCGCTGCGGGACGGGAATGGCCCCTGGTCATTGTTGCCGGCGTGCAGGACGGAGTCTGGCCCAATCTCCGGCTCCGCGGAGAATTGCTGGGCAGCGGAGACCTGGTGGCGGCCGTTGAGCACGGTGACGGCTTTGCAAAGCACCGCAGCCCGCAAACCCTGATGCACGCCACCCGGCACGATGAGCTGCGCAGCTTTTCCACCGCCGTCTCGCGTGCCCGCGATCTGCTGATCTGCACAGCGGTGTCCTCGGACGATGAACAGCCCTCCCCGTTCCTGGACCTGGTGGAACCGTTGCCGCCCGAAGCCATGAAACGGGAACGCACTGAGGTCCTGCGTCCGCTCACCCTGCGCTCCCTGGTGGCGGAGCTGCGTGCCCATGCACAGCAGCGGGAGGAAAAACCGGAACTCGCCCGTGAGGCAGTCCATCATCTGGGCACCATGCTTAACCACCCCGTGCGCGTGCCCGGCGCTGCGCCGTCCGAGTGGTGGGGGCTGGCGCCCCTGTCCACGGACGCCCCGGTGATTCCCGAGGAAACTCCAATTCCGGTTTCGCCGTCCAAGGTTGACGCTGTGCTGAAATCCCCGCTGAGCTGGTTTGTTTCCGCTGCGGGCGGGGAGCAGGCCACCGACTTTGCACGGTCCTTGGGTACCCTGGTGCACCAGATTGCCCAGGACCTGCCGGACGCCTCAGGCAGCGAATACGTGGCGGAACTCCAGCGGCGCTGGCCGGCCCTGGGCATGAAGGACAACTGGGAAGGCAAAGTGGACTTCAAGCGCGCCGAAACCATGGTGCGCAAACTCGCCGAGTACGTCATCAAGATGCGGCAGCAAGGCCGCTCCCTGGTGGATGTGGAACGGGACTTCGCCGCGGAAATCCCGGTGGAAATCCGCGGACAGGAACGGACCGCCCTGCTGCGCGGGCAGATCGACAGGCTGGAGATCGACGCCGAGGGCAGGCTGTTCATCGTTGACCTGAAAACGGGAAAGTCTGCCCCCAAGAAGGACGAACTCGAAGGACACCCGCAGCTTGCGGCCTATCAGGAAGCCGTCCGGGAAGGTGCCGTCGCCCGGGAAAAGCCTGAGGAAGGGGACGCCCCCGCGGCGCAGCCTGCTGCGCCGTCGTCCCTGCCCGGCGGGGCGGCACTGGTTCAGCTGGGCACCACCAACAAGGGAGTGTCCGTGCAGGAGCAGGAACCGCTGGACCCCGAAGACACCCGGGCGCAGGACATGATCCGGACGGCGGCGGCATACATGTCCGATTCCACCTTTGACACCGTGCATGACCCCACACGCAGCGGATTCGGCGGCCACGGCTGCCGTCTTCCGGAAATCTGCCCGCTCTGCCCCGAAGGAAAGCAGGTCACCGAATGAGTGCCTCCCTGAGTGAAACCCTGCCTCCCGAGGTCCCCGGCACCCCCCGGTATTCGGCCCGCGAGCTGGCTGAAAAGCTGCACACCGATCCGAAGAACCCGGTGCAGTACCCCACCGATGACCAGATCGGCATCATCGAAGCGCCCCTGGAACCCCTGCTCGTCATTGCCGGTGCCGGCTCGGGCAAGACCAAAACCATGGCCGACCGGGTGGTGTGGCTGGTGGCGAATCAGCTGGTGCGCCCGGAACAAATCCTGGGCGTGACGTTTACGCGCAAGGCGGCGGGAGAGCTGGAAACCCGCATCCGGCAGCGGCTGGACCTGCTGCACCGGGTCCTTTCGGTGGGCACTGCCGATCCGGGCCTGATTCCGCCGGGAACCGACCCCGACGAAAGCGCCGACGCCCGGCTGGATCCCACCGTGTCCACTTACCATTCCTACGCGAACGGCATCGTCAACGACTACGGTCTGCGCCTGGGCGTGGAACGGGATTCCGTGATGCTCGGCGGAGCCCAGTCCTGGCAGCTGGCCACCGAAGTGGTGGAGGCCTACACCGGAGAGTTCGAACATTTCACGGCCGCCAAGTCCACCCTGGTCAACGGCGTGCTGCAGATGGCCGGCGAATGCGCCGAACACCTGCAGACCCCCGGTGACGTTCGGGAGCACCTGGCGGCCCATCTCGCCGTCGTTTCCGGGCTGCCCTACCAGGCTGGCAAAACCAAGGCTGCAACCGCAGCGGTGCAGAAGCTGATGGACCGGCTGCGCACCCGCATCTCCGTTACGGAACTGGTGGAGAACTACCGCAGGGCCAAATCCGAGCGCCGGCAGCTGGACTTCGGTGACCTGGTGGAACTGGCGGCCAGGATCGCCGCCACCATCCCCGAGGCCGTTGAAATGGAGCGGGCAAAGTACAAGGTGGTCCTCCTTGATGAATTCCAGGACACCTCCCACGCCCAAATGGTGCTGTTTTCACAACTGTTCGGCGACGGCCGTGCCGTGACAGCCGTGGGAGATCCGCATCAGTCCATCTACGGTTTCCGCGGCGCCTCGGCCGGTCAGCTGGGTACGTTCCGGGACCAGTTCCCGCTGTTCCTGCCCGACGGTTCCCGGGCACTGGCGCCGGTAGCTAATCTGTCGGTGGCGTGGCGCAACTCAACCTCCATCCTCGCCACCGCCAACGCCGTCTCGGCACCCCTGAACACCACCGCACCGTGGCTGAAACTCCAGAGGCTGCCGCACGTTCCCGAACTGCAGGCCAAGCCGCGGGCACCGTTGGGCGAGGTCCATCTCGGGCGTTACCTGACGGACGTCTCCGTGCCCGGGACCGGAGATGCTGAAGACATCCCGGGCGAAGCCGACGCCGTGGCCGAACAGATCCTGCTCCACCGCCGGCGGCGGTTCGAAAAGGACGACGCAGGCAAGGAGCTCCAGCCCACCATGGCCGTCCTGTGCCGCGGGCGCAAACAGTTCGGCCCGATCCGGGAGGCACTCGAAGCCCGCGGGATCCCCGTGCAGATTGTGGGCCTTGGCGGTCTGCTGTCCACGCCTGAAGTGGTGGATCTTCTGGCCGTCCTGCGTGTCCTGGGGGACCCCGGACGCTCGGATTCAATGCTGCGGATCCTGGCCGGAGCCCGCTGGCGGATTGGTCCCGCAGACCTGATGGCACTGGCCGACTGGTCGCGGCACCTCGTCCGGGTCCGGGAGCGCGCTATGTCCGTGGCCGATGCAGCGGACGTCCACCGTCCCGATGAGGCGCCGGACGGCACCGAAACCGTGGTGGAAGCGGACATGGCGGAAGCCGGTTCCCTGGTGGAAGCCGTTGATGCGCTTCCGCGCCCGGATTGGGTATCCAACGCCGGCCGGTCCATTTCCGCGGAAGGGCTGCGCCGGCTGACCCTGCTGCGCGACGAACTGCGGGACCTGCGCAGCTATGTCGGCGAAGACCTCACCACTCTGATCGGCGAGGTTGAGCGCCGGATCCTGCTGGACATCGAAGTGGCAGCCAAGCCCGGCGTCACCATTCACGAGTCGCGGCGGAACCTGGATGCCTTTGTGGACGCAGCAGCCACCTTCAGTGCGTCGAGCGACAGGGTGGACCTCATGGCCTTCCTGGCGTGGCTGGAGGCTGCCAACGAGGAAGAAAACGGACTGCCTGTCACGCAGCTCGAAGCCAGCCGCGACGCCGTGCAGCTGCTGACCGTCCATGCTTCCAAGGGACTGGAATGGGACGTTGTGGTGGTTCCGGGATTGAACGAGGGCCAGTTCCCCAATGACCGTGATTCGCGCTGGAGCAGCGGGGAAGGCGCCATTCCCTGGCCCCTGCGGGGGGACGCCCCCGATCTTCCGCAGTGGGACTGGGAGCAGGAGGATCAGAAGGGCTGGGTGGACAGCGAGAAAGCCTTCAGCGAAGACGCGCGCGGACACGCGGAGCGTGAAGAACGCCGTCTGGCCTACGTTGCCTTTACCCGGGCCAAATATGTGTTGATCTGTACCTCCAGTGCGTGGGGAGGCGGGCGGTCCAAACCGACGGCGGTCTCCCGCTATCTCCAGGACCTGTACGACCTCGGAAAGGCCGGAGCTCCCGGATTCCATCTCCTGTCATGGGTGGACGAGGGGAACGAAGGGACCTCCAACCCGGCCAATGCCGACGTCCAGCGCCGGAGCTGGCCCGTCGATCCGCTGGGGGAGCGGCGCGCAGATATGCAGGCTGCTGCAGCGGCAGTCCTCGGCGCAGCGGCCCGGCAGTCGGGACGGGTGGGGCAGTCGGAGATCGACATCCTCACAGGCGCGGATGCCCTTCCGGAGGAGGAACCCCGGGAGTCGTCCGGCAGCGTGTTTGAACCCACTCGATGGGCAAAAGAGGTGGAGCTCGTCCTGGCCCGGCACCGCCCGCCCAACGAGGTGGTGGAAGTTGAACTGCCCGCCCACATTTCCGCCTCCCTGCTGGTGGATCTGAAAGACGATCCCCAGGAAGTCACCCGGCAGCTGCGGCGTCCCGTACCGCGGGAGCCGGGCATGGCGGCGCGCAAGGGAACGGCGTTCCATGCCTGGGTTGAGGAGTTCTTCGGGACCAGCGGCATGCTGGACATCGACGAGCACCCCGGCGCAGCCGACGCCTACGTGGACGAGGCTTATCAGCTCGAAGACATGATCGCCACGTTCGAGGCTTCGCCCTGGGCACGGCGTACTCCGGCCTTCATCGAAGTGCCGGTGGAAACCCGGGTGGACACGGTGGTGGTGCGCGGACGCATCGACGCCGTCTTCCAGGATGCCGACGGAACCTGGGACCTTATCGACTGGAAAACCGGAGCGCCGCCGTCCAAGGACAAGCTGGACATCCGCTCGGTCCAGTTGGCGGTGTACCGGCTGGCGTGGGCCCGACTGAAGCAGGTGCCGCTGGAGAAGGTCAACGCCGCGTTCTATTACGTGGCAGCCGACAAGCTCATTCGTCCCTTCAACCTGCTGGGGGAGAAGGAATTGGAGGACATCATCCGATCGGCGAATTCTTCGGACCGGAACTGATCCCGGACAACGGAGGTGCCGCCGCCCCGGTGAAGGGGCGGCGGCACTTCTGTTATTTAGTCGCCTTGTTTTGCCGGCGGCAAAAGCCTGCCTACGGCGTGGCCCGGCGAAGGGTTCCGTATGAACCCGCCGCCAGCACGACGCCGCCCAAGAGGAGCCAACCCGTCAGCGCGAGAGGCGTCAGCTGGACAAACCAGGCTCCCACCGCTGCCCAGGAGTCCGTCCAGGTGGCCGATGCCACGGCCCCCAGAAGAATCACGGCGAACCCTATAAGGGCGACCAGCAGGCCCGTGGTGCGCCACCGCTTGTAGACCGTGGCAAACCAGAAGCCGAACATAAACAGCAGCGTCGACAGTGCGAAGTAGAGCAGGATCTGCGTGTACCAGGCGGACTGCACTATCCAGGGAATCGCGAAGATGGCACCGTTCACTCCCCAACCGTTCGTCGCTTTTTCCACCAGGCCGAGGAGCCAGTAGAGCACACCGAGCCCGAGGGCCATGACGGCGAACAGGCCCAGGGTTCCAATGTAGAAGGAACGCCTGCTGACGCTCATGGCCTGCGAGAACGGGAAGGTGAGGGTCAGAGCCTGCACACCGATGCCGAGAAAATACCACATGACGGACTGGCCGGAGAGGGCCATCCTGGTGCCGCCGGTGTCCGGTATAACCGCCAGAATCGCCACTGCGATCAGCGTGGAGGAAACGAGGATGATCGCCGGGATGCCGAAATAAATCCATTTGTTGAGCAGCTGCATGCGAGCTACTGCCAGCGGCCGGTTCATCGCAGCACCTCCAGATCCTTGTTGTAGGTTTCGTCCGAAGAACCGGAGCTTTCATTCGCTTTGAGGGTGCGGCGGACAATCAGCTGCTGCAGTGAGACCGGTGCAAGTTCCAGCCCCAGCGTCCGTGCAAGCTCACGGTCGTCCGCGGTCAGCGTGCTGTCCACCGTCACCGAGGAAAGTGCCCCGAGCGAGTCCCTGTGCAGAATGGGCCGTTCACCTACAAACCGTTCCACCGCGGCGGCGGAACCGGCGACGGCGAAGGCCGAACCTGTGACGGCATCCACTTCGTCATCCATAACGATGCGGCCGTGGTCGATCACGATCACATGTTCGAGCAGGTTTGCCACTTCGTCGATCAGGTGGGACGAAAGGATGATGGTCCGGGGATGATCGGCGAAGTCAGTCAGCAACCTGTCGTAGAAGAGTTGGCGTGCCACGGCATCCAAACCCAGATAAGGCTCGTCAAAGAAAGTCAGTTCGGCGCGGGAGGCCAAGCCGATGATGACTCCTACGGCCGAGAGCTGTCCGCGTGAGAGCTTTTTGATCCGGTGCTTCTTCGGAGCGGGCAGCTGGAAGTCAGCCAACAACACCTCCGCCAGGTCTTTGTCCCAGTCGGGGAAGAAGAGGGCCGCTGCGTCGAGGGCGTTGCGGATGGTGAAGTCCTCAGGGTATTTCTGCGACTCACGGACAAAGCACATTCGGGACAGGACAGATTCATTCTCGAACGGGTGTGCACCAAAGATCCGGACGTCCCCGGAGCTGGCGAACGCCTGTGCGGTGAGGATGGACATCAACGTGGTTTTTCCGGCGCCGTTGCGGCCCAGCAGGCCGTAAATGCGGTTGGCCGGCAGTGAAAGGGTCACGTTGTCCAATGCCGTCTCGTCTCCGTAACGGCGAGTGAGGTTGCGGGTTTCTACGACGTTCATGGTGCCGGGGTCCCTTCGTGTTCGGCGGCACTGCGGTGGATGAGTTCGGATAACTCGTCAATGCCGATGCCCAGCTTTCGCGCTTCGTCGGCGACGGGTTGGATGTACTGGCGGTAGAACTGTTCACGTCGCTTGGCCAGGACGACGGCGCGGGATCCGGAGGCAACAAACATTCCGATGCCCCGCCGTTTGTACAGGAGGCCCTCGTCGACCAGCAGGTTGACGCCTTTGGCGGCGGTTGCCGGATTGATGCGGTAAAAGGCAGCGAATTCGTTGGTGGAGGGAACCTGGGCTTCCTCCGCAAGGACACCGTCCAATATGTCGGCCTCGATGCGCTCGGCTATCTGCACAAAGATGGGACGGCTTTCATCGAAAACGTTCACGGATGCGGCCTGAGGGTCATGCCTGCCTCGGTTTCACGGAGTGGGATCAGAAAGCGCCTGATCTGGTTGCTTGGTTAGTTGGTGGTGTAACTAACCATAGAACCAGGATAGCCCAGTGGCAAGGGCTGAGTGACAGAATCCGGGCAGCAGAAAACCAGGAGGGTCGCAGAGAGCCCTCCTGGCGTGGGGTGTCAAGGGGTGCCGTGGGGCATCAAAGGGGCCAACGGATGCCGGACCGGGTTTGCCGCGCGCCGGGGAAGGCAGATGCGGCCGCCTGTACCTACTTCTTCTTTATCGGTCCAAACTTCTTTTTCGCGGGACCGGAATTCTGCTGTTTTCCGTGTGAATCATCAGCTGCGGCCGGCTTTGCCGCTTCGGAACGTGCGGCGGAGGATGAATCCTCGTTCCGTGTTTTTCCGGACTCTGCCTCGGTCCCGCTGCCTGCGTCGAGGACGGTGACCTTCGACGAGGCGGTTTCTGATACGGAAGCACCCGCTGAAGGAGTACCGCTTGAAGTGACGCCCTGCGGAACGGCAACCGCGGAAATGGCACCAGTGGCCGCCGCCGGGGGTTTGCCTGAATCCTGTGTATCGTCTGTTTCGGATTTAGCAGGCACAGTCTCGATGGGCATGACCGTGACGCGTGAAGAGCCTGCGCTCACCGTACCGCTGACCGTGGGACCCTTGGCCGGAGCCGGATGGGAAGCGGGAAGCACAACGGCAGGTGCGGCGGCCTGGCTGGCTGCCGCGGCATCGGCTGCCGCGGCTTTTTCTGCAGCGGCGGCCTTGTAGGCTGCGGCACTTTCCGCCGCAAGGGCTTCGGCGTCGTCCTGCTCGGCCTTTTCCGCGGCTTCCTGCTCCAGAATGTCCGCTTCAAGGGTGGCGAGCATTTCCTCGGCCTCGGCAACCATTCCCGGGTTTTCGGCTGCCACACCGCGTACCAGCCACTGAGCGAGTGCGAACTCCGCGGAGAGGGCCGCCCGGCGGATCAGATGAGGATCAGGCGCTTCCGGACGTGCGGCGTTGTAAGCAGCATGCACGGCGTCGGTAAAGGTGGGGTCGTTGGCGGCGATCAGCCAGGCAAAGTCGTCTGCCGGGTCGCCGATGCGAAGGTCCGTCCAGCCCGTGACGGCACTGATGCGGCCGTTGGAAACCAGCAGGTTGTCTTCGTGCAGGTCACCGTGAACCACTGAAGGGTTGAAGCGCCACAGGGTGACGTCCTCAAGGGCGTGTTCCCAGCGGCGCAGCAGCACCGGGGGGATTTTGCCCGTGGTGGCGGCCTGGTCCAGTTCGTTGAGTTTGCGCTGCCGAAACTCGTTTGCCGAATAGCTGGGCAGGTCGGCGTCATTCACCAGGTCATGCGGCAGGCTGTGGATGGCGGCCATGGCACGCCCCACCTCGCGGGGCAGCGGCCCGCCTTCGGCTACGAGTGAATCAATGTCCCGGGTGGAACCGGGCAGGTGCGAGTAGACAAAAGTGCAGAGGTCACCCTGCCGTACGGTGCCGGCCACATAGGGCAGGGCAAACGGGAGTTCTGCCCGTACCGCCGGCACGAAGGCCCGCAGTACCAGGAGCTCTGTTTCCAGCCGCATGCTGGCATCGATGTGCTTGGGCGAACGTACCCGCCACTGCTTTCCGGCTTCGTCGACAAGGACGGCGGAGTCGAAGTCCGCGGCGTCGTCGGGGGAGCCTGCGACGCCGGTGGGGGCCAGCCCGGGGACGGCGGCGCTGGCCATTGCTGCCAATTCCATGGGGGTGCGTTTCACATCTTCAACCGTAGAGGCAGATGTGGTGCGAATAACCATAGGCTCACGGCGAGTCGCCGGATGCGTGAGCAATAACTCAGCCGGGCGGGTAGTCCGGGGGCGAACTACAGGTTGGGGGGTGCAAGTCAGTACGGTAGGAACATGAGCAGCTCAGCACCGGTAGCAGTTGTACCCCCATTAGGATTATTGCCGCTGGCCCGCACAGCAGTGGACCGCGGTTCGGACCGCCGTGTCGCCGCGGACCTCTTTGAACAGATCCGCACAAATCCCGCCACCCGCGTCATGTACATGGCCGGAGGCAAGGCCCTGATCAACAGCACCGAGGTGGTGCTCGCCCCGGTCGCGGAGACCGGATTCGGGGACGTGCCCATCTACCTTGGCCGCACCCTGGCGGACGCGCAGGAGCCGGCAGGCACCGACGTCGTGCTGGTGACTTTGGCTCAGGAAGATCCGCTGCTGGAGATCGACGGCGCCCGCTGGGCATCGCTGCGCGAAGTCGCCGTCCTCCTGGGTGAGCTGGACGCCGCCCTTTTTGTGGAGGCAGCTGCCGTCTCCAACTGGCATGCCGCCCATAGTCACTGCCCGCGCTGCGGTGCCGCCACCGTTCCCGAGCAGGGCGGCTGGGTCCGCCGCTGCCCGCAGGACAACAGCCAGCACTTCCCCCGCACGGATCCGGCGATCATCGTGGCCATCACCGACCCGCAGGACCGCATCCTGCTCGGCTCGGCTGCCGCATGGAAGGGCAACCGCTACTCCACATTGGCCGGGTTCGTGGAGCCGGGAGAGTCCCTGGAAGCGGCCGTCATCCGTGAGGTGGCCGAAGAGTCCGGGCTGACCGTCCACTCTCCGCAGTATTTGGGTTCACAGCCCTGGCCCTTCCCCTGCTCCCTGATGCTGGGTTTCACCGCCCGCACCGAGGACACCGCCACGACACCCGACGGCGTTGAGATTTCAGACGTGCGCTGGTTCACCAGGGAAGAACTGGGAGAGGCGGTAGCCAGCGGTGAAATTACGATTGCCAGCGGGATCTCCATTGCACGGAATCTGATTGAACGCTGGTACGGAGGACCGATCACAGAACCGGAGGTCGAGGCGCAGGCATGAGCGCAGACTCCGTTGAAGCCCGAATCCTCGCCGGACTGGATGATGAACAGCGTGAAGTGGCCACCTCCCTGACCGGCCCGCTGTGTGTCCTCGCGGGTGCCGGTACCGGTAAGACCCGCGCCATTACCCACCGCATGGCTTACGGGGTGCACACCGGCGTGTACAAGCCCCAGCGTGTCCTGGCCGTGACGTTCACCGCCCGCGCAGCGGCTGAGATGCGTACCCGCCTGCGGGACCTGGGGGCCGGCGGAGTGCAGGCCAAGACCTTCCACGCCGCTGCCCTGAAGCAGCTGCAGTACTTCTGGCCGCAGACCGTCGGCGGCCAGCTCCCGGACCTGCTCAGCCACAAGGCCCAGTTCATTGCCGAAGCCGCCCGGCGCCTGAGGCTCTCCACCGACCGCGCCGCCATCCGGGACGTCGCCGCCGAGATCGAATGGGCCAAGGTGTCCATGCTGACGCCGGAAAGCTATGTGTCCGCTGCCAAGGGACGTGAAGCTCCGGCAGGTTTTGACCTCATCACCATTTCCCGCATCTTCCAGGCCTATGAAGACGTCAAGGTGGACCGCAACGTCATCGACTTCGAGGACGTCCTGCTGATCACCGTGGGCATCCTGCAGGAGGACGAACGCGTGGCCGCCACCGTGCGGGACCAGTACCGCCACTTCGTGGTGGACGAGTACCAGGATGTGTCCCCGCTCCAGCAGCGGCTCCTGGACCTGTGGCTGGGCGGGCGTGACGAGCTGTGCGGGGTGGGCGACTCCAGCCAGACCATCTACTCGTTCACCGGCGCCACGTCCAAGCACCTGCTGGGTTTCCCGTCTCGGTTCCCCAACGCTCCCATCGTCAAACTGGTGCGGGACTACCGCTCCACGCCCCAAGTGGTGGGACTGGCCAACCGGATCCTTGCCGCCCGCACGGCGGAGGGGGAGCGCTCGCGGTTCGCCCCGCCGTGGCCCAAGCCGCTGGAACTGATCGCCCAGCGTCCGGCAGGTCCCGAGCCCACCTTTACGGAATGCGCCGACGACGACGCCGAGGCCGCCTCGGTGGCCGAACGTATCAAGGCGCTGATCAAGGACGGCGTGAAGCCCGCGGAAATCGCCATCCTTTTCCGCACCAACGGTCAGTCCCAGGCCTACGAGCAGGCGCTGGCCACCGCCGGCATCGGCTACCAGCTGCGCGGCGGGGAGCGGTTCTTCGCACGGCGCGAAGTGCGTGATGCCATGCTCCAACTGCGGGCAGCCTCGCGTTCAGTGGGCAACGAGCCGGTGCCCCAGCTGGTCCGGGACATCCTGGTGTCCCTGGGCTACAGTCCTGAGGCTCCGGCCGGCGGCGGCGCCGTGCGGGAAAAATGGGAGTCGCTGGCAGCCCTGGTGGCACTGGCCGATGAACTGCACGCCAACCGCACACAGGATCCCGATGCCATCTTCACGCTGATGGACTTTGTTGCAGAGCTCGACGAGCGTGCCGCCGCGCAGCATGCCCCCACGGTCCAGGGCGTTACGCTGGCCTCGCTGCACTCCGCCAAGGGCCTGGAATGGGATGCGGTGTTCCTGGTGGGGCTCAGCGAAGGGCTGATGCCAATCTCCTTCGCGGACACCCCCGAGGCAGTGGATGAAGAACGGCGGTTGCTCTATGTGGGCATCACCCGTGCCCGGGAACACCTGCATCTTTCCTGGTCCACTGCCCGCACCCCCGGCGGCCGCGCCAACCGCAAGCCGTCCCGGTTCCTGGACGGCCTGCGGCCGCAGACCACCCGCGACCTGCAGCGCACTGCTGCACCCAAGGCTCCGGCACGGCGCAAATCCAGCGGCCCGGCCAAGTGCCGCGTTTGCGGAACCCTGCTCACCACCGGAGCCGAGCGGAAGGTGGGCCGCTGCGGCGAATGCCCGGTGACCTATGAAGAGAGCACCTTTGATGCCCTGCGGGAATGGCGCCGTGAAGCAGCGTCCGAGGCCGGGATTCCTGCCTTTGTGGTCTTTACGGACGCCACGCTGGTGGCCATTGCCGAGGACCGCCCGCCGTCGCTGAACCGGCTGGCGACCCTGCCCGGTGTCGGACCGTCAAAGCTGGAACGCTACGGGGAGGCCGTGCTGCGGGTGCTGGCGGACAACTAGCCGGCACGTCGGCGTCACGTCACAGGGGTTTGCAGTCTCCGGCGTCGGCGTGGAAACGCCTGCCGCTTCGGCCTCTTCGCGTTCCTGGTGCGCGGAAAGAATATCGGGACGCTAGCCCTCGCCCGGGTTCGAGCCGCGGCCGTGTCCGTAGCCCTGCTCCTCTGCGGATTGTGGGTGCCTGCCGTCTTCCAGCGGATGCCCGCCAGCCTGCGTGCGGGCGACGTCGGCGACGTCGGCAACGTACGGCGCGCGCGGACGCGGCGGGAGTTCGTCGATGAGCTCGTTCGCGGCATGGGCGAGGATGTCCCGCTGCAGCGGAGGAAGCGACAAAGAGCCGTTGATGTAGGCATCGACTTCGTACTCGCCCACAATGCCGCCGAGGCTGACGTACTGTATCCACACATCGGGCACGCACAGCCGGGCGTCGTCGAGCGCTTTCTTGAGCAACTGCCGCTGCTCCGGCTCAACTGCTTCGAAGACCATCTTCTGCCCCTAGCCGCGCTGTCGTTTTCCAACGCTCTTGATGACGTGCTCTGAGACGCTGGGCAGGATATTCGCCGCTGCGTGACAGAACACCAAAGACTCCTTCCCCCAAGGAGTAACCCTTGACCTTATCCCTGTCCCGGGTGCCGGGCCACAGGGACTTACGGATACTCGTGGTCGTAGATCTTCGTGGTGCTTTGGCCTGCGCCGGGTCCCGTGCGGCGGGCCCATTCCCCGCACAGCGCGCTGTACCACTCGAGCGCGAAGGCAGATGGATGATCGGAATCCAACTGGTGAAAAACCCGGTCCGTCAGGGCCTGCAGAGTGCGCTGGGGAAGGGCTGCCAGGGCCTCGGTGTCCAGCGGATCCGTCGGCAGGTCCATCCACGACAGCGCAGAGGGACGTTGGGCGGGGAATAGCTCGTGATGCACCCGGTGTGCCCGCGGGGCCGTTTTCGGTGCTGGGCATTGGGGCAGAAGATCCGGGCATTTGACCACGACTTCGGACTTGCCGAAGCCGGTGCCGCTGCGCAGAAGGGCAACAGCTTCCCGTTCGATGTGCCGTGCCCGTGTCAGGTCAACCGTGATCCGGTTTCCGTGGAGAAGGGCAGCGGCTTTGTGAACGATGGGAGGCAGGGCCTGGCAGCTTTCGGCCGTCAGGCAGCCCGATACTTGCAGGACCGCCTCGGCGGGATCGGCATCAAGCTGGACGAGGACATGCAGTTTATGTTCCACGGGTCTCCAAAAGAAGAGTTCCTGGGCGCACTGCTGAGCCTCTGCTTTAAGCGTAGAAGGCCGACCTTGGCGGGAGCAAATCGGGAGGAACGGGCGGCTGCATCAGAAATCGAAGTGCGTCCGTGGCGCTCTTTCGCCCACTGAGGCCACCAAAAGCGCTGCCAGGTCCCGGAGCTTTATGTTGCGGCGGCTGCAGGCGGACCGCAGGATGGTGAAGGCTTCGTCCTGGCCGCAGCGGTTCTGTCCCATCACGATTCCCATGGCCAGATCGATGGTGGTGCGGGACTCCATGGCCGCCCTCAGGTCCGAGGACTGCTCCTCCCTTGACGCCAGGCGTGCGGCGATGCGGAGCGGCTTGAGGATCCGGCGGCCGTACGCCTCGGCGCGGGAAACGGCGTCGGCATCGAACCTGTTTGGCCGGGCCGAGTACAGCGTGAGCCCGGCACGTCCTTCGGTGTCGAGATTCAGGGGAACGAAGATCAGGGAGCGCACGCCAAGCTGCTGCCCGACGTCGGCGTAGGCACCGCTGGCGGGGTCGTTCCAAAGGTCGGATATGTGCACGGTGGACTCTTGGCTCACGGCTGCTTTCGCCGGTCCCCGGCGAAAGGCATACTCCAGCTTTTCGACGGACGGGGGCGGCTCGCTGCTGAACCCCATGCAGACGGGCTTGCGGTCCCGGAGCAGGGCTATGGCGGTGAGTATCGGGTCGGTGTCCGTCGAAAAAGTCTCTGACGTGAGGACGGCCAGCCGATGCAGGAATTCCGGGACGGTGCAGCTCGAGAGAATGACGTCTTCCAGCCGGTCCAGCAAGAAGCTGTCCAGGGTCTCGGGTGATCCGGCATGGCTCTCGAATGCATGCCTGACCTCTGTATGCATCCCCTGCATCTGTTTCATTTGGTGGTCCTCTCCACCCCTACTGCCGTTACCAAGTGTGCTTATTAGTTGCATGCCGGTTCAGATGTCAGTCACTGGCCCGGCCCGGTGTCGGCATCAGAGGCGCAACTGTCGGGCCTGACAAAGGCGAATAGTGTTTTTCATAAGCAGGAACTTCAGTTCAAGGCAACGCCGGATAAGCCGGATGCCGTCTACGCACGAAAGCTTCAGGAAGTGCTCGGCGGACAGCACGGTGAAATTACCGTAGTAATGCAGCACGGCTTCCAGTCCTGGAATTCGCACCTGTCCGGCAAGCACCGACATCTATTTTACGGGATTGCGGCTGAGGAGACGGGGGCATGTGGAGATGCTCGCCGTCATGATCGCCCAGCTGCCCGAAAAGGTGACCGGAGCCGGTGCCCGCCCGGTGTGGTCAGCAACGACGTCGAATAAGCGCTAGGACGCCTGCGCCGGAGTGTTTTTCCGTTGCAGCCGGCAGCCGCACTTCGGGTGGAACGCAAGTCTTTTCAGGCCGGCATATCCGTCGGCCGCCCGCAGCGAAAGCACAGCGGACCAAGTCACCGGTTGCACCACGCCGTCCAGAAAGGACAGCACCTGGGCAGCAGCGGTACCGGCGGCAGAGACGGCTCCGGCTGTTTCCTCGCCGGCGGGCCTGGCCTCCACCTGCTGCCGCCCCAAGGCCTCCGATGCGTCGTGCCACGTGCTGTCGCCGTCGATGAGCTGCAGCTCGAGACATTCCAGGCACGGTGTCAGCCCCGGAACCACCAGCGGCCCGACGTCTATGCCCGCCTCATGGACAGTCACGCTCAGGAGGGGGTGTTCCCGCGTTGGCAGGCCCGTCTGGCGTCCGGCAATGGGTGGGCCGCCGACCACGACCGCCAGGTCCAGGTTCCCCGCCCGCAGACTTTGCTCCGGGCTGGTGGTGGGAAGAACCTGCACGGTGGGATCCAACCGGTAAATGTGCCGTTTCACTGCCTGCGCACGTCCCATTCCCAAATCAGTGAGGGGATAGGCGGCGCCCACATCGGAGGGCAGCACCACTCCGGGGTCGCTCAGGACCAGGGTGCCGACGCCGGCGCCGGCCAGAGTGCGGGCAAGAAGGGCGCCGGTGCGGCTTAGCCCGCTGACCTCCACCACTGCACGGGCACGGGAACGGGCACACGCGCCTGCATTCATCCGATACGACGCCGACAAATGGTCCAGATCCCCGGCCAGCCGTTCGAGGCGCAGCGCCGGAACAGCCTGCCCGGGCGGCTCCGCCGTATCGGCATACGACACAAGTACGGGGGAGAGGGCGGAGATCAGGGCGCGGGCACGCTGTGCCGGGACGGAGCACTGCCGGGCGGCTGCAGTCTCCGCACCGTCCGGGACTCCGGCGCGGAGAACCGCCAAAAACTCCACATCACCCGCCTGCAGCCCGCGGACCACCAGAGCATCCGGCCCCAGCCCGAATTGGCGGGCTGTCAGCGAGAGCACCAGGACATGAATTCCGGGGTTGATCCGCATGGAAACCTCCAAAGGGGACATCCGCTCGGCAGCGGGCGGGATGGGCCTGCTGAGCCATCTTGGCATGCGGTTGGAAAGAGGGAGCGGTTATCCACAGGTGCGCGTGCACACCGGTGCCTCGCCTAGGGTTAAGACATGCCTTCAGGAGATTTACCCCGCTCAGCACAACGCCGGCTCCGCTCCGGCGGGACAGCCGTGCCGTCGGTAACCAGCACCGGCATCCCCATTGAAGTGCGGCGCTCAGCCAAGCGCAGGCGTACGGTGAACGCCGCCTTCCGGGACGGAAAAGCGGTCATTTCGATCCCCGGCCACTTCACTACGGCGCAGGAAGCGGAGTGGGTCCAGCGCATGGTGATGCGCCTTGAGCAGCGCACGGCTCCGGCACAGCTGCCCGATCCGCAGGCCCGTGCCAATGAGCTTGCCGAGCGTGCGGCCCAATTGTCACAGCGGTATCTGGGCGGGGCTGCCCGGCCGGTGTCGGTGCGGTGGGTCAGCAACCAGAGTTCCCGGTGGGGCTCCGCCACCCCGGCCCGGGGAACCATTCGGCTTTCCGACAAGCTGCAGGGAATGCCCGGGTGGGTGGTGGATTATGTGCTGCTGCACGAATTGGCGCACCTGATTGAGGCTTCCCATTCAGCCGCGTTTTGGCAGCTGCTGGAGGCTTATCCGCAAACCGAAACTGCCAAGGCGTACCTTCAGGGGGCGGCCTTTGCCTCCGCGCGGGGGCTTGACGGCGCCATGCAGGAGGACCAGGGCGCCGAAGAGCCGGGCGACTAGCTTTCGCCCGCCGCCCGGCTCTTCAATTCGTGCCTGTCAGGGCCGGTCAGGGCTTGGGCGCTTCGCCCTCGTCCGAACCGTTTCCTTCTTCACCGTTTCCGGGTCCCTCGTCCGCGCCGTCATCCGGTGTTTCATCCGAGCCGGCGGGATCTTCAGCGGGCGTGTCAAAACCGCCGTCGAGCAGGCGCTGCAGAGCGGCGTCCACGTCGGAATCCGAGGCCTCGAGCAGCTCACGGCGCTTGCTGAAGCCCTGCGGGTCATCCAGGTCCTTGGACGTGGGAATGAGATCCGGGTGTTCCCAGACGGCGTCGCGGCCTTCGATACCGCGCTCTTCACGCAGCTGGGACCACAGGGCGGCGGCGTCACGAAGACGGCGCGGCCGCAGTTCAAGGCCAACGAGCGAGGAGAAGGTGTGCTCTGCCGGACCGCCGCTGGCACGGCGCCGCCGGATCATCTCACGCAGGGCACCGGCGGAGGGCAGGTTGACCGTGGCAGCTGCGGTGACCTCGTCAACCCAGCCTTCCACCAGTGCCAGGGCCGTTTCCAGGCGTTCCAGTGCCGCTGCCTGCGCGGGCGTCTGCTCGGGTTGGAAGACTCCGCCGGAGAGGGCTTCCTGGATGGACTCCGGGTTGGACGGGTCCAGGTCCCGGGCCACTTCCTCAATCTTGGACATGTCGATGTGGATGCCGCGTGCATAGCTTTCGATGGCACCGAAGAGGTGGGCGCCCAGCCATGGAGCGTGGGTGAAAAGCCGGGCGTGGGCCGCTTCGCGGACCGCCAGGTACAGCCGGATTTCGGTCTCGGGAACGTCCAGGCCTTCACCGAATTTGGTCACGTTGGCCGGCAGCAGCGCCATGGTTCCGGCAGCCAGCGGAAGACCGATATCGGTGGAGCTGACAACCTCCTTGGAAAGCGCGCCAATGGCCTGGCCAAGCTGGATTCCGAACATGGCCCCGCCCATATTGGCGAGCATCGAGGAGGCCCCACCCATCATGACCTTCATTTCCTCGGGCATTTGAGTGGTGATGGCGTTGGAGAGGGCCTGCGAAATGCTGACCGCCACCGGCTCCGTCAGGCGCTTCCAGGAGTCCATGGTGGCTTCCACCCACTCGGCCCGGCTCCAGGCCTGTCCCAGCGTGGACGTGGAAGCAAAATCCGTCACCGGATCCAGCCAAAGCTGGGCGAGGTGCAGGGCTTCGTCGACTTCGCGGCGCTGCGCAGCCGACACGGAGGGATCGCTGTCTGCCGCAGCAACACGGCGGGCGTTGTCCTTGGCAAGCTGCCAGTTGACCGGGCCGTCGGAAGGAGCGCTGAACATTGCCTGGACCTGCTGGAAGATCATGGCCATGGCATTGGGGTCAGAGGGAAGCCCGGCTGCCTTTGCCAGCTCGGACGGATCCATGCCGCCGGCACCCGCGCCGCCGAAGAGCTTGGCAAGCATCTCGGAAAGCGGATCCTGGGGCGTATCCCCGGAGTCGGAAGGGTTGGAGCTCATGGATACCACCGGTCCTGTGGAAGATTGAAGTGCATTGCAAGGTGCAGAATTGTCAGCCGGCCAGCGGCCGGCAACTGCCCCGGACCATGGACCGCCGAACAGCGACCATGGTTTCCTTACGTTACCGGCATGCCCGCATGCCTGTCCCGCGTTCACCCGATTCGTTCGCTGTTGGCAAAGCGCCTGGGCGTGGATGCCTGCAGGGCAGAGCACGCGGGCGTAGGCTGGGTGGCAGTCTTCGCCGTTTCAGCCTCTGTGGGTTGCCTCGGGTTCCCGCCTCAGCAGAAAAGGGTTGGCCACTTGCGCCCCTCAGATACTCCGCACGACCCCGCTGCCGGCGGGCATGACCCGGCGGACTGGAACGGCCCCGTGCCGCCGCCGTCCCGTCCCGACGCCCGCCACAGGGACCCGCGGTCACGCGCGCTGGTGATCTCGGGGGCGCTCACTCTGGCTCTGGGCGCCGTTGCCGTGTTCCTTCCGGCACCCTATGTGGTGGAATCGCCCGGCCCCACTTTCAACACCGTCGGAACCGTGAAGACGGGGAACGGGGAAGACTCGCCCCTCATCGAGATCGACGGTGCCACCACTTACCCCACAGAGGGCGAGCTGGACCTCACCACGGTCTATGTTGCCGGTGGTCCGGGCAGCGCCATGAGCTTTCTGGAAGCCGTTGGAGCCTGGTTGAGCCCGGAAGACTCCGTGGTTCCCGAGGAGTTTGTCTACCCCCGCGGAACCACCGGCGAGGAGGTTGATGAGCAGAATGCAGCAGCCATGACCTCTTCCCAGGAGGCAGCCGTTGCTGCGGCACTGCGCGAACTGGACATCGCCTTCACCGAGGAGCTCGCCGTGGCGGATCTCGTGGAGGACTCGCCGGCCGCCGGCGTGCTGCAGACCGGAGACACCCTCATCAGGGTGGACGGCACCGATATTGACGGGATCGACACCCTCCGCACCAAACTGCAGGAAAGCGGCGGCGATCCGGTGGACGTCACCTACCGGCGCGACGGGGAGGAACAGACAGCGGCGCTTACCCCCGCTCCCGGTGATGCCGGTTCCTATCAGCTCGGCATTTATCTCGCCACGAGTTTCGAGTTCCCCTTCGACGTCAGCATCGCCCTGGACAACGTGGGCGGCCCGTCCGCCGGCATGATGTTTGCCCTGGGCATCATTGACCGGCTGACCCCCGAAGAGCTGACGGGAGGGAAGCACTTTGCCGGAACCGGAACCATTGACTCGGCTGGAAAGGTCGGGGCCATTGGCGGAATTGCCCAGAAGATGGAGGGCGCGTCCGACGCCGGCGCGCAGTTCTTCCTCGCACCGGCCGACAACTGTGGTGAAGTGGTGGGGAACATCCCGGACGGGCTGGCCGTGGTCCGGGTGGCAACGCTGGATGAGGCCCGCAGCGCCGTCGAGGATCTGGCCGCCGGGGCAGACCCGGCCGGTCTGGCACAGTGCTCGATGGACTAGGGACGGACAGGAAAAGGCGGCAATATAGCTGCCAAACGGCGCCGGATTTTCCGGGCGGCCCATCACGATCTTGAAAAGGTTCTTGCCGATAGGCCCGGCAGGTGGCCCGCCGCAATAAAGACAAGGCAGAATGAGAAAGCACGGCAACTTGCAAAGGGGACGAAAAAATGTCCTGTAATACCCGTTGCAGGCGCCGTGGACCGACGCACCGAACGATGAGGTAACAGTGACTTCCGGACCTAATGGCCCATTTTCCCGACCCAGCCCCAGCGCGGGCGCCCGCCCCGGCAAGCGGCGCGGACCGAGCCCGCTGATTGCCACACTGATTGTTGTGGCGATCCTCGTAATTGGATTCGTCTACTTCTCCCAGGTCTACGCGGACGTCCTCTGGTACAACCAGTTGGGCTACCTCGAAGTCTTCGTCAAGGAAAACCTGACGCGAATCGCGATGTTCCTCAGTGCCTTCATCGTGATGGCCGCGTGTGTCTTCCTGAGCATCAGGGCCGCGTACGCCTCACGGCCTGTCTATGCCCCGGACAGCGCACTGCAGGACAACCTGAACCGCTACCAGGCCCAGCTTGAGCCCGTCCGCAAGCTTCTGATGATCGGCATCCCCGTCGTCGTCGGCGGGTTCGCCGGCACCGCCGCCATGTCCATGTGGCAGCAGGCGCTGCTGTTCTTCAACAGCCGCAACTTTGGCCAGCAGGATCCCGAGTTCGGCCTGGACTTCAGCTTCTACCTCACACAGCTGCCGTTCATCGGTTTCATTGTTGGCTTCCTCATCAGCGTCGTCGTCATCTCGGGCATCGCCGGGCTGCTGACCCACTACCTTTACGGCGGCATCCGCCTGGAGGAAAAGGGCATCTTCACCTCCCGCCAGGCGCGAATCCACATTGCCGTCATTGCGGCCAGCTTCCTGCTCCTGCAGGCCGCCAACTTCTGGCTGGACCGCTACGACACCCTGCTGAGCACCTCGGGGACCTGGACCGGTGCCCTGTACACCGACGTCGAAGCCGTCATCCCCACCAAGACCATCCTCACCGTTGCCTCGGTCATCGTGGCGCTGCTCTTCATCGTGTCTGCGGTCATCGGCCGGTGGCGCCTGCCGATCATCGGTACGGCCATGCTCATCATCACGGCCATTGTTGCCGGCGGCGTCTACCCGTGGATTGTGCAGCAGTACCAGGTAAAGCCCTCCGAGCTCAGCAAGGAAGCGCCCTACATCCAGCGCAACATTGATCTCACGCGTGAGGCCTACGGCCTGGATGAAACCGAAGTCATCGACTACAAGGCCACGGTTGAGGCAAATGCCGGCGCGCTGGCCGCTGATTCAGGCACCACCTCCAACATCCGCCTGCTGGATCCGAACGTCGTGTCCCCGGCGTTCTCGCAGCTGCAGCAGTTCCGTCAGTACTACCAGTTCCCGGAAACACTGAACGTGGACCGCTACGACATCGACGGCGAAACCCAGGACACGGTGATTGCAGTCCGTGAACTGAACATCGACGGCGTTCCCGACGGCTGGGTCAACGAACACATTCTCTATACGCACGGTTACGGCGTCGTCGCGGCCCGCGGATCAACGGTCCAGGCCGACGGCAAGCCCAGCTTCATGGAATCAGGCATCCCCTCCAGCGGCGTGCTGGGGGACTACGAACCCCGGATCTACTTCGGCGAATCCTCACCCGACTATTCGGTGGTCGGTGCACCCGAGGGTTCGGCACCGCAGGAAATCGACCGCCCGCAGACGGGCGACTCGGACACCGAGTCCCAGACAACGTTCGACGGCGACGGCGGACCCAGCGTGGGCAATTTGTTCAACCAGCTGGTCTACGCCATCAAGTTCCAGTCCACCGAAATGCTGCTCTCGGACGCCATCAACCCCGAGTCGCAGATCCTCTACGACCGCGATCCCCGCGAACGCGTCGAAAAGGTTGCTCCTTACCTGACGGTGGACGGCAACGCCTACCCGGCGGTCGTCGACGGCCGGGTCCAGTGGATTGTGGATGGCTACACCACCAGCAAGTACTTCCCGTACTCCACCCAGCAGGAACTGCAGGCAGCCACCACTGACTCCCTCACCACGGGTGCCGCAGCCCTTCCGGCGGACAAGGTGAACTACATCCGCAACGCGGTCAAGGCCACCGTCGATGCCTACGACGGTTCCGTCACCCTGTACGCCTGGGACGACAAGGATCCGCTGCTGCAGTCCTGGCAGGCAGTCTTCCCGTCCACGCTGAAGCCGTACAGCGAGATGTCCGCCGAGCTGATGTCGCACGTGCGCTACCCGGAGGACCAGTTCAAGGTCCAGCGTGAGCTGATGGGCAAGTACCACGTCACCAATGCGGACTCGTTCTTCAAGAACGACGACGCCTGGTCCGTGCCGAACGATCCCACGGTGGCCAACGCCGAGGTGAAGCAGCCTCCGTATTACCTGTCCCTGCAGATGCCGGGCCAGGATGACACAGCGTTCTCCCTGACCACTCCGTTTATTCCGTTTGTGTCGCCCAACGGCGAAGCCCGCAACGTGCTGTACGGCTTCCTGTCTGCCGAAGCTGATGCCGGCACGGGCGAGGCGGGAGTCAAGAGCGAGGACTACGGAAAGCTGCGGCTGCTGTCGCTGCCCACCGACACCGTGGTCCCCGGTCCCGGCCAGGCCCAGAACCGGTTCAACTCGGACCCGACGGTTTCCAACGC
Source organism: Arthrobacter sp. 9E16 (assembly GCF_002929435.1). Lineage (NCBI taxonomy): Bacteria > Bacillati > Actinomycetota > Actinomycetes > Micrococcales > Micrococcaceae > Arthrobacter > Arthrobacter sp. 9E16. Next base: position 248,282 of record NZ_PJIU01000001.1, on the reverse strand, counting down.
GTTGAACCTGCTGCGCCAGGGTGCTTCCGAGGTCATCAACGGCAACCTGCTCTCCCTGCCTGTGGGCGGCGGCATGCTCTACGTGCAGCCCGTTTACGTGCAGTCTTCCGGTGACGCGTCCTACCCGACGCTGCAGCGCGTGCTCGTGAACTTCGGCGAGACGGTCGGCTTCGCTCCCACACTGGATGAAGCACTGAACCAGGTCTTCGGCGGTGACTCCGGTGCCATTACCGGTGACTCCGAGAATGTTGGCCAGACCCCCGACGCCGGGACCGGCGAGGTGCCGGGCGACACGACGGCAGCTGCTGACCTGGCCGCTGCTCTGGCTGATGCCGGAGCCGCCATCCAGGAAGGCCAGGCGGCACTGGCAAACAACGACTTCGCTGCCTACGGTGCGGCGCAGGACAAGCTCAACACAGCAATCCAGCGCGCCATCTCCGCACAGGAGGCCATGGACGCTGCCGCCGGGGAAACCGACGGCGGGGAAACCGGTGCCACGGAGGGTGCGACTCCCGCGCCCACCGAGGGTAACTAACGCGCTGAGGCTGCGGCCCGGCTGCCGATTTGCAGCCGGGCCCCGCGGCGGGTAGAGTTAACTATCACGCCGCGGGGTGGAGCAGTTCGGTAGCTCGCTGGGCTCATAACCCAGAGGTCGCAAGTTCAAATCTTGCCCCCGCAACCAAATAACACAGAATCATCAGAGAATCCCGGTTGGCAGAGATGCCAGCCGGGATTCTCTGCTTTCCGGGCATTCCCCTGTTCCCCGGCACTGGTGCCATCAGACCCGCGGCATGGGAAATCGGGCACGGACGGCGCGCTCTTCTCCGCCGGGGGTGGCTAAGCGCCGGCAAAGGAGACGGGCGGCACTCCCGCAGGGGAGTGCCGCCCGTAGGCCGGCAGCGCCGGCGAGCAGCGCCGCTTAGTGCTTAGTTCTGGCCGATGGCGGACTGTCCGGAGCCGGAGCTCTTCAGTGCGGCCAGACGGGCCTCAACCTCGGTCTGCTCGCCCAGGTCTTCAAGGCTCTCAAACTGTGCATCCAGGCTGGACGCAGCGAGCTCGTTTGCGCCGCGGACGCGGGCTTCTTCGCGGCGGATCTTCTCTTCGAAGCGGCCAACCTCCGAGGTCGAGTCCATGACGTCGATGCTCTTCATGGCTTCGTGCATCTGGGTCTGGGCGTGCGCGTTGCGGGCACGCGCGATCAGCTCGTCCCGCTTGCTCTGCAGCTGGTTAAGCTTGCCCTTCATCTGGTCCAGGCCGGTCTTGAGCCGCTCCACAATCTCTTCCTGCGAAGCGATCGTGGGTTCTGCACCCTTGGCCTCGTTCTCCGACGCCATCTGGCGCTGAATTGCCACCTTGGCCAGGTTGTCGAACTTCTGCGCGTCGGCAGTGTTGCCCGCGGCGCGGAACTCGTCAGCCTTCCGGGAGGCCGCAAGGGCCTTGTTGCCCCAGTTGCGGGCATTCTGGATGTCTTCGTTGTAATCATCCTGAAGCATGCGCAGGTTGCCGATGGTCTGGGCAACGGCGCTCTCAGCCTCAGCGATGTTGTTGCTGTAGTCCCGAACCATCTGGTCCAGCATCTTCTGCGGATCTTCGGCCTGATCCAGGATGGCGTTGATGTTGGCTTTGGCCAGCTGGGTGATGCGTCCAAAGATTGACTGCTTTACCACGGTGTCTGCCTTTCGGTTTGTGGAACTGAATCTGCTGAAAAAACTGATGGTGCACCTTCACTGATGTTGCGTCCTGCTGTGACCGGCTGTGCTTACAGCCCGAACCTAGAAGCTCCCGCCTGCGCCGTCGAAGCCTCCACCGCCTCCACCGCCGCCGAAACCGCCGAAACCGCCGCCGCCCCAGCCACCTCCGCCGCCGAAGCCTCCGCCTCCGCCGCGCAGGATGGAATCGATCAGGATACCGCCCAGGATCGCACCGCCCAGGCCTGAGCCGCCGCCGCGGCCGCCGTACATTCCGCCGCCGCCGCCGAAGCCGCCTCCGAATCCGTCGACATCCTGCTGGGCCATCTCAGCTGCCTGCGCGGCCAGCGCGTTGGCCTGCTGGGCGTAAGCGAGGGCGCTGACCGGGTCCGAGGACTGCAGGGCTATGGCCTGCTGCAGGTTCCGCTCAGCCTCGGCCAGCCGGGTGCGGGCCTCACTGCCGACACCGCCGCGCCTGGCGCGGATGTAGTCGGAGGTGCCAGAAATCTGTGCTTGGGCTGACATCACGGCGTGCTGCAGCGCATCCCGTGCGCGGCGTTCCTGTTCCTGCCGGTCCCGGATGCCTTCCAGCGCATTGTCGAGCTGGGAGTTGGCCGTCTCCAGCCGACGGAGCAGATCCACGGGATTGTTCCGGTCCGAAGATTCGCGCTCTATTGCGGCCAACGCCGCTTCCACACCTGCCATCGGTCCAGCCAGTCCGGGGTTGGCGCCGTTGGCTGCAAAGGCCCGGGCCTGGGCAAGGTCCTGTCGGGCATCCGCGACCGCACGCTGCAGTTCATTGCGCGCTGCGTCGAGTTCGTGTCCGGTCTTCTCGATGGCATCCAGCAGGACGTTGGCCTGGTGCACGCTTTCCTCGGCGGCACGGACGGCGACGACGGCGGAAGCGGTGTCTCCTTCGTCGAGCTTGGCCTGGGCTGTTTCTTCGGCATTGTCGACAAACTCAAGCCGCTGGCGTGCCTGTTCAATGTTGTCCGCGATCTGGGCCAGGGCGGAATCGGCATAACGCTGGCGGAGCCCGGTGAGGGAAGCCTCTGCAGCGGCCAGACGCCCGCCCGCAGACTGTGCGCTGGTCCGGGCCGCACCCAGAGCCGCAGGTGCGTTCTTTTCGAGTTCACGCAGCGCGTCGAAGTCTTCCTTGTGCGCCTGGAGCGACTCGTTGACCGCTTCACAGCGGCGGATGATGTCCTTAAGCCAGGTCCGCTGCTGGGCTTCCGTATCCGGAATATGGTCATCCAGCTGCTGCTGCATCTTGAAGGACTCACTCATGTGGTTCTTCGCCGCTGCCAGATCGTCAGTGAATGTCTTGACGGCGTCGTCTCCGTAGGAGGCCATCGCGAAGGCGAGTTCCTGTTCGCTGGACTTGATGGCGTCGTCCGCGGCCACCAGAAGGCTGCCGGCACGCTTGCGCAGGTCTTCCACGCTCATTTCATCCAGCGGGTCCACGGGCTCCCGGGGGCCCGAAGCATCCGGTCCGGCTGCGATCGCGCCCTTGCGGCGGCTGCGGACAAACAGGAAGGCCGCGCCGCCGCCCAGCAGAATAATCCCGCCAATGAGGACGACCGGAGCAAGGCTGGCGCCGGAAGATGAAGACGCGCCGCTGGAAGAACCTGTGCGGCCGGACTCAAGTGCATCGGCAGCGCTGACCGCTGCAGAGGCCCAATCCGCTGAAGTAATGGTCTGCTTGCCGAACAGCTCATCCGTGGCCGCGTCATAGATGGCGTTGCCCTGCTCTTCGGTCAGTTCAGTATTTGCGGGAGCGGAAACCTGAAGCTCCCTGCTCTCTGTGGCAACACTGAGCAGCACTTCGCGCTGTCCCATGTTTTCGTTCTCGACCACCTGTTGTCCCCAGGCAGCGGGATCGGAGGGGTTCGTGAACTCGTCCACGTAGACCACATAGAGGGTGTACCGGCTGTCCTCCCGCACCTCCATGATGGCGGTGCTGACCTCGCCGGCATCTGAGCCCAGGACGCCGGCGTCGTCGACCAGGAACTGCCCGGGCGGAATGGTTACCGGAGGGACCGCGGAAGCGGCTGCAGCCGGAACCAGAAGCGCCGAGACACTCAAACCGAGCACGGCAGCTAGCCGCATGGTCTTCAACCGCATAAATTTGTCCTCAGGATCGTGTGGTGCGTGGCAACTGCGCTTCGTTCCGCCGGATTCGGTCCCTCCGCGGGGGAAGGCCGGTTCCTGGTTTGATTCTATTGTTCGCCAACATACCGAGTCCACCATGGAGAAGGCTGGATGTCTTTCGGCAAGCTTTCAGGAACTGTTCAGGAACCTCCATCAATCGTCACAGAAAGTACTGTCATAGTTGAGGAAGCCTCACACTTCCACGGGCACATTGATTTGGAAAGGACAGCACATGTCTGAGCAATACGGGGGCACCGAGGGTCCGCAGCGTCCGATTCCTCCCCGTCCGCCTGCCCCGCCTGCTTCGTCCGAGGGTGCAGCGGCGGGTGAGGCAAACGAGGGTCAGACCCAGCAGTTCCCCGATGCTGCGGCCAGGCATGCTCAGCCACAGGCGCCCCAGCAGCCGCCTGCCCATGCGCCGTCGGCCTCCGGCAGCAGCAGTTACGGCGGCAGCTTTGGCGCCACCGGTAACGGCGGCGGAGGGTCAACCGGCGGTTATTCGACCGGCGGCTACGGGCAGGATCCCTACGGTTCCGGTCACCAGCCGGCGCAGGAGCGTTCGCCGCGTCGGTTCGGAGCCGGCACCCTGATCACCGGCATGGTGCTGGCCGGTCTGCTGGGCGGCGGCGTTGCAGTGGGTGCTGACGCACTGATGGACAACGATTCCTCTCCGCAAAGCACAGGCCAGGCACAGACTGTTGTGGTCAACAACGATGACAGCGTCAACGCGGTGACTGCGGCCGCCGTGAAAGCCTCGCCGAGCGTTGTCACCATCGATGTCTCCGCCAGCGGCAGTTCCGGCACTGGTTCCGGGATCATCCTGGACGATGAGGGACACATCCTGACCAACACGCACGTAGTCACTCTGGGCGGGACTGCTGCATCCCCGTCCGTCGAAGTTCAGACCCATGACGGCCGTGTGTTCTCCGCCACAGTAGTGGGAACCGACCCCGTCTCCGATTTGGCTGTCATCAAAGTGGATGCGTCCGACCTGACCCCGGCCAGCCTGGGCGACTCAAACGATCTGAACGTGGGGGACACCGTCATTGCCATCGGTGCTCCGCTGGGACTGGCGGGCACGGTAACGGACGGCATCGTGTCAACGCTGAACCGGACCATCAGCGTTCAGTCTTCCGCGGCCCCGGAATCCCCGGCGGACGGCGGAACCGGCCAGGACAATGACGGCAACGGGTTCCGTTTTGCTCCGCCGGACGGGTCCAGCCAAAGCCAAAGTGCGGCTCAAGGCTCCATCTATCTGGACGTCATCCAGACGGACGCGGCGATCAACCACGGAAACTCCGGCGGCGCACTGGTCAACACGGAGGGCGAGGTTATCGGCGTCAACGTGGCCATTGCGTCCGCCAGCGAGGACAGCGGAAGTATCGGCGTCGGTTTCGCAGTGCCGATGAGCTACGCGGAACGGGTGGCCAATGAGATCATCGACAGCGGCTCTGCGACCCACGGCTTCCTGGGTGTCTCGGTCACTCCGGCGGTGGCCTCCAGCTCCTCGGCCTTTACCGTGGGCGCCGAGGTGGCCGAGAACCCGGCCAGCGGAACCCCGGCGGCCCGGGCAGGACTCAAAAAGGGTGACGTCATTACGGCAGTAAACGGAATCCCGGTCACCGATGCGCAGTCCCTGACCGCCGCCATCCGGATGCAGGCAGCAGACACCAAGGTCACCATCGATTACACCAGCGGCGGCCGCACGGACAGCACGGACGTGACGCTGGGCAACTCCGCAGACCAGTAACTCCATGCACTACGGACCCGCTCTTCTTCGGGAAGGGCGGGTCCACCCGTGTTCGGGGGCGGGCACGGGGCTGCCTCCCGGTGTGATTAGCTTAAGTTTGCCGCCCCGGCGGCTGGTCCCGGACCCGGCGAAGCCGAGTCCGGAAGGATCTCACACGCAGAAAGGTTCCGCATGCAGGAATCAGCCGACAGGCCGCTAAATATTGTTGTCCTGGTAAAGCACGTGCCCGATGCCCAGTTTGACCGGCACCTTTCCGGTCCCGCTCACACGCTCGACCGTTCCGAGAGCATCCTCTCCGAGCTGGACGAGTACGCCCTTGAAGCGGCGCTGCAGCTGGCCGAGGCGCGCGGGGGCCAGTCGGCCGGGAACATGGTGACTGCACTGACCATGGGTCCGGATGCCGCGGTTAACGCGGTGAAGAAGTCCCTCCAGATGGGTGCCTACCAGGGTGTTCACGTGAACGACGCCGCTCTGGCCGCTTCCGATGCCGCGGCAACTTCGCTGGTGCTCGCCGCTGCGGTGCAGCACGCCGCCGGCGCGCCGGGTGCCCCGGCAATGCCGGATCTGGTGCTGACGGGAATGGCGTCTACGGACGGAGAGACGTCCCTGGTTCCGGCGCAGCTGGCGGAGCGTCTCCAGCTGGCCCAAATCACCTTTGCCTCCGAGATTGAGGTGCGCGATGTTGACGGCGCTCCCGCGGTCCGTGCCCGCAGGGACGGCGATTCCTTCTCGGAGACGCTCGAAGCACCGCTGCCGGCACTGGTTTCGGTGACTGATCAGGCCAACGAACCGCGCTACCCCAATTTCAAGGGCATCATGGCCGCCAAGAAAAAGACCATCACGGTTCTTTCCCTGCAGGATTTGGGCATCAAACCGGAGCAAACAGGGTTGGCCGGGTCCTGGACCTCCGTGGCCGCCTCCGCGCCCCGACCGCCGCGTTCAGCCGGAACCATCATTACCGACGACGGCAGCGCCGGGGTTGCACTGGTGGACTTCCTGGCCGCTTCCAAACTGATCTGACAATCCTTTCACCGGCGTTGCCCCGGCTGCGCCCGAAGCACTAAGGAGAGCCCACCATGGCCTCTGTCCTCGTCTTTATCGATGTACCGGGTCTGCCGCTGCCGCGGGCGAGCCGCGAATTGCTGACCATTGCCCGCGGGCTGGGGGAGCCTGCGGTGGCCAGCCCCCGTGCCCTCAGCGATGAGGCGCTGCAGGCTCTGGGGGATTACGGCGTCGCAGCCGTCTACGAACCCGCAGCGGAACTGCCGGACGTCCTGATCGCGGCCAAGGCCGCCTTCCTGGCCGAAACCGCCCAGAGCGCAGGCGCTGCAGGGGTGCTGCTGGGGAATTCCTTCGAGGACCGCGAGGTGGCGGCCCGTGCAGGCATAAAACTGGGTTCCGGCGTCATTACGGACGCCGTGGCCGTTGCTCCGGACTTTTCAGTGACGAAATCGGTGCTGGCCGGGTCCTACACCTCCACCTGCCGGGTACAGGCCGGAATTCCCGTCATCACGGTGAAAGCCAACAGCGTTGAGCCGGTTCCGGCGCAGGCTCCCGCGGCTCCGGAACGCCGCCGGGTTGCCGTCCCCGACGCCGGTCCCGCTGCACGGGTCACGGGCCGCACCGAGAAGCGGGTCAGCGGCCGTCCCGAACTCTCCGAAGCCAGGGTGATTGTGGCGGGGGGACGCGGAATGGACGGTGACTTCACGCCGGTGGAAAACCTCGCGGACGCGCTGGGCGGTGCCGTGGGCGCCTCGCGTGCAGCCACCGACGCCGGCTGGATTGAACACTCCGCCCAGGTGGGCCAGACCGGGAAGACGGTCTCTCCGCAGCTCTACATCTCGGCGGGCATCTCCGGCGCCATTCAGCAGAAAGCCGGAATGCAGACGGCAAAGGTCATTGTGGCGGTCAACAAGGACGCCGATGCACCCGTGTTTGAAATTGCGGACTTCGGAATCGTGGGGGACGTGTTCTCAGTCCTGCCGCAGGCCACCGAGGAAATCAAGAAGCGCAGGTCCTGATTCCATGACTCAGGCACAGGAACAAGAGCAAGAGGTTCCCCGGGTGCAGCGTGTGCTGGCCTTCGCCGCCCATCCGGACGACATCGACTTCGGTGCCGCCGGAACCGTGGCGGGCTGGACCGCGGCAGGAGCCGAGGTCACGTACTGCATCATGACCGCCGGTGACGCCGGGGGTTTCGAGCCCGGAGACCGAAACAAAGTAACGGAGCTGCGCAGCAGCGAACAGCAGGCAGCCGCGGAACTCGCCGGTGTGCGGGACATCCGGTTCTTGGGTGAACGCGACGGCTTCCTGGCGGTGACCCCCGAAGTGGTGGAGCAGGTTGTCGCGCTGATCCGCGAAGTCCGCCCCGACGTCGTGCTTTCCATGCATCCCGAACGCAACTGGGACCGCATCCAGGCCAGCCATCCCGACCATCTGGCCTGCGGCGAGATCGTCACCCGGGCGGTATATCCGGCGGCGGAGAATCCCTTTGCCTTCCCGCGGCTGGCGGAACAGGGCCTGGAAGCATTCAAGGTCCCGTGGCTGTGGTTTTACGGTGCTCCGCGGGAACGGGAAAACCATGCCGTGGATATCAGCGGGCTGGTTGAAACCAAACTGGCAGCGATCCGGGTACACGCCAGCCAGCATCCGGACATTGGCAGGATGGAAGCTGCGGTGAAGTCCATGCTTCGTGATAACGCCCGCCGTTTTGGGCTCCCCGACGGTGCCAGCGCCGAAGTTTTTCATGTGGTGGGAGTCAACACCGAGCAGACCATCGCCGGGTTCTGACGTCTGCACCGGCTCCCTCATGCCGACCGCAGCCGTCCTTGTGCTGTACCGGTGGGAGGGGTCCTTGATCCGCTACAGGTTTGCCTCGGCCCAGAAACCGATGGCCTCAGCCAGGTAGGCCGCCAGCCCAGGCGCTTCACTGTCGTAAAAAGCGGTGAAGCGGCTGTCCTGCACATACAGCTCACCCAGACCCTTGTAAGCTGCGCGGTCGGGAGTCCAGCCGGCGCAGACCCACCGGTAATGGCGCGCGACGACGGCACCGACCTGAGGATCCGACGGTGCCAGTCCGGCGCGCAGGCAGGCGGCAAGCTCCGCGTTGATGGCTCGGGCCTCCTGCAGAAGTTCCTGCTGCCGGTCCTTTCCCAGCGATTCCAGTTTTTCTTTGCTGGACTCGACCCGGGCATTGCCCCAGCGCTGCCGGGCTTCATCCTCATAGGGGTTTTCTTCGAATCCCCGGAACAGTTCCTGCGCGTCCATGGTTCCTCCTTGCGCCAAGGAATCCAGTGTTGCCCGGACCGTCGCTGCCATCTCCGCCAGGCGCCGGCTCTCCTCCTGCAGCCACCGGTGGTGGACCGCCAATGCCTCAGCCTCATCGATCTGCCCGGCCAGGACGGACGCGATGGAGTCCAGTCCCAGACCCAGCCGGCGCAGCAGCAGGATCCGCTGCAGCCGCAGCAATTCCTCCATCCGGTAGAACCGGTATCCGTTGGGGCCGGTAAAAGCCGGGGAGAGCAAACCGCGTTCCTCGTAATGGCGCAGCGTCCGCGACGAAACTCCGGCCATGCGTGCCACCTCGGAGATGGGCCAGGCATCCTTGTGCCGGGACTTCACAGCCGTCCCCTGGGCATCATTTTCAGCTCCTGCCGGGATGTGCAGCCGGGGGATCCGGCTGCTTCTCCTTACGCTAGGCGTTGACGCAGCGTCAACGTCAAGCGGCCGGCAAGGGGTCTCAGGCCGCGAAGGGGATGACCAGCAGGATGGGCGGTGTGGGCGTCGGCGAACCGCCGTCGGGCTCCACCGTCAGCGCCACCGCACTGTAGGGATCAATGTCCGTCAGTTCCGTGGCCTTGGTTCCGGAGACTTCCTCGCCTGTCATGACACCCACCGACACCGGATCGGATCCGTCGGCCGGGACGCGCCACATCTGGTAGACCGATCCTTCCGGCGGGGCCGGGACTCCGCTGAGGGTGACGACGGCGGCGTCCTTGCCCTTGGAGGTGGCCACTTCCGCGGTACCTCCGGTGGGAAGGTCAATGGTGCGCTGCTGCACGTCGGAGGCTTGCAGCACTTCCTCGCTCACCGAATCCGGTTGTCCAAGATTGCTGACGGTCACGCCTCCCACAACGATTGCGGCGGCTGCGGCGCCGGCAAGGATCCAGCGGCCGGCGCGGCCCAGGGGCGGGCGGCGGCTGCGGCGGGCGGCAAGCTCGTCGCCGGGATCCGGGGCGGGAGCGGAATCCTCCTGCTCCGGCAGCCGGGCCATGATCCGTTCCAAGAGGTCTTCGGGCGGAGCGGCTTCGGCCCGGTAGCCTCCGGCCAGTGCTTCGCGCGTGGCCCAGACACGCTGGAGGAAGGACCGGCGGACGCCCGGGTCTGCCCGTTCCAGGGCGGCATCCACTGCCTGCCGGTCGTTGTCGGGCAGGGCGTTCAGGGCATAAACCTCAGCCCATTCCAGCAGCCGGCCGTCGGCCAAGTCTGTGTAGAGGGCATCTGAGGAGGCATCAAAGCTGTTTTCAGGCATTTGCGGGCACCCCCAGACATTTCTTCAGTCGTATGAGTCCGTCGCGGATCCGCGACTTGATGGTTGGCACTGCGGCATTCAGTTTTTCCGCGACCTCGCGGTAGGTGAATCCGCCGTAGTAGGCGAGGCGAACCGATTCCCGCTGGGTGTCGGTCAAGGACTCCAGGCACTCCACCACCGCTTCGGCATCGAGCCGCTGAGCGACGGTGTCCGCCACATTGTCATAGTCCGGTTCCTGCATGGCGGCGCCGAAGCGGGCCTCCCGGTTGGCGGAACTCTGTTCGGAACGGACCCGGTCAACGGCGCGGCGGTGGGCGAGCGTCAGCAGCCAGGCCAGGGGCGAACCGACGGCGGGATCGAAGCGGGAAGCGCTGGTCCACACCTGCAGGTAGACCTCCTGCGTGGTGTCCTCGCTGAGCTCGGCATCAATGAGCACCCGGCGGGCCAACCCGTAGACACGACGTGATGTCAGTGCGTAGAAGCGCTCGAAATCACCACGGCTGCCGCCGGCAATCCCCGCCAGCAGTGACTCCAGCGAAGGCTGGGGGACGGGCTGTTGCCCGTGGTTCTGCGCGGCTTCGGCGGCGCGCTCCGGAATGGAGGCCTGCGCGGCGGAGGGCCGTCCCTGGTTCGGCTTGTCCATAGGCTTCCAGCATAGGGGGAAACCCGTGGCTGCGGCTCCCTGAGTTTCCATGCCCCCTATTCGTTGCCGGAGGCGGAATGGATGGGGCGGTCTCCCGGCGGCAGTTCCCGAAGGATTCTAGGGGAGGCGGGCGGAGGCGATCAGTGTATCGGCATTCAGGTTGTACTCCTCACCCAGCTGCGCCAAGAAGGCGGTCTTCACCCTTGCAGCGGCTTCCTCGTCCTCCGGCAGGAGGAAGCGCAGTCCGCTGCCCATCACCAGCGACCAGGCCAGGGACTGGTTGAGCTGGACCTGCGCCGGAGTGGAGAGAACCTTGATGTCCTGGAGTCCGAAACCCTCGAGCCAAGCGGTAAGTTTCTCCGGCGTGTTCAGGCGTTCGGTGTTGTCCCGTGCCCCGGAAATCAGTCCCGTCAGCTCGGGCCGCTCGCGCCGGCACTCCTGCACTAAAAGATCGGTAAACGGGCTCAGGGCACCTTCCGCCCACGTGCTCAGGGCCAGCATGCCGCCCGGGCGCAGGTTCGAGACCAGGTGAGCTGCTCCCTTGTCCATGTCCGGAAGGAAGAAGATCGAGTAGGCGGACAGCACGACGTCGTACGGCTCGTCCCCGGTCCACGCACCGGCGTCGCCCAGATGCAGGACAACATTCTCGAGGGAGAGGGTGCTGGCTTTCGCCTGGGCCAGGGCCAGCATCTGTGCCGAAAGATCGACGCCGTCCACCCGCCCGTCCGGGCCGGCGTACTGTGCCGCGGGGATGGTGGTTGCTCCGGTGCCGCAGCCCGCATCCAGGATCCTGTGGCCAACCTCAATCTCGGCAGCTGCCACCAGGGCGTTGCCCATCGGGTTCCAGAGCGAAGGTGCCAGGCGCTCAAAGTCGGCGGCGCCGTCGTCGAACGCGGAGCCAATCGTGATCTCGGGCATGGGAGTCCTTAGAGCTGGGCACCTGCGAAGCCGTGTTGGCGCCAGGCTTCGTAGACGGCGATGGAGGCGGAGTTGGCAAGGTTCAGGGAGCGCAGGGACGGCAGCATGGGCAGGCGGACACGCGCGGTAACATGCGGGTCCTGCTTTACCTCTTCGGGCAGTCCCACGGATTCGCGGCCAAACATCAGCACATCGCCGGGCTGATAGGCGATGTCCGTGTAGGACGTGTCACCGTCGGAGGTGAAGGCATAGACCCGTTCCGGAGCAAGGGCTTTCCACGCGGCCTCCAGGGTGGGGTGCACGTGGAGGACGGCCAGATCATGGTAGTCCAGCCCTGCGCGGCGCAGCTTGGAATCCTCCAGCTCAAAGCCCAGGGGCTCAACGAGGTGGAGTTCGGCTCCGGTAATGGCGGCCAGGCGGATTGCATTGCCGGTATTGCCGGGGATTTCAGGGGTGTGGAAGAGGATGCGGAACACAACCCCATCCTAAGCCCGGCAGCTAGCGGACCGTTGCATCGAGGAGTCCGCCAAGCACGGGGAGCTGCACCGCGTTGGCCTGTGGTCCTTCGCTAAAGAACCGCTTGAGTTCGCGCTGGAGGGTTCCGGCATTGGCGACGTGAACCATGGCGGGGGCGCTGCGGCTCAGCGAGGGCGGATAGTCGATCACGGGTTCAAAGGGATTGCCGTTGGGGCTGTGCAGCACCACCCAGCCGCTGACGTTGCACTCCGGGAAGCGGTCCTGGAGGGTGCGCACGGCATCCGGAAGCCGGTTAATGGACACCTCCTTGCCGCGGTAGCGCAGGTGCCGGCCGTCCCAGCTGTAATTGCCGGGAGAAGCAACCTGGGATTCAAGGACGGCCATCCGGTAGCCGCCCAGGAGCACATGGCCCACGTTGAGGTTGCCGCCGCGGGGAGAGCGGTCCGGCAGGTGCAGGCCGTTGACCAGCCGTCCTGCCGGATAATCCGGCAGCAGGGTGCGTTCAAGCAGGCGAATGGTGAGGACCTCGCCGTCGTACCGGGCGCCCGCACCGGAGCCCAGACGCGCCATGAACCCGGGCCTGCGGGGGGATCCGTGGACCTGCTGTCCGGCCAGTGCCAGCGGCAGCACCGGCGGGGAACCGGGGGAGAAGTCCGGGACGAAGCGCGGGGTCTTGGCCAGGGCCTCGTCGGGGGAGGGTGATCCGCCGCGGGTGTAGCCGGTGCGGGCGGAGGACGCCGGTTTGGACGCGGCTCCGGGCCGCCCGCCGGAGCCGCGGCCCAGGCTCAGGTCATACGCCGCTTTTTGCTCCGGGTTGGACAGCACCTCGTACGCCTCGGCGATGACATGGAACGTTTCGGCACTGCCTCCGTGATCCGGGTGGGTGGCGCGTGCGGCTTTGCGGTAGGCCGCCTTGATCTGGTCCGTTGTGGCCGAGGGGGTAAGACCCAAAACCTCATACAGCGTCTTGGGTGACGGGCTCACAGCGGATCCTCTCATTGGGCCGGAAGACCCGGCAGGCACAGCGCGCGGATGGCGCCGCAGGTTTCACAGCGGTTGCATTCTCTCAGGTTGGCAGCGTCACCGGCCAAACCGGCAGCCATAAGGCTGCACCAGCTATAACGCTGGAAGGGTGAACTATGTTTCCCGGACGGACCGGGCAACTCTGCGGACAGAGTGATAACTCGCCGCGGCAGCGGGGATGACCCGCGGGTGGTCCGGATCGGTGTTGTCCACGACCACCGTGGCCCGGTCCGCGGGATCCGTGTCAGCGAAGTAGAGACGCTGGCCGCCCACGTAGCGGTGCATGGCCGGATCATTCGGATCCGCCGGCGTTCCGTCGCGCTGAGCCATCCGAGCCGCGGTCACGGGAAACGGCACGTCGAGGAACAACGAGAAGTCCCAATCCGCCGCCAGTTCGCGGCGGTGCAGGAAGAGTCCGTCCACCAGCACGACGGCGTTGGCGGGGGCGGGCAGCTCGGGCGGGGACAGGACGGCGTCGGTGACGAGGCTGTGCCCGGCGGGCCGGTAGCTCCCGCCGCCTCCCGGCTTCAGCGGGTCGAGGACGTAGGCCCGAAACTGTTCCACGTTGTAGGAATCATGGCGAAAGCCGGCTGCCGAACGTCGGCCGCGCCGGTACCGAATGCCTTGGCGGTGATGAAAGTCATCCAGCGACACCCGGATCACCGGCCGCGGGTTCACGGCACCGGCCAGCTCGGCAGCCAGGGCGTCTGCAAAGGTTGTTTTCCCGGAGCCGTCAACGCCGTCCACCGCCGCGAATACCCGGCAGCCGGGGGACCTGCCGGACAAGCATGCCGCCAGGTTCTGCAGGAGCGCAGCCCGGCGGACAGGCACAGGGCAAACCGGGAGCGCCGGCGGGGGAGGCGGAGTGGTCACAGAGGCATTGTGCCAGTTCCAATCGGCATCGGTTGCGATCCCCGTTAGAATGATCAGGTGCCCGTGTACCTAGATCACGCGGCGACCACGCCTATCTCGGCCTCGGCCCTCGCCGCACTCACGTCAGAACTTAGCCGCAGCGGCAATCCGTCCTCGCTGCACGGCTCCGGCCGCCGCGCCCGGATGGTGGTGGAGGAATCGCGCGAAGCGCTCGCCGCCGCCGCAGGCTGCCACCCCTCGGAGATCATCTTCACCTCCGGCGGAACCGAGGCGGACAATTTGGCCGTCAAGGGGCTGTACTGGTCCCGGCGCGATGCCGACCCGCGCCGCACCCGGATCCTCTGTTCCCCGATTGAGCACCATGCCGTCCTGGACACCGTCCAGTGGCTGGAAAAGCATGAGGGTGCCACCGTGGTGTGGCTGCCGGTGGATCAGGACGGCGTGGTCTCCGAGGAAGCCATCCGGGCCGAGCTTGCCGCCCACGCAGACACCACCGCCCTGCTGACCGTCATGTGGGCCAACAATGAAGTGGGCACGGTCCAGGACATTCCCGCGCTCACTGCGCTGGCACACGAATACGGGGTGCCGGTGCACACCGACGCCGTGCAGGCGTTCGGCGCACTGCCGGTGGACTTCCGGGCGGCCGGTGTGGACACCATGGCCATCAGCGGTCACAAGATCGGCGGACCGGTGGGGGTCGGGGCGCTCGTCGTTGGACGGGCCGTGAGACTCACGCCGGTGATGCACGGCGGCGGGCAGGAGCGGGACATCCGCTCCGGAACCCTGGACACCCCCGGCATTGCGGCCTTCGCCGCTGCAGCCCGTGAAGCCACGGAAAACCTTCCCGCTGAGTCCGCCCGCCTGCGGAACCTGAGGGACACGCTGATCGCCGGGGTGGAGCGCGAAATTCCGGACGCAGTGCTTCGGGGCGCACGGGAGGACCACAGCGGGGATACCGGCCAGCAAGGCAGGCCACGCCGGCTGCCGGGCAATGCCCACTTCACGTTTCCGGGCTGCGAAGGCGATTCGCTGCTGTTCCTGCTGGATCTGGCCGGGGTGGAGTCCTCCACCGGCTCGGCGTGCACGGCGGGAGTTCCCCGGCCCTCACACGTTTTGCTGGCCATGGGACTGAGCGAGACCGAGGCCCGCGGTGCGCAGCGTTTCAGCCTCGGGCATACAACCACGGCCGCAGACGTTGACACCTTGTTGAACGCACTTCCCGAAGCCTATGAGCGGGCCAAAAAGGCCGGTATGGCTTCCCACGTCAGCAGCATCCAAACAGCAGGAACAGGTTTTACTTCATGAAGGTTTTGGCAGCAATGAGCGGCGGAGTGGACTCCGCTGTAGCCGCAGCACGAGCAGTGGAAGCCGGGCACGACGTCGTCGGCGTCCACCTGGCGCTGTCCCGCATGCCGGGCACCCTGCGCACCGGCAGCCGGGGCTGCTGCACCATCGAGGACTCGCGCGACGCCTGGCGGGCCTGCGACATCCTGGGCATCCCGTACTACGTGTGGGACTTCTCCGAGCGGTTCAAGGAAGACGTGGTGGATGACTTCGTCGCCGAGTACGCCGCCGGCCGCACCCCCAACCCCTGCATGCGCTGCAATGAGCGGATCAAATTCGCCGCCCTGCTGGAAAAGGCACTGGCCCTGGGCTTCGACGCCGTCTGCACCGGCCACTACGCCAAGGTGATCACCGACGCCGACGGAAACCCGGAGCTGCACCGTGCCGCGGACTGGGCCAAGGACCAGTCCTACGTCCTGGGCGTGCTCACGCACGAACAGCTCAAGCACTCCATGTTCCCGCTGGCCGAAACCCCGTCCAAGGCCGAGGTCCGCGCTGAAGCCGAACGGCGGGGCCTGTCCGTGGCCAACAAGCCGGACAGCCACGACATCTGCTTCATCCCCGACGGTGACACCCGCGGCTGGCTCGAAGAGCGCATCGACATGACGGAGGGCGACATTGTCGATTCCTCCGGCGAGAAGATCGGCACGCACCCCGGAGCCAACGCCTTCACCGTGGGCCAGCGCAAGGGCCTGAAGCTGGGCCGCCCGGCCGACGACGGCAAGCCCCGCTTCGTGCTGGAAATCAGGCCCAAGGAAAACAAGGTGGTCGTGGGGCCGGAGAAGCTGCTGAACATCGACCAGATGCGCGGCATCAAGATCTCCTGGGCCGGCCTGCCGATCCCCGAGATTGAGGCCCGCACCCAGTTTGACTGCATGGTCCAGGTCCGTGCCCACGGCGATCCCGTGGCCGCCCGCGGCTGGATGGAAGATGTTGCCTCCGATGAGGCCGACGGCGGCGTCCGCGAGGAGCTTGTCGTCCGGCTGAACGAACCGATGCGCGGCGTTGCTCCGGGCCAGTCCATGGTTATCTACCAGGGCACCCGCGTCCTGGGCCAGGCCACGATCGATTCGGCACGTTCGCTGGAATGGGATCCCGCCGCGGTGTCCTGATCCGGGCGGGCCGGCGTAACGTGCTCTGCCGCACGCGGGCCGGACTCTAGACTGGAGCCATGACTGAAACATCCGCAGATGAGTTCGACCCCGCTGCCAGTTCCCTCGCCGGTAAAATTTCCGACGACGTTATGCAGGAACTGCTGGCTGTCCGCAGCAGCATCGACAACATCGATGCAACTCTGGTGTATCTCCTCGCGGAACGTTTCAAGGCCACCCAGCGGGTGGGGTACCTGAAAGCGGAGCACGATCTGCCGCCTGCTGACCCGGGACGGGAAGTGGCCCAGATTGCCCGGCTGCGCCGGCTCGCCGAGGACGCCCACCTGGATCCGGCCTTCGCGGAAAAGTTCCTGAACTTCATCATCAGCGAGGTCATCCGGCACCACCAGGCGATCTCCGACAACCACAACGGCGGCAACAGCAATGCAGCAGGACTCTAACCAGACGGACACTAAGCAGCCGGAATCCACCACCGTCACGGCCACTGCCTTAGGCTCGTGGCCGGGCGATGACCCGGTGGAAGCCACCCGAATCATCCGCGGTGAGCTCGGTGCGCCGCATCTTCCGTTCCTGGTGGAACTGCCGCACCGCGGTCCGGGCGCCGACGCCCTGGGGCGGACCGCCGCACTGCTCGTGGACCTCGCCGTGGACCTCCAGCCGCACGGTTGGCGCCTGGTGCCCCGGCCCGGAAAGGACCACCGCAGGGCAGTCTCCCTGCTGAGCCAGGATCTCAATGCCCTCGCCGATGTTGTGGGCGCCGAGGAATCCCCGGGCAGGCAGCTGAAGATTTCGCTGCGCGGTCCGTTGTCCCTGGCCGCCGGTCTCTACCTGCACAACGGCGAACGTGCCCTCTCTGACGCCGGAGCCCGCCGGGAACTGCTGCAGTCACTTACCGCAGGCGCAGTGGACTATGTGGCGCGTGCACGCACAGCCGCACCGGACGCCGGCATTATCGTCCAGCTCGATGAGCCCGACATCGCCGAAATTCTCGGCGGCGCCATTCCCACGGCCAGCGGCTACCGGACACTGCGCTCCGTGCCGGCCACGGAAGTGTCATCCGCCTGGGGCCAGCTCATGGAGGCACTGACCCTTGCGGGGGCTGAGCAGATCGTCCTGCGCCTGCCGGAGACCGGACGCTCCGCGGTGCTTCGCCCCGGAGCCCAGACACCTTTTGCCCTGGCACTGGGGGCGGGCGCAACCGGCGCGGCCCTGCCTGCCGCCGGGCTTACCGGAGCGGATTGGGAAGGAATTGCGGAAGCGGTCGAAAGCGGAAAGTCGCTGTGGCTGGGAATACTGCCGGAACCGGCAGGGAACGCTGAGCCCCGCCAAGTGAAAGCCCTGGTGGAGGATGTACTGCGGCCGTGGACCAAAATCGGCCTGTCGGCCAACGCGCTTCCGGCGCTTCGCCTGACACCGGCCGCCGAGCTGGCGGAGGTATCGCCGTCGTCCGCCCGGAAGGCCCTGAGCCGGCTCACGCAGACTGCGCAGGCGCTGTCCCAGGTGGCCGCCGAGGGCTGGGGCACCGGAACTTAACCGGCTCTTATACCCGCCGCTCCCAGCGGGAAGGCACTGCCTCGGCCGGAAGTTCGCCGTCCCAGGGCTGCTGCCGGTAAGTGAAGCTTCCTTCGTAGACGAAGATGGTACCCACCTGCCGCTGCACCACCCGCGTGCGGATGCGGAAGACGCCCTCGCCGTCGTCGTACCACTGCTCCACATGTGCGTCCGCAGCAGCAAAGCCAGGCAGCGGAAGCCGCAGCGGGCCCAGGAACAGCCGGCTGCGCGGAGAATCCATGAGCAGATGCCCTTCCCCGGTCACGGACAGCACCAAATCAGTGGCCAGATTTCGTTTCCGTCCCAGATAATCAGTCAGATGCCCCGGACCGGTCAGCGTGGTGGTGTCCTCAAAGGTCCGGTTGCCGCCGGGAAACCGGAAGGTCCGCACCGCGGTCAGCGACGGCCTGCCCTGTGGATCCTGATGCGGGTAGTTGCGGATGGTAAAGGGAATGCCGGTGCCGTAATCGGGGAAGAACGCATTCGATACCGGAACTAGTTTGAGCAGCGGCCGCAGCCAGGGCCGGGGACAGCCGGCGGTTTCGAAAACGCCCTCTCCCTCGCCGTACACGCCGCCGCCGGCCGCTGCTGAGAAGTACTCCTGCAGCGCGGGCTGGAGCCGCTCGAAGTCCGATCCGAGGACCTGGCGGTAAACGGAGCGGGGAACCGCTGCTGGTTCGGCTGGAGCCATGATCTAGAGCCTTCCGGAAGCTTTGAGCCGGATATAGAGGTCCGCGAGCTTGGGCGGCAACTCGTGCGGGGTTTCGTCAACCACCTCGGCACCCATGGACCGCAGCTGGGCGCTGACCGCTGCCCGGTCCAGAAGGGCACGCTCCGCCGCTGCTGCGCGGAACACCTCGGTGGCCGTTGTCCGCTGCCGCCGCAGTTCCTCCAGCTCCGGGTCCCGGACCGAGGCAACCACCACCACATGCTTGTCCAGCAGCTGCGGCAGCACCGGCAGCAGCCCTTCTTCGAGTGCGCCGGAATCCAGGGCAGTTATCAGCACCACCAGCGAACGGCGGGTGGAGACGGATTGGACGGCACCGGGCACCAGGGAAAAGTCAGCTTCAATCAGCTCGGCGTCCAGCGGGGCAATCGCCGAAACGAGGCGGTGCAGGAGGTTGCCCTTTCCCCCGGACTGGACACGTGCCCGGATCCGCCGGTCAAAGGCCAGGAAGTCCACCCGGTCGGCACCGCCGGAGGCCAGCATGGCCAGCAGCAGGGCGGCTTCGATGCCGGTGTCCAGCCGCGGTTCATCGCCAATCCGGGCAGCCGACGTGCGGGAAGTATCCAGCAGCAGCACCACGCGCCGGTCACGCTCCGGACGCCAGGTCCGCACCACGGTGTCCCGCCGGCGGGCCGTGGCACGCCAATCGATGGACCGGACATCGTCCCCGCGCACATAGTCACGCAGGGAATCGAATTCCGTTCCTGCACCCCGCATCTGCACCGTGGTGTTGCCGTCCAGCTCCCGCAGCCGCCGCAGTTTCGACGGCAGGTGACGTTTGGCGTGGAACGGGGGGAGAACCCGCAGCACTGCGGGGCACGGCAGGGTGCGCTGGCGGGCGGCCAGACCCAGCGGACCGAAGCTGCGTACAGTGACGGATTCACTGTGCAGGTCACCCCGGCGCTCCGGAAGGAGCCGCACCTCAAAGCGGCGGGCTTCATGCGCGGGTATCTGCATCCGCTGCACAGGGTCCAGGGCACCGGCCGAAGGCTGCCAGCCGTCCCGGAAGCTGCCGCGAAGGGTACGGGTGCCGGTGTTGCGGACAGTCAGGACCGCGGCGGCAGGCTCGGTCAGCCGAACGCTTCCCGGAACGGTGCGCTCCAGGGTGAGCGAGCGCGGCGATGCAGCCGCCACCAGATCAACGCCGACAGCGGCGCACAAAAACACCAGCCACAGCGTGATCGAGGCAGCGCCCGGAAAGAGCAGGACCGCCACGGAACCCGCTGCGGCAAGGAAGACCAGCCGGCCGGAGATCGCCATCAGAGACCGGCGACCTAGCGCGGTACCGGAACGGTGGCCAGGATGCTGCCCAGCACGCCGTCGACTAAGACACCGTCCATCTGTGCCTCCGGGCGCAGCGACACCCGGTGCCGCAGCGCCGGCAATGTGAGTGCCTGGACGTCGTCCGGCGTGACGAAGGGCCGCCCCGAGAGCCAGGCCCAGGCGCGGGAAGTGTTCAGCAGTGCCGTGGCGCCGCGCGGGGAGACACCAAGCTGGAACGACGGCGCACTCCGGGTTGCCCGGACCAGGTCCACGATGTAGCCGAGGACTTCGGGGGAGACCTCCACCTCGGCGACGGCGCGTCTGGCTGACTCCAGATCGGCAGCAGAGGCAACGGGACGGACTCCGGCGGCACCAAGGTTCCGGGGATCGAAACCGCCGCTGTGCCGGCGGATGATCTCAATTTCGTCGTCCCGCCCGGGCAGGTCCATGGTCAGCTTGAGCAGGAACCGGTCCAGCTGGGCCTCCGGCAGGGAATACGTGCCCTCGTACTCCACGGGATTGGAGGTGGCCGCCACAATGAACGGATCGGGCAGCGGACGAGACACTCCGTCCACTGACACCTGCCGCTCCTCCATGGCTTCCAACAGCGATGCCTGGGTCTTGGGCGGGGTGCGGTTGATTTCGTCTGCCAGCAGGATGTTGGTGAAAACAGGTCCTTCCCGGAAGGAGAATTCCGAAGTGCGGCCGTCATAGATCAGCGAGCCGGTGACATCTCCGGGCATGAGGTCAGGGGTGAACTGCACCCGCTTGGTATCCAGGGACAGGGCGGCGGAGAGCGAACGCACCAGCAGAGTTTTTGCGACGCCCGGAACCCCCTCCAGGAGCACATGCCCCCGCGCCAGCAGCGCAATGATCAGCCCCGTCACCGCGGCATCCTGGCCCACTACGGCCTTGGCCACTTCCCGGCGGACGTCAAGCAGGGCCTGGCGGACCGGATCGGTGCCCGGGTCAACATCCCGGCCGGCATCCGGCCCGGAGGGAGCGGCCTGCTCCGCAACTCCGGGTCCCGGCGCTTCCCCGGCCCTGATTTTTTCGGCACTGACCTGGGCCGTCGGTGACGGCGGGGCTCCCGGGGGCTGCGGCTGGTACTGCTGGCTCATGATGCGGTGACCTCTTCCTCTAGGGCTTGCAAATCCTGTGACCACTGAACAAGCGCGGCATCGCCTGCAGGCAGAGCCCCGTTCAACAGTGAATTAACCTCGTCCTCAGGCCGGCCGGTGGACGCGGCGACCGCCCGGACCACCGTGTCGGTGCTGCTTCCGGGCCCCAGCCGCAGCCGGGCGGCAAGGCGGGTGAGCGCGGCGGCGCGAAGTGTTTGGGCCGCGCGGTCCGTTGCACGGGCGTCCTGATACAGCCGGGCGCGGCCTTCCGCCGTCTCTGCGGACCGTACCACCACGGGCATCGGTTCGGCGGCCAGAGGCCCCAACCGGCGTCCGCGCCAGAGCATCGCCAGTGCCGCCACCACGAGCAGCCACAGCAGCAGCGGATCCACCCATCCGGGCAGCAGCGTGCGGAAATCGGCAGGTGCCTCCGCGGGCGGCACATCCGAGACAGTGGGCAAAAACCAGACCAGGGTCTCGGCGGAACCCAGGGTGCGCAGTGCCAGTGCCGCATTGCCCCGGTTGGCGAGGGACTCATTGGCCAGCAGCGCGGAATTGCCCAGGACAATGACGCTGCCGTCGTCGTTGCCCGCGTACGAACCTGCCCCGGTGCCGCCGTCGGAGGCGGGAAAACAGGTGACCGGCCCGCGGTAGGCCAAACCGCCGGCGTCGATGTTTTGGGCGGCGGAGGCGTCCGCAGCATCGCACTGCGCCTCCAAACCGGCGTCCTGCTCCGGCAGCACCCCGGCGGAGCGGATCTCCGGGGCGAGCTCGGTGAGCTGGACAAAGCCGGGTTCCACCAGCACCTGCCGACGGGCAAGGCCGTTCAACTCCGCGAGCTGGTCCGCCCCCAGGAAGCCGTTGGGGTCGTACAGAAACAGCGTTGACTGCCCGCCCCGGCGTTGGAGCATGTCAACGGCTTCCTGATAGGAGTCCGGAGCTTGAACGTCCACGCCCCTGTTGCCCAGGATCGTTGCCGCTGCCTGTGCACCGGCGGGGGCGGGGTTTGCGGGGGAGAGCGCTGTATCGTCATCGCCGGATCCCCCGAGGACGGCCAGGAGGACAACGAAGCACAGCACCAGGCCCAAAATGATCCACAGTCGCCACGCCCGCAGCCGGGTCCGCACGGTTTCGCTGAGCGTCGGACTGCGGTCCGGACCTGCCGGGGGTACCGGAACGGCTTCCGGGGGTGCGCTGCCCGCGTGCGGGGCGCTCACCGTGGCACCGCCAACGTGTTACGGGCCGGGGAGGGAACTGCGGGAGACAGGCGTTCCAGCAAAGCATCCAGAACGCCGGCCCGCTCCGCGTCACCGGAGGTGGCCGGCAGATGGCCGTACCGGACGTCGTCGAACCGCCGGGCCAGCCAGATGATTTCGTCCGAGGCTGAGGGGAAAGACCCGGCCAGGATATGTCCCGCCTCTGCAGCCGTGCGGCCGGGACGGGGCTCGAGGACAACACGTTCCTCGGCCGAACGGATGATGGCACGCAGACGTTCGGTCACCGCCGTGTCCCATTCAGCGCGGGCGGCTGCCTCCTCGGCGAGCCTGCGGTGATCCACTGCGATCCGGACTTCGCCTGAGTCGAAAACCTCCCGGCGGCGCCGCGCATTCAACCGCGGGCGGACCAGGAACACCGCTGCGGCCAACACGGCTGCCGCCCCGGCAGCCAGGAGAACCACGCCAACGGTGGGATCGAAACCGGCAATGCCGTTGAGGAGCTCGGTAAAGAAGTTGCCCACCCACCGCCAAAAACGCTCCAGCAGGGTGGGCTCGGCGGCCTGGTACACGGGCCGGGACAATTCCTGCTCAGCCCATTCCCGGCCCTGGTCCGCATCGGGAAGCACCGGGACCTCCCGCACCCCAAACCCCTGCACCGGCCCCGCCGCCCGCAGCATCATCCGCCGTAGCCCGTGCCGGGAGCTCCGCCGTAGGGTGCCGGTCCCGCTCCGGGCGGTGTTATTCCGCCGAAGCCGTCACCGGGCTTGCCGCTGTGCCGTCCGGGCACCAAATCCGGGGTGACCCCGGCAATCTCCTGCTCCTTCATCAGGGTGAGGTCAAAGCCCTCGCGCCGAATTCGGAGATCAACATACAGCAGCGAAGTCACCGCGGCCTGAAAGGCGTAACCGATGGCGCTGAAGAAGGTGGTGAGGGCCGCATTCAAGGCAAACAGCGCCACCACTGTTCCGGCATCTGTGCCGGAGCCGCTGCCAAAAGCTCCGGCAAGGCTGGTGATGAGGAGCACCGGAACGCTGATGACCGAGGAGATGATGGAGACCAGAATGGCCGTCAGCGCAAGGATCCCGAAAGAACGCCAGAAGTTGCGGTTGGTCAGCTGCCAGGAACGGCGAAGCGACGCGAAGATCCCCGCGGGTTCCAGGACCAGTGCCGCCGGAGCAAAGGCCAGCTTGACCCCCAGCCAGACGAACACGGCGATCAGGGCCAGGAAGCCCAGAATCAGGACAGGAACGCCCGCTGCGCCGAGGACACTTACCAGCAGTCCCACCAGCACACCGAAAACCGCGAGCCCGATAACGAAGGCCACGGTCAGCAGCAGCCCCATTCCTGCCAGCGCAAGCAGCCGGGAGCGGCAAAGCCTCCACGTTTGCGCGAAACCGGTCTTGAGATTCAGGATGGACCGCGCCAGGGGCACCACCAGCACTCCCTGCAACAGCAGGACTCCCACTACGGAGATAACACCCAAAAGGGACAAACCGGTCACGGACCAGGCAGCGTTCGACTCGACGGACTCAAAGTCGGTGTCGTCGAAGTCCGGACTGAACAAGGCATCGGGCACAAGGCTGCCGATAAACAGGTACGTCAGTAGTGAGATGACGGCCTGGATCAGCAGTGCCGTTCCGAACGTTGCGGCAGGGTTCTTCCGGCAGGCCTGGAAAGCACCGTCCAAAAGCTCGCCCAGGCCGAGAGGCCGCAGCGGAATGATGCCGGGTTTGGGCGGAGGCGTCCAGCCGCCCTGCGGCAGGGCGCCGGGGAACCCCCAGGGCTGGTTGGGCTGGTGGGGCGGGAAGCCGCCGGGCTGGTTCCACTGTGTGCCCGGCTGGTTCCACTGGTTCTGCTGCGGGGGCTGGTTCCACGGGTTTTGCGGCTGCGGGGGCTGGTTCCACTGCGGCGGCTGCCATTCCGGGGAGCCGCCCGGACGCGGCGCCGGCGGGATGCCGGGGATCCCGCCGTCGTCATTTTGCTCCCGCGGATCTCCGCCGCTGTGATTGTCCTGACCCAAGGTGTCCCCCCAAAAGAGTTGTTTGGCCTTATCCCACCATAGTTCCAGAGCAGTCCGGACAGCCCCTGTAGAAATAGCCGGAAACTCCGTCCCTTAGGATGATAGGGATATTGCCAGCTGTCGCGGTGTCCCGGGACGCACCCGGGGAACCACCTTTTCCGGACAGCGGGCTGAAGCGCGGTGCAGGCACCGGGCAGCCGGAAATTCGTCCGGCACCGCAACGATGGACCGGTGTGAGAAGTCATCCGGGGACAGGGAGATATGAAGGCACGCATTCTGGTCGTGGATGACGACGAAGCACTGGCCGAGATGATTGGCATTGTGCTCCGCAACGACGGGTTTGAGCCTGTCTTCTGCGCGGACGGCTCGAAGGCTCTAGAGGTCTTCCGCAGTTCCAAGCCGGATCTGGTCCTGCTGGACCTCATGCTGCCCGGCATTGACGGCATCGAGGTGTGCCGCCAAATCCGCGGTGAATCCGATGTTCCCATTGTCATGCTGACTGCGAAGTCTGACACGTCCGATGTTGTGCGCGGCCTGGAATCGGGCGCGGACGACTACGTGCCGAAGCCGTTCAAGCCGGCAGAGCTCGTGGCCCGCGTGCGTGCCCGCCTGCGTCCCGGCGACACGAAGTCCCCTGAAACGCTCAGTATCGGAGAAGTCACCATCGACGTCGCCGGACACGTAGTGACGCGCGGCACCGACATCATTTCGCTGACCCCGCTGGAATTTGACCTCCTGGTGGCCCTGGCCCGGAAACCCTGGCAGGTTTTCACCCGCGAAATGCTGCTGGAACAGGTGTGGGGTTACCGCCATGCCGCGGATACCCGGCTGGTCAACGTCCATGTGCAGCGGCTTCGTTCCAAGATCGAGCGCGACCCCGAAGCACCCGAGATAGTTCTGACGGTGCGTGGTGTCGGTTACAAAGCCGGTCAGAGCTAGGCGCTCGCGGACTGCGGTCCTGAAACATGACATCCTGCCGGTGGTACTGCGGACGCTTCGGCGTCTCCGCAACGGTTTGCGAAAAGCGACGTTCCACCGGGTTGCCCGCCTCTGGCGGCGTTCCATGCTGTTCAAGACTGTGGTCTCCACGCTGCTGCTGGTGACCCTTGCCTGCGGCGGCGTGGGTGCTTTCCTTTCCCACCAGATTGCCGGCGCGCTTTATGAAGAGCGGCAAAACCAGTTCCAGTCCGAAGCCACAGCCGGACTGATTTCGGCGAAGGAAAACTTCCGGACCACCGCGGCAACTGACCGTGAAGGCACTGAACGGCTCGTCTCGAACACCCTGTCGCTGCTGGAAGGGCAGGGCGCCGATGCACGGCGGCTGTACCTTCTCACGCCCCTGCCGGACCAGGAACAGAACCTGTTCGTCTCCCAAACGCTCGGAGAAGGCATCACCGCCGGCAGCATTCCGCTGGCCTTGAGCGAGTCCGTGAGCAGCATCAACGTCAACGAGGACCTGGACACCATCCACTGGTCCCCGCTCGCGCTCTCCCATGGGGAGCCCGGCCTGGCTTTTGGCACCAAGGTCACGCTGCCGCCGGACAGCGCCGAGTACGCGCTCTACCTGATTTACGATCTGTCGTCCATGCAGCACACTCTCGATGACATCCACCGCATCATGTGGATCGCCGGCGGGCTGCTCATGGTCATCATCGGAACCATCGCATGGCTGGTCACCAAGGCCGGTGTGGGCGCCGTCGGTGACGCCGCGGCGGTGTCTGAGAAACTGGCAAACGGTGAGCTGCAGGAACGCATGGTGGTCAAGGGCGAGGATGACGTGGCGCGTTTGGCTGCGTCCTTCAACCGCATGGCCGCCACCCTCCAGGACCAGATCACCCAGCTGGCCCAGCTCTCACGCATGCAGCAGGTCTTCGTTTCCGATGTTTCCCACGAACTGCGCACCCCGCTGACCACGGTGCGGATGGCTGCCGAAGTGCTCTACGACGCGCGGGACGGCTTCGATCCGATCAGCAAACGGTCCACAGAACTGCTTTACCACCAGGTCGAGCGCTTCCAGGCGCTGCTGGCGGACCTGCTGGAGATTTCCCGGTTCGACGCCGGTGCCGCGTCACCGGATCTGGAACCCACCGACATTTTCACCGTGGTGCGCGACGTCATCGACGCCACGGAACCGCTGGCCCTGAACATCGGGTCCGAAATCACGGTGGTCTCGAAGGAAGTCAGCTGCATGGTGGACGCTGATCCGCGGCGGATCGAGCGGATCATCCGCAACCTGGTGGTCAATGCCCTGGAACACGGCGAGGGGCAGCCCATCGAGATTGCCATCGGCTCCAACGTTGACGCCGTCGCGGTTGCCGTCCGCGACCACGGCATTGGCATGACCGACGACGAAGCCTCCCGGGTGTTCGACCGTTTCTGGCGTGCCGATCCGGCCCGTGCCCGGACCACGGGCGGCAGCGGACTTGGCCTCTCCATCGCCGTCGAGGACGCGCTGCTGCACGGCGGCCTGCTTCAAGCATGGGGGCGACCCGGAGACGGAGCCTGTTTCCGTC
Organism: Arthrobacter sp. 9E16; assembly: GCF_002929435.1. NCBI lineage: Bacteria > Bacillati > Actinomycetota > Actinomycetes > Micrococcales > Micrococcaceae > Arthrobacter > Arthrobacter sp. 9E16. The sequence goes on along the minus strand of NZ_PJIU01000001.1, from coordinate 221,360 downwards.
TCACGCTGCCCCGCCGGCACGGAGTTCCGTTCTCCGATTTCCCGGTGCCGCTGTCGCCGTACGACGGCGCCTCCGGGACCAGGGCACTGGCCGCACCTGCACCTGTCACACAGGAGATGAACGATGAAGGGTAACAGTCCGGCCCGCCAGCGGCCGTTCGCACGCCTGATCCTGATGGCAGCACTGGTACTGGCTGTGCTGTCCGGATGCTCGTCCATTCCCACCACAGGCCCGGTGGGAACAGCCTCTGCGGACAGTGACGGCAGTTCGCTGGTAGACACCTTTGCCGTGGCTCCGCGCGGCCCCGGCCAAGACGGGGGAGAAACGCCGGAAGAAATCCTGCAGGGCTTCATCACTGCGGGAACGGGGGCCGCAGACGACTACAGTGTTGCCCGCGAGTTCCTCACCGACAGCCTCGCCGACACCTGGAACCCCACCGACCGTGTGCTGATCTACGGCGCGGATCCCAACATTGTGGCGGCGCGGGACGGCAACACCTACTCCATTCAGCTCGAAGTGGTGGGCGCCCTCGATGCCCGGGGAATCCGCACCGACAAGGCATCAGGCACCACGGAAACCCTCTCCGCCTCCATGGAGCAGGTGGACGGGCAATGGCGCATCAGCGCCATTCCGCACGGCATCATGATGTCCGAAGTCAATTTTTCCTGGCTGTTCCTTTCCCACAACCTGTACTTCTATTCGAGCAACTTTGAGTTCTGGGTGCCGGACACGCGCTGGTTCGTGCAGAAATCCGGAATCGCCGCCAATGTGGTCAAAGCAATGCTCGAGGGCCCGGCTCCCTACCTTCAGGGGGCCGTAAGCAGCGCATTCCCGGCGGGCACCGCGCTTGCCCGGGATGCTGTGCCTGTGGTCTCCGGGGTGGCCACCGTGGATCTTTCCGCGGACGTCCTGCAGGATTCCAGCGACCTGAACCGGCAGCAGATGGCCCTGCAGCTGCAGCAGAACCTGACCCACCTCAACAACGTGAATACTGTCAGCATGACCGTCAACCAGCGGGATGTGGATCTCGGCAAGGAAAGCGGCGCCCTGGTGGAGGCCGTGGCGGACCCCGAAGCGGGAAGCACACAGATAGCCGTTTACGAGAACGAACTGGCCTACTTCAAGGGAGTGGAACCACAGGCCATCGAGGGCATCCCGAGCGTGGCGGAGTATGGTCCCCGGGATCCGGCCCTGTCATTGGACCTGGCCACCATTGCGTTCCTCAACGCCGACCGGACCTCGTTGTTCCTGACGGGGCCCAATCAGGAGGTGCGAAAAGCGGCCGACGGCGCGTCCCTGACCGCGCCCAGCATTGATCCTGAAAAGTGGACCTGGACTGCCTCGAACGCCGGAACGGCCGCTCGAATCCTGGCCCTGCCGCCGGGCGGCGACGCAGACCAAATCCTGACGCTGTCCGTTCCGTGGCTGGACGAGGCAACCATTTCCGAGCTTCGGATCTCACGCGACGGTGCACGCGCGCTGCTGGTCACGAACTCCGGCGGCAGCAGCCACGTCCTGGTGGCCGGCGTTGTTCGGGATGCGGGAGGGGTTCCGAAAACCCTCACGACTCCGCTGGAACTCGCTGTTACCACCGAGTCAGGTTCGGGAATTCCGGCAACACAGCCGGTGGACCGCGCCAAGTGGGTCTCCGAGGATGCCATTGCAGTCCTGAAGACCTCTGCCGAAGGCCAGGTGACTCCGCTGATCCTCAGGCTCGGTGCGGATCCCGAGCCTCTGGCCGGTCTGACCGGGATTACCGGTCTGAGCGTCGGCAAGGGTGAGCAGGAAATCTACGTACAAACCCAAGCTGCAATGTACAAACGCATGGGTAACAGCTGGTACGAGGTGGGGGAGGGGCTGCTGGATCCGGCGTTCCCGGGGTAGGCGCTCCTGCACAGGCCGGTGCCCGCGCCGCTTATCCACTGCCGGGCCGTTTCGCCCAGCTTCGGCGCAGATCCAGGCGGATGCTGGGCGGATGAGCGTGTTTTCCTGCTGTTCGGACCTGGCCCGCCGTGCTGACCGGTGGCGGCTTCAACCATGGGCAGCCTCGGTTGGAGCCGCGTGGGCAGACCTGCTGGCGGTGCTCCTGCCAACGTCCTGCGTGGTCTGCGAAACCGCGGATTGTTCACTCTGCCCCGGCTGCCGCCGCGTGGTCCGGCGCAGCGGAACGCGCCCCTACTATGCACAGGACGCAGCGGAACTGCTGCCCGGCAGGGAAAACTCGGCGGACAGCGCCCAGGGGTTGGAGGCCGATGAGCCGGCGCCGCTGCCCGTCATCGCTGCCGGCCGCTATGCCGGCAGCCTGGCGAGAGTGCTCCTTGCCTATAAGAACCACGGCCATACTGATCTCGCGGATGTGCTGCGTCCGATGCTCGCCGGTGCACTGCATCAAGCCGCGGCCGGCGTCGGCGGCCTGATGGGCAGTGATAACACCGAGATCGTCCTGGTCCCGGTCCCCGCAACGGGGCGTGCGCGCCGCCGGCGGGGCTACAACCCGCTTGGCATGCTCCTCTCCACTCTCCAATCCAAGAGTCTCCTGCCGGCCGGAACAGCCCTGGAACCTTTGGTCAGATTCAGAGGACGGCGTCCACGGGACCTTGTGCGTCCCTCCGCCCCGGCTGCGGCTGCCGGCGGAGTGCGAAGCCAAAAGACACTGGGACGCAGCGGGCGCCGCAGAAATGTTTACGGGACTATGACGGCCGGGGAGAAAGGGTCGCTGGCCGGAACACGATGCCTGGTAGTTGATGACGTCCTGACTACCGGGGCAACCATAGCGGAAGCCACTCGTGCGCTAAGGGCTGCTGGAGCGCGGGTTGAGGGCGCTGTTGTACTGGCTGCAACCACAGCACCCTCATGTGACGCATCTAACACAAGGGAGGATCCTAATCCAGTTTCCGGCGTCTTGGGTAATCGGAATGTCCGGAGGTGAATAACGTCCGGCAGTGATCTAACGTGTTGGTATGGACAGCTTCAAGAAGCGGAGCTGTCCTGCGGCAGCGGTCGCAAGGGTTTTGGCAGCGGCCGTTGCTGTGTCACCGAAATCTATTGGAGGGCACCATGGAATTCATGATCAGCGGACGCAACGTTGCAGTATCCGACCGGTTCCGGGAGTATGCCGAAGAACGAATCGCCAAGGTGGAAAACCTGGCGAACAAGGTCCAGCGTGTTGATGCGCGCGTTACCAAGCAGCCCAACGTCCGTGAGGCCGACAGCTCTCTCACCGTGGAATTGACCGTTGTGGGCCGGGGACCCGTGGTACGGGCCGAAGCCACCTCCGGGGACAAATTCGCAGCCTTCGACCTTGCCTATGCCAAGCTCCTTGAACGCCTGCGCAGGGCCAGCGACCGCCGCAAGGTCCATCATGGCCGCCATACCCCGGTAGCAGTACGGATTGCTACCGCAGACCTGGACACGGTCAGCACCAGCGAACCGCTCCATGTTCAGCTGGAAAAAACCGCCGCTGAGGCTGAAGCTTCGGCCGATGCCGTGACCGAAGAGAACGATGCCGCGGAAGCCGCGGATGACTGCCCTGTATTGATCCGGCGCAAGGTTTTCCCGGGTGCCCCCATGAGCCTTGACGATGCCGTGGACAACATGGAGCTGGTCGGCCACGATTTCTATCTCTTCGTGGATTCCGCCACCGGAGCACCTTCGGTCGTGTACCGGCGCCGCGGCTGGACCTACGGCGTGATTACGCTCGATTCCCGGTGCGCGGAGGGCGCTGAGGACATCAAGGAAGAAATTCGGCCTTACCGCGCGTCTGCCGGGTCCGCCAAGACCGCCTGACGCAGTGAGCGCCTGACAGGCGCTCACCACCGTAATGCAGCAAAAGGCCTCCGGAGCAGCTGGACGTTTTGACGGTCCACCGGCCCGGGGGTCTTTTGCTGCCGGCAGCAGGTTCCCGCCATGGACCTAGGATGGGGCGTATGAAAACCACCCTCACGCTCAGGCAGGCGCGGCTGGCAGCGCTTGGGGCGCAGGGGTTGGTCAGGCGGCGGCCGGAAAACCCTGCCGGCAGATCGGTTGAGCGGACGCTGCAGAGGCTGCAGCTGCTGCAGATCGACTCTGTGAACGTCCTTTCCCGAAGCCACTATCTACCCCTTTTCTCACGGCTTGGTCCCTATGACACCGCCATCCCCGACAGACTGGCCTCCCGGGCGCCGCGACGGATGGTGGAGTATTGGGCCCACGAGGCCAGCTATATCCGCCCCGAACTTTTCGCGGATCTGCGGGCGGTCCAGCGACGCGTGTGGATGACGGCGCACTCCCTTCCCGCCGAGGTGCGGAACAGGCTCAGCGAAGAAATTATGACGGTCCTCGACGGCGGTCCGCCTCTGACCTCCAGGGAGATTGCACTCAGGCTCGACGGAGGGAAGGCCAAGGGCTCCGGCAACTGGGGCTGGAACTGGAGCGCTTCCAAGCGGGTGCTGGAGGACCTTTTCGCGGCCGGAACCATCAGTTCCGCCGGGCGTACGCAGCAGTTCGAGCGGCAGTACGCTCCAACGGCCTCCGTGCATCCCGCAGGAGAAGCTGCGCTGGAAGCCTCCGATCCGCAGGAAGCGGTGCTGCGTCTGACCGAGCTCGCGGCCCAGGCGCACGGCGTGGGCTCCGTGCGCTGTTTCGCCGATTATTTCCGGCTTCCGCAGCGCGACACCGCCACCGCCGTCGCTGACCTTGTCCGTTCCGGGACACTGCGCCCGGTGCAGGTGGCGGGCTGGAACACGCCGGCCTACCTGCATGCAGACACCGTCATTCCGCGCCGCTCCGCGGCCCGTGCCCTCCTGAGTCCCTTCGATTCCCTGGTGTTTGAACGGAAACGGCTCGAGGCCCTCTTTGGCTTCCGCTACCGGCTGGAGATCTACATCCCGCTGCCCAAGCGCCGGTACGGCTACTATGTGCTGCCGTTCCTGCTGGGAGAACAAATCGCGGCCCGGGTGGATCTGAAGGCGGACCGGGAGAGAAGGGTCCTGCTGGTGCAGGCTGCCCACCGGGAACCGGACGCACCGGCCCACACTGCCGTTGAGCTTGCCGCGGAACTACGTATGATGGCAGATTGGCTGGGGCTTGAGGACGTTATTGTAAAACCGTTGGGGAATCTTGCGGAGGAACTGAAACTGGCAGTATGCCGGGAATAGCCCCGCTGCGGGAATTCCGGCACCTTGCCAAACGTCTCTCACGTAGACTGGGGACGCCAGAATTAGGCAACACTAGATTGGGAGCAAATCAGTGGCATCACTACTCGAACGGGTTCTTCGTACAGGCGATAAGAAGACGCTGAAGACGCTGCGCAACTACGCCGATGCGATCAACGTGCTCGAGGACGAGTACAGGGGCATGTCCGACGCCGAACTCCGGGGGGAGACAGAACGCTTCAAGGAGCGGTACGCCGACGGAGAGAGTCTGGACGATCTGCTCCCGGAGGCTTTCGCCGCGGTGCGCGAAGCCGCGGGCCGGACCTTGGGAATGCGCCACTTCGATGTCCAGATGATGGGTGGTGCTGCACTGCACCTGGGCAACATTGCCGAAATGAAGACCGGTGAGGGTAAAACCCTCGTGGCAACGGCGCCTGCTTACCTGAACGCCCTGACCGGCCGCGGTGTCCACATTGTGACTGTCAACGACTATCTGGCCGAGTACCAGTCGGACCTGATGGGCCGTGTCTTCCGTTTCCTGGGCATGACCAGCGGCTGCATCCTGTCCAACCAGGACCCGGCCACCCGCCGCGAGCAGTACAACGCGGACATCACCTACGGAACCAACAATGAGTTTGGCTTCGACTATCTGCGCGACAACATGGCCTGGAGCGCTGCCGAGCTGGTTCAGCGCGGCCATCACTTCGCCATCGTCGACGAAGTTGACTCCATCCTCATTGATGAGGCCCGCACACCGCTGATCATCTCCGGTGCAGCGAGCGGTGACGTCAACCGCTGGTACACCGAGTTCTCCAAGGTGGTGCAGCGGCTGAAGCTGGACACCGACTATGAGGTGGATGAAAAGAAGCGCACGGTTGGTGTGCTGGAAGCCGGCATTGAGAAGGTCGAGGATTACCTCGGGATTTCCAACTTGTACGAGTCCGCCAACACGCCCCTGATCGGTTTCCTGAACAACGCCATCAAGGCGAAGGAACTGTTCAAGCGGGACAAGGACTACGTGGTCCTCAACGGTGAGGTGATGATCGTTGATGAGCACACCGGGCGTATCCTTGCGGGCCGCCGCTACAACGAAGGCATGCACCAGGCCATTGAGGCCAAAGAGGGCGTGGCCATCAAGGCCGAGAACCAGACACTGGCCACGGTGACGCTCCAGAACTACTTCCGGCTTTACGAAAAGCTCGCAGGCATGACCGGCACGGCCGAGACCGAAGCCGCCGAGTTCATGAGCACCTACAAGCTGGGCGTGGTGCCCATCCCGACCAACAAACCGATGTCCCGCATCGACCAGTCGGACCTGATCTACAAGAACGAAATCGCCAAGTTCGACGCCGTTGTCCAGGACATTGCCGAGCGCCATGCCGCGGGCCAGCCCGTGCTGGTGGGTACCACGAGCGTGGAGAAGAGCGAATACCTCTCCAAGCAGCTGGCCAAGGCAGGCATCCGCCATGAGGTCCTCAACGCCAAGAACCATGCGCGTGAAGCCGCAATTGTGGCACAGGCCGGACGCAAGGGCGCCGTCACCGTAGCGACCAACATGGCCGGCCGAGGCACCGACATCATGCTTGGCGGAAACGCTGAGTTCAATGCCATCGCCGAGCTGGAACGGCGCGGACTGGATCCGAATGAGAATCCGGACGAATACGAAGCCGCCTGGCCTGACGCCCTCGAAAAGGCGCGGGAAGCCGTGGCAACCGAGCAGCAGGAAGTCATCGACCTCGGGGGCCTGTACGTGCTCGGCACCGAGCGGCACGAGTCCCGGCGCATCGACAACCAGCTGCGCGGACGTTCCGGCCGCCAGGGAGACCCGGGGGAGTCACGCTTCTACCTTTCGCTCACTGATGACCTGATGCGCCTGTTCAACTCCGGTGCCGCGGAACGCATCATGAACAGTTCCTCGATGCCCGACGACGTCGCACTCGAGTCCAAGCTGGTTTCCAAAGCCATCCAGAACGCCCAGGGACAGGTCGAGGGACGCAACGCCGAGCAGCGCAAGAACGTCCTGAAGTACGACGACGTCCTCAACCGCCAGCGCGAAGCCATTTACGGCGACCGCCGCCGGATCCTGGAGGGCGATGACCTGCAGGAGAAAATCGGATTCTTCCTGGAGGATGTCGTGACTTCGATCGTCAACGAAGCCACTGCCGAAGGGCACGGCGACGATTGGGACTACGAGCAGCTGTGGACCAACCTCAAGACCCTCTACCCGGTGGGACTGACCATTGACGAGGTCATTGAGGAAGCCGGCGGACGCTCCAAGGTCACCCGCGAGTTCCTGCAGGAAGAGATTCTCTCCGACGCCAGGCTCGCCTACCAGGCGCGGGAAGAGGCATTGGGCGCACCGGCGATGCGTGAACTGGAACGCCGGGTGGTCCTGTCGGTAATTGGGCGCAAGTGGCAGGAACATCTCTACGAGATGGACTACCTGAAGGAAGGCATTGGCCTGCGGGCGATGGCCCAGCGTGATCCACTGGTGGAATACCAGCGCGAAGGGTTTGTCATGTTCCAGACGATGACCGAAGCGATCCGGGAGGAGAGCATCGGATACCTGTTCAATGCCGAGGTGAAGGTCAACCAGCCGTCAGCGGACGTTCCCGCAGCGCTGGCCGGGCTGAAGGATGGGCGGTCAGTGGTTGGCCAGCCGACCATCACCGCCGCCGGGCTGGAGGCTCCGCAGCGCCCCGCCAGTCTGCAGTTCTCAGCCCCGAACAGCGAGGGCGGAGTGGAAACCCGCGTGGAGCGGGCCACCTCGGACAAGCCGGGGAAGCCGGAAGGCCAGTCGCGGAAGGGCGGAAACTCCGCCCCGAAGAAGAACAAGCGCCGCAAATAGGTCCGAAAACCTCCGGCGGGCCGCTTAGGCGATCTCCAGGACGGTGATCTTCCAGAGTCCGCGCCGCAGCTCTATACGCAGAGCCGCGGCGCGGACTCTGTTTTGTTCTGCCGCTACGACAGATGCTTCGTAGACCCCCTCCGAAACAGGGCATAGCCGGCAGCAGCGGATCACAACCTGCCGGTGCAGGCGCAGCGGCGCGGGAGCGGGGGTTCCTCCCCGGGTGTTCCTGCGGCCCGCAAGCGCCGCTTCCCTGCTGCGAACGAGGTTAGCCCGCAGCTGAAGCCGTTCGTAACTTTCCGGATCCAGCCAGCGAACCATTTGCTGCAGCGGACGGGTTCCGCCAAGCACTTCCAGCGCGGCCTGGGTGACGGATCGTGCGATCGCGTCCACCCGTGCGTCATCAACCGGGTCGCTGTGCCAATGCTGCTGCTCCAGGGGTTCCGGAGCCGGCACTGCCTCGGAGCAGTCAGGCTGCGCGGCGGGGCGCGGACGCAGCTTGACCGGAGGCGCACCCAGCGGCGCATAGCCGGTAACGGGAATTCGGTGGACGGTGAGCGGACGGGGCGCGCCGGAAGCGGCAGCCAGTTCGCCGGCTTCTTCTTGGACGGGAAACGTGATCACGGTGGTCATGGAACTGTCCTTTCCTGCAGGCTGCTCCACGGAGCGGCAGTGATTGGATGTACGTAGAAACTGGTGGTTCACGCAACCGCGCTTGTTACTGCCGGGGAACTTCCGGGACTTCCGGAACTTCCAAAATTTGACCGGGAAGAATCAGGTCGGGATGATCACCGATGATCGTCCGGTTGAGCTCGTACCAGCGGGGCCAATGGGCAGCGATCTGGGTGTCAGTGGCGAGAGGGCCTAGCTGGGCCGCGGCCAGGCTCCACAGCGAATCGCCCGCCTGGACTACGGCCTGCTCCGGGGCGTCAGACCGGCCCGGACGGATAAAAACGTTCTCTGCGGACGGCGCAGTTCGCGGCTTCCAGTGCGCAGAGGGCGGCTCGCCGCTCTGGTCTGCCTCCGCTGCAGCACTCAAACCGTCCGCCGGTTGCTGAGGGTCCGTTCCTGCGCGCAGCTGCGCGGTTGGTTCCCACTGGGGATGAACCGCAGCGTCACCCGGCCGCTGCAGTGCGGAGATGCTTTGCGGCGGGCTGGCGGGAGCGAAGGATTCAGCGGCAGCGGCTGCTCCCATCCCGGAAACGAGGTTCAGCCCGATCGCGGCTGCGGCCAGCCGTTTCATAAACGAGGGGGCCAGGGCCCCCGCGGCGGCTGCGGCTGCCGCGTGCCCCGCCTTGTGCAGTACTGCGGATACCACAGCCAGGATCATTCCCAGACTCCACCACAGGGCGACGACGAGGCCGAAGGCGGCGGCGGCGAATCCGGCGGCGTCCTGCAGGGAGGAAACGGAACCCCTGAACAGAGTTGCCGGGTCCGGCCGGGTTGCCAGTCCAGCCCAGATCAGAATTGCTGCCGCAGCCCCGACGGCGGCAAAAGTGAGCAGGTCCTTTCCATGGTTGCGCACAGCTGCCTTCCTTCCGCCGTCGCTGACCCGTTGGATGACCAGGTCAGCCGCTATCCGATGTTGTTTGATGTCATTTGGTGTTGTTTGATGCGGTTTGAACTCAGTAACTTCGTTTGGTGGGACTTGTCTACAGGTCCGGAAGCAGTGTGTCTAGGGTGATTTGGAGAATGTTTGTCGCGCTCTGCACTGGGTGACATCGATGAGAGCCGTTAGCCTGTGCACATGCGATGGGATGCCCTTTTTGCCGACATGGAGGCCCAACTGGCTTCCGCCCGGGATGCTGTCCAGGAATCCGAGGTTTCGGAACGGCTCCGGACGGACTTTGCCGGAATGGAGCTGTCGGGACGGCTGCAAAGCCAGATGGGCAGGCCGCTGAAAGTGGATCTTGGGCTTCCCGGATCCTTTCAGGGAGTACTGAGCCACGTGGGCCGCGGTTGGCTGGTCCTGGAAGGCGGCGGACGATCGTCCGTCATTGCCCTCGCTCACACGGTGTTCATCGCTGGAATGGATCGTTTCTCCACCTCCGGGGCACCCGTGCCCCGGTTAGGTCTCGCATCCGCGCTCAGGGGATTGTCCCGGGACCGTGCGTCGGTACGGGTCTATCCGGCAGGACAGCCGCCGGCTGCAGCCTTGGACGGCAGCGTGGACCGGGTGGGCAAGGACTTTTTTGAGCTGTCGCTAATACCCCGCGGAGAAGCGCGCAGGCAGGAAAACGTGCGGGGCGTTTACGTAGTGCCCCTGCAATCGGTCGCCGTCGTCTCTTCGTAAGGGCTACTGCTTGGCAGCCTGACCCTGGGACGCTTCCTCGCGAAGACCGGAAGCCGAACGGCGGTACGCGTCGGCAATGAATTCTTCGAGGACCCGTGATTCCACCCGCCACTGGCCCCGTCCTCCGATCTGGATGGCCGGCAACTCTCCGGAACGCACCAGGGCGTACGTCTGTGACGAGGATATGTTCAGCACCTCACCGACATCAGCCAGTGTCAGGAACCTCTTTTCATCCACGTTTCTACCTCTGTATTCCTCGGGCGCGTGTTCCTGTTCCAGAACGCTGCCATTAGTCTCCCATCTCCAACGCCGGGATGGGCAGGTTATCCACACTTTGAACTTTTCGCAGAAACACCGTGTTCTTCCACGGAATTGTGGTTAACAATGGCACCGATTGCCAATCCGGAGCTCTGCAGCCCGGATTCCGGTGCCACCAGGGGGAAGAATGAGTCTCGCAACAAGCATGCAGGCGTCCGCGCCGCGTCTGAAAAAACCGTCGTGGAAGGATCCCCGGCTTCTGCTGGGAATACTGCTGGTGCTTGCCTCAACGGCAGGAGTCGTTGGGCTTGTCGGTGCAGCGGACGAAACCACCGATGTGTTCGCCGTTGAGGAGGCGATCCCGCTGGGAACACGGGTCACCGCAGAGGACTTCGCGGTGGTACCGGTTCGGCTCGGCGAGGTTTCAGGGGCCTATCTGCCGGCGGCAGACGGCATTCCTGAAAACATGGTGGCTTCGTCCCTGCTGAGGAAGGGCGAACTGCTTTCCCGGGCGGACCTGGGCAAAGCGGATGAGCTGGACCGGAAGCCGGTGGGCCTTCGCATTGATGATCCGTTGCCGGCGGGAACCGAGGCGGGGTCGCGGGTCGATGTGTGGGTTTCCATGCCGGATGAACGAAACGGATTCAAAGAGCCCAAGCAGATCCTGACGGCAGCAGAAATCTCCGAGCTCAGCGTTGACGAATCCGTACTGGGAGCCAACCGCGCCATGCAGATACTGGTTCTCGTAGAGGATGACGACCTCCCGTCGCTGCTCAGCGCCCAGTCCAATGGCGCCAAGATTTCGGTGGTCCTCAACCCGGCTGCCGGGTCATGAATATTCCCGTCGTGACGGTGGGCAGCGGCGTCGGGAACCTTGTGCAGGACCTGGAACGGCTGCACGGGCCGGTCACCGTGGTGCGCCGCTGCGCCGAGCTGCCCGAACTGATTGCAGCGTGCCAGAGCGGGATAGCGCGGGCAGCCATCGTGTCCGACGACGCCGGAGAAGTCACTGCGGCACTGGCAGAGCGGCTGGCGGCATCGGGTGTGGCACTGCTGGTGCTGGCAGATGAGGAGGGTGCCCTGCGCCGCCTTGACGCACTGAACATCGTCCATGCACCAAGGGGCTCGGCGCCCGAGATGCTCTCTGACCTCGTCGCGGATGCAGTGGACCGGATGAAAGCCGGCGGCGGTTCTTCCGTTCCGGCCGATCCGGCGGCAGCTTTGGACACCTGGGCGGTGGAAGCCGACGGCGGGCGGAGCCGCAGCACGGGGACGGCGGAACAGGCGCCGGGATACCGCGCGGCAGGGAACAACTGGGAAGACGGACAGGAAAGCGTGCCCGGCGGCGGCCGCGTGGACGGTTCGGTGATTGCAGTTTGGGGTCCGGCGGGAGCACCGGGCAGGACCATGCTTGCAGTCAACTTGGCAGCGGAGGCCGCGGCGGCAGGTAAAACCGTGCTCCTGATTGATGCGGATACCTACGGTTCCTCTGTTGCCGCACACCTTGGCCTTCTTGATGAATCCGCAGGGGTGGCCCAGGCCTGCCGTTTAGCGGATCAGGGACTTCTGGACGTTGATTCCCTGCTCCGCAGCACCCTCAGCGTGTCGATGAAGGGGGAGCGGCTGCTGGTGCTTACGGGCATCACCCGGTCTGACCGCTGGATCGAGCTGCGCCCCACGGCGCTGGGCCTGGTGGTGGAACAGGCACGAAAGGCAATGGATCTGATCGTCATCGACTGCGGGTTCAGCTTGGAGGCCGATGAAGAGCTGAGCTTCGACACCATGGCCCCGCGGCGGAACGGCGCCACACTGCGGGCCCTTGAACTTGCTGACACCGTCTTTGCCGTCGGTTCAGCGGATTCAGTGGGGGTGCCCCGGCTCGTCCGGGCCCTCACCGAATTGGAATCCGCTGTCCCCGGGTCGGCCCCGAAGGTGGTGCTGAACAAGGTCCGTGCTTCCTCCGTGGGGCGTTCCCCCGAGCGGCAGCTGCGTGATGCCTGGGAACGCTTCGGTCCGGGAATCCCGGTGACGGCTTTCCTCCCGGCAGAGTTCGCCACGGTTGATGCGGCGCTGCTGGCGGGATCGGCGCTGCTGGAAACGGCGCCCTCATCGCCGCTGCGACACGCGATAGCAGCGCTCGCCAACGTGCGGGTCTCCACTCGGCGGCGTGCCAGGAAGGCGGCGGCCGCGGCAAAGTGACCTTTTCTTTCTTGCGGGATAGGCTCGGGTAAGGCCATCCGCAAAGAAGCGGGTCGCAAAGAAGGCTACAACGGAGGCGTATTACATGTCGTCTGGATCCCGTATTCCGGATCTACCAGGTACCGACGATTCCCTGGACGAATTCATAGGGAACTACTACGAACATCTGGCGGGGGAAGACGCAGACGGATATCCGCCGTCGGCACTGCAGGAAAGAGCCCAACGCCACCGGGCGCTGGGCGCCGTGCGGCCGGAGGGCCAGGCGTCTGTGGACATGTTTGATCAGGATGATTCCAGCATCATCCTGATCGTTACTGATGACATGCCGTTCCTCGTGGATTCCGTGACCGCTGAAGTGGTGCGCCGCAATGCTGCCATCCGGCTCGTGGTGCACCCAACCTTTTTGGCCAGCCGTGACCGTGAGACCGGCGAGCTGCAGTCAGTGCACCGCGTTCCTTCGGCCGCCGGTGTTTCCAGCGGAGACACCGCAGCCCTGCCCAACCTTTCCAGCCTGCTGGGCAGCCAGGACGAGACCACCCGGGTGGAGTCCTGGATCGCCGTCGAAATTGGACGCGTGAGCGACGAAGCGCAGCGCACCGAGCTTATTGAAGGACTCCGGAAGGTCCTCGAGGACGTGCGGCTGGCCGTCACTGACTGGCCGGCAATGCGCGCGAAAGTCCATGAAGTTTCCCGCTCTCTCGAAGCTGCCGGCAACGCAGGCAGCATTCCCGATCTTCAGCAGGCCCGCGAGCTGCTCTCCTGGCTGGACAACGGCAACTTCACCTTCCTGGGCTACCGGGAGTATGACCTGATCACCGAAAACGGCGAGGACCTGCTGCAGGTCAGCGAAGATAAGGGCCTGGGGCTGCTGAGCCGCTCCTCGGGCGCCCGCCGCGTTCAGCACCTGACCAGTGCAGGCCGGGCCAAGGCACGGGAAAAGCGTGCGCTGGTGATTACCAAGGCCAATTCGCGTTCCACCGTTCACCGTGCCGCTTACCTGGACTACATCGGTGTCAAGCGATTCGACGCGCAGGGGAACGTCAACGGTGAGCGCAGGTTCATTGGGCTTTTCTCCACGGGCGCCTACACCGGTTCGGTGCGCAACGTGCCGATCGTGCGGGACAAGGTTCGCGAAGTCATGCGCCGTGCAGGTTTTCCTGCCGACTCGCATTCAGGAAAGGATCTGCTGTCCATCCTGGAGACCTATCCGCGGGATGAGCTCTTCCAGATTGACGTGGAAACACTGCTGGAGACTGCCCAGAGCATACTGCGGCTGCAGGAACGCCGCCGCACCCGGCTGTTCCTCCGTCCCGATGTTTACGGCAGGTTCATGTCCGCGCTGGTCTTCCTGCCGCGGGACCGGTACAACACCTCGGTCCGCCTGCGCATCCAGGATGAACTGCGCTCCAGCTTCAATGCGGAGTCCATCGACTTCGAAGCACGGTTGACCGAGTCCGCACTGGCCCGCCTCTTTTTCCGTATCCGCCTGCCGCGCGGCGTCGAAATGAAGAACCTGGATCCGGCTGCTCTGGAGCAGCGGCTGGTCAAGGCCGCCCGGTCCTGGAGCGAGGGGATCAGCGAAGTTGTCCGGGCAAAGTACGGCAGCGACGCCGAAAGGCTGGCTGGCCTGTGGGCTGAAGCCTTCCCCGAAAACTACCGTGTGGGCTATGAAGTCGAAGACGCCCTGGAAGACATCGCCCGCTTCGAGGCGCGTCTCGCGGCGCCGGATTCCGCCCCCGAACTGTTTGTCTACGTTCCGGAGCGCACCGGTGTCACCGGCGACGAAGACGCACGGCTCAAGCTGTACCTTCTGGAGCCGCGCTCCCTTACACAGCTGCTGCCGACCCTGCACAACCTGGGCCTGGAAGTCCTCGACGAACGTCCTTACGAGATCCGCCGGGGAGACGGCACCACCGTGTTCCTGTATGACCTGGGACTGAAGTACCCCGCCGGGCTGGATCCGGTGAAAACCGGTTCGCTGCTGGCCGAGGCCTTCCGCGCCGGAATGTCCGGAGCCAGCGAGTCTGATTACTTCGACCGCCTCATTCTTGAACAGGGACTTTCCTGGCGCCAGGTGGTCATCCTGCGCAGCTACGCCAAGTACATGCGCCAGCTGGGGAACACCAACTCCTACGGTTTCGTAGCGGGCACGCTGCGCCGGAATCCGGACGTGGCACGTGCTCTGGTTGCTCTGTTTGAAGCCCGCTTTGATCCGGATCTGTCCGAGGACGAGCGCACTGCAGCCGAGGAAACGGGCCGTGCCGCACTGGACTCCGGTCTGGAGCAGGTTCCCACGCTGGACGCGGACCGGGTCCTGCGCACCGTCGCCAACCTGATCAACTCCACCCTGCGCACCAACTTCTACCAGGACAAGCCGTACGTCAGTTTCAAGCTGAACACGGCCGCGATTGAAGGCGCTCCGTTCCCGCGGCCCAAATACGAGGTATGGGTTTACTCCCCACGGGTGGAAGGCGTGCATCTGCGCTTCGGCGAAGTGGCCCGCGGCGGTCTGCGCTGGTCAGACCGGCGCGAAGACTTCCGCACCGAAATCCTCGGCCTGGTCAAGGCCCAGACGGTCAAGAACGCCGTGATCGTGCCCACCGGTGCCAAGGGCGGATTCTATGCCAAGCAGCTGCCGGATCCGGCGGCGGACCGCGCGGCCTGGATGGAAGAGGGCAAGGAAAGCTACCGCACCTTTATCCGGGCGCTGCTGGACATTACCGACAACCTGGTGCTGTCCGAGGACGGCGCGGAACAGGTGGTCCCGCCAAAGCGCGTTGTGCGTCATGACGGCGATGACAGCTACCTCGTAGTGGCGGCGGACAAGGGCACTGCTTCCTTCTCCGACATCGCCAATGCCCTGTCGGCTGAATACGGTTTCTGGCTCGGCGATGCTTTCGCCTCGGGCGGCTCCGTTGGCTACGACCACAAGGCCATGGGCATCACGGCCCGCGGCGCCTGGGAATCCGTCAAGCGGCACTTCAGCGAGCTGGGTGTCGACACGCAAACCGAGCCCTTCACCGCCGTTGGCGTTGGAGACATGAGCGGCGATGTTTTCGGCAACGGCATGCTCCTGTCCGAGCAGACCAAGCTGGTGGCGGCGTTCGACCACCGTCACATTTTCCTGGATCCGAACCCGGATCCGGCGGCATCCCACGCGGAACGCCGGCGGCTCTTTGAGCTTCCGCGTTCCTCCTGGGCAGATTACGACGCGTCGCTGATCAGCGAGGGCGGAGGAGTGTTCCCGCGCCAGTCCAAGAGCATTCCGCTGAGCCCCCAGGTCCGCAAGGTGCTGGGCCTGGAAGACAGCGTCACCAAAATGAGTCCGCCGGATCTGCTCCGCGCCATCCTCAAGGCGCCTGCGGACCTGCTCTACAACGGCGGCATCGGCACCTATGTGAAGGCCTCCACGGAAACCCATACCGAGGTAGGGGACAAGGCGAACGACGCGATCCGAGTTGACGGGCGCGACCTGCGGGTCAAGGTGGTCGGTGAAGGCGGCAACCTGGGCATGACCCAGCGCGGCCGCATTGAAGCCGCCCGGGCCGGAGTCATCCTCAACACCGATGCGATCGACAACTCCGCCGGTGTCGACTGCTCGGACCACGAGGTCAACATCAAGATCTTTGTGGACCGGATGGTTGCCGCCGGGCGGCTGGACCCGGCAGAGCGCGCCGAGTTCCTGCATTCCATGACGGATGAAGTTGGGCGCCTGGTTCTGCAGGACAACAAGGACCAGAACATGCTCCTGCTCAACGACCGCCGGCATGTCATTGAATGGAACCCGAGCTTCGAGCGGCTGATGGACTGGCTCGAAAAGCACGCGGACCTGAACCGCGAGCTGGAAGCGCTGCCCTCCAACGAGGAGCTGCGCGCCCGGGTGGCGGCCGGCGAGGGTCTGACCTCCCCGGAACTGTCGGTGCTGGCGGCCTACGCCAAAATCGAGCTGACCAAGGCCCTGACCAACTCCGATCTGGCCGATGACCCCTACTTCAGCGGCACGCTGCGCCGGTACTTCCCGAAGCAGCTCGTGGAGCGGTTCGAGGACCAGCTGGACACCCACCCGCTGCGCCGGGAAATCATCTCCACGGTGGTGGCCAACGACATCATCAACATCGGCGGCATCACGTTTGCCTTCCGTGTCATCGAAGAGACCTCGGCCACCGAATCCATGGTGGCCCGGGCCTTCACCGCACTTCGGGAAATCTACGAGATCGACGGCGTCGTGAAGGAGCTGAACCACCTGCCGGCCAGCTTCCCCACGGAAAACTGGACCACCATCCACCTGGACATGCGCAGGCTGCTGGACCGTGCCGTGCGCTGGTTCATTAACCATGTGGGACGCGGAAGCTCCATCGACGAGGACATCGAAGCGTTCAAGCCCGTCATGACCCCGCTTCGCGCAGACCTGCTCGAGTACCTGCAGGGAGGGGACCTGGAGCGGTTCCGGAGCGCACTTGACCGGTCCCGCCAGTGGGAGCTCCCCGAAGGCCTGGGCACTTACTGGGCTGAGCTGTTCGAGAGCTTCGGCCTGCTGGACATCGCGCTGCTGGCCGCCAAGCGGGTGGATGAACCGGCTGCGAACGTTGCCGGCGTGTACTTCGCCCTCTATGAGCGGTTCGGCGTGGATGACCTGCTGGAGCGGATCACCAAGCTGCCGCGCGGTGACCGTTGGCAGGCTCTGGCCCGGGCAGCGCTGCGTGATGACCTGTATTCGACGGTGGCTGACATGACGGTGGCTGCGTTGACGGCAACCGCGGGGCAGGCGGAGCAGGACCCGCTGAAGCGGGTGGAATTGTGGGAAGAGCAGAACGCCGACAATTTGGAACGCGCCCGTGTCATGTTCGAAGATGTGAACAAGCTGGAGCACGAAGACATGGCATCCCTCTCGGTTGCCCTGCGTCTGCTGCGCTCCATCGTTCGACGCTAGAAACGAAAAGAAGACGAGACTGTGGCCATATTCACCGACCCCATCAAGGATCATGCCGATTTTGGACCGGGAGACGCGGAATGGCTGCACCTCTTGGTCGGCGACTGGCAGCTGGTCGCCGACCTGGCGTTCTCCGATCTGGCGCTCTGGTTTCCGGTTCCGGACGGAAGCTACGTAGCCCTGGCGCACGCCCGCCCCTCGAC
Source organism: Arthrobacter sp. 9E16 (assembly GCF_002929435.1). Lineage (NCBI taxonomy): Bacteria > Bacillati > Actinomycetota > Actinomycetes > Micrococcales > Micrococcaceae > Arthrobacter > Arthrobacter sp. 9E16. The sequence goes on along the minus strand of NZ_PJIU01000001.1, from coordinate 203,497 downwards.
GTCGCACACTGTATTCCACAGTGACTTCGTCGGGGAGCGGATCCGTGCCGATCTTCAGCCGCTGGTCGACAGGGCCTGGACCAGCCAGGTCATCGAGCGTTCACCCGAAACAAACTGGACCGCGGAGACGGCAATGCGGGTGGAAGCCATCCCCTTTGTCCGCAACGGCCGAACCCTTGCCGTGGTCACCAGTCACATGGATTTGTCCTCCTCCCGCATGCCCTCACGGCTGGAACTGACCTACCGGCAGTGTGCCTATGACCTGCTGCGGATGGGCACGCTGGGTCTCTGGCCGGACTTTGCCACACCCACCGGTTCCCGCCGCGGCGCTCCGCGGGTAGGGGACGGACTCATCCGAATGGATGCCGACGGCATTGTGCAGTACGCCTCGCCCAACGGAGTCTCCGCCTTCCGCCGGCTGGGGGAGATGGAGAGCCTGGAGGGGCGGGCCCTCGCGGAGATTACGACGGCGCTGCTTAAGGACCGCCGCATGGTGGACGAGACACTGCCACTGGTGGTGACCGGCCGGATGCCGTGGCGCACCGAGATCGAGTCCCGCGGGGTAAGCCTCTCCCTGCGTGCCATTCCGCTGCGGGACGAGAAGGAGCGCTTTGGTGCCCTGGTACTGTGCCGGGATGTCTCCGAGCTGCGCCGCCGGGAAATGGAACTGGTGTCCAAGGACGCCACTATCCGTGAAATCCACCACCGGGTAAAGAACAATCTGCAAACCGTGGCAGCCCTGCTGCGGATGCAGTCGCGGCGGATGGAGAGCGAAGAAGGCAAACAGGGGCTGGCGCAGGCAATGCGCCGGGTCGCCACGATTGCGCTGGTGCACGAAACGCTGTCTCAGGGACTGACACAGAACGTGAACTTCGACGAGCTGATCGACCGGCAGTTCCGGCTTGCCGCGGAGGTCGCTTCCCCCACGCAAGAGGTGAGCACTGAGAAGGAAGGCTCTTTCGGAGAGCTGCCCAGCGATTTTGCAACACCGCTGGCCCTGGTGATCAATGAACTGGTGACTAACGCCGTCGAGCACGGACTTTCGGACCGCAAGGGTACGGTGTGGCTCAGTGCCGCCCGGCAGAGGGGCGCCTACGCCGAGGAAATCCTCACGGTCACCGTGGCCGACGACGGCGCCGGGCTGCCGCCGGAGCCGCGGCGGGAGGGGCTGGGGCTGCAGATTGTGCGCACCCTCGTCCAAAGCGAACTGGACGGCACCATTGAATGGTCTGCCCGTCCGGGCGGAGGCACAGAGGTTCGGATTGAAATGGGACTGGACAATGAGTCACGCAGGAGCTGACGCCCCGGCGGACGGTGCGCTACGGAGCACCCGGGGTTAAACAGGAATGGCCGCTGCCCGTGGCAGCGGCCATTCTGAAGTCTTGTAGACGAGATCAGTCCCGTGGGACCGCCAAGCGTCCGTGCTGAATTACGAAGCGCGGCGTGCTCGTGCGGCACGACGCTTCAGTGCGCGGCGCTCATCTTCGCTCATACCGCCCCAGACGCCTGCGTCCTGGCCTGTTTCGATGGCCCACTGGAGGCAGGTATCCATGACCGGGCACCGCCGGCACACACTCTTGGCTTCTTCAATCTGAAGAAGAGCCGGGCCGGTGTTGCCCACAGGGAAGAACAGCTCCGGATCCTTGTCCAGACACGCTGCGCGGCTCCGCCAATCCATGTTAATCACAATCTCCTCTAAATAGTTGACTCCCACGTGTTTGTGAAAACATTCACGAGCAACTGCAAACGAAAGGGGCCAGTTCCGGCCCCTGATTTCCCCAACTACTAGGATTCCACGTTACGGAAACTCAGACAAGGGTTAATCTGCCCTCAATCTGGCCAAAGGCGTGAGGGATGCGTCACAGCATCCGTTATCCGGGCCCCATGGGCCGGACGCTCTCCGACTATGTCCGGTAGTGTGCCAGTGTGTCAAGACCCCAAGAACCACAGCCCCCGGCCGGTCGCCCTGCGTCCGTTCCGGCGGCCGTCATTGTTATTTCGGCAGTCCTCGTCCTCGAAGCAGCGGCCCTGCTGGCGCTGGCAGGTTGGTTTGTCTACAGTCTCTTCACCACCGAGGCGGCATCCCTGGGCGGAGCGGTTTTCACGGCAGTCATCCTTGCCGCCGCAGGTGTGTGGCTGCTGGTCCTCGGCCATTTTTTCTTCCGCGGCTTCCGCTGGACCCGTGCCGGAGCGCTGGTGTTCCAGCTGTTCGCGATAGTCCTTGCCGTTCCAACTCTGCAGGGCGGAGTGGTCCTCATTGGCCTGCTCCTGCTTTTGCCCGCGGCAGTTGTGCTGCTGCTGCTGTTCACCCGCCCGGTGCTGGAACACACCAGCCGGATCTCGGGCGAGCCGAAGGCCTTCTAGGAACGATCTCAAGCGGGGCCCAAAGGCGGTATCCGCTGTCTGATCGGACACAGGCGCCGGCGTTCCGCCGAGAGCCGGGGAGCATCCTCTGTTGGCCGGTTCCTCGCGTGTTGGCCGTCAAACCGGGTCAGCAAGCCGCATAAAATGGAAGCTGGCGGGGACTGTGGGCGGTCCCGCGGCCGAAGCCTAAGCTCAGGCCGCAAGGCTTTGAGGGTATTGTCTATGGCTGGAATGCCTGTACTGACGAGAGGACTATGTGTCTAGGCTAGAAACGGAAACCGTACCGGTCTCCCCTGACACCCCGGCTCCGTCGGCAGTAAAGTCCACCTACCGCCCCGAAGTGCAGGGACTCAGGGCCCTCGCAGTGCTGATGGTCGTCACCTATCACATTTGGTTTGGGCGTGTCTCCGGCGGTGTGGATGTTTTCCTCCTGATCTCCGCCTTCCTGCTGACCCTCTCTTTTATCCGCAAGGTGGAGGGTGGGCGGGCCCTCCAGCTGGGAAGATACTGGCTGCACCAATTCAAGCGCCTGCTGCCGCCCGTGGTGGTGGTGCTGCTCGGAACACTGACGGCAACGGCGCTGTTTGTTCCGCAAAGCAGGTGGACCGAGATTCTGTCCCAGAGCTGGGCTTCGCTGCTGTATTTCCAGAACTGGCTGTTGGCGGCCGAATCCGTGGACTACTACGCTGCGGACCACAGCACCGCGAGTCCGCTGCAGCATTTCTGGTCGCTGTCCATTCAAGGCCAGGTTTTCATTCTGTGGCCCCTGCTGCTCGCCGCGTCGGCGCTTTTGGCCAAAGCCTTTAGGCTCCGTTTCCGTGCCGTGGTGCTGGCCGTCTTTGGTGCAGTTTTCGCCGCTTCCTTTACTTTTTCCGTTATTGAGACCTACGGAAACCAGGCGCACGCCTACTTCGACACCCGCACCCGGTTGTGGGAATTCGCTTTCGGAACCCTGCTTGCACTGGCCCTGCCGTATCTGAAGCTGCCCCGGGGTCTGCGGGTTGTCGCCGGGTGGCTGGGGCTGGCCGCGATGCTCAGCGTCGGCTTCCTGCTGGACGTGCAGGGGCAGTTCCCCGGCTATGTCGCGCTGATGCCGCTGATGGCGGCATCGCTGGTGATCGTGGCCGGGCAGACAGGCAGCCGAATCGGTGCAGACCGGTTCCTGTCCTGGAAGCCGTTGATGCGGCTGGGCGACATGTCCTACGCCTTGTATCTATGGCACTGGCCCGTCCTGGTGATCTACCTGATCTGGCGTGACAGGCAGGAAGTGGGACCGGTAGGCGGAACAGCGATCATCATGCTCTCCCTTGTCCTGGCCTACCTGACTACCAAGCTGGTTGAACGCCCGCTTCGTTCCTCGGCCTGGGTCAATCGAAACTCGATGCGGGCCGCCGTAGTGATTGGTTTGTGCGTCGCCCTGGTGGCAGCCCCGGTAGCCGGCTGGCAGTACGGGCTGAAGGTCCAGGCCGAGCGGCTTGAAGCCGAGGCGGTCAAGGACAACCCGGGAGCACGTGCGTTGCTGGCGGATTTCACGGACCTTAGCAACCCGGATGCACAGCCCATGCCCCTGCTCAGTGCCCTGTCCAAGGAATGGGGTGTCCTTGAAACAGACTGCTCGAACCTCGAAGTTCAGCCGTCCGACCCCGCGCTGACGGAATCCTGCATGGCCTCGGTTCCGCCGGCGGCCCCGGAAAAAACCATTCTCGTGATTGGTGATTCCCATACTGAACAGTGGCTTGGGGTACTGGAGCCTATGGCCAGGGAGCACAACTACCAACTGGTTTCCCTGCTGCTGGGTGCTTGCTCCTTCGGAGCGACCTCTGACAGCAGGGGTGCAGGATGCAATGACTTCAATGCTGCTGCGCTCGAGTACGCCCAGGAACTGAAACCCGACGCGGTCTTCACCGTGGCGACGGCCGCCCATCCGGTGGAAGCACTTGATACGCCGGTGGACGGGCTGGCGGAGGCGTCCGCTACTCTGCAGCAGGCGGGGATCCCGGTGGTGGGTGTCCGCGACAATCCCCGGTATGCCTTCAACATGATCAGCTGCGCCGAGGCCAACGGATCGAACTCAGAAGCATGCACCGCGGATGTGAACGAGAAACTTTCCGATTCCCGTGTCATCACATCCTTCTTTGCAGCGGTTCCGGGAGTGGAACTGATGGACATGACGGATGTGATCTGCCCGAACGGGATCTGCGGCCCGGTGGTGGGCAACGTTTACGTCTACATGGATGACAACCATCTGACGACCACCTACACAGCCTCAATGCTCGAACAATTCGAGCAGCGGTTCCACACAGCCGTGAACTGGTAGCGGGTGGGCCGTGTTGCCAAAAGTGCCGGTGTACCGATTCTCGGATAACCTAGACCGTCGGGTGCGTGCCCGCATGGGCCGTACCGAAACAAACAGGAGAAACAAGTGAACGTTGACCTCGTCGTCGTCGGATCGGGATTTTTCGGTCTGACCGTAGCCGAGCGCGCTGCAAAGGAACTGGGCCTTAAGGTCGCTGTCCTGGATCGCCGCCACCACATTGGCGGCAACGCCTACAGTGAAAAGGAAGCTCAGACGGGCATTGAGGTGCACCGCTACGGAGCGCACCTTTTCCATACGTCCAATGAACGCGTCTGGGAGTACGTCAACCGGTTCACCGAGTTCACCAACTACGTTCACAAGGTGTACACCAGCCATAAGGGCGAGGTGTACTCCATGCCCATCAACCTGGGCACGATCAACCAATTCTTCCGTTCCTCCATGGGCCCCGCCGAGGCAAAGGCCCTGATCCAGGAGCAGGCCGGCGAGCTCGCCGGAACTGATCCGGCCAACCTCAATGACAAGGGCATCCAGCTGATCGGCCGCCCGCTGTACGAGGCGTTCATCAAGCACTACACCGGCAAGCAGTGGCAGACCGATCCCAAGGACCTGCCGGCCGAAATCATCAGCCGCCTGCCGGTCAGGTACAACTATGACAACCGGTACTTCAACGACAAGTACGAGGGGCTGCCCGTTGACGGGTATACCGCCTGGATCGAGCGGATGGCGGACCACCCCAATATCCAGGTGCACCTGAACACCGATTTCTTCGACGCCGGACATGAGTTCTCCCGCGACGCCACCCGGGGCCAGGTGCCGGTCATCTACACCGGCGCCGTGGACCGCTACTTTGACTATGCCGAGGGCAACCTCTCCTGGCGCACCATTGACCTCGAAGAAGAGGTCCTGCCGATGGAGGACTTCCAGGGCACCTCGGTCATGAACTATCCGGATGAGGACGTTCCCTACACCCGGATCCATGAGTTCCGTCACTTCCACCCTGAACGCGACTACACCAAGGACGCCACGGTCATCATGCGTGAATTCTCCCGGTTCGCGGAGAAGGGTGACGAGCCGTACTACCCCGTCAACACGGCGGAGGACCGGGCCAAGCTCCTGGCCTACCGCGACCTTGCCAAGGGCGAAAAAGAAGTCCTCTTCGGCGGCCGCCTGGGCACCTACAAGTATCTGGACATGCACATGGCGATCGGATCGGCATTGTCGATGTACGACAATAAGATCAAGCCCCACTTCACCGGCGGGGCAAAGCTCGAAAGCGGAGGAGTTGACGCGTGAGCCAGCTGAAGACTGAAGAAAAGCAGGGCACCACCGGGGAATCGGAGCAGTGGCATACACTGCAGCGCATTATTTTCCCGGACCAGAGCCAAATGGACACGGCACTGCTGTACGTCGACAGCGGCTCTGCCATGGGTGCGCAGTTCAACACCATGGACGGCTCCATGATGAAGTCCACCAAGACGCAGAGCACCGAGGCCGCCGCATCCGGCGGTGAAGTGCATGTTGAGGACTTCCTCTCCCGCACCGGCACCATTGCCCGCCCCGGGCAGCGCCTGTCCTTCGGCACCTACTTCAATGCGTTCCCGGCGAGCTACTGGCGCCGCTGGACCGACGTTGAAAGTGTCCGCCTGCACGTGGAAACCAAGGGCGCCGGCGCCGTCAGCGTCTACAAGTCCAACGCCCGCGGCTCCCTGCAGCACGTGGAGACCCGGAGGGTGGACGGTGACACGGTTTCCGACTTCGACCTCACGCTGAAGCCCTTTGGTGACGGCGGCTGGTACTGGTTTGACCTGGTGGCGGGCGCCGAGCCCATGGCCCTGGTTGAAGCCAACTGGATGGCCGAAGGCGAGGCGCAGAAACCCGGTTCAATCACGCTGGAAATCACCACGCTGAACAAGAACGAGTTCTGCCTGAACAACCTCAAGATTCTGGCGGACAATCCCGAGGCACTGGAAAACGTTGCCGAGGTGCTGATCGTTGACCAGGGAACAAAGAAGCTGGTCGATGCAGAGGGCTTCGCCGAAGCCGAAGCAGCGCTTGGCGGCAAGCTGCGAATGATCCACCAGGGCAACCTCGGTGGCTCCGGCGGCTTTGCCCGCGGCATGTACGAGGCGGTCGAGAGCGGCAGCGACTACGTACTGCTGCTCGATGACGACATTGTCATGGAGCCGGAGAGCATCACCCGGATGCTGACGTTCGCTGACCACTGCAAGACGCCCACCATCGTCGGGGCGCACATGTTCGACCTGTACAACCGCTCGGTCCTGCACACCTTCGGCGAGACGGTGAACGTCTTCCGTTTCCAGCCTGACCATCCCTTCAAGGAACAGGTGCTCGGCCACGACTTCGCGCGCTCCAACCTGCGCACCACCTCGTGGATGCACCGCCGGGTGGACGTGGACTACAACGGCTGGTGGATGTGCATGATCCCCACCGAGGTTATCCGCAACATTGGGCTTTCCCTGCCCGTGTTCATCAAATGGGACGACGCCGAATACGGCCTCCGCGCCAAGGCCGCAGGCTACAACACAGTCTCGCTGCCCGGTGCCGCCGTCTGGCACATCACCTGGGCTGACAAAGACGATGCCGTGGACTGGCAGGCCTACTTCCACAGCCGGAACCGCATCATCACCGCCCTGCTGCACAGCCCCTACCCACGCGGCGGACGGGTGGTGCGTGAGGGCAGCTTCATTGATATCAAGCACCTGATTTCCATGCAGTACTTCACTGCACAGGGGCGCGTGATGGCGCTGAAGGACCTGATCGCCGGTCCGGAGCAGCTCCACGACATCCTGCCCAGCAGGCTTCCTGCCATCCAGGCGATGCGCAAGGAATACTCCGAAGCACAGTTCGAAGCCGACCCCGAGGCGTTCCCCCGCCCGGGCATGGTCAAACCGCCGCGCCACGGGCAGGGCTTCAAAGCACCGTCCTACGTCACGCTCGTGCCCTGGGCGGCCAAGACCATTGTCCGGCAGCTGACCAAGCCGGTGGCGGAGTCCAACCTCGAACGGCCCCAGGCCCGGGTTGCCCACATCGACAACCGGTGGTGGCGCATGTCGCAGTACGACAGTGCGGTGGTCACCAACGCAGACGGCACGGCAGCCTCGTGGTACCAGCGGGATCCAAAGAAGCTGCGGAAACTGCTGGCCGAGGGAGCACGCCTCAACGCAGAAATCCTGAGGGACTGGCACAAGCTGAGCCAGAAGTACCGCAAGGCGCTTCCGGAAATCACGTCCATGGAGGCCTGGAAAGCGACCTTCGAAAAGCACTCGGAAGAGAGTAAGTAAGCTTGTCCACCGGCGCGCTTGAAACCCCGGGGCGGGGAGCAGGACTGGCTGATATTTTCCGGTCCCGCTTCCTGCTCAAACTGCTGGTTTCGAAGGAACTTAAGGTCCGGTACCGAGGATCGGTTTTGGGGCTGCTGTGGTCCTATGTGAAGCCCGGCGTCCAGTTTGTGGTCTTCTACATTGCCCTGGGCGTCTTCCTCGGACTGGAGGAAAGCGACCGGAACCCCGACGGCCTGCCAAACTACGCAATCTACCTGTTCTCCGGCATTGTCCTGATCAACTTCTTCACCGAAGCGCTCGGCAACGCGTCCAGATCCATCGTTGGCAACGGAGGCCTGATCAAGAAGATCTACCTTCCCCGCCAACTTTTCCCGATGGCTTCCGTGTGGGTTTCCGGAGTGCACTTTGTGCCGCAGATAGTCATCCTGGTGGTCGCGTGCCTGTTCAACGGCTGGCGGCCATCACTACTGCAGTTTGCGGCTGCGGCGGCAGGATTCATCATCGTGACCCTGCTTGCGACCGGTCTGGGCCTGCTTTTCGGAGCGGTGAATGTCTACTTCCGCGATGCGGAGAACCTGGTGGACATGCTCCTCATGATTGCCACCTGGGCCTCGCCGGTGCTTTATTCCTGGATTATGGTGCGGGACAAGCTGGGGGAGACGTACTTCAACATCTACCAGCTGAACCCGATCACAGTAGGCGTGGAAACCTTCCACTACGCGTTCTGGCTTCCCACTACGGACGGTGCCGAGGCAATTCCGCCGCATCTGCTTTCCGTGTGGATTCCCGTTGCCCTGGCTATTTCGGCAGCTGTGCTGCTGCTGGGCCAGCTAGTCTTCCGTCGCCTTGAAGGCCGTTTCGCGCAGGAGCTGTAAACCGTGGTAAATGCCATTGAAGTACGCAATATCAACAAGCAGTTCGTCCTGCGGCACACCCGCTCCATGAAAGAAGCGTTCGTCTGGCTGGTCAAAGGACGAAAAGGCGACCTGTCCGAGAAGTTCCACGCGCTCAAGGGTGTCTCGCTCGATATTGAGCAGGGCGAGACGGTGGCACTGCTGGGCTTGAACGGGTCCGGCAAGTCCACCCTGCTCAAGCACATCTCCGGCGTCATGCGCCCCGACAGCGGATCCGTGGGGACCAGGGGACGGGTGGCCGGGCTCATTGAGGTGGGAGCAGGTTTCCACCACGACCTCAGCGGCCGGGACAATGTCTACCTGAACGGCGCCATCCTGGGGATGACCGAGCAGGAGATCGATGAGAAGTTCGACTCGATTGTTGAGTTCTCGGAGATTGGCCAGTTCATTGATACCGAAGTGAAGTTCTACTCCTCGGGCATGTATCTCCGGCTGGCCTTCTCGGTGGCGGTGCATACCAACCCCGAGGTTTTCCTCGTCGATGAAATCCTCGCCGTGGGAGACGAACCGTTCCAAAAGAAGTGCATTGCCAAGATCCGTGAGCTCGCTGATGAGGGCAAGACCCTTGTTGTCGTGAGCCACGACCTGGACCTGGTGTCCAAGATCTGTGAACGCGGCGTACTGCTTGAACATGGCCAGGTCGTCATGGACGGCCCGGTTATCGACGTCGTCGCCCGCCTGCGCGGCCAGGGATAGGAAACCGGCAGACAGCAAAAAGGGCGGACCCGCAGGGTCCGCCCTTTTTTTGCTGCGCCGGTTGTGGTGGAAGCGCCTTACTTCTTGCCCGACTCGAGCAGGGAGAGCAGATAGTCTCCATAGCCGCTCTTTATCAGCGGCTCCGCCCGCTTGCGCAGCTCATCGTCCGAAAGGAACCCGAGCCGCCAGGCAACTTCCTCGGGCGAACCGATCTTCAGGCCCTGCCGGCTTTCCACGGTGCGGATGAAGTTGGAAGCGTCATTGAGGGAATCGAACGTGCCGGTGTCCAGCCAGGCGGTACCGCGGGGCAGGATGTCTACCCGCAGCTTCCCGCGTTCCAGATAGACCCGGTTCACGTCGGTGATTTCCAGTTCGCCGCGGGGAGAGGGCTTGAGGGACTTGGCGATTTCCACGACGTCGTTGTCATAGAAGTACAGGCCGGGAACCGCGTAGTTACTCTTGGGGTGCGCGGGCTTCTCTTCCAGGGACAGTGCCTTGCCGTCGGCGTCGAATTCCACGACTCCGTAGGCGGTGGGGTCCTGGACCCAGTAGCCGAAGATGGCACCGCCATCCACGTTTTCAAACCGGCGCAGCTGGGTTCCCATACCGTGGCCGTAAAAGATGTTGTCTCCAAGCACCAGGGCCACGGATTCATCGCCGATGTGTTCTTCGCCAAGGATGAAAGCCTGGGCGAGGCCGTCGGGGGAGGTCTGCTGGGCATACGTGATGCTGATCCCGAACTGGCTGCCGTCTCCGAGCAGCCGCTCAAACTGATCCGCGTCATACGGGGTGGTGATGATGAGGATGTCGCGGATGCCGCTGAGAATAAGGGTGGAGAGCGGGTAATAGATCATGGGCTTGTCGTAGACAGGGACAAGCTGCTTGCTGATTCCATGGGTGATGGGGTGCAGCCGGGATCCCGTGCCGCCGGCCAGTATTATTCCGCGCATGGAATCATCTTCTCCCAGCCCGTGGCACCGGCAAAATTGCCCGGTGCCCTCGGCGCACGTGGCGTGGGGCAGTTGCGGGCGAGGGGCGAGGGCACCGGTCCCGGTGCGCCCGGCGTGAAGCTGGCGGTAAGGTTGACCGGTGGGAGTTGTGAGTCTGTGGCCGATCCCTGCCCGGATACCTCCGCATAATTGCCGCTGTCCCGCCCGGGCCGGCTGGCGCTGCTGACACGAGGTGAGAAGGACATCAGGTTCAAGTTGGGTAAAACGATCAAGGCTTCCGGACCGAAAGCTCCCGAAAAGGGCATGGGCCAGGCTTCGGCCGCCGGCGTGGGAGCTGCCTCGCTGGCCTCCGCCGCCGTGGGTTACGTCGTGATCGTGGTGGCGGCCCGCACGCTGGACAAGCAGGACAACGCTGCCTTCCTGACCTTTTGGTCTGTGGTGTTCCTTGTCATCGGCGTGCTGGGCGGCATCGCCGTCGAGACCACCCGTGCCGCCAAGACAGCACGCAATCTCGAGGTTTCCGGTTCCGTGCCGGCAGAAACGCCTGACGGGCGGCGCCGGCCCCGCATGGGCCCGGTTGCTCTGGCTGTGGGCCTGGGGACGGGCCTTGTACTCGCCGCAGCGTCCCCTCTGTGGGCACCGCCGGTCTTTGGCACCTACGCCGCCGCACTCGTCCCGGTGGTCTGTGTGACCGCAGTGTTTTACGCCGGCCATGCTGTCATGATGGGTCAGTTCGGCGGGCTGGGACGCTGGGGGACTTATTCGAGAATGATTGCCTCCGAGTCAGCGGTCCGTCTCGCCGTCCTGGTTATGGTGGTGCTGATCGGGGCAACGGTAGCGGGACTGGCCTGGGCAACCGCCGCGGGCACCGCTGCCTGGCTGCTGTTTATGCTCCTCTCACCCCAAAGCCGCAGAGCCTTCCTGCAGCGCTCCGATACGAGCCTGCGGCCCTACCTGCGCACCGTGTGGCATGCCTGCATGGCCGCGGCGGCCAGTGCGTCACTGGTGGTTGGGTTTCCCGTCCTGCTGCGCCTGACCACCACGGATTCCGTGTATCTGGAATCTGCTGCCCTCCTGATGGCGCTGTCGCTGACTCGGGCACCGCTTATGATCCCGCTGCAGGCTTACCAGGGCGTCGCCATCACCCACTTCATGTCCCGGCGATCGGAGGGGCTGAAAGCAGTGGCTCCCATTTTCGGTTTGGTGATAGGAGTCGCCGTGGTGGGTGCTGCGGCGGCGTGGCTTCTTGGCCCCTGGCTCATGGTGGCCTTCTTCGGCGAACACTATGACATGTCCCCGGCGGTGCTGGCTGCACTGACGTTCGACGCCGGATTCCTGGCGCTGCTCACCCTGACCGGTGCGCTGACCATCGCCAGTAACCGGCACCGTGCCTACTCGCTGGGCTGGGTTACAGCCTGCGTGGTGTCCTTTGCCCTGCTGTGGCTGCCGCTGGATATCGAGACACGGACGATTATCAGCCTTGCCGCGGGTCCGCTCTGCGGCATCGCGGTGCACCTGTGGGTCATCGTTCGCTCAGCGCCCGCGTCCGGTGCCGCCGGCGGCACAAAGCGCAGCACTGCAGCCCCCTGAGCGAGGACTGCAGGCCTGTACAGACTCGGACAACGGCGCCCTGACGGGCAGGTAGGGTTAAAATCATGCAGAAACTTCTGGTGACCGGCGGAGCCGGTTTTATTGGGTCTAACTTTGTCCATTACGTACTCGAGCACACCGATGCGCAGGTTACGGTGCTGGACAAGCTCACCTATGCCGGCAACCGTGCCTCCCTGCAGGGCCTGGACCCGGCACGGTTCACCCTGGTTGTGGGCGATATCTGCGATGCCGCCCTGGTGGATCCGCTGGTGGCTGAGGCCGACGTCGTGGTGCACTACGCCGCTGAGTCCCACAACGACAATTCGCTGCATGACCCGCGCCCGTTCCTGGACACGAACATCATCGGCACCTACACGCTGATCGAAGCGGCCCGCAAGCACGGCACCCGGTTCCACCACATCTCCACGGACGAGGTCTACGGCGACCTGGAACTGGATGACCCGGCACGGTTCACCGAAGCCACCCCGTACAACCCCTCCAGCCCGTATTCCTCCACGAAGGCCGGCTCGGACCTGCTGGTGCGCGCCTGGGTCCGGTCCTTCGGGCTGCAGGCCACCATCAGCAACTGCTCCAACAACTACGGCCCGTACCAGCACGTGGAAAAGTTCATTCCCCGCCAGATCACCAACGTGATCGACGGCGTGCGGCCCAAGCTCTACGGTGCCGGGGAGAACGTGCGGGACTGGATCCACGCCAACGACCATTCCTCGGCCGTGCTGACCATCATTGAAAAGGGCGAGATCGGCCAGACCTACCTGATCGGCGCTGACGGGGAGAAGAACAACAAGGAAGTCGTGGAACTGATCCTGACGCACATGGGGCTGCCCGCGGACGCCTATGACCAGGTCATTGACCGGCCCGGACATGACCTGCGCTACGCCATTGATTCCTCCAAGCTGCGCTCCGAGCTGGGCTGGGCTCCGCAATTCTCCAATTTTGAGCAGGGACTGGCGGACACCATCGCCTGGTACCGGGAACACGAGCAATGGTGGCGGCCCCAGAAGGACGTCACCGAAGCCAAGTACAAGGTCCAGGGCCAGTAACGCCATGACCGTAGAATTCTCCAAGCCGCTGGCTGCCCGCCCCACGCCCATTCCCGGCGTCGTCCTGTATGACCTCCCGGTCCACGGCGACAACCGCGGCTGGTTCAAGGAAAACTGGCAGCGGGAAAAGATGCTTGCGCTGGGGCTGGAAGACTTCGGACCGGTGCAGAACAACATTTCCTTCAACGAAAAGGCCGGCACCACCCGCGGCATCCACGCCGAGCCCTGGGACAAGTACATTTCCGTGGCCACCGGCCGAATCTTCGGCGCGTGGGTGGACCTGCGCGAGGGCCCGTCCTTCGGCACGGTCTTCACCGCCGAGATGGGCCCGGATACGGCCATCTTCATCCCGCGCGGGGTGGGCAACGCCTTCCAGACCCTGGAGGACAACACCGCCTACACGTACCTGGTCAATGACCACTGGAGCGCCGGTGCCCAGGGGCAGTACACGTTCCTGAACCTCGCTGACGAGACCGCGGCCATCCAGTGGCCGATCCCGCTGGAAAAGGCGGAGCTCTCGGACAAGGACAAGGCCCATCCGCGGCTGGCCGATGTGGTGCCGATGCCGCCGAAGAAGATCCTGGTCCTGGGGGCGGACGGACAGCTGGGCCGTGCCCTGCGCGCTGAGTACGACGGCGCCGGGAACGTTGAGTTCGCTGCCCGCACCGACTTTGACCTCACCGATCCCGCGTCCTTCGCGTCACGGAACTGGAAGAATTACTCAGCGGTGATCAACGCGGCCGCGTACACGGCCGTGGACACCGCTGAAACAGCCGAGGGCAGGGCGGCGGCCTGGGCCATCAATGCCGAAGCCGTGGCCCGGCTGGCCCGGGTTGCCGTGGAGCACCGGATCACGCTGGTGCAGGTTTCCTCGGACTATGTTTTCGACGGCACTGTTGAGCCGCACCGCGAGGATGAACCGTTCTCGCCGCTGGGCGTGTACGGGCAGTCCAAGGCCGCCGGGGACACCGCGGCGGGGGCCGTTCCGGCGCACTATATTGTCCGCACGTCCTGGGTGATCGGGGACGGCAGCAACTTCGTGAAGACCATGGCCTCCCTGGCCGCCCGGGGGATTACACCGTCAGTGGTGGATGACCAGATCGGCCGGCTCACGTTCACCGAGGACCTGGCCGCGGGTATCCGGCATCTGCTGGAATCCGGTGCCCCGTACGGTACGTACAACCTCACGAACACAGGGCCCGCTGGTTCCTGGGCGGAGATTGCACGGGAGGTGTTCCGCCTCTGCGAGGCGGCACCGGAGTCCGTGACGGGTGTGTCCACGGCGGAGTACTTCGCGGGCAAGGAGGGCGTGGCTCCGCGGCCGCTGCTCTCCACCCTGGACCTGGGCAAACTTGAGGCGGCCGGGTTTGTGCCCGAGGCCGCGGCCAAGCGCCTGGAGAGCTATGTCCGGGATTTGGGAGAAGAATCATGACCGCCGAGCCGGAAGTGCTGGGCATTTACATCCCGTTCTGGGGAGACCTTGGCTATTTGCGGACCGCGGTGGAGAGTGTGCGCGGCCAGACAAGCCCCCATTGGCGCCTGACCGTTATCAACGATGATTACCCGGACCGCGCCGTTGACGAGTACTTTGCCGGGCTGGCGGAGGAACCGCGGATCCGGTACATCCGCAATCCGGAAAACTGCGGCATCACCGAGAATTTCCGCCGGTGCGTGCAGATGGCCACCGAGCCGCGGCTGGTCATTATGGGATGCGACGACTTCATGCTGCCCGGCTACGTCGAGACGGTGATGGCGGCTCACCGGGCGGCTCCACGGGTCGGGATCATTCAGCCCGGAGTCCAGGTGGTGGATGAGCACGGTAAACCGTCCGCCACGCTGGCGGACAGCGTCAAGCAGAAGATGCTTCGGCCGCGGACCCCGCCCGTCCGTATGCTCCACGGGGACCGCCTGATGGCGGGACTGATGCATGGAAACTGGCTGTACTGGCCGTCTTTGGCCTTCCGGCGGGACGCCGTCCAAACCCATGATTTCCGTGACGATTTTTCCGTGATTCAGGACCTCGCCCTCATTCTGGACCTGGTCATGGACGGCGAAGACCTGATGGTGCTTCCGGACCCCGTATTTTGTTACCGCCGCCATAGTTCCAGTGCGTCTTCACTGGAACTGGTGGACGGCAGCCGGTTCGAGGGGGAGCGCCGGTTCTTCTCCCTTGCAGCCAGCCTGACGGCAGACAAGGGGTGGTCCCGGACCCGGCGGGCCGCGCGGCTGCACCTCACCTCCCGTGCGCACGCTCTTGTCTTGGTTCCCGGAGCCCTGCGCTCGGGGAACACCCGTGCGGTTCCGATTCTGCTGCGGCACGCGTTCGGCAGCTGATCCGCCCCGTCCGAATACCTGAAACGACGGCGGCCGCCCCAAGGGGGACGGCCGCCGTCGTTCTTTGCAGGTGCCAGCTCTGTGCGGGCAGAGTCAGCAGCCGACGAATTCGTAGAGCCGGACGTCACCGACGCTGCTGATCAGCTTGAAGTCATCGTCGGTTTCCAGGTCATCCAGTCCGGGGTAGGGGTGGTCGCCGCCGTGGACCTCCTGGTCACCGAAGTCCAGGACATACCCCACACCGGTCGCTTCAACTGCTTCGCAGACGCCCGGGGTGTCTCCGGCGTCCTTAAGGCTGGCATCGATGATCTCCAGCTCCGGGGTGCTGGTGGAGAAAATGTGCTTGTGCGTGGTTTCACGGTCGCCAAGGGCATACGCCAGTGCTCCGCCTGTCCAGGGGTTGACGGCGATGACCGCGTCCTCGGGAGTGAGCTCGTCCAGCTCGTCAATCATTTCCAGCTCATCATTGGTGAGCAGGGAAGCCATGTCGGTGGGGATGTAATTGACGCGTGCCTTGGCAATTTCGGTGTCCATGCTGTTGCCCTGGGTCAGGGGGAAGAGCATCAGCGCGGGAACTACGGCAAAGACTGCAGACGTTGCAGCCGCGGTAGTTCCGCTCATCCGGCTGCGGCCGATGGCAGTCCCAGTGAACGCGGTGAGCGGCTTGAGAATAAGGTTCAGTCCCAGCACGGCCAGCGGAGCGGCGGCGAGCGGGAGGACAGCAGCGAGCCGCTGGGAGTCGTTGTACCAGACGCCGGTCAGGAACATGCGGGTGTCCGAGATGGGAGTACCGGAGGACACCGCAAATAGGGCAACGGCAACCGCAAACGAGCCGGCCACCCACAGCAGGCGCGGCTGCCGGAAGCAGGCCACGATACCCACGATCACGAGGATGCTGGCCGTCCAGGCGGCCGGCGCGCCGAGGGGGCCCAACAGGAGTGCCTCACCCACGGCGCGGGGAACCGTTTGTACGTTGCCCCAGAACGCGTCCTCGGGGGCGGGACGGACGAGGTTCCACAACACGATGATGATGCCCCACGCGGCGGCGAACAGAACCGTTGGAAGGACGTAGTGGACGGGTGAAGCCTTGGAGATCACCAGGTCCCGGAGGCGGAAAACGTAAGCCGAGATCAGGACCGGCAGCGCCAGAGCGATCAGCGTCATGATGCCGTTGGGGTGGGAGACGGCGATGCCGGGCAGCGACAGCGCAGCCAGCAGCCAGGCGCGCGGCGCATCCAGCATCGCTGCAGGGGCCTGCTTCAGCACGATGGCGCCCAGCGCCAGCCCCGCCGGGACCATCGCCAGCGACAGGAGGTTGGGATAAAGGACACCGAAGTCCAGCAGCAGAAGAGGGAACGCGGCGAAGCTGCCGGCAAGAACTCCGGCGCCAAGGACTGCTGCGGGAACCAGCCGGGTGAGCTGGCGGACGGCGAAGAGGAGGCTCAGCGGCCAGACTGCAGCGGCTATGGCAATACTCACAGCGCTGACGCCCACCGTGAGGGGCGCACCCGACAACTGGATCACCAGTGCAGTCAACCCGTGCCAGGCAGCGGGATAGAACGTTGCAGGCTGATCCCCGGAGGTCATTGAATTCAGCGTCAGCGAAGACGCGTCGGCAGTTTCCAGCACATAGCGCACTGCGTTCAAATGGAAGTTGTTGTCAAAGGTCTGGGAGAAGTTCTCCGGCACGCCGATAACACGGGCAACCTGCCAGCCAATGAGCAGGAAGGCTATCAGGGCAGCGCCGGCATACTGCAGTTCGCGGGAAAACGGAGTTCCCTGCCGGGGGAGGGGCTCGGGCCGCAGGCGGCGCTCTGCCAGCCGGAAAAGGAAGGCGATCAACAGGGCGGCAATGGTGGCGGCAGCAAGGACGCCAACGTTCCAGGGAAGACCGATCATGGACGCTACAATGGCCGAGACGCTGATGAGGGTGACCGTAATCAGGGGCGCCAGCGCGATTGCGTCGAAGGTCCGGATGCGAAGCACCAGCCCCACGGCAAATCCGGGGATAACCAGGATCAGCAGGGCGATCATTAGGGCGGGTGCGGCGCTAAGCCAGTCCATGTAGGAGCCTCCGGGGCGTAGACGGTGAGCCATAGGGCCGCGACCAATTCTAGCCTTTGGTGCGGTGAATCCCGGCATTACGGGTCAGCGGCACCGGTCGCCGGCGCGTCCAGGCGCCGGTGCAGCGGGTCCGTAGTCGATCGTTGCAGCACGTTCCGGGGACGCCCGATCTGCACGATGCAGCGGGCCTGCGATACTTTAGTAGGGGACGCCGATATTTTCCCGGAACACAGCGGGGAAGCACCACACTTTCAGCACTACGTAGGAGTTGGAACCACTGAGCGGGCACAATATGCACGAGACAGCCTTGGACGGGCTCGGGCTCCCTATCGTTGAAGACCGTATTTTGGTCATCATGCCGGCGTGGAACGAGTCAGAGTCCGTCGGCAACACAGTGACGGAAGTCCTGGGTGCCGTCCCCAACGCGGACGTCCTCGTCGTCGATGACGGTTCCTCCGACGGCACAGCCGATATCGCTGAAGCAGCAGGCGCTACCGTGCTGCGGCTGCCGTTCAACCTCGGCGTGGGCGGAGCCATGCGGGCCGGCTTCAAATATGCCAAGAGGCACGGTTATGAGCGGGTCATCCAGGTCGATGCAGACGGCCAGCATGATCCCAAGGACCTGATCAACGTTGTAGACGGGCTGCAGCACGCGGACATCTCCATCGGAGCGCGGTTTGCGGACAAGGGCAGCTACGAAGTGCGCGGCCCGCGGAAATGGGCCATGTCATTTCTCGGATGGTCCATCTCCAAGATCGCCAAAACCCGCCTCACCGACGTCACGTCCGGATTCCGCGCGGGCAACGCGCGAGCCATCGACCAGTACTGTGAGCATTATCCGGCCGAGTACCTGGGTGACACGATTGATTCATTGGTTGTTGCCGTCCGGTCCGGACTGACCGTTACCCAGGTGCCGGTGGAAATGCGGCCCCGCCAGGGCGGGCAGCCCAGCCACAACCCGGCCAAGGCGGCCATCTACCTGGCACGCAGCGGCTTCGCCCTGCTCATTGCCATGTCACGCAAGAAGACCAGCGTGGGAACCGACCGGAGCGCAGCGAAATGACCACCACCCTCTTACCGTTCCTCCTTGCCCTGGCTGTGGTCTGCTGGGTGGTCCTGCTTCTGCGCCAGCGCAAGCTGAAAGAAAAATACGCTGTCCTGTGGGTCATTGTCGGCCTGCTGATCATCGTCCTGGCAGGGTTCCCGCAACTCCTGGGCTGGGCATCCGATCTGGCAGGGTTCGCTATTCCGGCCAACCTCCTCTTTACCCTGGCGATCTTCCTGGTCCTGGGCGTGTGCCTGCACCTGTCTCTGGAAATTTCGGTGGTCGAGGACGAAACGAGAGCGCTGGCCGAAGAGGCAGCCATCCTTCGAGCCGCCCTGGACAAGCTCACCGCCCGTGTCGACGCCCTGTCTGTGCCGTCCGGCCAGGACGGGACTGCGGACGGAACTTCTCCGGCGCCTCATCACGGTGACGGCCTGC
This sequence comes from Arthrobacter sp. 9E16, assembly GCF_002929435.1. NCBI lineage: Bacteria > Bacillati > Actinomycetota > Actinomycetes > Micrococcales > Micrococcaceae > Arthrobacter > Arthrobacter sp. 9E16. Next base: position 184,419 of record NZ_PJIU01000001.1, on the reverse strand, counting down.
AGGGACCGCGCCACGGCTAAGACACCAGTGACCGCCCGGACAGGACCGAGGTTCTCGGTCCTGTCCGCAGCGGTCTGTGCCCTGGTCCTGATTCTGGGCGGAGCTCCTGCCGCCGTCGCTTCACCGGCAGCCCAAACAGGCGCTGAGCGGGCAGAAACAGCCATCGACCGGGAGTATCAGCGGTTGGGCGGAACGGACAGCGGGCTCGGCAGGCCCACGGGGGCAGAGACCTGCGGCCTGCGCGACGGCGGCTGTTACCGCAACTATGAACACGGCGGAATTGTGTGGTCCCCGGCCACGGGCGCCCAGCCCTCGTGGGGAGCCATCCGCGAGGCCTGGGCCACGTATTCCTTCGAGAACGGCCCGCTGGGTTATCCGGTTGCCGGCCCGGCCTGCAGCGCCGGTACCTGTTCGCAAAGCTTCCAGCGCGGCACCATTTCGTGGCGTCCTGCCGAGCCGGCCACAGTGGACCTGGACATCGACAACCCGAAGAACACCGCCGTCGTCGTCAACAAAGAACGCCCGCTGGAGCCGGAAGATTATGCTCCGGAGGATCTCCTGAGCGTCGACGGACAGCTTCTGCGCGCTGAACCGGCGGAAGCGCTGATGCTCCTGCAGCAGGCGGCGGCCGCCGACGGAGTGACGGTCCGGGCCATCAGCGGCTACCGTCCCTTCGAGACACAGTCAGCGCTGTACAGCGGCTACACCTCGCAGTACGGCCAGGAACAGGCAGATGCCATCTCCGCCCGGCCGGGCTACAGCGAGCACCAGACCGGACTGGCCGTGGACATTGCCGCCGCGGATGGCGCCTGCTCTTTGCAGGCCTGCTTTGCAGACACCCCGGCCGGGGCGTGGGCGGCAGAAAATGCCCATCGGTTTGGGTTTATCGTCCGGTACCCTGCCGGAGCCTCTGCCGTGACCGGCTATGCCTATGAGCCGTGGCACCTGCGTTTCGTGGGTGTCGACCTGGCCTTCGCCGTTCACTCATCAGGTGTCAGCACGCTGGAGGAGTACTTCCATCTTCCTGCTGCTCCCGGCTACCCGGCCCGGTAGCGCCGCCTTAAGCCGCCGTCGTCATCCCACGATGTGGCGGGTCATGTTCTGTGCCGTGCGCACGGAGGGATGCCGCAGGGACGCCAGAAGCACCGTCAGGGCGTTCAGTCTTGAAGTCCAGTGGAAGCGGGCCGCCCGTTCTGCACGAGGCCAGCCCAGGTCCCGGAATCGGTTGGTTTGTTCCCGAAAGTACCGGCGCTCTTCGTCGAAGCGTCGTCCGTCTGCTGCCCGCACAGAAGAGTCCGAAGATGCATGGCGCCGGTACTGGAAGGAAACCGGGCCGTCCACCACTATGGATCCGCCGGCGGCGGCGATGTCCATCAGGAGCGCGAGGTCCTGAACTACGTCAAACTCGGGGCGGAACCCAAAATGCGCTATGGCTTCCCGGCGCCAGGCCAGGGCGGGGAAATAGTGCCAGCCGGCCCGCAGGAGGCTGGCGGCCATCCGCTCACCGCCAACCAGCGCCGGATACGGACCGGAGGGGGCGGTCAGGGACTTCACCGAGTCGGTCAGAGTCTTCGCCCGATGTCCCGTGCCGTCGATGATCTCCACGCCCGGCTGTGCCACTGAGGCTTCCGGATACTCGTCGAGGAGGGCCGTAACGTGCTCCAGATAGGACGGCAGCATGACGTCGTCGGCCCCCATGATAACGACCACCGGGGCCTGGGCCATGTCCAGGGCCTTCCGGTAGTTACCATTGGCGCCGAGGTTGGTTTCGTTGCGCAGATAGGTGACGCGCGGATCCTCCAGCGACGCGAACCAGCGCTGCGGCTCCGGGTCCGGGTAGGCGTCGTCCAGCACTGTCAGGAGCCAGTCCTCGCGGGTCTGCGCAAACACGCTGCCCACTGCGGCCTTCATAAGGTCCACGTCACCGTAATAGGGCAACAGGATATCGACGGCAGGCATGCCAGGGATCCCTCCTTTCCGGCGTCAGAATCCCACTGGGAGTGATTCAAGGGTAGGAGCGGGCTTCTACCCGGGCAATGCTCCAGCCTCCGGAACGGGTCCCGGGTATGAACTACCTGCTTATCCACAGTTATGAAAACACTCTCGTTTCTGGACAGTGAGTCTCCTAATCTGACCTCCGTGGCCGCAACCAGGCTGCACCAGTCTCACGGCAAGGATGGCAACATCCGTCCTTTCCGTGCTTAGTCCGGGGGAAGCTAGTGGACGCCGTTGCAATTGTGGAGGATGAGGTCCGGGAACTGATCCGTCTGCGCGGCCTTGACCCCGCCAGCCAGCTCGCGGAGGTACGGCGCCTGGTCGAGGACGCGGTTACCGATTACGACGAGCGTTCCCTCCTCGGTTCGCTGCCACCGCTGGGCGCATTGGAGCCCGCCCGCCGCCGCGTCTTTGACGCCGTAGCCGGGTTCGGAGCCCTTCAGCCGTTGCTGGATGACCCCACGGTGGAGGAAGTCTGGATCAATTCACCCACTGAGATCTATGCGGCACGTGACGGGCGGTCGGAGCTGACCTCTCTGGTCCTGTCCGCGGACCAGGTGCGGGACCTCGTGGAACGAATGCTCAAGAGTTCAGGCCGCAGACTGGATCTTTCCTCCCCGTTTGTTGATGCATCATTGCCGGACGGCTCACGCCTGCACGTGGTGATCCCGGACATTACCCGGCGTCACTGGGCGGTCAACATCCGCAAATTCATTGCCCGCGCCAGCCGGCTGGAACATTTGGTGGAACTGGGGACCCTGACACCGCAGGCGGCAAGGTTCCTGGGTGCCGCAGTTGCCAGCGGCCTGAATGTCCTGGTGTCCGGAGCAACGCAGGCCGGGAAGACCACCATGCTGAACTGCCTGGGCGCTTCCATCGGCCCACGGGAACGTGTCGTCACGGTTGAGGAAATCTTCGAGCTGCAGCTGCCGCTGCGGGACGTGGTGGGGCTGCAGTGCCGGCAGTCCAACCTGGAAGGTGTCGGAGAAATCCCCTTGCGCAGACTCGTCAAAGAAGCTCTGCGCATGCGCCCGGACCGCCTCATTGTTGGTGAGGTTCGGGAAGCCGAAAGCCTGGACATGCTGATCGCGCTGAACTCGGGTCTGCCCGGAATGTGCAGTGTCCATGCGAACAGCGCCCATGACGCGATCACGAAAATCTGTACGCTGCCGTTGTTGGCCGGAGCCAACATTTCCAGTGCCTTCGTGGTGCCCACCGTGGCATCCTGCATTGATCTGGTCATCCATTGTGCCCGCAACGCTGCCGGTAAGCGCCAGGTAGTGGAGATCATGGCGCTGGGCAACAGGGTGGAGAACGGCGTGATTGAAGCGTCATCCATTTTCCAGCGGACCGACGGGCGGCTGGAAGTGACGGCCGCGTCCATGCCGGCACCGGAGAAATTCGCCCGCGCCGGCTACAACGTGGCCGAATTGCTGGAAGTGCGGCCATGAGCGCCGCGGCGGGACTGCTGCTGGGCCTTGGACTGTTCCTGGTATGGCGGTCCTTCTGGGTGGTTCCGCCCGTGCCGGCCCGGCGCCCGCGGAGCAGACGGCTGGAGGATGAACTGCTGCAGGCAGGAATCCAGCGGGTAACTCCGCGGGCAGTAGTAGGGTCCAGCGTCGCCGCCGGACTGCTGGTCGCGCTGCTGGTGCTGGCCGGCACAGGCGCCGTACCCATTGCCGCCTGCTTTGGCCTGTTCGGTGCCGGTGTGCCGCTCTTCCTGATCCGTTGGCAGGCGCGGAAGCAGCGAACCTCACGTGCGGAATTGTGGCCGGACGCCGTGGATCACCTGCGGTCAGCCATCCGGGCCGGGTTGTCCCTGCCGGAGGCGTTGATCCAGCTGGGGGAGAACGGTCCGGAAGAGCTGAGGCAGCCTTTCCGTGAGTTTGCAGCAGATTACCGATCCGGAGGACAGTTCGATCACTCCCTGACACGGCTGAAAGCCACCTTGGCGGATCCGGTGGCAGACCGCATCGTCGAAGCACTGCGCCTCACCCGCGAGGTGGGAGGCTCAGACCTTGGACGTCTGCTCGGCACCCTGAACGAGTTCCTGCGGGACAACGCGAGAACCCGCAGCGAACTTCTGGCCCGCCAGTCCTGGACAGTCAACGCTGCACGGCTCGCCGTCGCCGCCCCATGGATCGTGCTGATTCTGCTTGCCGCCCGTCCGGAAGCCGTTGCCGCCTACAACACTGCCGGCGGGGCAACCGTGCTGGCGGCCGGCATTGTCATTTCCGTGATCTGCTACCGGCTCATGCTTCGAATCGGGGCGCTCCCCGAAGAAGAGCGGGTGCTGCGGTGAGCGCGCCGTGGTTCCTGGCGGTCGCCTTGGGTATCTCCCTAGGGGCCTCCCTCTGGTTTGCCGTCCTGCGGGTGCCCTGGCTCCGGCCCGTGACATTCAGCGAACGGATTGCTCCGCAGCTGCGCACGGGCGGCCAGGGATCCCGCCTCCTGATTGTGCCGGCAGGCGACCTCACACCGTTCGGCCCGCTGCAGCGGATCCTGCGTCCGGCCCTGCACCTGGCAGTTCGCCGGCTCAACCGGATCAACCCGGTCACCCGGGACCTTGAACGCCGTCTGGAACGCGCTGGGCAGGGCCTGAGCGTGCTGGATTTCCGGGCCGAACAGGTGGTGTGGACAGGCGGAGGTTTCCTGTGCGGCGGCGTGGCTTCGGTGTGGTTGGCCAGCATGGACCGGTTAGGCGTGGCCGGTGTCATTTTCGGCACCGTCATGGGGGCGGTCCTGGGGTTCGTCCTCCGCGACTACCGGTTGAGCTCCCAGATTTCGAGCCGCGAGACCCGTATGCTCGCCGAGTTTCCCAGCCTGGCGGAGATGATGGCCCTTGCCGTGGGCGCCGGAGAAAGCGCCAACGGCGCCCTTGAGCGGATCGCCCGCACAGCCCACGGTGAACTGGCCGGGGAGTTTGCCCGCATCCTCGGTGAAACCCGTTCCGGAGTGCCCCTGACCAACGCGCTGCAGCATTTCTCGGACCGGGTCCGGCTCGCACCGCTGTCCCGGTTTGTGGACGGCTTGACTGTGGCGATCGAACGCGGCACCCCTCTGGCGGACGTCATGCGGGCACAGTCCCAGGACGTGCGGGACCTGGCCAAACGCGAACTCATGGAAAGCGCCGGCAAGAAGGAGATCGCGATGATGATCCCCTTGGTTTTCGGGGTCCTTCCGCTGACAGTGCTCTTCTCGATTTTCCCCGGTCTTTCCCTCCTGGGAATCGGACTCTAGGACAACCCCAATGAAAGGAACATCCCATGCGCACCATTCACGCACCGCGGCTCCTGCTTCTGCTCGGCACCTCGCTGATCGTACGTCTCGGACAGACGCTCAGGAGCGAGGACCGCGAACGCGGCGACGTCCCCGGCTGGGTCATGATCACCCTGATGTCGGCCACGCTGGTCGCTATGATCCTGTTTCTGGCAGAAGATGCCCTCCGCAACATGTTCAACGCGGCGATCGCCAAGGTCAACCCCTGACGGTCTCGCCTCCCGGCGCCCACAGCCGGGAGTCAGGATCAGCCGTAGTGGACTTTGTCATGGTGGGCGCCCTGGTGACTCTGCTGTTCATGTCGATCATCCAGCTGGCCCTGGTCCTGCATGTGCGCAATACGCTGATTGACGCAGCGGCTTCCGGCGCACGGTACGGCACGCTGGCTGACCGCACCCCGGCCGACGGCGCGCAGCGCACCGCAGAACTGATCGGACTTGCACTGAATGACTCGCTGGCGGAAAACGTGACGTACGAGGAAACGACGGTCAGCGGCGTCCGGACGCTGCAGGTCACGGTTCGGGCTCCGCTTCCCGTGATCGGTTTCCTGGGCCCGAGTGACGGGTTGGAGGTGACCGGTCATGGATTCTGGGGGTAGGAGGGAGCCGCAGCAGATCTACGCCGCAGCCGGCAGCGGTGAAGAAGGCAGCGCGGTGGTGGAGTTCATCTTCCTCGGATTGGTGCTGCTGGTGCCCGTGGTCTATCTCATCGTCACGGCCGGGCAGGTCCAGGGCGCAGCGTTTGCCGCAGTGGGCGCTGCTGAAGCGGCTGCGAGGGTGTACGTGGATGCGGAGGACCCGGTCAGCGGCGAACAGCGGGCCAGGGCGGCGGCTGAGCTGGCGTTCACTGATTTCGGGTTCGAGCCGGAGGAAATGCTGTTGGACATTTCCTGTTCGGCAGAATGCCTGGCAGCGGGGTCGACGGTGACCGCTTTGGTGCGCTTTGACGTTCCCCTGCCGCTGGCACCGGGAGTTCCGGGAATGGATTTTGCGCCCGTGACTGTGGACTCGTCGTCCACCCAGATAGTGGAGCGCTACGGATGAGGAGAACTGCGGATGCTGCCGCACCAACGGGTAGCCAACGGTTCCTTCTTCGGGGAGAGGAAGGCCAAATCGGCGTTCTGATCATCGGATACATGCTGGTGAGCCTGCTGGTGGTGTCGGTGGTCATGGGCGCCTCTGCCCTCTATCTGGGACACAAGAAACTGCTCTCCGCAGCGGACGGAGCCGCGCTCGCGGCCGCCGACACTTTTTCGCTGGGGGATGTTGCCGCGCCGGGGGAGGGACCGGCGGCTGTGCTGGCCCCGGTAGCGGTCCAGGCCGAGGTGAACCGTTATCTGTCGCTGACGGACGCCGCAGAACGGCTTCCTGGTCTGGCCGTTGACTCTGAGACCGGAACGGCTGACGGCCGCACCGCCAAGGTTGTGCTGACCGGCGTCGTGCATCCGCCGCTGGTGAATTTTCTGGTGCCGGACGGAATTCCGATCACCGCGGTGAGCGAGGCAAGGGCGCAACTCAGCCAGTAGCGGCAGGATAATCCAGTGCGGCTAGGACGCCTTGGCCTGGACCTCAGCGGCGGGCGGGTGGCCCCAGCCGCCGTGGTCGACGTCGAGCAGTTCGCCGTCTTCTCCGTAGCACAGGGTCACCGGCTCGCCGTACTGGTCGCACTCCGGATCGGGACAGCGGTCCGTCAGCGAGCCCTTGTACTCGTTGGAGAAGGACAGGTCCCAATCGTCCATCTTTCCCAGGGCCCAGGGATCACCTTCGGCGGCCAGCGCCTCAAGCTCTTCCAAGGAGTATCGGCGCCCAGATTCGGGGTGGCGGACGGGGAGGGATTCAACGTCTTTGGCGGCTGTCTTCGTTGCGTTCCGGTTGCTCACATTTGGCTCCTTCGGCATGTGCTGACAGTTCTAATTTACTTCGATCTCCCGGCAAAGCCTGAAAGCGGGAGTGCGCATGTCGGGCACCGGACGGGCGGTGGACAACAGCTCAGGGGAGGCGGTTCCGGACACCCGGCCCGTGGGCATCAGGCTCGACAGGTGCAGTCGAAACGGCTGCGGAGGCCGCAGCGTCGGACTTCGCGGTGGGGAAGATCCAGTACTTGTAAATGAAGAAGTTCCACACCATCGTGAGTGCGGTTGAGACCACCTTGCCGACGGCGTATGTGAACTCGGTTTGGGCGAACAGCAGCACAATGGCATCAGTGGCGAGGATGTTGAACACCACGAGCGTCCCGTACTTTGCGGCGCTGACGTGACCCTTGTTCGTGGCTCTAAAGGTGTAGATGCGCTGCATCAGGAAATTGAACACCAGGCTGGTGATGAAGGCGACGGGCGTGGCGATCCACAGAGCAACCCCTGCCGCCTCATGCAGGATCATCAGCAGGCCCAGATCGATGGCGAAGGAGAGTCCTCCGACAATAAGGAACCTGACGACCCGGTGCCTCAGAAAAGTAGCCACCGCCGAGTTCACGCGGTGCATTCTGCTTTGAACCATTGCATCTTTCTGACTCGCCAAACCGGATCTGATCCCTCCACGGACCGGCAAACACACCTCTGGAGTGCACTAAGACTAACGCCTGCCCGGAAATTCGCTGAACCGAAAGGGTGACCCTGTGGCCAAGTAGACTGGACATCCTCAAAGGCGTCGGCTCCCAGCGCCGGGGTCGACCGGACCATTTCACTGAGTAGGACACCGACGAATGAAAGTGCTGCACCGCCGTGCGCGCCCACTGCCCTTTACCGGGCGGCTTTTCCTTCCCCTGGCCTTCCTGGTCCTCGCCGCGCTGTCTACCCTGTGGGCGCTGGCCTCTCCGCTGATGGCAGTGCCGGACGAGCCGGCACACGCCATCAAGGCAGCGTCTGTGGTCCGCGGCGAGCTTCTCGGGGTGTCCGGCGGCGAGCAGGGTGATCGGGCCACCGTTCAGGTTCCGGGCTATATCGCCAGCCTCCCGGCGCAGGCCTGCCACGCGTACGACGGACGGATTACCGCCGACTGCGCCCCCGTGGTCGATGCTGATGACACCGCACTGACAGCAGCCGAAACGAGCGCGGGCAACTACAACCCGATGTATTACTTCCTGGTGGGCTGGCCCTCCCTGTTCATGTCAGGAGCGCCGGCAGTCTACGCCATGCGTATCGTCAGCGGACTTATCGGGGCTGCCTTCCTCGCGGTGTCGCTGGGGGCTGCGGCGCGCCTCCGCCGCCCCCGGTGGCCGATGGCCGCCGCGATCGTTTCGATCACTCCCATGGTGCTGTTCCTGAACGGGTCGATTAATCCCAATGCCCTGGAAATCGTCACCACAGCCGCGCTGTTCCTCAATTTGTGTGTTGTCCTCGAGAACAGTGCGGCGCTGAGGTCAGTGCGGAGCAACATCGTCCTGGTGGGAGTCTCAGGAGCCGTACTCGCCAATACCCGTTCGCTGTCACTGGTCTGGCTGGCCCTGGCCGTAGTTGTTCCGCTCATCATGTACGGGTGGAAACCGATGTTCGCCATCCTCCGGAACCGGCTCGGCATAGCCATGACCGCCCTGATCGGTGTGGGTTGCGTACTGGGCCTCCTTTGGGTGCTTCAGGCAGACAGTCTCAAGAGTCTGACCGGCCGTCCCGTGGACCTGAGCCGGTGGGACGCGGCCCAGATCATGCTGGATCGAAGCTTCGATTACGTGTCCGGTTACATCGGTTATATGGGGTGGCTGGACACACCTCTTCCCGCGGGCGTCTACATTTTCTGGCACGCGGCCATGGGAGCAGTCCTGCTGTTGGGGCTGGCAGCCCCCAAGCGGCGGGACCGGCTGGCAGTACTGGTTCTGGTGGCCGCGGCCATAGCACTGCCGCCCATCCTCCAGGGACAGGTCATTGCGCAGCTTGGCTGGATTTGGCAGGGACGCTATCTGCTGGCCGTCATCGTACTGTTGCTTCTGGCCTGCGGCGTAGCCTTCCGCACTGTTCCCTTCCCCACGGGCCCGGTAGCCCGCAGGGCCGGGGCATGGCTGCTCGCCGGCACGGCTGCGGCGCAGCTCTACGCTTTCATTTACGTACTCCGCCGCTACACGGTCGGGCTGGAGGAGAGTATCCGCTGGGCTGGCATGTTCAAGGACACGGCTTGGCAGCCGCCGTTCACGTGGCCGGTGCTCGTCACACTGTATGCGCTGGTGCTGGCCGCCGGCGCCGTCCTGGCTCACCGGGCGCTGTTCCGGCCGACGCCCGATCCCGCTGCGGCGGCGGACGCCGACGGCGGGTCAGGTGCGGGAAACCCTGTTGTGTCGCCGCTGGCAAACGCGAGTCCTGCTGCGGGCGTGCTGGCAGGTTCTGCCGGGACCGCCGGGCGGCACCGTGAATCCGGTACAGAGGGGCACTAGCCCGGACGCAATGCCCGGAGGCGGCCGGCAGGGCGCATGGCGTAGGCTGTAAGAACCATGGCTGAAATAGATTTTCCCGCGGAGATCCGCGCCCTCAGGTCCACTTTTGCTTCCATCGAGGAGGTCTCCGATGTAGCCAAAATCAAAGAGGACATCGAAGAGCTCAGTGAAATGGCCGGCGTTCCGGATCTCTGGGATGATCCGTCCGAGGCGCAGAAGATTACTTCCAAGCTCTCGCACCGCCAGTCGGAGTTGGAGCGCCTGGAGAGAATCCAGTCACGCATCGATGACCTCGAGGTGCTGGTGGAACTCGCACAGGACGAGGCCGATGCCGACTCCAAGGCCGAAGCCGTGACGGAACTGGAATCACTGCGCAAGTCCCTGTCCCAGCTCGAAGTGGTCACCCTGCTCTCCGGTGAGTACGACGCCCGCGAGGCCGTGGTGACTATCCGTTCCGGCGCGGGGGGAGTGGATGCGGCCGACTTCGCCGAAATGCTGCTGCGCATGTACCTGCGCTGGGCCGAGCGCCACGGTTACCCCACCACGGTCCTGGACACCTCCTACGCCGAAGAGGCCGGCCTGAAATCGGCCACCTTCGAGGTCAAGGCGCCCTACGCCTTCGGCACGCTGGTGGTGGAGGCCGGCACACACCGCCTGGTCCGCATCAGCCCCTTCGACAATCAGGGCCGCCGCCAGACGTCGTTTGCGGCAGTCGAGGTGATCCCGCTGATCGAGCCCACTGACCACATCGAAATCCCGGACAATGAGATCCGCGTGGACGTCTTCCGTTCCTCCGGCCCGGGCGGACAGTCCGTGAACACCACGGACTCCGCCGTCCGGCTCACCCACCTTCCCACCGGGACGGTGGTGTCCATGCAGAATGAAAAGTCGCAGCTCCAGAACCGTGCCGCGGCCATGCGGGTGCTGCAGTCCCGCCTGCTGCTGTTGAAGAAGGAACAGGAGGACGCCGAGAAGAAGGCGTTCGCTGGGGATGTCAAAGCCTCCTGGGGAGACCAGATGCGCTCCTACGTGCTCAATCCGTACCAGATGGTCAAGGACCTGCGCACTGAGCACGAGGTCGGCAACACCTCAGCGGTGTTCGACGGCGAGATTGACGACTTCATCGACGCCGGCATTCGCTGGCGCGCCCACGGGAGCGTATCCGCCCGGAAGTAGCGCAGGACCGGCACGTTCGCGGGGGACGCTCGCGAATTCGCGGGTCGGATGGCATGATGCTGGCCTAGAGGCTGGGCGGACGGCACAGCCCGGGTTCAGGGGGCGGTTTCGTGGCAAGTGCGGGCAAGCCGGGCAACGGCGGCGATCTCAGCGGACTTCGGGCGGTAGTCACCGGTGGAGCCGGCGGCATCGGAGAGGCATGTGCCCGGCAACTTGCTTCTCAGGGTGCCAAAGTCACTGTTGCTGACATCAACGGTGAGGCCGCCGGCAGGGTTGCAGACGACATCGGCGGCGCGTTTTGGCAGGTGGACCTGAGCGATACCGCCGCGTTGGACGAGCTGGATCTGGACACGGACATCCTGGTCAACAATGCCGGAATTCAACGTATCGCCGCTATCGAGGACTTCGATCCCGCAGCGTTTCGGCTGATCCAGCGCCTCATGCTCGAGGCGCCGTTCCTGCTGATCCGGGCTGTGCTCCCGGGCATGTACGCCCGGGGTTATGGCCGCATTATCAACATTTCCAGCATCCACGGCCTGCGGGCTTCGGCTTTCAAGAGTGCCTATGTCAGTGCCAAACACGGCTTGGAAGGGTTGTCCAAAGTGGCAGCTCTCGAAGGCGGTCCGCACGGAGTAACTTCCAACTGCATTTGCCCCGCCTACGTGCGCACCCCTTTGGTTGAAGCCCAAATCCAGGATCAGGCCAGGATTCACGGTATTACTGAGGAAGAGGTACTTTCCTCGGTTTTGCTGACCGAACCGGCGGTGAAGCGATTGGTCGAGCCCGCTGAAGTGGCTTCCCTCGCTGGCTGGCTGGCGGGTGCAGACGCAGGCATGGTCACTGCAGCCTCCTACACTGTGGACGGCGGATGGTCCGGACGGTGAGCGCCTGTGGCGACACACCGGCCCTAATCGCCGTTTGTCGAGGGAACCGCCGATATAGTCGAACAGCCGGCGCCCTTTTCCCAAACCAAGGCCCGTGTTCCGGCCGATTGATGGGCGCTAAGCAGACATGATCACTTTCGACAACGTCACCAAGGTCTACGACCGCAATTCCAGGCCGGCACTGAATTCCGTGAACCTCGAAGTGGACCGCGGCGAGTTCGTGTTCCTGGTCGGGGCATCCGGGTCCGGCAAATCGACCTTTATCCGGTTGGTCCTCAAGGAGGAGCACGCGTCCCGGGGCACCGTTTACGTGGCCGGGTCCAATGTGGCGAAAATCCCCAGCTGGCGCGTTCCGCGCCTGCGCCGGGGAATCGGCGTCGTTTTCCAGGACTTCCGCCTGCTGCCGAACAAGACGGTCTTTGCCAACGTGGCCTTTGCCATGCAGGTGATTGGACGCAGCCGGGCCGTTATCCGCGATTCCGTTCCCGAGGTCCTGAAAACCGTGGGCCTTGAGGGCAAGGACAACCGCTTGCCGCACGAGCTCTCCGGCGGTGAGCAGCAGCGGGTGGCCATTGCGCGCGCCATCGTCAACAAGCCCGGAATTCTCCTTGCCGACGAGCCCACGGGAAACCTGGATCCCACCACATCGCTGGGGATCATGAAGGTCCTGGACCGGATCAACCAGAACGGAACCACCGTGGTGATGGCCACCCACGATGACGACATCGTCAACACGATGCGCAAACGCGTGGTTGAGCTGCACCACGGAAAGATAGTGCGCGACGAGCGTGAAGGCATCTACCTGGGCGCGCCCCAGACACAGCAGGGACCTGTGATCCCGCAGCCCGCAGTTATCAAGACCGCCGACGGAGTCAAGGCCGACGGCGTCCGTTCACCGGGCGGGACCGGCGCGGCGGGAACGGGGGACATGGCATGAGACTGGCATTTGTCCTGGGCGAAATCGGTTCCGGCATCCGCCGAAACCTGTCCATGGTGGTCTCCGTCATTCTGGTGACCTTTGTATCCCTGACCTTTGTCGGTGCTGCCGGACTCCTGCAGCTGCAGATCGGCCAGATGAAGGGGTATTGGTACGACAAGGTGCAGGTGGCGATCTTCCTCTGCGGAGACACTGTTACCACCGCCTCCTGCGCAGCCGGGGCTGTGACGGATGAGCAGCGGGAGGCCATTGAAGACCAGCTTCAGTCACCGGCGTTCTCCCAGTACGTGGCGTCGGTTGACTATGAGGACCAGGCGACGGCGCTGAGCCATTTCCGTGAGCAGTTCGCCAACTCTCCGCTCGTTGATTCCGTGACGGCTGAGCAGCTGCCCGAATCCTTCCGCGTATCCCTGGTTGATCCGGAAAAGTACGAGGTTATTGATGAAGCATTCTCGTCGATGCCCGGCGTGGAGACCGTCAGCGACCAGCGTGAGCTTTTGGAGAAGGTCTTCTCGTTCATGAACATGGCGTCACTGATCGCGCTCATTATTGCCTCGGTGATGCTGGTTTGCGCCATTCTGCTGATTGCCACAACAATCCGCTTGTCTGCCTTCAGCAGGCGGCGCGAGACCGGTATTATGCGGCTGGTGGGAGCGTCCAAGGCCGTCATCCAGTTGCCGTTCATCTTGGAGGGGGTCATCGCAGCCGTCATTGGTGCCGTCCTGGCATCGGGTACGCTGTGGGCAGTGGCGCACTTCTTTATCGGTGCACTTGCCGAGGCCTACCCCGCGACTGCTTTCATTTCCGCACAACAGGTACTGGTCTTGAGCCCTGTTCTACTTGTTATTGGGGCTTTGCTGGCCGGAGGATCCTCACTACTAACGCTTAGACGCTACTTAAAGGTTTAGAGTGTTGCTCACTTTGAAGAGAAAGCTGACAGACGCCATGGACGGTTCCATCAATGGTTAGTGCCCAGCCGGCAGCGAGGCCGGTCCTGCGCAAAACCACCGCAGGCGTGGTTGCCTCCGCCGTACTCGCGTTGACGCTTGCTTTCAGCGGAACCGCCTCTGCTGACGAACTGGATGACCGCAAGGCAGCCATCGAGGCCGAGCAGCAGAAGGTGCAGGAAACGTACGAGTATCTGGACGCCGAAACCAGCAGGAAGGTCGCCGAGCTGGCGATCTACCAGCAGCAGCTTCCCGGAGCCCAGCAGGCCTTGGCTGATGCTGAAGGCAGAGTTTCTGCAGCTGCGGGTAAAGTCAGCGCCCTTACCGACCGGGTTGCGCTGGCGCAGGAAACCCGCAACACCATAGCTGCCCAGATCCAGCAGGATCAGGCGGCCATGGATGACACGGAAGTAGTGATTGGCCAAATTGCCGCGCAGGCTTACAAGAGCGGCGGGGTGCCCTCCAGCTTTTCGCTGATGCTGGGAGCAGACGGTGCGGACAGCCTGACTGATTCCATGGGGCTGGCGGAACAGGTGCTGCGCAACCAGAACGCCGCCATGCAGCAGCTGTCCCAGCAGAACGCCACCAACGTGAACTCTGAAGCTCGCCTCGCCGCGGTTGAAGAGGAAATCTCCAACCTCAAGGCCCAGGCGGAAGCGGCACTGGTGCTGGAACAGGAAGCCAGGGACTCCGCTGCGGCTGAAAAGGCCAAGGTGGATGCCCTGATCGAGCAGACCGCGGCAGCGAACGCTGCTCTGGAAGCCCGAAAGCCGGTCATCCAGGCGCAGCTCGCTTCCCTGGAAACGGCCAAGGCCAAGGCAACGGCCGATATCGCTGAACGCCAGCGCGCCCTCCTTGAGAAGGCCCGCAAGGAAGAGGAAGCCCGGATCGCCGAGGCGAACCGCCGAGCCGCCGAAGAAGCGGCACGCAACAACCGACCGGCGCCTGTGGCTGAAGTGCCCTCCGTTACGCCTACCAATCCGTCTGCCTTCGGCCTGAGCCACCCCGTGCAGGCCTCCATTTCCTCCGGGTTTGGTTGGCGGGCCACGCCTCCGGGCAGCATCGACTTCTTCGGCACCGGCGGATACCTGCACTCAGGAATCGACTTCGCCGCCAGCTGCGGCACGCCCGTCTACGCTCCGGCAGCCGGCCAGGTCTACCGCGCCGACCAGGGCCAGCCCGACGGCATGATCGGAACCGGCAACCGCGTGGTCCTCGACCACGGCGTCATCGGAAACAGTGCCCTCGCAACGAACTACTACCACCTGACCAGCTTTGTGGTCTCCGTTAACCAGTGGGTCAATGCGGGCCAGCTCATTGGCTACGTCGGCACCACCGGCAACTCCACGGGCTGCCACCTGCACTTCGAGACGGTGCTGAACGGTGCGCTGGTTGACCCCATGGGCCTGCTGTAGGCCTACAATAGAGTTTTCCGTTTATCGACAAGGAGTTCCCCCGTGCCCAAAGAAAGTGGCCGTAAGGTTGTGGCCACCAACCGCAAGGCCCGGCACAACTATGAAATCCTCGATACCTACGAGGCCGGCATGGTTCTGATGGGTACCGAGGTCAAGTCACTGCGGGAAGGCCGCGCGTCCCTGGTGGACGGCTTCGGCACCTTCTACAACGACGAGCTTTGGCTCGAGGCAGCTTATATTCCGGAGTATCTCAACGGGAGCTGGACCAACCATTCGGCCCGCCGGCGCCGGAAACTCCTGCTGCACCGGGAGCAGCTGGACAAGATCATGCAGAAGACACGGGAATCCGGCTTTACCATCGTTCCGCTGCAGCTGTATTTCCTGGACGGCCGGGCCAAGGTGGAGATCGCCGTGGCGCGCGGCAAGCGAGACTACGACAAGCGCCAGACGCTGCGCGAAAAGCAGGATAACAGGGAAGCCCTGCGGGACATGCGGGAGAAAAACCGCGGGGCCTGACCCGCTTCGCTCATGGGCTACACTTAACGCACCGGTCCGGTTCATGGGTCCGGTTTGAAAAGTACATATGGGTTAGCAATACATTGGGGATGACAGGTTTCGACGGTGTTAGTCGAGACAGGTGAAGCGGGCCGAGGATACAGGGTTATCTCGTAAACGCTCCTTGTAAAACAATAAGTGCCGATTCAAAGCGCACTGACTTCGCTCTCGCTGCCTAAGCAGCGGGCATAGTCCGTCAGCCCGGGAATGCTCTCGTCCCGGATCCTGGCGTCATTTAGAGGGCCACTGCTGAACATGCTCGCCGTTGGCGTGTTCGGGACTCTTAGACGGCTGGGCCCGGATCAGCTGCTTGTCTGCATGACAGCTGGGGCCGAGAAAATCCACCGCAGACTGCGCCCGGAGAAGCCCTGACAACACGACATCGGACGGGGGTTCAATTCCCCCCATCTCCACCCAATAGTAAAAAACAGGGAAGCTGCCACAGGCAGCTTCCCTGTTTTTGTTTTAACGACTTCTTTCTCCCGGCGTCGGGCGATTAGCCGGACTGCGGGGAGTTCTTGGTCACAGCACCCCGGTTTTTCAGTCCCCGGTCTGCAGAGCCGGGAAGGAGGGACCACAGGAATTGCTAGACTGGCAGGAGCCGGAAACCTGTTGCCAGGAACCGCGTCCGGCCTTCCGCTGTCGGCGGTCGTGAATGCCGCCGCCTCACGGCGCTGCGGGATACGGCAGCATCCGCCCGTACGCGCTCCGTCCGGGCACATGAGCTATAACCGGTCGATACGACCCTGTAGGAGACGCACCACCTTATGCAAAGCCTGGACAATGGAACACAATCCGAAGAACTCTGGAACCGTCGCTATGACGACAACGTAGCTGAGGTCAATCAGCTCTGCGACTCGCTCAAAGCGCTGAAGCCGGGCACCGAGGTGCCCTACGTTGATCCCATGCACGACGTGGGCGAGACCCGCATTGTGAGCCTTTTCTCCAATATCGGCACAGCCCACCCATCGGGCTTCATCACCGCGGGCGATGACGACGCCGTTGCCCGGCTTCTCGGAGTCCACTGGCAGGTGGGGCTCCGGCCGGAGTACGTCATGCCGTGGAACACTTATCCCTGGTACGTACCCGGCGAGCCCAACGGCAAACTCACCAAGGAACAGATCCAGGAAGGGCTCAAGCCCCTGCTGCGCTTCCTCGCCCTGGTGCCGCGTGCCTCAGCCATCGTGGCCCACGGCACTGAAGCACAGCGCCTGTGTGCAGCCTTCCTCAAGACTGAGAACCGGATGATCTACCGGCGCAGCTTCAAGATTTACAAGGCCCGCTCCGTTGACGGCCGCGCGTTTGGGGCAACGGCGGAACGTCAGGAAGAAGGCTTGGCTGCCATGCGGATCGCGTACAAGGACGCGATGGCACGCACCGGTTTGGCCATTCCCGGGAACTGAGACTCTCGCCGGTTTTTCAACCCGGTACATAAAAAACCAGGTGCGCCCCGCGGCGCACCTGGTTTTTTGATGTCTGAAAGTTTGGGCCCCGCCCCTGGAGGTCAGTGGCTGTCGGGCGATTCCGTGCGGCCGGGAACCTGATCCGCCGGCACATGAACATATCCGGTAAAGCGGGTTCCGATGCCGTCATATTCGCCGCGCGCATGTCCGGCCGGCACTTCGGGAAGCTCGCGAAGGGCATGGTCCGCACAGGCCAGGAAGGAAAAGTCCGGCCACCACTT
Source organism: Arthrobacter sp. 9E16 (assembly GCF_002929435.1). NCBI lineage: Bacteria > Bacillati > Actinomycetota > Actinomycetes > Micrococcales > Micrococcaceae > Arthrobacter > Arthrobacter sp. 9E16. Next base: position 167,188 of record NZ_PJIU01000001.1, on the reverse strand, counting down.
CTTTGGCCGGGCGTTTTCGCGGTAACCGCACACCACACACTCCAGCTCCACCCATACGGGACGTTTGCCCGTCCGATTGGCGCGTGACTGGACCAGCCAGGCAGGGGGATCAGTTTGCAGGCGGTCCAGTTCCTCTTCGGAGAGGCGGGCGGGGATTCCATGGCGGGTGGCCATTTCAAGCGGAATATCTAGGGCAAGTGCAGCTTGGCGTCTGGTAATCATCTCCATTAACGATACGGGAACCGGGGCGAGCATGCCGCGCAGGGGCGGACATGCGTGAAGGCCGGACCGTCCCGTCGGACAACCCGGCCTCCACGAATTGGCTCGGCGCGGTCATGCTGTCAACATGTTTGCGCCGAACGAATTAGTCCGCGAACGCCTGGCGCAGGTTGGCTTCCTGCTCCTTGGAGAGGTTGGTGAAAATCAGCTTCGCGTCGGGGAAGCTGCTCTTGAAGGCATCCAGTACCCTGTCCTCCACAGCGTCCGAGGTGAGGACGAACAGTGCCGAGGTTCCCGGGGTGACTTCGCTGCGAACCTGCTTAATAAAGTTGTCGTCGATCCCCACGTCAACCATGGAAGCCGAAAGTGCACCGACGGCTGCGCCCACGACCAGACCGATGAGTGGAATGAAGAAGATCAATCCAAAGAGGAGGCCCCAAAACCCGCCACCCAGAGCGCCGGCTCCCACCAGATGATGTTCCTGATGAGTGCTTGGCTTCTTCTTGTCCTCGGGCCAGGTTACGTAGGCCTCGTCCTCGACACTGATCAAGCCCTGTGACTGCAGGCTGGACAGTGTCTCGGTTGCCTGTTCCGCAGAACCTGAATCCGGAAATTTCCATACGGTCAGTGTTGTCATCGCGTTGTCTCCAAACGTGGGGATCCAGAAATCGTCCACCATAAAGGGACGAAGTAGCGCCCACACTAACGACGCCGGAAAGTTGGGGGCAAGGAAATCGTCCTGACCGGGTGAGGACTGGGGGAGTGTGTCCCGCGGCACTGTCCGACCGGCCGGGGCCGACGTAGAATGCACGAACCCGCGTGTCCGGATCACATCTGGGTCCGGCCTGGTGCGGGCCGCACGCGAGCGCGGCGGGCCAAGTGAGAGGCGCCAGCATGAGCGATCCTGACCGTCCGGCATGGTGGACCAACGCCGTTGTCTATCAGGTCTATCCGCGCAGCTTCGCGGACAGCAGCGGAAACGGAACCGGTGACCTGGCCGGAATCACAGCGCGGCTGGATTACATTGCCGAACTGGGCGTAGACGTTATTTGGCTCTCGCCGGTGCACCAGTCCCCGCAGTTCGACAACGGCTACGACATCAGCAACTACCGCCGGATCGACGCCATGTTCGGCTCCGAACAGGACTTTGACGATTTGCTCGACGGCATCCATGCCCGGGGTATGAAACTCATCATGGATCTTGTGGTGAACCATACCTCCAGCGAGCATGAGGCTTTCCGCAAATCGTCCCGTTCGCGGGACAACGCGGAACGCGACACCTATTGGTGGCGTGATCCGCGGCCCGGCTTTGAACCCGGAGAGCCCGGGGCGGAACCCAACAACTGGGGCTCGCACTTCAGCGGATCCGCCTGGACCTATGATCCCGGAACCAAACAGTATTATCTGCACCTTTTTACCCCGCAGCAGCCGGACCTCAATTGGGAAAACCCCAGGGTGAGGGAACGCGTCCACGCCGTGATGAACTGGTGGATCGACCGGGGCGTCGACGGATTCAGGATGGACGTCATCAACTTCATCTCCAAGGATCCGGCGCTGCCCGACGGCGTAGTGGAGCCCGGCGGCGTATGGGGTGACGGGACGCCGTATTTCACTTCAGGTCCCCGGATCCACGAGTTCCTGCGTGAGATGCGGAGTGCGGTGTTTGCGAACCGCACCGGGGACTTCCTGACCGTGGGGGAGACGCCCGGGGCAACCGTAGACCAGGCGCTCCTGTTCACTGATCCGCACCGCGGAGAGTTGGACATGGTTTTCCAGTTTGAACACGTCAGCCTTGACCAGAGCCCCGGAAACAAGTGGGACTACCGGGAACTGGACCTGAGAGATCTGAAAACAAGCTGGAACCGTTGGCAGCGGGGACTTTCCGCAACGGGTTGGAACAGCCTGTACCTGGGAAACCACGATCAGCCGCGGCAGGTGTCCCGGTTCGGAGATGACGGAAAATACCGCTACGAGTCGGCAACGCTTCTGGCTACCCTGCTGCATCTGCACCGTGGAACCCCTTACATCTATCAGGGTGAGGAACTCGGAATGACCAGTGCCGGGTTCACGTCCATCGATCAATACCGCGACGTGGAATCTCTGAACTACTACGCTGATGCACTCAGCCGCGGGTCCGATCAGGACGCAGTCTTGGCGGCGCTTGCCGCCATGAGCCGGGACAACGCCCGCACCCCCATGCAGTGGAGCAGTGAACCGAACGCCGGGTTTACCACCGGAACGCCCTGGATACCGGTGAACGCCAACTTCCGCCACATCAACGCCGAGGCGGACCTGGCCTCGGAGAAGTCCGTTTACCGCTACTACCAGAAGCTGATCCGTCTGCGGCATGAATCCGCAGTTGTTTCACTCGGTGATTTTCATTTGCTGGACCCGGAACATCCCACTCTCTATGCATTCCGGCGCAGCCTCGGCGACCAGCAGTTTTTGGTCGAGTGCAACGTCTCCGGTGCTGTGCTGGAGCTGCCTTCCAACCTCGGCAGCGGAGACCTGATCCTGGGCAACTATGACGAAGCCGGTGAGACGCACTGGCTGCGCCCCTGGGAGGCTCGCATCGTGGATATTTCCACCTACGAGTTCGGGTAGCCGGATTCTCTGCCGCTGGGGCTAAAGTTGCTTCTGTGACAGAGGACGAGACATCCCGGACCCGCACCGCAACGAAGCCCGCAGGTGAGGGCCGCTCCCGACCGTGGACACTAATTGTCCGGCAGGTGCTGGCCTTCGCCCTGGAAACAGCTTTCCTCTTTGCTGTTACATACTGGGCTATTACCGCTTTTCCCTCGCACCGGGCTCCCGCCGCTGTTGTTGCACTGGCACTGTCGGTTGTCCTGTGGAGCCTCGTACTGGCACCCCGCGCCAAGAACCGGTTGCCGTGGCCGGCGCTTCCACTGGTAGCCGGCGGTGCCTTTCTTGCCGGTGCGGGCGCACTCATGGTGAGCGGTCTGGCCCTGGCTGCCGTGCTGGTTGCAGCGGCTGCCGTTGTGAACCTGGTGTGGGACCTTGCCGCCGGGTACCCGGCCGTGGCTTCGGCGCCGCGTCGTTCCGGCCGGCGGGCCAAATAAACCGGTTGTCAGGACGCCGTCAGTGATGTTGCAAAGAGCGGCCTGAGCGCGGCGAAGCCACCGTGGCGTACCGCCTCCCGCTGCCGCTGCGAGCCGGTTCCCGTGGACAGTACATGCGCCAGACCCGCCCGGACAAAGGAATCATCGCCTGACTCCTCAAGGGCAGGCCGAATATAGTCCAGCAACGCGCCCACCTGGGCGGGGGCAGCACGGCTCAGATCACCGCCGTTGGGTCCGTGATCCAACAGGTTCCCCCGCAATCCAAAGCGTGCAGCCTGCCATAGTCCGGCATCAAGGATTTCCGGATCGGCCAGCGTGTCCGGGCTGCCGTCAACGCTGGCAGTCTCCTCGGACAGCGCGGTGCTTACCAGCCCGCGGGCAACGAGGGCCAGCAAAACCGCGTCCCGTGCCTCCAACTGCGTATCGGCCACCCGAATCTCGATGGTGGGAAACCGGTTGGAAAGGCGGGCAGTCCAGCCGACGTGGCCGGAATCAAGGACAACGTCGGTTGCCATAAGTTTGGCCACTCGTGCGTCGTAGTCCGCTGAACTTTGGAAATACGGCGGGCACCCCTGCACCGACCAGCGGCGGTACTGGACAAGCCGCCAGCTTGCAAAGAGGGTGTCCCTTCCATGCCAATAGGGAGAGTTCGCGCTGATGGCCCCAAGAGTGGCCAACCAGGGGCGCAGGCGGTTGAGGACTTGGACGCCCTCTTCCCGGCTGGGAATGGCAACATGGACGTGCGTTCCGTTCACATAGTGCTCATCGGTTACAGCGCCGGCCATGGCACCCATGTCCTGATAGCGTTCCGTGCCGCTCACAACGGCCGGGGAAGCCTCAACCAGAGGAGCTGCCCCGGTGGGCGCGACGGCGAGTCCGGCTACTGCCGCTGCCTCCTGAAGGCGGCCGCGGAAATCGAGCAGGGAGGTGAGAGCTGCGTCCCGGTCGCTGCAGATAGGAGTGGCACTCTCGACTTGGCAGGCCAGAAATTCCGCAGAGCTGGTAAGACTGACGCCGTCGCCGGGGATCAGCGCCGTGATCACCTCACCGGCTCGGGAGCTGGGCATTTCGCTGTCAGGGTTGACGAGCAGGAATTCTTCTTCGATTCCAAAGGTGACCACGTGCGTGCCCCCGTTCCGCAGCAGAGTATGTTGCTGGATAAGTCCGGGCACCCATCGGAGCCGGAGGCATCAGACTACATGCCGCGGGGTCTCGGCGAACAGATACTACCTGAGCTGTTAATCAGCCCCCGGAGAGCACCATCCGCCAGGAGAGTGTCAGATAGGGCAGCTCCAGGATTTGCCCCGGACGGTATTCCAAATGTTCGAACAGGTACCAGGCCAGGTTCGCCATCACCTTGTCCCTCACCTGTCCGCCGGCGCTGAGGTAGTAGGAACGGGACTTGGCGAGCTCCATCAGGTCCTCGGGGGTCATCTGCTGCGACCACCGGGTGACGTGGGAATCATCAGGGGAGAACTCGGGGCCGACAACCGGCCGGAATCCGGGTTTCAGGACGTCTCCGGCATGAATGATGCGCGAATAGCGGTGGACCCAGGGGACGCTGACGTCCAGCTGGTTCCAGACCAGCCCCAGGATTCCGCCGGGCCGGAGAATCCGTGCCAGCTCGGTACTTGCTGCGATGGGATCGCACCAGTGCCAGGCCTGTGCCACGGTGGCGGCGTCCATGGAGGAGGAGGGAAGTCCGGTGGCCTCAGCAGTGCCCTGCAGGACGGGTACTCCGGGCAGCATCTGCTGCAGCTGGCTGAGCATGTCGGCGGAGGGGTCGACGGCGGTGGGCCGGTAACCCGCGGCGGCCAGGGAACGTGTGTACTTGCCGGTACCGGCCCCGATGTCGGCCACACGGGCGCCGGGCCCGGCAGCTGCGCTCCGGTGCCCGGCAAACAACCACTGGACCGCTTCGGCGGGGTAGCCGGGACGGATGCGGTCATAGTGTTCCCCGCCGTCCTCATAGCTGCGCGCCAGTTCCTGCCGGCGCAGGGCTTCCAGCCGGGGGCCGGACCTTGACGGGGCCACGGTCAGAGCAGGTCGTCCAGCGCCGGGTTGAGCCGGCGCAGGACGTCGCTGTGCAGCGCACCGTTGGTGGCCAGGGCGTTGCCCCCAAACGGACCGTCTTCACCTTCCAGGGAAGTGAATCTGCCACCGGCTTCGGTAATGATGGGAACCAGCGCCGCCATGTCATACAGGTTCAGCTCCGGCTCGCAGGCAATGTCCACGGCGCCCTCGGCGACCATGCAGTAGGACCAGAAATCTCCGAATGCCCGGGTCCGCCAGACCGATTCCGTCAGCCCAATGAACTCGTCAAAGTTGCCGCGTTCCTTCCAGCCTCCGAGGCTGGAATAGGACAGCGAAGCATCTGAAAGTTCGGAAACGTTGGACACCCGCAGCCGGGTGGCGGAGGCGAGGGAGCGTCCCATATAGGCGCCGGTTCCGGTGGCGGCCCACCAGCGCTTGCCCAGCGCCGGTGCACTGACGACGCCCAGGACGGGAACGCCGTCGTCGACCAGGGAAATCAGGGTGGCCCAGACGGGGACGCCGCGGATAAAGTTCTTGGTGCCGTCGATGGGATCAATCACCCAGCGGCGCGGCCCGGATCCGGTGGAGCCAAACTCTTCACCAAGCACCGCGTCCCGGGGCCGGGCGCGGGAGAGCTGCCCGCGGATGGCATCCTCCGCAGCCTTGTCGGCGTCGGTGACGGGCGTCAGGTCCGGCTTCGTTTCAACCTTCAGGTCCAGCGCCTTGAAGCGGGACATTGTCTGATCGTCCACGGAATCGGCCATGACGTGGGCGAGTCGCAGGTCATCGTTGTAATTCTGGGCGAACGGCATACTGTTCAACTTATCCTTATTCGGTGGGCGGTGCCCACGATTACGCGGCCCGGGACCTGCCGTGGCGTGCTCTCGTGGACGCCGCGGCAGTCTTCTGGTGTGTTCCCGGCAAGCGTCACTGCGCGCCGAGCTCCTTGGCAGATGCCCGGTTTTCCGTCCGGGTGCCCGAACCCAGCAGCCGGCGCAGGGAGGCGAGCCGTGCAGGTCCGGCAGCCCCGGCCCGCCCCGACTCCACCCACGGGTCCAGCCCGCAGTTCTTGGCCTGGTCGTCGTGCCGGCACCCGCGTTCACAGCTTTCAGTTCCCGGTTCAAGGTCCGGGAAAGCCTGCAGGATGCGGTCGGGGTCAACATGCGCAAGCCCAAAGGAGCGGATACCAGGAGTGTCAATGATCCAGCTGCCCGACGGCGCCTCCAGGACTTTCAGGGCCAGCGCAGAGGATGAGGTATGCCTTCCGCGGCCGGTCACTGCGTTGACGCCGCCGGTGGCGCGGTCGGAGCCGGTCAGGGCATTCACGAGGGTGGACTTGCCGACACCGGAGTGCCCCACCAGGACGGAGACCTTGCCCTCGAGGTGGCGGTGCAGCTGCTGCACGGCGTCTCCCTGCAGGCGGGCGGACAGGCCATCGTCGGAGCGGGCATCGATTCCCGACGCGTCGTCCGCCGCGGTGCGGCTGATGATGACATCCAGGTCCAGATGCTCGTAATTGGCCAGCAGTTCAGCGGGGTCCTTGATGTCGGCCTTGGTGATGCACAGCAGCGGCGAGATGCCGGCGTCGTAGGCAGCAACGAGGGCGCGGTCGATGAACCCGGTGCGCGGCTCGGGGTTTGCTGCCGCCACCACGATGACCAGCTGGTCAGCGTTGGCAACGACGGCGCGTTCCACGGGATCGGTGTCATCGGCGCTGCGGCGCAGAAGGGTCCGGCGGTCCTGGATGCGTACGAGGCGGGCAAGCGTGTCCGGTCCGCCCGACACGTCTCCCACCAGCGACACGAGGTCGCCGGCAACCACCGGGTTTCGGCGCAGTTCACGGGCCCGGGCTGCGGTGACGATGCGTTCCGTGGGGGTGTCTTCGTCCACGACGGCGGTGTATCGTCCGCGGTCCACGGTGATGATGCGGCCCGTGACGGCCTCGTCATAGGCGGGCCGGTCCTTGGTGCGGGGCCGCGACCCCTTTTTGTTGGGACGGATGCGGACATCCGATTCATCCCAGCTGCCGGTTGAGCGGGCCATCAGCGCGCACCTTCCGTCCGGCCCGGAGCCGCGGCAGAGCCTGGTTCCGCTGCAGCCGGTGGTTGGGCCGTGGCGGCGAGTTCACGCCACAACTGAGGAAACTCCGGCAGCGTCTTGGCGGTGGTGCCGATGTCCTGCACCAGGACTCCCGGCACCGCCAAACCGATGAGAGCGCCTGCCGTTGCCATCCGGTGATCGGCATACGTTTCGAAAACACCGCCATGCAGCGGCGCGGGACGGATGATCAGGCCGTCTTCGGTCTCTTCGGCGTTTCCGCCCAGCCGGTTGATCTCGGTCACCAGGGCAGCGAGGCGGTCGGTTTCGTGGCCGCGCAGGTGGGCAATGCCGGTGAGTGTTGAGGGGGAGTCTGCCAGGGCGCACAGCGCGGCCACCGTGGGAGCCAGCTCGCTGGTGTCAGCAAGCTGCGCTCCGGTGATGCGGCCGGAGCCGGTCACAGTCAGGGTGCCCCGGGACAGGGTGGCTGTGCCGCCAAGGGCGGGCAGGATGCTTCGCCACCGGTCGCCCACCTGTGTGGTGTGTTCGGGCCAGCCGGCCAGGCGCACGGTGCCGCCTGCCACGAGGGCTGCGGCCAGGAACGGTCCGGCATTGGATAAGTCCGGCTCGATGGCTACGTCGAAGGCACGGATGTGGCCGGGCGCCACGCGCCACTCGTTCGGGACGGAATCGTCCACCTGCACACCAACCCCGCGCAGCACCTGGACTGTCATGGCAATGTGCTCACGGCTGGGAAGGGTGGAGCCCACATGGACCAGGTGCAGTCCGTCCCTGAAGCGCGCGCCTGCCAGCAGCAGGGCCGAGACGAACTGGGAGGACGCCCCGGCGTCAATTTCCAACCGGCCCCCGGCTACCTCTCCGGTGCCGGCCACGCTAAAGGGAAGGGCGCCTCTGCCGTCGTCGTGCACCGTCACGCCCAGCGCGCGGAGCGCATCGATGATCGCGGCCATCGGCCGCTGGCGCGCGTGGGGATCGCCGTCGAAGTCTGTGCTTCCGGTTTTCAGTGCGGCCAGAGGAGGCACGAACCGCATGACTGTTCCCGCCAACCCACAGTCAATGCCTGTCCCGGATGCGGTCCCCGAATCCATCGGCCGGATCTCGAGATCCGGTCCGAAGGCGCCGTCGCCGTCGATCTCGGTCACCGTGGCGCCCAGCGCCCGGAGTGACTGGACCATGAGGGCGGTGTCCCGGGAATGAAGGGGAGCCCGGAGCCTGCTGGGGCCGTCAGCCAGGGCAGCAAGGACCAGATACCTGTTGGTCAGGGACTTGGAACCCGGTACCCGGACGTCGGCGTCCAGCGGTGCCGACACCCGGGGAGCGGGCCAGGGAGAGACTGTCTGCGGATTGGCGGGGAAAGACATGGAGCTAGGAACCCACAATGCCGGCTGCGGTGGTGCGGACGGTCTTGTTGGCCTTCTTGAGCTGCTTGGCGGCGTCCTTCTGGACTGACCGCGACTTGCGGCCGGCATCCTTGCCAAGGGAAGCAACGCTGCGGCGGGTGTCATCAGCAAGATGACCGGCACGCCACGCCAGGCCGGGACGGCCGTTGGTATCCACGGCGACCAGGAGGACGGCGCCGATCAGGGAGAGGTTCTTCAGCAGGGCGGCACGGCGTGCCTTGCGCTCATCGGCAGTGTCTGTTTCGGCATTCTTGTACTCAACGACGGCGTTCAGCACTGCGGTGCCCGTCAACAGCAGGCCGGACAAACGGGGGAACTTGCCCAGAGCCAGCAGCGAACCGGCACCCACCTGCGTGGCGCCGAGAACCTTGGCGACGAGCTGGGCGTTGCCGGTAACGGGTGCAGCGGAAGGCACCAGTGCACCGACACGATCCAGGGTGGGCCGCAACTGCTGCGCGGTTTGGTCGGTATCCCGCAGGCGGTCAACTCCGGCTGCAATAAAGCCGGTGGCTAGCAGCGGGCGGGCGAGCAAACGGACAATCGACATATTGACCTCCTGGTTGCTGCCCGGTCTCGGAATAGCCGGGCAGAATACTCCTAGTTTGGCACTTTTACCGGTCGCGCACACCTTATGCCGCGCGGCGGCGCCAAAACACCGCGGCGGAATAAGCGGACGCAGCCGGGCGTTGTGCGGGGTATACGGCATTCTTCGCGAAGCGGGGGATTACCGGGTTCGGGGGCACCGCGGTGCCCTTGAAGCAAAGCAGCCCCAAGTGAGGAGAGTGTTCGTGCCGGGTACTTTAGCGATGGCAGATGCACACCCGGAGGCTTCATCACCAACCGTCCAGTTGCGTGTGGGTCCGGCAGCCCGCACCGTAGACTTGGAAGTGATGAGAACTGATGCGCCGGAAGGCAGCCCCCAGGTGGAAGACTCCGAGCTGGATGTCGCTTCCGAATCGGAAGAGGCCCGCAAGATACGCTTTGAGCGCGATGCCATGCAGTATGTGGATCAGCTCTACTCTGCGGCCATGCGCATGGCCCGCAACCCCTCCGATGCCGAGGACCTGGTCCAGGAGGCCTATACAAAGGCCTTCTCGGCGTTCCACCAGTACCGGCCGGGGACCAACCTGAAGGCTTGGCTCTACCGGATCCTGACGAACACCTACATCAACCTGTACCGGAAGAGGCAGCGCGAACCGCTGCAGGCCAACTCCGACGGTGTGGAGGACTGGCAGCTTGCCCGTGCGGCCGAACACAGCTCCACCGGGCTGCGCTCCGCCGAAGCAGTGGCGCTGGATCATCTTCCCGATTCCGATGTGAAGAATGCCCTGCAGTCCATTCCCGAAGAATTCCGTTTGGCAGTGTATTTCTCTGATGTTGAGGGATTTGCCTATAAGGAAATCTCGGAAATCATGAATACTCCCATCGGAACCGTAATGTCGCGCCTGCACCGGGGCCGTAAAATGCTCCGTGAACTGCTGGCCGAATATGCACATGAACGCGGTATCCGCGGCAAGGCAGCACCTGCACCCGCCGCGGCCAGCCAGAACAAGAAACAGGGGAACACGCTATGAGCGATTGCCAAAGCCTGGGTGATTGCGAGGATACCCGCATCGAACGGCTGTACGAATACCTGGACGGTGCTCTGTCCCACGATGACATTGTGGAAATCAAGGAGCATCTGGACGGTTGTCCCGAGTGCGCCGAGGAACACGACCTGGAGTGTGTCATTCGATCCGTGGTGAAGCGGTCCTGCACCGAGGCCGCCCCGGAAACACTCAAAGCCAGCATTCTGGCGAGGATCAGCCAGATCCAGACCGCTGAGCACTAGCAAGCCGGCGGCTGTAACCAAAAAAGAACCCCCGGCGGCCGTAAGGCTCCGGGGGTTCTTTTCTTAGTGGCGATGGGCCACACGGTTAGTCCAAGACTTAAGTGTTGGGACGCTTACCGTGGTTGGCGCCGCCGCGCTTACGGTCACGACGCTTGCGTGCACGCTTGCTCATAGCTGCCTCCTTCGATTTGCTGAAAGTTCTGCCCTCCAGTGTCCCACAAGGTGAGCCCGACAACCTAAACCGCGGCCCGGACCGGCCGCGGAATAGGCTTGCTTAGTCGATTGAGCTGCCGGCGGCCATGAGGGCGTTGCGCTGTTCCCGCCGAAGAGCCTGCTCAGCCGGATCAGGCACGGGTGCTGCGGCGAGCAGGCGGCGCGTATATGCATCCTGCGGATAGCGCAGCACCTGCTCGGTGGAGCCCTGTTCAACCATGATGCCCTTGTTCAGCACTGCGATATGGCTTGCCAGGATCTCCACCACTGCCAGGTCGTGGCTGACAAACAGGCAGGCGAAACCGTACTGCTGCTGCAGGTCCTGAAGCAGGGCAAGCACCCTGGCCTGTACCGAAACGTCCAGTGCGGACGTTGGCTCATCGGCCACCAGCAGCGACGGCCGCAGGGAGAGGGCCCGGGCAATACCAACGCGCTGCCGCTGTCCGCCGGACAACTCATGGGGATACCGGTTGCGGAAGCTGGTGGGGAGCTGGACATCGTCCAGCAGGCCCTCAACCCGGGCGTCGAGGTCCTTGCGCGAGAGCTTCTCATGCAGGAACAACGGCTCGCCGATGGATTCGCCGATGGACATGCGCGGGTTCAGCGACGCCGCCGGATCCTGGAACACGATCGCAAATTTCCTGCGAAGCGGCAGCATCTGTTTCGGCGACAGGCCGGCGATGTTGGTGCCGTTGATGTCAACGCTGCCGGCGCTGACCGGAAGCAGTCCCGTTACGGCCCGGGCGATGGTCGACTTGCCGGAACCGGATTCGCCAACCAGCCCCATGACTTCACCGGGGTTGATGACGAAGGACACGTCGGTCACTGCCTTGAAGGCGGGCTGGCGGAACCGGCCGGGGTACTCAATGGATACCCCGGTCAGCTGCAGGGCAGGCACGACGCCGGCGTCCGGCGTCGTCAGATCCTCGGAATCCCGGAGGACCGCCCGGGGAGCCGCGGATATCTGGAGCGAGCCGTCATTCTCCACCTCAACAGCCGACAGCACTCCGCCGACTACTGACCCCAGATGCGGTACAGCTGCCAGCAACTGGCGGGTGTACTCCTCCTTCGGATTGTTGAAGAGCTCAGCCACGGGCGCCGCTTCCACAATCCGGCCTTTCTCCATGACAACCACTTTGTCAGCGAGGTCCGCCACCACGCCCATGTCGTGGGTGATGAGCATGACAGCACTGTTCAGGCGCTTGTTGAGGTTCCGGAGCAGTTCCAGCACTTCAGCCTGAACGGTTACGTCCAGGGCCGTAGTGGGCTCGTCGGCGACCAGCAGGATGGGGTCATTGGCGATGGCGATGGCAATCATGGCCCGCTGCCGCTGACCGCCGGAGAACTGGTGCGGATAGGAATCGTACCGCCTCTCCGGCTCGGGGATTTCCACCATCTGCAACAGCTCGATGGCCCGTGCCTTGGCCTGTGCCGGAGAAGCATCAGTGTGCTGTTCGATGATCTCCTTGATCTGCTCGCCCACGGTGAGCACCGGGTTGAGCGCCGTCATGGGTTCCTGGAAAATCATGGCAATGTCATTGCCTCGGATTTTCCGCAGTGCCGACTGCGGAGCACCAATCAACTCCTTGCCCTGAAGCTTGGCGCTGCCCTTGGAACGTCCGTTGCCGGGGAGGAGCCCCAGCAGCGCCATGGACGACATGCTCTTACCTGAACCTGATTCACCCACGATGGCCAGGATCTCGCCGGGGGAGACGGTGAAGGAAACGTCCTCCGCCGCCATTACCCATTTGTTGTCCACGCTGAAATCGACGCCCAGGCCGGACACTTCCAGGATCGGAGCCGTGCCCGCTGTTGATGTGATGTCGCTGTACAGGGGTGCCGAACTCATTGCTTGTTCCTTGTCTGTCGGGGATCAAACGCGTCCCGGAGGCCGTCGCCGATAAAGTTCACGGTGAGCGCAATGGCCACAATGAAGATGCCGGGCCAGAAGAAGAGCCACGGACGGGTGGTCATGGCCGCCCGGTTCTCATTGATGAGCTTGCCCAGGGACGTATCCGGCGGCTGCACACCGAGGCCCAGGAAGCTCAGCGCGGTCTCCAGCAGAATGGCGCCCGAGATTGCCAGAGTTGCGGACACGATGATGACCCCAACGGTGTTGGGCAGGATGTGCTTGAAGATGATGCGGCCGGAGCTGGCGCCGACGGACTTGGCAGCCTCGACGAATTCTTTTTCCCGAAGGGAGAGGAATTCGCCACGGACAATACGGGCCAGCCCGGTCCAAGTCAGCAAACCAAGGAAGATCGCAAACACCACGATGCCGTAGTCCGAGACGATGCTGGCCAGCACCGCGGCCACCACCAGCAGGGGGATGGTGATGATGACGTCGGTAAAGCGCATCAGGACGGTTTCGATGAAGCCGCGGAAATACCCGGCAAGGGCGCCGACGACGGTTCCCACGACGGTGCCTACGATTCCGACAATGAAGGCGATGGTCAGGGAAATCTGGGCGCCGCGCATCGTCATGGCAAAGTAATCGCGGCCCAGCGTGTCCTGGCCGAACGGGTGGTTCCCCAGGCCCGTCCAGGACAGGGTGGGGGCTCCGCCGTCTTCAAGCGGCATCACCGTGGAGAACGTGTGCGGCCACCAGCCGGGGATGCGCAGCGGGCCCGCGGAGAGCCCGATGGAGGTAAACGCGAGCAGCACGATGAACACCAGACCGCTCAGGCCGGCAATGGCACCCTTATGGCGGAAAAACCGTTCGCGGACCAGCTGGCCCTGGCTTTTCGCAGCGGTGATCTGTGGATCCGCCGTGACGGCCCGGGTTGCGGGCGCGTCAGCGATATCCGTCCTCTGGCTTTCCAGAGTCATGCTCGTCAGTTCCGGGCTGCTGTCCGTGGTTCCGGACGGTATTTTCTCAGTCATGTCTTCCGCCTATCAGTTCAGGCTAATGCGCGGGTCGAGGAACGCGTACGCGATGTCGGCCAGCATGTTGAAGGTCACCGCGGCCACACCGGTCACCAGGAAGAAGGCCATGATGACGTTGGGATCCACATTGCTCAGGCCGTCCGTAAACATCTTTCCCATTCCGCTCCAGCCGAACACCGCCTCGGTAATGACCGCCCCGCCCAACACTCCGGCGAAGTCGAATGCCATCAGGGTGGTGATGGGGATCATGGCATTGCGGAAGGCATGCTTGACGATCACAGAACGCTCGCTCAGGCCCTTGGCCCGTGCCGTGCGCACATAATCCTGGTTCATCACCTCAAGCATGCTGGCGCGGGTGTAGCGGGTGTAGGTGGCAAAGGAGATCAGCATGATCGCGATGGTCGGCAGGACCAGGTACAGGGCGTAATCCAGGTTGATCTCCCAGAAGGTGCCCTGCAGGTTTGGAGTCGAGGACCCCGTAGTGGGAATGGGGCGACCGCCGTTTTTGCGGGACAGGGAGGGATAGGCGCCCAGCAGTGCGTCAATAAAGACGAAGAAGCCTATGGCCAGCCCGATGACTGCGGTCAGGTTACGGGTCTGCCTGGCATAGGGACCGCCCACAAAATGACCGATGGCCAGTGACACGAGAAGGGTGAGTACCGCGAGGCCTGCAATGATGCCCCAATTGGGATCCTGCATGAGCGGCTGGGTCACCAGATAACCGATGAAACCAACCGCCGCAGTTGCGAGAGCGGCATAGACAATCCGGCGGCGGCGGAAACCTGCCAGCAAGGCTGTAAGTCCCAGGGCCAGTCCAAAGGCGGTAATGAACAGGCCAATCGGGCCCAGGCCCGGTGTCTTGAACCAGTTGGAGATGAGCAGCAGGTAGAACGTGACCGACGTGGCAACGGCAACAATGGCGAAGACACGAAGGCGGCGGTTCCTGTCGCCGCCGACAGCGACTGCTCCAATGAGTCCCACTATGAGTCCCACGGCCGCTATTCCCAGATAGGACATTTGCGGATCGGCCAGCCAGGTGTTCAGATCAATCGCCAGGTACTGCTTGAGCAGAGTGGAGAGCCAGAACAGCGGCATGGAGAAGAGCAGGAAAGAAATGAAGGTAATGGAGTAATCGAAGGTGCTGTACTGGCGAAGGGCAGTGATCAGGCCTACGGCGACGCCGAGAACGATGGCCACCAGGACAGCTACGACGACGAGCCGGAAGGTGGAGCCGATCGCTGTCTGCAGCTGGTCGATCACGGGGCTGCCGGCACGGTTAAGCCCAAGTGTGCATTCGGCACCGCCGGGGATCATGCATCGGCCAACTTCCTGCAGCCAAAGGAGGTAGCGGACGGCGACAGGCTGATCAAGATGCAGTGCTGCCGTTCGCTGGGCAATGCGCGACTCGCGGTCGGCGCTCTGGAGCTCGATCAGGTCATGAAAGGGATCGCCAGAGTTGACGGCAAGGATGAACATCAGCACCGTGGCGGCGAGAAGGACGAAGAACGAGGTCACCGCTCTTCTGAGGATGAAAGAGAACACCGAAGGCTCCTATTGGGGGTGGTACGTAAAGCCGTAGCGGGGCAAAAGTTTGGGATGGGCAGACCGTGGGTCTGCCCATCCCGCTTTCTAACCGTTATGGCGTGATGCCTTGGTTAGGCCTGCTTGGTCCAGTTGAAGGCGTTCCAAGTGACGCCGCTCTGGGTGGGGTTGTACACCACTTCCTCCATGGAGGAGTTGTGGGCGACGATGTCAGCGTTGGCGAAGAGGAGGACGTTGTAGACGTCCTTGGCGAGTTCCTCTTCGAGCTGGATCTTCAGTTCCTTCACCTTGTCGGCGTCTGTGGTCTGGGCAATTTCATCCCACAGTGCGTCAACCTTTTCGCTCTTGTACTTGCCGTAGTTCTGCACACCCTCGGAGTCGTAGATCGACTGGCCGCTGGCTACGAGGCCGGAACCGGCCCAGCCGAACAGTGCAGCGTCCCAGGAGCCAAGCTCGTCAAGCTTCTTGGTCCACTCGGCATCCGGGGTGGCAATGATGTTGAAGCCGGCCTGATCGCAGGAATCCTTGATCAGTGCGGTCATGTCTGCGCGGACCTGGCTGGCTGAGGAGAACAGCACGCGGACGTCAACGGGCTCGGTCTTTCCGGCTTCAGCCATGAGGGACTTGGCGCCTTCGAGATCGACTTCGTCGTATTCGCTGGCAGCGGGTGCACCCTCGAGGATCTCGTCGTACTCGGGCTGGGAGGGCTGGTATTCGCGCAGGTTGACCACGGTGGATTCGGGATCAACCGGCTTGACGAACTTGTCAACGATGTCCTGGCGCGGAACGCACTTGGAGAACGCCTGGCGAACCTTGATGTCCTTGAACACGCCGTTTTCGGACTGGTCCAGGTCAATGTGGGAGAAGGTCATGCCGGTGCCGGTAAGCATGGTGACTGAATCGCCGATGGCTTCGATCTGATCCTTGGTGTCACCGGTGGGACCGGAAGGCTCAATGATGTCCACGTCGCCGTTCTGCAGCGCCTGCACAGCTTCGGTGTCGGCGATGGTCTTGAACACGATGCTCTCGGTGGCGGCCTTGCGGTCTTCGCCCCAGTAGTTCTCGTTCGCGGTCAGCGTCAGGTTTCCGCCGGCTGCGTTGTCCAGCTTGTACGGACCGGAGGACGGGATGAGCGCGGAGTCCGGCAGGGAGGGGAGTCCCTCGGCGTAGCCCCAGCCGGTGTTCCAGAACTCGGCCACGGGCTTCAGGGACGCGAGGTCACTGTCCTGGATGGCGGCAACGAGTGCTTCGCCATTGTTCTCGGTGCTCAATCCGCCCTGCTCAGCCGCAACGTGGGCCGGCATGAGGGAACCGATCATGAGGTTTTCCCAGTCAGCGTACGGCTGGTCGAAAACGTAGGTGAATTCCTTGTCGCCGGCTTCGCCTTCAGGCATGGCCAGGTATTCGTAGCCGTTGTTGGAGGAGGGCTCGAAGATTTCCGTCTCGCCGTCGACGACCTTGCCGGAGAACGCGGCCCAGTTCAGGAGCACATCATCGAAGTCGATGGGCGTACCGTCGGACCACTGGGCGTCCTCATTGATCGTGTACTTCACGGTCAGGGGGTCATCGCTGGTCTTTTCGAAGGTGCCAAACTCTTCATTGCGAATGACGCCCTCGGGGCTGTACTCCGAGAAGTTGCTGTGAACCAAGTTGTCCACGTACGTGTTGTACACGCTGTTGGACTTGGACGTGCCGCCGTTGTAGAAATCGGGGGCCTGGCTGATGGCAACTGAGATGGACGACGCGAGGTTGGCGTCCTCAGTGGTGTCGCTTTCGGCGGTTTCTCCGCCTCCGGCTGAGCCGCAGGCGCCCAGGAAAAGGGCCCCCACGGAAAGTGCGGCAAGAGTTGCCGTGCGCTTTGTACGCATTCGTAGTCCTAACTTGTGATGAAGTCGTCAGGAACCACCGCTGGCGGCTCCCCCAAGCGATCGTGATGACCGCCACATGTTCCGAAAGACTAGTCACTAATTGTTTCCACTGTGCTAACTGTGAGCGGACGTTAACTGATTGTTACTTGTAAAGCACGGCGGCAGGGTTGTGCAGGAAGGTGCTTTAGTTGCAGTTGCAGGCCGGAAAGGCGCGGCTTTGCAGGGATTTTCCGCCGCCTGCATTAGGGATGGAGGAGAAAATTACTTGGGGCAATGCGTCTTAATGTGTAGAGGGCCTCCGGCGTGTCGCCGAAGGCCCTCATGAGGGGTTCTCGTCTATTCAGTTCATGTCCGGAAGGTCCAGCCAGCGGTACCAGCCGCGGTGGAGAACCAGCCAGGCCATCAGGCCGTATCCGGCCTGTCCCGGAGTCCCGCCGTTGGAAGCCAGGTCAGTGCGCCACTGTTCATGGTTTAGCAGGGGAGTCAGCGTGTCCACATACACGTGCTTGCGCCGTGTGGTCACATCGCCAAAGGCGGCAGACAGATCCGACAGACGGCGGTTCCGTTCGGCATCGAGCCCCGGCGGGGGACCGACGACAAAGACCTTAATGCTCATTTGTGCGGCCCCGTCGAGGATATTGGCCAGGTTGAGGCGGCTTCTCGCCGTTGACAAGTCAAGGTCCAGGTCCCGGTCGGACAGGCCGATTACCAGCCGGTTCTCGCACCTGTCGTCAAACCGGCGGCCGGCCTCCTGAAGCCAGCGGTTCGCCAGGGATTCGGTTCCCTCCTGGGGTGCTGCAAGGGTATACGCCTGTACGCTCACGTTTTCGGGGGTGGTGCGGGCCAAAACGCGGCCCAGCCAGCCCAGGGCGCGAGGGTCGCCGTGCCCGGCCAGCAGCTCGTCGCCGACGGCTGCCAGCCTGATTTTGCGTTGTTCCACTAGTCACCTTCTCCGGTCACAAAAAACGGGGTGGGGCGCCGCGGCGCCCCACCCCAACTTAGCCTACTGACGCTCGAAGGCCTTCTTGACGAGAATGTCCTGCTCCACGGCGTGCCGCTTGGCTGAGCCGGTGGCGGTGGACGCGGACGCCGGACGCGACACCAGGCGCAGCGGGCGGTCCAGCTGTGCCGGCAGGTTCAGGCCGATGAACGGCCACGGACCCTGGTTGGCGGGCTCATCCTGTGCCCAAACGATGTCAGCGTTCGGGTACTTGGCGACAGCTGCCTGGATCTCCGCAACGGGCAGCGGATAAAGCTGCTCGACCCGGACAATGGCTGTCTTTTCGTCACCTGTCTTCTGCCGGTTGGCCAGCAGATCGTAGTACAGGCGGCCGGAAACCAGCAGCACGCGGTCGACGGCGTTCGCGTCCAGGTCTGCGTGCTCCGGGATGACCGGCTGGAACGAACCCTGGGTGAAGTCTTCCACCGACGTTGCCGCAGCCTTCAAACGCAGCAGCTGCTTCGGGGTGAAGATGATCAGCGGCTTCCGCGGCCGGCTGTAGGCCTGGCGGCGCAGCAGGTGGAAGTGGGAAGCGCCCGTGGTGGGGTTCGCCACGATCATGTTGTCTTCGGCGCACATCTGCAGGAAGCGCTCGATGCGGGCCGAGGAGTGGTCCGGACCCTGGCCTTCGTAGCCGTGCGGAAGCATCAGCACCAGCGAGGAACGCTGGCCCCACTTCTGCTCCGCCGAGGAGATGAACTCGTCGATGATGGTCTGCGCGCCGTTGACGAAGTCGCCAAACTGCGCTTCCCACAGAACGAGGGCATCCGGGCGTTCCACGGAGTATCCGTATTCGAAGCCCATGGCGGCGAATTCCGACAGCAGCGAGTCGTAGATCCACAGCTTGGCCTGGTTCGGATCCAGCTCTGCCAGCGGCATCCATTCCGCACCGGTTGCCCGGTCGTGGAAGACGGCATGGCGCTGGGTGAAGGTTCCGCGGCGGGAATCCTGGCCTGCGAGGCGTACGGGGACGCCTTCCATGACCAATGAGCCAAAGGCTGCGATTTCAGCGAAGCCCCAGTCGATGCCGCCTTCGCGGGACATCTGCTCGCGCTTTTCCAGCAGTGCCTTCAGCTTCGGGTGCACCGTGAAGCCTTCGGGCACTGCTACGTGGGCCTTGCCGATGTGTGCCAGGACCTCGGCGGAAATAGCCGTGGACGCCGGGGACACAATGGTGCTGCCTTCCTGCTGGGACGCCGGGCGCTCCAGATCGGAGACGGCTTCGGTGTCCTTGGTGATGACCGGCAGGGGAGAGGTCTGGGCAGCGTGCGTCTCAGCGAAGACCCGCTCAAGGCGGCCCTGGTAGTCGCGCAGCGCCTGTTCGGCCTCTTCCTGGCTGATGTCGCCGCGTCCGATGAGGGACTCGGTGTAGAGCTTGCGCACCGAGCGCTTGGCCTCGATCAGGCTGTACATCATCGGCTGCGTCATCGAAGGATCGTCGCCTTCGTTGTGGCCGCGGCGGCGGTAGCAGACCATGTCGATGACAACGTCCTTGTGGAACCGCTGGCGGTAGTCGTAGGCCAGTTGCGCAATACGCACAACCTGCTCCGGGTCATCGCCGTTCACGTGGAAGATCGGAGCCTGCACCATCTTGGCAACATCGGTGGAGTACACCGAGGAGCGCGACGACGTGGGCGAGGTGGTGAAGCCCACCTGGTTGTTGACCACAACGTGGATGGTTCCGCCGGTGCGGTAGCCCCGGAGCTGCGAAAGGTTCAGGGTCTCCGCCACTACGCCCTGGCCGGCGAAAGCGGCGTCTCCGTGGATGAGGATCGGCAGGACAGGGAACTCGTCTCCCTGGTCCAGTCGGTCCTGCTTGGCCCGCACGATTCCTTCAAGTACGGAATCCCCGGCTTCGAGGTGGGACGGGTTGGCGGCCAGGTACACCTTGGTCTGGTTGCCGTTGTCCGAGGTGAAGGTACCTTCGGTGCCGAGGTGGTACTTCACGTCACCGGAACCCTGGACGCTGCGCGGGTCCTGGGTTCCTTCGAATTCGCGGAAGACCTGGGCGTAGGTCTTGCCCGCGATGTTGGTCAGGACGTTCAGGCGGCCGCGGTGGGCCATGCCGATGCCGACTTCTTCAAGTCCGTCGTCGGCGGCACCGGAAATCACGGCGTCCAGCAGCGGAATCAGGGACTCGCCGCCTTCCAGGGAGAAGCGCTTCTGCCCGACGAACTTCGTCTGCAGGAACGTCTCAAAGGCTTCAGCAGCATTGAGCTTGCCCAGGATGCGCAGCTGTTCTTCGCGCGTCGGCTTGCTGTACTTGGTTTCCAGACGATCCTGGAACCACTCGCGCTCCACCGGATCCTGGATGTGCATGTATTCGATTCCGGCGGTACGGCAGTACGCATCCCGGAGCACGCCGAGGATCTTGCGCAGCTTGAGCATCGGCTTGCCGCCGAAGCCGCCGGTGGGCCATTCCCGGTCCAGGTCCCAGAGGGTCAGGCCGTGGTTGAGGATGTCCAGGTCCGCGTGGCGGCGCTGGACGTACTCCAGCGGGTTGGTGTCGGCCATCAGGTGGCCGCGGACGCGGTACGCGTGGATCAGCTGCTGGATGCGCGCAACCTTGTTGATCTGCTCGTCCGGGTTGACCTGGATGTCGGGGCTCCAGCGCACGGGCTCGTAGGGGATCCGCAGGGATTCGAAGATCTCGTCGTAGAAACCCTGCTCGCCGAGGAGCAGCTGGTGGATGATCCGCAGGAACTCGCCGCTGCCGGCGCCCTGGATCACGCGGTGGTCGTAGGTGGAGGTCAGGGTGATGATCTTGGAGATGGCGTTCTGGGCCAGGATCTTCTCGTTGGAACCCTGGAACTCAGCCGGGTAGTCCAGGGCGCCGGCGCCGATGATGCAGGCCTGGCCCTTGGACAGGCGGGGGACGGAGTGCACCGTTCCAATGCCGCCCGGGTTGGTCAGCGAGATGGTGGTGCCCTTGTAATCGTCCGCCGTGAGCTTGCCGTTGCGGGCCTTCTTCACGAGGTCTTCATACGCCTGCCAGAACTCCGAGAAGTTCAGTGTTTCGGCCTTCTTGATGTTCGGCACGACGAGCAGACGGGAGCCGTCCGGCTTCGGCATGTCAATGGCCAGCCCGAAGTTCACATGCGCGGGCTGCACAGCAACAGGCTTGCCGTCCACGACGTCGTAGTACACGTTCTGGGACGGGAACTGGGCGGCGGCGCGGATGATTGCGTAGCCGAGGAGGTGGGTGAATGAGACCTTGCCGCCGCGGGCGCGCTCCAGATGGCTGTTAATGACAATGCGGTTGTCGATCAGCAGCTTTGCGGGCACGGCACGCACAGTGGTTGCCGTGGGGACGCTCAGGCTCAGGTCCATGTTGGTGGCGATGGCCTTCGCCGGACCGCGCAGGACGTTGACCTTGTCCTCTTCGGAGGGCTTGCTGTTGGGCTGCGTCTTGGGCAGCTGGGCCGGAATCGGCGGGGTCTTGCTGTCAGCTGCCTTGTTCTCGGCTGCTTCGCCCTTGCCGGCGGCCGGCTTGGAATCCTTGGCAGCAGAGTTGGACGCTGCGGATTCCTTGGCAACCGGAGGCTTGCCGGACTGCTGGGTGGAGGCGGGGGACTCGCCGGAAGCCTTCGGCTTGGCGGATTCGGCCTGCACTACCGGAAGCTGGCGCGTTGTGGGATTGGCGCCAAGTTCGCTGGGGGCTGCCGATCCGTTTCCGTTGGAAGTGCTCGAACCGGAGGCCTGGGCCTCCTCGTTCTTAAAGGAGTCGAAAATGCTCCACCACTTCTTGTCAACCGAGTTCTTGTCCTTGAGGTACTGCTCGTAGAGTTCATCGACAAGCCACTCGTTGCCGCCGAATTCTTCCGGCAGCCGGTGGTTGGATTGGTCTGGCACTGTTAATACGCCTCTTCCATGAGTTGCCTTTTGCCCTGATTGGCACCATGTCTGAGGGCAAGAAGCCTCAAAGCTCACTGGTGCGGCCCGGCCGGTGCGCAGTGACCGAGACTTCATGCCAGTCTAGTGACATTGCGGGACAACTGGCCAATTCTGTTTGACATCCGTCATGCAGCGGGGCCTCCCGCGCGCAAGCTCCCCAGTGGCGCGTGCGGCCGTTCCGTTTCACCGGTGGCGCCCAAATGCCAAACCTGTAAACTGAAAATCTCATGGACAGTTTCTCTAGGCGCCGGCCTGCGTCCGGTTCCGCAGCTTCTGCGGACCGCACGCACAGAGCCGGCCACGCCCGCACCCATTCACCCCGCACCCCCGGCGCCGCATCGGAGCCTTCCAGACCGGCTTCGGCCGATCACCCTCCGCCTGCCGCCCGCAGCGGGCACTTTCCCGCGGTACTTCCTTCCGCGCTTCCCCTGATAAGCCGCGCAGCGCTTCACAATCCGGCGGTGGGAGCCTAAATGGAATGGTTATATCTCTTCTTTGGCCTGGTGCTGATTCTCGGCACCGGCTTTTTTGTGGCTGTTGAGTTCTCGCTGGTGGCCCTGGACCAGCCCACGGTCCGGCGGGCCGTGGAAAACGGAGACAAGGGTGCCGAGCCGCTCCTGCGCTGCCTGACTTCCCTCTCCACCCAGCTCTCCAGCTGCCAGCTGGGTATTACCCTCACCACGCTGCTGACCGGATTCGTGATGGAGCCGTCAGTGGGCCGCCTGTTGAAAACCCCGCTGTCCGCTCTTGGCCTGCCGCCGGTTGCCGTGGATTCCGTGTCCGTGGTGACGGCCATGATCCTGGCGACGTTCCTGTCCATGCTTCTGGGAGAGCTGATCCCCAAGAACATGTCCATCTCGCTGCCGTTCCGGGTGGGGCGCGCACTCGCCCGGCCGCAGCTGGCGTTTACCGTGGTGTTCAAGCCCGCCATCCTGGTGCTGAACGGCTTCTCCAACAAGGTCCTGAACCTGTTCGGGCTGGAAGCCAAGGAGGAAGTGAGCGGAGCGCGCACCCCCGCCGAGCTTTCCTCCATGGTCCGGAGGTCGGCCGAGATGGGCACCCTGGACCAGGGCACGGCCAACTTCCTGTCCCGGACGTTCTCCTTCGCGGAGCGGACAGCCGCAGATGTCATGACGCCCCGGATCAGGCTGGAGACCATCGATTCCGAGCAGTCCGTAGCGGATGTCATTGAAGCTGCACGCCGCACCGGATATTCACGCTTTCCCGTCCTGGGTGATTCCCCGGATGACATCAGGGGAGTGGTCCACGTGAAAAAGGCAGTGGCTGTGCCCCGCAGCCGGCGGGCGGACCTGCCGGCCGGGGCCATCATGAGTGAGGTCCTCCGGGTGCCCGAGACGGTGCACCTGGACAGCCTGCTCTCCGAGCTGCGGGGCGCGAACCTGCAACTCGCCGTCGTCCTCGATGAGTGGGGCGGAACAGCCGGCGTCGCAACCCTCGAGGACCTGGTGGAGGAAATCGTCGGCGAAGTGTCCGACGAACACGACAAGATCAAGCCGGGCGTGCTGCAGAGTGCCGCCGGTGCCTGGTACTTCCCGGGCATCATGCGTCCTGATGAAGTCTCCAGGCTCGTGCCGCTGCTGCACATTCCTGATGAAGCCGGCTACGAAACGGTGGGCGGCTACATTATGGCCGAGCTGGGCCGCATCGCAGCCACCGGTGACCGCGTCAGCGTTGAGGGCGGACTCCTGGAAGTTGAACGCATGGACGGCCGGCGCATTGACCGGGTCAGTTTCATTCCCCGGTACGACGACGACGATCCTGCCGCTGTCGACGAAAGCGCACCCGCGGCTTCGAAAAAGCCGGAACCGAAGAGCGCAGCCGGAGCTGATGCTCCGACAACGGATGCTGCCGGCAAGGGGGATCGGCGATGAGTGACCTGATGGGCATCTTCTGGCTGGTGGTGCTGTTGATCGGCAACGCCTTCTTCGTGGGCGGCGAGTTTGCCGTTATGTCCGCGCGCCGCAGCCAAATTGAACCGTTGGCCGAAGCCGGGTCCAAACGGGCAAAGACCACGCTCTGGGCCATGGAACACGTATCCCTGATGCTGGCCTGCGCGCAGCTGGGCATCACGGTGTGTTCGCTGCTCATTCTCTCCGTGGCCGAGCCGGCGATCCACCATCTGCTGGCGGCTCCGCTGGAAGCCCTTGGGCTGCCGGTGGAATTCGCAGACGGCGCCGGGTTCCTGGTGGCATTGCTGATCGTGACCTTCCTGCACGTGACCTTTGGCGAAATGGTGCCGAAGAATATTTCCGTGTCCGTGGCGGACCGGGCGGCGCTGCTTCTGGCACCTCCGCTGGTCTTTATCTCCCGGCTGGTGCGGCCTGTCATTTCCAGTTTGAACTGGCTGGCGAACCACGCGCTGCGTGTCATGGGCATTACCCCCAAAGATGAGGTGGCCTCGGCTTTCACACTGGAGGAAATGCAGTCCATTGTGGAAGAGTCCACGAAGCACGGGCTGGTAGCCGATGATTCGGGCGTGATTTCAGGAGCACTGGAGTTCTCCGGGCAGTCCGCCGGAACAGTGATGGTGCCGCTGGAGGAGCTTGTGACGCTGAGCACCGACACCACACCGGCAGAGTTCGAAAAAGCCGTGGGGCGCACGGGCTTCTCCCGGTTCGTGCTGATGGATGACCACGGAAACCTGACCGGGTATATGCATCTGAAGGACATCATGGCCATGCCGCTGGATGCCTATGACCGCCCGCTGACCGAAAACAAGGTGCGGACCCTGGCGAACCTGCGGCTGGAGGACGGGATTGAAGATGCCTTGGCCACCATGCAGCGCACCGGATCCCATCTGGCCCGCGTGCTCGGTTCGGACAACCAGACCCGCGGAGTGCTCTTCCTGGAGGACATCATTGAGCAGCTCGTGGGCGAGATCCGGGACGCAACGCAGGCCCAGGGATTCCGGCGGTCCGGGGAAAGCTATTCCGAGTAGCTCCGGCTCGTAACGCGCAGTCCTAGATGCGAATGATTCGCGTTTAGGTTATGATGGGGGAGTTCCCCCGCGGAACTCCCCCTCCATCTCCAAGCACTTCCGCTCGACAGGGAAACAAAAACTTATGCGACGACCCTCCGTCCGTCTTGCCGGCATCTTCCTGGCCGGGGGAGCCCTGGTGCTCTCCGGCTGCACCGGGGGCTCCGGTGACTCCGGCTCCGGTTCCGGTTCCTCCGCAGGGGGAGGCGACGGCGCGCTTGAGGTGGTGGCTTCCACCAATGTCTACGGGAACATCATGGAGACCGTGGGCGGGGACCGCGTCAGCGTCACTTCGATCATCGACCGCCCCAGCCAGGACCCGCACTCCTATGAAGCGACGGCACGGGACAAGCTGGCCGTCTCAGAGGCGGACGTGGTGGTCCTGAACGGCGGGGGCTACGACACCTTCATGGAAACGCTGGTTGCCGATTCCGGCATCGACAGTGCGGACGTCCTCAACGCCGTAAAGATCTCAGGGCTGGGGGAAGCTGACGGCGAAACGCACGACGACGACCCCTCGCACTCCGCCGAGAGCGGAGACGATCATGCCGACGATCACGGCGGACACTCCCACGGATCCTTCAACGAACACGTCTGGTACAGCCCCGAAGCGATGGGGCTGCTCGCCGAAGCGGCCGCAGAACGCCTGGCCACCCTGGACCCCGACCATGCCTCCTCCTACCGGGACAATGCCGCAACCTTCAACAGCGGCATCGAAGAGCTCACGGCTGACCTGGCCGAAGACAAAACCGCGGCCGGCGGCAGGGATGTGGCGGTGACGGAACCTGTTCCTGAATACCTGTTCGAAGCTGCCGGCCTGCACAACGTGACGCCCGCAGACTTCACCTCGGCCGTCGAGGAAGGGTCAGACGTCCCGCCGGCGGTTCTGAAACAAATGCAGGATCTGCTGCGCTCCGGTGACGTGGCCTTCCTGGCCTACAACACCCAAACCTCCACGGCGCAGACCGAAACTGTCCGTGCCGCGGCGGAAGACGCAGGCGTACCCGTGCTGGACTTTTCCGAGACCCTGCCCGAAGGTCAGGACTACCTTGGCTGGATGCGCGCCAACGTGACCTCAATTGATGACGTGCTGCGGTGACCGGTCCCGTTGTCCGGCTCCGGAACGCCGGCTTGACCTACGGGCAGCGCACTCTTTGGGACGGCCTGGACCTGGACATCAAGCCCGGTGAATTCCTTACGGTGCTGGGCCCCAACGGTTCCGGCAAGACCAGCTTCCTGAAAGTCCTGCTGGGTCTGCAGCAGCTGAGCCGGGGAACCGTGGAGATCAACGGAAAACCCGCCCAGCGGGGCAGCGCCGACATCGGTTATATTCCCCAGCAGAAGGCCTTTGGCCCCGGGACGCCGCTGCGGGCGCGCGACCTCGTGGGACTCGGCGTCGACGGCAACAAATGGGGGCTTCGGCTGAAGCGCGCCCCGGTCCGCCGGCGGGTGGATGAGCTCCTGGAACAGGTCGGTGCCACGCGTTACGCCAATGAACCGGTGGGCCTGCTCTCCGGCGGCGAAGTCCAGCGGCTGCGGGCCGCGCAGGCACTGGCTACCGATCCTGACCTCCTGCTGTGCGATGAACCCCTGCTGTCCCTTGATCTGCATCACCAGCAGGCCATCAGCTCACTGATTGACCGGCGCTGTCATGAACAGGGTTCGGCCGTGGTGTTCGTGACCCACGAGATCAACCCCGTCATTGATTACGTGGACCGGGTGCTGTACCTGGCCGGCGGCACCTTCCGCACCGGAACGCCGTCTGAGGTGCTGCGCTCGGACGTGCTCTCGGAGATGTACGGAAGCCGGGTGGAGGTACTGCGCAGCCACGGCCGCATCGTGGTCCTCGGCATCCCCGATGCGACCACCCATGTCCATGGCGAGAGCGAGGATGACCATGGACTTGCGTGATTACTTCTCCGCCATCTTTGACTTCAGCGACTACGGGCAGCTGCTGCCCCTGGTGGCCAACTCCATCTGGGCGGCAGCAATCCTTGGACTGGTAGGCGGCTTGATCGGCACCTTTGTCCTGATGCGGGACCTCGCCTTTGCTGTGCACGGCATCGCCGAACTGTCCTTCGCCGGCGCAGCCTTTGCCCTGCTGATCGGCGCCAACGTGGTGATCGGGTCCCTGGCAGGCTCCGTGGCCGCAGCAGTGCTGCTCGCCGTGATGGGGCTCAAGGCCCGTGACCGGAACTCCGTGACCGGAGTAATCATGCCCTTCGGCCTGGGCCTGGGCATCCTGTTCCTGGGCCTTTATGAGGGCCGTTCGGCCAATAAGTTCGGTTTGCTCACCGGGCAAATCGTTGCCGTCGACACCGTGCAGCTGAACCTGCTGGCCGGCACCGCCTTCGTCGTCATAGCCGGACTCGTCCTGATCTGGCGGCCGCTGACCTTTGCCAGCGCGGACCCGGAACTGGCAGAAGCCCGCGGTGTTCCCGTGCGCGTTTTGTCCATTGTCTTCATGATCCTGCTGGGGCTCTCAGTGGCCCTGTCCATCCAGGTGGTGGGTGCGCTGCTGGTGCTCTCGCTGCTGATCACGCCGTCGGCCGCCGCACTGCTGGTGACATCCTCGCCGCGGCTCGTCGTGCTGCTCAGTGTTGCGTTTGCCGTGACCTCGGCGGTGGGCGGAATCCTGCTGGCGCTGGGCGGGCGGATCTCGATCAGCCCTTACATCACCACCATCTCGTTCCTGATCTACCTCGTCTGCCGGCTGATAAAGCGGATGCGGACAAAGGGACGGGCACAGACGGCTGCAACAGTCCGGGCGTAGCCCGCCCTAGGCGCTGCAGTCCGGGCAGAGGCCGAAGATCTCCACCGTGTGGGCCACGTCTGTGAACCCGTACTGGGCTCCGAGCCCGGAAGCCCAGGCCTCCACGGCGGGCGCCTCCACTTCCACAGCCTTGCCGCAGTTGCGGCACACCAGGTGATGGTGGTGGTGCTCGACGGCGCAGCGGCGGTAGAGCGCTTCGCCGTCGCCGGTGCGGAGGACATCCACTTGGTTTTCTTCCGCCATTGACTGCAGGATGCGGTAGGTGGTGGCCAGGGAGACGCTGTCTCCGCGCTCGTGCAGCAGCCGGTAGAGCTCCTGGGTGCTGACGAAATCATCCAGCTCATCCAGGGTCCGGCCGACGGCGAGCCGCTGGCGGGTGACCCGCTGCTCCGGTTGCCGCTTCACTGGGCGGGACGTCTCGGATGACATGCTCCTCCTTGGAACAGTGGTGGCGGTGCCTGCAGGCCCCGGGGGACAAGCCCAACATGGACTCTCCGCAGCCGGCACCGCCGGCGCAACTTCCAGATTATCGCACCGGGCCTGCGGCCGGCCCCGCGGGTCACGGGGAATTGTCCGGCCAAGGACAGGTGCGCAGGGGTACTGTGACCCTATGAATCTGACCAAGTACACCCATTCCTGCGTGCGTCTGGAGCGTGACGGCAACGTCCTCGTCTTGGATCCCGGGTCCTTCTCCGAAGTGGAGGAAGCCCTGGACGGCGCTTCAGCGGTCCTGATTACCCACGAACACGCCGATCACCTGGACCGGGACCGTGTTCTGGCCGTGCTGGCCGTGAACACGGAGCTGGTGCTTCACGCGCCGTCAGCCCTGGCCGCAGAGCTGCGGTCGGCATCAGCCGCGAACGGCAACGACGCTGATGACCGGATCATCGACGTCGAACCCAACAGTGCTTTCTCGGCAGCGGGCTTCGAGGTGCGGTCCTTCGGCGGCCAGCACGCCCTCATCCACCCGCTGGTGCCCCTGGTGGCCAACGTCGGCTACCTGATTGACGGCACCCTTTATCACCCGGGGGATTCCTTCGTGATTCCGAACGGGCTGACGGTGAAGACCCTGTTGGTCCCCATTCATGCTCCGTGGTCCAAGGTGGGGGAGGTCATCGACTTTGTCATCGCTTCCGGGGCCGAGCGTGCCTATCCCATCCACGACGCCCTGTTGAATGAGCGCGGCCTGGGGATCGCCGAGAGCCATGTGACCCGTTTCGGCGAACTGTACGGAACCGTGTACCGGCATCTGTCCCCCGGAGAGTCGGTCGAGGTATGAGCGGGCCGGTCATCAGCGTTCAGTCCCTGCAGGAACTCCTGGCCAGCGGTGAGCCGGTGGTGCTGCTGGACGTGAGGTGGGCGCTGGGACACACCGACGGGCACAAGCAGTACGAGCGCGGGCACATTCCGGGCGCTGTCTACGTGGACCTGGAAAAGGAACTGGCCGCTCCGGCGGGGAACGGTTCCGCGGGCCGGCATCCGCTGCCCGCGCCGAAAGACTTTCACCGCACGGTCCGCGGCTGGGGCATCAACCCCGGGGACACCGTGGTGGTGTACGACGCCGTCAGCGGCACGTCGGCAGCGCGCGCCTGGTGGCTGCTGCGCCACGCCGGGCTGGACTCCGTCTACCTGCTCGACGGCGGCGTCGTCGCCTGGCACCGGGCCGGTTTCGCTCTGCAGGGCGGACCTGTGGTGCCCGACCCCGGGAACGTCGAGCTCTCCTGGGGCCGTATGCCGGTGGTGGAAATGTGGGACGTCCCGGCAGTTGTGGCAAGCGGGCGCCTGATCGATGCGAGGGCAAAGGAACGCTACCGCGGAGACCGCGAGCCGGTGGATCCACGGGCGGGGCATATTCCCGGAGCCGTGAATGCTCCCGCCGCGGGGAACCTTGCCGAGGACGGCACCTTCCGCCCGCCGGAGGAGCTGCGGACAGCGTACGAGGCACTGGGTGTTCGAAAAGGTGATCCCGTGGCCGTGTACTGCGGGTCCGGTGTCAGTGCTGCCCACGAGGTCGTGGCCCTGGAGCTGGCCGGCTACCGGGCGGCCCTTTATCCCGGGTCCTGGTCCCAGTGGTCCTCCACCAAAGGATCCCCGATTGCCCTGGGAACCCAGGCGGGGGAATGGCCGGGGGCGGTCAAAAAGCGATAGCGTCTAAGCATGATTACCGGCCGTCCCGTTCCGCCGCCCCTGCGCTTGAAGGTGCCTGCAACCAGGCAGCCATCCGATGTATCAAGCGGCGCCGCAACCCCGCCATCCACCGCCCAGTCCCCGCAAGGAGCACCCATGCCCACCCTGTTCACCAAGATCATCAACGGCGAGATTCCCGGCCGCTTTGTCTGGAAGGACGAGGACGTGGTGGCGTTCCTCAGCATCGGTCCGCTCACCGACGGACACACTCTGGTGGTGCCCCGGCTCGAGGTCGACAAGTGGACGGATGCCCCGGCTGATCTGGTGCAGAAACTCACTGCAGTGGCACAGGTTATTGGACAGGCGCAGGTTGCCGCCTTCGGCTCGGAGCGGGCCGGACTGAGCATTGCCGGGTTCGAGATTGATCACCTTCACCTGCATGTCTGGCCCGCGAACTCCCTGCAGGACTTCGACTTCAGCAGGGCCGAGTCCAATCCCGACCCGGAACGCATGGACGCCAATGCCCAGAAGCTCCGCGGGGCGCTGCGGGCCGCCGGACACGGGGAGTTCGTGCCGGAGGCGTAGCGGGCAGCTCAGATCGGCAGAGGGGCGGGGAAACCCGCCCCTCTTTTTATTGCGCCGCGGCCTGGCAACCGGTTTGGGATTCGGCAACCACTTTGGGCATTTGCTGCCGGTGCGGACCGGCAGGGATTTCCCAAACTGGCAGCGATTGCCCAAAGCGGAGGGATCTGCGGCCTAAGACGGAGCCAGAGCCGCGTTCAGAGCCGTGCGGATCCTCTTTTCCGATACCGACCGCACGGTTCCCAGTTCCTGTGCGAAGAAGCTGATCCGCAGTTCCTCGATCATCCAGCGGACTTCGGTCAGCGCAGGGGGCGTCCCTGCGCCGGGCAGCAGCGCCGCAACGGCGTCGTCGTAATCGTCCTCCAGTGCCTGGACCACTGCCATCTGCTGGGCGTCACGCTGCACATTGGTGGGCAGTTTCTCCAGCCGCCGTTCAATGCCGGCCAGATAACGGGGGAGGTGCGTGAGCTGCGCGTAGCCGGTGCGCGCCACAAACCCCGGGTAGACCAGGGAATCCAGCTGCGCGCGGATGTCATTCAGGGCGCTGATGAGGGCCAGGGACTGCGTTCCCTTGAGCGCCTTGGTGATCCGGCGGGTGCTGGAGAGGATTTTCTCCACCGTGGCTGTCACCGTGAAGACGGTGTCGATCAGCTCGGCGCGGACCTTTTCGTAGAGTTCATCAAACTCTGTGCGGGTCCACGGCAGCGCTTCCGGCGTCAGCTTGTCCACGGCGGCCAGGGTGCAGTCCTCGATCAGGGCCGCCACCGATCCGTGCGGATTCTGGCTGAACGTCAGTTTCTCGGCATTGCTCAGGTGTTCCAGAACGTATTTCGCCGGGCTGGGAACCCGCAGCACCAGCAGCCGGATCACACCGCCGCGCATCGCCACTGACTGTTCGCCGGCACTTTGGAACATGCGCAGCCCGGCAGTTTTTCCTTCATCCACCAGTGCTGGATAGCCGGTGACCATGTGCCCGGCCACGAGCCGCTGTACCTGCTTGGCGATGGTACCGACACTCCACTCGGTCAGCCCGGTCTGTTCGGCCAGCGAGGGGCCCGACGACGCCGCGCCCCCCGGCTGCCCTGCCCCGGCGTTTCCAGCCGGACCGGAAGGCTTGCCTCCGCGCCTGCCGGCCGCCTTGGGAGTAACGGTTTTGGGTGTGGCGCCAAGGGATTCGGCAATGGCCCGCCGGGTGGCGGGGGCGAGGGATTCCTGCAGTGCGGCCAGGTCCTTTCCTTCGTCCAGGACCTTGCCGGAGCCGTCCACCACGGTGAAGCTCATGCGCAGGTGTTCGGGCACCGCATCCCAGTTCCAGGAGCCGGGCGGAATGATGTGGCCCTTGAGCCGGCGCAGCGCCAGTTCCAAGGAAGGCTCCAATGCGTCCTGCGCGGGATCGAAGTCAGCGGCCAGGGCGGCCGCAGCTGCACGCGCCACATCCGGTGCCGGGATGAAGTTCTTCCGGATTGCCTTGGGCAGGGACTTGATCAGCGCTGTGATGAGCTCGGCGCGCAGCCCGGGGATCTGCCACTTGAACGGCTCAGGGTCCAGCTGGTTCAGGAACAGTACAGGGACCTCAACGCTGACTCCGTCGCCGGCTCCGGCAATGCCGGGGGAGAACTCGTAGGACAGCGGCAGGTCAAAATCGCCGTAGCGGAAGCTCTTGGGGAAGTCGTTTTCGTCCAGTCCGGAAGCGTCGTCGGTGCGCAGCGCA
Organism: Arthrobacter sp. 9E16; assembly: GCF_002929435.1. Taxonomy (NCBI): domain Bacteria; kingdom Bacillati; phylum Actinomycetota; class Actinomycetes; order Micrococcales; family Micrococcaceae; genus Arthrobacter; species Arthrobacter sp. 9E16. The sequence goes on along the minus strand of NZ_PJIU01000001.1, from coordinate 134,972 downwards.
TCAGGGTCGAAGTCCAGCAGTGCCGGGTTCTCGTGGCGGGCGCTCTTCCACCACTTGTCGAAGTGCCGCTCGGAGACCACGTCCTTGCCCACGCGCTCGTCATAGAACTCGAACAGTGTCTCGTCATCCACGCGCAGGCCGCGGCGCCGGACGCGGTTTTCCAGTTCTTCCACTTCGGCCAGCAGCGCCTGGTTGCGGTGGAAGAACTTGTGGTGGGTGCGCCAGTCACCTTCCACCAGGGCATGGCGGATAAACATCTCCCGGGAGAGTTCCGGATCCACGCGGCCATAGTTGATGCTGCGCTGGGGGATGACGGGGACACCGTAGAGGGTCACCTTTTCATAAGCCATGACGGAGCCGCGGCTCTTGGACCAGTGCGGTTCACTGTAGGAACGCTTGATCAGATGGGGAGCCACTTCCTCCACCCACAGCGGGTCAAACTTGGCGGCCACGCGGGCCCAAAGCCGGGAAGTTTCCACCAGCTCGGCGGCCATCACCCAGTCCGGTGTCTTCTTGAACAGGGCCGATCCCGGGAAGACCGCAAAGCGTGTGCCGCGGGCGCCGGAGTACTCCCGCTTGCGCTGGTCGTAGAGACCGATGTGGCTGAGCAGGCCGGCCAGCAGGCTCATATGGATTTCTTTGTCGTGGGCCACCGGGTCCACCGGGCCGGGGGAGAGGGTGATGCCCAGCGGCTTGGCGATCTGGCGCAGCTGGGTAAACAGGTCCTGCCACTCGCGGATGCGCAGATAGTTCAGGAACTCGTTTTTACACAACCGGCGGAAAGCCGACGACGAGAGTTCCTTCTGCTTCTCCTGCACGTAGCGCCACAGGTTCAGGTAGCCGGTGAAGTCCGAGTTTTCGTCCACGAAGCGTTTGTGCAGCTCTGCGGCCTTTTGGGCGCGGGCTGCGTCGTCCTTCGACGGACGCTCACGCGGATCCTGGATGGTCAGCGCGGCGGTGAGCACCATGACTTCCTTGGCGCAGCCCCGTGCGCCGGCCTCCACGATCATCCGGCCCAGCCGCGGGTCAACCGGCAGCTGGGAGAGCTTGCGGCCCACCGGGGTGATGCCGCCGGCCGGCTGCAGGGCGCCGAGTTCCTTCAGCAGAGTGGCGCCGTCGTTGATGGCCTTGGAATCCGGGGGCTGGACAAACGGGAAATCCGCCACGTCCTTGGGCCCCTTGGCCACGCCCATGGCGGCCATCTGCAGGATGACGGCGGCAAGGTTGGTGCGCAGGATCTCGGGATCCGTGAATTCAGGACGGGACTCGAAATCCTCCTGGGAGTAGAGACGGATGGCGATGCCGTCGGAGACGCGGCCGCAGCGGCCTGAACGCTGATTGGCGGAGGCCTGGGAGATGCGCTCGATCGGCAGGCGCTGAACCTTGGTGCGGTGCGAGTACCGGGAGATGCGCGCGGTGCCGGTGTCGATGACGTATTTGATGCCCGGTACGGTCAGCGACGTCTCGGCAACGTTGGTGGCCAGGATGATGCGGCGGTGCTTGCCGGGGTGGAAGACCTTGTGCTGGTCTGCCAGGGAAAGCCTGGCGTACAGGGGCAGGATTTCAGTGTTGGCCAGGCGGGGCACCCGCTGCACGGAGGAGCGCAGGGCGTCGGCGGCGTCACGGATTTCGCGCTCGCCGGAGAAGAAGATCAGGATGTCCCCGGGAGCCTCGCGGGAGAGTTCCTCCACGGCGTCGCAGACTGCGTCCACTGGATCGCGGTCTTCCTCCAGCTCATCATCAATCTCTTCGTCGTCCGATCCGCCGTTGGCCGGCTGGTTCAGCGGGCGGTAGCGGATTTCCACCGGGAACGTGCGTCCGGACACCTCGATGATGGGGGCGGGTTTGCCGTCCGCGGCGAAGTGCCCGGCGAAACGTTCCGGATCAATGGTGGCCGAGGTGATGATGATCTTCAGGTCCGGCCGTTCCGGCAGCAGCCGGCGCAGGTAGCCGAGGATGAAGTCGATGTTCAGGCTGCGCTCGTGGGCCTCATCAATGATGATGGTGCTGTATTTTTTCAGCTTGCGGTCATGCTGGATCTCGGCCAGCAGGATGCCGTCGGTCATCAGCTTGACCTTGGTCTGCCGGCTGGTCTCGCCGGTGAAGCGCACCTGGTAACCCACCTCGGCGCCCAGTTCGACGTCGAGCTCCTCGGCAATGCGCTCCGCCACGGTGCGGGCGGCGAGCCGGCGCGGCTGGGTGTGCCCGATCAGGCCCTTCTCCGCCAGCCCGAGTTCCAGGCACATCTTGGGGATCTGGGTGGTCTTGCCGGAACCGGTTTCGCCCGCAATGATCGTTACCTGGTTGGCGGCAATAGCCGCCATGATGTCTTCGCGGCGCTCAGAAACGGGCAAAAGCGCGGGGTAGGAAATAGTCAGTGCCATGATTGCTCCCAGTCTAATCCCTGGAATCCGCGGCCTTCCCGTATTCCGCCGAGGGCTGGACATCGGCGGCACGCTGGAGCAGCGCTGCCGCAGCCCGCGCCCGGTCGCGCATCTCGGCCGGTGCCAGGATTTCGAAGTCGATGTCCAGCGCGGCCAGACGCATCAGCGGCAGATCCAGGGAATCCCACCCGCCGCGCAGGATGGTGTGCCCCGGGCCGTCGGCTTCCAGGCTGGCTGCATCCGGCGGTATCCGGTCCCGGAGATCGGCGATGGGCGCCGCCAGCCGCAGTACGACGTCGTACCGGTAGGGAAAGCGCGTAATGGAGTCCTGGACATAGGCCGCCATGTCCTTGGCGGGCAGCGGGCGTGGGAAGAAACGCTCACGGATGGCCGGAATGCTCTGGCAGCGGTCCATGCGGAAGGTCCGCCAGTCCTGCCGTTCAAGGTCCCAGGCCGCGAGGTACCAGCGACGGCCGGTGCTGACCAGTTTGTAGGGTTCCACCAGCCGCCTTCCCGGTGCGTTGCCCGCCGCCGTGTAGCGGAACGAGACCACGCGCTGTTCGGCAATGGCCCCGGACAAAGCGGTCAGGGTTTGCGGATCCACGGTGGCTGCACTGCCGCCCAGCACGCTGACGGCTTGGCGAAGCGCAGAAAACTTGGGGCGCAAGCGTCCTGGCAGGACCTGTTCCAGCTTCGCGAGCGCACGCACTGAGGCTTCGCCGATACCGGACACCGGACCCGTGGCAACGGCGGCCAGCCCGAGGGCGACGGCGAGCGCTTCGTCGTCGTCCAGCAGCAGGGGTGGAAGTTGCGCACCGGATCCCAGCTGATAGCCCCCGGCAATGCCGGGGGAGGCGGAGATGGGGTAACCCAGGCTGCGCAGCTTGCTGATGTCTCGCCGCACCGTGCGCTCGGTGACCGTCATCCGGTCCGCCAGGGCTGCCCCGGTCCACTCGCGTCTCATCTGCAGCAGCGACAGCAGGTGCAGCAGCCTGGCCGAGGTTTCCAACATGGTTTCAAGATACGCCCGGAAGCGGACAGAAGCTGTCCTGATGTGCTTTTAGGGTGAGGGGAGCTGAGTGAAGGGGCGCCGGGACCCCGGCAGCCCTGTTGCTCTACGAGGGAAGGGGACGGTAATGGAGCAGGACAGGGACATGGTTGAGGAAGCCGCTGCCGAGGATGAGGGGAGAGGCCCGTCGGGCGGCGAGGGGCTGACACGCGGCGGCGCACTGGACATTCCGCGGCTGCTTGTCGACCAGATGCAGTGGCACTGGGAGAACCAGGCGCGCCCCCGGCTGGAGGGGCTTACCGACGAGGAGTATTTCTGGGAACCCGTGCCGGGAGCCTGGAATGTGCGTCCGCGACCCTCCGGCACGGACGCGGAGGCAGCCGGGAAGGGAAATTTCACGATCGACTTCGAGTATCCGGAACCCGTTCCTGGTCCGGTAACCACCATTGCCTGGCGGCTCAGCCACATCCTTGTGGGAGTACTGGGCATGCGGAACGCGGCGCACTTTGGTGCTCCCGCGGTCAGCTATGAAACCTTTGAGTATCCGGGAACCGCGGCGCGGGCTCTGGAGGTGCTGGATGAGTATTACGGGACCTGGATCCGGTCGGTTGCCGCTTTGGACGAATCCGCGCTCGCCGCACCAGTGGGAGAAGCGGAGGGGAACTGGGCGCAGGCGCCGATGGCGGAGCTGGTCCTGCACATCCACCGCGAGATGATTCATCACCTCGCCGAGGTGGCACTGCTGCGGGACCTGTACGCACACCGGACCCCGAAATAACCAACGTGACCCGGCGAGTGTGTAGACGGGCACTGAAGACGTTGCGTGCGTACCGTCCGGTCGGTACGCTCAGCGGGACACCATGATGCAGCTCACACACCAAGGAGAAACATGACCGAAGCCCAGGACCCTCCGGTTCAGCGAACCGCCATTGTCACCGGATCAGGACGCGGCATTGGCGCGGCCATCGCAGCGAGGCTGGCGGCCGACGGCCACCGCGTGGGCGTCATCGATTTACGGGAAGAAGACACCGCAGAAACGGTGGAGGCCATCAACAACTCCGGCGGCAAGGCTGTGGGCGTTGGTGCTGACGTCGCGGATGCGGGCGCCGTCGAAGCGGCTGTGGCCCGGATCGCGGACGAGCTCGGCGCACCAACCATCCTGGTGAACAACGCGGGCATCCTCCGGGACAACCTGTTGTTCAAGATGAGCGACAGCGACTGGGATGCGGTCATGGGCGTGCATCTGCGCGGCGCTTTCCTGATGAGCCGTGCCGTGCAGGCGCACCAGGTACAGGAGAAGTGGGGGCGGATCGTCAATCTCTCCAGCACCTCTGCCCTCGGCAACCGAGGCCAGGCCAACTATGCCGCTGCCAAGGCCGGGCTGCAGGGATTCACTAAGACGCTGGCGATCGAGCTGGGCCGGTATAACGTCACGGTCAATGCCATTGCGCCGGGGTTTATTGAGACTGACATGACGCGGGCCACCGCGGAACGGGTTGGGGTGCCGTTCGATGACTTCGTTAAGCACGCGGTGGCCGAAATCCCGGTGGGGCGGGCCGGAACACCGGCCGACATTGCCGCTGCGGCGTCCTTCTTCATCCGGGAGGAAGCGTCCTTTGTCTCCGGCCAGGTGCTGTACGTTGCCGGCGGACCGAGGGCTTAGCGATGGCGCACTTTAACTCCGTACAAGAGCTGGAAGCTGCCGTGGGGCAGCGCGAAACCAGTGAATGGATCACCATCGACCAGGACCGGATCAACCGGTTCGCTGACGCCACCGATGACCATCAGTGGATCCACACGGATCCTGAACGGGCTGCCGCAGGTCCGTTCGGCTCCACCATCGCCCACGGTTTTCTGGTCCTTTCCCTGTTGCCGGCGCTAGCCGCGGACCGGGTGAGCGTGGACGGAACCGTGATGGGCATCAACTACGGACTGGACCGGGTGCGGTTCCCGCACCCGGTGCCGGTGAACAGCCGCGTCCGGGCGGTATCCGAGCTGTCCAAGGTCGAGACCACAGGCCAGGGCGTCCGCGTTGTCACCGCGGTCACGATTGAACTGGAAGGGGCGGACAAGCCCGCGGTGGTTGCAGAGTGGATCACCCTGTACGTGCTGGCCTAAGCGGCAGGTACAGCCAAAGAGAAGGGCCCGCCGCTGAACATTTCAGCGGCGGGCCCCTCACTTGTTTATGCACTTGTTTATGCGGTTGGTGTCCCGGCGGTGGACAGGGAATGTTTACTGCGGGATGCCGTTTTCCGGCATCGCGGGACGTTCTTCGGTGTAGGCACTGACCGAGTCACCGTCCGCGGAGTACGGCGTTCCCGTGTAGGCCTGCACGCCGTCCGAAATCACAGTGATCATGCCACCGGTGTACCCGGCATGGCTGTCCCCGCTGAAGCCCAGCGGCACATGTCCGTTGCCCTGCACGTTGCCGGACTCCAGTGCCTCCAGCAGCGACTCCCGCGTGGGGTTCTCGCCGGCCTCGTTCAGGGCTTCGGCGAAGAGATAGCCAATGGACATGCCGAAGATCGTGTTTCCGTCGAACTCCGCGCCGGGGTTGTACTTCTCGTTGATCTCCTTGAATTTGGCCGTCCACTCATCGTCGGCGTCGGTATTGGCCGGGAGGTAGTTTGAGCTGATGAAGCCCTCCAAGAGCGCGTCGGTGTTCTCTCCGAGGTAACTGGACAACGTGTTGTAATCCCCGCCGGCAGAGGACGCCGCCCACTTCGGCATGTAGCCCAGCTTGGCAGCGGTTCCGATAGCCTGCGCGGTGAAGCCGTTGATCGAGGCCAGGAAATTCACATCGCAGCCGGCCGCCTGCAGGGCACTGATCTGGGCTGCCACGTCCGTGTTCGCCGTAGAGTAAACCTGTGCACTGGCCAGTCCGTCGCTGCCCAGCGCCGACTCGAGGCCGGTTTTGAAGTCCGCTCCGAAGTCGTCGTCCTGGCCGAAGAGACAGTAAGTGGCGTCCGGAAATTCTTCCTGCACATACGCAGCCAGGCCTTTGGCCTCGGTGTCATAGTCCTGCATGAAACCGTACGTGTAGGGGTACTCTTCGGGCTGGTTCCAGGTGGGGCTGCCTGAGGCGACAAACAGGTCCGGGACTTCATTGTCGTTCAGGAAGTCCAGCACGGAACTGTGCGGCGGTGTGCCGAGACCGCCGAGGATCGCGAACACTTCGTCCTGGAGCACCAGTTCGCGCACCACGCTTTGAGTGTTGGCCGGGTTGTAACCGTCATCCTTGACCGTGTATTCAATGGTGCGGCCGTGGATTCCGCCGTTCGCGTTCACATGGTCGAAGTAGGCCTTGGTGGCCGGCGAAATTGAGGCGTATCCTGCCGCTGCCGGACCGGTCAGGGGCTGGTGCGTGCCCACTTTGACTGTGCTGTCGGTGACACCCGGAACGTCTTCCGCCGCCGTCGAGGTGCCCTCTCCGGAGGACCCGCACGCCGCAAGAGCCAAGGCAGCCACGGTGACTGCCGCGGCGAGGACATTGCGCCTGGACCGGCTCGTGCGCCCGGGAGCAGAGGTGCTGCGGACAGAACCTGAGTGCTGGAAAATAATCATCGTTGACCTTTCGTGGTGGACAGTGTTTCCGATGGAGGATTGTCTGTTCCTGATGGAGGATTGTCTGTTCCTGATGGCGGCTTGTCTGTTCCTGATGGCGGGCTATCTGCTGGTGTGCGGGACTGCTGAACGGGTACGACGACGGCGGGGGCAGGGTTTGAGGGACCCGGCCCGGGAGAGACACGGGCCCGGATCCGGCGGCCCGCAGCGGAGAGCAGCCCCTGGATGCCGCGCGGGGCAAGCAGGATCACCAGCACGAGGATGGTGCCGAACACCGCTATGGCGAGATTCCCGTCCAGCCTGGAGGCGACGTCGGCGGAGACAGGCAGATCAGCGGTGAAGGAATTGACCGCGTAGGGCAGGAACACCATGATCAGGGCACCCCAGACCGCGCCGGTCAGCGACCCAATGCCGCCGATGACCGCTGCCATCAGCAGATAGAGGGACAACACCAGCGAGTACGCACCCGGACTGGCGCTCTGGGTGACGTAAGCGAGCAGGCCCCCGCCGAGGCCCGCTGATGCAGCGCTCACGGTGAAGGAGATGATCTTGGTTCGGGCCACGTTGACACCGGAAAGCGCGGCCGCGGCGTCGTTGTCGCGCACGGCCCGCAGCTGGCGCCCAAACCGTCCGCGCAGGAGGTTGTTCAGCACCACCATCACCGCGACCGCACAGATAATGGCCAGCCAGGCCTGCCACTGTTCGTTGCTGACGGTGCCGCGCAGCGCGGCCGGACGCTTCTCCACCGTGATCCACAAGCCCTGGTCCCCGCCCAGAACATTCGAGAACGTACTGGTCACCGCTGGAATGGCCACCACCAGGGCAAGGGTGAAGCCGGCCAGATAGGGGCCGTGCAACCGTCCGGCGGCGCATCCGATGATGAGGCCGAGGACGCCTGCTCCCAGCACTGCGGCCCCAAGCGGAGCCAGCAGCAGGAGGGGCCCTTCCACTTCTGCTTCGGCCAGCGCATTGGCACTGAGTGCGTAGCTATAGGCACCGGCGGCCATGAGCGCCGCCTGGCCGAGGGAGAGCTGTCCACCCGCTCCGGTGAGCAGGGTCAGGCCGGCAACAGCGCACAGGTAGGCGCACGCGGTGGCCAGTTGGTAGGACCGAAAGGGATCCACGGCAAAGGTGAGGCCGATCAGTATTGCTGCCGCAGCAACGGCAACCAGGAGGGAAGTCCCCGGCTTCAACGGTTTCATGCCGTGCGCTCCTTCGTCATGGAGAACAGTCCGGCCGGTCGGAGCAGCAGCACCGCCAGCAGGAGGACCAGTACAGCGATGGGTGCGAGGGTGGCGCCCAGATATCCGCTGACCCAGCTGAGCACCACGCCTACGGCCAGCCCGCCGGCAACGGCTCCGCCTGCGGAGTCCAGTCCGCCCACCACGGCAACGGTGAATGCGTAGACGAAGACGGTGTCCACGGCATGCGGGTTCAGGCCCAGCTCGGTGGGAATGATCAGCAGCGCTGCCAGGGCGCCGACGGCGGACGACAATGCCCAGCCGAGTGTCAACATGCGGGAGGACCGCACGCCCAGCAGCCGGGCCAGATCCGGAGCGAAGGCCGAGGCGCGCAGCCGCAGCCCCAGGGCGGTCCTGGTGAACAGCAGGGCCAGTCCGCCGACGATCAGGCCGACACAGGCAAAGATGAACAGGTCGTAGGGGGAGACGGCGCTGACGCCGCCGATGGAAAGGGGTGTTGTGCTGAACGGTGTGGCCATTGACTTGTATCCGTTGCCGAAGATCATGCCCAGGACTGCTTGGATAACCAGCAGTAGTCCCAGCCCGGCAATGACCGAGTTCAGGGGATTGGTGTTTCCCACAAAGCGCATGACCGTCCGCTCCACCAGGGCCCCGAGCAGCAGGCCGGTGACCACGGCGGAGGCCAGGCCGAGCCAGTAGTTGCCGGTGGCGCTGGTGACGGTATAGGCGATGTACGTGGTGGCAACGGCCATCGCCCCCTGCGCAAAATTCACGATGCGGGCGGCGCGCCAAATGATGACCAGTGAGAGGGCAAAGGCAGCGAGCACAGCGCCGCGGGCCAGTCCGTCGACGGTAAGGAAAAGAAATCTGTCCATGTCAGAACCCCAGATAGGTGTGGCGGAGGTCGGTGTCCGCTGCCAGATCGGCGGCGGGACGGGCGGCGACGACGGAACCCAGGTTGAGGACCACGCCGTCGTCGGCTACGGCAAGGGCGCTGCGGACGTTTTGCTCGATCAGAAGGACGGTGAGTCCGGTGTCGTCGCAGAGGCTGCGCAGCAGTCCCAGGATTTGTGCAGTGATGCGCGGTGCCAGGCCCAGGGACGGTTCATCAAGGAGCAGCAGCCGGGGACCGGCCATCAGGGCGCGGCCCAGGGCGAGCATTTGCCGTTCACCTCCGGAGAGCTGGTGCCCGGGTGCCTTGCGGCGCCGGTCCAGCGGTTCAAACAGTTCGTACATGCGTGCCAGCAGGGCTGCGGCCGCGGCCCGGTCACGGCGCCACAACCCACCCAGGCGCAGGTTCTCCTCCACGGTCAGTTCCGTGATGACTCCCCGTCCCTCCGGCACCAGCGCGATGCCGCGCCGCACCATGTCCTCCACTTTGGTGGCCGCCAAGTCGGTGCCGTCGAAGCGGATGTTTCCGGACGCCGGTCTCAGCTGGCCGATCACGGTGCGGAGCAGCGTGGTTTTGCCTGCGCCGTTGGCGCCAACGACGGCGGTGATGCTACCGGCCTCGACACTGAGGCTGACGCCGTGCAGGACGGGAACCTGGCCGTAACCGGCACTGACCGAGTCCAGGACCAGCAGGCCGCTCATGCCGGCTCAACTCCCAGATAGGCATCGGTGACGGCCTGATTGGCGCCGATCTCCGCGGGGGTGCCGTCGGCGATCAGCTTGCCGAAGTCCAGGACCGCAATGCGCTCGCAGACGTTCATGACCAGGTCCACGTGGTGTTCCACAAGGACCACGGAGCAGCCGGTCTCCGGGACCGAGCGGATGATTTCGGCCAGTTCGTCAATGTCTTCGTGGGCCAGTCCGCCGGCGGGTTCATCCAGGAGCAGGAGGCGGGGAGAGCCGGCGAGGGCACGGGCCAGGGCCACCTTCTTCCGGATCCCGTAGGGAAGGGTGTCCGGCAACGCGGACGCGAAGGACACGATGCCGAGATCGTCCAGCGTCTGCAGCCCGCGCACGCGCAGCCGGGCTTCACCGCGCCGGGAACGAGGCAGGGCCAGGGCATCCTCCACGGGGTTGTGCCGGGCAGTGCTCTCCAACCCGAGCAGAACATTCTCCAGCACGGTCAGCCCTGGAAACAGGCCCAGTCCCTGCAGTGTCCGGGCGACACCCTGGCGCGTGAGCCGGTGGCGCCGCGGCTGGAACTTTTCGCCGTCGAGCTCCAGGGACCCGGACGCCGGAGTGTTGAAACCGCAGATCACGTTGAACAGCGTGGTTTTGCCGGCGCCGTTGGGCCCGATGATGCCGACGACGGCCCCGGGCGGAACGGTGAAGGACACCGACTCCAAGGCGGTGAGTCCGCCGAACCGCACGCTCACGTCACTGAAGCGCAGGCGAGGGGTCAAAACCGACTGGTCGGTATGTAAAACTTCCATGAGTACTCCGTTGTCTCGAGAAGATTGCTCCGGTGAGTGGCGCGGTACCGGGAACGCTGGCGCGTGTTCAGTTACAGGGTCAGCACCACCCGCCCTGCAGTCTTGCCGTCGCCCAGGCGCTGGACGGCGTCGGGAGCGGAGTCGAACGGTACGGTTTCGCTGACCACGGGCCGGATCAAGCCCTTGTCTGCCAGGAGCGTGAGCTGTTCATGGACCTCGGCAACCAGTTCAGGGGCCTTCTTGGTGTAAAGCGCCCAGTGGAGTCCGAGGAGTGAGTAATTCTTGACCAAAGCGTGGTTCATGCGGGCGGTCTGCAGGGTACCGCCGGCGAACCCGACGACGATGATCCGCCCTTCAAAAGCGATGCAACGGGTTGAACGTTCAAACGTTTCACCGCCCACCGGGTCATAGATGACGTCGGCTCCGCGGCCCCCGGTTGCCTCTTTGACAGCGTCGACAAAATCTTCGGTGCTGCGGTTGACCACGATGTCCGCTCCGGCCTTTTCGGCAATCCGGCGCTTGGCTTCGTTGCCCACCACCCCGATCACGGTGGCGCCGGCAGCCTTGCCCAACTGCACGGCTGCCGTTCCCACGCCTCCTGCTGCCGCATGGACCAGCAATGTTTCGCCGGGCGCTATCCGTGCCCGGCGGTGCAGTCCGAAGTAGCCGGTCTGGTAGCCGATGCACAAAGCGGCGGCTTCCGCGTCGGAGAGGGACCCGGGCGCAGGGAAGGCCGTTGCGGCTGGAACCTGCACTTCCTCCGCCATGACGCCCAGATGCGTGGCAATCACGCGGTCGCCCAGCCGGAAGCCGGTGACGCCGTCGCCGATTCCGGTGACGGTGCCGCACAGCTCGATGCCGGGGACGAAGGGAAGCTCGGGCTTCTCCTGGTACTCCCCGCGGCACAGCAGCACATCAGGGAAGTTCAGGGCCACGGCAAGGGTCTTCAACACCAGCGAGCCCGGTGCGGCGGTGGGGGAGGGCTGATCCGTGAGGCGCATCGCGTCACGGGGTTCGGCGAGGGTGACGACGTTCCAGGCTTTCAATGTGCTGATCCTCCTGATGTGGCAGGCCGGAGCCCGGCGAGGTACAAATCGGTCAGTTGCTTCGCGACCTGCTGTTTGGTCAGGGGTCCGTCCGGCTGGTACCAATACGAGAGATAGTGCGGATTGGCGAAGAAATTGGCCACCAGGACGGCGGTGGGGATGTCGCTGCGGAAAACACCTTCGGCTTGGCCGCGGACAATCAGGGCGCCGAAGACTTCGCTGTAGCTGCGGCGCCGTCTCTTTACTTCTTCCAGCCGATCCGTACTGAGCATGTGCTGGGAACGGAAGAAGACGGCCCCTTCGCGGATCCATTCGATCGAAGTAATGAGGACGTCTTCACACGCCATTCGGACCGTTTCCTCCACCGGAAGATTCCGCGCCGTGATTTCTTCGAGATTGCGGTGCTGAAGTGTAAGGATGCGGTCATAGATGTCGAAGAGCAGATCGTCCTTGGAATCGAAGTAATGGTAGAGGGCGCCCTTGGTGACTCCGGCCGCGTCAACAATCTGCTGGACGCTGGTTTTGGCATAGCCTTGCGTGGCGAAGAGGTCCACGGAAACGCGGGCCAGCTGTTCTTTGATGTTCAGGGTCTTCATGGGGCGGTGATCCGTGTTTCTCGTGGCGGTGGTGTCTTGCCCGGTCGGGACGCTCCCTCAGTGAAGGAACCGACCGGTTGGTATGTGCCACACCCTACCGCTGACCAGACCGCCTTGCGCAAGGGTTTTTCGGAAGTTTTTCGCCGGGACGCGAGAGGAAATACTTGGGCTGCCCGCGGTTGCCGTGTCATCTCGGCAGCAGGAGCCCCCTCACAGCGGGCAGCGTGAGCCGGGGTTGATCCGTAACGCAAAAGGACCCCGCAACTTGTGCGGGGTCCTTTCGTGTCTCAATGTGCCCTCGATAGGATTCGAACCTACGGCCTGTTGCTCCGGAGGCAACCGCTCTATCCCCTGAGCTACGAGGGCAAGGACACCGGTAAACCGGCAGGTCCTGTGGGACTCAAGAAGCTTAGCAGGTCCGGCGCGCCGTGTGAAAACGCGGCGGAAATCAATAGCCCAGGAAGGCGTCCGTCTTTACGGAACGGGCGCCGGCACCGCGGACCGCGGCACGGGCAGCGGCAACAGCCGACGGCGATCCGGACACGTACGCCGCACGCCGGGCAGCGTCCGGAACCTCTTGGGCGAGTTCCTGCGCATTGGGCAGTTCCGGTCCCAGCCAGGTCCATCCGTTGATCTGCGGATCGGTGGGCGTGCAGACCAAAACGCGGATTCCCATCCCGTGCAGTTCCGCCGCATACGCCAGCTCCTCCACCGAGGACGCCGCATAGACGAGGACCACGTCGCGTCCGAGGGATCCCCCGGTGCTCTCCCCGGAACTCCCGCGGGCAGCAAGGGAACGCAGCTGGCTCATGAACGGCGTGATGCCGACGCCGGACGCCATCAGCAGCAGCGGAACGCCTGGATCGCGGGGGAGCAGGAAGTCCCCGGCCACCGTGGTTCCGGAAATTACGGCCCCCGGCTTCAGCTTCAGGAGGGTGGACTTGAAGGAGCTGTACGGTTCTGTGGCACGCAGTCCCACGGCCACTGTGTCCGGCTTTTCGGGCGCCGTGGTGAGGCTGAAGATGCGGCGGGCGCCGCGGGCATCGGGGCTGGCATGGGGCAGGCTCAGCTCCACGTACTGTCCCGGCCGGAACGTCAGCGGTCGCAGGGGCTCGAACACCAGCTCCCTTGCCGTGGGTGTCAGGGCCCGGTTTTCGCGCAGCCGCAGTCTGATGCCTGCACGCGGTGCCAAGGCAAAGGCCAGCAGGTTCCCGATGAGCAGGGCGAGCTCCGGGGACATATATACGAGTCCAAGGTTCAGCGGCACGGCGAACAGGACGCCGACGACGGCGGCCTCCAGCAGGCGCTGGACGCGCCGGGGCGGCAGGGTCAGCGGCTCGGACAGCATGAAGCCGGCAAAGAACAGCACCGGATAGGAAGCGATCAGGGTGGCAAGCGCCGTCGTCAGCGGTTCCCCGCCGGCCAGGAACCGTGCCACGATGATCGCCCCCGAGGCCAGCAGGAACACGCCGGCCATCGGCAGCAGCCGGTTGCGGTAGAGGATCAGCGCCGCGGCGGGCAGGACCACTACGAGCATCAGCGGAGCCGCAACCCACCACACGGCGCTGTTGAGGCCCGTCACAGCCAACACTGCGGCTCCGAAAGCGGCGGGGTTGAAGATGTGCCGGCCGTGCCACACCAGCAGGTACTTGGATGCCGTGGCAGCCCCGGCCGCGAGTGCCACGGTCAACAGCTGGGATCCTTCGGTGGTGGGCCAGAAAAGGAAGTAGAGCAACAGCCCGGTGATGACGGAGGAGTCGGTCTGCGGGCGGGTCCGGAAGAGCAGTCCCATGACCCGGCTGGCCACCAGGGCGGACACGACGGCGGTGGCTGCGGTGGCGGCGAGCTCGGCCGGGGTGTAGAACAGCTGCCCCGCCGCGGAAAGCACAAAGGACCATGCCGTCATCGCCAGCAGGAGCAGGGTGGTCAGCCGGTACATCGTCCAGCGGCCGGCGAAAGCGTCCAGCCTGCGGGACGCGGCGGACAGGGAAAGACTCATGAAAAAAGAACTCCAGCCATGGCATCTGAGAAAGTGGCCCGCCCGTCCGAAAACATCCGCACATAGTCAAAGGCGAATTCTTCGGCGAGCGTGCCGGGGTCGGTGAAAAACAGTGCGGTGGCCAGCCCGTCGGCGGTCATGGCGTTATCCGCCAGCACCCAGGCGGCTGCCACCGTCTCCACGGGACGGCCGGTCCCTGCATCAACAATATGGTGCAGCCCGTCTCCCCATTGCCGGCGGTTGGACGCCGAGGCGCACAGCGCGCGGTTTTGCAGCGGAAGCACGCCGATGGCCTGCGTGGTGTCATACGGGTGTTCCAGGGCCACCCGCAGGGCACGGGGGCCACTGTGCCTCAGGTCGGAACCGGCGTCCACTGTCAGCTCAAGGTGCCCCGCCGCGCGCAGCAGTTCAAAGACCAGGTCAACAAGCTGTCCCTTTCCCGCGGCACCAATGTCGAAAGTCACCGGCACCGAGGTGCTCAGCACGGTCCGGTCACCAAGCACCTGCCAGGACGCCGAGGCCGCCCAGTCCGGTGCCGGGGAGGGGGCCGCGGCGGCAAACGAGTACGCCGCGTCGTAGCCGAGCTTCTCCAGCGACGAGCCCACCAAAGGATTCACGGCGCCCCCGCTGAGCCGGTTCAGGGTATCGAAGAGGGAAAGCAGCGGTGCGGCGGACACCGGAAGGTCCACGGTTCCCGGCGATGCGGCAAGCGGTGCGATGACCGAGTCCTGCCGGAAACGCGAGTAGGTCCGGTCATAGGAGTCCACCAGCTCCGTGACGGCTGCCCGTTCCTGCTCAGTCACCGGGGCGGCGGTGCTCACGGTCCAGGCGGTGCCGATGGCCTCGAAGCTGAAATCCGGCATGGAAGCGTCAGCTCGCGGCTTCCGTCCGGATGGCGTCCAGCGCCTTGTTGAAACCGGAGCTGGTCAGGGACGAGCCGGCAACCTTGTCCACGTCAAGCTCATCAAGGTTTTTGCCCACGACCTGTTCCTGGATGCCGGAGGTGAATTCGCGCTGGTACTGCTTGGATGTGGGGTTGTTGCCGGACGTTTGAACGTCCAGGGAGGTGACCACATTGCCTTCCAGCGTCAGGGTCACGTCCACTTCCTCGGTTTGGTTGGACGGGGGAATGTAGCTGCCCTGCGCGGAGTATTCCCCGTCGGCGTAGTTGCCGGTCCGGACGGCTGATCCGGCAGCCGGGGGTGCAGATTCCGGGTCGGCGGAGGCGCCGTCGTCGGCCGCCGGTGCGCAGGCGGCAGAGGCCAGGGTCAGGGAAGCGGCGGCGAACAGCATGGTCTTGTGTGAGGGGGTCAATTTCTCTCCTTGGAGGCGGGATCCCTATCCATTACAACGTATTCGGTTGCGCTTCGCCTGTGCGCGGGGTGTTGATTTGCCCACCGGGCGGACCCGGGGACAGCCGGGGCAATCCGCGGCGTCGTCACAGTTCGCGGACCGGCACCTGCCCGGAGGCTATGCTTAACCGGTGACTCCTGAAGAACTTTCCTCCGCCGTAACTGCCTGCCTCCAAGACGCCATCGATGCCGGTGATTTCAGCATCGACGTGCCCCGGGAGGTGCGCGTGGAGCGTCCGAAGAACCGCGACCACGGCGACTGGGCCACCAACATCGCCCTGCAGCTTTCCAAGCAGGCCGGAATGAATCCCCGCCAGTTCGCGGAAATCCTCAAGGGACGCCTCGAAAAGATCGACGGCGTCGCGAAGGTGGACATTGCCGGGCCCGGCTTCCTGAACATTACGCTCGACGCCGGTGCCGCCGGTGAGCTGGTCAAGACCATTGTTGATGCCGGCGAGTCCTACGGCACCTCGGAAGTCCTCAAGGGCACCCGGATCAACCTGGAGTTCGTCTCCGCCAACCCCACCGGGCCCATCCACCTGGGCGGAACCCGCTGGGCCGCCGTCGGCGACGCCCTGGCCCGGATCTTCTCCTCCCAGGGCGCCGAAGTCACCCGCGAGTACTACTTCAATGACCACGGTGCGCAGATTGACCGCTTCGCCCGGTCCCTGCTGGCCTCGGCCAAGGGCGAGCCGGCTCCCGAAGACGGCTACGCCGGCGGTTACATCGAGGACATCGCCAACCGCATCCTGGCCGCTGAACCGGACATCATGGAACTGCCCGACGCCGAAGCGCAGGAACACTTCCGGGCCGCCGGAGTCGACTTTATGTTTGCCGACATCAAGGAATCCCTGCACAACTTCGGCGTGGACTTTGACGTCTTCTTCCATGAGGATTCCCTGCACGAAAACGGCCAGGTGGACAAGCTCCTGGAACAGCTCAAGGGCTCCAAGAACCTGTACGAAAAGGACGGCGCCTGGTGGCTGAACTCTTCCGAGTTCGGCGATGACAAGGACCGCGTGGTCATCAAGTCCGACGGCAACGCCGCCTATATCGCCGGGGATATCGCTTACATCCAGAACAAGCGCGACCGCGGCTTTGACCTGAACTTCTACATGCTCGGCGCCGACCACCACGGCTATGTGGCCCGGCTCAAGGCCGCTGCCGCCGCCCTGGGGCACGACCCGGAGTGCGTTGAGGTGCTGATCGGCCAGATGGTGAACCTGGTCAAGGACGGCAAGCCCGTGCGCATGTCCAAGCGCAACGGCACCGTGGTCACCCTCGAGGACCTCGTGGACGCCGTGGGCGTGGATGCTGCCCGCTACACGCTGGCCCGTTTCTCCGCCGACTCCAACATTGACATTGACCTGGACCTGCTGACCAAGCGCAGCAACGAGAACCCGGTGTTCTACGTTCAGTACGCCCACGCCCGCACCTACGCCCTGGCCCGCAACGCCGAGGCCGCCGGCGTGGACGATTCAGGGTTCGACGCGTCGCTGCTGACCCACCCCACCGAAGGTGAACTGCTGGCCGCGCTGGGACAGTACCCCGGCGTCGTCGCGCAGGCGAGCGCCTTCCGCGAACCGCACCGCGTGGCCCGCCACCTGGAAGTCATCGCCGGCACCTACCACCGCTGGTACGACGCCTGCCGGATCGCCCCCCAGGGCGACGAGGAAATCACCGATGTGAACCGCACCCGCCTGTGGCTGAACCTTGCCACCCGCCAGGTCCTGGCCAACGGCCTGGGCCTGCTGGGAGTCTCCGCACCGGAACGGATGTAATTCATGACTGTTTCCCCGCTCGCCCCCGAATGGCTCAGCCACCCGGCGGACGCCAATGCGCTGCGCCCGCAAATGTGGGCCCGCGACGTCAGCCGCGGCGCCAGCGGCGAACTGGAAGTGGCGGGAGTGTCCGTCTCCGCCCTGGCACGGGAGTTCGGCACGCCGCTGTTCGTGGTCTCCGAAGCGGACTTCCGCGCCCGCGCCAGGGACTTCAAGGACTCCTTCGACGCCGCCTTTGCCGACCTGTGCGGGGGAGTGGACGTCTACTATGCGGGCAAGGCGTTTCTCTGCACCGCCGTGGCCCGCTGGGTGCGTGAAGAAGGCCTGCGTCTGGACACCTGCTCCGGCGGTGAGCTGGCCGTTGCCCTTCGCGCCGGGATCCCGGGCACTGAATTGGGCCTGCACGGAAACAACAAGTCAGACGCCGAGCTGACCCGGGCCCTGGACATGGGCCTGGGCCGGATTGTCGTGGACAGCATGGCCGAGCTGCACCGTCTGGACGCCCTCGCGGTGTCCCGCGGCGAACAGGCCAACGTGATGCTGCGGCTGACGCCCGGAGTGCATGCGCACACGCATGAGTTCATTGCCACGGCCCATGAGGACCAGAAGTTCGGCCTTTCCATGGCACCGGATCCGGCTGCCGGCGGCGTATCTCCGGCCGCTGCCGCTGTGGCCGCTGCGCTGGAAGCCAAGGGCATCCGGCTGCTGGGCCTGCACTGCCACATCGGTTCGCAGATCTTTGAGCCGGAGGGCTTCGAGCTGGCCGCCAAGCGGCTTCTCGGCTTCCTGGCGGACATCAAGGCAGCCCACGGCGTCGAACTGCCGGAGCTGGACCTCGGCGGCGGCTACGGCATTGCCTACACCGAAGCCGACACCCCGCGTCCGCCGGCTGAAATTGCGCAGGCGATGGCCGCCGTCGTCGGCACCACCTGCACCGAGCTGGGCCTGGCCGTGCCGCGGATCTCTATTGAGCCCGGCCGTGCCATTGCTGGCCCCACCACCTTCACCCTGTACCGCGCCGGCACCGTCAAGACGGTCCGCGTGGACACGGCCGACGGCGGGACCGCCGAACGCCGGTACGTTTCAGTGGACGGCGGCATGAGCGACAACGCCCGCCCCGTGCTGTACGACGCCGACTATTCGGCAGTGCTTGCCTCCAGGACGTCCGAAGATGACGCCGTTATGTCACGCGTAGTTGGCAAACACTGCGAGAGCGGGGACATAGTGGTTCGGGACGTCTATCTTCCGGCGGACACCGGTGACGGCGATCTGCTGGCCGTTCCGGGAACGGGCGCGTACTGCTGGGCCCTGTCCAGCAACTACAACTACATTGCCCGTCCGCCCGTGGTTGCCGTATCAAACGGTGCCGCACGGCTGATTATCCGCGGAGAAACCGAAGAAGACCTGTTGGCCCGGGACGTTGACACGCCGGCGTCCGACCGCCCGAATCGCTGAAGGAGTAGGCACGCACCATGAAGACCCTCAAAGTTGCCCTGTTGGGCTGCGGAAACGTTGGCTCGCAGGTTGCCCGGATCCTCCTTGACGACGCCGAAGACCTGGCCTCACGCACCGGTGCCCGGCTGGAACTGACCGGCATCGCCGTGCGCAATCCGGACGCGCCGCGCGACACGGACCTGCCGCGGAACCTGTTCACCACCGACGCCGAAAAGCTGGTGGAGGGCGCGGACATCGTCATCGAACTGATGGGCGGCATGGAGCCGGCCCGCACGCTGATGCTGCACGCCATCGGACACGGCGCCTCCGTGGTCACCGGCAACAAGGCCCTGCTCGCTGCCGACGGCGCCGCACTGTTCGAAAAGGCCGACGCAGCCGGCGTGCGGCTGGCCTATGAAGCCGCCGTCGCCGGAGCCATTCCCATCCTGCGCCCCATCCGGGACAGCCTTTCCGGTGACCGGATCACCAAGGTCATGGGCATCGTCAACGGCACCACCAACTACATCCTGGACGCCATGGACAGCACCGGCGCCCAGTTCGCCGATGCCCTGGCTGACGCCCAGCGCCTCGGATACGCCGAAGCCGATCCCACCGCCGACGTCGAGGGCCATGACGCTGCGTCAAAGGGCGCCATCCTCGCCTCGCTGGCCTTCCACACCAACTTCGACCTGGCCAACGTCTCCTGCGAGGGCATCTCCTCCGTCACCGCCGATGACATCGCCGCGGCGAAGGACGCCGGCTTCGTCATCAAGCTGCTGGCCATCGCGGAAAAGCTGGACAACGACGGCGAACCCGGCGTCAGCGTCCGCGTGCACCCCACCCTGCTGCCGCGAACCCACCCGCTGGCCGCCGTGCACGGTGCCTTCAACGCAGTGTTCGTGGAAGCCGAAAACGCCGGCGAGCTCATGTTCTACGGCCAGGGCGCCGGCGGCGCCCCCACCGCGTCGGCTGTGATGGGCGACGTCGTCTCCACCGCCCGCCGTCTGGTCCTGGGTGGACCGCTCGGCGCTGAAACGCCCACCGGCTCCGTACCGGCTCTGCCGTTCGCCAAGGTCACCACCAGCTACAGCATCGGCCTGCAGGTCACCGACCAGCCGGGCGTCCTGGCTGCGGTGGCGCAGGTCTTCGCCGAGCACGGCGTGTCCATCGAAACCATGCGCCAGACCATCCATGCTGACGGCACGGCCTCGTCCGCCGAGCTGCGTTTCGTTACGCACCGGGCATCCGAAGCTGCGCTGGCAGCCACCGTCGAGGCCATTAAGGGCCTGGACATCATCAATTCAGTCACATCCGTCCTGCGGGTAGAAGGGGTCTAATACCGTGGCTCATCAATGGCGCGGCGTCATCGCCGAATACGCCGATCGTCTTCCCGTAACCGAGAGCACCGAGATCATCACCCTCGGTGAGGGCGGCACTCCGCTGGTGAAAGCGAAGGCCCTCTCCGAACTGACCGGCAATGAGGTTTACCTCAAGGTCGAGGGCATGAACCCCACGGGTTCCTTCAAGGACCGCGGGATGACGATGGCCATGACGGCCGCCGTCGAATCCGGTGCCAAGGCCGTGGTCTGCGCCTCCACCGGCAACACCTCCGCCTCGGCCGCCGCGTACGCCACGCAGGCCGGCATCACCTGCGCCGTGCTGGTTCCGGACGGCAAGATCTCTATGGGCAAGCTCAGCCAGGCCATTGCCCACGGCGCTGAACTGCTGCAGGTCAACGGCAACTTCGACAACTGCCTGGATGTGGCCCGCAAGCTCGCCGAGGCCTACCCGGTATTCCTGGTGAACTCCGTAAACCCCGCCCGCATCGAAGGACAGAAGACCGCTGCCTTCGAAGTGGTGGACTACCTCGGCGATGCCCCCGATTACCACCTGCTGCCGGTGGGCAACGCCGGTAACATCACCGCGTACTGGAAGGGCTACCGGGAATACTCCGAGCCTTACACCAACGTCGCGGGCGAGGAACTGGCACCGGTGGCCACGAAGACTCCCGTGATGTGGGGCTTCCAGGCTGAGGGTGCATCACCACTGGTAAAGGGTCATCCGGTGACGGATCCGGACACCATTGCCACCGCCATCCGTATTGGCAACCCTGCCTCATGGGAGCAGGCCATTGCTGCCCGCGACGAGTCCGGCGGGCTGATCGAAGCCGTGACGGACACCGAAATTCTCGAAGCGCACCGCTGGCTGTCTTCCCGGGAAGGCGTCTTTGTGGAGCCGGCCTCCGCCGCAGGCGTGGCCGGACTGCTCAAGAAGCACGCCGCCGGCGAGGCACCCACGGGCAAGAAGATTGTCATCACCGTCACCGGCCACGGCCTGAAGGACCCGCAGTGGGCCCTGCGCACGGCCGACGGTTCCGAGGTTGAACCCACCAAGGTGGAGTTCGACGTCGTGTCCGTTGCCGCCGCGCTGGGGCTGGAAGCACAGGCTGCGGGCTAACAGATATGCGTGCGAGTGATTCCGCTGCCCTGTCCCGCGCTGCGTCAGTGCCTGCGTCGGGAGCGGTGACCGGAGCGGTGGCCGCCGGCCAGGACGTGACCGTGCGGGTTCCTGCCACCAGCGCCAACCTGGGCCCGGGCTTTGACAGCCTGGGCCTGGCTGTTGGCCTGTATGACACCGTGCGGGTGCGCACGTCCGGGGAGCCGGGCACTACGGTGCGCATCACTGGCGAGGGCGCCGGAACGCTGCCGACCGATGATACGCACCTGGTGGTCCGGACCATCAGGGAAACCGTGGAGTCCGCAGGGTTCTCCCTGCCCGGGCTGCAGCTGGACGCGGAGAACGTCATCCCCCACGGCCGGGGGCTGGGCTCTTCGGCGTCGGCCATCGTTTCCGGCGTGCTGGCCGGCAACACCCTGCTGCCTCGGGAGCACCGGCTGGATGCAGCGGCGCTGCTGGACCTGTGTTCCCGGTTGGAAGGCCACCCGGACAATGTGGCCCCGGCGCTGGCCGGCGGGCTGGCGATTTCCTGGGAAGAAGAGGGGATCTTCCGCTCTGTCAGCGCACCGGTGCACGGCGACATCATCCCCGTTGCTGCGGTCCCGGCCACTGAACTCTCCACTGAGAGTGCCCGCGGGCTGCTTCCCGCGCAGGTCCCGCATCCGGCCGCCGCTGCCAACTCGGGACGGGCTGCCCTGCTGATTCATGCCCTCGCCGCGGAACCCTCCCTGCTGCCGGCGGGAACAGTGGATTTCCTGCATCAGGATTACCGCGCTTCGGCCATGGAGCCCAGCGCGGCACTGATGCGGCACCTGCGTGAACACGGCATCGCCGCGGTCATTTCCGGTGCGGGCCCCACGGTCATGGCTCTGGCCAACGGCGAGGACCAGGCACAGCGGGCCGAGCATCTGATTGGCCGGCATCTTGCGGACGCTAAAACTGCTCATTTGTGGCGTGTTTTGCGGCTGAGTGTTGATCGTGATGGTGCTAGAGTGGAAGAGCACCAGCGGTACTAACCGTCATTTGTGCTCCCGCATCCAGGCCGTCCATACTTGGACCGCACTGAGTATTTGTTGAAAACTCGCTGTCAGGGGCATACTGTCCAAGCATCGTGTTTGAATACTCTTATTCAACTGCGGAAGCGCAATCCCCGGTGCAGCCTTCGGGTACTGCCAAGAAAAGGTCAGTTCCCTTGAATGCCGCGTAGTTCGGCAGCAAAGCTGACCAAACTCCTGTGGATTTCTTTCCAAGAGGCACCCAGTAGATTCGCCGTTGCCCGGCTCTTGCCGGAACCGGCGAACCCTGCCCCCCATGTCTGACCATAGGGGGACCAGGATCAAATCATCCGCGGCCGGCACTGCGCCGGACCGCCCGACGAGGGGGAAGGATCCTTCGTGACCGATACCACTGACCTGACAACAGGTGTGGACTCAGCTACCGCCGGAACCAACGGCGAAGCGACTTCAAAAAGCTCCGGACTGGCTGGCCTTAAGCTCGCCCAGCTTCAGGCGCTTGCCGGCCAGCTGGGCATTACCGGCGGATCCCGCATGCGCAAGGGAGATCTCGTAACTGCGATCTCCAACCACCAGCGGGGCGGCGCAGTTGCCGACCGGCCGGTCCGCGGTGCCAAGACCGAGACTGCGCAGGCCGACGTTGCCACAGCAGGTTCCGCAGCCCCGGCTGCCGCTGAGGCCCCGGCCGCAGAGCAGGCAGCCCCCGAGCGTCCGGCGCGGACCCGCAACCGCAACCGCCGCGCTGCCAGTGACGGAGTAGTCACTGCGCCTGCCGCCGAGGCACCCGCCCGGACCGCAGCTGAGCCCGCACAGGCTGAGGCTCCGCGGGAGGAAAACTCCCGCGAGGAGACTCCGCGCGAAGAGCAGCCGCAGCGCGAGCGCAGCAACCGCCGTTCACGCAGCCGCCGTGCGGACAGCGACGGCACCTCCGAGAACGGCCGTGCCGACAACAGCAAGGCCGAGCAGCCGAATGCCGATTCTGCGCCGTCCAATGCCGCAGAGAACGGTGCGGGCGCCCCGGCGAACAACAGCGCCTCTGAGGACCGCCGCGAGAACAACCGCAGCGACAGCCGTGAGAACAAGCGTGACAATAACCGCGAGAACAACCGCGGCGACCGGAATGAGCGCGAGAACAACCGCGGCGACCGGAATGAGCGCGAGAACAACAACCGCGGCGATCGGAATGAGCGCGAGAACAACAACCGCGGCGACCGGAATGAGCGCGACAACAGCCGCAGTGACAACCGTGACAACAATCGCAGCGACAGCCGCGACAATGACAATGAGGAGAACGGACGCGGGCGCAACCGCCGCAACCGCAACCGCAACGACCGGAATGACCGCAACGATCGCAGCGACCGGAACGACCGTTTCCGCGACCGCAACGAGCGCCGCCGCAACCGGAACCAGAACCCGGACGTCGACGACGTCGAGGTCACTGACGACGACGTCCTGCTGCCCGTAGCCGGCATCCTGGACGTCCTGGAGAACTACGCGTTTGTCCGCACCTCCGGTTACCTGCCGGGCCCGAACGACGTCTACGTGTCCCTGGCCCAGGTCAAGAAGTACAACCTGCGCAAGGGTGACGCCGTCGTCGGTGCCATCCGCGCACCGCGCGAAGGCGAGAACCAGGGCGGCAACCAGCGTCAGAAGTTCAACGCACTGGTTCGCCTGACCTCGGTCAACGGCAAGCCCGCCGAGGACAACAAGGACCGCGTGGAGTTCTCCAAGCTGGTTCCCCTGTACCCCTCCGAGCGCCTGCGCCTGGAGACCTCCGCCAAGGTGATCGGCCCGCGTGTCATCGACCTCGTGGCTCCGATCGGCAAGGGCCAGCGCGGCCTGATCGTCTCCCCGCCGAAGGCCGGTAAGACCCTCATCCTGCAGGCAATCGCCAACGCCATCACGATCAACAATCCTGAGGTCCACCTCATGATGGTTCTCGTGGACGAGCGTCCCGAAGAAGTCACGGACATGCAGCGCACGGTGAAGGGCGAGGTTATTGCCTCCACCTTCGACCGTCCCGCCGATGACCACACCACGGTTGCCGAACTCGCCATCGAGCGGGCCAAGCGCCTCGTGGAAATGGGCAACGACGTCGTCGTCCTCCTGGACTCCATGACCCGCCTGGGCCGTGCCTACAACCTGGCCGCTCCGGCGTCGGGCCGTATCCTGTCCGGCGGTGTCGACTCCTCGGCGCTGTACCCGCCCAAGCGTTTCTTCGGTGCTGCCCGCAACATCGAAAACGGCGGTTCGCTGACCATCCTGGCCACGGCCCTGGTGGAAACCGGATCCAAGATGGACGAGGTGATCTTCGAGGAATTCAAGGGCACCGGCAACATGGAACTGCGCCTGTCCCGCAACCTCGCGGACAAGCGCATCTTCCCGGCCGTGGACGTCAACGCGTCCGGTACCCGCCGCGAAGAGAACCTGCTTTCCCCTGATGAAGTCAAGATCATGTGGAAGCTGCGCCGCGTCCTGTCCGGTCTGGACACCCAGCAGGCTCTGGAACTGCTCACCGGAAAGATCCGTGAGACGCAGTCCAACGTTGAGTTCCTGATGCAGGTCCAGCAGACCACCCTGGGCACCAAGGACAACTAGCTGCCTTACCAAGCCGCTCATATTCCGGCCTCCGCCTTCCGCGGACGGACCGGAGTCTGGGCGGCTTGGCAGTTAACGCGCAGGTCCCGGAGTTCAGGCACAGGTCCGGAGGCCGGGCACGGATAAACTGCTGTTGGGCAGTCGAAAATCTCCGCCGTGAAATTGCCATGGAACCGTCCGCTTTGGGCCGGTTCCAACCATCGAAAGAGGAATGTAAAAGATGTTTGAGTCCATACAGGGTCTGTTGGATGAGCACGCAGAGCTGCAGCTGCGGCTTTCCGATCCCGCAGTGCATGCGGATCAGGGCCTGGCCCGGCGGCTCGGGCGGCGTTATGCCGAGCTCAGCCGCATCGTGGACGCCTACAACAAGTGGCACGCCCTCGAGGACGACCTCGCCGCAGCGTCTGAAATGGCAGCGGAGGATCCGGAATTCGCCGCCGAGGTTCCCGTGCTGAAGGAACAGCTGGATGAGGCACAGGAAACCCTGCGCCGCCTGCTGATTCCGCGCGACCCCAATGACGGCCGCGACGTCATCATCGAGGTCAAGGGCGGTGAAGGCGGCGATGAAGCAGCACTGTTCGCCGGTGACCTGCTGCGCATGTACACCCGTTATGCCGAGCACCGCGGCTGGCGCACCGAGATCATCTCCGCCACCGAGTCCGATCTGGGCGGCTACAAGGATGTCTCCATGGCCATCAAGGGCAACTCCAATGACCCGGCCGAGGGCGTCTACGCCCGCCTGAAGTACGAGGGCGGCGTGCACCGCGTCCAGCGTGTCCCGGTCACCGAATCCCAGGGCCGCATCCACACCTCGGCGGCAGGCGTGCTGGTGCTGCCCGAAGTGGACGAGCCCGAAGAAGTCGAGATCAACCAGAACGACCTGAAGATCGACGTCTACCGTTCCTCCGGCCCCGGCGGACAGTCCGTGAACACCACCGACTCCGCCGTGCGCATCACCCACCTTCCCACCGGAATTGTGGTGGCCATGCAGAACGAGAAATCGCAGCTGCAGAACCGCGAAGCCGCCATGCGCGTGCTCCGTTCCCGCATCCTGGCCCACGAGCAGGAAAAGATCGACGCCGCCAACTCGGACATCCGCAAGTCGCAGATCCGCACCATGGACCGTTCCGAGCGCATCCGCACGTACAACTACCCGGAAAACCGGATCGTGGATCACCGCACCGGCTACAAGGCGTACAACCTGGACACCGTCCTGAACGGCGAGCTGGAGGCCGTGGTGCAGGCTGCCATCGAAATGGATGAACAGGCCCGCCTGGACGCCATCGGTGACGAGAACTAAGTAAGCCGATGGAATCCACCACCCTGGCAGCGGCTTTGCGTGAGGCAACAGCCACTCTGGCCGCAGCCGGGGTGCCCACTCCGGCCGTGGACGCCGAACTGCTGGCCGCACATGTGCTGGGGGAGTCCCGCGGCAGGGTGAAGGCGCTGGCCTTCACCGATGCACCGGTCCCGGCAGGATATGCCGAGCTGGTGGCCGAGCGGGCCTCCCGCGTGCCGCTGCAGCACCTGACGGGTTCCGCGTCCTTCCGCTACCTCGAGCTGAAGGTCGGGCCCGGGGTCTTCGTCCCCCGGCCCGAGACGGAAACGGTGGCCCAGCTGGCCATCGACCATGCCCGTGCCGTTCTTGCTGCCGGGAAGCCTGCGGTTCGGGCAGTGGACCTTGGCACCGGTTCCGGTGCCATTGCCGCCGCCCTGGCCACCGAAGTTCCGGATGCTGAGGTATCCGCCGTCGAGCTGAGCCCGCTGGCCCTGGCCTGGGCGAGCCAAAACCTCGAACCGCTGGGAGTCCGCCTCCTGCATGCGGACCTGCGGACCGCTCTGGCGGATGAAAACGGCAGCTTTGACGTGGTGGTGTCCAACCCGCCGTACGTCCCCGCCGATGCTGTACCCAATGAACCGGAAGCCGCCGAGCATGATCCGGCCATGGCACTTTACGGCGGCGGGCAGGACGGACTTGAACTGCCGCTGGCGGCTGCCGCCACCGCTGCCCGGCTGCTGATTCCGGACGGTTACTTTGTCATGGAACACGCCGAAGTCCAGGCCGAGCGGATTGCTGCGCTGCTGTCGGCCGAAGCCTGCTGGCGCGGCGTTGCCACGCACACTGATCTAAACGGACGTCCGCGGGCCACCTCCGCCGTGCGGACTTCGTCCCCGGCTGAAACCCACTGACCCCCAACATCAACCAGATGTACTGATCCCAAGGAAACAAGGAAACCCGTGACTACCACTTACGACTGCACTGATCCGCAGAGCCGAAGCGAGGGCCTGGCAAAGGCCCAGCAGGCTGTGGCCGCCAAGCAGTGCGTGGTCCTGCCAACCGACACCGTGTACGGCATCGGGGCAGACGCCTTTTCACCCCAGGCCGTGGCTACCCTGCTGGCATCGAAAGGCCGGGGCCGGTCCATGCCGCCGCCCGTGCTGATTCCGAGGATGCAGACCATGGACGGGCTGGCAGTGGATGTTTCCGAGGACGCGCGGGCGCTGGCCCAGGCCTTCTGGCCCGGCGGGCTGACGTTGATTTTCCATGCACAGCCCTCGCTGACCTGGGACCTCGGCGACACCATGGGCACTGTTGCGCTGCGGATGCCCGATGACCCCATTGCGCTGGAACTGCTGAACCTCACCGGGCCGCTGGCAGTCTCATCGGCTAACCGCACCGGCAACCCTGCAGCTCAGACTGCCGCGCAGGCCCGCGAGCAGCTGGCCGAGTCCGTGGAGGTTTATCTGGAGGCCGGCCCCCGGCCGGAACACGGTGAGGCCGGAGTGCCGTCAACCATCGTCGATGCCACATCCGACACCCTGCGCGTGGTCCGGCAGGGCGCCATCAGCCTGGAACGGTTGCAGGAAGTCGTGCCGGGAGTTCAGGGGCAGTCAGCAGACGCAGCCTAAGGCGCATGACCGCTGCACTCGGCGGGATGCGGGCGGCTGGGGGCCGGTTGCCGTGCGGCGGGAGCCGGGAGCCGGCGGGCTAGTGGTTTGCCGGTTCCCGGACCTGCACAGAGCGCAGGACTTCCTGCACCCGGGGCTCGGGAACGTTGCCGCTCGCTTCGGCCCAGCCGGGAACCTGCCGCTGGCCGAACCACATCATTTCCAGGCGGCGCAGGGGACCGTGCAGCCGCTCGCCCGCGAGGGCAGAGAGCCGGTAGCCGCTCCAGAGCGCGCTGCGGCACAGCCATTGAGGCAGCCGCAGCGGCTTCCGGCCGCCCGCCGCCTCCAGCACTCCTGCCACCGTGGCATGCTCCCACGGCTGCAGGACGACGGCGGGAACACGGCCCGCGTGCAGTCCCACGGTGCGGATGAACTGCACAAGTGAATCCACTGAACTGACCGGGGAAGGCGCCGTTCCCTCGCCCGCGACGGTGGCGAGCGGAGAGGCGGCCAAACGGGCAAGACTGACCGTTGTGGGCCGCTGCGGTCCCTGAACAGAGGTGGCCCGGATGGTCACGACGCCGCAGGCACCGGCAGACCGTGCCGCCAGACCGCGTTCGCCCAGGGCCTTGGACCGGGAATAGGCGGAAAACGGCTGGACGTAGCTGGTTTCGTCCAGGAACGGACGGTGTCCCTGCACGGCGGCGCTGCTCAGGTGGACGAAGCGGCGAACTCCGGCCGCGTCTGCAGCATCGGCAACAACCAGCGGCAGCAGCGCATTGGCCCCGCGGAGCGCGGGGGAGTCTGTTCCTCCCGGCGTGGCGAGGCCGGCCGCGTTGATGATGACGTCCGCGCCGGCAAAGGCGTCCGCGAGTTCCGTCCGCACTGCAGCCAGTGCGGAAGCTTCCTCAAGCAGCCCCGCTGCGTCCTCGGCGGCTGACTCGAGCCGGGGAGCTGCAACGGCGCGCACGGTAAGTCCGGCGGCACGCAGTGATTCGCATACGGCGCTGCCGATAAAACCGGAGGATCCGAGCACGGCCCAAACAGCCGACGTCGTCGGCTCGGCCGCGCTGGAGTTCTGTACTGCGGGATGGTGCGGAGAAATGTCGTGCGTCAAACCTGGTGTTTCCGATCGTTGGACGGGGCCGGATCAAGCGGCGGCATGGGCTGCCAAGATCCATCGTGCAGGATCAACCGGCTTTCCCGCCAACCGCGCCACAGGCTCGGCGCCCCGGCAACCCGGTGCTCCACGGCAAGCAGCCGCAGAATCTCCTTGCCGGCAGTCAGCAGCGTTCCCAGCGCAAACCCAAGGCGGTTGTACCGCCCGTGCGCCCGCAGATACTGGCCCGTGTGGCCGCGGTTGCGCATGGAATAGAAGCGGCTGAGATCACTTGAATCGTTCAAATGCCGGATGCCCAGATCGATCTGCTTCTGCGGACGGACCTTCTGCAGCACAAAGTCATTGACGTAGACCACGTCCGTCAGGCGCGAGGCAAGCCAGCCGTAGATCTCGTCGTCGCCGTTGATGAAGTACCGCTCGTCGGGAAGCCCGATGCGGCGCACGAGATCAGCCGAAATCAGCATGCCCTCAAAGCAGCCCACGTTGGTTGTGAAAGCTGCGCTGTCCCGGAAGACATTGCCGCGGACCGGAATATGGATACCCAGGAACGGGAGGAACCGGTGCTGCCAGAAGAACGGGTTGCCGGCCTCGTCCAGACGCCTGCCGTGGATGCACCCGTACGTTCCGGTCCACTTGCGAAGCGCCGTCACGGCACCCGGGAGGACAACGACGTCGTCGTCCATTAACCACAGCCAAGACGCACCTTCGCTGAGGGCACGCTCTACGCCGGCGGAGAATCCCCCGGCGCCGCCGGCGTTGACAGGCAGCCGCACGTTGATTAGCGGGATGGCGAGCCGGGAGGCAGCTGCGGTGATGACGGCCTGGGTGTCATCGGTGCTGGCGTTGTCCACCACGACAATCCGCTCCGGTGCCGGTTCCAGGGCGGCCACGGAATCCAGCAGTCCGCGCAAATATCCGGAACGGTTGAAAGTGGCGATGACCAGGGTCAGTTCATCGGCAGAAGAGGGCGTAGCGGGGGAGGGCACCTCGGGGCGGGCCATGTCAGAAGCCGAAGTCCGACGGCGGTCCGAAGCGGCGTCCGCGCATCCCGGCCGCGTAGGCACGCAGCCAGGCGGCGAAGCCCCGCGGATCGCGGGTCTTGGCGAAGTGGACGGGATAGCCCACCGCGTCAGCGGCGAAGGAGCGCAGCCGCTTGTATTTCCATGTCAGGTGACCGCGGTTGCGGTAGAAATAAAACTGTTTGAAGGCATTTTCGGGAACCAGCACGTGCAGCCGTTCACCGGCAACCTGCTGCACTTCGGCCCACGCCGCCGGGTGGGTCAGGGCTACGGAGGTCACGGTTCCGAACCGGATTCCGGCGCGCCGCAGCCGGATCATGAAATCGGTCTCATCCCCGCGGATAAACAGGCGCAGATCCGGGAGGCCCACACGGAAGAATACGTCGGCGCGGATCAGTGCACCGTTGAAGAAATGCCCGACGTCGGGGATGAAGCCCAGCTTCTCCACCTGCGCGCGGTCATGGGTCAGCTTGCCGTCCAACCGGAAGTGGAAGGACAGAGTGTCAGGGTGCCCGGGAGCCACGACCAGCGGAAGGACCACGTCCATGTGGTGCTTCTGGGCGGCCTCAAGCAGGGCAGCGAGGCAGTTCGGATCCTCCGGATGTGCGTCGTCGTCCATAATCCAGATCCAGTCCGCCCCGGAAGCCATGGCGGTAAGGATGGCCAGCGAAAAACCGCCGGCGCCCCCAAGGTTTGTGTTGGACCGAACGTACGTAACGGGCGCGGACGAAGCTTCAGCGATATCCTGAACCGGCGTCTTCCCTGAATCCACCAAGGCCACCGAGGTAATGTTGGCGCTCTGGGCAGCCAGCGAGTCCAGCAGAGTGGACACATCGTCGGGGCGGTCGAACGTTACTGCTGCTACGGCCACGGAGTCCGGCAAAATGATCCTTTCGAGGCAACCCGGATGAGCGGCCCAAGCCGAACGGAGCAGGGTGTGCAGTTAGAATGCTGATGAGATTCCAGTCTATTACACCGGATTCTTCCGAACAGTGTTGCAATCACCGAGAAGAGAACCGGGGAACTACCCGTTGAGGATTATGAGGCAGACAAGCACGGACGAGAGCGGTCCTTTCCGCGGCGAAAGGCCCGCCCTGTGGCTGTGGACGCAGTACATTCTGGACTCTCTGGCCTGGATCGTGGCCATCGTCCTGGCGCTGGTGCTGCGGTACGAGCTCACGGTGGACCAGATCAATCCCGGGGGTGTCGCCGTCTTCTGCGGCGTGGCCGTGCTGGTGCAGCTGATCGTGGGTTATTCCTTCGCGCTTTACCGCGGCAGGTACAGCTTCGGAAGCTTCCACGAGATGCGGCTGCTGGCCATCGTCACGCTGGTTGTCTCCGCCATACTCGTCATCGTCAGTGCGCTCTTTGGCCTGGCCATCGACATTCCCCGCAGCACCGGCATGATCGCCTTCCCGTTTGCCTGCCTGTTCATGGCCGCCATCCGCTACCTCAAGCGGATGTATGTCGAGGGCAAGGCGCGTCCGGGCGACGAGGCCCAGCGGACGCTGGTGTACGGCGCCGGTTTCCTGGGCAGTTCCCTCGTGACGCGGATGATGAAGGACCCGGATTCGCCTTACTATCCCGTTGGCCTGATCGACGATGATCCGGCGAAAAAGCACCTCCGGCTGTCCACCGTGCCCGTGCTGGGACGGCTGCAGGACCTGCGCGAGGTTGTCCAGCGCACCCGCGCCTCCATTCTGATTATTGCTATCGCCGACGTCGAAGCCCGCCAGGTGCGCGAGGTCACCGACCATGCTGAGGGCTTGAACCTCCGGGTACTGGTATTGCCGCCGCTGAAGGACATGCTGAGCAAGGGCGCCGGTGCCGGCCTCACCGATTTCCGCGAGGTTGCCGTTGAGGACCTGATCGGCCGCCGTCCCGTGGATATCCATGTGGAGGAGGTGGCAGGCTACCTCACCGGCCGCAAGGTCCTGGTGACCGGAGCGGGCGGATCCATCGGTTCCGAGCTGTGCCGCCAGATCACCGCCTTTGATCCGGCCGAGCTGATTATGGTGGACCGCGACGAAACCGGGCTGCAGCTCACCCAGCTGTCCATCACCGGACACGGCCTGCTGAACGGCAGGGACACCGTCCTGGCGGACATCCGCGATCCCGCAGCGCTGGAGCAGATTTTCACCGAACGCCGTCCCGACGTCGTGTTTCATGCCGCAGCGCTGAAGCATGTTTCCCTGCTGGAGCAGTATCCGCAGGAAGCCTGGAAGACCAATGTGCTGGGAACCGCCAACGTCCTGCGGGCCGCCAAGAAGGCCAAGGTCAAGTACTTCGTCAACATCTCCACGGACAAAGCAGCCAACCCCACCACGGTGCTGGGGCACTCCAAGCGGGTGGCCGAGAAACTCACCGCCTGGATGGCGCACAGCACCCAGGACCGCTACGTGTCGGTGCGGTTCGGCAACGTGATCGGCAGCCGGGGTTCCATGCTGCCCCTGTTCACCGAGCAGATCCGGCAGGGCGGGCCGCTGACCGTGACCGATCCGGAAGTGACCCGGTTCTTCATGACCATCCCCGAAGCCTGCCAGCTGGTGATCCAGGCCGGGGCCATCGGCCGCGGCGGAGAAGTCCTGATCCTGGACATGGGGGAGCCGGTGAAGATCCTCGACGTCGCAAAACGGATGATTGCCATGTCCGGCAAGGACATAGAGATTGTGTTCACAGGGCTTCGCCAGGGCGAAAAGATGCACGAAATCCTGGTGGGCACCGGTGAAGATGACTCCCGTCCGCTGCATCCCAAGATTTCCCATACTGCGGTGGATGAACTGAACCCGTCGGACCTGAAATTCGAAGACTGGCTGCACAAGTGCGGTGTGGATTCGCACGGTGAAATCCTGCCCCCGGTCACGGAAATCGGAGGCGCGGTTCCCGGCGAACGCACTGCCCGCCGCCCCCGCAGCGACGGAACAGCGAAACGGCGGACCGGCTAATGCTCCTTGCCCTGTGCATTGGGGCAGCCTTCCTCGCAAGCCTGCTGCTGCCCTTCCTCTTCATACCTTTCCTGCGCCGCCTTGGCGTCCTGGACATCCCCAACGAGCGCTCCTCGCACAGCAAGGTCATCATCCGCGGTGTGGGAGTCACCATCGCCGCGGGTGTCCTGCTGGGCACGGGCCTATCCCTGCTGACCGGACTGGTTGCCATTGACCGGTCCATCATGGCGATCCTGATGGCCGTTATCGCCGCGGCGTCACTCCTGGGCTGGGTCGAAGACTTCCGCGGCCTGTCGGTCCGGGTCCGGGCCGGACTTCAGCTGCTCCTTGGCATCTTGGGAACCACCGCACTTGTCTGGACCATGGAGCAAAGCTACTGGTGGGTTCCGGTGGGGGCCCTTGCCATTGCCGCCTACATCAACGTCGCCAACTTCATGGACGGCGTCAACGGGATCTCCGGACTGCACGGCATCGCCGTCGGCGTCCTCTACGCCGTTGCCGGCCAGCTCAATGACCACGTGTGGATGACGGTGGCCGGCGCCGTCACCGCTGCCGCTTTTGCAGCGTTCCTGCCGTGGAACCTGGGCCGCGGTTCGGTGTTCATGGGCGACGTCGGCAGCTACCTCCTGGGTGCCTGCGTTTCCGGAATTGCGGTTGCCGCCTTCCTGGCTGGGGTTCCTGTGGAATATCTCCTCTTCCCGATCCTCATTTATCTCGCTGACACCTTCTCTACCCTCCTGCTGCGCATCAGCCGGGGTGAACGCTGGTATGCCGCGCACCGCCAGCATGTCTACCAGCGGCTGACCGACGTTGGTCTCAGCCATCTCCAGTCCGCCGGCGTGGTGACCGCCTGCACCCTGCTGACCGGGGGAGCGGGCCTCGTTCTCGCCGAAGCGGAGGATGTGCCCAAAATTGCGCTGACGCTCTTTGCCGCCGCCGTAGTGGTGTTTTACCTATTCTCTCCGAAGGTCTTCGGCCGGCGGCGCGCCCGGGTGTGAGCGTATGTGACGCCTCCCGGGCGGAGGCGACTTCTATGTGCTGTAGAATTTCAAGAGTCGCGAAGAATACGCGGCACAAATTCCCGCCCCAGCCCGAAGGATGTCTAAAGTTATGAGCCCCGCAGACGGTGCCCAGACTGGACGTCCCCTTGTCGCTTCAGGGCCCACCCTGAATCCGTGGCTGCGCATCTTCCGCACCGCGATGATGTGGACCGGCCTGGTTGCCGCAGTCCTTATCGTTGCGTCCCTGGTCGCAGACGGGACCGCAGGTGTCGGCAGCGTGCTGTTTGGCTGGGCCCTCGTCATTGCTTTCAGCGGCGTCAGCCTGCTGATTGTCCATGTGGTGGGCCGGGACAACCCGCACGGCGCGATGGCCATGTTTGCGCTGATCTACATCGTCAAAGTGGCTGTTTTTGCTGCGGTGCTGCTTCTGATCGGCAGGCCGGCCTGGCTTGAGGCAACGTGGTTCTTTACCGCTGCGCTTCTGACCGTGGTGGTATGGCAGGTTGCGGAAATCCGTGCCTTCTCCCGGATTCGTTTCCAGCTGTACGACGACAATGCGGGGGAAGAAACATCAGTCAAAGGGAAAATGGATGCCTGAAAAGCCTGATTACGATCCCGAAAACACGTACGACTCCGGCATGCGCGTCTTCAGCTACATCATTGGCGGGATCGTCGCCTGGGGTTTGATAGGGTGGTTTTTGGACAATCTGTTCGAGACTCAGTGGTTGGTGCTCGTCGGTATCCTTTTTGGAGCAGCCGCCGGATTCTATCTGACCAAAGTCCACGGCCTGACCGGAAGCAAACCTGCGAAAGCCAGCGTCGGCCATCCAGCCCACAACCGTGAAGAAGCCGAACAGTAATGCCACAGTTTTTAGAGCGGGCAACCAGTATTGCCCCGATTCACACGCCCGATGAAGGACACAGCAGAGAGGAAACGCGTTGATCGCGCTTGCACTCCCGGCCACTAATGAAGGTGGATTCGTTCCGCCGGCCATTGAAGAAATGCACCTCCCTGAGATTTTCCCGTGGGGCGCGGACTACGGCACCGGTGTCGGCAAGCAGATGCTGCTGGTCGTCCTCTCGGTCATCATCATTGCCGTTATCTTTGTTCGAGCTTCCCGGAAGGGACAGCTGGTGCCGGGACGCCTGCAGTTCCTGGGCGAATTCGGTTACGGATTCGTCCGCAACGGCATCGCCAAGGATGTGATCGGCGAGCGGGACTTCCTCAAGTTCGTCCCCTTCCTCTTCGCGCTGTTCTTCTTCATCATCGTCAACAACATTTACGGTGCCATTCCGTTCATTCAGTTGCCGAGCTTCTCCCACCCGGGCGGTGCTTACCTGCTGGCCGCGATCGTGTACTTCACATGGATCGGTGTTGGCATCAAGAAGCACGGAATGAAGTACTTCGTGAAGGCCACAGTGCCCTCGGGCGTGCCGTGGTACATCCTCCCCGTTCTGGTTCCCATTGAGATCATCTCCAATTTCCTGGTCCGGCCGATCACGCACAGCCTGCGTTTGTTCGCCACCATGATGTCCGGGCACTTGATTGTCATGCTTGCCGGCGCCGGCATTGAATACCTCCTGGTTCTCCAGGACAACATCATCCTCCAGGCCTCGTCTGTCCTGGTGCTGGTTGGCGGCATCGCCATGTACATGCTTGAAGCACTGATCATGGTGCTCCAGGCCTACGTTTTCACCCTGCTTACCGCCATCTACATCCAGGGCGCACTGGCAGACGATCACTAAGCTTCCCCTCCGGGATAACTAAACTTCCCCTTCGGGGAAACCCCAAGCAACCTGCCCTCAGGGCATCTTGAAAGGAAAAATCAACATGGAAATCGCAGGTAGCCTCAACGCAATCGGCTATGGTCTCTCCGCAATCGGCGGCGCCATCGGTGTGGGTCTCGTCTTCTTCGCTTACATCAGCGGCGTTGCACGCCAGCCGGAGGCACAGCGCGTCCTTCAGCCCATCGCCTTCCTTGGCCTGGCACTGACCGAAGCACTCGCTATTCTTGGTCTGGTTCTCGCGTTCATTGTCTAGTCCGAACCGACTGACCCACCAAGCAGATAGGACGGGTGCATTATGGATCAGGTAATTATGTTGGCAGCCTCTGAGGGCGCCAACCCCCTGATTCCCAACGTCTGGGAAATCCTGGTGACGGGAATCAGTTTCGCCATACTGATGTTCATCGTCGTCAAGTTTGTGGTTCCGGGCTTCGAAAAGACGTACGCGGAGCGCACTGAAGCCATTGAAGGCAACATTGCCAAAGCGGAGAAGGCCCAGGCCGAGGCCAGCGCAGCGCTGGTGGAGTACAAGGCACAGCTTTCAGATGCCCGGGCAGAAGCCAACGCCATCCGTGAGGAAGCACGCGCCGAAGGCGCTCAGATTCTTGCGGACTTGAAGGCTAAAGCTGCTGCTGAATCCGCTCGGATCACCGAGCAGGCCCAGGTGCAGATTGCCGCAGAACGGCAGGCGGCCGTAACGTCGCTCCGTGCTGAGGTTGGCACCCTGGCAACCGAGCTGGCCGGACGCATCATCGGCGAGACGCTCGAGGATGACGCCCGCGCTGCCCGCGTGGTTGACCGTTTCCTTGGGGAACTGGAAAACGAGAACGCAGGTGCAGCTAGGTAATGGCAGGAGTATCGAGCGAATCACTCGCCGCGGCACGGCAGCAGCTGGAAGCCAAGCTTCCGTTTGCGTCCCTGTCGCTGGCAGAGGAACTCTTTGGAATCCTGGGCGTTCTCGACAGCAGCGCCGGTGTCCGGCGTGCGCTGACCGATCCCGCCCGTGAAAGCGATGCCAAGGCGGCGCTGGTTTCACAGCTGGTAGGCGGAAAGGTTTCAGCCGACGCTGAAGCCATTGCAGCCAATCTGGTCTCCTCGCGTTGGCGGTCTCCGCGTGACTTGGGTGATGCGCTCGAGGAACTGGCTGCCACTGTTGTTTCGGCAACGGCAGAAAACAGGGGATCAGGGCTTGTCGGCCTCGATGCACTGGAAGACGATCTCATCCGGTTCAACCGGGTGGTGGCTTCCAGCCACGAACTCCAGCGTGCACTGTCCGAGCCGCAGGCCTCGCCTGAAGCGAAGATTACGCTGGCCGAGAAGATTGTGCCCGGGGCCAGCCCTGCGGCACTGGTACTGATCCGCCAGGCGGTCACGCATCCGCGTGGCCTGAAGCCCAGTGCCCTGGTGGCACGCTTCCTGGAGCTCGTTGCCGGGCGCCAGAAGCGCTGGATCGCCGAGGTTCGGGCCGCCCGTCCGTTGACCCAAGAGCAGCTTTCGCGTCTGCAGTCCTCTCTTAATGGACTCTACGGCCGTGAGTTGAAGATCAACGCCGACGTTGACCCGTCACTGATCGGCGGCGTGCGGATCGCAGTGGGGGACGAGATACTGGATTCATCAGTAGTTTCCCGTCTGTCCGACCTCCGTCGGAAGCTCGCGGTCTAGCCGTCCCGCGGGACGGTTGAGACCAGTTCAAGATCATTTGAGAATTAATCACGGTCATCGGCACCAAGCGATGATCACAACACAGGAGAGCAGGGACTGCAGATGGCCGAATTGACCATCAACGCCGACGACGTCCGTAATGCGTTGAACGAATTCGCGGCGTCCTACGAACCCGGAAACGCAGAGCGCGTTGAAGTTGGCCGCGTAACAACCGCCAGCGACGGCATTGCCCGTGTGGAGGGCCTGCCCTCCGTCATGGCAAACGAGCTGCTTCGGTTCGAGGACGGCACACTGGGCCTGGCCCAGAACCTTGACACCCGTGAAATCGGTGTCGTTGTACTCGGCGATTTCGCCGGGATCGAAGAAGGCCAGGAAGTTCACCGCACCGGTGAAGTCCTGTCCGTACCCGTGGGCGATGCCTTCCTGGGCCGCGTTGTCGACCCGCTGGGCGAGCCCATGGATGACATGGGCCCCATCCAGGCCGAGGCACGCCGTGCACTGGAACTCCAGGCACCCGGCGTAACCCAGCGCAAGTCGGTTCACGAACCGCTTCAGACCGGCCTCAAGGCAATCGACGCCATGATCCCGATCGGCCGCGGCCAGCGCCAGCTGATCATTGGTGACCGCAAGACGGGTAAGACCGCCATTGCTGTTGACGCCATCCTCAACCAGAAGGCCAACTGGGAATCCGGCGACGTCCAGAAGCAGGTGCGCTGCATTTACGTAGCCATCGGCCAGAAGGCGTCCACGGTTGCTGAGATCAAGCGCACCCTCGAAGAGGCCGGCGCCATGGAGTACACCACCATCGTGGCCTCCCCGGCATCCGACCCCGCAGGCTTCAAGTACCTGGCACCGTACGCCGGTTCGGCCATCGGCCAGCACTGGATGTACGGCGGCAAGCACGTCCTGATCATCTTTGATGATCTCTCCAAGCAGGCTGAAGCCTACCGTGCCGTGTCGCTGCTGCTGCGCCGCCCGCCGGGACGCGAAGCCTACCCCGGTGACGTCTTCTACTTGCACTCCCGCCTGCTGGAGCGTTGCGCCAAGCTCTCCGACGAGCTCGGTGCAGGATCGATGACCGGCCTGCCGATCATCGAAACCAAGGCAAACGACGTCTCGGCTTACATCCCGACCAACGTCATCTCCATCACCGATGGTCAGATCTTCCTTCAGTCGGACCTCTTCAACGCCAACCAGCGCCCCGCCGTCGACGTCGGTATTTCCGTCTCGCGCGTCGGTGGTGCTGCACAGCAGAAGGCCATGAAGAAGGTTTCCGGTACTTTGAAGCTGGAACTGGCCCAGTACCGCGACATGCAGGCATTCTCCATGTTCGCTTCGGACCTGGACGCAGCCACCCGCCAGCAGCTCACCCGCGGTGCGCGGCTGATGGAACTCCTCAAGCAGGGTCAGTACGCTCCGTACCCGGTTGAGGAACAGGTTGTTTCGATCTGGGCCGGCACCAACGGCTACCTGGACGATGTTCCCGTGGAAGACGTGCTCCGCTTCGAAGGCGAGTTCATCGACCACCTGAAGCACAGCACGTCCGTCCTGACCACCCTGGCACAGACGGGCAAGCTTGAGGACTCCACTGTGGAGGAACTCAAGAAGCGCGTTGTCTCCTTCAAGGAAGGCTTCTTCGGGGAGGGCGACAACCACATGGTTGCCGCCGGCCACGAAGAGTACGCCGCCTTGGGCGAAGACGCTGTTGACCAGGAAAAGATCGTCAAGCAGAAGCGCTAGCGGCTTAGGTGTTCCGCGTCCGGGCCGCACGGCCCGGACGCGGAACACCTGGCCTATGCCTTAGCCCCTAGTTCAAACGCTAGGAACTGAAAGGAAAAGTATGGGAGCCCAAATTCGGGTCTACCGTCAGAAGATCGCTTCGACGACGTCGATGCAGAAGATCTTCAAGGCGATGGAGCTGATTGCTGCCTCTCGCATTGGAAAGGCACGCACCCGTGTGGCTGCGTCATTGCCGTACTCCAATGCGATCACCCGTGCCGTTTCTGCTGTGGCGTCCCAGTCGGAAATCGATCACCCGCTGACTACCGAGCCGGAGCAGATCCGCCGGGCAGCCATGGTGGTTATGACCTCCGACCGTGGTCTTGCTGGTTCGTACTCCGCCAGTGTGCTCAAGCAGAGCGAATCCTTGGTCGAATTGCTCCGTGAAGAGGGCAAAGAGGTCAAGACCTACCTGGTGGGACGTAAGGCACAGGCGTACTACGATTTCCGTGACCGGGAATCCGCACGTGTCTGGACCGGAAACACCGACGCACCTGACTTCGAAACGGCCCGCGAAATCGGCAGGGCCCTTCTTGATGACTTCAACACAGACTACGAAGACGGCGGCGTGGATGAAATCCACATTGTCTACACGCGCTTCAAGTCGATGGTTGTTCAGGAACCAACGGTGATCCGCCTGCTGCCGCTGGAGGTTGTTGAGGAAGAAGCACAGTCCGAGACTGAGCTGCTGCCTCTGTACGAGTACGAGCCGGAGCCCGAAAAGGTTCTTGACGCACTGCTGCCGCGCTACATCGAGTCGCGCATCTTCGCAGCCATGCTTCAGGCAGCCGCTTCCGAGCTCGCAGCCCGCCAGCGCGCAATGAAGTCCGCAGGGGACAACGCCTCCGACCTTATTAAGAAGTACACGCGACTTCGCAATAACGCCCGTCAGGCCGAGATCACCCAGGAACTGTCCGAAATTGTTGCCGGTGCCGACGCGCTCAGCGCGTCCTAGCCCCGGCTCCAGGACCCGTTCCACCAAAGCAAACTTAGTCCACACGCCATCTAACTGAGTGAAGTGAGAGAGATGACTGCCCAAACTGTCGAGCACGGATCTGATTCCGTAGCCTCGGGTGCCACCGGCCGTATCGCCCGTGTCATCGGCCCGGTTGTCGACGTCGAATTCCCGGCTGACGCAATCCCCACCATCTACAACGCCCTCACCACCGAGCTGACGCTCAACGGTGAGACCAAGACCATCACGTTCGAAACGTCCCAGCACCTCGGCGACAACCTCGTGCGCGCCATCTCCATGCAGGCCACCGACGGCCTGGTCCGCGGCGCAGCCGTCAAGGACACCGGCGCACCGATCTCCGTCCCCGTAGGCGACGGCGTCAAGGGCCACATCTTCAACGTCCTGGGCAAACCCCTGGATGTCGCTGAAGATCAGCTGGAGATCACCGAGCGCTGGCCCATCCACCGCAAGGCTCCGAACTTCGCGGACCTCGAAGGCTCCACCGAGATGCTGGAAACCGGCATCAAGGTGATCGACCTTCTCACCCCGTACATCAAGGGTGGAAAGATCGGCCTGTTCGGCGGCGCCGGCGTCGGCAAGACCGTGCTGATCCAGGAAATGATCACCCGTGTGGCCCGCAACTTCGGTGGTACCTCGGTATTCGCCGGTGTTGGCGAGCGTACCCGTGAAGGCAACGACCTCTGGGTTGAAATGGAAGAGGCAGGCGTCCTCAAGGACACCGCCCTTGTATTCGGCCAGATGGATGAGCCGCCGGGAACGCGTCTGCGCGTGGCCCTGTCCGGCCTGACCATGGCGGAGTACTTCCGCGATGTGCAGAACCAGGACGTGCTGCTCTTCATCGACAACATCTTCCGCTTCACGCAGGCAGGTTCCGAGGTTTCAACGCTTCTGGGCCGCATGCCGTCCGCTGTGGGCTACCAGCCGAACCTGGCCGACGAGATGGGTCTCCTGCAGGAGCGCATCACGTCCACCAAGGGTCACTCCATCACGTCGATGCAGGCCATTTACGTGCCTGCTGATGACTACACCGACCCGGCTCCGGCCACCACGTTCGCGCACCTGGATGCCACCACGGAACTTTCCCGTGAAATCGCCTCGCGCGGCCTGTACCCGGCCGTGGATCCGCTGACCTCCACGTCGCGCATCCTCGACCCGCAGTACGTGGGCCAGCTGCACTACGACACGGCAGTCCGCGTCAAGCAGATCCTCCAGAAGAACAAGGAACTGCAGGACATCATCGCCATCCTCGGCATCGACGAGCTCGGCGAAGAGGACAAGATTGTTGTGGCACGTGCACGCCGCATCCAGCAGTTCCTGTCGCAGAACACCTACACCGCCAAGCAGTTCACCGGCGTCGAGGGCTCCACGGTCTCCATCAAGGAAACCATTGAGGGCTTCAAGGCCATCTGCGACGGCGACGTGGACCACATCGCCGAGCAGGCCTTCTTCAACGTCGGCAGCATGGACGATGTCATGGCCAACTGGGCGAAGATCCAAGAGCAGACCGGGAAGTAAGCCCTATGGCGAACACTGCTGAACTCGAAGTTGAGATTGTCGCAGCGGACCACTTCGTGTGGTCCGGCGCGGCAAAGATGGTCAAGGCACGCACCAGTGAGGGCGACGTCGGGATTCTTCCCGGCCACACCCCGCTGCTGGCCATTCTGGCCGAGGGCGAAATGGCCATCGAGCCGGTCTCCGGTGCCCGCTTCACGGTGAACGTTGACGGTGGTTTCTTCTCCGTCGACAGCAACCGCGTAGTGATTGTCGCTGACAACGCTCAGATGAACGACGCAGCCAACGCTGGGACTCGCTGACCCTTCCCAATGAGCAGCTCTTATTTGTTCATTGCGCTGGCAGGGCTCCTGTTCCTGCTGGTACTGGCAGTAGTTCTGTTCGGGGTGCGCCGCAGTCAGCTGCGGCGCGCCCTGGGTACTTTTGACGCCTCCATCTGCTTTCCGCCCCGCGGGTGGCAGATGGGGGTTTGTCGTTATACGGACACCCATCTGGAATGGCTGCGCCTTATCTCGCTCAGCCCGCGGCCGCCGCATCGGTTCCTGCGCAGCTCGCTGGAGATAGGAAGCTGGCGGCAGCCCACGGAGGCTGAACGGGCCCGCATCCAGCCGGGCGCCATCATCGTCACCCTGGAATACCAGGGCATGGAATTCCTCGTGGCCATGAAGTATGAGGTTTACACAGGCCTGTCCTCGTGGCTTGAAGCCGGCCCTGTCATTGGCATCGGGACCTGGCGCTAAGGAAATCAGCATCCGTCAACCGCCTTAGTATTGAGGAATGGAAGACGTCATTGTTGTTACCGGACCGGCCACGCTCAACGGAGCGGTCAGCGTCCCCGGAGCTAAAAACAGTGTCCTGAAACTGATGGCGGCAACGCTGTTGGCGCAGGGATGCTCCACGATCACCAACGTTCCCAACATCCAGGATGTCTGGATCATGGCCGAGCTGCTGCGCCGGCTGGGCTGCTCCGTCGATTACGACGTCGAAGCGGCCGCCGTTTCCATCGACGTTCCGGAACTGCCCCTGCACCAGGCGGACTATGACCTGGTGCGCGCCATGCGGGCCTCCATCTCGGTCCTCGGCCCGCTGGTTGCCCGCTGCCGCCAAGCCGAAGTGGCACTGCCCGGCGGTGACGCCATTGGCTCCCGCGGGCTGGACATGCACCGGGCCGGCCTTGAGCTGATGGGAACCACCATCACCATTGACCACGGGTACCTCGTGGCCTCTGTGCCGGACGGCCTGATCGGAGCCCGCCATCTGCTGGACTTTCCGTCCGTGGGGGCTACCGAGAACCTGATGATGGCTGCGACCCTTGCCGCGGGAACCACCGTCATCGACAACGCGGCGCGCGAACCTGAAATCACGGACATTGCACTCATGCTCAACGAAATGGGCGCCCGAATTTCCGGCATCGGCACCAACACCTTGGTGATCGAGGGCGTTGAGCGGCTGGAACCGGTGGTGCACCGGGTGGTGCCGGACCGGATCGTTGCCGGAACGTGGGCCTTCGCAGCGGCTATCACCGGCGGCTGCATCGAAGTGCGCGACGCGGACGCCTCCGCGCTGACCGTGGTGCTGGACAAGCTCTCGCAGGCCGGTTGCACCGTCACGGTGGGGGAGGACAGCTTTACCGTCAAAGGCAACGGACGCCCGGAGCCCATCAACGTCTCCACCCTGCCGTATCCGGGTTTTCCGACCGACCTGCAGCCCTTCGTTGTGGCCATGAATGCCGTTTCCACCGGCTCCGGGATGGTCACGGAGAATGTCTTCGAGGCCCGCTGGGGATTCACCTCGGAGCTCGCGCGGCTGGGTGCGGTCATCCGGCTGGACGGGCATCACGCCCTGATCCAGGGGGTTCCCCGACTGTCCGGGGCACCCGTCGAAGCCAACGACATCCGGGCCGGTGCTGCCCTCGTCATAGCCGGGCTGGCCGCTGAAGGCACCACCGAGGTCCGCGGAGTGGACCACATTGACCGCGGATACGAGAAATTTATGGAGAATCTTCGCGGGCTGGGCGCGCAGGTCATTCGCCGGCGCAGCTGACACCCGAGCAAATCCCTCCGATACGCAGCGGCAGGGATTTCCCCTGGAAACCAAGAAAGTCCCCGGCAGATGCCGGGGACTTTCTGGTTACTAAGTTTTTTGGTGAAGCTTAGAGGGCGGTGACGCCGGTAGCCTGGGGGCCCTTGGCGCCCTGGCCGATTTCAAACTCAACGCGCTGGTTCTCATCGAGAGTCTTGAAGCCACCGGTCTGAATTTCAGAGTAGTGAACAAAGACGTCGCCGTCTGCATCATCGGGAGTGATGAAGCCGAAGCCCTTTTCAGCGTTAAACCATTTGACGGTACCCTGTGCCATTTTTGTTTCTCCTCATAAGTGGAACTTCAGACCGCCACACCCCGCGGCGGCCTCATTGTTACTGAAACGGGAAGGCTCAAGATCCTTGCCATTTCAGCAGTTCCTTGAGGAGCTTCACGCTCGCAACGGTCTTGCGAGCATGAATAACACCTACACAAAGACTGGTTATAGGATTACACACACCCAAAGGCTGGTCAACGAATTCGGGCAAAATATTTACGAGTATTTTCGAGAGTGTTTTGCCCGCACTTCTTAGCGCGGTTGATCCGGCCCGTATGAACTTCCGGCGGCGTTATGTCTTGGGGATAACCGGGCTGATTTCAGGTGCAATGTCCGGTCTGCGGGACCCGGTCTCCGCCAAGCTAAAAGAGGCGCGATTCCGAATCGTCCACACCGCGCATGGCGTCATAGTCCAGGGTGAGGCACTCGATACCGCGGTCGTTTGCGAGCACCCGTGCCTGCGGCTTGATCTGCTGCGCGGCGAACACGCCCTTGACCGGAGCCAGAAGCGGATCCCGGTTGAGCAGCTCAAGGTAGCGCGTGAGCTGTTCAACGCCGTCGATGTCCCCGCGGCGCTTGAGTTCCACGGCAACCGTGGTGCCGGAGGCGTCCCGGGCCAGGATGTCCACCGGTCCGATGGCTGTCATGTACTCCCGGCGGATCAGCGTGAAGCCCTCGCCCAGCTTGGTGATCTGCTCGGCCAGCAGCCGCTGCAGGTCAGCCTCCACACCGTCCTTGATGAGGCCCGGATCCACGCCGAGGTCATGGGATGTCTCGGAGAAGCGTTCATAGATGCTGATGACGAGTTTGTCGTCTGTCTTGGCACTTTGGACGTTCCACGTTTCGATGACGCCTGTTTCGGCGTCGTCATCCGAGGGAGCGGTGACCCGGAGGGTGGCCGGAGGGCTCATCCAGTTCAGGGGTTTGTAGGAGCCGCCGTCGGAGTGGATCAGGACGGAACCGTCGGCTTTCACCATCAGCAGACGGACGGCGAGCGGAAGATGGGCACGGAGGCGGCCGATGTAGTCAACAGAGCAGCGGGCTATTACTAAA
This sequence comes from Arthrobacter sp. 9E16, assembly GCF_002929435.1. Classification (NCBI taxonomy): domain Bacteria; kingdom Bacillati; phylum Actinomycetota; class Actinomycetes; order Micrococcales; family Micrococcaceae; genus Arthrobacter; species Arthrobacter sp. 9E16. The sequence goes on along the minus strand of NZ_PJIU01000001.1, from coordinate 90,056 downwards.
CGCACAGTTGCACTTTACCGGCTCTGCTTGAGGCAAAATAACTTATATGCCCCGTTCCAACCGTCCCCGCCGCCCGCCCGGCGCAGCCAACGCCAACTTGGGCCGCAGTGCCCGGAGCAAATGGGCAACGCCTGCCGCGGAGCTGGACCTGGAACGCACCCGCGCCGGAATACCGCATCGGGAAAGCGCGCCCGACGGTGAATGGTCAGTGCGGCAAATCACGGCCCGCAATGCGGCAAAAGAGTACAAATGCCCCGGGTGCGGCATCACCATTCCGCCCGGAATCCCGCACCTCGTGGTGTGGCAGGAGGACTCGCTTCTGGGCCGTGAAACCGCCGTCGCGGACCGCCGGCACTGGCATGAGCGCTGCTGGCGCACGCGCAGAACCGGCGGCCGGCGGCGCTGAGCGGCTGCCGCCGCCGGGCACCGCTGAGCGTCCCGTAGCCAGCTGCTAGCGCTGGTCCTGGCGGGAAATAAAGACTTCCTTGAGCAGCAGCAGCACGGCTGCTGCGGTGGGAATGGCAATCAGGGCGCCCAGGACGCCCAGCAGGGTTCCGCCGGCGATGACGGCGATGACGGCCACGGCTCCGGGCACTGCGACGGCACGCTGCATGATGCGCGGGGATACGAAGTACGCCTCGAACTGCAGGTACGCCACGTAGAACAGTGCAAAGACCACGGCGGTCTGCCAGCTGACGGTAAGGGCTACGAGGGATACCAGCACCAGCGCGATGGGCGGGCCCACCAGCGGAATAAAGGCCAGCAGTGCCACCACAAAGGCGAGCAGAACCGAGAACGGCACCCCGGTGATGCTCATGACAATGAAGGCATAGGTGGCGTCCAGCAGGGCGACCAGCCCTTGGCCGATCACGTAGTTGCCCACACTGCCGCTGATTTCCTCGGAGAGGGCTTCGACGCGGCGGCGCCGGCTCTTGGGCGCCAGACGGTACGCCCACAACTTCATGGACGGCAGGGAGGAGAGGAAGTACAGGGTCAGCACCAGGATAATCAGCGCACCGAAAAGGCCGTTGGCAATAACCGTGCCCACCGAAAGCACGCCACCGAAGACCCCGCCCAGCGCGTCCGCGTTGCTGAAGAACTTATTGACCTCTTCTTCGATCCTCTCCCGCACATGGAACTGTTCTTCAATGTTTACGAAGAAATCCGATTCCAGAAAGGTGTCCACATAGCCGGGGGCATTGTTGATGATCTCCGTGGTCTGCCGCACGATGGTGGGAATCAGGGTCGCGAAGAAGCCCATAATGATTCCGGCCAGGCCCAGGACAGTGATGGCAATTCCGGCCGGCCGGGGTATCCTCCGGGCCGCCAGCCAGCGCACTATGGGGTCCAGTCCCAGCGCTATGAAGAGTGCGGCTCCGATCCATACCAGGAGTTCACCGACGTTGGTCAGGATGAAATAGCAGAGAAGGGCAATTCCCACGCCCACGGAAAACATGAAGCCGAAATGGATGGGATGGCTGCTCATGCGGGTGGGGGAATCATCGCCGCTGCTGCCGGCCTCGACGGGTTGCTCGGGACCGGCCGGCGCTGTTCCCTCCGCCGCAGTCTCCGGCGGAAACTCGAACCGGCGCCGCGGACGGGCTCCGGGAATACCGCGGGGCGCCGCGTGCCGGATCCGTTCGGAGGCGGCGGACAGAAAACCGGGGCGCTTGCCTGACGGAGAATTCGTGCCCCCGGCCTGTCCGGAAATAGGACGGGATCCGTCAGCCGGCAGGTCCTGGTTCTCGGCCATTGTGCAGGTCTCCTAGATTTAGCGAACGCCCCGGTACGAAGCGCCACATTATCAGTCCCGGAGCCCCGGCGGCGGGGTGCGCGCACGCTGCGGCGGGCTTCGAATGTGTCCTGCCAGAGGATTTCGTTACCATTGGGTTATAAACCCGGCTACCGCCCTGACATTCAAGAGGCTCCACGTCCCGTTCGCCTGCCTATACGTGAGGCACTTGCACCGAGACTGAAGATAGGTAAGTTGTGCGAAACAAATTTGCAGTTCCGCTGATCGTCATCGGAGTGCTGCTGATGCTCATCGGCATCGGGCAGCGCACCGTCTGGGCCCCGCCCAGCACCGTTACGGCGGCAGCACCGTCCCAAGACCAGGAAGCGCCGCTGACCGTCATCAGTTCGGACGTCCTCACCCAGCACTCCGACGGGGTGGATGTGACCGTCTCTGCGGACGGGCCGTTCCTGATGGCCGTAGGCCGGGCCGACGACGTCGACGCCTGGGTGGGGGACGCCTCCGTGCTGCGCATCGGTGCCGACGGCGAGTCGCTCACCTCCGAGGTAACGGACGGCACGGACACTGTTCCCAACCCTGCCGGATCCGACCTGTGGGTCTCCGAACAGGAAATTGAGGATGAGCTGACCTTCGGCTGGGAGCCGCCCGCCGCCGGGGACTGGCAGATCCTGCTGGCCACGGACGGGACCGCAGCTGCCCCTTCGGCTGTCTCGGTTACTTTCGCCAACGATGATTCCACTCCGTTTGCCGTCCCCCTGATCGTCCTGGGCGCCCTTGTCGCCGTTCTGGGCCTGGCGCTGACCTTCATGACCGGCCGGGGCAACAGCGGCCGCCGCTCCGGCGGGAACGGACCTTCCTCTTCGGAACCGGCCAAGCAGGCCGCACCGTCGGGCGCCCATCCGGCAACCGGCGGCACCGGGGACCCCGCCGTAGTACCCGCCAAGGATTCCAAAGGGGGACCTGCGGGCAGTACGCAGGCCTTCGGTATCCTTCCCGCCCTCAGGCGCCGCGGTCCTGCGGCGGCTCTGGGCACCGTCATTGCCGCCGGCCTGAGCTTTGGCGCACCGGCTGCGGCACTGGCAGCGCTTCCGCTCACTGCCAGCCCCACAGCTGAGTCCGCGAGCCCCGCAGCAGAATCCGGCAGCGAAGCCACGCCGCCCGTGGTGCTGGATTCCCAGCTGGAACGGATCCTCTCCGAAGTTGCCTCCACCGTGACCGAAGCCGATGCGGCAAAGGATGCAAAGCTGCTCGCCACCCGCGCCGCCGGAAGCGCCGCAAGCCTGCGCGAGGCCAATTACGCCACCGCAGCTAAGGTGCCGGAAACTGACGCACCGGAGCCGGTTGTCGCGGAACCGCTGATGACGGACCTGATCATGGGCGGAACTGAGTTCCCGCGCAGCATCGTGGCGGTCACCCAGGGTCCGGACAACGAAGTTCCGCAGGCGCTGCTCCTTGTGCAGGAATCGGCCCGCCAGAACTACAAGCTGGTTTCGGCCATCAAGATGCTGCCCGGCACCACCTTTCCCAAGCGTCCTGCCAACGGCACCGGAGTAAATCCGGCTCCGGCAGGCTCAGCTGACGGCCTGGACATTGCCCCGCAGGCCGCCGTCGACGGCCTGGCGGACGCCCTGACCAACCCCGAAGGCGCAAACAAGGACACGTTTGCAGCCAACACCTTCGCCGAGGCCGTCACCAAGTTCCAGAAGACCGTCCTGTCCAGCCCGGATAACGAGTTTGCCGACATTACGTTCAAGCACACATCCGTGCCGGCCGACACCCGGGCGCTGAGGACCGCGGACGGTGGCGCCATCGTCTTCGGGTACATGGACAGCAGCTATGCGAGCGTTCCGCGGGAAGTGGGTGACTCGATCAATCTGGAGGGCACCGTCTACGAGAAGCTGACAGGCGAAACGAGCACGGAGGCCGGAATCGATGTGAAGTACGGCGAGGGCGTCATGCTGTATGTTCCGCCAGCCGGCAGCACGGACCAGATTCAGGTCATTGGCGCCGTCCAGGAACTGCTGTCCGCCACCCTCAAGTAGCCCTACCCTCTGTCAGGGGTAACCGGGGTGCCGGTGACCCGAGTCCGCGTAATAAGGTGAAGCCATGAGCACTCCGAACCACCGCCCCGCACCGGCCCCTTCCTCGATGAATCTGCGGGGAGCCGTTGACCTGTCCGCGCTGAAAGCCAAGGCGGCTGCGCCGCCGGCACCCGCCGGTGCTTCGGGCGAACAGGCAGCCGCTGCGGGCGGCGCCAGCCCCTACATCGTGGAGGTGACCGAGCAGTCCTTCCCCCAGGTGGTTCAGCTCTCCGCGCAGGTGCCGGTGATTATTGACCTCTACTCGGCCCGCAGCCCGGAGTCGCAGCAGGTCAGCGCGGTGCTGCAGAACATCGTGGCGGAGCAGGACGGAAAGCTGCTGCTGGCACGGGTTGACGTGGATCAGCATCCCCAGATTGCCCAGGCATTCCAGGCCGTGGCAGTGCCCACGGTCGCTGCGGTCCTCAAGGGCCAGCCGGTACCGCTCTTTGACCGTGCAGTGCCCGAGGAACAGATCCGCGCCCTCGTTGCCGAGCTGCTCCAGGTCGCCGCGGCCAACGGTGTCACCGGATCCCTGAATGAGGACGGAGGCGCTGAAGCTGCCGAGGATGCACCCCTGCCGCCGCTGCACCAGGAAGCCTACGACGCCATTGTTGAAGGAGACTACGACGGCGCTGCCGCGGCCTACCGCAAAGCGCTGGCCGAGCAGCCAGCCGACGCCGAAGCCAAGGCCGGGCTCGCCCAGGTGGAGCTGATGGCCCGGCTCAAGGGGGTTGACGCGGAGAAGCTTCGCACCGATGCCGCGGAGAACCCCAACGACGTCGACGCCCAGCTGGCGGTCGCTGACCTGGATGTCTCCGGCGGCCACGTTGAAGATGCCTTCACCCGTGTGGTGCGCCTGATCTCCCGGGTCTTCGGCGAAGACCGTGAGCGGGCCAGGCTGCGGCTGCTGGATTTGTTCGAAGTGGTGGGCACCACCGACCCGCGGGTGACCAAGGCGCGCTCCGCCCTGGCCCGGGCACTCTTCTAGGCCCGCCGGCATGACCGATGCGGCAGCACACCAGTTCCACGGCCTGTTTGATCCACTGACCCTCCGGGGCCTTGAGCTGGCACACCGCGGCTGGGTTGCCGCCATGTGCCAGTACTCCGCCGACGAGGTCAACGCCCCCGGAGTGCCGAATGACTGGCATCTGATGCATCTGGGCTCCTTTGCCGCCGGGGGAGCGGCTCTGATTGTCACCGAAGCCACAGCGGTCAGTCCCGAGGGCCGGATCAGCCCCCAGGACACCGGAATCTATAACCGGGAACAGGTTGACGCCTGGCGCCGGATCATCGGCTTTGTGCACAAATACGGGGCCGTGGACACCAAGATCGGCGTGCAGCTGGCCCACGCGGGGCGCAAAGCGTCCACCTACGCTCCCTTCGCTGAGGGCAGCGGCACTGTTCCGGAGGCCGACGGCGGGTGGCTCACCGTTGGTCCCACCGCCGAGCCGTTTGGCCGCTATGCCGCACCGGAGGCCTTGGACGAGGCAGGCATCCGCAAGGTCATTGATGACTTCGCCGTCGCTGCCAAACGGTCCGTTGAGGCGGGCTTCGACACCATTGAAATCCATGCCGCCCACGGGTACCTGCTGCACCAGTTCCTGACGCCGCTGGTCAATACCCGCACCGACGGCTGGGGCGGATCGGAGGAGGGTCGCAACCGGCTCACCTTGGAGGTCATCGACGCCGTCCGCGCGGTCATCCCCGAATCCATGCCGCTGCTGCTGCGCATATCTGCCACGGACTGGACCGCCGGCGGTGTGGACGAGCACACCTCAGCCCGGCTGGCCGCCCAGGCCCGTGACCGGGGCGTGGACTTTGTGGACGTTTCCACCGGCGGGGCAGTTCCGGGGGCTTCCATACCGGTGGCGCCGGGATACCAAACCGGGTTTGCGGAGTACGTGCGGAAGCATGCAGGCGTGCCCACGGGCGCCGTCGGCCTGATCCGCACGGCGGCGGAAGCCGAGCAGACGCTGCGCGAGGGGCGTGCCGACGCGGTCCTTATTGCGCGGGCAGCGCTCAGCGACCCGCACTGGTGGCTGCATGCTGCCGACACGCTGGACGCCAAGCTGCCGTGGGCCCCGCAGTATGAACGGGCCCGCCAGCCGTAGCCTGCAAGCCCTTGGGCTCGCTTGGCCGGAGGTCCAATCCGATCCGCGTGGCTAGAAAAGGCGCCTTTCCCGGTTCGGTTGCCCCGGCGATGCGGCTTCGTTTCGTCCCCTACTCCGGAAGGCGGGTTTCGCCGCCCGGACTCGGCGCGATTCTGGTCCTTGCGGCTGATCCGTGGACGGGAGCCCGGGGGTAGGTTGGTGGCATGACGAAAGTGGTGCTCACATGACCGACTCCCTGCCCCTGGAAACCTCGGCCGTTCCTGCTGCCCCCGCCCTGGCAATTCGGGGACTGGCGAAGCGCTTCGGCGAGAAAATTGCCGTCAACGGGATCAGCCTCGACGTCCCGGCGGGTTCCTTTTTCGGACTGGTCGGCCCCAACGGTGCGGGCAAGACCACCCTGCTGTCCATGGCAACCGGATTGCTGCGGCCCGAGCATGGCCAGGTGTGGGTGCACGGCACGGATGTCTGGGCGGAGCCGCTGAAGGCCAAGCGCCTGATGGGAGTGCTCCCGGACGGTGTACGGCTGTTTGACCGGCTCACCGGCGAACAGCTGGTGACGTATGCCGGCCTGCTGCGTGGCATGGACCGCGCGACCGTGGCCGAACGGGTGCAGGACCTGCTCGAAGCCATGGACCTCGCCAATGACGCCGGCACCCTCGTTGTTGACTACTCCGCCGGAATGACCAAGAAGATCGCGCTGGCATCGGCGCTGATCCACGCGCCGCGGCTGCTGGTGCTGGATGAGCCATTCGAAGCGGTGGATCCCATCTCCGCCGCCAATATCCGAGACATTCTCGCCGGCTATGTTGCCAACGGAGGCACCGTCATCGTCTCCAGCCACGTGATGGACCTGGTCCAGCGTATGTGTGACCACGTGGCTGTGGTTTCCGGCGGCAACCTCCTGGCGGCCGGAACCGTGGACGAGGTCCGCGGCGGCGAATCTCTGGAAGACCGGTTCGTGCAGCTCGTCGGCGGACGCACCCACTCGGAGGGACTGCCGTGGTTGCGCACCTCGTAAGGCTTAAGCTGACCCTGCTGCGCAACTCCCTGCGCCGCAGCCCCTGGCAGATCGTGGGGATTGTCTTCGGGGCGCTGTACGGTCTGTCAGTCCTGGTGCTGCTCTTGACCGGGCTGTTCTTTCTGAGCACCACCGACCCCGAGCTGGCCCGGACAGTGACAGTGCTGGCAGGTTCCGCTGCCGTGCTGGGCTGGGCCCTGATCCCGATCCTTGCCACCGGTGTGGACGTGACCCTGGACCCGGCGCGCTTCGTCACGTTTGCCGTGCCCCTTCCGAAGTTGCTAACCGGCCTGGCACTGGGTGGTCTCATCGGGATTCCCGGCGTGGTCACCGTCCTAGCCGCACTCGCCTCGGCGGCAGTGTGGTGGCGTTCTCCGGCCGCAGTGGCGGCCGGTCTCCTGACCGCGCTCATCGCGGTTTTCACCTGTGTCATTGCTGCCCGGGTCACCGTGGCGGCGAGTACCTCGCTGGCTTCCTCCCGCCGGTTCAAAGACATCACCGGTCTTCTGCTCATCATTCCCCTGATGCTGCTGGGACCGATTATTGGCGGGATCAGCTCGGGTGTCAGCGGTGCAGGGGAGTACCTTCCTTCCCTGGCAGGCACACTGTCCTGGACCCCGCTGGGAGCTGCTTGGGCCGTCCCCAGCGACGTTGCCCTGGGCCAGTGGGGAACCGCGGCCGCCAAGCTGGCCATCGCCGTCGTCTTTTTAGCCCTGCTGGTCTGGGCCTGGAAAGTCCTCCTCGTCCGGGCGCTGGTCACGCCTCCGTACAACGCCGGAACCCGGCGTAAGGGCGGCAAGCTGGGCTTCTTCGGACTGTTTCCGGGGACCCCCACCGGTGCAGTGGCGGCCCGGGCCCTGACCTACTGGATCAGGGACCCGCGCTACGGCGCCTCCCTGCTCATCATTCCGCTGCTGGTGGTGGTGCTGCTGTTCGTGAACAACACCGGCGGCACTCCTGTGGTGCCGCTGCTCATCGGCCCGCTGGTGGCTTTCCTCCTGGCCTTCGCGATCTCAGCCGACGTGGCGTATGACAACACCGCCTTTGCGCTGCACATCAGCACCGGGGTTACCGGCGCAGCTGACCGCGCCGGCCGCGCCCTTGCCTGTGCCGCCTTCGGCGTGCCGACGGTGCTGCTGGCCACCGTGCTGCCCTGCGTGCTGCTGGGGCAAACGGACCTGCTGCCGGTGCTGCTGGGTGTTTCGCTGGGGGTGCTGCTCAGCGGTCTGGGCCTGTCCAGCGTGGTGTCCGCCCGTTACACCTACAACGTGCCGCTGCCGGGAGAGAACGCGTTCAAGACGCCGCCCGGTTCCGGCGGGCGCACCGTCCTTGTCCAGGGATTGGGCATGCTGGCTCAGCTGGTGATCGTGCTGCCGGTGCTGGCATTGGCCGTGGCCGCCCTCGTGACGGGCAGTGCACTGCTCGGCTGGCTCACGCTGGCCGCCGGCGTGGTGCTCGGAGTCGGGCTGCTGCTGGCCGGGATCCGGATCGGCGGCCGCTGGATGGACCGCCGCGCCCCGGAGCTGCTGGCCGCGGTATCCGTGAACAAATGACCCCTGGTACTAAGATGGGAGCCATGAGTCTTCCTCCCGATCCTTTCGAAAACGACCCTGCCCGCCGCCTCGACGACGGCGGCGGTTCCACCGCCGTTATCGAGCGCGAAGAACAGCGCGAGTACACCGAACCCGGCGACAGTGAGCGGTTTGCCCACTATGTCCGCAAGGAAAAAATCATGGAATCCGCGCTCTCGGGAGAACCCGTGATCGCGCTGTGCGGCAAGGTATGGACCCCGGGCCGCGACCCGAAAAAGTTCCCCGTGTGCCCCACCTGCAAGGAAATCTATGATGGGCTGAGCGCGCCCAAGGACGGCAAGAAATAATTCCGGTGCGTCCATGAGCGGTTCGGCTCCGCAGCGCCGGCCCGCCGGCGCAATGTCCGCAGAGTACCGGGCCCTCACCCTGGGCATTCTGGCGATCATCACCTGTTCCGCCTTCGAAGCGATGGCGGTGACGACGGCGATGCCCGTGGTGGCAGCGGAACTCTCGGCGGGTGCCGGCTACGGGCTGGCATTTTCGATGTTCCTCACCGCCTCGCTGCTGGGCACCGTGGTGGCCGGCAGCAGGTGTGACCGCGAGGGGCCGCTTCCCTCGCTTGCCGCGGGCATGCTTTTGATGACCGCCGGGCTGGTGCTCTCAGCCCTGGCCGGGGAATTCTGGATTGTCACCGCCGGACGGGCGGTGTCCGGGCTCGGCGGGGGAGCCATGATCGTGGCGGTCTACGTGATCATCGGCGAGATCTATCCGTCGGCACTTCAACCGGTGATTTTTGGCTGGCTGGCGGCGGCCTGGATCCTGCCTTCCATGGTGGGTCCGCTGGCCGCGGGCCTGCTGGCGCAATACGTGAGCTGGCGGTGGGTCTTTGCCGCTGTGATTCCCATTGTGCTGGTTGCCGGACTGATGGTCTGGCCGCGGATCCGCAGCCTGGGTCCGCCCGCCAGCCCCGCAATGGACGCAGCAGCAGGCCGCCGCCGCGCGCTCTGGGGCACGGTGCTGGCCGCTGCCGTGTTCCTCGCGCAGTGGGCGGGCAGCGCGGCCGCAGTGCCGTCGTCGGCCGCCGTACTGCTGTGGGCCGCAGCTGCCGCGGGAGCAGGAGCGGCCGGCGTCGCGCTGGGCCGTCTGCTGCCGCCGGGCACCCTGCGCCTGTCCCGCGGGCTGCCCAGCGTGGTCGCCACGCGCGGCCTGCTTAGTGCCGGATTCGTGGCAGCGGAGGCCTTCCTGCCGTTGATGGTGCTGGCCACGCACGGTGTGGACCCCGCCACTGCCGGACTGGCCCTGACCGCAGGAGCGGTAGGCTGGGCTGTGGGTTCTTTCCTGCAGGCACGTGCCGGCGGGCGGCGTCACCGGCTTTTGGTGATCGGCGCAACCATGCTGGCCGCGGCCGTGGGAGGAATCGGGCTGCTTGCCTCGCCGTCGGTGCCCTTCTGGGTGATCGTGGCGGTGTGGTCCTTCGCGGGAGCAGCCATGGGCCTGGCCCTGTCCAGCACTTCCGTGATGGTGCTGGCTCTGTCCACTTCCGCGGACCGGGGACGCAATTCCGCGTCCCTGCAGATTTCCGACCAGCTCGGAGCCGTTGCGGGAACCACAGTGGCGGGAATTCTCTTCGCCCTCCTGCAGGACCCCGCCGCTTCCGGACAAGCCGGCGTTTTCCGCGTCATGTGGCTTGTCCTGGCCATTTTTGCGTGCCTGGGGATTGTCTCCGGTGCCCGCAGTGCAATTGTTACCCCGAACACAGGAAAGGTGCCGTTCACAGCGTGAGCCCAGATACCCTCTTCGGCGGACCGGCCCTGCCGCCCGCCTACCCGGAGCGAGCCGCGTGGGGCACCGCCCCGAAGCTTCGCCAATGGCAGGCAGAAGCCCTGGAGAAGTTTTTTGCCTCCGACGCCGATGATTTCCTCGCCGTCGCCACCCCCGGTGCAGGCAAGACCACCTTCGCCCTGCGCGTGGCCACCGAGCTGGTGGACCGCGGGATCGTCAAGCGGATCACCGTCGTCGCGCCCACCGACCACCTCAAGCGCCAGTGGGCCGACGCCGCCGCGAAGGTGGGCCTGGCCCTGGACCCCAACTTCAAGAATGCTGACGGCCGCCACGGTGACGGCTTCATCGGCGTGGCAGTGACCTACGCCCAGGTGGCCTCCAAGCCCATGCTGCACCGTGCCAAGACCGAAGCGGCCCGCACCCTGGTGATCCTGGACGAGATTCACCACGGCGGCGACGCCCTGTCCTGGGGTGACGGAATCCGCGAGGCCTTTGAACCGGCCGTCAAGCGCCTGTCCCTGACCGGTACGCCGTTCCGCTCCGACACCGCGGCCATTCCCTTTGTCGAGTACGAAAAGGACCGCGACGGGATCCGCCGCTCCAAGGCGGACTACACCTACGGCTACGGGCAGGCGCTGAAGGACCACGTGGTGCGTCCGGTGATGTTCATGGCCTACTCCGGCACCATGCGCTGGCGGACCAGCGCCGGTGATGAAATGGCCGCTTCCCTCGGCGAAGCCGCCGTTACCAAGGACATCACCGCCCAGGCCTGGCGCACGGCGCTGAACCCCACGGGTGAATGGATCCCTGCGGTGCTGGCCGCCGCTGACCGCAGGCTTTCCGAGGTGCGCCGGGCAGTGCCCGACGCCGGCGGGCTGGTGATCGCAACGGACCACGACGACGCGCGTGCCTATGCGGGCCAGCTGAAGAAGATCACGGGGGAGTCTCCCACGGTCATCCTTTCCGATGACGCCAAGGCCTCGGACAAGATTGACGAGTTCTCCGCTGGAGAACAGCGCTGGATGGTGGCTGTGCGCATGGTGTCCGAAGGCGTGGACGTTCCGCGCCTGGCGGTGGGCGTCTACGCCACCTCCACGGCAACCCCGCTGTTCTTTGCCCAGGCCGTGGGCCGGTTTGTGCGTGCCCGCAAGCGCGGCGAGACGGCGTCGGTGTTCCTGCCCTCCGTGCCTAACCTGATGGCCCTGGCCAACCAGCTGGAACTGGAGCGCGACCACGCCCTGGACCGCCCGGAGAACCACCTTGAAGAGGAAGGGTTCGCGCTGGAAGACAGCCTCATGGAGGCCGCCAACCGCGAAGAAAAGGCTTCGGACTCCCTCACCAAACAGAAGTTCGAGGCACTGGAATCCCAGGCGTCCTTTGACCGCGTACTGTTCGACGGCGGCGAATTCGGCACCGGCGGAGAGCTGGGCAGCGAAGAGGAACAGGACTTCCTGGGCATCCCCGGTCTGCTGGACGCAGACCAGGTGGGAATGCTGCTGCGCCAGCGCCAGCATGAGCAGCTGTCCCGCCGCGGCCGGAAGGCTGCTGCAGCACCCGAGCCCGAACCGGCTCCCGCGGTCATGGACCACCGGCAGCTCACCGAACTGCGCGGCCAGCTGGCCAAGAACGTCTCCGCCTGGTCTGCCCGTTCCGGTATGCCGCACGGCGTGGTGCACAGCGAGCTGCGCCGCATCTGCGGCGGACCGCCCGTGGCGCAGGCCAATGAGGAGCAGCTCAACCAGCGGCTGAAGAAGCTGCAGGACTGGTTCATCGGGCGCAAATAGCTGAAACGGACCAGAACAACGACGGCGGGTGCCGGTTCCTTCGGGAGTCGGCACCCGCCGTTGTTGTGTGCCGGCGCCGGTGCCGTGCGGGCTGATCCGGGTCCACGGTCAGCGTCCGTAGAACAGATAACGGGCTTGCGGGGGCCCGGCCCGCGTCCGTAGAGCAGATAACGGGCTCATGGGGGACGTTTAGGCCCGTTATCTGTACTAGAGAGGTCTCAACCCGGAGCATCAGGGCAGACGGCGAGTCCAAAGCACCGGTCGAGCGACTTTGGGCCCTGATCCGCACCAAGGACCCCTGGCTACCATCGACTGTGCAGCTCTGGCGGTTCCAAGCGGCTGAGATCACCGTTTGTGCGTACCGGAGCCTTTGCGCCGGATCCTTGGTGCAGATAACGGGCCTAAACGGTGCCCGCGGGATTCCTTCGTGCAGATAATGGGCGCAAACATGCGAATTTGGCCGTTATGGGCCCGGGATCTGTACGAGAGATTTCGGCAAGCCCCGTGATCTGCACGAAGGATCCGTACGGAGGATCTGGTGTGCAGCTTGGCGGGTCGGAAGGGCCAGCCCCGCGGCGTGTGTGCAGCTCCGGCGGGTTCCATCGCGCTGAAGCCGCCATAGGTGCACACAGGAACGGGTCTCTAGGGGGGGCGAGATCGCCATACGTGCACACTCAGGACGCAGCAGAGGTGCCGGAGCAACATGCTCCGGCACCTCTGCTGCTGTTTGCCGACCGGCAGGGGTCAGCCTTGCCAGGCGCGAACGCTTACAGGTCCAGCAGCTCCACTCCGGCGTCTTCCAGCTCGGCGAGCGCGGCACGGGTATCCGCGCGGTCGATTCCGGCGCACAGTTCGGGGATGACGTACGTGTCATAGCCGGCGGCGACGGCATCCAGTGCGGTGGCCCGGACGCAGTAGTCGGTGGTCAGGCCCACAATGACCACCTCATCGACGTCGTTCTCCCGAAGCCAGTCATCCAGGCTTACCGTTTCGGCCGGATCAGCCGGTGCGGCGGCCGCGTCCAGATCGCCCGTAGGCACTTCGTCTTCCGGGGCAAGCACCCCCTCGAAACCGGAATACGCGGCCTCGTACTGGCCTTTGCGGAAGAAAGCATCAATGTGTTCGGTGTCCAGGTCCGGGTGCGGGTTGGCTCCGGTTGTGCCGGCAACACAGTGCACCGGCCAGGACTCCTTGTAATCCGGGGTGTCGGAGAAGTGGGCGCCGGGCTCAATGTGCCAGTCCTGAGTGGCGGCCACAACGTCATAGCGGCCCAGCGTCGTCTCGATGTAGTCAGTGATGTCCGACGCCGTGTCGGCACCGCCGGGAACGGCGAGAGGACCTCCTTCACAGAAGTCGTTCTGGACATCAACAACAATCAGGGCGCGCGTCATGCTTCCTCCTCGTATTCTGTCGGGATCACCGGTTCGCCGCGCTGCAGGCGGTGTACGGCATCGGGCAGTTCATCCAGTGACGCGGTGTGCCGTTTGACTGCACGCTCCACGCCTTCGGCCCCGGTCCAGCCGGGAAGGATTTCGCCGTCGGCAACGAACTGCTCCAGCAGGGGACGGTCATTGCCGTCATCCAGCGGCCGGTGGCCAATGCCGATGACCTCTGCCGTGGCCGTTCCGTGCTCATTGAGCCGGCGCAGGGCGTACTTTCTCCCGCCGCGGGATGCCTTGTTCTTGGCTGCCTTGGCGACGGAGACAAACTCATGGTCGTCCCCTTCCCGGCTGACGAGCTTATAGACCATGCCAGCGGTCGGAGCCCCGGACCCGGTGACCAGGGAGGTTCCCACACCGTAGGCGTCCACCGGAGCAGAAGCCAGGGCGGCAATAGCGTATTCGTCCAGGTCCGAGGTCACCATGATGCGGGTTTCCGTGTTGCCGAGGTCATCCAGCAGCTCCCGAACCCAGCGGGCCTGGGCCACCAGGTCACCGGAATCCAGCCGGACGCCGCCAAGTTTCCGTCCCGCGACGGCGACGGCGTTGCGCACGCCGGCTTCGACGTCGTACGTGTCCACCAGGAGAGAAGTATTGGCGCCAAGGGAGCCCACCTGGGCTTCGAAGGCATCGCGCTCGGTGTCATGCAGGAGGGTGAAGGAGTGGGCTGCGGTGCCCACGGTCTTCAGGCCGTACCGGCGTCCCGCCTCCAGATTGGAGGTGCTGTCGAAGCCGGCGATGATCGCGGCGCGGGCTGCGGCGACGGCGGATTCCTCGTGCGTGCGGCGCGAGCCCATTTCGATGCAGGGGCGGCCGCCGGCAGCCATGACCATGCGGGACGCTGCCGAGGCGATGGCACTGTCATGGTTCAGGACCGAGAGCACCAGGGTTTCCAGGATGCAGGCTTCGGCGAAGGTGGACTCCACCGTAAGGATTGGCGAATTGGGGAAGTACGCCTCGCCCTCGGCGTAGCCGAAGATGTTGCCGGAGAACCGGAAATCCGCCAGCCATTGAAGGGTAGGCCCGTCCACTACGGCGGTGTCCGCCAGGAACTGCAGCTGGTCCTCGCCGAAGCGGAAGGCCGTGAGGGCCTCAAGGATCCGGCCGGTGCCGGCCACCACGCCGTACCGCCGTCCGTCGGGCAGCCTGCGGCCGAAGACCTCGAACACTGATCGCCGGGAGGCCGTGCCCGAGTGCAGGGCGGCCTGCAGCATGGTCAACTCGTAATGGTCTGTATAGAGGGCGGCATTTGGTTGGCGCCACGTTGAAGGGCTGTTCACAGTCAAAACTCTATCCCCCGTTCGCTTATTGAGTAGAAGGCATCCGGTGGCGGTTCTGCAACCGGGTCCAACCTACAATTGGAGTCATGACGTTGAGCACTGCACCCGGCGCTGTCCTGAGCACTTCAGCGGGCACCGACACCCTCGAGCGTACCGATACGGAGTCCCTGGTTGGCAAGGATGTGCCGTGGGTGGTGATCGTGTGGAATGACCCGGTGAACCTGATGAGCTATGTCAGCTACGTGTTCCGCAGCTACTTCGGGTATTCGGAGGCCAAAGCCAACAAGCTCATGATGGAAGTGCACGAGCAGGGCAAATCGGTGGTTGCCGCCGGCTCCCGCGAGTCCGCGGAGCGCGACACCACGGCCATGCACTCCTTCGGACTCTGGGCCACTTTTCAAAAGACCGACGAGCCCTAAACAGCGGTCCTCAACAGCGGCCAAAGCAGCACAGACCGGCACCGCCGGCGGATAGGAACAGACGTGGCTACCGGATTCAAATCCACCCGCAAGGGCATTTCGGCATCGCTGGATGCGGGGGAGCGGGAGCTGCTGCGCAGCCTGTTTGCCGATGTGCTGAACATGCTGGAACCGGAGACCCCCGCCGATGCGGACCCGCTGGCTGCCATGGTGGGTTTGGACACGAGCGCACGTGTGCCGGATGACTCCGCGCTGCGCCGTCTGCTGCCGGACGGGGTGCAGGGCGACGACGGCGAAGCCCTGGAATTCCGCCGCCTCACTGAGCGCTCGCTGCGGGAAAACAAGACCGGGGCACTGCGGGCGGCGTCGGTGCATCTGGAGTCCAAGCAGCTGCTGCTCAACGCCGAGCAGGCCCAGTATTTTGCCCGTGCACTCAACGATGTGCGGCTGGTGCTGGCGGACCGGCTCGGGCTGGAGACCGATGAAGACACCGAGCGGCTGCACGGGATCACGGACCCCTCCCAGGCCAAGGACGTAGACGGCTACCTGGCCTTGGTTTACAACTTCGTCACCTGGCTCCAGGAGACACTGATGCAGGCCATGATCCGTTCCCTGCTGTGATCAAGAGCACGTTGTACTGAGTACGCGCCGGGGCCCGCGAGGGCTATTGTCGATACATTATGAGCTCTGACCCGGGTAACTCCACGCTGACGAAAGAACCGCTGAAGGACGCACAGCGCCAGGATGCACCCATTGGCATCTTCGACTCCGGAGTGGGCGGACTGACTGTTGCCCGCGCGGTGATCGACCAGCTGCCCAATGAGTCGATTCTTTACGTGGGTGACACCGCCAAGGGACCGTACGGCCCCCTGCCCATTGCCGAAGTCCGCGCCAATGCGCTGGGCGTGATGGACGAACTGGTGGATTCGGGCGTCAAGCTCCTGGTGATCGCGTGCAACACCGCTTCTGCCGCAGTGCTGCGGGATGCCCGCGAGCGTTACACCCGCCGCTACGGCATTCCTGTCATTGAGGTTATCCAGCCGGCCGTGCGGCGTGCTGTGGCGGCCACCCGCTCCGGCCGGGTGGGCGTGATCGGTACTGAAGCCACTGTGGGATCCCGCGCCTACGACGACACGTTCGCTGCGGCACCGCACCTTGAGATCGCGTCCGTGGCATGCCCGGCCTTCGTGCAGTTTGTGGAGGCCGGAGTCACTGCCGGCCCGGATCTGCTGGCCACCGCCGAAGAGTACCTTGCACCGCTGAAGTCCCGGGACGTGGACACGCTGGTGCTGGGCTGCACCCACTACCCGCTGCTGACCGGTGTGATCTCCTACGTGATGGGCGACGGCGTCACGCTGGTTTCCAGCGCGGAGGAGACCGCCAAGGACGTCTACCGGGCCCTCATTTCGCATAACCTGCAGCGCACCGCGGACACCGCCCCGCAGCACCATTTCGTGGCCACGGGGGACGCGGCGTCGTTTGAACTGCTCGCCCGCCGCTTCCTTGGCCCCGAAGTCCTCAGCGTTGAACACGTCGAGAACGTGGCCGCCCACTATCCAACCGGCAGCATGGCCCGGGTCACCCCGGAGATGGTTGCCGCAGCCCGCTCCATCCACCGCGAAAACGGAAGGCCGCACGGCGCCCTTCGGAACGGCACCTAAATGAAACTGACCATAGTGGGCTGCAGCGGATCCTTTCCCGGACCGGCCTCTCCCGCCTCCTGCTACCTCGTGACCGCCAATGACGGCGTGCGCGACTGGCGCATCCTGCTGGATCTGGGCAACGGTTCCATGGGCGCACTGCAGCGCTACATGGACCTGCGAGACATCGATGCGGTCCTGCTGACCCACCTGCATCCGGACCACTGCATGGATCTATGCGGCCTGCATGTGGCGGTGCACTGGGATCCGGCCGGCTGGAACCGGGACCGGATCCTCGTCTGGGGCCCCAGGGACACGGCGGACCGCATGGCCACCGCTTACGGGCTGCCCGCTGACCCGGGCATGCATGAGGACTTTGAGTTTCACCACTGGACCAGCGGCGAGCCGGTGACCATCGGCCCCTTCACGGTCACGCCGTATCCGGTGCGGCATCCCGCGGACGAAGCATATGCGCTGCGGGTCCAGGCCACCGGCGTCGACGCCGAAGGCAATCCCGTGGTCCACACCCTGGCCTATTCCGGAGACACGGATTCCTGCGCAGGCTTGGAGGAGGCCGCCCGCAACAGCGACGTTTTCCTCTGCGAGGCGGCTTTCCATGAGGGCCGCGATGACGCCATCGAGGGTGTTCACCTGACCGGAAGGCGGGCCGGTGCCGCCGCTTCCGCCGCCAACGCGCGCCGGCTGCTGCTCACCCACCTTCCGGTGTGGAACGACGCAACCGTGTCCGTTGCCGAGGCCCGGGAAACCTACGCGGGAGACCTGGCGGTCGCCGTCGCGGGCGTCTCCTACGACGTCGGCAGTCCCTTCACCGTGCCGCTGGCCATGAATCCGGGGGTTCTTCCGGCCGGTTAGGCCCGCGGGAAGCCTTATCGATGAGCCCCGCCGGTCAGGCGGGTCCGGAGGGAGCCGGCCGATAGACTGGGCTCATGACTACAGCAGCAAACAATGCCTCTTCCACGCCTTCCGCAGGCTCCGCCGTCGTCCGTTCCGACGGCCGCACCCCCGACCAGCTGCGCGACATCACCATCACCCGCGGCTGGTCCAAGCAGGCGGAAGGTTCGGCGCTGATCGAGTTCGGCAACACCAAGGTGCTGTGCACCGCGTCCCTGACCGCCGGTGTTCCGCGCTGGCTCAAGGGCGAGGGCAAGGGCTGGGTCACTGCTGAATACGCCATGCTGCCGCGTGCCACGAATACCCGCAATGACCGCGAATCGGTCAAGGGCAAGCTCGGCGGCCGCACACACGAGATTTCCCGGCTGATCGGCCGCTCGCTGCGCTCCATCATCGATACCAAGGCCCTCGGCGAGAACACCATCGTCCTGGACTGCGATGTCCTGCAGGCCGACGGCGGCACCCGCACCGCCGCGATCACCGGCGCCTACGTGGCACTCGCCGATGCCCTGACATGGGCCAGGGACAACAAGCTGATTGCCCGCAACGCCCAGCCCCTGCTGGACACCGTGGCAGCCATCAGCGTGGGCATCATCGACGGTGTGCCCATGCTGGACCTGCCCTATGTGGAAGACGTCCGGGCCGAAACCGACATGAACGTGGTGGTCACCGGTTCCGGCAAGTTCGTAGAGGTGCAGGGCACCGCTGAAGGTGCACCGTTTGACCGCGACGAGCTGAACGCCCTGCTGGACCTGGCCCTGCTGGGTACGTCCGAGCTGGCCGAAATCCAGCGCCGTACCCTGGGTGAATCGCGCGGGGAAAACGAGTGAGCACGGGCGTTCCCGCCGGCGCCAGGCTCGTCCTGGCCACCCGGAATGCCGGCAAGCTGCGGGAACTGCGCGAACTGCTGCGCGGACGGATCGAGGGACTCGACGTCGACACCCAGGTGATTGATGCCGCCGCCGCAGGGGTTCCCGACGTTCCCGAAACCGGTGTGACCTTCGAGGCCAACTCGCTGCTTAAGGCCCGAGCCGTGGCGGAGGCAACAGGTCTGGCGGCCATCGCCGACGATTCCGGCCTGGCCGTGGACGTCCTGGGCGGAGCCCCGGGTATCTTCTCCGCCCGCTGGTCCGGACGGCACGGGGACGACGCCGCCAATCTGGACCTGCTGCTGGCGCAGCTGTCGGACATAGCGGACGAGCATCGAGGGGCAGCCTTCGTCTGCGCCGCGGCGCTGGCCCTGCCCGGCGGACACACCGTGGTGGAGCGGGCCGAACTGCGTGGGACCCTTCTCACAGCACCACGCGGAAACGGCGGCTTCGGCTATGACCCGATCCTGCGCCCGGAGGGATATGACCGCAGCTGCGCGGAGCTCTCGCCGGAGGAGAAAAACGCCATCAGCCACCGCGGACAGGCCTTCCGTGCCCTGCTCCCGGCGATCGTGGCGGCCCTGGCCTAAGGCCGCCCCGGGGGACGGCGGGCAGGTCCCTGCCATGCCCCCGTTCCGGCCCCGGCCACGCCGGTAAAACCCGATGAGCAGGCTGCCGCGCAGTGTCGGGTTTTCACCGGGGGCCCTCCGTAAGGCAGAATTGGGGTCAATATGACTACACAGATCCTTGCCTCAGTTGCCACCGCCAATACCGACGGATCGGCGCTGGGAGGGGTCGCTGACTGGGCCGTCAACGTCATGGAGACCATTGGTGCTCCCGGCGCGGGCCTGGCTATCGCCCTGGAGAACCTCTTTCCGCCGCTGCCCAGCGAGGTGATCCTGCCCCTGGCCGGATTCACCGCCAGCCAGGGCAACTTCTCGATCATCGAAGCCCTGATCTGGACCACCCTCGGCTCCGTCGTGGGTGCCTGGGCACTGTACGGACTCGGTGCCTGGCTGGGCCGGAACCGGATGCGTGCCCTGGTCTCGAAGGTTCCCCTCGTGGACCTGGAGGACGTGGACAAGGTGGAGGCCTGGTTCAACCGCCACGGTTACAAGGCGGTGTTCTTTGGCCGGATGATTCCCATCTTCCGCAGCCTCATCTCCATTCCCGCCGGCATCGAACGGATGCCCATCTGGAAGTTCCTGGGCCTGACCACGGCGGGCAGCCTGATCTGGAACGCCATCTTTGTCTTTGCCGGGTTCTACCTGGGCGAGAGCTGGCACGTGGTGGAGGAATACGCCGGGATCTTCCAGAAGATCGTCATCGTGGCGTGCGTCCTGGTTGCTGCGTGGTACGTGGTGAGCAAGGTCCGCTCGCACCGGCGCAAGAAGGCAGCCCCTCCGGTCCAGCCGGTCGACGGCGAATAGGCTCCGCAGCCCTCTGCCGCACCGCCTTATCAAAGGACCGCAGCACCGTCTGCCTTCACAGACGTGTGCACAGAACCCGCTTGAACAGAACTAAGGAACCGAACACCGCGTGGGAATTGAATTCACGGCCATCGACTTCGAAACGGCCAACGGATTCAGGGGCTCGCCCTGTTCGGTGGGACTGGTCAAGGTGCGGGACGGCGTCATCGTTGATGAAGTGTCCTGGCTGATGCGGCCGCCGGCCGGCCATGACTTTTTCGATCCACGCAACACCCGCATCCACGGCATCAAAGCCCCGATGGTGGCCGGTGCCCCCCGCTTTGGGGAGCTGTTTCCGGAGATCGGCGCGTTCATCGGCGAGGACCTGCTGGTGGCCCACAACGCCGCCTTTGACATGGGGGTCATCCGCTCCGCACTGGAGGTCTCCGACCTGCCCGGACCGGCCTATGACTACACCTGTTCCGTGGTGCATTCCCGCCGGACCTATTCCCTGGTGTCGCATTCCCTGCCGTTCGCGGCCGAGGCCGCGGGCGTACCGTTGAAGAACCACCACGACGCCGTGGAGGACGCCCGGGCGTGCGCGGGGATCATGCTGGATATCGTGCGCCGCAGCGGAGCCCCGGACATGCCCGGCTTTTTCGCCGTCCAGGGCATGGTGCCGTCCCGGCTGCCTGCCTACATCCCCGGCGTCGACGCCCTGTCCAAGGCGACACGGGCTGCACTGGAACGCGGAACCGGCACGGAAACCAAGGCTGCCGCCACCGGATGGGCAGGCTGGCCGGTGGAAGGGGAGAACCCGCCGCCCAACCTGCTCGCTGACAGCAGCCACCCGCTGTACGGACAAACCGTGGTGTTCAGCGGAAACCTCGGCATGTCCCGCGAGTCGGCCAAGAAGCTTGCCGCTGATCTTGGTGCCAAGCCCGCTTCCAACGTCACCCGGGCCACCACCGTGCTGGTAATGGGAGACGGCTTTGAAGCCGGGGACCTGCGCAACGGCGTCCTGACGGGCAAGGCCCGCCGGGTCCTGGACCTGCACGGCAAGGGCCAGCGCATTGAGGTGCTGTCCGAACCGGAGTTCCTGCGCATGATCGACGGGACCTGGCCCGGAACGCTCCGGCGGGCTTAGCCCTGCTTAGCCCGGCTTAGCCCGCGGTGGTTGCGGCGGTAAACTGCCGGGCCAGTTCCTCAATAACCTCGCGGCCGTCCAGGGCGGCCAGCCATTCTTCCGGCAGCGCTTCGGTGCCGTACAGCGTGCCCAGGATGTTGCCGGTGACGGAGCCCGTGGAGTCGCTGTCGCCGTCGTGGTTCACGGCCAGTGCCAGGGCGGCACGGAAATGTTCCTGCGGCGTGGCGGCTGACGCCGTCGCCAGGGCCGCATAGAGGCCGATCGCCAGCGCTTCTTCAGCCACCCACCCCTCGCCCAGGGTGCTGGTCAGCTTTTCGGGCGGGACAGGGCCGGACCGGGCCAGGGACACGGCGGCGGCCAGCCGCTCTGCCAGCTCGGGCACTCCGCTTGCTCCGGCCCGCTCCAACGCCGTCTCTGCGGCGTCCTGCAGGGAAGCCGCCGGATCCAGAAGGTCGTGGATCAGGGTCGAGAACACTGCCGCGCTGTGCAGCGCCGACGGATGCCCGTGCGTGAGTGCCGCCGCATCTTCGCTGAGCCGGTAGACCATTGCGGTCTCCACATAGGGCAGCAGCCCAAAAGGCGCCGAACGCATCACCGTTCCGCAGCCCTTGGAATCCGGATTGACCGGCCGGAACTTGGTGCCCATGTCCGGGCCCGACAGCCCGGACAGGCAGGCATTCCCCGGCGCGCGGCGGTGGTGGAGCACGGTCTGGGAATCAATCCACCGGGCCGGAGGGCTGGGCGCCCCCGGATCTAGCGCGACGCCCTGGGTCTTCAGCCAGCGCAGATAGGCCAGCCACAGGCAGGCTGTTTCGTCGGCTCCCAGGCCTGCGTTGGCCCATTCCAGCGCTTCCAGGAGTCCGTCCACCGTGTAGAGGGTCATCTGGGTGTCGTCGGAGAACGGAACAGGAGCCGGCAGGACGGAAATGTCCCGGAGGCCGTCCGGACCGAAGGCGCTGCGGATCTCAGGCAGGCGGGAAAACTCCACCGCATAGCCCAGCGCATCACCCAAGGCTCCGCCCAACAGACAGCCGAGCACTTTTCCTGACTGGCCATTGCGCGGATGATGGGAGGAAGCCGCGCCGGACCCGCTGAGAGAAGGGTCAGGGGCAGATGACTGTTCAGGGTTCAAGCTCACGGTTCCAGCATATCGAGCATGCAGGCCCAGCGAGTCCCCAGCTGGTTCACAGCGGGAAATGGAAAGCTGGGTGAGTTTGCTTTGCTTCGGAAGAAGCTAAGCTCCGCCAACGAGGAAGAGGACACCTTTGCCAATGAATCCCGAGCCCATCTCCGCCGGCGGCGCGCGCGCCGCAGAACCCGCCGCCCATACCGCACCCCGCAAGCGGCTGCACAGCTACGGGCTGCTGGGCCGCAGCATCGCGGAGGGCGTGGGATCGTTTCTGCTGGTCTTCGCAACAGCCGTGGCGATCTTCAGCGGAACCGGAGGAGTTTCTTCCCCGCTGGGTGTCGGGCTCGCCGCCGCCGCCGCCATGGTCGCTTTCGGCTACGTGTCCGGAGGACACTTCAACCCGGCCATTAGCCTGGGCAGCGCCGCTGCCGGCCGCACGTCGTGGAAAGCACTTCCCGTCTATGTCGTGGCACAGCTTATCGGTGCGCTCCTGGCCTACCTGATCCTGTGGGTCCTCTTTCAGGGCCATCCTGAGCTGACTGACACGCGCCAGATCTTCAGCGTGCTGGCCAACGGCTACGGTACCGATTACCAGCTGGGATTCCCGCTCGCCAGCGCACTGCTCGCCGAGGTGGTGGCCACCGCGCTGCTGGTTGCCGTGTTCCTGGGCGCCTCCGCCCGCCGTATTCCCGCTGTCTCGGCGGCCTTCGCCGTCGGCGTGACCTACGCGGTCCTGCTCAGCATTCTGGCCCCGATCACCGGAGGCTCCCTGAACCCGGCCCGTTCCACCGCCGCAGCCATTTTTGCGGGCGGCGATTCCCTGGAGCAGCTGTGGTTGTTCTGGGCTGCCCCGGTTTTGGGTGCCCTGATTGCCGGACTGATCTACCGCAGCGTCCACCTGAGCGTGTCCGATGCGCAGCGCGGTGACGACACAGACGAGGATGCGGACTTGCTGGCTGACGAGGCCGACGGGGCCGACGATGCCAATGAGCTCGATGACGCCGACGTTGAGGAGGCCAAGGCACAGCACCCGTCCGGGACCGCAACGGGAACGGTGGCGGGCGCATCAGCCGCGGCACCGACGAAGATGTCCCGGGAAAACGACGAAGACGCCCGAGGATTCTTTGACGGCGACGACGACGGCGGCCGCCCGGGTACCGGTCGGCGCTAAACCGGGCACCGGGACACGCCGGGGCTGCCTCGGCTCATCCCCTTAGCTCACCGCCAACGCCCGCCCCTCCCGCCGTCCTGCGGCGCACAGGGGTGGGCGTTGTCATGTCCGGGGTGTCCGGGGAGTGTCAGTGCAGCGATGTAGTTTTGTTGGTATGCGAATACTGCACACCTCCGATTGGCATTTGGGCCGTTCCTTCCACGGAGTGGGGATGCTCAGCGCCCAACAGCAGTTCATCGACCGGCTCGTGCAGACGGTTCGTGAGCGGGAGGTGGACGCGGTCCTGATCGCCGGAGATGTCTACGACCGCGCACTCCCGGGGGTCGACGTCGTCCGCCTGCTGGATTCGGCCCTGGATCGCATCACCGCTGCCGGCGCAAAAGTCATCCTCTCCAGCGGCAACCATGATTCCGCGGCCCGCCTCGGCTTCGGCAGCCGCATCTTCGAGCGCGGGGGCGTGTACCTGCGGACCCGGATCACTGAGATTCCGGAGCCGGTCCTGCTGGAAACCGGCGGTCCACCCGTGGCGGTCTACGGCATCCCCTATCTTGAACCGCGCCTGGCTGCACCGGAGCTGGGAGTGGACACCCCGCACCATGAAACCGTCATCGGCGAAGCCGTCCGCCGGATCCTGGAGGATGTGCAGCGCCGGGCCGCGGACGGAACGCCGGTGCACCCCGTGGTCATGGCGCACGTCTTCGCCAGCGGCGGCATCACCACGGACAGTGAGCGGGACCTCACCGTGGGCGGGGTGGGTGCCGTGCCGCTGGACCTCTTTGACTCGTTCGCCTACACCGCCCTGGGCCACCTGCACGGCCGGCAGGAACTGAGCCCGTCCGTCCGTTACAGCGGCTCTCCGCTGCCGTACTCCTTCTCCGAAGCACGCCAGCAGAAGGGCGGACTGATGGTGGAGTTCGACGCCGGCGGCCTGGCTTCGGTGGAACCTGTCCTGTGGCCTGCCCCGCGCCGGCTGGCGGTCCTGCGGGGGACGCTGGAGCACCTGCTCGCAGATCCCGGCCTCGCTGACGCCGAAGACGCCTACTGCCAGATCACCCTGACCGACGACGAACGTCCCGCCAAAGCCATGGAACGGCTGCGCACCCGCTTCCCGGACACTTTGGTGCTGTCCTTTGACCCGGCGTCCGGGCCGCGCACAGCCAACCAGACGTACAGCCAGCGGCTGGCCCGGGCCACGGATGACCTGGAGATCTGCTGCGGGTTCCTGGACCATGTCCGCTCCCGGCAGGCGGACGAGCAGGAGAAGAAGCTCTTCGCCGAAGTCCTGTCCAAGGTCCAGTCAGCGGAGGCTGCACAGTGAGGATCCACCGGCTGGAAATCCAGGCCTTCGGACCGTTCGCGGACCGGCAGGTCATCGACTTCGATGAGCTCGGCGCCCACGGACTGTTCCTGCTCAACGGACCCACGGGTGCGGGAAAAACCAGCATCCTGGACGCCATCTGCTATGCCCTGTACGGATCCGTTCCCGGTTCCCGGCAAACGTCCAAACGGCTGCGCAGCGACCACGCGGCACCGGACACCGCCCCGGAGGTCCTGTGCGAGTTCAGTTCCGGCGACCGCCGCTTCGAAGTGGTGCGCACCCCGGCCTGGGACCGTCCGGCCAAGCGCGGCACCGGAAAAACCGTGCTCGAGCAGGCGAAGACCACCCTGCGCGAACTCGTGAACGGGGAGTGGGTCCAGAAGACCGCCCGCAATGATGAAGCAGGCGTCGAGATCAGGGCCCTGATGGGCATGGACAAGGAGCAGTTCACCCGCGTGGTTCTGCTGCCGCAGGGGGACTTCGCAGCATTCCTGCAGGCCGACGCCGCCAGCCGGTCCGCGCTGCTGCAGAAACTGTTCGGCACCACAAGGTTCGAGAACATCGAAGCCCAGCTCAAGGCGGATCTAGCCGTAGCCGAGCGCGAGATGAACGCCGTCCGCGCCGAAAGCGAGCATGTGATGCGCCGGGCGCGCGATGAAATGGAGCGCTGGGCGGAGAGCACTGCCGAGGATGCGGACGGCGCTGCCCCGGACACAGGCGGGGACGCAGAAACAGATCAGCCCGGAACCGGAGAGGCGGCCGGGGTGGAAGAATTCCGCCGGCTCCTTGCTGCGCGTACGGAGGCTGCACGGGAAGAGCACACCGTCCTTGCCGCTGCACTGCGGGAAGCGGAGCACACACGTTCGGACGTGGAAGCGCGCCGTGCCCGCGGAATTGCCCGGGAACAGCTCGAACGTGATGAACAGGCTCATGCCGCCCGCCGGGATGAAGTGGAACCTGTGCGCGATGCCCTCGAACGGCACCTTCGTGCCGAGTCATTGAGCGGTTTCGTCCGCGCCGTCGATACCGCCCGGGAACGGCTTCGGGTTCGGGAGGAAACGGCGGGGCAGGCACAGGAAGCGCTGCTGGGGCATGCTCTGGCAGCAGGGTTCGGGCTCACCGAAACGGCAGCGGCGGAAGGCGACTTTGCGCCGGTGCTGCTTGCCGCCGAGGACCGGTTGACCGCGGAGCTTGGCGCCGCCGAAGCTGCGCTGGCCGAGGAAGAACGCATCGGCGACCTGAAAGCGGAGCTCACTGACGCGGTTAACCGGGGCAGTACCAGCCGGGCCGCGGCCGCTGCAGCCGAGGCCGCGGGGGAGACACTCCGTGCCGAACAGTCCGAGGTGACCCGGGAACTGGAATCGCTTCGGCAGCAGGCCTCCCGGCAGGAAACCGCGCAGAAAGAGGTGGACCGGGCGCGTGCCCTGACACATGCCATCAGCGAGTACGCGCATGCCTCTGTCACCGCTGCAGAGTCCGAGGCGGAGGCGGCCCGCCTGCGCGGAACCTACCAGGACCTCCGCCAGGCATGGCAGGACCTGCAGCAGCGCCGGTTGGATCAAGCAGCAGCGGAGCTGGCGGGACGGCTGGAGGACGGGAAGGGCTGCCCGGTCTGCGGCAGCAGCGTTCATCCCGCCCCGGCTGCCCTGCCCGACGGCGAAAACGCCGTCACCAAGCAGGACGAGGATGAGGCACGCCGGCTCACCCGGTCCGCGGAAGCCGCGTTCGAAGCCGCACGGCTGCGCGCGGACAAGGACAACCGCCGCCTCGCCGAACTGCGGATCCAGGGCGGTGACGGGGATGCGGAGTCAGCCAAGGCACAGGAAGAAGCAGCGGAGAGTGCCCTGGCCGCGGCTGTGGCTGCTGCCGCAGCACTGGACACCGCCGTCGCGCGCTGCGCGGAGCTGACCCAAAAACTGGACGATCTTGCCGAGGAAGCGGCCGCAGCGCTGGTTGCTGCGGCGCAGGCGCAGGAGCAGCAGCTGTCGGCAGAGCGCCGGATCACCGATCTGACCGGCCGTGTGCAGGCTGCCCGCGACGGTTTCGCGACACTCGCCGAGAGAGTGAACTGCCTTGCCGGGCTCCGCGCCCTCATCAGTGCGGCGCGGCGATCCCTCGCCGAGCTGCAGACAGCGCGGGACAACGCAGCCGAGGCCGACGACGACCTGGCTGCCCGGCTGCGGGATTCCGACTTCGACACCGTTCAGGATGTGCGCGGAGCCCTGTTGGATGAGGGAGCCGCCGCCGACGCCAAACGCACCGTGAGCCGGTACGACCAGGAGGGCCAGCGGCTGGTTCTGCGCCGTGAAGGCGAGGACTCGGCAGCCGATGTGGACGGGGACGGCGAACCCCTTCCGGTGCCCGAAGAGGAGGATCTGGTCCTCGCCTCGGACGCCGCTGCGTCCGCCCGCACCCGACTGACGGAATGCTCGGTCCAGCTGGGTCTGCTGGAAGCATCCACGAAGGCGCTGCAGTCCTATGGAGTGGAACTGGCAGCGGCCGCCGAACGGATCCGTCCCCTGGAGGAGCGGTACAACCTTCTGCGCTCTGTCACCGACACAGCGCGCGGGGGAGGGGAGAACGGCTACAAGATGACACTGAGCACCTACGTGCTGGCTGCACGCCTGGAGCAGGTGGCCGCGGCCGCCACTGAACGGTTGTCAGCGATGACGGGCGGTCGTTATGCGCTGGTGCACAGCGACTCCACCGCCGGCAACAGGAAGTCCGGACTGGGCCTGCACGTCACTGATGCCTGGACCGGGCAGCACCGGGACACCTCCACTCTTTCGGGTGGCGAGAGCTTCATGGCATCTTTGGCCCTTGCTCTGGGCCTGGCCGACGTTGTCCAGCAGGAAGCAGGGGGTGTGAGCATCGAGACCCTGTTCGTTGATGAGGGTTTCGGCAGCTTGGACGAGACCTCCCTGGAACAGGTCATGGACGCACTGGAAGGGCTGCGCGACGGCGGCCGGGTAGTGGGGCTGGTCAGCCACGTGGCGGAAATGAAGCAGCGGATCGGGGCGCAGCTGCAGATCACCAAGGGGCGCAACGGGTCTTCCGTCCGCTTCTCTGCCGGGAACCCGGTGGGGGTGTAGGCCGCCCTGCAGAGATCCCGATGGGAAGGTAAGCTTGATGCGTAACCGGGTTCGGCGCATCGGGAGGGGGGACGATGCGCGATGCAACGTATCTGGACATCGTATGAGTAATAACTTGTCTTCCCCCTCCATCTCCCCTCAGGCTCCCGATCAGGACCCTGCTCCGGACCAGGCTGCCGCAGAAACTGCCGGCCGCTACGCCCGGATTTTCGCAATGGCGGGCCGCGGTTTTGTCCCGGTCGCCTTCCTGGCCCGGCTTCCCCTGGCCATGCTGACCATCGGTGCCCTGACCCTGGTCACGAGTGTCACCGGTTCCTACGCCACCGGCGGTTTGGCTGCCGGTGCTGTCGGCATCGGCTCGGCCCTCGGTGCTCCCATCCTTGGCTATGTGGCCGACCGTGTCGGGCAGCGGCCGGTTCTGCTGACCGCCGCCGTCGTCAACCCGCTGGCCATCGCATTAACCCTGTACATGGCCTTTCAGCTGCCCGATGCTTCCACCCCCTACGCGGCGTTCGCCACCGCCTTTCTGATGGGGGCCACGTGCCCCCAGGTGGGTCCGCTCGCGCGTGTCCGCTGGATGGCCATGACGGCGGGGAAAAACTCCACGGGCACCCGGGACCTGGACACCGCTATGTCCTATGAAGGAACCGCGGATGAACTGAGCTTCGTCCTCGGTCCGGCGCTCGTCGGGCTGCTCGCCGCTGCCGTCGCACCCTGGCTCCCGCTGGCCATCGCCGCTGTCCTGACCCTGAGCATGGTCAGCGCTTTTGCCGTGCATCCCACGGTCCGCACCGTGGTTCCGGCCCGTGCTGCACGTGCAGCCCGCGAAGGGCGGGAAACCGCTGCCGCTGCCGCCGGCGAAGAGACCGCGCCCGCCGCCGTGGAGCCGCGTGCCGACTGGCTGCTCATTGCGCTCCCCGTCCTCGGCATGGTGGCCATGGGAACGTTCTTCGGCGGAACGCAAACCAGCCTCACCGCTTTCGGCGGCCTCTTCGACATCTCCTCGGCCGCCGGCCTGCTGTACGCCGTTATGGGAATCAGCTCGGCCGCCGCAGCTCTGTCCGTGGCCTTCTGGCCCGAACGGTTCGGACCGGCAGCGCGGTGGATGGCCGCAGCCGCTGCCATGACGGCGTTCTCCGTGCTCCTCTTATTCCCCGCGGACATTCCCACCATGCTGGTGGCGCTCTTTGTTCTGGGCATTCCGGTGGGCCCCACCATGGTCAGCATCTTTGGTATTGGAGCGGTGGTTGCGCCCCGTCACCTGATGGGCACGGTCATGACCATGCTCGCCAGCGGAGTTGTTACCGGAACCGCGCTGGGTGCCGCCCTGGCCGGCCGGCTCGCGGACAGCCACGGTCACCAGGCAGCCTTCATGGTCACGGTGGGTGCGGCGGCTGCGCTGCTGGTGCTGAGCCTGGTCACCCGCTGGGCCGTCGCCTCGCGCCGCCGTCGCGCCTGACTGTCTCAGCGGTCCGGTTCCAACCCGGCCAGCGGCACGTTCCCAAACCGGCCGCAGCGGCCGGTTTGGGAACGGTGCGGCCCGGCCGCTGTCCCGTCCATGCTCAGGTGCCTTAGTATCGAAGGAAGCGCCGGAATAGTCGGCGGGAGCCGCAGCGGATGAGGAGACCCACCATGGGCAGCGAAAAGAACCCCAACGAGGACCAGTCCAAGGGCGGGGAGAAGACCACGGGTCCCGAGGGCACCATCCCCGACACCGAGGACGGCGTAGCCGCCGCGTCCACGGATGAGCCCTCGAATTTTGAGCCTGAGGAAGACCAGGAGTCGGCCGAAGGTTCCAAGTAGGACAAGCCGCGCTGGGATGGAGAAAGCCCGGACCGACATGAATCGGTCCGGGCTTCTTTGTGCCGTTCGCTGGCCCCGCCCCGGCTCTTCTAAAGGCTGGGTGCGTGTGCCGGCGGCAGCGGAATGTAAATATTCCCGGTGGTGACTCCGCCGGTGACGGCGTCGTCAGGGCCGAAGTCTGCGGAAGCAACAGCATGCTGAAGGGCGTCGGACTCTGCGGCCAGAGCCCGGAGGGCGCCCGCCGCATCGTGGGCTTCGGGACGGGCCTCCACAGTCCTTGCCGTCATTGACTTCAACAGGTCCACCCACTCGGTGCCAAGGTCCGCCGGAATCTCCGGATCTCGGACCAAGCGTGCGACGGCGGACTCGACGGTAGGGCCCGGAAAGGCTTTTTCTCCGGTCAGGCATTCCAGAAGCACCAGGCCCAGGGAGTAGATGTCGGTGCGCGGCTCAACCGCACCGCCCAGTGCCTGTTCCGGGCTCAAATAGTTTGCCGTGCCGATGGTCGCGCCGTGTGCCGTGGCCATAGTTGCGTCAGTCATTCGGGCGATGCCAAAATCCGTCAGCTTCGGGTAGAGCCGGGTGTCGTTTTCATCCTGCGGATACAGCAGGATATTCGCGGGCTTCACATCCCGGTGAATGACCCCGTTGGAATGCACATAATTCAGGGCATCTGCCAGGTCGGCGCCCAAAGAGGCGGTTCCGGACGGCGTCAGCGGACCGGATTTGAGCGTTTTGCGAAGGTCAGGTCCGTCCACGAGCTCCATGACCAGATAGGTTGATGCCCGGCCGTCTTCCTCTTCGAAGGTGCCTGCATCGAGCAAAGTCACCAGCCCGGGATGGTTCAGCGTGGCCAGCAGCAGCGTCTCGGTCTGCTGGCGGCGGAACTCATCGTCATCACTGACGTCGGGATGGAAGCGTTTGACGGCAACTTCCCGGTTTAGGTTCTCATCCACTGCGCGGTAAACCGAAGCAGCGCCGCCGGTGCCCAAAAGCTCAACGGTGCGGTACCGGTGCCCAAGGAGTACATCCACGGGTGTCCTCCTTGAGGTGAATCGACATAAAGAAGAAAGAGCGGCAGGCGGCATTCGGGTGTCAGTCCTGTCACGGATAACCGAATTAATCAGTAGCCTGATTAAAACGCTTCTGCTCTGCTCGCCAAATCATCATATCCTGCTGACTTAGCGGCAGTGCGCACCCCGTTGCCGGTTTTATCAACTCGTAATATGCCATCACGCACATGTTCCCCGGCGCCGGGGGAGGCGACGTTCAGGCAAGGAATGAGACAGCCGCCTGCTTAAAGGTTCGTGAGGTGACGGCGTTGGCATGGGTGCGGCCAGGCAGCAGGAGCACCTCCGCCTGACCGGACAGTTCTGCCAGCTCCGGGATGCCGGTTGCAAAAGTGTCGAGGTCGCCGGCCACGAGCAGCAGCGGCATCCGGGGAGCGGCACCGGCCGGAACAAACCGTTCTTCCTTGATCGCTTCCACCATTCCCAGCAAGGCTGCCATGTCGTTGCCGGGAATCACCTGCGCCATTCGCAGCAACTCGGCAGTGACGCCGTCGGCCGTCTCTGAGCCCCCGGCGAGGCTCTCCCGCGCACCCGCCAGATCAAAATCGGCAAGCGGATCGCTGCTGCCCGGACCACCCAGGACCATGCGGTGCACCAGATCGGGCTGGGTGGCCCCAAGCTCCCAGGCCAGCCGGGAGCCCAGGGAATAGCCGACGATGTCCACGCCTGACGCCGGGTCGTCGTCGGCCAGCGGGAGAACGCCGGCATCCGTCAGCAACTGCAGCAAGTCCGCCCGGATACGGCTGGGCCGGTAGGCTGCCGGATCGGCAGGTGCAGCACTGCGCCCGTGTCCGGGCAGGTCCACGGTGATTACCGTTCTGCGGGCGGCGGTCAAAGTGTTCACCCAGCCCGTGTTGTGCCAGTTCAGCTGCGACGAGGAGGCGAAGCCGTGCAGGAGCAGCACCGGTCGCATTGGCCGTGCGCCGCCGCCGGGCAGGACAACTTCGGCAAACAGGCCGGGATTGATGCCTTCCACGGCTCGTACCTGCAGGGGGACAGGGGTTTCGGCCACGCCGGTACTCCAATGCTTGCTGGGTCCAGGGGAGACGGGTTCGATGTACGGGGATTCGTCATCTTCAAAGCCGTCCCGAGAGATACGGTACGTCGATTTTCCCGGAAGTCCCTCTGCCGCGCCGCGCGGTGTGGTCCTTCACGGAAGGAGCCGCCGTGGCCGGCACCTTCCGTGAAGTGCTGCGACGGCGACCTTTTCATGGGCTCCAGTGGGCATTTCTACGACAGTCAACTGTGGGGAGAGTATTTCTGTGCCGGGTCGGTGAAGTCGGAAGCAGTGAGGACTGGCTTTTATTTTTTTACCGGGTATGGTCGAGGCTATCCGTATTTGTTCTTTCAGAGGAGCCTAAATTGTCAGGTAAATCCCCGCAGGGTTCAAACGAGAAAAAGCCCGGCAAGTCCATCAAGGACAAGCGGGCCGAAAAAAGGGCCAAGATGAGTGCCGAGTCGGAGCTCGCACCCAAGAAGCGCAAGGGGCACTAGCCTCAGGCCCACTAGCGCCAGGGGCAGCGCGCAGCAGGCAGCTCCCCGGAACGCCCGCAGCCGCGAAGTTTTCAAGAACGTTTCTTCGCGGCTGTTGGCCACGGGGCAATAATGCCGGCCCCATCAATGACGAACTACTCTTTACGGCTTTTATGCCGCAGTGAGATTCTGGATAACATTCCGTGGTGTTTGCTAATTGCTGCAAATTACCCGCACGCATAAACGCAAAAATGCGGGTCCGGTGAATTTTAGCTATTTAAGCTGGCGGCCGGACTTCACTGCGCTGCGGTCCATGAGCCACGCGGCAAAAGACAGTGCGCAGGTCAGGGCGAGTGTTGCCAGCAGCTGAATCCGGACCGCCGGGTCCAGGAAGCCGAGCACCACAATGCCGGCCAGCAGGGCCAGCGCAAAGTAGGAAAGCCAGGGGAACGCCCACATCTTGAACCGCAGTTCCACGCCTGCGGACTCGGCACGGCGCCGCAGGATAATCTGCGAAACAATTGAAACGCCCCAGACCACCAGGCAGGTGGAGCCCACCAGGTTCAACAGGATCATGAGAACCGTTTCGGGGTACAGATAATTCAGTGCCACCGTCAGGAAACCGAAAGCCACCGAGGCAGCCACGGCGGCACGGGGGACGCCGCTGGCGCCCTTGCGGGCGAGCGCCCGGGGAGCCCTGCCTCGCTCAGCGAGTGAGAACACCATCCGTGAAGCGCCGTAAAGATTTGCGTTCAGCGCCGAGAGCAGGGCCACCACAATCACCACGGCCATCACAACGTCGGCACCCGGAACACGTGCCTCCGCCAGTGCGGCTACAAAGGGCCCGGTGCTCAGGGACTCGCTGTCCCACGGCAGGATCGTGACGATCACCAGGACTGACCCGATGTAGAAAACCAGGATGCGCCAGACCACCGAGGTGATGGCTTTGGCAATGTTGGTTTCGGGCTCCTCGGTGTCGGCGGCCGCGACGGCCACGATCTCGGTGCCTCCGAACGCGAAGACCACCAGCAGCAGTCCGGCGCCGACCCCGCTCCATCCGTGCGGCATGAAGCCGCCGTTGCCGGTCAGGTTGCTCAGCCCGGGAGCCGGAACGTTGGGCAGCCACCCGGCAATGAAGGCGACGCCGATGGCGAGGAACGCCACGATCGCCAATACTTTGAGCAGTGCAAACCAGTACTCAAACTCTCCGAAGCTGGCGACGCCGCCCAAATTGATGGCCGTAAACAGGCTCATAAACACCAGCGCCAGCAGCCACTGCTGCGAACCGGGCCACATGGAGGCAACAATTGCCGCCGCAGCCGTTGCCTCGGCGGCGATGACTATCACCAACTGCAGCCACCACAACCAGCCGATGGTCGTTCCGGCCGGGCGGCCGAGTGCCTTCTCGGCATATACGGAGAAGGCTCCGCTGCTGGGGTCTGCCGCGGCCATTTCGCCCATCATCCGCATGACGAGGATGACCATGGTGCCGGCAATCAGGAAGGACAGCAGAACCGCGGGTCCTGCCGCCTGGATTCCGGCGCCGGAACCGACAAACAGTCCGGTGCCGATGGCGCTGCCCAGGCTCATGAAGACCAAATGGCGGGGGCGCATCTTGCGCACGGTGGGAGATCCTGCCGGTGCCGGTGCGGCTGGTCCGGTTGAACCGGTCGCGGACGTTCGGGTGGTCATGAAAAAGACACCTTTGAAGTTGGGGATGCCGTGAAGAGTGGAGTGCCGAAAACCGGCCGCGGCCATAGCTAACCATCTTATGCCGTGAGTGCACGTCGCTCAGTATGCGTATGATTTGTGCCACTATGCTTGCAGTTTGCACAGCATTTCGCCGTGCGGGGGAAGGAAAGCATGCCCACAGATGCCTTGGATGCACGCATTATTGCGTTGTTCACTGACGAGCCCCGGATGTCCGTCCTTGAGGCCTCGCGCACGCTGCAGGTGGCCCGCGCCACCGTGCAGGCAAGGTTGGACCGAATGCAGAAGGCGGGAGTCATTTCCGGATGGGGGCCGCGGATTGATCCGGCGGCACTGGGCTACTCGGTGCTTGCCTATTGCTCGCTGACCATCAGCCAGGACATTGGCCACGATGCCGTGGTTGCCGCTCTGGCCCGTATCCCGGAGATCCAGGAGATTCACACCGTCTCCGGCGAGAGCGATCTGCTGGCCCGGGTTGCCGCCCGCTCCAACTCGGACCTCCAGCGCGTCATAGATTCCATCGTGGCGACCCGCACCATTGTGCGGTCCTCATCCGTGATCGTGCTGAACACGCATTTTGACGGCCGGACCCTACCGCTGCTGGAGGCGGCGTCCGGCGCGGACCCGGCCGAGCAGCAGGCTGCCGATCCTGCCTAATCCTTGGTTCCCGTGCTACAAATGCCGCATGGAGCTGCAGTCCGCCACGATACGGAACATCCAATTCGCCTGGTCCCGGATTCTGGACATCGACGAAGAAGAGATGGCGGACGCAAGTACCCGGACGTACCGTGAAAGCAGGGACAGCCGGCTGCTGATGTTCGTTTCACTGTTCGGAAAGGGCGTGCTGGTGGGGCCGGCGTGGGCGATGGCGGCGGCACGCACCCTGACCGACGCCCAGCTGGCCCGGCACTCCGTCCTGCTGGAATTGAGTCGTCCGCATAACGGGCAGGCGCTGGGAGAAGCCTCCCTCTTCTTTTGCGATACCCTGCCCCCGGCCGCCGGTCCTTCGCTGCCGGTGAGCCTGGGACGCAATGACGCGGTCATGCTCGAAAGTGCCTGCCTGCCTGAGGATGCGGAGGAAGCTGGCCTCAGCGGCACTGAGCACGTCTGGATCCTCATGAATGGCAGGGACAGCCCGGCCCTGCCGGTCGCCGGCGCCGGCTATAACGTCTGGGCAGGCGCACTCGCTCACATGGGAGTTCTGACTGCCCCGGGTGAAAGATTCCGCGGACACGCTTTGAGTGTCTCCCAGCTGGCCGCGGAGGCAGCCATCACTGCTGGCCTCATCCCGCAGTGGCGTGCCCGGACGGACAACGCTGCGTCCTGCCGGACGGCCCTGCGGGCGGGCTTTGTCCATGCCGGCAGCCAGACAAGCGTCATCCTTCCGTCCGCAGGGACCTGATCCGGCCCGCAGTCAAAAATGTGACACACCTCGCACGCCTTTAGCCCGAAATGAGTTAGAGTCATCCTGACTTTTACTCTTTCCTCCAGGCTTTGGCCCGGGGGACCGGCCGGAAAGGGCCCAGTGGTTTACCAGCATCCGGCGCACAGATACGCGAACGTTTCCGAACGGGCGCGGCAGCCCCCGGCACTGGCCATCTCCACCGTCATCTTTGCTCTCCGCCCGGACCCCGACACCGGACGCCCCGCATTGTGGCTGCCGCTGGTGCGCCGCATCCGCGAGCCGTTCCGCGGCCTGTGGGCGCTGCCCGGCGGACCGCTGGGCGCAGGCGAGTCCCTGCAGGAGGCAGCAGCCGGCAACCTGGCGCAGACCACCGGACTCGCACCGAAGTATTTGGAGCAGCTCTATGCCTTCGGCGGGACCGACCGGTCGCCGTCGCCGCGGGTGGTATCCATCGTCTACTGGGCCCTCGTGCAGCCCGACGAAGCAGCTTTGTCCCGGGAGGATGACAACGTCCGCTGGTTTCCGGCCGCCGCGGTGGGGGAGCTGGCCTTCGACCACAACGAGATTGTGGAGTACGCCCTGTGGCGGCTGCGCAACCGGATGGAATACGGCTCCATCGCCTATGCCTTCCTGGGCGACACCTTTACCCTGGCGCAACTGCGGGAAGTCTACGAAGCCGTGCTGGGCCGCGAGCTGGAACCGGCCAACTTCCGGCGCCAGCTGCGTGCAGCCGCGGACATCGAAGCCACGGACCAGTATTTGCAGGGCGGCAGGCACCGTCCGCCGCGCCTGTACCGCTACACCGGTGCCCTCCTGACCGGACAACCCGAGACACCGGCGGACCCGCCAGCCCGGACCAACCCAGCAACGGAGTACTAACCCATGAGTAATGCCCCCGGTACCTCGACGCCCAGTGTCGCCACGGCCGTTGAACTGATTTCGGCCGCAGCTGCCGCCAACGGACAATCCTCGACATCCACCTGCACGCCGGCTCTGGCCATGCCGCCGTGGGAATTCGACGGCGCCCGGCTGCCGGACTACGGTCCCGGCGCCTCGATGCATGATCCGGCGCCCCCCGCCACGCCCCGGCAGGGCAGCCTGCCGGAGGAATACCGGCAGGCGTCCGACGCCGAACTGCACAGGCGGATCGAAGCTGCCAAGGAAAAGCTCGGCGGGCGTGCCGTCATTCTGGGCCACTTCTACCAGCGGGACGAAGTGATTCGCCACGCGGACTTTGTGGGTGATTCCTTTCAGCTGGCCAAGGCGGCGAAGTCCAAGCCCGATGCCGAGGCCATCATCTTCTGCGGCGTCCACTTCATGGCTGAAACCGCTGACCTGCTCTCCGGACCGGACCAGGCCGTAGTGCTGCCCAATCTCGCCGCCGGCTGCTCCATGGCGGACATGGCGGACATCGATTCGGTGGCCGAGTGCTGGGGCCAGCTCACCGAACTCTTCGGATCAGAGCCCGACGACGACGGCCGGCTTCCCGTCATCCCGGTCACCTACATGAACTCCTCGGCCGCGCTGAAGGGTTTCTGCGGCGAGAACGGCGGCATTGTCTGCACCTCCTCCAACGCCGCAGCCGTGCTGGAATGGGCCTTCGAACGCGGGCGCCGGGTGCTCTTCTTCCCGGACCAGCACCTGGGCCGGAACACAGCCAAGGCAATAGGGATCCCGCTGGAGGCCATGCCTACGTGGAACCCCCGGCTGGCACTGGGCGGAAACACCGTGGAGCAGCTGCGCCAATCACGGGTGCTGCTGTGGAACGGCTTCTGCTCGGTACACAAACGCTTCACCGTAGCCCAGATCGAAAAGGCCCGCGCCGACTTCCCCGGAGTGCGGGTGATCGTGCACCCGGAATGCCCCATGCCCGTGGTGGACGCCGCCGATGAGGCAGGCTCCACCGACTACATCCTTAAGGCCATCGACGCCGCCCCGGACGGCAGCACCTTTGCCATCGGCACCGAAATCAACATGGTCAACCGGCTGGCGGCGCAGTATCCCCAGCACACCATCTTCTGCCTGGACCCCGTGATCTGTCCCTGCTCCACGATGTACCGGATCCATCCCGGCTACCTAGCCTGGGTGCTGGAGGGCCTGGTCCGGGGCGAGATCCTGAACCGGATCACGGTTCCCGCCACCGTTGCCGTGCCGGCCCGCACCGCACTGGAACGGATGCTGGCGGCACGGCCGTGATCGCCGTCGTCGGCGCCGGAATTGCCGGGCTGATGGCGGCCCTGAGTGCGGTGCAGGAGGACCAGACGGCCGAAGTAACCGTGCTCGCCAAGGGTACGGTGCAGCAGTCCAACACCTGGCTGGCGCAGGGCGGAATCGCCGCCGTCGTGCCGGAAGCTGCGGCGCCCGGAGACACGGCGGACGCGCACGCGGCGGATACGCTGGCCGCCGGTGCCGGAAGGGGCGACGCCGAAGCGGTGCGGGTTCTCTGCTCGGCAGCCGGCGAACAGATCCGCCGCCTGCTGGAACTGGGCGCACCCTTTGACCGTGATCCGGCGGGGGTGCTGGCGCTGGGCCGGGAGGCGGCGCACTCGGCCCGGCGGATTCTGCATGTCAACGGCGACAGTACCGGAGCCGGCATTGCCGCAGCGCTGCTGCAGGCCGTGGCCGCGGAACCGCGGATCGCCGTCGCGGAGCACGTCTTTGCCGCCGGGCTGCTGCTCGAACAGGGCGGCGTCAATGGAGTAAAGGTGCTCCGGAACGGCGTGCTGGCTCCGCTCGCGGCCGACGCGGTGATCCTCGCAGCCGGGGGTGCGGGCGCCCTGTACGCGCACACCACCAATCCGGAATCGGCAACGGGCGACGGCGTGGCCCTGGCGGCCGGTGCCGGTGCCGCGGTGCAAGATCTTGAGTTTTTCCAGTTTCATCCCACCTCGCTGGACGTGCCGGGGAATCCGCTGATTTCCGAGGCGGTCCGCGGCGAGGGGGCGGTACTGCGCAATGCCGCGGGGGAACGTTTCCTGCTGGCCGGCCTGGCTGCCCGGGCCGCCCACCCGGACGCTGAACTGGCTCCGCGCGACGTCGTCTCCCGGGCCGTCAGCGCCTATCTGCTGGATAGCGGGGAACCGTGCGTCTGGCTGGATGCCACCGGTGTTGCAGCCGCCCGCGGTCCCGGGTATCTGGCCCGGCGCTTTCCCGGCCTGGATGCCATGACCCGAAGTCACGGGTTGGACTGGGAACGGGACCTGCTGCCCGTGGTTCCCGCTGCCCACTACTGGATGGGCGGAGTGTCCACCGATCTCTGGGGCCGCACCACGGTGCCCGGGCTGTACGCTGCCGGCGAGTGTGCCTGCACCGGTGTGCACGGCGCAAACCGGTTGGCGTCCAATTCGCTGCTGGAGGGACTGGTGTTCGGCGCCCGGGCCGGCGCCGCTGTGGTGGCGGACGGGCAAACCGGGGCCTTTCCCACGGCCCTGCCCACTGTCTTGCCTGCCTCCGGACCGGCCGCGGAAGGGGAAGCTCCTGTCCCCGGAGGCGAAGGTCCTGTCCCCGGGGACGCGGGCCGGAAGGAGCCTGCTTTTAGCCGTGCTGCCCTTCAGGAACTCATGTCCGCCCGGGCCGGGGTGCTGCGCAGCGCCGACGGGCTGGCTGCTGCCGCCGCCCAGGTCGCCCGCTGGCAGCGGGATGCGGCGGGGACCACGGTAACGAACCTTATGGCACCGGAAGTGCGGGTGCTGGAAGACGCGAACCTGCTGACCTGCGCACGGCTGCTCCTGGCCGCTGCACGGCGGCGCACCGAATCCGTGGGCGCCCACTACCGGACCGACGCCGGGATCCGCCCGGCTGAGGAAGTCGCCGGCGACACCCTGCACCTCACCGCATGAGCTCCCCGAAGGGAAACACCTCCATGACCACCAGCACAGCGCTTCCCCGTCAGTCTTATGTGCCGGCACCTGTTCCGCAGGATGCCGTGGACCGCATCGTTGCCGCGGCGCTCGCAGAAGACGCACCGTGGGGGGACATCACCTCCGAACTCCTGGTCCCGGTGGAAGCCCGGGCCTCGGCCGTCCTCACCGCCCGCGAACCCGGCATCTTCTGCGGAACCCAGGTCATCGAGGCAGCGTTCCGGCTCGCCTCTGCGCAAACATCAGTTCAATTCCCGGTCCGGGACGGCGAGTCCTTCGAAGCCGGAACCGTTCTGTCGGAAATCAGCGGGCCCGCCCGCGCGGTGCTCACGGGTGAACGGGTGGCCCTGAACCTGGCGCAGCGGCTCAGCGGCATCGCCACCCTCACCGCGGCCTTTGTTGCGCAGGCCGCCGGCACATCCGCCCGGATTACGGATACCCGCAAGACCACGCCGGGCCTGCGCATCCTGGAACGCCACGCGGTCCGGTGCGGCGGCGGGCACAACCACCGGTTCAGCCTCTCCGATGCGGTGATGGCCAAGGACAATCACCTGGCGCTGCTGGCCGCCGGGAACATGGATTTGGGGCAGGCACTGGCAGCAGCCAAAGCGGGGCTGCCGCACACCGTGCACTTCGAGGTGGAGGTGGACCGGCTGGACCAGATCGAAGCCGCGCTGGCCGGCGGCGCGGACACCGTGCTGCTGGATAACTTCTCCCCGGCGGATCTGCGCCGCGGCGTTGAGCTGATCGGCGGACGTGCCCTCACCGAAGCCAGCGGCAATGTCCGGCTCGAAACGGTCGCCGAGATCGCCGCCACCGGGGTGGACCTGATTTCCGCGGGAGCGCTCACCCACAGCGTCCGGTCCCTGGACCTGGGACTGGATCTGAGGTGATTTACCTGGACGCGGCCGCCACCGCTCCGCCGCGGCGCGAAGTGCTGGAGGCCATGTGGCCGTACCTCACCACGGAGTTCGGCAATCCCTCCAGCTCGCACTCGGCCGGGGAATCCGCCGCCCGGGCGTTGACGGCAGCCCGGGAGACAGCGGCCCGGGTGCTCGGCTGCCGCCCCGGAGAGATCATTTTCACTTCGGGCGGCACCGAAGCGGACAACCTCGCAGTGAAAGGCCTGGCCCTGGCGGGGATGGACCGGATGGACCGGCGAGACCGTCTGGTGCAGGAAGGCACAGGTGCCCCACCGCACCTGGTCTCCACCGCCGTCGAACATCCGGCGGTGCTGGAATCCCTGGACTATCTGCAGCGCCGCCACGGCTTCCGCGTGACGCTGCTGTCCGTGGACGCCGCGGGAATGGTGGACCCGGAGGAGGCCGCCGCAGCCCTGACACCGGAGACGGTGCTCTGCTCGGTGATGTACGCCAACAATGAAGTCGGCACCATCCAGCCCGTGCGTAAGATTGCCGCCCGCTGCCGTGCGGCCGGCGTGCCGTTCCACACGGACGCGGTCCAGGCCGGCGGCTGGCTGGACCTGAACGTGACTCGCCTGGGGGTGGACGCGCTGAGCCTGTCCGGACACAAACTGGGGACGCCCAAGGGGATCGGGCTGTTGTATCTGCGCGGTGTGCCGGCACTTGAGCCGGTGATGCACGGGGGAGGACAGGAGCGCGGCCGGCGTTCCGGTACCGAGAATGTGGCCGGGGCCGTGGGGATGGCTGCGGCGCTGGCGCTGGCCGCAGCGGAGCGCGACGCCACCGCCCGGCACACGGCGACGCTGCGGAACCGGCTGATCGATACCGTGCTGCGAGACGTTCCCGGTGCCCTGCTCACCGGTCACCGGAGCGAACGGCTGCCCGGTCACGCCTCATTCTGCTTTCCGGGCACCTCGGGGGAAGCGGTGTTATTGGAACTGGAACGGGCCGGAGTGCTGTGTTCCAGCGGCTCGGCCTGTGCTGCCGGATCCGATGAACCGTCGGCTGTGCTCACTGCGATGGGGCTGGATCGGGCAACTGCTCAGACGGCCGTGCGGTTTACGTTTACGGCTGCCCTCACGGAGGACGACGTCGAACGGGCGGCACGCGCCGTGGCTGACGCAGTCGGGGCAGTGGGGGGACTGGCGCCGGGGCCCGCTTGCAGCGGGCAAGGCCCAACGAGTCAAGCGCCCGCCAGCAATCCCCGCCTCATGAGGCAGATGGTGCTCTAATCCGGTACACATGCTCGCAGTGCTGTGACACCTTAGCTGTACAACATGAGACTCATGGACGGTCCCAGAGAAGGAGTCAACATCATGACGAGCCCCAATTCCAAGCCGCAGGTCCTGGTGGGTGTCGTGCCCGGTACGGCTGCCGCGGTGGTCGACGTAGCGGGAGGGTTAGCCGACAGGCTCGGGGCGGACTTGGTCTGCGCCACTGTCGACGCCTCCAGCGAGGAAGTCAAGCAACGAGTCGACGGAACGGTGGTGTCCGAGCCCATCAATCCCGACCTGCCTTTCGAAGAGACCCAGGTGTTCGATCCCGGACTTCGGGCAGAGATTGCGGGAGCATTGGATTCGCACCCCGTAACGTGGTCCGTCCGTGCACTGGCCGGTGGTCCGGTGCAGGAGCTTGCCCGGCTGGCCGACCAACTGGACGCGGCTATGATCGTTGTCGGCACACGCGAATCAGGTTTCCGGGGTTCAATTGAAGAGTTTTTCACCACCTCCGTCATGGTTCAGCTTGCCCACCATCAGCACCGTCCGGTGGTGGCTGTTCCGTTGCACCCGGTCCTCGACGACGGGTTGCTGCCGTGGCAAAGTCCAGGTGTTTGAACGACACGCTCGCGACTTCCGAAAGCAGGTCCCGGCTGTGGCGGCGCTCTGACACGGGCGGATCAAACCGGGTGTCCTGCAGGGTTCCGCCGTCGTTCAGCCAACCCCGCCGGGTGTAGAAATCTATGGCCCTTTTATTGCTCGCTTCAACCCACAGGAACGCCCTGGTGTATCCCAGTGACAGGAGTTTTTCTTCCGCCGCGGCAAACAGGGCCGAGCCGACACCCTGTGCCCACGAATCCGGATGCACGTTGATTGCATACAGCTGGCCGGTTGCTGATGCTGAGGCTGACTCGGAATCCGATTCAGCCGCGCCCTCAGCGGGCCCGACAATACAGAACCCGGTGACCCCGCTGTCTGTTTCCGCGACCAAGTGGAAGGTTCCCGGCCTGGGCTCCAGAATGTTCCGCCGCCACCCTCTCGTTTGCGCCTCGGGATTCAGGCCGTCGAGGTACTCGTCGGACATGACCTTCCGGTAGGCAGCCCGCCACGCCGAGATGTGGATGTCGGCCAGCCGGGGAGCGTCGCTTTCAACCGGGGGCCGAACACGGACGGCGGCGCTGGTCATGTTCTTCTCCTGACGTGCGAGGACGGCTGGGGGTGTGGCAGCAAGGCTACCTCAGCCGCGCGATGTGATGCCCGTTACACTCTGGGCATGCACATCAAATCCACGTCATCCCGCGTGCGGGAAACCGCCGGCGGGCAGGCCCTCTCCACCGGCACCGAAGCGGCCCCCAAGCTCTCCCGCCTCATCACTTACCGGACCGTCTCCTCCCGGGACCCGCGCCAGGTTCGCATCGATGAGTTCAACGGCTTCATCGATGCCCTCCCCGAGCTGTTTCCTCTGATTCACGAGAAGCTGTCGCGGGAACGGGTCAACGGGCACGGACTGCTGTACCGCTGGCCGGGATCGCAGGGTGAGGGGCAAGGGCCGGTGGTCCTGATGGCTCACTATGACGTGGTTCCGGTGGAAGACCCTGCGTCGTGGACTCATCCGCCTTTCTCCGGAGAGATCGCGGACGGCCGAATTTGGGGCCGGGGTTCGCTGGATGACAAGGGCTCCCTGACCGCCATCCTGGAAGCGGTGGAACAGCTGCTGGCGGCGGGGTTCATCCCTGCGCGGGACGTGTACCTGTCCTTCGGCAACAATGAGGAAACCGCCGGCGACACCGCCGGAGCGGCCGCCGCACTGCTGGAAGACCGCGGCATCCGCCCCTGGCTGGTGCTCGATGAAGGCGGTGCCGTGGCAGGGCAGGCCTTTCCCTTTGTGGACCGTCCGGTGGCGGTGGTCGGCGTCTCCGAGAAAGGCATCCTGGACGTGGAGCTGTCCACCGAGGATGCCGGCGGTCATGCCTCCACGCCGCACCGCGGCGGAGCCACTGCACGACTGGCCCGCGCCATCACCCGCCTGGATGCCAAACCGCTGCCCGCGGTCCTGCCCGAGCCCACAGTGGAAATGATCGGCCGGCTGGCATCCTCGGCCCGCTTTCCGGCGCGGCTGGTGTTCGGCAACCTGCGCATCTTCCGGAGGCCGCTGACCCGGGTGCTGGCCCGCATGGGAGGCGAGCCCGGGGCCCTGACCCGCACCACCGTGGTTGTCACGCAGCTGCAGGGCAGCTCCGCCTCCAACGTCATCGCGTCCCGGGCCACGGCCAACGCCAACATCCGCGTTGCAGCGGGGGAGACGGTGGCCGGCACGGTGCAGCGGCTGGAGCGGATCATCGCCGATTCCTCGGTTTCCCTGCGGGTGATCGAAGGCAACGAGCCGGCACCGGTCTCCGCCACGGACAACGCCCAGTTCGCCCTGCTGGAACAGGCCATTGCGGCGGTGTTCCCGGACGCCGTGACCGCTCCGTACATCATGCTTGGAGGTACCGATTCCCGCCGTTTCACCGGCATTTGCGACGCCGTGTACCGCTTCGCCCCGTTCCGGATGAGCAGACAAGACCGCGCGAACATCCACGCGGACAACGAGGCCCTGTGCATTGAGACTTTCGGCGAAGGAATCCTCTTCTACACCCGGCTGCTGCGCACCCTCGGGAACAGGCAGTGATGCGGGCCGCCGACGTCGGGCACCGCAGCCTGCGCTCGCTGGGACCGGTGGTGCTCTTCCTGGCCCTGGTGGAAATCACCTCCGGCATCCTCCAGGGGTATTACACGCCCATCCTCACCGACATTGCGCGGAACCTAGGGATCAACGACGGCGACGTCAACTGGTTTGAAGCCGCCCAGCTGATGCTCAGCGCGCTCGCCGTTCCCGTGCTCGCCAAACTCGGTGACATCTACGGGCACAAGCGGATCCTGCTGGTCTCCACCGTCCTGACGGCGGCGGCGTCCTGGGGCGTCGCCTTTGCCCCTGACTTCTGGACCTTCCTGGCCGCATGGTCGCTGCAGGGCTTCTACGTGGTGTGGCTGCCGCTGGAAATCGCACTGATCTTCAGCCGTGCCTCCGCGGCTCCGGGCGGCGCTGCCCTGACCCGCAAAGCCGCCGGCGTTCTGGTGGGGGCCCTGCAGTTCGGAGTCATTG
Source organism: Arthrobacter sp. 9E16 (assembly GCF_002929435.1). Taxonomy (NCBI): domain Bacteria; kingdom Bacillati; phylum Actinomycetota; class Actinomycetes; order Micrococcales; family Micrococcaceae; genus Arthrobacter; species Arthrobacter sp. 9E16. The sequence continues at coordinate 45,564 of NZ_PJIU01000001.1, read as the reverse complement.
CCGGTGCACTGGCCGCCGGTTTCCTGGTGGAGGTCTTTGCCGGACGGCTGCAACTGACGCTGATGATTCCGGCGGTGGCCGTAACCCTGTGCATTGCCGCGGTGCAGTTCGGCGTTCCGGAAACGCCTGAGCGGGCCGGCGGCATCCTGGACGGCAGGGGCTTCCTGCTGCTGGCCTTCGGGCTGCTGCTGCTCACCTCGGGTTTGAGCTTCCTGCGGATCAACGGCCCGGGCACCTGGTGGGTCTGGGGGATCCTGCTGGCAGGAGCGGCGGCGTTTGTGCCGTTTGTCCGCTGGGAACTGGGCCGCACGGATCCTCTGGTGGACTTCCGGATGCTGCGGGATCCGGCCATGTGGCCGGTGCAGCTCACCGCCGGACTGTTTGGCATCTCGGTGCTCGGAGCCCAGGCGCCCATGTCCACCTTCGCCCGCACTGACCGGCAGATGCACGGCTACGGGCTGGGCCTGGATGCCGGAGATGTGTCCATCATCATCGGCTCCTACGTGTTGTCCGTGCTGATCGGCGCCCTGCTGTTCCCGGTGGTCTCGCGGTACGTCACGCCGCGGCTGACCCTCAGCGGTGCGGCAGCCCTGGTGGGATTTGGCTACCTGCTGTTCCTGCCGTTCCACGACACGCTGGCCCAGACCCTGACCAACATGATCGTTGCCGGACTGGGATCGGGGGCACTCGTGGCGGCGCTGCCGTCGGCCGCCGCCGCAGCAGCCCCGCCCAACCGCACGGGCATGGCCACCGGGCTGACCAACACCACCAAAACCATCGGCGGCTCGTTCGCCTCCGCCGTGTTCGGCATTGCACTGGCCAGCGCCGCTGCGGATGCCTTGGCAGGCGGGGCCCAAAGAGCGGAAACGGCGGCACCGCTGTCGGGCTATCTGGTGGTTTGGGCTGTGTGTTCGGTGACCGGGTTCATTGCTGCCGGTCTGCTCCTCCTGGTGCCGCGGCTCGCCTTCGCTGATCCGCCGCTGACGGCGGCGGATCCCGGGATGTCCGTACCGCCGGAGGGTCGGGGCGCAAACGGCTAGATGTTTGACGGCGTTAGCCGAGGCCGGGGAAACGGACGCCCGTGAGTTCGGTGCTGACGTCCCAGAGGCGGCGTGCCGTATCCGGATCCAAGGCCTGCGGAGCCGGTGTTACGAGCACGGGCCGTCCGCGGAGTTGGCCCGGACCACCCGGGCCGTAAAACTCCCCGCCCCGGACCCCTGGGGCAGTTGCCGCGTACAGCGTAGGCAGCGCTCCGAGTGCCCCACTTTGGCCCAGCAGGCGGAAGAACGAACCTAAGATGTCCAGAGTGGCCGGGTGATTCATGCCGGAGGTGAGGTTGGTATTGGTAAAACCGGGATGGGCCGCGATCGCGATCAGCTTTTCGCCGTGTGCTTGGAGCCGTCGCTGGAATTCAAAAGTGAACAGCAGATTGGCCAGCTTGCTCTGGTTGTACCGCGCCCAGGGGCGGTACCGGCGCTGCGCAGCGAGGTCCGCGAAATCGATCCGGCCCCCGCGGTGGGCCAAGCTGGAAACGGTGACGACGCGCGCGGCCGGAGCCTGGCGCAGCGCCGGCAGCAGCAGGCCGGTCAGGGCAAAGTGGCCCAGATGGTTGACGCCGAACTGCAGTTCAAATCCGTCAGCGGTGGTCCGGTGCGGCGTGGCCATGACCCCGGCGTTGTTGATCAGCAGGTCCACCGGCCCGTCCTGATCCGCTGCGAACCGGCGAATGGATTCCTGGGAGGCGAGGTCCAGTTGCCGCAGATGAACGTCGCTGTTTCCGGTTTCGGTGCGGATCCGCGTCTGGGCAGCCTCACCGCGCTGCCGGTCCCGGCAGGCCAGATCCACGCGGGCACCCTTGGCGGCAAGGACGAGCGAGGTCTGCAGGCCCAGTCCGCTGTTGGCCCCTGTGACGACGGCGGTGGTTCCGGACAGGTCCGGGATGGACTCGATGCTGTAGTTCTCCACTTGGCTCCCGCCGCCGTTCGGGTAGGGGTGCTTCAGCGCTGCCTAGCTGTCGCTGTCTGCCAGGCTGGCCAGCACCTTGTCCGTCAGTGACTTTAGCTCCGCCAGTTCGGCCTCGGTGAGTGCCGGCGTCAACAGCTCGTAGATGCCGCGCACATGTGCCCGGCCCAGCCGCCGCTGCAGGGCAAGCCCTTCCTCCGTCAGGGAAAGCTCCACACCGCGCTGGTCGTGCTGGGCAGGCCTGCGCTGCACCAGCCCTTTCGCTTCCATCCGTTCCACCATGCGGCTGAGGCTGGGCTGGCTGATCAGCAGGTGCTCATTGAGCTCGTTGAGGCGGATCCAACCGGTGGGGCAGCGGGTGAGGTTGAACAGGACGTCATACTCCCGCATGGACAGTTCCTTGAAGGCCGGATCCCGCTGCAGGCGGCGCATCACTCCCACTTGGGTCCGGAAGAGGGACTCCCAGGCCTCGGCTGCCTGTCGAACGGGGGTGCTGCTGGTATCCAGGGACATGTCTTTAGCCTACTGAAGAGTTGGGGCAGGGGCGGAACGTGACGACATCTGAGCTGCGGCTACCCGTGCGGCGTGGGTGGGCCCCTCGGGAACATCTGCCGGACGCCGGGCATCGAATTCACGCCTGAGCTCCGGCAGCACATATTCGCCGAACAGATCAAGCTGCTCCAGGACGGTCTTCAGCGGCAGGCCCGCATGGTCAATCAGGAACAGCTGGCGCTGGTAATCGCCGAAGTACTCCTGGAAGGACAGGGTCTTTTCAAGGACCTCCTGCGGGCTGCCGACGGTCAGCGGAGTCTGCGCCGTGAAGTCCTCCATGCTGGGGCCGTGGCCGTAGACGGGAGCGTTGTCAAAGTACGGCCGGAACTCATTGACGGCGTCCTGTGAGTTTTTGCGCATGAAGAACTGTCCGCCCAGACCCACGATCGCCTGGTCGGCTCGGCCGTGGCCGTAGTGCTCGTAGCGTTCGCGGTAGAGGCTGATGAGCTGCATGTAATGCTCCTTCGGCCAGAAGATGTTGTTCGCGAAGAAGCCGTCGCCAAAGTAGGCAGCAATCTCCGCAACCTGCGGCGTGCGGATGGAACCGTGCCACACAAAGGGGGCAACGCCGTCGAGCGGGCGCGGAGTGGCGGTGAAGTTGCGCAGCGGGGTCCGGAACTTGCCCTCCCAGTTCACCGTCTCCTTGTCCCAGAGCTGGCGCAGCAGGTTGTAGTTTTCCACCGTCAGTTCCACCGAGTCCTGCATGTTCTTGCCGAACCAGGGATAGACGGGGGCGGTGTTGCCGCGGCCCAGAACCAGGTCCACCCGGCCGTCGGCGAGGTGCTGGAGCATGGCGAAGTCCTCGGCGATCTTCACCGGATCATTGGTGGTGATCAGCGTGGTGGCCGTGGAGAGAATGATCCGGTCGGTCTGCGCCGCAATGTAGCCCAGCAGCGTGGTGGGGGAGGAAGCGTAGAACGGCGGGTTGTGGTGCTCACCGGTGGCATAGACATCCATGCCGATTTCTTCGACCTTCTTGGCGATGGCGACGGCGGCCTTGATCCGTTCGCCCTCCGTGGGGATCCGTCCGGTGACGGGATCGCGGGTGATGTCGCTGACGCTGAATACGCCGATCTGCATGGTGTCCTCCGATGTGGCTGGTGCAGCTACAAGTATATGCATTTGCATCTACATGTTCGACAACGATGCTCAACCGTGGAACATTCCCGGCGCCAGGATGCCTACCGGGGTTCCTGGCTCCCGGGCCGAACTGCTGACCATGTGGCGGCGTTTCCGGAGCCGGGGAAGACGATGTGCTTCATGACTCCGTCTCCGACCGCCCGGTCCGCGGTGTAGTAGGACGACAGATCGGGGACATTGGGGTCATACGGCGCGTAGAGCCCCGGCGCAAGAGCAGTAACCCGGCCGTCGATGAGTCTGCCGCTGAACCACGCGGCGACCCGGTAATCCAGAGATGCGGCGTCCACGATCAACGGGTAACCGGGGTAGGCGGCGCTGGTTGTGTCCGCGGTGACCTGGGCAGGGACCGCGGGGGATGCCGATGTGGATGCCGCACTGTCCGTAGCGGTCTCATAGGGTGCGCAGCGGGTCAAAAGTTCCGCGACGGCACTTTTCCACGTCTCGACGTTGACGTTCCAGGCGGAGTTCGGGTTCTCAGCCCGCTGGATGGTGGCGTCCATGGGGGAGGCCAGCTCTTCCAATGCGGCTTCCATGTCCTGTGGGGCGCGGCCGGTTATGCCGTGAATTTCCTCGCTCAGGTCGCGAGCGGTTTCGGCACTTCCCCCGAAGCTGCTCGTTCCGTCACCTATCTTGAGGAGATAGATGGCCCGGTAGAGAGGACCTTTACCGTTGGTCCCGAGGAGCTCGGAGCATGTCTGCTCTTCCGAGCCCTGTGCCGCTGCTGCAACGGCAGGTGCGGCAGACGGTGCGGCAGGTCCGGGGTCGGAGGCAGACATTCCGTCGGGCTCCGCGGCACCCGAGCTGCATCCGGTGACGAACACCAGGGCAAGGGCAGAAACGGCGACGGCTTTTCTCATGGTTCCTCCGGGAATCGTAAACAGTCGTCCCACCCTAGCGGCTGAATCGCCCAGCTGCGCAAAGGTGTGCGCCTAGTCCAGATGAAGAAAAGCCGATCCCGCTACTGGTTTAGCAACCCCGACGAATCCTCCGCAACGACGAAGTCCCTATCCGTCTCCTTGACTAGTTTCACAGTGAGTTGATAGGTGCCCGGCACCGTGAGATCCGGAACCCAGATCTCCTCCGTTGATGAAGAAGCCTGGTCTGTCTTGGCCTGCACTCTGTAGGCAAGTTTGTCGCCGGACCAGGATTGGGGAACATCAATGCCTTCAAGGGACCAGGTGAGGGAGAGCTTCTCCCCAGACAGCTTCTCAAAGCTCAGATTCACGGGAATCACCCAGCCGCGCGGTTCCGGACTGGCATCATATGTTCCCTCGACCACATTGAGGGCTTCGATGATCTGTGGAGCCGCATCTTCAGAAGTCGTTTGGGCAGCCGCATCTTCGAAGAACTCTTGCGCAGCCGGATCTGCCGGCGGAGCGTCTTGGGCCGGGGCAGCTTGTAGGAAGATTTTCATGTCGGATGGCTCAAAGTAGCCTGGGTCATTAAAAAGGATTCCCCCAACGTCCCTGGCAGTGTTCTCCAGCACTACGTCCGTAACTGTGCCGGGAGGGCTCGTGGAAGGACTCTCCGGGTCAGTCGATTCGGTGGCTGACTCACTGGGGCCACTGGATCCACCGGTACCGGTATCGGATGATCCGGTGGGTACGGCGGGTTCAGGCGGAACGGGTGATATCCCGGGCAGCGCCGGCGTCGGCGGGAGAGAGGGGACCACGGCAAGGGACGCCTCGGTCGCGCCGTTGATGCGTATATGATGAGCCGCGGCGCCCTCACTGTCGCGCACAAGGGTCACGTAATCGCCGAGGTTTTCCGTCATGAAATCACGAAGCGCCAACGACCTGCCCTCTTCGGTCACCTCAACGGTCGCTACGTCTTTGGTGTCGCCAGGTTTGAAACGGTCCCAGAGCCCGACGACGGAGGCGGCTGCGGCGGCGAGGGCACCGACGGTGAGAATCAGGGACGTGCCGCGGCGATACCACGGCGTATTGGCTTTCGGTTTGGTTTCGTCATCCATAGCCTGCCTCCCCTACCACGGAGTGACCTCATGGGCGTCACGGCCGCTCCCTGGAAGGGCCGGGAACGGGCGTCCATGAGACTAACGCTCCTCCGCGGTCCGGCCTGCGTCAATCACTAATTAAACGGTTGGCGGCGTGATTCGCCGAGTGGCGGCGCCGGCCGGCCCGCTTCTCCCGGGCGCCTTCCACCAGCCGGTACAGGACCGGCACCAGAACGAGGGTCAGGACGGTGGAGGACACCAGGCCGCCGATCACCACGATCGCCAGCGGACGGGAAATGAAGCCGCCTTCACCGGTGACACCCAAGGCCATGGGGGTCAGGGCAAAGACAGTTGCCAGCGCGGTCATCAGGATGGGCCGCAGCCGCTGCCGGGCGCCGCGCATGATGGCATCGGCCACGTTCATGCCCGGCTCCCCGTTGTGCGGGCGCCGGTACTGGTTGATCAGGTCCACCAGCACAATGGCGTTGGTGACCACAATGCCCACCAGCATCAGCATGCCCACCAGGGAGGGCAGACCCAGCGGCACTCCGGTGACCAGCAGCAGCAGGATTGCGCCGGTGGCCGCAAACGGCACCGATACCAGCAGGATCAGCGGCTGAATGAGGGACTTGAACGTGGCCACCATAATCACGTAGACAATGGCGATCGCCGCCAGCAATGCCAGTCCCAGCTGGGTGAAGGACTCGTTCTGCTGGGTGGCGGCGCCGGAGAGCGTGGCCGTGACGCTGGCGGGCAGGTCCAGCTCCGCCAGCTTGTCCTGAACCTCGGTAATGGCCGCGCCCAGATTCTCTCCCGCCGGGGAAACGGAGACGACGGCGGTGCGCTCGCCGCCTGAGGAGGATATCGACGTCGGGACGTCCACTTCCTCAACCGTGGCCAGCGAGCTCAGCGGAACGGTGCCGGACCCGGCGGGAACGGGAACCCGGCTGAGCTGCTCCACGCTGGTGATCTGCGTTCCTTCGCCGATGAGCACGGGGAAGTCGTCGGTGCCGATGCGGATGGTTCCGGCCGGCAGCGGGCTGAGCGTGGAGGCCACCAGACCGGCAATCTGCTGTTCATTCAAACCCGCAGCCACCGCCTTGGCACGGTCAATCGACACCTGGACCACGGGGGAGGAGGAGGACAGGTTACTGGTGACTTCACCTGCGGCAGGCAGCGAGGACATCGCTTCCACTACCTCATCGGCCGCCGGCTGCAGTTCACCGGGATCGCCGGCGGACAGGCTGATGTCCACCGTGTTGGAGGTGCCGAAACCGCCGCCGGTGCTGCCCAGGGTGATGTTCCCGGCGTCGTCGTCCAGGGAATCCAATTCGCTGCTAACCGTTTCCCGCAGCGCCACCTGGTCAACGCCCGGCTCGGTGATGACCGTGTAGGAGGCCACCGCGGATCCGCCGGAGCTGAAGGCGGCGAAGCCGGCACTGGAGGTGCCCATGGTGACCTGGACGTCCTTGACGCCCTCGGTGCCGCGGAGCACCTCCTCCACCTCTTCGGCTGCGGCGGAGGTGGTTTCCAGCGAGGTGCCCGGGGGCAGTTCCTGCCGGACGCTGAAGGTGTTCTGCCCGGTGTCCCCCAGCAGGTTCGTCTGCAGCAGCGGGGTCATCGCCGCCGTGGCGGCAAGGACAATCACGCCGGCCACCACGGTGTACACCGGATGCCGCTGGGTGGTGCGCAGGATCGGCACATAGCCGCGCTGCAGGAAGGTTTTGGATTCCCGAGCTTCCACTTCGGCGCGGTACGCCGCCGGGTCCGCCACCGGCTGGCCGGACTTCAGGAACCAGTACGCCAGCACCGGCACAATGGTCAGCGAAACCAGCAGCGACGCCAGCAGTGCCAGGGAGGTGGTGATGGCGAACGGGCGGAATAGCTCACCGGCCAGCCCGCCCACAAAGGCGATCGGAGCGAAGACGGCAACGGTGGTCAGGGTTGAGGCGGTAATGGCGCCGGCGACTTCTCGCACGGCGGTGAGGATGGCCGTCCGCTTGTCCGTGCCGTACCCCAGGTGCCGCTTGATGTTCTCGATGACCACAATGGAGTCATCCACCACCCGGCCGATGGCAATGGTCAGCGCGCCCAGGGTCAGGATGTTCAGCGAATAACCGAACGCCAGCAGGCCAATGAAGGTCACCAGCAGGGACAGCGGAATGGAGACGGCGGTGACCAGGGTGGAGCGCACCGAGAGCAGGAAGACCAGGATTACCAGGACGGCGAAGCCCAAGCCGAGGATGCCTTCGGTGGTGAGGTTGGAGATGGATTCTTCGATGAACGGGGCCTGGTCAAAGACCACGGTGAACTTGGCGCCGTTGCCGAGCTCTGATTCCAGGGCGGGCAGAAGATCGGTCACCTGGTGGGAAATGCCAACGGTGTCGCCCGCGGGAGTCTTGGTGATGGACACCGCTAGCGTCGGCTGTCCATTGGTGCGGGTAATTGAGGTGTTCTCGTCTTCCACGATCTCCACCGAGGCAACGTCGCCGATGGTCACCGGATCCGCGGAAGCGTTGGAGCCGCTGCTGCGGGTGGACTCCACCGGCAGGGCGGAGACCTTCTCCAAGCTGTCCAGCGGACTGCCGATCTGGATGGACAGAGTGCGGGTGTCTTCAGCGACGGTACCCGCGGGCACCAGGGCGCCGCTGTTCTCCAGTGCTGAGGAGATCGCCGACGGCGTGACGCCCAGGGCGGCGAGGGCCGCCTCGTCGGGCAGGATGGAAATGCTCCGGGTGGATCCGCCGGTAACTTCAGCGGTGCGTACCCCTTCGATCTTTTGCAGCCGCGGAACGGTGAGCCGCTGCAGGTCGGCGTTGAGTTCGGCCAGCGGCTCATCCGAGGAGACCGCAAGGTACACAATCGGGAAGTCGCTGATGCTGCCGGCCAGGGACTGGGGGTTGGCGTCATCGGGCAGCAGCTGGCGCGCGTTGGAGATGGCGCGGTCCACCTGGCCGCGGGCACGGTCCAGGTCGGTGCCGTAGGCGAAGGTCAGGCTGATGGTGGAGATCGAGTTGCGGGAGGTGGCGGAGGAATCCTCCAGGCCTTCCACCGCGGTCAGTGCACCCTCCAGGGGTTCGCTGATCTGCTTGTCCACCACTTCCGGCGAGGCGCCGGGCAGTGCGGTGATCACGGTAATCTGCGGGAACTCCAGCGACGGAATGAGCTCCTGCTTCAGGGATCCCATGGAGATCACCCCGAAGACGGCAATGAACACCGTGATCAGGGCAATGAGCGCCCGGTTGGAGAGGGAAAACTTGGCCAAACGGTCCATGAGCCTGCCTTCGGAAGGGCTGAACTAACGCAGATCGGCAAAACATCCCGAAACCAACCCGGTTCCGGTACTTAACGTTCGTTGGACCGGGCCGACCGGATGGGTCAGCCCGGTCCAACGGGTAAAACTTCTTCGGAGAGTACCTGCGGCTTAGTTCAGGCCCAGAACACGGTTGGTGTCAGAGGTGAGTTCATCCAGCAGGGACTCGTTCTCATTGAGCTTGACGCCGTATCCCGGAATCATGTCCTTGATCTTCGGCTCCCAGCCGCCAAACTCGCGCGGGAAGGCACGCTTGAGCAGGTTGATCATGATGGGCGGGGCTGTGGAGGCACCCGGCGAAGCACCCAGCAGGGCTCCGATGGAGCCGTCCGCTGCGGTGATGAGTTCGGTGCCGAACTGCAGCACACCGCCCTTCTTCGGGTCCTTCTTGATGACCTGCACGCGCTGCCCGGCGGTGATGAGCTCCCAGCCTTCGGTACCCGCCTGCGGCATGAATTCCTGCAGTGCCTTCGTCTTGCCCTCGCGGGTCTTCATCACTTCGGTGACCAGGTACTTGACCAGGGACATGTTGTCCTTGGCCACGGCCAGCATCGGAACCAGGTTGCCCGGCCGTACCGAAGCAGGCAGGTCCAAATAGGAGCCGGTCTTCAGGAACTTGGGGGAGAAGCCGCCGTACGGGCCGAACAGCAGCGAACGCTTGCCGTTGACGAAGCGGGTGTCCAGGTGCGGGACGGACATGGGCGGGGCGCCCACTGAGGCCTGGCCGTACACTTTGGCGTTGTGGCGGGCAATGATGGACTCATCCGTGGAGCGCAGGAACTGGCCCGAGACCGGGAACCCGCCAAATCCCTTGCCCTCGGGAATGCCGGAGGCCTGGAGCAGGTGCAGGGCACCGCCGCCGCCGCCGATGAAGACGAAGCGTGCGGACACCGTGCGGGAGGCCCCGGTAGCGCGGTTCTTGACCTTGACCTCCCAGCCGCCGGTGGAGGAGCGGGTGACGTTGCTGACTTCGTGGCCGTAATTCATCTCCACGCCGCTGCCGGCCAGGTAACCGGTCAGTTCGCGGGTCAGCGCGCCGAAGTCGACGTCGGTGCCGCCGACGACGCGGGAACCGGCAACACGCTGGGAAGGGTCGCGTCCCTCCATGATCAGCGGAGCCCATTCGGCCAGCTTGGAGTGGTCTTCGGAGAATTCCATCGACTTGAACAGCGGCTGGGCGCTCAGCGACTCGTACCGGCGGCGCAGGTACTCGGAGTGCGCGTCACCCCACACAAAGCTCATGTGCGGCAGCGGGTTGATGAAGCTGTTGGAGATATGGCCGGATGAGACCATATGGGACCAGAACTGGCGGGACACCTGGAACTGCTCGTTGATGCCCACCGCCTTGGCCGAATCCACTGAGCCGTCCCCAGCTGCGGGGCTGTAGTTCAGTTCGCACAGTGCGGCGTGGCCGGTTCCGGCGTTGTTCCAAGGGTCCGAGCTTTCCAGTCCGGCGCGGTCGAGGCGCTCAAACAGGGAAATGTCCCAGTCCGGCGCCAGCTGCTTCAGGAACGCCCCGAGGGTCGCGCTCATGATGCCGCCGCCGATCAGCAGTACATCGGTTTTTGTTGCGGACGTATCCGCCGAGCTATTAGCAGTCAACTTCATATCTCCAGTCGCGTGGGCGCTAGCCATAGAAGCGTATCGCTCCAAGGGGCCTTACTAAAATCACCTGCAGTTTGCAACGGGCCAATACGCGCCCGTTACTCGTCCCGAAGCTCGATCCGGTTGAAGACCTCGTTGAGCAGCGGCGACGTGGGGTAGGAACCGATCCTGGGGGACAGGGCCAGCGCGGAAATGGGGAAGGCCAGCGGAACGGCCGGCACCCGGGTGGAGATTCGGTCCGTAATCGCGGTGTACGCTTCCGTGCGTTCCGGACCTTCCTGCAGGGTTCGTGCCCGGTCGATCTTGCTCAGCAACTGTGTGTCATCGTAGGCAAACTCTTCGGTGTAACTGCCGAAAAGGGTGCCCACAAAGTTGTCCGGATCGTTATAGGTGCCGCTGATGCCGAACAAATGCAGGGCCCGGTCCCCGCTGGTCTGCACGCTGGAGAGATAATCATCGGACCACTCCACCGGAACCGGCTTAATGTTCAGCCCCGCAGCGGTCAGCTGGCGGCTCAGTTCCGCGTACACCCGTTCGGGCGTGGGCAGATAGGCCCGCGTCACGTGACGCGGGTAGTAGAAGGGGAGCTCGGCGCCGTCGTAGCCGGCTTCCTTGAACAGCTCGGCGGCCTTCTCGGGATCGTAGCCGTAGTTCGTGACGGACCCGGAGGAAACCCCGAGCTTTTCCGGCACAAACTGGTTCGCCTGCTTGGTGCCGTTAAGGAAGAGCCCGTCCAGGAGCGCGCCCTTGTCGATGGAGTGGGCGATGGCCTGGCGCATCTTGAGGTCATCCATGCCGGGGAAGGCCTGATTGATGCCGAGATAAAGCACCGAATAGGGGTCCCGCTGCAGGATCTGGAGGCCGTTGCGGGCGAGATCGTCCACATCCGCCACGGTGACCAGATCATAGCCGTCCACCTGCCCGGTTTTCAGGGCCCGCAGGCGGCTTTCCGGACTGCTGATGGTGGAGAAGACCACGGTGCCGATTTGCCCGCGGACACCCCAGTAATCAGGGTTGGCGGCCAGCCGCACCTCGTCGCCCTCCCAGGACTCGAGAGTGAAGGGACCCGTCCCTGTCGGGTGCAGCGCGTAGTCGGAGACTTTCTGGCCGTCCTTTTCCACGGTCAGCACGTCGGCTTTGAACTGCTGCAGAGCCTTGGGGGAGGAGATCGCAAATTCCGGCGATGCCAGGGCGGGAATGAAACCGCTGAGCCGGGTGGCCAGATCTATTTGGACGGAGTACTCGTCGATGGCAGTGCATGACTTGTACACAGCCAAATTGGGGGCGTCCGAGAAGGCATTGAAGACGGCTTTGTAGGCAAGGTTGCCGGATCCGCGTGCGGAGACAGGCAGGTTGTACCAGCGGTCAAAGTTGGCGCAGACGGCATCGGCGTTGAACGGCTCGCCGTCATGGAAGGTGACGTCCCGCCGCAGGGTGAAGGTGTATGTGCGTCCGTCTTCGGATTCGGTCCAGCTCTCGGCCAGCAGGGGAGTGGGTGCAGAGGTCAGGGGATCAACACCAACCAGCCCCTCCATGATCTGGCGGGTGACCCGGTGGCTTTCTGTGTCCGTCGCCAGGGCCGGATCCAGAGTGGACGGGCGGGCGGCGGTGGCGAAGGTGAAGGTGGCGGTGGGTTCTGAACCCGTTGCGCTTCCTGTCGCCGACGCTGAGGCCGTGGCAGTGCCCTCGGGCGGAGCGGCGGTGCATCCGGCGAGAGCTACAGCGGCAATCATTGCACCGGCCCGCAGGAAGGAGCGGCGGCCCATGCCGGAATTTGTCACAGCTGTTGTTCTCCTCCGGAGACGCTCCGTCAACGGTGCGTTTGGTTCTATCGGGTGTATTTATACGAATTGCCAGTCTAAATGATAAAAATCCGGCAACAGCCGGTGAGACACGGCTCACAGCAGTCCTGCAAGTAGGGCAGGATAGGGAAATGACTGAAATCAGCCTTGATTCACCTCTGCTTGAGGTGACGGATCTCGCGGTTAATTTCCGCACCACCGACGGAGAAGTCCAAGCCGTCAAGAACGCCTCCTTTACCTTGCCCCGCGGAGGGACGCTGGCAATTGTGGGGGAGTCGGGTTCCGGCAAATCCACCACAGCCATGGCCGTCATCGGCCTGCTGCCCGGAAACGGCAAGGTGGCCGAGGGCAGCATCCGCTTTGACGGCACGGAACTGGTGGGCCTGCCCGAGGCGAAGATGCGTGCCATCCGGGGACGGTCCATTGGACTGGTGCCCCAGGACCCCATGTCCAACCTGAACCCGGTCACAAAGATTGGCACCCAGGTTGCGGAAACCCTGCTGGTCCACGGCATGGCAACGTCCAAGGACGTGGACCGGAAGGTCATCGAGGTACTGACGGCAGCCGGGCTGCCGGACGCCGCGGAGCGCGCCAAGCAGTATCCGCATGAGTTCTCCGGCGGCATGCGCCAGCGTGCGTTGATCGCCATTGGGCTGGCCTGCCGGCCGCGGCTGCTGATTGCCGACGAGCCCACCTCGGCCCTGGACGTCACTGTGCAGCGGACCATCCTGGACCAGATCGGAAAAATGACCGAGGAGCTGGGAACCTCGGTGCTGCTCATCACGCACGACCTTGGGCTGGCAGCCGAACGCGCCTCGGAGCTTGTCGTGATGCACCGGGGCCTCGTGGTGGAAGCCGGACCCGCGCGTCAGCTGCTGGAGGATCCCCAGCATCCCTACACCCAGTCACTGGTGGCGGCGGCGCCCAGCGTCGCAGCGGTGCGGCTGAGCCCGGGGGCTTTCAAGGCGCCGGCGGCCCAGCGCCTGCGGCTCGCTGAGCAGGTGTACGCCGAACACTCGGACGGAACCAGCACGCCAGTGAACGACGGCGGTGCCCCGGCTGATGCGGTTCCGTCACCGAAGCACAGTGCCGGAGCGACCGCGGCGGGCTCGCCGGAAACCGCGGCACCGGACAACATTGTGGAGATCCGGGATCTGACCAAGGTCTACAAGATCCGCGGCCGTTCCGAGGACTTCTACGCTGCCCGCAACGTCACGCTGGACATTCCCCGCGGGCGTACCGTGGCCATCGTCGGTGAATCCGGCTCCGGCAAGACCACCACAGCCCGGATGCTGCTGAAGCTGGTCGAACCCACCAGCGGCACCATGACTTTTGACGGAATCGACGTCGGGTCCCTGGAGAAGGCCAAGCTGAGGGACTTCCGGCAGCGGGTGCAGCCGATCTTCCAGGATCCGTACTCCTCCCTGGACCCCATGTTCACCATTCAGCGCATCCTGGACGAGCCGCTGAAGACCTACAAGCGGGGTTCCAAGAGCGAGCGCGAGGCCCGCGTGCGCGAGCTGATGGACCAAGTGGCGCTGCCGCATTCCATGCTGGGCCGCTACCCCGCGGAGCTCTCCGGCGGGCAGCGCCAGCGCGTGGCGATTGCGCGTGCTCTGGCGCTCAAGCCGGAACTGATCGTCTGCGACGAGCCGGTCTCTGCCCTGGACGTCCTGGTCCAGGCCCAGATCCTGAAACTGCTGGGGGACCTGCAGGCAGAACTGGGACTGAGCTACCTCTTCATCTCCCATGACCTGGCCGTGGTGCGGCTGATCTCGGACTATGTCTGCGTGATGAAGGACGGTGAACTGGTGGAGGCGGCGTCGTCGGAGGAAGTCTTCTCCAACCCCCGCCACCCGTACACGCGCAAACTGCTGGCTTCGATTCCGGGCAACGAACTGAACATCGAGGAAGACGAACTGGCTTCCTAATCTGCTCGACGAACGAGAAAAGCGCCGCCCCTGTGAACAGGAGCGGCGCTTTTCTCGTGGTGCGGACCGGCTATTTCTTCCGGGTCTTGGGATCCAGGGCCTCCCGCAGGGATTCGCCCAGCAGGGTGAATCCCAGAGCCGTGACGGCGATGCAGATGCCCGGCAGGAACGCCAGCTGCGGTGCCACGGCCAGTTCATTCTGTGCGTAGGTCAGCATCCGCCCCCACTCCGCCGTCTGCGGCTTGCCGCCGCCGAGGCCGAGGAAGGACAGGGCGGCGGCGTCAATGACAGCCGTCGCCAGGGTCAGGGTGCCCTGCACGATCACCGGACCCATGCTGTTGGGCAGCAGATGGCTCATGGTGATGGTGCGCCGGCTCAGGCCCAGGGACTGCGCCGAAAGGATGTAATCGGCGCTGCGCTGGGAAATCATGGACGAGCGCAGCAGGCGGGCGAAGATCGGGATCTGGGAAACACCAATGGCGATCATGATGGCGTAGGTGTTCTGCCCCAGGATGGCGGCAATGCTCACCGCCAGCAGCAGGTTCGGGACGGAGAGCAGGATGTCCACGAAACGCATGATGACGTTGTCCACCCAGCCGCCGATTCCGCCGGCGATGATGCCCAGGAGCATGCCGCCCGCCAGTCCCAGCGCCGTGGAAATGACACCGATGATGAGCGAAGCGCGGGCGCCCCAGATGAGTTTGGACAGGACGTCGCCGCCGAACCGGTCCAGTCCCAGCGGGTAGGCGTCAATGTCGCCGGGCCCGGGGATGGACGTGGGGGTGATGTCCGTCCGTCCCGGAAGATCGTCACCGCCGAACGGTGCCAGTACCGGTGCCAGAATGGCCACCAGGATGAACAGGCCGATAATCACGGCCCCGGCAATGGCCGCCGGATTGCGGCGCAGCCGCTTGAAGGCGGAACGCCACATACCCGTTCCGCGGGTGTCGGCCTGGACCGGCGCTGCGGGCTCGTCGGGGCGGATGGCGCCGCCGGGAGCCGGTGGGAGAACTGTACTCATTGCACCCTCACCCTCGGGTCGATGAAGCCATAGGACACGTCAACAATCAGGTTGATCAATGAATAGGCGATGGCGATGAAAATGATGAATCCCTGCAGCACGGGATAGTCCAGGTTGAAGATGGCATCACGCAGGAATCTGCCGATACCGCTGAAGGCAAACACCGTTTCCGTCAGCACGGCACCGGAAATCAGCAGGCCCGTCTGCAGGCCAATGGTGGTGGTCACCGGAAGCATGGCGTTGCGGAGGACGAACCGGCCGCGGATGGTTTTCTCCATCAGGCCCTTGGCGCGCGCGGTGCGCACATAATCAGCACCCTGGACCTCCAGGACGGAGGCGCGGGTGATGCGCACAATGATCGCCAGCGGGATGGTGCCCAGGGCAATTCCGGGCAGGACCAGGTGCATCAGCGCGTCCCAGGACGCGTCCCATTCCCGGGTTAGCAACCCGTCCAGCACATAAAAGTCCGTGATGTGGGTGGCGTCAATGCGCGGATTCTGCCTGCCGTCCGGGGGAAACCAGGGGAGCTGGATGGCAAAGAGCCACTTCAGGATGAAGGCCAGGAAGAACACCGGGATGGTGATTCCCACGAGCGAAAGCACCACCGAGGAATGATCCCAGAAGCGTCCGTAGTGGGTTGCCGCGAGGTAGCCGAGCGGGATCCCGATGCCGATGGCAAAGATGAGCGCCACCAGGGACAGTTCCAGGGTCGCGGGGAAACGGGTGGCGAATTCCTCCAGCACGGGCCGGCCGGTGACCGTGGAAACGCCGAAGTCGCCCTGCAGGAGCTTGCCGACGTAGACGAAGTACTGCTCCAGAAGGGGGCGGTCAAAGCCGTAGGCGGCGTTGATCCTTGCGATCGCTTCCGGTGTTGCTTTGTCGCCGAGCAGAGCGGTGGCCGGGCCGCCGGGAAGGCTGCGGACCCAGACGAACAACAGGATGGACAAACCGATGAGTGTGGGAATCAGCATGAGAAGACGTTTGCCGATGACTTGCAGCACAGGTGTCCTTTCTCAGCGTGGTAGAGGCGCTGGATGAAGGAAATAGAAACAGTGAAAGGGCCGGGATCTCCGAAGAGACCCCGGCCCTGTGCTGCTTACTTGTTGAGTTCGATCTTGTTGAACACTTCGTCATTCACCGGGCTGGCGGGGTAGGAAACCACGCGCTCGTTGAAGGCGAGTGAGGGAGCCGGGTGTGCCAGCGGAATGGCCGGCACAAACTCGGCGATGTCCTCGTTGATCTGCTCGTAGAGCGGAGTCTGCTCCTCGAGGCTGCTGACCTGGCGGGCTTCCTCCAGGGCATCGAAGATCTCCGGGTTGTTGAACCCGAACTCGGGCTTTTCGCCGCCGAAGAACACACCGACAAAGTTGTCGGTGTCGTTGTAGTCGCCGGTCCAGCCCAGCAGGTGGATGCCGTGGTCTTCGGAGGCCTGGACGCGGTCCAGGTAATCCGGGGACCACTTGTTCGGCTGCGGATTGACGGTGATGCCCACTTCTTCGAGCTGGGCGGTGATGTTGGTGTAGACCTGCTCCGGCGTCGGCATGTACGGGCGGGAAACGCCGGTCGGGTAATTGAAGTCCACGGAGAAGCCGTCCGGGTAGCCGGCCTCGGCCAGCAGGGACTTGGCCTTCTCAGGATCGTATTCGTATTCGGTGACGTCCTCGTTGTAGCCGTTGACGACGTCGGGGATGAACTGGGAGGCCACCTTGGTGCCTTCGGGCAGGGTCTGGTCCACCAGGGCCTGCTTGTCGATGGCGTGAGCGATCGCCTGGCGCACCAGCGGGTTCGCCAGCTCCTCAACCTTCTGGTTCATGCCGAGGTAGAGGATGGTGAACGGCTCGCGGGCCATCACGTTGTACCCGGCGTCGGCCAGCGACTTTGTGTCGGCCGGAGCCACGAGGTCGTAGCCGTCAATGGTGCCGGCCTCGAGGGACTGGCGGCGGGAGTTGGGATCGTCGATGACACGGAAGATGATGTCCGTGACCTGGCCCTGCTCGCCCCAGTAGTCGTCGTAGGCGGAGAGGGTGATCTGGTTGCCGACTTCCCAGTTCTCGAACTTGAAGGGGCCGGTTCCGGTGGGATGGCTCTTGGCGTACTCGGTCAGCGTGGGGGCCTCGGCCGTGCCGGAAGCTTCGTTGGCCGCGTACTGGTCCATCGCCGTCGGGCTCTGCATGGAGAAGGCCGGCAGGGACAGGGCGGCGATGAATCCGGCGAACGGCTTGGCCAGGGTGACTACGGCTTCGGTCTCGCCGGTCGCCTCGCAGGACTCGTAGGTGGCGGTTTCCGGGGTATCGGCGAAGCCCTTGAAGAGCTTGCTGTAGTAGTAGGCAAGGCTCTCGGCCTGCTGGATACCCGTGAAGTTGTACCAGCGGTCAAAGTTGGCGCAAACGGCTTCGGCGTTGAAATCGGTGCCGTCGTGGAAGGTGACGCCGTCCTGCAGCTCGAAGGTGTAGGTCAGGGCGTCCTCGGAAGTCTCCCAGGACTTGGCCAGCAGCGGCTCCGGATCCGCGGTGCCCGGCTTGACGCCCACCAGGCCCTCGAAGATCTGGCGGCTGACGCGGAAGGACTCGCCGTCGGAAGCGAAGGCGGGGTCCAGCGACTTGGGATCCGAGGACGCAGCGAACACAAAGGTTCCGTCAACGTCCGACGACGCCCCGGCGTCGCCCGTTCCTTCGTCGCGCTCGCTCTGGGCACAGCCCGAGAGAATCAGGGCGCTGAGCGCGATCCCTGTGGTGATGGCCGCGGCGCGCCGTTTGGGGCGCGAACCGCTCGTAGATCGGCCGGCATATGACATGGTCGTACTCCTCTGGGGCGAGAGATACCCGTGCGTGTGGCGGGTGCCGTGCGGGGCGTGTCATCCGATGTGTGTCGTGTGACACAAACGTATGGACCAGAGCCTAATGGGTGACCGGGATTCCGACGGTATTTGAACGCCCGGCGGCGCGGTCACAATTCGGTCACACAGGAGGCGGGGCGGGCACACAAAAGGCGGGCACCCGGAGGGGCACCCGCCTTTTGCCCGGCTGCGAAGGTCGGCACAGCCTGCCGGCGCTAACCGGCCGCTTTGGTTACATTCCGGGCATCAGGACGGTGTCCAGCAGGTAAACGGTGGCGTTTTCGGTCTGGACGCCGCCGCAAACCACTGTGGCGTCGTTGACCATGAGGCTGTCTCCGGAACCGGTGACCTCAACTTCTTCGCCGTTGACGGTGGCGTATGAGCCGGACAGTTCATCGGGTGTCATCTGGCCGGGAACCACGTGGTAGGTCAGGATGCTGGAGAGCAGTTCCGGATCAGCCTTCAGCGCCTCAATGGTGGCCGGATCCAGCTTGGCAAAGGCATCATCGGTGGGGGCGAAGACGGTGAACTCGGAGCCGTTGAGGGTGTCCACGAGATTCACATCCGGGTTTAGCTCGCCGGAGACCGCAGACGTGAGGGTGGTGAGCATGGGGTTGTTGGAAGCGGCGGTGACCACCGGATCAAGGGACATTCCTTCAATGGAGCCGGCGCCTTCGGGAACGGCCGCTGTGTAGTCGGCGCAGCTGGCGCCCACCAGGTTGGCCGCCGGGTCAGCGTTCATGGACTCGCTGGCGCCGGGGTCGGAGCTCATGGATTCCGAAGCCGAGGGGGACATGCTGGACTCTGATGCCATGCCTGATTCGGAACTCGTTGATGAGGTGTCGGTGGAGTCGGTGCTGCAGGCGGCCATGCCCAGCATGGAGACAGCGGCGATTCCGAGGATGGACATGTTTCGGCGGGTTTTGAAAGCCATGATTTTCTCCTTCTGGCGAGAGCCCCCGTTGCGGCGGAACCTCGTGGTTGGTGTGAACACCTCTTGGTGCGAGGTCTCAGAAGGTCTTCGGCCGGACTCCGGAGCCGGATGGGTGGAACACCGGAAAAGTTTTGACCCGCGTCACAGGCTGCGGGCGGCCGGGGGAGGAAGGGGGGGCAGGAGGGGCAAGGGCAAAAGAAAACACCCCGGTCCGAAGACCGGGGTGTTACCTGTGTCGCGACTCATCCGGAAACGATGTCTCGACGATTCCCTTTGGTGCGCGAGGAGGGACTTGAACCCACACGTCCGAAGACACTGGAACCTAAATCCAGCGCGTCTACCAATTCCGCCACTCGCGCGCACTGCTTTCAGGATGTTGCCGCAGTTGTTGCGCAAAGCCCTAAAACCAGCCTCCAGTGTACCCGAGGTTAGGCGAGTCCCAGATCACGGGATAGTTTGGCAACGTGGCCGGTGGCTTTCACGTTGTACTGTGCGAGGGAGACTTTGCCTTCCGGGTCCACCACCACGGTTGACCGGATCAGGCCCTCATAGGTCTTGCCGTAGTTCTTTTTCTCGCCCCAGGCTCCGTATGCTTCGGCCACGGCGTGGTCGGGATCGGAAAGCAGGGGGAAGTTGAGGTTCTCCGCCTCGGCAAACTTCTCCAGCTTGGGCACCGGGTCCGGAGAGATGCCGACGACGGCGTACCCGGCGTCCTGCAGGCTGTTCAGGTTGTCCCGGAAGTCGCAGGCTTCCTTGGTGCAGCCCGGGGTGGCGGCGGCGGGGTAGAAGTACACGATGGTGCTGCGTCCGCGGAATCCGGAGAGCGACACGGAAGTCGAGTTTGTGGCCGGAAGGGTGAAGTCCGGGGCTGTTTCACCGGGGGACAGGCGGGTCATAGGTCTCTCCTTGGTATCAATGCGCGGCTCACCACGCCTCGGCGAGACAGTGGGAGGCCATGGTGACTATCATAGTAGGTGGTGGATTTGCAGGTTATCCGATCGGCCGATGCCTCCTCACCCTGAAAGGAAGAGTTCTGTTTTATGCCCGATATGGAGCACTGGCCCACTGGTCGCCTCTTGTCTACGGCCGCACGTCTGGTCGAACATGCCTGGAATGAGAGGCTGGTCCGGATAGGTGTCACCCACGCGGGAGTGATCGCGCTTGGAGTCCTTGAATCCCAGGGACCCATGACGCAGGCACGCCTTGCGCAAATTGTCCGTGTGCAGGCGCAGACCATGGGTAAGACTCTCTCCCGGCTTGAAGCTCACGGACACGTAACCCGCGTCCGCAATGACCTGGACCGCCGCAGCCACATGGTGTCCATTACCCCGCAGGGCCATGAAGCGCTGCAGGAAGCCCAGGATATTGAGCGCACGCTGACCGAGGGCCAGGAACTCATGTCGCCCGAACTGCGCGGACAGCTGCGCAACGTTATCCGCGAGCTGGGCAATTCCCGGTGGCAACTTGCCGTGGATGTACCCGGGCTGCCTATTCCGGCGGTGGCCCCGGAGGAAATTGAAGCCATTGCAGCTCCGACCGATCCGGCGGGCGAGGTCCAGAGCGAGGCGTCCGGCAAAACCGAAGGCGTTGAGGCGGGAAAATAACCCCGGGCCTGGTATCTCTGAGGTAACAATTACAGGAAGGCACGCACCCTGACGGGAAGCGTGCCTTTCCTGTTTAAAGCCAGCCGGTCCGGTTAAAGCCAGCCGGTACGGGTTGCCGGCGGCGGGAGGGTTCAAAAGAGGCGGGGGTCGTGCCGACCAACACCCTGTGCCGACCAACACCCTGCCAACCAAAAAAGGAGAGCGGCCCCGCCGGTATTCACCGGACAGAACCGCTCTCCTTGACGTGGTGCACCCCCCGGGACTTGAACCCGGAACCCTCTGATTAAGAGTCAGATGCTCTGCCAATTGAGCTAGAGGTGCATCTTGCCGGGACGCCGTACCGCCGGTCAGACCGGCGATTTGTCATCCGCAACGACAGACAACATTACCAGCCTTTTTCCCCGACCGCGAACGCGGGGGCGTGGAATCGGGCAATTGAGACGCAGTTCATACGGCGTCCCTGCATTCGCGGTATACGGCGAGCAGCGGGTGCGCAGCTTGACCGGTACGGGGTGCGCCGGAGATCTCCCGGACAAAAGAAAAACCCCGGCTGTTTGGTCATAATGCCAAACAGCCGGGGTTCTCATTGGTGCACCCCCCGGGACTTGAACCCGGAACCCTCTGATTAAGAGTCAGATGCTCTGCCAATTGAGCTAGAGGTGCATTTGTCTCAGAGTGTCAACCGTGCTTTTTTGCTCGATTTGCTCTCCGCAACGACATGAAACATTACCAGTACTTCCGGGGAAAAGAGAAATCGGGTGGAAATTTCAGGGATTGGGCGTACCTGCCTTCCTATGTCGGCCCGCCGGAACCACGAGTTCGAGCGGACTGCCGTCCCAATCCGCACTGTTATCAACAATCCACGTTCGGGTGGGAAGTCCGGGGGCGCCGGAAGCCGGCTCGTCCGGGTCCTCCGGGTCCTGCGCGGCAGTGGCTGAAACGGTGTCCCGGGGGACCGGGGTGACCGGGAGGCCGCCGGCCTGCTCCACTACCTTGTTGTTCAGGAGCCGCTTCAGCAGGGCAAAAGCGGCACCGGCACTCAGTCCGGCAGCGGCAGCTGCGGACGTTGTAAGCCGAGACAAGCGTTTCACTCAACCCGCCCTTCCACTGGTGTGCCGCAGCAGGCATGGCCCGCGGGGACAACAACACTGAACCGGTCTTCGACGTTACGGCGGCGCCGCAGCGGTGTCCAGAGTGCACGGTGCGGAGCAGCCCCGGGGCTAGGCTGTCAGGCATGAATGAGCAATTCCGCCCCGTCCGCACCCTGACCGTGCCCAGCGAAGATCTCCTCGATGCGCTGGAACCTTTGCCTGACGGCTTCCGCGCCGGCGTCTGGGACCTGGTGGGGGAGCCCGGCGGGCTAACCTACGGCGAGATTGACGCCGTCGTCCTGCCGTACGCGGCCGGAAACGATTGGGGCGAGCCACTGGGCCGCGTACCCAACCTCAGGATGATTCAGGCCCAGACCACCGGATATGACGGGCTGCCGGAGCTCGCCGGCCCCGGCGTTGCCGTCGCCAGCGCTGCGGGCGTCCATGCGGCCGGGACCGCGGAGCTTGCTCTGACCCTGATGCTGGCCAGTCTGCGCGGAGTTGATGACGCCGTGCGCAATGCGCAGACCGGCACGTGGGGCAGCAGGCGTTACCGCGGACTGGCCGACTCCAGGGTGTTGATGGTGGGCGTGGGCGGAATCGGATCCGCCATCGCGCGCCGGCTGGAGCCCTTCGAAGTTGAACTCACCCGGGTGGGAAGCCGGGCACGCACCGATGAGCACGGATTGGTGCACGGGGTCGATGAACTGGCCGAACTCGCTGCCACAGCGGATGTCCTGGTGGTCATCACACCGCTGAACGAGCAAACGCGGCACCTCATTGGCCGTGACGTCCTGGCGGCGCTGCCTGACGGGGCGCTGGTTGTGAACGTGGCGCGCGGCGCCGTCGTTGATACGGACGCGCTCACTGCGGAGGTGGTCTCGGGCCGTTTGTCAGCGGCGCTCGACGTCGTCGATCCGGAGCCGCTGCCGGCGGATCATCCGCTGTGGAAGGCACCCAACGCGATCATCACCCCGCATGTCGGAGGAAACACCGAGGCCTTTGTGCGGCGCATCCGCAAGCTGCTCAAAGAACAGGCGGACCGGCTGGCCCGGGGTGAGGAACCAATGAACCTTGTCCTGCGGGGGCCGTGGGCTTGAGCCTGCCGGGGCCGGGCGCGGCCAGGCACCGCGTCAGGCCAGAGTCAGGAAGTGGTCGAGAAAAGCGCTGAAATCCTCCAGGTCTCCGGCCTGTTCGATGATCCGGCGCTCTCCGCCGTCGCTGTTTTTTGGCAGCAAAGCCGTGGACAGCACCCGGAACCGGAAAAGGCGCCCGGTGTTCGTTCCCACTTCGTAGTCTCCTGAATTCACTTCATCCGTGTGGGAGAGGTTGGTCGAATTGACTGCGGTGGGAGCTTCCGTGCCGGCCAGCGTTTCGGGATCGAACGGCGCGAACACCAGCTCTGCGGGGCGCCACCGGTAACCCACCACATAGTAGGTTTCGGCGTCGTCTCCGCCCGGGACGGCGCAGACCAGGTTGTAGTCCCCATAGTTGGGGATCTGAGATTCAAACACATGCCGGAGCACAGCCTTGATGTCATCGCTTGAGGGCTGGTCGCGGAATTCTGGTGCCGAAGTCATTTGCCCAGTCTATGAACATCAGCCCCGGAGAATGGAAGCCCGCCACGGCAACGCCTTGGTTGGTCATCCACTTGTCACGTGCTCTTCACGCGCCGTAACAACCGGGGCATGCATCCGTCACATGCCCCGGAACGGCCTCCGATAGGTCCTAAGATCGGAACATGAGTGTGGAGAATACCCCTGACATCAAACCCCGCAGCCGAGTCGTCACGGACGGGATCCATGCAGCCCCGGCCCGCGGCATGTTCCGGGCCGTCGGAATGGGGGACGACGATTTCGCAAAGCCGCAGATCGGCGTCGCCAGTTCCTGGAATGAAATCACCCCCTGCAACCTGTCCCTGAACCGCCTGGCCCAGGGTGCCAAGGAAGGCGTCCACGCCGGCGGCGGTTTCCCCATGCAGTTCGGCACCATCTCGGTGTCCGACGGCATTTCCATGGGACATGAGGGCATGCACTTCTCCCTGGTGTCGCGTGAAGTCATCGCCGACTCCGTGGAAACCGTGATGATGGCCGAGCGCCTGGACGGATCGATCCTCCTGGCCGGCTGCGACAAGTCCCTGCCCGGCATGCTGATGGCTGCCGCGCGGCTGGATCTCTCCAGCGTCTTCCTGTACGCCGGTTCCATCATGCCCGGCTTCGCCAAGATGGAAGACGGCACCGAGCGGGAAGTGACGCTCATCGACGCCTTTGAAGCTGTGGGTGCCTGCGCCGCCGGCAAGATGAGCCTCAAGGACCTGGACACCATCGAACGTGCCATCTGCCCGGGCGAAGGCGCCTGCGGCGGCATGTACACAGCCAACACCATGGCCTGCATCGGTGAAGCACTGGGTATGTCCCTTCCCGGTTCCGCCGCGCCGCCCTCGGCCGACCGCCGGCGCGACGAGTTCGCCCGCAAGTCCGGCGAAGCCGTGGTCAACCTGCTGCGCAAGGGCATCACCGCCCGCGACATCATGACCAAAAAGGCCTTCGAAAACGCCATCGCCGTCACCATGGCCTTCGGCGGTTCCACCAACGCCGTCCTGCACCTGCTGGCCATCGCCCGCGAAGCTCATGTAGACCTCACGCTCGAGGACTTCAACCGCATCGGTGACCGGATTCCGCACTTGGGGGACCTGAAGCCCTTCGGCCGGTACGTGATGCACGACGTCGACAAGATCGGCGGCGTGCCGGTGATCATGAAGGCACTGCTCGACGCCGGCCTGATCCACGGCGACTGCCTCACCGTCACGGGCAAGACCGTTGCGGAAAACCTGGCCTCCATCAATCCGCCGGATCCCGACGGCAAGGTCCTGCGCGCCATGGACAACCCCATCCACAAGACCGGCGGCATCACCATCCTGCACGGTTCCATGGCACCGGAAGGCGCCGTCGTGAAGAGCGCCGGCTTTGACGCCGACGTCTTCGAAGGCACCGCCCGCGTGTTCGAACGTGAACAGGGTGCACTGGATGCCTTGGACAACGGAGAAATCCACGCCGGCGACGTCGTCGTCATCCGCTACGAGGGCCCCAAGGGCGGACCGGGCATGCGCGAAATGCTTGCCATCACCGGTGCCATTAAGGGAGCGGGCCTGGGCAAGGACGTCCTGCTGCTCACCGACGGCCGGTTCTCCGGCGGCACCACGGGCCTGTGCATCGGCCATGTGGCGCCGGAAGCGGTCGACGGCGGTCCCATTGCCTTCGTGAAGGACGGCGACCGGATCCGCGTGGACATCGCCGCGCGCAGCTTCGACCTGCTGGTCGACGAGTCCGAGCTGGAAGCGCGCAAGGTTGGCTGGAAGCCGCTGCCGGGCAAGTTCACCACCGGCGTGCTGGGCAAGTACACCAAACTGGTTAACTCTGCCTCCACCGGCGCTTACTGCGGTTGAAAACCCTCCCCAGGCAGCAGGCGCCGGAGCGCCTGCTGCCTGGGGCCCCTTAGGGTTTTCAACCTTATTAAGCCCTGCCGCCTTGGGCGGGCAGGGAACCAGGGGAACTGGGCGTCCAAAGAACGGACACGTTGTCCACATAATGAGACGGAAGTCTCATAAGTTTGACACCCCCGCAGGGGACGGGAAGACTGAAGGGCATGCAGATCGTACCCGTCGTCCTTATCAAGCGCGTGGCCTAACCGCCGAGCTTGCAAGAACGTCACGCGCGAACCCCTACGGAGCCAACCGGCACGAGGGGTTTTTTTATTGGCTTCAGACAAAGCAGAAAAGCCGTCCCGGGCTAATCGTCCGGGCGGCCGCCGCAGCAGATCACATGAATAAGTATCCGTAAGGAAGAATTTATGAGTAAGGGATCGCCAATCAGCCCGTCGCTGATGGCCAACAAGGCCAGCGTTGCCGCCAAGGCAGCCGCTGCCAAGACGCGTGATGTTGCCTCTTCCGTTTCCGTTCCGTCCGAAGCCGTGGACACCCGGGTGCAGGGCTCCAACAATGTTGTTCCGCCCACCGAGATGACCGGCTCCAAGGCTATTGTCCGGGCGCTGGAAGAGCTGGGCGTTGAGGACATCTTCGGCCTGCCCGGCGGCGCAATCCTTCCGACGTATGACCCGCTCATGGATTCCACCAAGCTCCGGCACATCCTGGTCCGCCACGAACAGGGAGCCGGACACGCCGCAGAGGGTTACGCCATGGTTACCGGCCGTGCCGGCGTCTGCATCGCCACGTCCGGGCCCGGCGCCACCAACCTGGTGACCGCCCTCGCAGACGCACACATGGACTCGGTTCCCATGGTTGCCATCACGGGCCAGGTCTCCAGCGCCTTCATCGGCAGCGACGCCTTCCAGGAAGCGGACATCGTGGGCATCACCATGCCCATCACCAAGCATTCCTACCTGGTCACCAACGCGGATGACATCCCCCGGATCCTGGCCGAGGCCTTCCACATTGCCACCAGCGGCCGCCCCGGACCGGTGCTGGTGGACATCTCCAAGGACGCCCAGCAGGCCAAGACCATGTTCTCCTGGCCGCCCCGGATTGACCTGCCCGGCTACCGCACCGTGGTGCGCGGCCACGCCAAGCAGGTGCGCGAAGCCGCACGCCTGATCGCGGCGTCGCACCGTCCCGTGTTCTACGTTGGCGGCGGCGTGCTGAAGGCCGATGCCTCTGCAGAGCTGCTGGAACTGGCAGAGCTGGTGGGTGCGCCCGTCGTCACCACGCTGCAGGCCCGCGGCGTCTTCCCCGATTCGCACCGTCAGCACGCGGGCATGCCCGGCATGCACGGTTCCGTCTCGGCGGTCACGGCCCTGCAGCAGTCGGACCTGCTTATCACCCTCGGTGCCCGCTTCGATGACCGCGTCACCGGTGTGCTGTCCTCCTTTGCCCCCGGGGCGAAGGTCATCCACGCGGACATCGACCCCGCCGAAATCTCCAAGAACCGGCCTGCGGACGTGCCGATTGTGGGCTCGGTCAAGGAGATCCTCCCTGAACTGTCCGACGCCGTACGCGCTCAGTTCGCCGTCGAGCGCCCCGACATTGCCCCCTGGTGGGAAGTCATCGACCGCCTGCGCGAGATCTACCCCATGGGTTACAGCGAACCCGAGGACGGCCACATTGCCCCGCAGAAGGTCATCGAGCGCATCGGTGCGCTCACCGGGCCGGAAGGCGTGTACGTGGCCGGCGTGGGCCAGCACCAGATGTGGGCCGCCCAGTTCATCAAGTACGAACGTCCCCGCGCCTGGCTGAACTCCGGCGGGCTGGGCACCATGGGCTATTCGGTGCCCGCAGCCATGGGCGCCAAGGTCGGCAACCCGGACCGCGTGGTCTGGGCCATCGACGGCGACGGCTGCTTCCAGATGACCAACCAGGAACTGGCCACCTGCCTGATCAACAAGATCCCGATCAAGGTTGCCATCATCAACAACTCCTCCCTGGGCATGGTGCGGCAGTGGCAGACCCTCTTCTACGAGTCCCGCTACTCCAACACGGACCTGAACACGGGCCATGACACCGTCCGCGTTCCGGACTTCGTGAAGCTTGCGGACGCCTACGGCTGCGCCGGACTGCGGTGCGAGCGCGAAGAGGACATTGACGATACGATCCGCCAGGCCCTGGCGATCAACGACCGCCCGGTGGTCATTGACTTTGTGGTCAGCCGCGACTCAATGGTGTGGCCGATGGTTCCCTCCGGCGTTTCCAATGACCTGATCCAGATTGCCCGCAACATGACACCCACCTGGGAAGAGGAGGACTAGGGCCATGGCACGCCACACCCTTTCCGTACTGGTTGAAGACGTTCCCGGTGTCCTGACCCGCGTCGCGTCCCTGTTTGCCCGCCGGGCATTCAACATCAATTCTTTGGCTGTCGGCCCCTCGGAGGTGCCGGGACTGTCCCGCATCACCGTGGTGGTCGAGGCCGAGGGTGACCTGCTGGAACAGGTCACCAAACAACTGAACAAGCTCGTCAATGTCATCAAGATTGTTGAGCTGGTTCCCGAGTCTTCCGTGCAACGCGACCACATCTTGGTCAAGGTTCGCGCGGATGCCGCAACCCGGCTGCAGGTAACCCAGGCAGCCGAGCTGTTCCGTTCTTCAGTGGTTGACGTGTCCACCGACTCGCTGATCGTTGAAGCCACAGGCACCGCCGAAAAGCTCAATGCACTCCTTGCAGTGCTTGAACCCTTTGGCATCCGCGAAATAGTTCAATCCGGAACGCTGGCCATCGGCCGCGGCTCCAAGTCCATGGGCGACCGCGCGCACCTGCGCACCGCCTAGGCCTTCGCTGCAGTTCCGCTTCAAACCTTTATCCAAGAACCCAGCAACAAACTTCAGTAGGAGAACACTGTGACTGACATGTATTACGACGACGACGCCGACCTGTCCATCATCCAGGGACGTACCGTCGCGGTCATCGGCTACGGAAGCCAGGGCCACGCCCACGCTCTCAGCCTGCGCGATTCCGGCGTTGACGTCCGCGTTGGCCTCAAGGAAGGCTCGAAGTCCCGCGCCAAGGCCGAAGCTGAGGGCCTGCGTGTCCTCAGCGTTGCCGACGCCGTTGCCGAGGCTGACCTCATCATGGTGCTCACCCCGGACCAGGTCCAGCGCTTCGTGTACGCCGAGGAGATCGCCCCGAACCTGCAGGCCGGCGACGCCCTGTTCTTCGGCCACGGCTTCAACATCCGTTACGGCTACATCCAGCCGCCGGCGGACGTCGACGTCGCGCTGGTTGCCCCCAAGGGTCCGGGCCACATTGTGCGCCGCGAATTCGAAGCCGGCCGCGGTGTTCCCGACCTCATCGCCGTCGAGCAGAACCCCTCCGGCAAGGCCAAGGAACTGGCCCTGTCCTACGCCAAGGCCATTGGCGGCACCCGCGCCGGCGTCATCGAGACCACCTTCACCGAAGAGACCGAAACTGACCTCTTCGGCGAGCAGGCTGTCCTCTGCGGCGGTGCATCACAGCTGATCCAGTACGGCTTCGAGACCCTGACCGAGGCCGGCTACAAGCCCGAGGTCGCGTACTTCGAGGTGCTGCACGAGCTCAAGCTCATTGTTGACCTGATGGTCGAAGGCGGCATCGCCAAGCAGCGCTGGAGCGTTTCGGACACCGCCGAGTACGGCGACTACGTTTCCGGACCCCGCGTCATTGACGAGAGCGTGAAGGAAAACATGAAGGCCGTCCTGGCGGACATCCAGAACGGTGCCTTCGCCAAGCGCTTCATCGATGACCAGGACGCCGACGCTACGGAGTTCAAGGCACTGCGCCAGAAGGGCGAAGACCACCCGATCGAGGCCACCGGCCGCGAACTGCGCAAGCTCTTCTCCTGGATCAAGTCCGACGACGATTACACCGAAGGCTCCGTCTCCCGCTAGGCAGATCCCGCTAAACGGAGGCCGGTAACCTGCCGGTAACACAGGGCACACGATTGAGTGCGCCCAACAGCGAAACGATAAGCTCGCAAGAGCAAGCCGTTTCGGTAAAGAGGCCGGGCCCGGTTGAACGGGTCCGGCCTCTTTGCGCAGAAAAGGGTTTCACCAAGATCCCCACCAGAATCCACCACAGCTAAAGAGGTCACCGGTGACAGCCACCAAGCCCGTCGTACTTATTGCGGAAGAACTTTCCCCGGCCACAGTCCAGGCCCTGGGTCCGGACTTTGAGATCCGTTCCACCAACGGAGCGGACCGGACGCAGCTGCTCTCCGCCATTGCGGACGTGGATGCCATCCTGGTGCGCTCGGCCACCCAGGTGGACGCCGAAGCCATCGCTGCCGCGAAGAACCTCAAGGTCATTGCCCGGGCCGGTGTCGGCCTGGACAACGTGGACATCAAGGCCGCCACCCAGGCCGGTGTCATGGTGGTCAACGCCCCGACGTCGAACATCATCTCCGCCGCGGAACTGACCGTCGGCCACATCCTTTCGCTGGCCCGCCACATTCCGCAGGCCAGTGCAGCCCTCAAGGGCGGCGAGTGGAAGCGCTCCAAGTACTCCGGCATTGAGCTGTTCGAAAAGAAGATCGGCATCATCGGCCTGGGCCGCATCGGAGCCCTGGTGGCCGCCCGGCTGCAGGGCTTCGGCACCGAAATCCTCGCCTATGACCCGTACATCACCCCGGCCCGCGCCGCCCAGCTGAATGTCCGCCTGGTGACGCTGGACGAGCTGCTGGAGCAGGCTGACTTTGTCACCATCCACATGCCCAAGACCCCCGAGACGGTGGGGATGCTCGGCGCCGAGGCCTTCGACAAGATGAAGGACACCGCCTACGTGGTGAACGTGGCCCGCGGCGGCCTGGTGGATGAGGATGCCCTCTACACCGCGCTGACCGAGGGCAAGATCGCCGGTGCCGGTGTGGACGTCTTCGTGAAGGAACCCTCCACCGACCTGCCGTTCCAGGCTCTGGACAATGTCATTGTCACCCCTCATCTGGGCGCCTCCACCGAGGAAGCCCAGGAAAAGGCCGGCGTCTCCGTCGCCAAATCGGTCCGCCTGGCCCTCGCCGGCGAACTGGTGCCCGACGCCGTGAACGTGGCCGGCGGCATCATCGCCGAGGACGTCCGCCCGGGCATCCCGCTGATCGAAAAGCTGGGACGCATCTTCACCGCGCTCTCCTCCGACTCCGTCACCGCCATCGACATTGAGGTGGCCGGCGAGATCGCCGCGCTGGACGTCAAGGCCCTGGAACTGGCAGCACTCAAGGGCATCTTCACGGACATCGTCTCCGAGCAGGTCTCCTACGTGAACGCTCCGGTCCTGGCCGAGCAGCGCGGCATCGAGGTGCGCCTGCTCAAGACCTCCGAGGTGGACGACTACCGCAACGTGCTCACCATCCGCGGCGCACTCTCGGACGGCACCCAGCTGGAGGTTGCCGGCACCCTGACCGGACCGAAGCAGATCGAAAAGCTCGTGGGCGTCAACGGCTACGAGGTGGAAATCCCGATCAGCGAGCACCTGCTGGTGCTCATCTACGCCGACCGTCCCGGCGTCATCGGCGCCCTGGGCCGGGTCCTGGGGGAGAAGAACATCAACATTGCCGGCATGCAGGTGGCCCGCAACACCGAGGGCGGCCAGGCCCTGTCACTGCTGACCGTGGATTCCTCCGTTCCGCAGGACGTGCTGGAAACACTGCGCACCGAAATCGGTGCCACCGTGGTCCGCGAGGTTGACCTGCAGGGCTGACAGCCCTGCCGGGTCCGCCCAGGGTAGGAGGCGCCTGGCACGGAGTTCATGCCGGGCTCCGAGGCGCCGCCTACCCGCGGCGGGACAACATGGAGGCATGACTGCATCCATGTCCGGTGCGCCCCTGCTGGCGGCCGAGAACCTTGTAAAGACGTACGACGGCGCTCCGGCCCTGGCAGGGGTCAGCCTCACTGTCCGCCCCGGAGAGTCCCTCGCCGTCATGGGAGCCTCCGGCTCCGGAAAAACCACGCTCCTGCACTGCCTGGCCGGCATCATTTCGCCCGACGCCGGACGGGTCCGGTTGTTCCGGGATACAGCGCTGCCGATTGAGGTCACAGCCCTGAACGACGACGCCCGGTCTGCCCTGCGCCGGCGGGAGTTCGGCTTTGTGTTCCAGCAGGGGCTGCTCATACCCGAGCTCACCGCCGGGGAGAACGTGGCCCTGGCCCTCATGCTTGACGGCACGGCCCGCCGGCAGGCGGAACAGGCTGCAGCCGGCGCATTGGCCGCCCTGGGACTGGCCGGCATGGAGGAACGGCGGATCGGTGAGCTTTCCGGGGGACAGGCGCAGCGGGTGGCCATCGCCCGGGCACAAGTCACCGGTGCCCGGATGCTGTTCGCTGACGAACCCACGGGCGCCCTGGATTCCCGCACTTCAGCAGAAGTCATGGGACAGCTGCTGCAAACGGTGCAGGGAACCGGACGGGCCCTGGTGGTTGTCACCCACGATTCCGATGTTGCCCGCTGGTGCAGCCGGATCATCACCCTGGCCGACGGCGTTGTGGTGGCGGACACCGCCGGCGCCGCGGGAATTCGCCGATGAGCGCCGTGGCCTCCGCCCTGCTCCGCGCAGTGGACTCCTCTCCGCTGGCCGTACCCTTGCGGATTACCTGGCTGTTGAACCGCCCCGGTACCGCCGGGTGGACAGCGGCTCTGCTGCCGGCCGCGTCCTTCGCCGTGGTCACCACGCTGCTGCTGACGGTCCTCTCCGGTGCCCTGTCCTTCCTGCAGTGGGGGGACGAGGAGGGTGACCTGTACCTGCTGCTCGCGTGCTTTGCCCTCATTTTGCTGGTGCTTCCCCTGATCACACTGGGAGGTTCGGCTGCGCGGCTCTCCGCCCGCCGCCGCGACGAGCACCTCTCAACCCTGCGCCTGCTGGGTGCTTCCGCGAAGACGGTCCGCCGGGTGACGGTTCTGGAGGCCAGTGCCCAGGCGTTCGCGGGCGCCCTGGGAGGCGTGGCCGGCTATCTGGTGCTCGCGCCGTTTGTCCAGCTGATTCATTTCCGCGGAGCAGCGCTGGGCGCCGCCTACTGGCTGCACCCGGCGGCCGGTGCCGCGACGGTGCTGGCGGTGGTGCTCCTGGCGGCGGTCAGCTCCGCCGTCGGCCTGCGCCGGGTGACGGTTTCGCCGCTTGGCGTCCGCACCCGTGCCGTGCCGCAAAAGGTGCGGGGGCGCCGGGCCGTGGCGGCGGTGGTCATCATCGCCGGCTGTGTCCTCGCCCTGATGACTCCCATTGCTGTGGCCGCCCTGGCACTGGCCGCTTTGTTCGGTGCCTTTGCCGCCGGGCTGGCGGTCCTGAACCTGGTGGGGCCGTGGCTGGTGGCTGTCTCGGCCCGCCGGCGGCTGCGCCGGGCGGCAACGCCGCAGGCCCTGCTTGCCGCCCGGATTGTGCTGGACGCGCCCAAAGCGGCCTGGCGGCAGGTCAGCGCGCTGTCCATGGTTTGCTTCACCGCCGTCGTTGCCGGAGCGGGTGCCTCGGTCCTGCAGGGGGTCCAGACGGAGGGACCTGAGGATTTCCTGCCCGGAGACGTGATGACGGGCGTCCTGATCACCGTGGTTGCCGGATTCCTCATGGTCGCCTGCTCGGCCGGCATCAACCAGGCCGCCACCGTGCTGGACCGTGCGGACCTGTACCGCAGCCTGGACCGGATGGGGATGCCGCGCAGCGTCATCGACGATGCCCGCATTGGAGCCGTCATGCAGCCGCTTCTGCTGGTGAGCGTGGTGTCCACGGCGGTGCCTGCCCTGCTGCTTTTCCCGCTCACCGGAGCCGCGGTGCTGTTCGCGCCGGTGTCCATGATCTTCCTGGCGGCGTCGGTTGCTGCCGGGGTGGCGCTGGTGCGCGCAGGACTCGCGGCGACGGGCCCGGTCCTGACGGGTGTCCTGGACGGTGAGTCTTAGCCAGGGGCCGCTGGATGCCCCGGTAGTCGGCCCTGAACGCACCTAGACTGGGCCCATGTCACAGCTTCCGGCGGAGCAGGCCGCAACACCGCTCGCTCGGTCATGGACCATGGCCTCCCTGCTGCTGGTGGGAATTGGCGTCTATGCCGCCGTCTTCATCAACACGCTGGCCTCTTCCGGACTGGACAACCGGAGCACTGAATTCCTGGTCTACCGTCTGGTGTTTGCCCTGGCAGTGCTCCTGACCGGGCTGATGGTTTTTGCACCCGTCCGCCCGCCTGCCGCGGGAGTTCGGCTGACGGTTTACCTGGTTCCGTCAGCCCTGCTGCTGTGTCTGATCCCGGCCGGTCCCATGGAACTCGTGCACGCTGCTCTCCCGCCCTGGGCATTGTTGACGGCTCTCTACGGGGTTCGGGGAGGATTGCCGAAGGGCTGGAAGTTCGTCCTGCTCTATGCCGGAAGCGCAGTGGCGGCGTTTCTGCTGGTCGCCACCGTCTGGATCAACGAAGCGGTGTGGCTTATGCCCGTTGCGCCCCTGCTGCTCCTGCTGTCCCCGCGCTACCGGCAACCAAAGCTGAGGGTGACGGCGGAGCTTCTCTTCGCGGTCCTGCTTGCAGCGTGCATCGGGGCGGAGTTCGCCATCCTGCCCCAGGGGGACTCCTGGTTGCCGTACCGGGCCGTTGTCGGTACTGCCTGCACCATCAGCTGTTTCTACACCCTCGCACTTCTCGGCCTGGGTCATTACGCCAGGTTCGACACTCCGGGGTATCAAACACGGGCCGAACGCCGCGGTGCCGCCCGGCAGGCGCGCTCCGGCATCGGGGCTTGAAAGGACCGAAGCGACAAGCGCAGGCGAAACAGGGTAATTTTCTTATGTGACTTCTTCCGATTCCCAGACCCCGTTCTACATCACCACGGCCATCTCCTATCCCAACGGAGTGCCCCATATCGGCCATGCCTACGAGGCCATCGCCACCGACGCCATGGCCCGCTTCAAGCGCCTGGACGGTTACGACGTCTTCTTCATGACCGGCACCGATGAGCACGGCCTGAAGATGCAGCAGTCGGCGGACAAGGAAGGCATCACCGCCAAGGAGCTGGCGGACCGCAACTCCTCAGCGTTCCAGCAGATGAGCCGGGACCTGAACATTTCCCATGACCGCTTCATCCGCACCACGGACAAGGACCACTACGCCGCGGCGCAGGCCATCTGGAAGCGGATGGAGGAGAAGGGCGACATCTACCTCTCCAAGTACGCCGGCTGGTACTCGGTCCGGGATGAGGCCTATTACACCGACGACGAAACCGAAGTCCGCGAAGACGGCATCCGGTATTCGAAGGAGACGGACACCGAGGTGACGTGGACGGAGGAGGAAAGCTACTTCTTCCGCCTCTCCGCTTACCAGGACAAGCTGCTGGCACTCTATGAGGCCCAGCCGACCTTCGCCGCGCCGCAGTCCAAGTTCAACGAGGTCATCAGCTTCGTCAAGGGCGGACTCGAGGACCTGTCGATTTCCCGCACCACCTTCGACTGGGGCGTTCCGGTTCCGGGCAACCCGGAGCACGTGATGTACGTGTGGGTGGATGCCCTCACCAACTACCTCACCGGCGTCGGCTTCCCCGACACCGAGTCGGAGTCCTTTCAGAAGTACTGGCCGGCTGACGTCCATGTCATCGGCAAGGACATCTCCCGCTTCCACGCCATCTTCTGGCCCGCGTTCCTCATGTCCGCGGACCTGGAACTGCCCAAGCGCGTGATGATCCACGGGTTCCTGCACAACAAGGGCGTGAAGATGTCCAAGTCCCTGGGCAACGTGGTGGCACCCAAGGAATGGGCGGACCAGTACGGCCTGGACTCCGTGCGGTTCTTCCTGCTGCGCGAAGTGCCCTTCGGCGGCGACGGCTCCTACAGCCACGAAGCTGTGGTCGGCCGGATGAACTCCGACCTGGCGAACAACCTGGGCAACCTCGCCCAGCGCTCGCTGTCCATGGTGGCCAAGAACTGCGGCGCCGCGGTTCCGCAGCCCGGCGAGTTCACCGGGGAAGACAAGGCCATCCTGGCCGCCGCCGGGGAGCTCCTGGAGATTTCCCGCAAGGCCTACGACGTTCAGGACTTCCACGGTGCGCTCGAAGCCACGTGGAAGGTCCTCGGCGACACGAATGCGTACTTCGCCGAGCAGGCACCCTGGGTGCTGCGGAAGACCGACGTCGAACGCATGAACACGGTGCTGTACGTAACGCTGGAGGTGCTGCGCATTGTGGCCATCCTGATCCAGCCGGTGATGCCCGACAGTGCAGCCAAGCTGCTGACGGTGCTCGGCCAGAACGACGACGACGCGCGGCAGTTCAGTGCCATCACCACGCCGCTGGTCCCGGGTACACCGCTGCCGGCTCCGGCGCCGATCTTCCCGAAGTACGAGGAACCTGCCGAGTAACAGGATCGGCAAACACCCGGATTAACAGCCAAAGAGTGCCCTTCTGACCTGGTCAAAGGGCACTCTTTCGTTGGTTGAAGCGCTGGAGTTTTAGGAATGCGCCGCGAGGGTACCTGTCAGGAACCGGGCCGGTGCGGTTTCCTCCATCACCCGGGCCACAGCATCCTGCTGCCGGCCGGCCATCTCGATCATTTCCTGAAGCCGGGCCGGATTGAACCTGTGGTCGTGCGCGGACAAAGCCAGCAGGGTCCGCCACAGGCACTCCTTGGCCCGGACGATGGACTGCAGGGTTTCCAGTTCAAACTGGCCCGTGGTGCCGCCTCCGGTGCTGAGCGGATTGATCGGTCCCAGCTTCCCGGTCACGGCACCGGCCATCGCCAGGGCCTTCTTGAACTTGCTCCGCCGGTAGCCCAGGGCCAGAATCAGCTGCTCCAGCTCGTCCCGTTCCCCGGCGATTTCGGACTCCAGGTCAGCGAAGGTCTGCTCATACTCGGACCCTTCCCAGGTTCGGCGGGCTGCGCTGAATAACCGAACCCCGGTTTCAGCGCCCAGCAGATGGTCATCCAGATAAGCGGACAGGGATGCATGCTTGGGTTTCCAGGCGGCCCCGGGATTGGACATCTCATACTCCTTCGACTCATGCTGATCAGCTTGCTTACTATCCTGTCAGATCACCCTACCTGCCGCGAGTTCCCAGGCGGCGTGACCCGTCGGGGAACCCGCAGCGGCGGTTAGTCGGCAGCCAGTCCAGCCACCGGGGACAGGCGGGCGGCACGGCGGGCCGGGAGGACCGAGGCAGCCAGTCCGGCCAACAGTGCCACGGCCAGGACGCCGAGCAGCTGCAGCCACGGGAGTGAGAGCGCCACGGAGGCAAAGGAGCCCAGCGCCGACTGTGCTCCGAGCCAGCCGTACACCGATCCCAGCACGCTGCCCATCAGCGCCGCGACCCCTGCAATGAGGACGGCTTCCAGCGCCAGCATGCCGCGCAGCTGTCCCCGGGTCAGGCCCAGTGCCCGCAGCAGCGAGGATTCGCGGGTGCGTTCCAGTACTGACAGGGACAGCGTGTTGGCCACGCCCACCAGGGCAATCACCACGGCGACGCCCAGCAGCCCGGTGACCACCATCAGCAGGACATTGATGACCTGTTCGTAGGCCGCCCGTTCAATAGCGGAACCGTTCACGGTGTACTCCTCCACGTCCAGCCGTTCAGCCAGCTCGGCACGCAGATCGATCAGGGCACCGGTGGTCAAACCGTCCTCCACGGACAGCCAGAGCTGCGGCATCGGAACGTAATCCGCGGAATCGGCCACCGGTGCGGGGCCGCCCAGGGCCGCGGCCGTGTCGTCCGTGATCAACGGACGCAGCATTTTGTCCTCCGAAACCAGGACCTTCAGCTCCACGCTGGAGGTTGCCCCGGCAACCGTCAGGGTTTCGTCCTTGACACCCTGCGGCATCAGGATGGTGTCATCCGCCAGGACCAGGTTGGAATCCTGCAGGACCTTTGCCGCGTCGGCAGGGTCCAGCGCGTAGACGTCGTACGCCCCCCAGTCCTTCGTATCGGTGGTCCCTGCCACAGGTACCAGGACGGCGTCCTGCACTCCGTCCACGGCACGGGCGGTATCCGCATCAGCTGCGGTAAACGCACGGTCCTGCCCGGCGACGCTCACATCCACCGGGAACTCCCCGGCCAGCATACTGTCCAGGGAAGTCCGAACGGTTGCGGCTCCGGTCATCATCATGGTCACCAGGGTGACGCCGATCAGCAGGGCGGACGCCGTGGCCGAGGTGCGCTGCGGATTCCGGACGGCGTTGACGGCAGCGAGTTTTCCGGGCACACCCAGCGGTGCGGCCAGCGAACCGACAGTCCGCACCAGCGACGGAACAAACAGGGTGGCGCACATCAGCACGCCCACGAAGCTGAGGATGCCGCCGGGAAGCGCCACCATGAGATCCGCGGACATGGCGCCGGCGGCAAGGAGGGCGGCGCCGACGGCCAGCAGCACCAGTCCTGCGATCAGGCGGACCCGGCCGCGTTTCGTTCCGGCCCGCACGTCTTCGGCAGGCCGCAGGGCAGCCAGCGGGGCAACCGCGGTGGCGGCACGGGCCGGAACCAGTGCGGCCAGGACCGTCATCAGGACGCCGACCAGCAGGCCAACGACAACCGACACAGGGGAGACCGCCAGCGTGGCGAAGCCGCTTTCAGGAATGGTCTGCAGGTAGGCGATGATGCCGCCCACCAGGGCCACGGCGGCCACTACACCGGCAACTGACGCCAC
This sequence comes from Arthrobacter sp. 9E16, assembly GCF_002929435.1. NCBI lineage: Bacteria > Bacillati > Actinomycetota > Actinomycetes > Micrococcales > Micrococcaceae > Arthrobacter > Arthrobacter sp. 9E16. The sequence goes on along the minus strand of NZ_PJIU01000001.1, from coordinate 7,754 downwards.
GATGCCCACGATCAGGGCTTCCGCGAGGACGGAGCGGCGGATCTGTGAACGTTCCGCGCCGATGCAGCGCAGCAGGGCAAGTTCGCGGGTGCGCTGGGCCACCAGTACGGAGAAGGTGTTGGAGACCACCAGGGCGCAGACCAGTACGGCTACGGCGGCGAAGGCCAGCAGGATGAGGGTCAGGGCGTCGTCTCCGCCGGTGTACATGGCCACGACGGCGTCGGTCTGTTCCGGGGCGGTGCGGACAACAACTTCGTCCATGCCGGCGGCTGAAAGTTCCTGCTCCACGGTGGCCCGTACCTCGTCCGCCTTGGCGCCGTCGGCCAGTGCCAGCTGGATGGTGTCGAACCCGTCTTCGGTGTTGGCGAACAACGCCGCGGTGGCACCGGCGGCGTAGAGCTGGGGGGTGCCCATGCTGGTCGGATCGTTGGAGGGTGCAACCAGGGCAGTGACGGTCAGCTGTGCCGCAGATTCATCGGGGCCGCCCGTGAGGTTCAGTACCGAGCCTTTCGAGAGGCCCTGGCGCTCTGCGGTGTCACTGTCCACGGCAACTTCGCCGTCGGATACCGGCAGTGAACCGTCGATGACTTCCCCGGGGAAGAGCGGTGTGTACTCGGGAATGCTGTTGACCTGGGCAAATACCGTGTCCCGACCCGTGCCAAAGCTGGCGTAGCCCCGGTGAACGGCATAGCTGCCCTCCACCCCGGGAAGGCCGCGGACGACGTCGACTGTGTCTTCGTTCAGCACCACCGGGTCGGCGCGGTACAGGTTTCCGTTGAGGACCAGATCCGCGTTCCGGAAACCCTCACCCACGCTCTGGGTCAGCGAGGCTTTTGACGAGGAGTTGATGACCAGCGTGGCGGTCAGGAATCCGACGGCGATCATCACGGCAAGTGAGACGGCGATGAACCGGCGGGCGTTGAGGCGCACCTGCGCCAGGGCTACCTGCAGCATGCTCAGGCTCCCAGTTTGGTCAGGGCTGCGAGCACGGTCTCCGGCGTCGGGTTGGCCAGTTCGCCCACCAGCGCGCCGTCGTTCATCAGGACCACACGGTCGGCGTAGGAAGCGGCCACCGGATCGTGGGTCACCATAATGATGCTCTGGCCCATTTCCCGGGTGGAGCGGCGCAGCAGGGAGAGTACCTCGGCGCCGGACTTCGAATCCAGGTTGCCGGTGGGCTCGTCGCCGAAGACCACATGAGGGCGGGTCAGCAGGGCGCGGGCGACGGCGACGCGCTGCTGCTGTCCGCCGGAGAGCTCGTGGGGGCGGTGCTTGAGCCGGCCGGTCAGGCCCAGGGTCTCCGTGATGTACTCCAGCCATGAGGAGTCCACCTTGCCGTTGGCCAGGGCCACGGGCAGCGTGATGTTCTGTTCGGCCGTGAGGGTGGGCACCAGGTTGAAGGACTGGAACACAAAGCCCACGCTGTCGCGGCGCAGGCGGGTCAGCTCGGCGTCCTTCAGGGAGGTGATCTCCGTGTCCCCGATCCAGATCCTGCCCGAGTCAGCCGTGTCCAGTCCCGCGAGGCAGTGCATGAGGGTGGATTTGCCGGATCCGGACGGTCCCATGATGGCGGTGAAGGTGCCGGCGTCAAAGGTGACGTCAACGTTGGCCAGCGCGTGGACGGCGGTGTCGCCGGAGCCATAGGTCTTGTTCAGGGACCGTGCGGCAGCGGCGGCCGTGGTGCCGCCGGGCACGGAAGATTTCTCAGTAAGGGTTGTCATACCCACTACGTTATGTCTCGGCCGGCTGCCGGAGCATCGGAGGAGGGGCGGGGATCAGCCCGGCTCCGTCTCATACCGTGGGTGGAAGCGGGCCTGCCAGTTGGTAGGACTCCAGCAGCAGTTCCTCGAGTCCACCGCGGTCCACCCGGTCCAGCCGCACCAGCACCAAGAGCGGGGAACGGTCGTGGTGCGGCGTCCAAAAGAAGGTGTCCGGGCTGGTGCCCGCAAGTGCCTCCCGTTCCGGAGACTTGACGGTCAGGACCCCGTCATCCCAGATACGCGCCATCAGAGTCAGCGCAAACCACGCGGGCTGCTGCCAGCTGAGGCGTTCGGTGACTCCGGGCAGCCCAAGGCAGAAGGAACGGACATCGTCTTCACTGGCCATGGTCACCTCCTGGTGGGGGTCTGCCGCCGGCAGGGCACGAAGGAACTACGGTGCGACGATACCGGTTTCGTAGGCAATCACCACAGCCTGCACGCGGTCCCGGGCGCCGAGCTTGGCCAAGATGTGGCCCACGTGCGTTTTCACTGTGGCGTCAGAGAGGAACAGGTGCGCGGCGATTTCCGGATTGGAGAGTCCCTGCGCGATCAGTCCGAAGACTTCGCGCTCGCGGGGGGTGAGGCGTTCGACGTCGGCCGCATGCCGGCTGACCTCGGCGGTGGGCTCGCGGAGCAGGGGAGCCACATGGTCCAGCAGCCTGCGGGTGGTCGACGGCGCAATCACCGCGTCGCCGCGGTACACGGTGCGGATGGCGTCGAGGAGTTCTTCCGGCGGGGCGTCCTTGAGCAGGAAACCGCTGGCTCCCGCACGGATCGCGGACAGCGCGTACTCGTCCAGGTCGAAGGTGGTCAGCACCACCACCTTGAGCTCGGCGTCGCTGGATCCCTTGGGCTGCGCCGCGGCGCGCTCCAGGATCCGGGAGGTTGCCTCGATGCCGTCCATCCCGGGCATGCGCACGTCCATGAGGACGACGTCGGCGCGCACGGCGGAGAGCGCGCGCACCGCTTCCTCGCCGTTGCCTGCTTCGGCCACCACGGTCAGATCGGGCTGGGAATTGATCAGCATCTTGAAGCCGCCGCGGACCAGCTGCTGGTCATCGACCAGGGCCACCCGGATGGGCGCGGGCTCGGGGATGTCGCTGCCGGAAGGGTTGGACAGGGTGCCGGTCATGCTCAGGCCTCCGTATAGGGAATGAATGCGGTAACGCGGAATCCTCCGCCGACTGCGGGTGCGGCCACCAGTTTTCCATCGTAGAGGGCCACCCGCTCCGTCATGCCATTGATGCCCTGGCCGGAACCGGCGGCCGGGGGAGCGGGCGGCGCGGCATCCGCGCCGGCGCCGCGTCCGTCGTCGAACACCCGGACCTCCAGGCCGCGGGACGTCCACTCCAGCTCCACGTCCGCCCGCACCGATGGGCCGGCGTGCTTGAGCACGTTGGTGAGTGACTCCTGGATGACCCGGTACGCGGTGAGCTCCGCTCCGGCGGGAAGCTGGCGCCGCATGGCTCCCGTCCGATGCACGCTCACCTCCAGGCCGGCGCGTTTGACCGCGTCCACCAGGGAATCGACGTCGGCCAGCGAGGGCAGCGGGCGCGTGGAAGCCAGCTCGTCGCCGCGCAGCACCCCGAGCAGGCGCCGCATTTCACGCAGCGATCCGCGGCCCGTCTCCGCGATGGTACCGAGAGTCTTGACGGCAATTTCGGGATCCTGGGCGCTCGCGTACCGGGCGCCGTCCGCCTGGGTGATGATGACTGAAAGGGAATGGGCCACAATGTCGTGCATTTCCCGGGCAATGTGGGAGCGCTCGTCAGCGGCGGCGAGATCGCGTTCCTGCTGCCGCTCGGTCTCCAGCCGTCGTGCCCTGTCCTCCAGTGCCTGGAGGGCCAATCTGCGGGTGCGGGCCAGATCGCCGAAGGTCCAGGCCACCAGGATGACGGAGTCAAAGGCAATGACGTTGAAGACGAACATGGCCGCGGTCATGGTCCCAAGGCCCTCAAAGGGGTTGGCGAAGTAGCGGAAAACAAACAGCATCCCGCCGATCAGCGCCAGGGCCAACCCGCCCAGGCTCGCCCAGCGCGGTGCATAGGCGGCCAGCGCATAGACCGTTGCCAGGACCACGATGTCCGCCGGCAGGGGGAAACCGCTGAAAATTACCTGCATCAAACAGAAAAAGGCGGTGATGCTGCCGGACAGCACCGGCCGGGTCCGGCGCCATGCCAGGGGCACCACAATGCCCAGGGACACGACGATGTCGAATACCGGATGCGGGCTTCCGACCGCCGTTGCCGAAAGCACAAAGAAGAGCACACCGAAAAGCATGAGAGTGGTGTCTACCTTGAAGGGATTGGCCTGCAGCCAGGCTTGGATTCGGCGGTGCACGAGCATGGACAACAACTTTAGGGCCTGACCCGCCTGCAGGTCCTCATGCCAGGGGCTGATCTCCGGAAGTGTCCAGCATGTGGAACGGTTTGCCCGCGATATGGACACCCTTCCTAGAATGGCGGCATGAGCGAAGAGTCCTCCACTGTTTCCCTGGCCGTCATTCCCGGTGACGGCATCGGTCCTGAAGTCACTGCCGAGGCCGTTAAGGTACTCCTTGCGGTGACGGACGGCGGCCCCGTGCGCCTCGAGCTGACTGAGTATCCGCTTGGCGCCGAGCACTGGCTGGCCACGGGTGAAACCCTGCCGGACTCCACCCTGGAAGCGCTCAAGGGCCATGACGCCATCCTGTTCGGCGCCGTCGGGGCGGCTCCGGGGGATAAGAGCATTCCGTCCGGGCTTCTGGAGCGGGAAATGCTGCTCAAGCTGCGCTTCAGCCTGGACCACTACGTGAATCTGCGTCCGTCCCGGCTCTACCCCGGGGTCGCCAGCCCGCTGGCCAACCCCGGCACCGTGGATTTCATTGTGGTCCGCGAAGGCACCGAAGGCCCGTACACCGGCAACGGGGGAGTGCTCCGCGAAGGAACTCCGCACGAAGTTGCCACCGAGGTCTCCCTGAACACCGCCTACGGCGTGGAACGCGTGGTCCGGGATGCGTTCCGGCGCGCCAGCGAGCGTCCGCGCAAAAAACTCACCCTGGTGCACAAGCACAACGTGCTGGTCTACGCCGGCAGGCTCTGGAAGCGCACCGTGGAACGCGTCGCCGTCGAATTCCCCGAGGTCAGCCACGACTACCTGCACGTGGACGCGGCCACCATCTTCCTGGTGACTGATCCGTCACGCTTTGACGTGATCGTCACGGACAACCTCTTCGGCGACATCATCACGGACCTGGCTGCTGCTGTGACCGGCGGCATCGGACTGGCAGCGTCCGGCAACATCAACATGGACGGCACCTTTCCCTCCATGTTTGAACCGGTGCACGGTTCGGCCCCTGACATCGCAGGCCATCAGAAAGCCGATCCCACGGCAGCCATCCTCTCCGCGGCGCTGCTGCTGCGCCACCTCGGGCTGGAAAAAGAAGCCGCCCGCGTGGAACAGGCGGTGGAGGAGGACCTCGCCGCACGCACCGGGGAACCGCGCACGACAGCGGAAGTCGGCAATGCGATAGCCGCAGCGGTGTCATAAGCTCGGGGAGTATCAATAACCAATTCGTCGGACGGCCCGCGCCGCCCACCGTGGAGGAAAAATGTCTGTCAGCGCTCTGGAATTCTCCCAGCAGCTCTCTGCCCACCCAAAGTCGGCGCAGGAGCGTGCGGCCATACTGGCCAACCCCGGATTCGGAGACTACTTCACGGACCACACCGCGGTCATCGACTACAAGGCCGATGAAACCGGCACCGGTATCTGGCAGAACGCCCGGATTGAACCGTACGGTCCCATCGCCATGGATCCGGCCGCGGCCGTGCTGCACTACGGCCAGGAAATCTTCGAGGGGCTCAAGGCGTACCGGCATGCCGACGGCTCGGTGTGGACGTTCCGCCCGGAAGCCAACGCCGCCCGCATGAACCTCTCCGCCCTCCGTCTTGCCCTGCCGGAACTGCCTGAAGAGCTGTTCATGGAATCGCTCCGCCGGCTGGTGTCGGTGGATTCGGACTGGATCCCCGAAGGCGACGGCGCCGCGCTCTACCTGCGCCCGTTCATGATCGCCACCGAAGCGTTCCTCGGCGTTCGCCCTGCACGCGAGGTGTCCTACCGTGTCATCGCCTCGCCCGCCGGCAACTACTTCGGCGGCGAACTGAAGCCCGTATCCATCTGGCTCTCCACCAGGTACGCCCGCGCCGGCATCGGCGGCACCGGCGAAGCCAAGTGCGGCGGCAATTACGCTGCTTCCCTGATCGCCCAGATGGAAGGCGAGGCGCACGGCTGCAAGCAGGTGCTGTTCCTGGACGCGGCCAATGACAACGCCGTGGAAGAACTCGGCGGGATGAACGTCTTCTTTGTCTTCAAAGACGGCAGCCTGGTCACGCCGGCACTGTCCGGCACCATCCTGCACGGCGTTACCCGCTCCTCCGTGATCCAGCTGGGCCGCGATCGCGGACTGGACGTCCAGGAACGGAAGATCACCCTGGATGAATGGCGCGACGGCGTGGCCTCCGGTGACATCACCGAGGTCTTCGCGTGCGGCACCGCTGCTGTCATCACGCCGGTGGGCGAACTAAAGACTGAAACCGAGACCATTGGATCGGCCGACGCCGTTGCCGGCCCGGTCACCATGTCCATCCGCGAACAGCTTCTGGGCGTTCAGACCGGCACCGTGGAAGATACCCACGGCTGGCTGACCCGACTGGCCTAAACGCCGGCTCAACAAAGGAACCCGATGTCCACCACCACCCTGACCCGCAGCAGCCCGCTGACCCGCTTTGCCCTGGCGCCGAACCCCGGTCCCATGAGTCTGGAGGGAACCAACAGCTATGTCATTGCTGCCGAGGATTCAGACCATGTGGTGGTGGTGGACCCGGGGCCCCTGGATGAAGCGCACCTGCAGCTGCTGGCGTCCGCCGGGACTGTGGAACTGGTCCTCATTACACACCGGCACCCCGACCACACCGAGGCAAGCGTACGGTTTGCCGAAATGACCGGGGCACCTGTCCGTGCCTTCCACCCTGCCTACTGCGTGGACGGAGATCCGCTCGTTGACGGTGAAGTGGTGCACGCCGGGGGAGTGGACATCACGGTCCTGGCCACCCCCGGCCACACCTCGGATTCCGTCTGCTTCCACCTTCCCGCCGACGGGCCGGGCGGATCCGTCCTGACCGGCGACACGATCCTGGGGCGCGGCACCACAGTTCTGGACTTCCCGGACGGAACACTCGGAGACTATTTCGCCAGCCTGGAACGGTTGTCAGAGCTGGGGCATGCAACGGTGCTTCCGGCGCACGGGCCCGTGCTCTCTGACCTCAGCACAGTGGTCCTGACCTACCGGGACCACCGTCAGGAGCGTTTGGAGCAGATTCGCGCCGCGCTGGAGGAAGCAGGAGAAGGAGCCTCCGTTTCCGAGGTGGCGGACCTGGTCTACGCCGATGTGCCGGCCAACGTCCGCGGAGCGGCGGAACTGTCAGTGGCTGCCCAGCTGCAGTATCTGCGGGGCAACGATCCGCTGTGAGCGAGACAACGGCCGCCGGACTTGCAGGGACCTGAACTTCCGTCGCAAACTATTGGAAGTTGGTTCGGCAACGCGCAGATTTAGCGCAGACGCCCCGGGGCCGGCAGAGTGCAGGAGGTCACACTCCGGCGGTTTGCAAGGACCGGCAAGTCTGTGTAAAGTTTAGTGAGTTGCCCCGGTGAGTGCCTGGCGGACATGGTCCGCTGGCAAGGCTCCCGGATCCGGCAACAGCCCAAAAACACAGCAGCGGATTTCATCCGAATGCTTTGTGGCGGGTTCAAACGGTTGTTTCAGCCAATTACCGCGAATACCGCGGAATTGCTAAAACGGTCCGGATGAAATAGAATAAAGAAACACTGCAGCGAAGAGAAAAGAAAAACATTCTTTGTTTTTCCGAGTATTTCGGATGCATCTGTTGTTTGAGAACTCAATAGTGTGCCAAGTTTATTGATACCAATTATTTTAATTGGTTGAACTGGTTGTTTCCG
>NZ_PJIU01000016.1:0-755 GCF_002929435.1 Arthrobacter sp. 9E16 | reverse complement strand
TGCCCCATCGAACATAGACACGACCTAATGCATATCACCTGATAAATTCCCGATTGACTGTCGAATAAACTCCAAATAAAATTTTACCAAAACCCTAGACTAAGCTAATTTTAAAGATCCGATCCGAATGAACGACCAAAATTTTTCCCGCAAACCAAAGAGGCAAAACTCCAAATTTTCCCAAAACAGAATCCAAGTGCAAAAGGGCATATGCATATGAAAAAGGGGTTCAGAGGGCTCTTAGGTTTCCAGTTGGCTTGTCCTACGGTCAACCTAGCTCTGATACCAACTTGTCACGACCGGAATTAACCCAACGGGCGTTCCTTACGTGCGTGCATTAATCCTTGTCCCAGGAGGCAAGGTACACCAAAAGTTGATACAATTCAGAGTTTAACAAGCGGAAGCGTAAATAGAATTATTACACGGGCAGCGAAGGCCCAGCACACAAAGACAACGAAAAACAGCGGAAGACTAGGGCGACGACCACAGGCGCTTGACGGCAGGCACGAGCTAGACACCAAAGCCTTCATCATCCAGGGGCTCCTCTTCTGGGTTTGGGAAAAATTGAGCAAGACTGAGTACAACCACCGTACTCAACAAGACACACCCACAAGTGCAGAATAAATGCAAGGGAGTACAAGGGAGTTATAATATAAAGGGTTAGGGTTTGCAGTAAACAGCGTTAAAAGACACTTAGTTGCTCAAAGCTATTTTGTAATCACGATTCTAGAATTATACAATATTATTTATCAAGG
>NZ_PJIU01000014.1:0-808 GCF_002929435.1 Arthrobacter sp. 9E16 | reverse complement strand
GGCATTGTGGGTTCGAGTGAAATCGCCGGAGTTGATGACGACCTCCTCGAACGTTTCTGAGCCTGGAACCGTATAGGGACGCCAGACACCAGCTTGGCTGAAACCATCCGCAAGCCGATAGTCGGAAATACGTACGACGTCGGCGCTCAGCATGTCGGCTCCCTGCTCCGAGAGAACCCGCTCCGACAGTCGGTTCGGCTGAAGCCGGACCATGTTGACTTGGATTCCTGTGTCCTTCGTGAAGGCCTCGATGAAGGTCTTTTCATTCGCCTCGGGATATCCCGTATAGAGGTTCAAAGTCTGGCCCTTGGCCTTGTCGTAGACGTCCTGCGCAGCGATCTGCTCTCCGTCGATAACGAGACCCTTTGTCGTCTCAACGTCTGCATCGTTCTGGACAACCGATCCTTTGGCGCCGGAGGTTGACCCGCAGGCTGACACTGTGATGGCCACTACAGCGGCGAGTCCTGCAAGCTTCAATTTCTTGTGAGTTTTCACTGTTAGTCCCCTATTTCTACAAGGCGTTCTTGGTCGAAGCGGATTTCTTCTTCTTTGACGAATCGTGTGATCCAACCAGCTGGGCTGCTATGGCGAGAATGGCGATTACCAGGACATAAAATATGCTGATGGCAGCGGCCCCTGTGGTTTGGCCATTATCGAAATTGTCGAAGACGAGAATTGAGAGGATCCGAGTCTCTGAGGTGAAGAGGAATAGGGAAGCACTCAATTCACGCATGGAGAGCATCAGATACAGCAGTACCGTCGAGGTGATGCCGACCCTCATCAGCGGAACGGTCACCGAAAAGACAGC
>NZ_PJIU01000013.1:0-857 GCF_002929435.1 Arthrobacter sp. 9E16 | reverse complement strand
CTCAGGCGGAGTACTTAATGCGTTAGCTGCGGCGCTGAGATAACCCCAACACCTAGTACTCATCGTTTACGGCGTGGACTACTAGGGTATCTAATCCTATTTGCTCCCCACGCTTTCGTGCCTCAGCGTCAATAACAAGCCAGTAAGCCGCTTTCGCCACAGGTGTTCTTCCATATATCTACGCATTTCACCGCTACACATGGAATTCCACTTACCTCTCTTGCATTCTAGTAATGCAGTTTTCAAGGCGGACCGGAGTTGAGCTCCGGGCTTTAACCTCAAACTTGCAAAACCGCCTACGCACCCTATACGCCCAATAAATCCGGATAACGCTTGCCACCTATGTATTACCGCGGCTGCTGGCACATAGTTAGCCGTGGCTTTCTGGTAAGGTACCGTCAATATAGAGGCATTTCCTACTCTATTTTTTCTTCCCTTACAACAGAGCTTTACAACCCGAAGGCCGTCATTACTCACGCGGCATTGCTTCATCAGACTTTCGTCCATTGTGAAAAATTCCCTACTGCTGCCTCCCGTAGGAGTCTGGGCCGTATCTCAGTCCCAATGTGGCCGATCAACCTCTCAGTTCGGCTACGTATCATCGCCTAGGTGAGCCATTACCTCACCTACTAACTAATACGCCGCATCCCCATCTCATAGTGAACCAAACGGTCCTTTCAATCTTTTCTCATGCGATAATAAGATTCACATGCGGTATTATCTTTCGTTTCCAAAAGTTATCCCCCGCTATGAGGTAGGTTAGATACGTGTTACTCACCCGTTCGCCACTGGGGTGCAAGCACCCCCGTTCGACTTGCATGTATTAGGCATGCCGCCAGCGTTTATCCTGAGCCAGG
>NZ_PJIU01000012.1:0-887 GCF_002929435.1 Arthrobacter sp. 9E16 | reverse complement strand
ACAGCAAATATGCAAGTGCACAAGGATACCAAAGGATGGCATAATATAGGGCTCATTTGCCAAAGCAGCATTTAGCAAACATTTGAGAGTTTAAAACAGTTAAATATTAATTAAGCAGTATTAATCCAACGCTATACAACATCCCCTGTTGCATAGGCCCAACCAATCTGAACAACCATCCCGGCTGCACAGTTCTATCTCCAAACCAGGAATATACCATTCCAAACCAGGAGCTAATCAAATTATTACCAATTATAGCATCATTTACTATGGTGAGAAATGTGAAACTAATCACGAAAGACATTGTTAGACCCGCCCATAACCGCGGGCACGGCTATTCGAATAGTTTTACTCTAGCCAGAGGTGTACCACTGTACCCACAAGACACAACCCCACATCATGTCACCATGTGCCTCAATACCACCACGGTACCTCGGAAAGGAGTCGTGACAATACCCCTCGCACAACATAACCCATTACAGCGCACCTTTCCTGGATCATAATCACCCCCTTATAAACAAGGCATGGACTCCCCAGCGACCCCCATGGACTTCTCGCCACTTCTCAGTCTGGCACACTATAATGAATTATGCTATACAAAAGATAAAGCCGTTGCCCACGCTGGCTTGTGGCTGGCACGATAAATGTATCACAACAGTAGCTCGCGAACCGGTCCTTAATTGTCATGAGCACAACCATCAAAACCATATGCTCACAACCCACCTTAACCAGGTTTTAGTTATCAATTAATTAACATCACACGATTAACCATCGTGAGCTACCATTAAATATCCATAAGTGATAGTGAAGCATGATTTATCCCATTAGTGAGCTATTGTTTCTAAGCATGGCTAAGCATCTATTATAAGCATCTAGCTGAACCAAAC
>NZ_PJIU01000011.1:0-1694 GCF_002929435.1 Arthrobacter sp. 9E16 | reverse complement strand
CCCCGAGAGGGGAGTGAAAGAGATCCTGAAACCATATGCTTACAAGAAGGTAGAGCCCGTTAATGGGTGATACCATGCTTTTTGTAGAAAGAGCCGGCGAGTTACTATTGCATGCGAGGTTAAGTCGATATAGATGGAGCCGTAGTGAAAGCGAGCCTTAATAGGGCGTTTAGTATGCAGTAGTAGACACGAAACCGGGTGATCTAGCCATGAGCAGGTTGAAGTTAGGGTAAAACCTAATGGAGGACCGAACCAGTATTCGTTGAAAAGACTTTGGATGACTTGTGGCTAGCGGTGAAATTCCAATCGAACCCGGAGATAGCTAGTTCTCCCCGATATATCTTTAAGGATAGCGTTATGTGAATTGTTGTGGAGGTAGAGCACTGAATCTATGATGGCTGCACCTAGCGGTACTGATTAGAATTAAACTCCGAATGCCATAACTTGTGCATAGCAGTCAGAACATGGGTGATAAGGTCCATGCTCGTGAGGGAAACAGCCCAGATCGTCAGCTAAGGTCCCTAAGTGTAAACTAAGTGTGTAAGGATGTGGAACTGCACAGACAGCTAGGATGTTGGCTTAGAAGCAGCCATCATTTAAAGAGTGCGTAACAGCTCACTAGTCGAGTGATTCTGCGCCGAAAATGTACCGGGGCTTAAGTTTACCACCGAAGCTACGGATTGTACGCAAGTACAGTGGTAGGGGAGCGTTCCAAGGGTGATGAAGTCAGACCGTAAGGACTGGTGGAGCGCTTGGAAGTGATTATGCCGGCATGAGTAACGTTTGGAAGTGAGAATCTTCCATGCCGTTTGACCAAGGTTTCCTGGGCAAGGTTCGTCCACCCAGGGTTAGTCAGGACCTAAGGCGAGGCCGACAGGCGTAGTCGATGGACAACAGGTTGATATTCCTGTACCAGTTAATTAGTGATGGAGTGACGGAGAAGGATAGTATATCCCGGGTGCTGGTTGTCCCGGGCTAAGCACAAAGACGGCAACATTGGCAAATCCGTGTTGTATTAACGTTGAAGTGTGATGGGGAGTGAACGGTTCGCCTAGTAACGAAGTATATGACTCCACGCTTCCAAGAAAAGCTTCTAACATTAATAATTAACTGCCTGTACCTAGAACGAACACACGTGGTCAAGGAGAAAATCCTAAGGCAAGCGAGACAACTGTAGCTAAGGAACTCTGCAAAATAACTCCGTAACTTCGGAAGAAGGAGTGCTCATCTTTGATGAGCCGCAGTGAAGAGGGAGGGGCAACTGTTTAACAAAAACACAGCTCTCTGCTAAGTCGCAAGACGATGTATAGGGGGTGACACCTGCCCAGTGCCGGAAGGTTAAGAGGAGAAGTCAGCACAAGCGAAGCTTTGAATTGAAGCCCCGGTGAACGGCGGCCGTAACAATAACGGTCCTAAGGTAGCGAAATTCCTTGTCAGGTAAATTCTGACCCGCACGAAAGGTGTAATGATCCCTTCGCTGTCTCGGCTGCAGACTCGGTGAAATTTTAGTACCGGTGAAGATGCCGGTTACCCGCAACTAGACGGGGAGACCCCGTGGAGCTTTACTATAACTTGATATTGAAATTTGGTGTAACGTGTAGAGGATAGGTGGGAGACTATGAGACCAGGACGCCAGTACTGGTGGAGTCAACCTTGGAATACCACCCTCGTTACATTGGGTTTCTAACTTCGAC
>NZ_PJIU01000010.1:0-2927 GCF_002929435.1 Arthrobacter sp. 9E16 | reverse complement strand
ACGCGTGGATACTTTTTCATGACAGGCACGGTTGAACGTGTTTGGTTGTGACCCATTGTTTTCCCCTCCACCAGGAGCAGTTTGGCCGGTGGTGCGGGTGGTAGGGTTACGGCGGTCATAGCGTGGGGGAAACGCCCGGTCCCATTCCGAACCCGGAAGCTAAGACCCACTGCGCCGATGGTACTGCATCCGGGAGGGTGTGGGAGAGTAGGTCACCGCCGGACAATATTTCGGTTGAGAGGTTGAGGCCCGTACCTTTTGGTTCGGGCCTCAACTGTTTAACAGGCATGCTTCCCAGCCGGCGGTTTTGCCGGGTTACGGTTGCCCGGACGGGAGCCGTTGGCGCTGCCTTACCACGCGGCATTGTCAAGCACATCTCAGCTACCACGCTTTTAACTTCAGTATCAGTAGATGATTCCTGCACTTCCCTTTGCACACGTTTCCCCACGAGGTAGCCTCACTGCTCACGGAGCCTCATATAAGTCTGTCCTCACCTGGGCTCTGCGGATGTCAAAGGGTCGAGCAGAAAGCGGGAAGCTAATGAGCGTGCGTCGCAGAACCGGCAGTGTCCGGAGGGGCAGTACCCCAGTATGGAGAGGCCGGGCCAGCGGCACGGGCATTGGGGTATTCGCCATCCTGTGTCTTCTGATGCAACTGGCATTGCCGGCACATGCCGTATTCAGCGGTGAATCCCCGGGCAACGAAGTCCCCTCGGACCTCACGGAGATCACAATGACCGGCACCGGACCGGGTCAGGGGGTGGCTGGCGGGCTGCCTCCTGCAGGTGCGCCGTTCGACCCCACCACCGGGTATCCCACGGGCGTGCCGGCGGGCTATGAGACCCTCAATGAGGGGTTTGCCGGCATCATCACCACTGTTGACGCCGTCGGCAATACGCAGCAGATGTACTGCATCGACATTCGTACCTCCACCTACACCGGCCTGGGTTATGAGAGCGGCAGCTGGGACGAATCCAATGTGCCGAACATTGGTTACGTTAATCGGGTGCTGAACAGCTACTACCCGGATCAGCCGGGCCTGCCGGAGGCGCCGTCGGACAGCATTCGGGCAGCAGCGGTTCAGGCTGCTGTGTGGTTTTTCAGCGACGGCTACGTCCTAGCGGAAAACGATCCAGTCCGGCCGTACACGGCTCCGATTGTCGCCGCAGTACTCGCGGCAGGACCGCTGACCGAGCCGCCGGCCCCCAACGTAGCTATCGATCCGCCCACTGCGTCAGGCCCCACCGACGGAGTCACCGGGCCATTCACCATTACTTCCGATGCAGGCACCATCACCGTTGCGGTGCCGGAAGGCTACACCCTGTACACGGATCCGGCCGGTACGGCCCCGCTTGTTGGCACGACTGTCACCTCCGGCACTCAGCTGTGGGTGCGGAACGACAACCAAACCACGGATCCAGTTGATCTGACCGCCACAGCCGTGGTTCCTGTCCAGACAGGCAACGTCTACCTCTATGCCGGCAACAATCCCAGCGTCACCACTGCCCAGAAGCTCATCCTGGCAGCTGATGCGCAGATTGAGTCCAATGCACGGGCGACGGCCGAGTTCTTCGTTGCCGGCGACTTGACGGTAAGTAAGGCGTTTGCAGGTGAAGGAGCCGGGCTGCAGGGCGACATTTCCCTGGTGGTGGACTGCGGAGCATCCGGCGTCTTCACCTTCGAGATCCCCGCCGGCACGACTGAAACAGTGACTGAGACGGTCGCAGGACTTCCAGTAGGCACGGTCTGTTCAGTTACTGAACCCGTCACCGGATCAACGACGGAGGTAACAGTCACACCGGTGCTCCCGGAACCCGTGACCATCACTGACGGTGAGAACGTCCTTGCGGTTACCAACACGGTTCAGTACCTCCCGGGAGCGCTTAACGTCACCAAGACGATCGACGGGAACGCCGCAGGCCTGCAGTCGGAAATAGTTCTCGACGTTGTGTGCGGGTCCGTTCTGGACACCAGTGTTGTCATCCCGGCAGGCAGCGCGGCCGGGACCTACGGTGAAACCCTCACTGATATCCCGGCGGGGACGGAATGTACGGTGACGGAATCGAGCACTGGGGCGACGTCGGAGGTTACCGTGGAGGCCGGTGACCCGGTAACGGTCGTTATTGAGCCGGGAGCCACGGTAAGTGCAGGCCTGGCTAATACGGTGCAATATGCCAATGGATCTCTGCAAGTAACCAAAATCGTGGCCGGAAACGGCGCCGGAAAGCAGTCCGCGTCATACCTCAACGTGGTCTGCGGAAACGAGCTCGAGCAAGTGGTGCGGATCCCCGCTGAAACCCTGCCCGGTGAGTACGTGCAGGTCTTCGACGGCATCCCTGCCGGTACCGAGTGCACTGTCACCGAGCCCACGAACGGTGAGAACGGGAACGTCACTGTCGAGACGATTCTGCCCTACAGCGTCGTGATCGTGTCGGGTGAAACCGTAGACGCGACAGTCACTAATACCTACGCGGTTTTGGGTAAGGACACGCTGGCCAAGACCGGGGCAACCGCCACCGCACAGGTATCCCTTGCCGGAGCCGGCGCCGTCCTCATGGGCACACTGCTGGTGGCCGGGGCTGCACGACGGAGGAAGGAAATGGACTAGCAACAGGGGGCCACGTCTGAGTTCTTTATGCCGGCTATAGGCTGAACAGCTCGTGACCAGCCGGTAGAGCCCGTGGGCTCAACATTGTGGGTAGCTCTCCAAACCGGAGAGCTACCCACAGCTGTGTCATGGGAGAATAACCATGCGGCAGACAGCCAAGGGAAATTCCGAACAAAAGTGGCTTTGAAGGGCCGGAAAGCCGTTTGTTCACCGTGGTTGTTGGGACCCCGATCACAGCCCATGGGCCGATTTGCGGGTGGGTCAAAACCTGTGTAAAGTCTTCTAAGTCGCCGCGGCCGGGAGTTGGAAAACATCCCGAG